>NZ_JBBCRO010000002.1:0-710167 GCF_037149395.1 Pantoea sp. USHLN298
TCACGCCGGCCGGGGCGAAGGCGGTGGAGGACGCGAACCAGGCGCTGGCCGCGGCGAAGCAGGCGGCGCAGGACGCGGTCAGCCGGGTGCCGGATGAGGCCGGAGAGAAGGGAGATCTTCAGGCGCGTACTGATGCGCTGAAGGCGGCGGACGTGCCGGCGATCACCGATGCGGACGGCAACGGCGTGGCGGACTTTTTTAAAGCCAATAACGATTTCGCAAATTACATCATTCCTAAATCTGCAGTTAAACCTAAAGAAACATTTGTCTCTGGTTCGATCAAAGACAACCAATCCAATACCAATAATGGTCTGAGTCTGTTCTTCAGATTTGGTAACAAACCAGAAATTAATGTGACAGTAGATAAAAATACCACAGGGAAAGTGATTGCCACCTTTACTGGCATTAACATCAAGCTCGGAACCCCCTATCTGGAGGTCTACAGGTTAGAGGGTAACGGAAAAGAAACGTCCGTTAAAACTATCAATGGAGAGGCCGAATCATGGATTGGCTCTATTATAGGGGGCATTACTGATATCATTCCAAAATATGCCACCTTAGACTTGAAAGATTTGACGCCAGGGAATTATAAAGTAAAAGCGTGGGGGAACTCAGGGATCGCCGCCGGTATCGATTCGACTGAAATCACTCTCGACAAGGTCAGAGTTGAAACGTATGACGTACCTGAGGCTATAAATAAAAACGCATTACCTTTGTTAAAAGGCGATGTGATTAAAAACGATGCTAACGATGGCGTGAAAAATATTAAGGTTTCGGCTGTTGAGGGTAAAGAGATCGCACACTCCAGGGGTTCAGATTCGGTGACAATAAAAGGAAAGTATGGAGAGCTTAAGGCTTTTGCTAACGGAAATTACGAGTATAAAGCAAATAATCTGAGCGTTAATGATATCAAAAAAGAAAATGTCGATAAGTTTACCTATAAGGTCTCTTCTCCGGATCTGCCCGGTTTAGAATCTTCTGCGGTGCTTGAAATTAAAATTCAGAAATTTGATGTTACGGCAGTTGATAGTCGTGTCAAACGCGCTGTCAGCGACGATAACCCTACTCAAAGTGCAGAGGCTGAAAGTCACAATAACAGTAAAGCAACTGAGGTAAATAAACCGACTTTATTTGGTAAATTGCTCACCACCAGTAATGGCCATATAAATCTTGACAGCTTATCAGGAAAAGATAAAACGTCGGACCTGAAAGTCGTTACTGCAGATAGCCGCGAAATGTACTCAGGCGGCGCCTGGCATTCTGACGTCAAACTCAACCATGATGAGCATACTTTAATCGATATCTGATAGCAGTTGAAACCACGGTGAACCCCATCTGCCTTTGCAAAAACAGATGGGGTGTAAAGAAGTAATTAAAAAAACATCCTCTCAATGTATAGATGCGAAGGGGATAGAGGTTTTATATATTCTTTTTTTGAATGTTTAATATCCAGGGCTTTGAAAGAAATTATTTAAGTGGAAGGTGTGGCCTGCCAGCGCGATAAAACTTTTAAAGAGAGTCACTAGCAACATGATGATGAACAGGTAAAGAATGGGCGCACCAAATAATGATAATCAGGCATCGCATTCAAATCGTGATTTTCTTAATCTCTATCGGGAAGCAATACTGTCTATAGCAAATTATCACCGTCTGGATTACTCACCTGAGAATGTTAAGCTGGCAGCCGAATGGTATCAGTGTCTCGATAAAGAAGTAAATCTCCAGAGTATTATTATGATCATGGCCAGAAAAACCGGCATGGTAGCAAAGTTTATCCCCCGCAATCAGGTCAGATTTAATACATGGAGTTTGCCTGTCGTTATTGAATTGAAAAATGGTCGGGTAGGCGTTGTGACAAGTTGCTCAGAGGCTGGGGGAACGATACAGTTCAGCGGCCAATATGGCACATCTGCTGTGATAAGTCTTGCTGAAATAGAGCTGAATCTCAAGCATGCTTTTATTTTGCAGCCACTGGTGAATGCCCCTGACCCACGGGTCGATACTTACATTAAACCAGCGGAACGCCATTGGATTTGGCGTCTTCTGATGCGGGATAGTGCCCCCTATAAGTACATCATCCTCGCCTCTTTTTTAATCAATGTCCTGGGACTTGCCGGCATTACCTATTCGATGCAGACATACGACCGTATCATTCCGGCACAGTCATATCCGACTATGGCGGTTCTTCTGACCGGCGTTTTGCTTGCGTTTATTATGGATTATGTCCTCAAAATGTTGCGCTACAGCATTATCGATATTTTGGGTAAACAAGCAGATTTGAGGATTTCAGACAGGGTGTTTGGTCATTCTGTGCGTATCAAAAACTCACACCGTCCTGGCTCTACGGGAACCTTTATCACGCAGCTCAGGGATCTTGAACAGATCCGGGAAATGATGACCTCATCGACTATTTCAGCGATAGCCGATTTGCCATATTTTATATTCTTCCTCTGGGTTCTTTACATGATGGGAGGTGTGGTTGTATTCGTTCCGCTGGTTGCATTTTTTATTATGGTGCTGCCGGGAATATTGCTACAAAAGAAACTTTTCCTTCTTTCGAATGAGTCAATGCGAGAGGCATCACTGCGCAGCGGTATGCTTGTCGAGGCTATACAGGGGCTGGATGATATTAAATCCATGCAGGCAGAACACCGATTTCAGGCGCAGTGGAACCACTATACAAAAACGAGTGCAGAAAGCAGTCTTCGGCTCAAGCATCTCACACATCAGTTAGCAAGCTGGGCGTACCTTATCCAGAATGGTACGTTTATTGGCGTGATTTGCGCCGGAACTCCGCTGGTTATCGCCGGTGAGCTCTCTACAGGAGCCTTAGTTGCCTGTTCAATCCTGAGCTCTCGTATGATGGGTCCTGTATCTCAAATAGCGAGCCTGATTACCCGGTGGCAGCAGACAAAAGTTGCCGTGAAGGGTATTGATGTGCTTATGGCACTGCCAGTAGATCAACCCGAAAAACAAAAAAAAATCCATAAAAATTGCATAGAAGGACTCTTTTCACTGAATAATATAGATCTCTATTACCGGGCTGAAAGTCGGGTAAGCGCACTACATATCGATAAGCTGAATATCTATCCCGGGGAAAAAATTGCTGTACTTGGGCGAAACGGCGCCGGGAAAAGTGCATTGCTGAATGCATTATACGGCAATATGATCTATTCAACAGGCTCTTTGAAAATAGATGGTACGGAAATTTCACTTATAGATCCGGCGGATGTCAGAAGAGATGTTGCTTATTTATCGCAGAATGCCAGGCTATTTTACGGGAGCCTTCGTGAAAATATTGTCATGGGAAACCCCAGTGCCAGTGAACACGATATTATTCGTGTGTTGAAAATGACGGGTTCGGCTGATTTTATTAACAGGCTGCCTGAAGGGCTTAACTATATTATTCAGGAAGGGGGCAATGGCCTGTCAGGCGGGCAAAAGCAATCCATTCTTCTCTGCCGTATGATGCTCAGGGAACCCACCGTTTTACTGCTTGATGAGCCAACCGCTAATCTTGATGAGATAACAGAAGCAGAACTGATTGATCAGCTCATGGCATTTACTGCCTCCAGAACGCTTATCATCAGTACGCACCGAATGAAAGTGCTCGAACTGGTCGATCGAATTATTGTTATTGATAGTGGAAGCGTTGTTCTTGATAAACCTAAAGCTCTGGCATTGCGTATTTTATCAGGAGCAGATAATGACTGTTAATCGATCTCGCAGATGTCGGAAAAACAGCACTATAGAAAACAACGATCAAGAAATCGCTGCCTGTTCTGGCTGTAAATTTTTTCATTCCGTTCTGCATTTCTTCAAAAAAAAACGTCTTCGCAAGCGTAAGCGACAGAATTTATTTAATGTCGAAAGTGATACGGGAGATACTGGCTTTCTCGGCCTAAAGGATGATGTTCGGTATACTCGCTCAACGCGAGTTGTGATGGTGATAAGTATTTTTTCTTTTGCTTTTTTTATCTGGTCTTATGTCGGGGAAATAGCAGAAGTGACCAGAGGAACCGGGATAGTTATACCCAGTCAGAAGGAGCAGGTAATACAGTCGCTTGATGGTGGGATTCTGGAAAGAATCAATGTCAGGGAAGGGGACGTAGTACAGGCTGGGCAGGTTGTCGCTGAACTGGATACGATTCGCACTATGTCGAGTATTAAAGAAAGCCAGGCAAGGTATCGTGCAGCACTTGCTACTTCAGTCAGGCTTAAAGCCGAAATTAATAACCAAAGCGTTGACGAATTAAAGTTTCCAGACGAGTTGCAAAATTATCCTGACCTGATAAGCAGAGAGAGAACCTTTTTCATTAATAAACGGCAAAAACTTTCAGAGCTGACACAAAATTTTCGGCAGTCAGGGAAGCTGATTAATCGGGAACTTGCCATTAATCAGGAGCTGGTCAGCAAGGGAGCAAGCAGCGAGGTGGATGTTCTTCGCCTGCAGCGTCAGTTGGTTGAACTGCATACTAAAGAGGAAGAGGCTGTACGGGAGTATTACATTACCGCCAGTCAGGAGCTTGCCAGAGCAGATGCTGAGGTACAAACTCTGGCTCCGGTCATTATCGGGAAAAGAGATTTAGTTAATAAATCTAAAATAAGATCGTCGGTAAAGGGCATGATAAAAAGCATCAATATTTCTACGCTAGGGGGTTCTATCCCTCCTAATGGTATATTAATGAATATTGTCCCTATTAATGACCGGCTTCTGATTGAGGCGAAAATTTCCCCCAGAGATATCGGCTTTATTCGCGTGCGGCCAGAAAAAGAAGATAAAGCTAAATTACTCCCAACCCAAAAAGCCAGAGTGAAAATTACCGCGTACGATTATTCGATTTACGGCGGTCTCGAAGGAGAGGTGGTGTTTATTTCACCCGATTCCACAAAAGATGAGCACAAGCCAGGGCAGTACTATTACAAGGTTTTTATTCAAACCTACAAAGATTATATGGAGACGAAATCAGGACGGAAAATGTATATCTCTCCCGGGATGATGGCCACCGTAGAGATTACCACCGGTAAAAGAACGGTATTACAGTATCTTATTAAGCCGTTTAATAAGCTCAACGAAGCTATGAGGGAGAGATGATCTGTGATTAAAAGGATTTTCTGGCAGGTTTTAATAATGTTTTTGGCTTCCACCAACAAAGGCGCAGCTGCCGTGGTTACCCCTGACAGCATTACGGATGATAGTGTTCAGCACCGGCAGAAAGCGCCAACCCGTACGGTGAAACATTATGATGTGGACATGGCGATGAAGATTTCGCTTTCAGCACACCCATCTATTGGGGCCGGTCAGGCATTAGTAGCCAGCGCCGAAGCTGCAGGGCGTGTTGCCAGGGCTGGATACTTTCCAGAATTAAACCTGAGTACAGCTAAAACACTTGATGAAAAGGATAACGGTAATCAGTTTATAGTGACACTGGAGCAGCCGCTGTATACCTTTGGTAAGATATCCGGTCGTGTCGATGTAGCCGAATTAAATGAGATCAACGCCAGACTGGATTTAGATAAAGAGGCTACAGACCTGGCTTACAATGTAGCGAAGGCCTATATCTCTGTGCAGCAGTACCGGATGTTGATGGGTATTGCCGAGAAACAGCTACAGGGCTTTGAGGCGATAAGGACCCTGGCCCGTGACAAAGTATCGGCTGGAGCGTCGGCTGAATCAGATTTAAGCCAGACCGAAGCGCGGACTGCCTCTGCGACCGCATCCTTATTTACCTATAAAGCTGAATTTAAAAAATGGAGTGAAGAGTTGTCAGGGCTGACGGCTCATCGCGTGTCGGAGGCAGATGTTTTACCCGGCATAACCCACTTTTTTCGTGACAGCTGTAAAACAATGTTCTCCGATGAGTCTGCCAATGTAAAAAAAGCGAAAGTGGAAATGCTCATTAAGGAGAAGGAACTCGAACTGGCTAAGAACAATATGTATCCTACCGTCTCATTGAGAGCAACTTATGAAAAGGGGGCGGGGCATCAGCGGAATCGTTATAGAGATGACAAATCAGTTTCGGTGAACCTGTCAATGCCTGTTAGCGTCGGGAATTTTTACGAAATTGAAAAAAGCCAGTATGAATTTCAGCGCAACAGATATCACTTTGATGATGTATCTTTAAGAGAGAAGACGAGCCTCAATGCAGCCAGAGAGCAGTTGCCGGGTTATCAGGGCCTGATGGTGGCGGCGAGGAAAAGAGCAGCCGCAGCGACCAGAACCCGTGATATTTATCGGGAACAATATACCCGCCTTGGCAGCAGAACGTTACTGGATTTCCTGAATGCTGAAAGTGATATACACCAGGCCGGTATTGAAGTTGTTATTAGCCTTTCACGAATACAATTACTGAATCTTGATTGTCAGTATTATAGCGCCCGGCTTATAGCCGGTCATACGGAAATGAAAGAGGCGATCAATTAAATATATTTTTTTTCAGCAAGAATGATTGCTGTTTATTTAATCTCAACAAGATCGAACTCAGATTTACTGACACGTTAAATGTGCGTAATTTTTTGGATGAATATCCAGATACTCATTAGTACATCTGCATGATGCTGAGCTGGGCAAGCAGATGTTGTGATTGAATTTTGTTCTGCCTTTCCGTCAATACCCGCAGCCTGTCCGATAGGGCTGCTCATCCTGAGATCCAGACAGGCCGGTTACATTAAAATGCTGATAATTTCTGGTTAATTACTGATGGAAAAATTAACAAAGCCTAAGAAAGAAGAGTGATTCTACTGTGATATCAGCGGTTTTGTTTAGTTAATTAACTTATTTTTCATGTATTTAATCGCTATTTTTGACAAGGGGATTGATCTGCCGCTTTCTATGGCAAATACTGTATATAAATACAGTTTAAAGGGACTCAACATCATGCTGCTCATTCGACCTGTGGAGAGCGTCCTACCCGTTCTTCTGCCACTTTTCACTGAACGAGTAGCCTGCGGCTTCCCCAGTCCCGCCCAGGACTATGTCGAAGATAGGTTGAACCTCAATACGCTGTTGATAGCCCATCCGGGTGCAACCTACTTTGTCAAAGTGAGTGGCGATTCTATGGTGGGGGCCGGAATTGGCGACGGCGATCTGCTGGTCGTCGACCGGTCGCTGTCGGCTTGCCATGGGAACATCGTTATCGCCGCCGTCGACGGTGAATTTACGGTCAAGGAGTTACGGAAGCATCCCTATCTGCAACTGGTACCACACAACAGTAACTATTCGCCCATTACTTTTCAGGATGCGGAAGAGCTACAAATATTTGGTGTGGTGACATTTTCAATTAAGTCGCATAAATGAAGATGTTCGCGCTAGCTGATGTCAACAGCTTTTATACCTCATGCGAAACCGTGTTCCGACCAGATTTAATCGGAAAGCCGGTGGTGGTGGTATCCAATAACGACGGCTGTGTCATCTCCCGATCGGCAGAGGCAAAAGCACTCGGTATTACCATGGGCGAACCCTTCTTTAAATTGAAAAATAAATCCTTCTCGTCACCAGTACATATTTTCAGTTCAAACTATGCGCTCTATGCCGATTTGAGTGAGCGTGTTATGCAGACCCTGACGGATATGGCGCCTGCAATTGAAATCTACTCGATTGATGAAGCATTTATCGATCTTTCCGGTGCCGCTCGTTACCTCTCCTTGACGGCGCTGGGCCATCAGATGCGCAGCCAGGTGCTGAAAAATACCGGCCTGACGGTCGGCATTGGCATTGCGCAAACCAAAACGCTGGCAAAATTAGCCAATTATGCCGCCAAGAAGTGGCCAGCCACTGGCGGCGTGCTGGATCTGTCCGACGCGGCTCGCCAGCGAAAGCTAATGGCTCGGGTACCGGTGGACGAGGTATGGGGAGTCGGAAGACGTATCAGCAAGCAGCTGAACAGTATGGGGATCCACTCCGCGCTGGAACTGGCCAACAGCTCACCCTGGGTGATTAAGAAACATTTCAACGTGGTTCTTGAAAGGACATTACGCGAGTTGCGCGGCGAGTCGTGCCTTGAGCTTGAAGAGTTTGCCCCGGTCAAGCAACAGATTATGTGCAGCCGATCTTTTGGTCATCGCATCACCGGCTATGCAGATATGCGCCAGGCGATCTGTACCTATGCTGAACGGGCGGCAGAAAAATTGCGCCGTGAGCATCAGTTTTGCGCTTTTGTCAGCGTTTTTGTGCGCACCAGCCCGCATGCGGATAATGAAATTTATTATGGGAATCAGGCCTCGATGAAACTGATGACGCCATCTAATGACACCCGTGACATTGTCCGTGCCGCAACTGAATCACTGGATCGAATCTGGGTTGACGGCTATCGCTACATGAAAGCTGGCGTGATGCTGGCTGATTTCTTCAGCCGCGGTACCGCACAGCTGAACCTGTTTGACGATATTGTACCGCAGGCAAACAGCGCCACCCTGATGGCAGCGATTGATAGCATCAACGCATCAGGTAAAGGTAAGGTCTGGTTTGCTGGTCAGGGGATTCAGAAAAGCTGGGCGATGAAGCGAGAGATGCTCTCACCAGCCTACACCACGCGCTATGCTGACCTGCCCGTGGTCAGATAAAGTCCGCTAACCGGTAACAGTGCATCATTCGATAGCAGCACGTTTTTGCTGGCCACCGCTACCAGCCTGAGCACTTTTTTAGCCAGCATCTGGCTGGCATTACGGTCCCGATGAGCAGTATGGCTTTTATCCGCCAGACGTGACGACTCTGCCGACGACTGCGCTATTTCCCGACGCCAGCGCAATAGCGTTAAGGCTCATCTTTCGCTTTGGTCAGCAGCCCTCTGCATGCGAGGCTCGATCAGCATCAGCATCAGCATCAGCATCAGCATCAGCATCAGCATCAGCATCAGCATCAGCCTCTATTCACCTTTCCTCACCGTCAGCCCGACCAATAGCTTTTTTTATCACGCAGCGAAATTATTGCAGCGCTATCCTTTACCTGGCCCGACCAGTTGTTAGCTGATCGGGTGTATTGATAAAATATTTAGGTAAATGTGATGAACTTTAGACAATTTGAAGCCAGAATTAATCTTTGGCCTGCAATACATTTCACGGCGATAGTCAAAACCCGTCGCGATGATGAATATGAAATTTATGCGGTCGATGAGAACAATAATATAAAATCTCAGCTGTTTATCTGTTTTGCAGATAATGAGAACCATGCCAGCCTGCTGAATAAACAATTTATGCTGTGGCTGACCAAAATAAATAGTGAGCGGCGCAGGCAGCAAAAGGCCGATCGTCAGGCTGAGGCCACACTTTTCCCGGATAAATAACCGGCAGATTTTTTCGCTGCCTGAGAAAATAGTGCCGGACTGAAAGTGATAAATTGAGTAGCGATGTTAACCATTGAGGTGATTAATTGATGGATCATCCGTCCGCGCGGCCGGTGAAAATAATCAGCGCGGTATACTTATTATCAGTGCCTGAGATACAATCCCCCGTTGATTTTACGGGAGTGCATTTTCCCCTGGCCGGTAATGATGATCACGATAGCCACAGAGCACAAAAACAAAGAGCGGGGCCGTCCCAGAGAGTTCAATATTGAACAGGCTCTGGATCAGGCCATGATTGTTTTTCGGCAAAAGGGGTATCACGCAGCATCGCTGAACGATCTGGGTGCGGCGATGAACCTCTCGGCAGGCAGTATTTATAAGGCGTTTAAAGATAAGCGCTCCCTGTTTCTGCAGGTATTTGAACGTTATCTGCTGTTGCGTAACGCCGAGCTACGGCGTCGGCTGCAGCCGCTTGACAGCGGGCGGGCGAAGATCGCTGAACTGTTGCAGTTCTATCTGGACTCAGCGCGCGCAGTAGAGGGACGTCGCGGCTGTCTGGTGGTTACCAGCGCGATTGAATTACAGACGCTGGATGGCGCACTGGCGCAACGCATCGGTCAGGTGGTGTCGCGCAATCAGGGCTTACTGGTCTCGCTGCTGGAGCAGGGGCAACAGGATGGCTCCATCTCCGCCACGCTGGATGTTGAGGCCGCCGCCGGGCTGATTATCTGCCTCGCCTACGGGTTGCGGGTCGCGGGCAAAGTCAGGGATGTGGCCAATGAACAGCAGACTCTCGCCCTGGCACTGAAAGTATTGGGTTGAAATTTCCCCAATTAGGAGGTGATCGCTTCCTAAAGTGGCCGTTAAACGGGCGTCAGTAATGCACGGCAAAAAAAAGCAAAAAGAGCAAAAAAGAAAAAGCGAGGGGACTCACCCGCTTAATCACTGGCGTGACCATTGCCGCCAGCCAGACGTCAGGGAGTAAGCAGTGACAGACGACGACCTAACCATCAATGATGAGATCCGTGCTCTGATAGGAAAAGTGGTCTCACGCCTTATCAGGCCAGATGAGCCGCTGAGTGTGCATGAAATTATCAACGCGCTGCACAGCCTGCGTGTTCGCTCTCCCGACCGGAATACACGCTTATCCTGCAGGAAAGCGATTCGTATTCTGGCGCGTAAACTTCACTAGCCCGGCCGTTTCCGGCCAGAGAAATCGCGTTCCGGTCTTTCCGATTACCCCGTAGTGTGCCAGGCTTCCTGCTCCATTATCCTGCGTAAAATATTAAGGCCTGTTTTGTGAAAACCTCTATCTTACTGACGCTTGTGGCAGCCATTGGTTGTTCCGTTTTTGCTGCCCGTGGCGGATTCGAAACCGATGCGGCGAAACATCCGTTGCACCAGAGCGTCACCGAAAACGGCGAACCAGTCGCTGAGTAGCAGGCCAGCCACGATGACCCTGACCGCCGTGCCCGGTGCAGCACCTGATGCTGCGGCACAGGGTGCCCTGAGCACAGCGAATCAGCGGCCGGAGAGGCACTTTTCTGGCTGTAGGACGGCATAAAGATGTCAGAGGGCGATAAGGTGGGGCGAGGCGGGCACCGGATGAGGTGCCCTCGGCTGAACGGCAGCCAGAGAAA
This sequence comes from Pantoea sp. USHLN298, assembly GCF_037149395.1. Taxonomy (NCBI): domain Bacteria; kingdom Pseudomonadati; phylum Pseudomonadota; class Gammaproteobacteria; order Enterobacterales; family Erwiniaceae; genus Pantoea; species Pantoea sp. USHLN298. The sequence goes on from NZ_JBBCRO010000002.1 coordinate 10,922, forward strand.
AGGTTAACGGGTGTTTTTAAGTTCTACCGGTTCCTGTCCGGTCACCACCAGCCAGTTCAGCTCGGCGCGATCGCGGGTAGAGGCATTGATAAAACTTTTCAGCCAGTTGCGCGCATCAGCAATCTGCGCCACGCGATCGTCGTTACTCTCATTTTCAGCCATCTCACCCAACTGTCGGATCAGCGATACCAGCGTAATATCCTGTTGTTGAAAGGCCAGGTTAATGGCTGCTTCACCAAGAATCATATGTCCGGTTGATTTATCGTGAAATACCATGGGTAACCTCCTGAGTGAAAACGTAAATAACACAATAATTATTCTAGTAAAAAACAGCCTGAACGAAAGGTTACTAACCCAGGGCAGAGACTATTAAAACCATCAGGAAATAAAATGAACTTTTTTTAATCGCTTTAAATGGCTGATATTGTTCTGAAAGAAACGTCGCTGCTTTTTTTATAGCACCGGGGGAATGAATGAGAGTGGTAAAAAATTGCGGATGTGCCTGAAATTCAGATAAGCGAAGGGGCAACCAGCGGACGTTATTTCAGCTGAATGCCCGGGTGAGAAAGGGTGAGACAGCCGCGCAGACGAGGCATATCCTCAGCGGCGGGGTTATTTCGGCAGCCAACAGGCAAAAATAAAGCCGCACAGCGGCGGCTTTATAACGGGATGGCCAATAATTATTTATTTGGCACTTCAGATACGGCTTTGACGTCAGCTTTATTAATCTGTTGCTTCACGCCATTGGCATCTTTATACGCCAGCAGACCGGCATCTGATTCAGACGGTTTGCCGTCACTAATAATGGTACGGCCGTCATTGGTGTGAATAGCGTAACTGGTACGGGTGCAACCGGTTAATACGGTCATACCGATCAATGCAGCAAGAGGTAAAATCAGCGCTTTTTTCATCGTATTCACCTTTATTAGTTGTCGAGTTCACTCATGTTACTAATTTCATTGCGATTGATTTGCTCAGTTTTGCCTGTCTGAGCATCGCGATAGGACACCAGACCGGTATCATCATCAATTTGTGGCTTACCATCGGTGACAATAGTGCGGCCATCAGTAGTCTTAATCGATTGGTTAGACGCGCAACCTGCCAGCGTACCTAAACAAAGTGCCAGCAACGCGACCGCTGACAGAGATTTCATTTTCATTTTTTCTTCTCCTTGAAGTGAATCCAGACGTATACAGCATAGACGCCTTTATCATTTTTGCTGGCCCTGCCGCGCTTCGTTGCGCGATTTTTAATCAGAAACCGGCGTAACAGGGAATAATCGCGCTGCTGCCGCCGGGATATAGCATTTATTGCCAACGAAACGTGCCGCGCAGAATATTTCTTCACTCGGTTAAATCTTACGCAAATAATCCGCAGGCCAGAGGTTTGACCAGTGGAATAATAGTGCTGCCGTTGCCCACGTTGTGCCGCCAGCGTCAGCTATGCTTGATGAGGGAGGTGATTATGTGTGGACGATTTGCGCAGTACAGCAGCCGGAATGACTATTTCGATGCGCTGGCGATTCCGGAAGATGAGATTATTTACGATCCGCAGCCGATCGGACGCTACAACGTTGCGCCCGGCACCCGGGTGCTGGTACTGAATCAGCGTGACGACCAGCTGCAGCTGGACCCGGTGCTGTGGGGGTACGGTCCCGACTGGTGGCATAAGGCGCCGCTGATCAATGCGCGCAGCGAAACCGCCGCGCAGGGGCGTATGTTTAAACCCTTGTGGGCGCACGGTCGGGCCGTGGTGCCGGCAGATGGCTGGTATGAGTGGCAAAAGCACGGCAGGCAAAAGCAGCCGTGGTTTATTTATCATCGCCAGAAGCAGCCGCTGTTCTTTGCCGCCATCGGTAAAGCGCCTTATGACCGTGAGCATGGCAAAGAGGGGTTTGTGATTGTCACCGCCGCCAGCGACAAAGGAATGGTGGATATTCACGATCGGCGGCCGCTGGTGCTGGCTGCCAGTGCCGTGGCGGAGTGGTTAAGCCCGCAGACCACGCCAGAGCGGGCGGTTGAGATTGCGCAGCAGGCGGCGCTGCCGGAACAGGAATTTGCCTGGCATCCGGTAAGCCAGGCGGTGGGCAATATTCATCATCAGGATGCCAGTCTGATTGCGGAAATTGATGACCCGGTAGCCTGATGCGCTACCGGGCCGGAGCGTGAGGATCACGCGTGGCGATGAACCGTACCGATCGGTCAGACGGTTCAGCAGGCAGAGCCATCAGAGCAGCGAGTCTTCCCCGGCTTTGGCGGCCGCTTTCTCGGCTTTCATCGCATTGATCGGATCGGAGGCGCTCAGCCAGCGATCGAATTTCTGGTAGGTGTCGATAAAGGTTTTAAAGTAGCTGCTGGCTATGGTGGCATTCTCTTTGTGGTTCATAAAGGCCACCGCCAGTTTAAACGCATCTTCGTTATCAAATTTCATTTTTGTCTCCCTCGCTTCAGATCTATAGAGCGTAGCCTGATTAAGCCGCGCGTGCATTCAGACAACCGGCTGATAAACCGCAATAAAGCACCTCAATGTCAGCTGTCGGCCAGATTGGCGTGGATTCCCACTTACTTCACGCCAAATCCTTCTTATAATGCCAGCTTCACTCGTGAAGGAGACCCGCTTATGTTGAAAGGATTAACCGTTGCCGCTGCGCTGCTGCTGTCGGGCTGTAGCCTGATGCATAAACAACCGCCGGCCCCCCAGACGCTGCACTACCGCTGTGGGACGCTGCCGCTGACCGTCACGCTTGATGAAGCGCAGCAGCAGGTCAGTTTTATTATGGATGGTCAGCCGCTGACGCTGAAACAGACGGTGTCCGCCTCTGGCGCCCGCTACAGTGACGGCAACTACGTCTTCTGGTCCAAAGGAACCGGCGCGTTTATCGAACGTAACGATAAAATTGTCGTCAATGATTGTGAGCTGCAACCCGCCAGCTGACTGTTTATCTGAATAGGCGAACATTATGAGCGACAGCGAAACGCTACACACCATCGCCCACCTGCGGCGTGAATATACCCGCGGCGGGTTGCGCCGCAAGGATCTGCCGGACAATCCGATCGCGCTGTTTGAACAGTGGCTGAGCCAGGCCTGCGAAGCGAAACTGCCCGATCCCACGGCGATGACCGTGGCGACGGTGGATGAGGAAGGGCAGCCGTGGCAACGCATCGTTCTGCTGAAGCATTTTGATGCGCAGGGCATGGTGTTTTATACCAATCTGGGCAGCCGCAAGGCACTGCAGCTGGCGCACAACCCGCGCATCTCGCTGCATTTTCCGTGGCATTTCCTGGAGCGTCAGGTGCTGGTGCTGGGCGAAGTGGAAAAGCTGTCGCCGCTGGAGGTGCTGAAATACTTCCACAGCCGTCCGCGTGACAGCCAGATTGGCGCCTGGGTCTCGAAGCAGTCGAGCCGCATTTCGGCGCGCGGCATTCTGGAAGGCAAGTTCCTTGAGCTTAAACAGAAGTTCCAGCAGGGCGAGATCCCGCTGCCCAGTTTCTGGGGTGGCTACCGGGTGAAATTTCACACGGTGGAGTTCTGGCAGGGCGGCGAACATCGCCTGCACGATCGTTTCCTCTATCAGCGCGGTCACGACGGCTGGAAAATCGACCGACTGGCACCCTGAATCGGTAACATTCCCGCCTTTCAGCGCTGGCACAGAAGGCGTCAGCGCTTTATGCTATAGCCCTTATTTTTTTCGATTCCGCAACTCAGCGGAAAGCTGTGTACCAGCATAGGTGCAGTCTGATCAATTTGGAGTCAGTGATGACCAGCAGTAACCTGATACAACAATTGCAAGAGAGGGGCCTGATCGCCCAGGTGACGGATGAAGACGCGTTAACAGAGAAACTGGCGCAGGGGCCAATTTCGCTCTATTGCGGCTTTGACCCCACTGCTGACAGCTTGCATTTGGGCCATCTGGTACCGCTGCTCTGCCTGAAGCGTTTTCAGGATGCCGGACACAAGCCGGTGGCGCTGGTTGGCGGGGCGACCGGCCTGATTGGCGACCCCAGCTTTAAAGCCGCAGAGCGTAAACTCAATACCAGCGAAACCGTCAATGAATGGGTTGAAAAGATCCGCCAGCAGGTGGCGCCATTCCTTGATTTCGATTGCGGCAGCAACAGCGCTATCGCCGCCAATAACTACGACTGGTTTGGCAGCATGAACGTGCTGACCTTCCTGCGGGATATTGGCAAACACTTCTCCGTGAACCAGATGATCAATAAAGAAGCGGTGAAGCAGCGTCTGAACCGTGACGACCAGGGCATCTCTTTCACCGAGTTCTCCTACAATCTGCTGCAGGGCTACGACTTCGCCTGTCTGAACGAGCGCCACGGCGTCTCGCTGCAGATTGGCGGCTCGGATCAGTGGGGCAACATCACTTCCGGTATCGATCTGACCCGTCGTCTGCATCAGAACCAGGTGTTTGGCCTGACGGTTCCGCTGATCACCAAGTCTGACGGCACCAAATTCGGTAAAACCGAAGGCGGCGCAGTCTGGCTGGATGCGAAGAAAACCAGCCCGTACAAGTTCTATCAGTTCTGGATCAACACCGCGGATGCTGATGTCTACCGCTTCCTGAAGTTCTTCACCTTTATGAGCATTGAAGAGATCAATGCGCTGGAAGAAGAGGACAAAAACAGCGGCACCGCGCCACGCGCGCAGTATGTGCTGGCTGAGCAGGTAACGCGCCTGGTACACGGTGAAGCCGGACTGGCCGCCGCAAAACGCATTACCGACAGCCTGTTCTCCGGCGCCATCAGCGAGATGACCGAAGCAGACTTCGACCAGCTGGCGCAGGATGGCATGCCAACCATCGTGCTGGGTGCTGACGATGATCTGCAGCAGGCGCTGGTGAAAGCGGAGCTGGTGCCGTCACGCGGCCAGGCACGTACCATGATCGGATCAAACGCAGTCTCACTGAACGGTGAGAAGCAGTCGGACGCCGAGTACCGCTTCAGCGACAGTGATAAGCTGTTTAATCGCTACACGCTACTGCGTCGCGGCAAGAAACATTACTGCCTGATTAACTGGCAGTAAGATTTCAGGGCCGGTTTCCGGCCCTTTTTTATGGCAGGACAGGGCAAACAAGTGAAAAATATTTTAGCGATTCAGTCGCACGTTGTTTTTGGTCATGCCGGTAACGCGGCGGCTGAGTTTCCGATGCGCCGCATGGGCGCGAACGTCTGGCCGCTGAATACCGTACAGTTTTCTAACCATACCCAATATGGTCACTGGACCGGCACGGTGATGCCCGCCACCCACTTAACCGATATCGTGAAAGGCATTGCTGACATTGACCGCCTGAAAACCTGTGATGCGGTGCTGAGCGGCTATCTGGGATCGGCGGAGCAGGGCGAACAGATATTAGAGATTGTCCGTCAGGTGAAAGCGGCCAATCCCGACGCCTGGTATTTCTGCGATCCGGTGATGGGTCACCCGGAAAAAGGCTGCATCGTGGCACCGGGCGTGGCGGAGTTTCACTGCAAAATGGCGATGCCCGCCAGCGATATCATCGCGCCGAATCTGCTGGAGCTGGAGATGCTGAGCGAGCGCAGCATTACCGATGTCGCTGCCGCGGTGGATGCCGCACGGGCGCTGATCGCCCAGGGACCGAAAGTGGTGCTGGTCAAACATCTGGCACGTGCCGGCCGTCGCAGCGATCGCTTTGAAATGCTGCTGGTGACCGCTGAAGATGCCTGGCACATCAGCCGTCCGCTGGTCGATTTTGGCGTACGTCAGCCGGTCGGCGTGGGCGATCTGACCAGTGGCCTGCTGCTGGTCAATCTGCTGCATGGCAAAAGCCTGCAGGATGCGCTGGAGCACGTAACGGCGGCAGTGTATGAAGTGATGCTGAAAACCCATCAGATGGGCGAGTATGAACTGCAGCTGGTGGCGGCTCAGGATGCGATTGCCGCGCCAACGCAGCACTTCGCGGCAGAAAAACTGTAAAACGGAACAGGGCCGCTTCAGCGGCCCTGTTTATTAAGCGGTTCCCTTCTTACTGTAACCCTTCGGCTTTTAACGCCGCCTGCACCGCCGGACGCGCCGCTACCCGACTGAACCAGCTCTCCAGTGCTTCACATCCCGATAAATCGAGCTTCAGCGCTTTCGCCCAGCGCGTCACCACATAGAGATACGCATCGGCCACGCTGAAGCGCAGCCCCATCAGCCACTGTCTGTCATGCAGGCTCTCATCGACGTAGCGAAATTTCGCCTCCAGCTGCGTACGTGCCCGCGCTTTCTCCTCGTCCGTGGTGTCCGGACGAAACAGCGGCGTAAAGCCTTTGTGCAGCTCGCTGCTGGTGTAGCTCAGCCATTCAATGGTGTGATAGCGCGTCAGGCTGCCGGCAGGCGCCAGCAGATGGCGATCGGGCTTGAGATCTGCCAGGTACTGCACAATCGCCACGCCTTCAGTCAGTACCGTGCCATCACTGAGCTGCAGCGCCGGTACCTGACCTTTGGGATTGATTTGCCGAAAATCGTCGCCCCGTTCCGTGAGTTTTTTTGCCAGATCAACGTTCACCTGAGTGAAGTCGAGCCCGCATTCGCGCATGATAATGTGGGGTGAGAGAGAGCAGGCACCCGCTTTGCAAAACAGTTTCATGACCAGGCCTCCTTGATGCGATGGGATCACAGCATAGTAAAGGCTCAGCGAAGAATTGCCAGTGACGCGGATCAGGATCTGCGACCGGAGCCGCCGCCGCAAAAAAAAAGCCGGGCAGAGCCCGGCTGGAGAAGCGTCAGGAAATTACGCCTCAGCTTTTTTCGTTTCTGCGTCAGTATCCTGGGTCATGCGGTTAAGCAACGGCGCAGTAACCAGCATCAGCAGAGCAATCACCGCGGTAACGATACCGATCTGCTGGAATACGCGGCTGTAGGTCGCCAGCGACATCAGCGGATCGGTCACGTTTTCCGGCACCGCCATCAGATTCGCCACTTTACCGGCGATCACTGCCGCGCCAGCGGTGGTCAGGAACCAGGAGCCCATGATAAAGCCCATCAGACGCTGCGGCACCAGCTGGGCCACCATCGCCAGGCCGAGACCGGAGATCATCAGTTCACCGATACTCTGCAGCGCATAGCTCAGGATCAGCCAGTTAACCGAGACAATACCGGCATCGCTGGCGAACTTCGCGCCCACCGGCAGCACCAGAAACGCCCCTGAGCAGAGCACCATGCCGAAAGCAAACTTATGCGGCATCGGCAGCTTATCGCCCAGCTTGTTGTAGAGCGCCGCCAGCAGCGGGCTGGCCAGCATGATCCAGAACGGGTTCAGTGCCTGGAACTGTTCCGGCGCAAAGGTGATGCCGAGAATGCTGTGTTCAACGTTGCGGATTGCAAAGAAGTTCAGCGAGGTGGGCATCTGCATGTAGAGCACAAAGAACAGGATCGCTTCCACCATCAGCAGGAAGGCCACAATCATCTTACGACGCGCGGCACCCTGCAGGGCAAAGGCCTCTTTGGCAAACACCAGTACGATACCCAGCGCAATCACTGCCAGCACCAGGCGGGCGATAGACTGGTGATGCAGCATCCAGTTAGCCAGCGCCACCAGCACCACCACGCCAACCAGCGTCATCAGCAGCTTACCAATGTGCAGGGGGGCGAAGTCCGGTTTAGAACCGTAATCTTTCACCATGCGCTTGCAGAACAGGAAGTTGAACAGGGTGATCACCAGACCAATCACCGACAGCGAGAACGCCACGTTATAGCCATATTTCGCCGCTAACCACGGGGTCAGCATCATCGAAAACAGCGAACCGATGTTGATCGACATATAGAACATGGTGAAAGCACCGTCGATACGCGGGTCATCTTTGTCGTAGCAGGTGGAGAGCAGCGAAGAGGGGTTGGCTTTGAACAGGCCGCTACCGACAGCGATGGTCGCCATGCCGATATAGACAATGCTCACGTTGTGACCGGAGAACGCCACCAGCGCATAACCCAGCGCCAGCACCAGGACACCCAGCACAATCACGCGTTTGGTGCCCAGCACTTTATCGCCGAGCCAGCCGCCAATCGCCACCAGCCCGTAGACCAGGGCGCTGAACGAGGAGAACAGCGTGATGGAATCGGATTCAGACATCCCCAGCTGTTTCACCAGGTAAACCGCCATGATGGCCTGAAGACCGTAAAAACCAAACCGCTCCCACAGCTCAATCGAGAAGATTAAGTAGAACGCCTTTGGCTGTTTAAACGCATTGAGACTAACGGTCTCATCAGTGTGTTTGTTTGCAGTTGACACATGTACCTCAGTTTTATCACACCCTGTTTCGGGACAGGAATTAAGTCCGCGTCATGTGAGTTGTCCATGCGCAAGATTGTTATTAGAAGGGAAAAGCGGCGCCTAATTTGGCTGATTAAGCGCGACAGGGCAAGAATTTTCTGACCACTGGATGACCCTGATATTATCGGGTTAAAAAACTTATAACAAACTGTTAATCGGATTTAAATATGGCAAGCGGGGATTATAGCAGTATAAATAGGGTGGGTGCGAGTCACGGCCTGGATAATATTGATATTAACTGCTAATAGACGATTATCCAGATTAATAGTTTGTTGAATAATCACTATCCAGCACTATGAGTCAGTCAGCGGCTATTTATCAGGCGAAGCGATGAAAAAACCCTCATTTACCCACCTGCTTTGCGCTAAAAGTGAGCAAATGACGATCCTGCGCACAAACAGATGATTTAATTCAGGAAGAAAAAGAAGAAACCGTTTGCGTGGCGGAAATCTACGCAGCAAAAGCGGTGCGCGAGTGGCAATCGAAGCATAAAACTTCTGTCTGCGGCAGTTATCAGGTGCGCGGGTTATCCGGCAAAAATCGACCGTGATGAAGAGGCCGCCGGGCAGACTCGACAAAAAATTAACATTTAATCACCTTCCCGCGCCCGTCATAAGGCTCGTCCCAGGTGCTCTCCTTTACGTTGTTCTCCCGCTGTGATTACCGCGCTGATGTTATTGCCGCAGCCTGTCTGTCGAGCAACATTAACGCTGGTAATACTGCTTAAATAATTCATCGAACCATTCGATAAAAACCCTGACCTTAGGAGGAAGATAGCGTCGGTCAGGATAGAGGATGGAAACCGGTTTGGTTACCGTTGCGTAGTCAGATAACAGTTCCGTCAGCCTGCCCGCTTCAATGTCAGTTTCTAATGCCGCGCGTATGGCATGAAGTATACCAAGGCCTTGCAGGCCGCAGGATAACAACACATCTGAATTATTAACCCGCATACTGTGTGCCGGTCGCCGTGAAATAACCTCACCGTTAACAACAAATCTCCATTCATGGAGGTCACGGCTATGCTCGCTAAAAAAACAGACGGCTTTATGATCAGCAAGATCATCCGGCGTCTGAGGCGTGCCATATTTTTTCAGATAGGAGGGGGCTGCACAGGTCACCATCTGCAGATCGCCGACACGACGCGAAATAAAATTTGAATCCGCAAGCTCACCGAGACGTATAACACAATCGACGCCTTCGGAAATCAGGTCAGTCAGACGATCTGAAGCCGTTAAGACAATGTCAATCTGCGGATACAGAGCCTGAAAATTAGCCAGGAAGGGGATCAGAATACTGTGCGTCAGGGCCAGCGGAGCATCAATGCGAAGCTCGCCGTGCGGCAACTGATCGGGCGAATAAGAGGCCATCATCTCGCTGACATCGGTCAGAAGCGCTTTGGCTCGCTGATAAATTTCCTCTCCTTCAGCCGTCACACTCAGACTGCGTGTGGTGCGATGCAGCAGTTTAACGCCCAGCGTATCCTCCAGCTGCTTCACCGACTTGCTGACCGCAGGGCGATGCAACTGCAAAGCGTCAGCGGCACGGGTGAAGCTGCGCAGTTCTACAACCTGAACAAAAATGTCCATCAACTCAAGCATGTTCGGGCGCACGTTTTTAACTCCGCTGAAATAGTATGACCAAAATTGTGATAGCCGGGAGTATAACCCAGCTCAATTGTTTCTCCTGCAGAAACACTGAACCTCTTTTTGATGGCTTTTTACCCGCGATCGCTTTGCTTATCATGCCTCTCTGATACAGGCACACAGGAAATGACAGAAATGAAAGCATGGTTATTAAAAGATTTTGGTCTTGAAAACTTAAAACTGGAAGAGGTTGAGACCCCCACACCCGGTCCGGGTGAACTTCTGGTAAAAGTTGGCGCGGTTTCGCTGAACTTCAGGGACAAAGCCATCGTGGAGGGTTTTTATGAGCCACATCTGGTGCCAAAGCCCCTTATCCCGGTCTCTGATGCGTCAGGAACCGTGGTTGCCACCGGTGAGGGGGTAACCCGTTTCAGCATTGGCGATCGCGTTAATTCACATCTCTATTCCCGCTGGCTGGATGGCGAACCGGCTGCCGACGAGCCAGCCTGGTGTATAGGCATGCCGTTACCTGGCGGACTCGCTGAGTACATGATTCTTCATGAAGATAGCGCGGTCAAAGCCCCGGACAGCATGACAGATGAGGAAGCCTCCACTCTTCCTATTGCGGCGTTGACGGCATGGTACTCGCTAATGGATATCGGTAATTTGCAGCCCGGACAAACCGTGCTGGTACAGGGAACCGGCGGTGTATCCGTGTTTGCTGCTCAGATAGCGCATGCCTATGGCGCGCGGGTGATTGCGACATCCAGTAACGATGCCAACCTCGAACGGATTAAATCGCTGGGGGCGGATGAGGGGATTAATTATAAAAAATGGCCTCAATGGCAAAATAAAGTTCTGGAACTGACCGGGGGTAAGGGCGCTGATGTCACGGTGGAGGTTGCCGGTGGCAGCGGCATTAACCAGTCAATTACGGCAACCAAAGTGGCCGGAACGATTGCACAGGTAGGTTTTCTTACCGGTCAGACAGCGCAGCTTGATTTAATGCCGTTAATTTTCCGCCAGACAACCATCAGAGGCATTGCAGTGGCACCCCGTTCCTCGTTTGATCGGATGAACCCATTCCTGAATAAACACCATATCAAACCCGTTATTGAACAGGTTTACCGCTTTAGCGAGGCAGTCGACGCTTTTGAGCATCTCTCCCGGGGTGCATTTGGCAAAATCGTTATTAAAATGGATAGCTGATAACGTCAGTCGTCGTTGTCAAAAAGAAAAGGTACCCGACGTGGGCGACAATGATCGCCTGCGTTTGCCCTTCCGGTTTTACCCGGATCAGCAGGGTGACAAGCGGTAAGGCAGCGAGCAGACCGCCCGGTCGATCGCTGTGCTTCGCCGTTTCGGAAATCAGCACCACCTTAACAGCGGCTATCAGGTCGTTAAGATGAGCCAGAGCCGCGTTTTCCGGTAAAGTTGAGGCGTAGCAAGGGCGCTAGACAAGAAATTAACATTCCTGTAACCTCTTAATTTCCCTCATAAGGATCGTCCCATGTCTTCCCCTTTACGTTTATCTCTGGTTGGCGACTACCGTGCTGACGCCGTAGCCCATCAGGCCATTCCGCTGGCGATTGAACGTGCCGCCGCCCATCTGAATATCCGCGTTGACGCTGAATGGATTGCCACTGAACAGCTGGGCGATCTGAGCCGCCTGCAACAACGTGAGGCGATCTGGGTGGTACCTGGCAGTCCTTACCATAATGATGCGGGCGTTTTCGCCACCATCCGGCTGGCGCGGGAACAGGGCAAACCCTTTCTCGGCTCCTGCGGCGGATTTCAGTACGCGGTGATTGAATATGCCCGCAACGTGCTGGACTGGCAGGATGCGGCACATGCTGAGACCGATCGGGCCGGGCGGATGGTGATAGCGCCTCTCAGCTGTTCGCTGGTGGAGCAGCGGGGCGCGGTGAGATTTGAAGCCGGTTCACGCATTGCGCAGGCCTACGCTACGCTCAGCAGCGATGAAGGCTACCACTGTAACTTCGGCGTTAATCCTGAGTTCACGGCAGCGCTGGCCGGTAAGACGCTGGATATTACCGCATGGGATGCCGACGGTGACGTGCGCGGCGTAGAACTGCAGGATCACCCTTTCTTTGTAGCAACGCTGTTCCAGTCAGAGCGTGCGGCCCTGCAACAACAGGATTCACCGCTGGTGATTGCCTGGATGCAGGCCGCACTGGCACAACGCTAATGCGCGGCACGCTGTGACACTGTCACAGCGTGCCCGGTTAATCACGCAGCAGCGCCGGGCGTCTGGCGTCAAACGCCCAGTTTTCGATCAGAAACTGCATCCCGATCGCATCATTGCGATTTTTATCCGGCAGCGCGTTGTAGAGCGCATGTGCCGCGTCGACCCGCTTCATATCCAGCGTAATCCCCAGGCCGGGTCCTTCAGGCAGCTCCAGAAAGCCGTCGCGGATCTGCGGTGCCTGCTGCGTCAGCTGCTGTCCATCCTGCCAGATCCAGTGCGTGTCGAAGGCGGTCAGCCGATCGCCAGGTGCTGCGGCACCCAGATGCGCTACCATCGCCAGCGATACATCAAAATGGTTATTCGAGTGACAGCCGGTAGTCAGTCCCCATTCATGGCACAACTGCGCCACGGTGTGCGCATTGCGCATCGTCCAGAAGTGCGGATCGGCCAGCGGGATGTCGATGGCATTGAGCTGTAAAGCGTGCTGCAACTGACGCCAGTCGTTGGCGATCATATTAGTGGCAACCGGGATACCGGTAGCGCGCTTAAATTCCGCCAGCGTCTCACGGCCGGAATAGCCGTTTTCCGCGCCACAGGGATCTTCCAGATAGGGAATACGGCCCGCCAGCTGACGACCGTAGTAAATCGCTTCATCCAGTGACCAGCTGGCGTTGGGATCAACAGTGACCCGCGCCGTGGGGAAGCGCGCCAGCAGCGCATTCACCGTCTCCACTTCCACTTCGGGGTGATGCACGCCGCCTTTGAGTTTGAAGTCACGGAAACCGTAGCGATCGGTGGCGGCTTCTGCCAGCCGCACCACCGCTTCGGCATCCATCGCTTTTTCATGGCGCAGGCGGAGCCAGTCATCGCCACCGGCCTGGCCCGGCTGGTAATTCATGGTGGTCAGATGCCGGTCGGCGATATAGAACAGGTAGCCGAGTACCGGCACCCGATCGCGCTGTTTGCCGCTGGCCAGCAGCTCGGCGACCGGCAGATCGAGGTGCTGCCCCAGCAGGTCGAGTAACGCCGCTTCAATCGCCGCGGCGGCGTTGTAGAACTTCTCCGGATTCATCTGCGGAATATGAATATCATCGGTATGCGCACTTTGCTGGTGGCGCGCATCGCTGGCGAACAGCGTCGAAATCGTGGCGTTGAGCCGCAGCAGATCGCTGCCCTCAATCTGTGGCCGAAAACGCTCAAGCAGTGCCAGCGTCGAGGCGTGGCACGGGCTTTCGCCGACCCCGGTGCGGCCGGCGGAGTCAGTAAGAATCACCAGAATGCGGGTGAAAAAGCAGTTATGCGCGCCGCCAATATTCAGCAGCATACTGTCATAGCCGGCGACCGGCACCACCCGCATAGATTTAATGACTGGACTGGCTGACATGTTGATTCTCCATAGGGACAAGGGAAGACGGGGCCGGTTTGCGACGCAGCAGCAGCCACAGACCGGTCAGCAGCGAGACGCTGGTCAGGGCGTAGAGACCGCCGGTGGTTGAGCCGGTCTTCATTTCCAGATAGCCAAATACCGTCGGCGCGAAGAAGCCGCCGAGATTACCGATTGAGTTCACCAGCGCAATGCCGGGTGCCACAATCGAGGCGGGCAGTTCGCCCTGTGGCATCGGCCAGAAAAAGGTGGCGCTGACTTTCGAGCCGATGCAGGCGACGATCATCGCCACGAAACCAAACCACGGCGATCCCAGCGTCGCCATAAAGGTGCCGCAGGCGGCGACCAGCATGGCGGCACCCAGCGCCTTATCCAGCTTGTCACGATGACGATCAGAAAAGCGGCTCAGCAGGTTGATGGCGACAATCGCACACAGCCAGGGCACGGCGGTCAGAATCCCGATGCCAAAACTGCTGAAGCCCTGAATACGCTGAATAATCTGTGGCAGCCAGAACACCAGCGTGTAGCCGGTCATGGTCATGGTGAAGAAAATAACGCCGAAGAACAGCAGGCTGCGGTTACGCAGCAGCGACATCCGGCCCGGCTGCTGATTAAGCTGGTCGCGATGGGCTTCTTCGTTGTGCAGCTGCTGTGCCAGCGCCTGCTTTTCCGGTTCGCTGAGCCAGCGGGCATCGGCAGGTCGCGAAACCAGCACCCAGGCGGCCAGAATCCCCACCAGCACCGAAGCGCCACCTTCCAGAAACATCACCCACTTCCAGCCCGCGATGCCGAGAAAATTATGCATCATCAGGATCGCGCCGGTAATCGGGCCGGAAAAGAGAAAGGCCCCGGCGGTCGCGCTCAGCACCATCGCGGTAGCCCGACCGCGCCAGGCATTCGGCACCCACTGGCGAAAATAGAACAGTACGCCGGGAAAGAAGCCCGCCTCGGCGACGCCGAGTAAAAAGCGCAGCAGATAGAACTGCGTCGCCGAGGTGATAAAGCCGGTCAGCACCACGACCAGCCCCCAGGTAATCATGATGCGCGTCAGCCAGACCCGGGCACCAAAACGCTTCATCATCAGGTTACTCGGCACCTCAAACAGCGCGTAACCGATAAAAAACAGCCCGGCGCCCAGCCCGAAAGCCGCGGCGCTGATGCCGGCATCGGTCTGCAGCTCTGCTTTGATAAAGCCTATATTGGCGCGGTCGATCTGATTAATGATCAGCATAACGGCCAGCATCGGAATGATGCGGGTGAAAAACTTTTTGATGGCGGAGGCAATCAGCTCATCGTGATCGAGTGACAGGGCGCTTTCCATCGGTCTTCCTCGCGGTTGCGTAAAGAAGAGTAAAGTGTAAGGAGATGAAAAGGCGGGCTCTATGGGCAATCGCCCAGGGCAGACTGGGCGTCCGGCCTGGGCGAGAGTGTTATCAGTATGTTATGGAAAAGCCGCTGCGCTTTGGCTGACCAAATCTGTGGCACGGATCAAGTTCGGCGCTGACGCCATACGGCGGGAATCAGGCGCTGGCGGTCTGACGGCGCTGGGCGATCAGTTCCGCGCGCTGCAACAGGGCCTGCAAGTCATCTTCGTCGATATCCAGCAGTTCACCGGCTTCCAGCGCCTGGTGCAGATCCGCGCGCGTCAGCGGTACCGGCATCGCTACCGGCTCCGGTTTCACTTCTTCCGGGGCCAGCGGGTGCGGATAGCGGCGTCCGGCCAGGTTATTAAACAGCATAGCCAGCAGGGCCAGCGTCACCGAGTTGATCAGCACCGGCGTCAGCACAAAGTGGTAGCCCATCTGCTGCACCGTCGGACCGCCTAAAATGGCGGTCAGGGCTACCGCACCACCCGGTGGATGCAGGCAGCGCAGCTTAAACATCAACAGAATGGCCAGACCGGCGGCAACGCCCATGGCAATAGCGGGATGGGGGATAAACTGACTCACCGTGACGCCAGCCAGTGCCGACAGCGTATTTCCGCCAACCACTGCCCACGGCTGCGCCAGTGGACTGGCCGGCACGCCAAACAGCAGCACCGCCGAAGCGCCGACCGGGGCGATAAACCATAAATTCAGCTCGCCCAGCAGCCAGTGGCTGAGCAGACTGGTCAGAATCAATCCGCTACCGGCACCCAGGCTGGCAAAAAAGATATGCTTTTTACTCACCGCCAGCGGATGTGGCCAGAGACGGGCCAGAAACAGGCGTACCGCGTGCCTGCCGGTGCAAGGGCTGTTATTCATTACTTTACTCACCGTGTCATAACATTTTCTTATCGTCAGGGGCGGCGATTTTCCATCATCAACATCAATGTAACAACCCGACAAACTGTGCAGGTATCAACGGCGGGACATGGGAGCGGAAGAAGATCATTGCGTGGCGGCGCGACCAGCAATAAAAAACCCGCCGTAGCGGGTCAGAGCAGCCGGTTAATCGACTTTATCGGGATACTCACACAGGTCTTCAATCAGACAGGCACCACAGCGCGGCTTGCGCGCCACGCAGGTGTAACGACCATGCAGAATCAGCCAGTGATGACAGTCGACCTTGTACGCCGCCGGCACTACCTTCAGCAGTTTCTGCTCCACCTCTTCAACATTTTTACCCGGCGCAAAGCGGGTGCGATTGCTGACGCGAAAGATATGGGTATCGACCGCGATGGTTGGCCAGCCAAATGCGGTATTCAGCACCACGTTAGCGGTTTTACGGCCAACGCCGGGCAGGGCTTCCAGCGCGGCACGATCTTCCGGCACCTCGCCATTGTGCTGTTCCAGCAGGATGCGGCAGGTCTTAATCACATTCTCCGCTTTGCTGTTAAACAGCCCGATAGTTTTGATGTATTCCTTCACGCCCTCAACGCCCAGCGCCAGCATCGCCGCCGGGGTATTCGCCACCGGATAGAGCCGGGCGGTGGCTTTATTGACGCTGACGTCAGTCGCCTGGGCCGAGAGCAGTACCGCAATCAGCAGCTCAAACGGGGAGCTGAAGTTAAGCTCGGTGGTCGGATGCGGATTATTCTGCTGCAGCCGACGCAGGATCTCATTACGTTTCGTCTGGTTCACACCGCTTTCCCGGTTGCGCCCTGTGGCGTCGCAGTGGCTGCGGCTTCTGCCCGCTGTGCGGCGCGCTGCTTCATCTTCTGGTCGATCAGATATTTGCCTGCCAGCATCATGCCAAGGCCGATAAAGGCGCCAGGCGGCAGCATAGCCAGCAGCATCGGCGAGTCAAAATGGACCACCTCGATGCGTAACGACTTCGCCCACGGCCCCAGCAGCTGATCGGCACCGTTGAACAGCGTGCCGCTGCCGATGATTTCGCGCATCGAACCCAGCACGACCATGGCGCAGGTCGCGCCCATACCGATAGCGAATCCATCCAGCGCCGCCAGCGGGATACTGCTTTTTGAGGCCACCGCTTCGGCCCGGCCAACCACGATGCAGTTAGTGACAATCAGCGGGATGAAGATGCCCAGTGACTGATACAAACCGTAGGCGTAGGCGTTGATCAGCATCTGTACGCAGCTCACCACCGAGGCGATGATCATCACGTAAATCGGGATGCGGATCTCCGACGGCACCCAGCGGCGTGAGGCGGAGATAAAACTGTTGGTCAGGGTCAGCACCAGCGTGGTCGCCAGACCCAGTCCCAGCGCGTTGGTGGCGGTGGCGGTCACGGCCAGCAGCGGGCAGAGGCCCAGTAGCTGAACCAGCGCGGAGTTATTTTTCCACAGCCCGCCCACCAGCAGGCTTTTAGCTTCACTCATTTGCGTCTCCACATGCCGGTAACGAAGAGAATCTCTCCGGAAGGGTTTCAATTAACAGGGCGGTGCGTCTGGTGGCATTGACCACCGCGCGCGGCGTGATGGTGGCACCGGTAAACTGGTCGAACTCACCGCCATCCTTTTTCACCGCAAAGGCTTTATCGGTCGGCCCCTGAACCACTTTGCCATTAAAACTGTTGATCCAGTCGGAAATACGCAACTCAATTTTATCGCCCAGACCGGGCGTTTCATGGTGTTCAACCACCCGAACCCCCAGCACTTTACCGCTAAAATCAGCACCGACCAGCATCTGAATCGCACCTGAATAGCCGTCCGGCGCGGTCGTTTCCAGCGCAGCCGCCACCGGCTGACCCTGTTTCCGCGCCAGATAGAGGCGGTGAGGAGCACTATTGCCCAGCGCGGGATCGGTGACAACGTAACAATCCTGCTGAATATTGTTGTCGTAGAGCGTAGCCGGTACCACCTGATCCAGCAGGTTTTTTTGCTGCAGCTGGGTCTGATGCTCCACCGTGGGTTTGGTCACGGTATTCACCACGGCGGTGGCGGCAGTGGTAATCGCGGCAAAAATTGCCAGCGTCACGCCATTTTTACGAATCGTCTGCAGCATCGCTTAATCCTTGAGATGGCCGTAAACGCGCGGCTGAGTATAGTAATCGATCAGCGGCACGCAGATGTTAGCCAGCAACACCGCAAAGGCGACGCCATCCGGATAGCCGCCAAAACTTCTGATCAGCCAGACCAGCAGACCAATCAGCGCGCCGTAAAGCAGACGGCCGCGGTTCGTGGTGGAGGCGGTCACCGGATCGGTAGCGATGAAAAACGCCCCCAGCATGGTCGCGCCAGAGAACAGGTGAATCAGCGGGCTGTTCAGTGAATCAGGTGAGAACAGCCAGCCCAGCGTTGCGCACAACGCCAGCGACAGCAGCATAGCGGCAGGAATATGCCAGCGGATAGCCTTTTTCCACAGCAGAAACAGACCACCAGCCAGATAAGCCAGGTTGACCCACTGCCAGCCGAGACCCGCCAGTACGCCGCTGTAGATCGGCTGCGCCAGTAACTGATCGGCGCTGTGACCGGCGCGCAGACCGGTTTTAAAGGTATCCAGCGGCGTTGCCTGACTGACGCCATCCACACCCATCTGCAACTGCTGCATGGTTTCGCCTGCCAGCGTGTGGCCGCGGAATACCATGCTCAGGCTATCCAGCAGCGTCGGTTTGATCGCCTGAAGCGTGTCGGGCGGCAGCCAGCTGGTCATCTGTACCGGGAAGGAGATCAGCAGCACCACATATCCCACCATCGCCGGGTTAAACGGGTTCTGACCCAGCCCGCCATACAGCTGTTTGGCAATCACGATGGCAAAGACCGTACCGATCACCACCAGCCACCAGGGCGCCAGCGGTGGCAGGCTGATGCCGATCAGCACCGCGGTCAGTAGCGCGGAGTTATCCGCCAGGTTGCTGCCAATCGGGGTTTTACGCAGCCGTAAAATCGCGGCTTCGGTCAGCCAGGCGGTCAGCGTTGCCAGTAAAACCTGCAAAAAAGTGCCGTAGCCAAAGAAATAACACTGCGCGGCAAAGCCCGGCACCGCCGCCAGCACCACCAGCAACATGATATTGCCGGTACTGCGGCGGTTATGGGTATAAGGGGAACTTGCGATACGAAAAGCCATTTAATCCTCAAGCGTCGTAGACGACTGCGCTTTACGCGCTTTGGCACGGGCGATGGCGGCCGCTATGGCAGCTTTACGCGCATCATCGGGTTGATTCAGTTCAGGTGCCTGTTCCGGTTCCGCGTTGGCGTTGTTGGCCTGCTCCTGCGCCTGTTCGGCTTTTTCTACGGCGTGGTGGGCGGCAGTGGCTGCTACCGCAGCATCCCGCGACGCTTCTTCTGCGGCCGCCGCCTGCGCCTGCGCTTTCTTCGCTTTGGCGCGGGCGATGGCCGCCTGCACCGCGGCTTTGCGCGGGTCTTCGGCTTCCGCAGCAGGCTCAGCAGCCGTCTGCGGCTCAGCATCCGCCGCGTTTTCAGCCTGTGCGGCTTTCTTCGCTTTGGCGCGGGCGATAGCGGCCTGCACCGCGGCTTTGCGTGGGTCTTCGGCTTCAGCAGCAGGCTCAGCAGCCGTCTGCGGCTCAGCATCCGCCGCGCTTGCCGCCTGCGCTTTCTTCGCTTTGGCGCGGGCGATAGCGGCCTGCACCGCGGCTTTACGCGGGTCTTCGGCTTCAGCAGCAGCCGTCTGCGGCTCAGCATCCGCCGCGCTTGCCGCCTGTGCTTTCTTCGCTTTGGCGCGGGCGATAGCGGCCTGCACCGCGGCTTTACGCGGGTCTTCGGTTTCCGCAGCAGGCTCAGCGTCAGCTACCGTATACGGCTCAGCATCCGCCGTGCTTGCCGCCTGTGCGGCTTTCTTCGCTTTGGCGCGGGCAATGGCCGCCTGCACCGCGGCTTTACGCGGGTCGTCGGTTTCCGCAGCAGGCTCAGCGTCAGCTACCGTATACGGCTCAGCATCCGCCGTGCTTTCAGCCTGTGCGGCTTTCTTCGCTTTGGCGCGGGCGATAGCCGCCTGCACTGCGGCTTTGCGCGGATCGTCGGCTTCCGCGACAGGCTCAGCGCCAGCTACCGTCTGCGGCTCAGCATCCGCCGCGCTTGCCGCCTGCGCGGCTTTCTTCGCTTTGGCGCGGGCAATAGCCGCCTGCACCGCAGCTTTACGCGGGTCTTCGGCTTCTGCGGCAGGCTCGGCAGCAGCCGTCTGCGGCTCAGCATCCGCCGCGCTTGCCGCCTGTGCGGCTTTCTTCACTTTGGCGCGGGCAATGGCGGCTTCGACGGCGGCTTTACGCGGATCAACTTCCGCATCTTCACTGACTTCAGCCTCGGCTGGCGTCATTTTCTTCGCTTTGGCGCGGGCGATGGCCGCCTCAACCGCCGCTTTACGCGGATCGGTTGTCTGACGAGTCAGCGGCTGGGTTTCCGCCTGAGCCTCGGCCTGACGCAAACGTGCCTGTGCATGACGGGCTTCACGCTGCGCTTCGGCCGTGGCTTCATCCGGCTCGGCGCGACGGGCGGTTGCTCGTGCTTTCGCTGCGGCCAGTTCGCTGTTGTCACTGCGGGCAACGCGCTGTTTCGCTTCTTCGTGTCGCGCTTCACGCGCCTGCTTCTCACGTTCCAGTCGCGCCTGACGCGCTTCAAACCGCGCTTTGGCTTCGAGAGTCCGTTTCGCTTCCAGATCGATGGCGCGCAGCTCCGCTTTTTCCTGCCGGTAATATTGCACCAGCGGGATATTGCTCGGGCAGACATAGGCGCAGGCACCGCATTCAATGCAGTCATCAATATGATGGGCGCGCGCCTTGTCGTGATCGCCGCCCTGGCTGTACCAGTAGAGTTGCTGTGGCAGCAGCTTCGCCGGACAGGCATCGGCGCAGGCGGAACAGCGAATACAGGACTGCTCTTCGTCGTTATTGCCCATTTCGCTGCCGGAAGGCGCCAGAATACAGTTGGTGATCTTCACCACCGGCACATCCAGCGACGGCAGGGTAAAGCCCATCAGCGGACCGCCCATGATCACCATCTGGCGCGGACCAGGACGGAATCCAACCTGATGCAGCAGATGACTGATAGGCGTGCCGAGACGGCTCCAGACGTTGCGCGGCTGGGCGATCGCCTCGCCGGTCAGCGTCACCACGCGTTCGGTAATCGGTTCACCGTTGATAATGGCGCGCTTAACTGCCCAGGCGGTACCGACGTTCTGCATCAGCACGCCGATATCGGTCGAGCGTCCGCCGTGTGGCACCTCCATCCCGGTCAGGATGCGGGTCAGCTGTTTAGCACCGCCAGAGGGGTATTTGGTCGGGATCACCCGGATTTGCAGATCGCGCTCGCCGCCCAGTGCCTGCTTCAGCGCGGCAATGGCTTCAGGTTTATTATCTTCAATGCCAATCAGTACCCGCTCTGCCTGTAATACCCAGGCGAGAATCCGGCTGCCTTCCAGCACTTCAGCGGCGTAGTCCTGCATCAGGCGGTCATCCGCCGTGATGTAAGGTTCGCATTCCGCGGCGTTGATGATCAGCGTTTTAACACCGCGCAGGCCGCCTTTCAGCTTGGTGGCGGTGGGAAAACCGGCGCCGCCCAGGCCGGCAATACCGGCATCGTGAATGCGCTGCACGATGTCAGCACGCGAATGCTGCCGGTAATCGGGGAGCGGATCGAGTGGCATCCAGCGGTCTTCGCCATCGGGCGTCAGGAAAATGCACAGCTCTGACAGGCCCGATGGATGGGCGGTCATGTGCTGACCGATTCCCTCAATGGTGCCGGAGGTCGGCGCATGCACCGGTAACATCCGGCCGGTGCCAAACGTCAGCGGCTGACCGCGCAGCACCTTATCGCCAGGCGCGACGCAGATTTCACCTTCATGACCGATATGCTGTTTCAGCGGGATGATAAAACGGTGCGGCAACGGCAGTTCGCTCAGTGGCGTGCCGTTGGACTGGGTTTTCATTTCCGGCGGATGAATGCCGCCATCGAAATCCCAGATCTTATCTTTTTTGAAAAAATTCAACAAATTAAGCATGGTTTTCTACCGGGATCACCCGCACCGGGATGCTGTTCAGATCCCATTTCCAGTTGGCAGGCGTCGTCTCAACCGGCCGCATCTCGATGCAGTCAGTCGGGCAGGGTGCCACGCAGAGATCGCAGCCGGTGCAGACATCGCTCAGCACGGTATGCATCGCGCGGGTCGCCCCGACAATCGCATCGACCGGGCAGGCCTGAATACACTTGGTGCAGCCGATGCAGTTCGCTTCATCAATAAAGGCCACGGTGCGAACCGGCGCTTTGGCGGTTTCGTCGCCATCAATCGGCTGCGGCTCAACATTGAGCAGCTCCGCCAGCTTGAGCATGGTCTGCTCTCCGCCTGGCGCGCACTTGTTGATCGCTTCTCCGTTATTGCCTACCGCATCGGCATAGGGACGGCAGCCGGGATAGCCGCACTGTCCACACTGGCTCTGCGGCAGAATGGCATCAATTTGTTCAACGATGGGATCTTCTTCGACTTCGAAGCGACGTGAGGCGTAGCCCAACAGCGCGCCGAACACCAGACTAAGCGCACTTAATACAGCAATGGCAATCCAGATCCCGGTCATCAGAATTTCACCAGGCCGGTAAAGCCCATAAACGCCAGCGCCATCAGGCCAGCGGTAATCAGGGCAATAGAGTTACCTTTGAACGGTGCCGGGACATTGGCCAGCACCAGACGTTCGCGCATGCCAGCGAACAGCACCATCACCAGCGAAAAGCCGAGCGAGGCGCTAAAGCCGTAGAGCGCCGCCTGTAAAAAGGTGTGATTCAGGTTCACGCTCAGCAGCGGCACGCCGAGCACGGCACAGTTGGTGGTGATCAGCGGCAGGAAAATGCCCAGCAGGCGATAGAGTGACGGGCTGGTTTTACGGACCACCATCTCGGTGAACTGCACCACCACGGCGATCACCAGGATATAGGCCATGGTGCGCAGATAGACCAGATCCAGCGGCAGCAGGATCAGGTGGTTCACCAGCCAGGCGCAGATCGAGGCCAGGGTGATGACGAAGGTGGTGGCCAGGCCCATGCCGATCGCCGTTTCCAGTTTTTTGGAAACGCCCATAAACGGGCACAGGCCAAGGAACTTCACGAGCACGAAGTTATTAACCAGCACAGTACCAACAAAGAGAAGCAGATAATCGGTCATTTTTTCGCCTGGGAACCAGAAAGCGGCTTATTATCATAGATAGTGTGGCGTATCTCAACACCTACGCCGCGACCGGTCTGGCAGACCGCACTCAGAATTAAATTCCTGACATAACTCACGCGATTACGGCTCGATAAAGGTGTTTTTAACCCGTTGTGAGCGTTTGAAGTAGGGAACAAACACCGCTGCCGCCAGCAGTGACAGCAGGAGCGTCTGCAGGGCGCGGCTGTCAGAAACCGGGGTAAAGGCAAAGGTTTTCAGCGCTAACAGCACGGTAATCAGCAACCACAGCAGATAATGACGCGGCAAACGGCGTGAGCGTTTAAAGAACAGCCAGCTGATCCACAGGCTATAGGCCCAGACCGCGACGGTGGTGAGCAGAGAGATGGCCCAGTACGAGAAAAGGGTGCTGCCGTGAGAAAAGAGTGTGGCACGCCATTCCGGGTTAAACAGCGGTGTAAGGTACATCGCCATCACCAGCGCGGTGGTTAACAGGGTCATAATCAGCCAGGCCAGCGGCAGCAAAAGCCAGCCACCGATGCGCGGCGCAGCAACCTGTTCATTCATAGCGGGTATTCCTGTTTCGGGAGGTTGAAGCGCAGCAGAATAGCATGTCCAGATGGGGTGTGCCCGCCTGGACAACGTGACCGATAAAAAAGGCGATCGGGCAGCAGGAAATTAAACCACGTAACGCCACACCGTCTGAGGCACACAGCCCAGATCATATAACCGTCCGCCCGACGCCAGTTCGGCACGTCGATGATCGGCAGCGCGGTACATATTGATGATTTCCATGTCATCGGTGAGCGAGTAATTGAGGTGATCGAAGAGCTTTTCCAGACTGTCTGAGTTATTCACTTTGCGAAATTTAAGCAGGTAGTCGTACGCAGTCATCATTGCCATAACAGTAGAAGGAACGAAGGAGTGCTCAGTATAGGGGGCAACCTAAAGCTGTCCAGATCCTGCCGTGAAAAAAAGGCGAAAATCAGACAAAAGACCGGGATACGCCGCTAAAAGTCCATTTTTGCACGTTTTATTATTGAGCAACAGGCTTGCCTGTTGGGCTGAATCACCGGTCTGCAAACTTCTCCCCGTCAGTGATGACCTTTCAGCGTGCTATAGAGCGGGAAAGTCAGCCGAACCCACCAGAGAAACGTTTCGCCCGCCAGCAGGCCAGAAATCGCATTGTGCGGGTAATCACAAATCCCATTTTTTGTTCATCGGACGGGCAGATAACCCATTTAGTACGCCTGGCTGTAATCGCTTCCAGAGAGGCTGCGCATAAGCGATTCTGTTTATTACAATTATTTAACCTGCCCGGATTTTGCTTTCAGTTATTTTATCCATAATCGCCCATGAAAAAAACCGCATGCCTGCACGTAACTCCTTTAATTTGCTCAATTTTGTGAAGCATGTCGCCATTATGCACCCTTTTTTAGTCCAGGCTAAGCGAGCTCTCTACCCTAAACAGCAAATGCCCTTCAGAGGAATAAAAACTATGTGGAAACGTTTACTTCTGACCACGCTGGTCAGCGCCGCGTTGACTGGTCCGGTGCTGGCTGCGGATATGACGGTCGGCTTCTCGCAGGTGGGTTCGGAATCTGGCTGGCGTTCAGCGGAAACCAACGTGGCGAAAAGCGAGGCTAAAAAACGCGGTATCACGCTGAAAATCGCCGATGGTCAGCAAAAACAGGAGAACCAGATAAAAGCGGTGCGCTCATTTATTGCTCAGGGCGTGGATGCCATCTTTATTGCGCCGGTGGTGCAGACCGGCTGGGAACCGGTGCTGGAAGAAGCCAAAGACGCCAAAATCCCGGTCTATCTGCTGGACCGCGCCATCGTCGTTAAAGACAAATCGCTCTATCAGGCAGTGGTCACGGCGGACAACGTGCTGGAAGGTAAGCTGATTGGCGACTGGCTGGTGAAAACCGTCGGCGATAAGCAGTGTAACGTGGTGGAACTGCAGGGCACGGTCGGGGCCAGCGTAGCGATCGATCGTAAGAAAGGCTTTGCCGAAGCGATCAGCGGCCATCCGAATATCAAAGTGATCCGCTCTCAGTCGGGCGACTTTACCCGCAGTAAAGGTAAAGAGGTAATGGAGAGCTTCATCAAGGCGGAAAACAACGGCAAAAACATCTGCATGGTATACGCCCACAACGATGACATGGCGATCGGTGCCATTCAGGCAATTAAAGAAGCGGGCCTGAAACCGGGCAAAGATATTCTGACCGGCTCAATCGACGGTGTGCCGGATATCTATAAAGCGATGCTGGCGGGCGAAGCCAACGCCAACGTGGAGCTGACGCCAAACATGGCCGGCCCGGCATTTGACGCGCTGGAGAAATTTAAGAAAGAGGGCACGCTGCCGCCAAAAGTGATCAAAACCGAATCAAAACTGTTCCTGCCTGCTGACGCGCAGACCGAACTGGAACGCAAAAAAGGCATGGGTTACTAAGCCGCAGACCGCCCTGCGGGGCGGTTTTTCATGACGTGAGGCGGAGTTAGCAGAATGACCACACCCAATGAAACATCGCTGTTAACCATTAGCGGCATCAGCAAAGGATTTCCCGGCGTGAAGGCGCTGAGCAACGTTTCGTTTGATATACGCAAAGGCGAGATTATGGCGCTGCTGGGCGAAAATGGCGCGGGCAAATCGACCCTGATTAAAGTGCTGACCGGCGTCTACAGCCGCGATGCCGGCACCATTACCCTTAACGGAAAACCGATTTCCCCACACAACACGGCCGAAGCGCAGGAGATGGGCATCGGCACGGTTTATCAGGAAGTGAACATGCTGCCGAATATGTCGGTGGCGGATAACCTCTATATTGGCCGTGAGCCGCGTCGCTTCGGTATGCTCGATCGGCGGCGTATGGTGCGCGATGCCGATGCGCTGATGCGCAATTACGGTTTTTCCCTCGACGTGACGCGTCCGCTGGGACACTACTCGGTGGCGATGCAGCAGATTATCGCCATCTGCCGGGCGGTCGATCTCTCCGCCCAGGTGTTGATCCTCGATGAGCCGACCGCCAGCCTCGATGCCAGTGAAGTAGAGATGCTGTTTACCCTGATGACGCAGTTAAAAGCCAAAGGGATGAGCCTGATTTTCGTGACCCACTTTCTCGACCAGGTGTACCGCATTACCGATCGCATTACGGTATTACGCAACGGGCAGTTTATCGCGACCCGCGATACCGCTTCGCTGCCGCAAATTGAACTGATCAAACTGATGCTGGGCCGCGAACTGCTGGAGACCGCGCTGCAGCGACAGGGCAGTACCCTGCGCAGTAATCAGCCGGTGGTGTCGTTTGAAGATTATGGCAAAAAGGGCACCATCGAGCCGTTCAACCTGGAAGTCCGGCCCGGTGAAGTGGTAGGTCTGGCGGGGCTGCTCGGCTCCGGGCGTACCGAAACGGCGGAAGTGCTGTTTGGTATTCGTCGCGCCGATCGCGGCACGGCAAAAATCAAAGGCAAAGTGCAGCGCATTACCAATCCGGCCAGAGCATCGCAGCTGGGCATGGGGTTCTGTCCGGAAGATCGTAAAACCGACGGGATCATTGGCGCGGCATCGGTGCGCGAAAATATCATTCTGGCGTTGCAGGCGCAGCGCGGCTGGTTGCGGCCGATTAAAAAGCGCGAGCAGCAGGCGATCGCCGAACGCTTTATCAAGAGCCTGGGTATCCGTACGCCGCACGCCGATCAACCGGTGGAGTTGCTGTCGGGCGGTAATCAGCAGAAGGTTCTGCTGTCGCGCTGGCTGGTGACTAAACCGCAATTTCTGATCCTCGACGAACCGACGCGCGGCATTGATGTGGGCGCACACGCCGAGATTATCCGTTTAATCGAATCCCTGTGCGCTGATGGACTGGCGCTGCTGGTGATCTCCTCTGAGCTGGAAGAGCTGGTGGGTTATGCCGATCGGGTGCTGATTATGCGCGACCTGAAGCAGGTGGCAGAAATTCCGCTGGAACAACTTTCGGTCGCGTCGATCGTTAACGCTATCGCTGACGGAGGGGCACAACATGCTTGAGACCCCTATGACACCTGAAAAACCGCAACGCCGTAAGCTGAAACTGCCGCCGGGGATGCCGCAAATCGCCGCGCTGCTGCTGGTGCTGCTGATCGATAGCCTGGTGGCGAACAACTTTTTTGCTGTTCATCTGCAGGATGGTCGTCTGTTCGGCAGCCCGATTGATATCCTCAACCGCGCTGCGCCCGTGGCGCTGCTGGCGATTGGCATGACGCTGGTGATCGCCACCGGCGGTATCGACCTTTCGGTGGGCGCGGTGATGGCGATTGCCGGCGCGACGGCGGCAACCTTAACCGTGGCCGGACACAGCCTGCCGTTTATTATTCTCGCCACGCTGGGAACCGGTCTGGCGTGCGGCATCTGGAACGGGGTGCTGGTCGCGCTGCTGCGAATTCAGCCGTTTGTTGCCACGCTGATTCTGATGGTGGCGGGGCGCGGTATCGCCCAGCTGATTACCCAGGGACAGATTGTGACGTTCGACAGCGATGCGCTCGGCTGGTTTGGTAACGGTTCGTTGTGGATGCTGCCGGTGCCGGTCTGGATCACTCTGGTGGTGGCGCTGGCGGTCTGGCTGCTGACGCGAAAAACCGCGCTCGGTCTGTTTATTGAAGCGGTGGGCATTAACCTGCGCGCTGCGCGCAATGCGGGCGTTACCGGCTGGCTGGTGGTGATGTCCACCTACGCCATCAGCGGTGTCTGTGCGGCGGTAGCGGGGCTGATTGTGGCCGCGGATATTCGCGGTGCGGATGCCAATAACGCTGGCTTGTGGCTGGAGCTGGACGCGATTCTGGCGGTGGTGATTGGGGGCGCGTCGCTGATGGGTGGACGCTTCAATCTGGTGCTGTCACTGATTGGCGCGCTGATTATTCAGTCCATGAACACCGGCATTCTGCTCTCCGGCTTCCCGCCTGAGCTGAATCAGGTAGTGAAAGCGGTGGTGGTGATGTGCGTACTGTTACTGCAGTCACCGCGCTTTATTGCGATGTTGAAACGGAGACGCCCGACATGATCAAACGCCATCTGCCGTTGATGATCACCTTGCTGGTGTTCGTGGCGGGTTATCTGTTCTGCCTGAGCCAGTTTCCGGGCTTTGCCTCAACCCGGGTGATCTGCAATATTCTGACCGACAATGCCTTTCTCGGTATTATCGCGGTCGGCATGACTTTTGTGATTTTATCCGGCGGTATCGACCTGTCGGTCGGCGCGGTTATCGCCTTTACCGGCGTGTTTCTGGCGCGGGCAATCGGCGATTTCCACCTCGATCCGCTGCTGGCCTTCGCGGTGATTCTGTCGCTGGGGGCGCTGTTTGGCGCGATGATGGGCTGGCTGATCGATGCGCTGAAGATCCCGGCGTTTATTATCACCCTGGCGGGCATGTTTTTTCTGCGCGGCTGCAGCTATCTGGTGTCGGAAAATTCGATTCCGATCGATCATCCGTTCTACACCACGCTCTCCAGCCTGGCGTGGAAAGTGCCGGGCGGCGGACGCCTTAGTCTGCTGGCGGTGATTATGCTGGTGGTGGTGCTAGGCGGCATCATTCTGGCGCACCGCACCCGCTTCGGGAATCAGGTCTACGCCATCGGCGGGAATCTGACCTCGGCGCAGCTGATGGGGGTTTCGACCCGCGCCACCACCATCAAAATCTATATGCTCTCTACCACCTTAGCCACGCTGGCCGGTATTGTCTTTTCGATCTATACCTCGGCTGGCTATGCACTGGCGGGACTCGGTGTGGAGCTGGATGCGATTGCCTCGGTGGTGATTGGCGGCACGCTGCTGTCGGGCGGCGTCGGCACGGTGCTGGGGACGCTGTTTGGCGTATTGATTCAGGGGCTGATCCAGACCTGGATTAACTTCGACGGTACGCTCAGCTCGTGGTGGACCAAAATCGCCATTGGTATCCTGCTGTTTGCCTTTATCGCGTTGCAGCGCCTGCTGACGGTGATCTGGGATCGCCAGCAGAATGCACCGGTAAAACGATTGAGTTCCTGAGTTTCCAGCTAAAAGGCGGCTCGCAGGAGCCGCCCATTACTGCGCCAGATGCAGCCTCATCACCGTGACCTCTTCACCCGCTATTTGCCGCTGTTCCACCGCCTGCCATCCTGAACGCTGATAGTACGCCTGTTGATCGGGAGTATAGAGCCAGAGCTCGCTAATCTGCTGCTGTTTTGCTCGCGCGATTGCCTGCTGGATCAACGCTTTTGCCACGCCCTGGCCCCGGAATTTCTTATCCGTTACCACTTCACCGATCCAGTATTCCCTTGCCGCGATGTCATCCAGTTCATAACGAATGAGGCTACAGGTAGCGGCAACCGTTTCGCCATCCGGCGTGGCGATGAGGGTAAATCCTGCAGCAGGCGCCTGATTCCGCTGTTTTATGCGCTCAAGGATGGTGGGCTGATGCGACCATGCAGGCAGTGCTGACCATTCCGTGTGCAGTAACTGTGCGGTTTGTCCGGCGTAGCCGGGATGTTGGTTCAGTTCGGCAATTTGCATGGCTCTGGCTACCTTTGTTTTTTCAGGCTACAAGCAATACAGGCTGATGGGGAAAAGCACAAGATCAGGAAGAGGAGACATTGCAGTAAAGGATGTTTGTACTGCCTGGGGTCAGATGCTCTTTTTATGAACGGATAAAACAATTGCTGTTGGTTGCTGGTGCTAGGTCAGGAAAGGGATGCCCGATCGCAAAGGATTCCCGCATCCATGCGGATCGGCCGAGCCTTCCCTGGCGCGGACGCTTTGCTCTTCAGACATGCCTTTCCTTCCCGGTTGGGCTGATGCATCGCTTTGAGAAGCAGAAGAGTGGACTTTTTATTGATGTGTTGAATAAAACAATTGCTGTTGGTTGCTGGTGCAGGGTCAGGAAAGGGATGCCCGATCGCAAAGGTTTCCCGCATCCCTGCGGATCGGCCGCGCCTTCCCTGGCGCGGACGCTTTGCTCTTCAGGCATACCTTTCCTTCCTGGTTGGGCTGATGCATCGCTTTGAGAAGCAGAAGAGTGGACTTTTTATTGATGTGTTGAATAAAACAATTGCTGTTGGTTGCTGGTGCAAGGTCAGGAAAGGGATGCCCGATCGCAAAGGATTCCCGCATCCATGCGGATCGGCCGCGCCTTCCCTGGCGCGGACGCTTTGCTCTTCAGGCATGCCTTTCCTTCCCGGTTGGGCTTGATGCATCGCTTTGAGAAGCAGAAGAGTGGACTTTTTATTGATGTGTTGAATAAAACAATCGCTGTTGGTTGTTGGTTGTTGGTTGCTGGAGCAAGGTCAGGAAAGGGATGCCCAATCGCAAAGGATTCCCGCATCCCTGCGGATCGGCCGCGCCTTCCCTGGCGCGGACGCTTTGCTCTTCAGGCATGCCTTTCCTGCCCGGTTGGGCTTGATCATGGCTTTTAAAAATATGCGCTGAACTAGCAAAAAGGAGGAGGTGACGGGCAGTGGAGTAAAGCGTCCGCCGCATGGACAAAAACGCCGGGAGCGTTTTTGAACAACGCGAAGCGTGGGCCCGCTTGCGGGCGAGCCTGACGGATGAGGCGAGTAGCCCGGCGGCCGGGGCTACCGGGATCTATTTATGGCGACTTTACGGAACGCCTGTTATTCCCGACTGAATAGCACCGTTTATATAAAAAAACCGATGCCGCAAAAGCCTGCATCGGTGGTTTCATTTAATCTGGCGCGTTGCTAATTAAAAAATGAACAGCGCCTTTTGGTTATTAACGTTTCAGCCGGTAATACGCTTCGTTCCAGCGCAGCGCATCTTTAAACGCAGGTAACCGGGTGTGCTCATCAATCACCAGCACTTCGATGTCGTTCATTTCACCGTACAGATACATATCATCCAGCGTCAGCGCCTGGCTGAACACCGTATGGTGCGCGCCGCCGCCCAGAATCCACGCTTCGGACGCGGTCGCCAGTGATGGCTGGGCTTTCCACAGTGCGCGCGCCACCGGCAGCTTCGGCAGCGGCTTAGGCTGTTCTATCGCATCCACCACGTTAACCAGCAGACGGAAACGATCGCCCATATCGATGACGCTGGCGTTAATTGCGCGACCCGCCGGTGTAGAGAAGATCATGCGGGCCGGATCGGCTTTATCGCCAATGCCGAGGAACTGCACATCGATCAGCGGCTTCTCTTCAATGGCGATCGAGGGGCAGACTTCCAGCATGTGAGAGCCAAGCACCAGATCGTTACCCGGAGAGAAGTGATAGGTGTAATCCTCCATAAATGAGGTGCCACCTTTGCGGTCGCCAGCCAGCACTTTGAAGATGCGCAGCAGCGCAGCGGTTTTCCAGTCGCCTTCACCGGCAAAGCCGTAGCCCTGGCCCATCAGACGCTGAACCGCCAGACCTGGCAACTGCGTCATGCCGTGCAGCGTCTGGAAGTTGGTAGTGAAAGCGTGGCAGCCTTCCGCTTCCAGGAAACGCTTCAGGCCGAGCTCGATGCGTGCGGCATCCAGCACGTTCTGCCGTTTTTCGCCACCAGAAGCCGCCACGTCGGTAAAGCGATAGAGGCTTTCATACTCGTCGATCAGCGCATTGACGTCGCCGTCACTCACCTGATTGATCACCTCAACCAGGTCGCCAACGCCCCAGCCATTGACTGAGTAGCCGAACTGAATCTGCGCTGCGACTTTATCGCCTTCGGTGACCGCCACTTCGCGCATGTTGTCGCCGAAGCGTGCCACTTTCAGCTGCTGGCTGGCCTGTTTCGCCAGCGCTGCGTGCATCCAGTGACCCAGACGCTGCTGGCTGGCGCCATCCTGCCAGTGACCGGTGACCACGCTGTGTTGCAGCCCCATGCGCGCGCCGATAAAGCCAAACTCACGGCCGCCGTGTGCGGTCTGGTTCAGGTTCATAAAGTCCATGTCCATGCTGTCCCACGGGATTTCAGCATTGAACTGGGTATGGAATTGCAGCAGCGGTTTATTCAGCACGCTTAGGCCGCCAATCCACATTTTGGCCGGTGAAAAAGTATGCAGCCAGGTAATGATGCCGACGCACTGGTTATCGTGATTGGCGTCGCGGCACAGGGTCAGCGCTTCGTCCGGTGATTTCACCAGCGGTTTCAGCTCCAGACGCAGTGGCAGACCGGCCTGATTTAATCCCTCGACCACCTGACGCGCATGTTGTTCGACCTGGCGTAATGTCTCCGCCCCGTAGAGGTGCTGCGTGCCAATCACAAACCATACGCTGTAGCTGTTTAACTGTTCCATAAGATCGCTCCTTTACTTTGAGCCTACCCCAATAGGCTATTTTATTTGTCAGTCTGAACCTGGGCAGTGCTCACAATCCTCACGTACTCGGTGTACGCCTGATTGTTCCGCGCTGTCCGTGTCCAGACTGCCTGCAACAATTACGCCTACTGGGATAGGCTCTTAGCGGAAGCGGGGCGGGCGGCGTATTGCGGTTCAGCCGTCACGCACCATTGTTGATAGCGTTGATAGAGTTGTTGATAGCGCGCCACGCGTGCCGGATCGGGCTGCAGCGTGACGGCGATCGGACTGGCCATCACCTGCTGGGCCTCCGGCACGCTGGGGTAGACGCCCGCCGCGACGGCGGCAAAAATCGCCGCGCCCAGCGCACAGCATTCGTCAGAGGCGACGATATCCAGCGGACGGTTCATCACGTCACAACAGGCCTGCATAATGGCGGGCGATTTACGCGCGATGCCGCCGAGAGTCAGGATATTTTCCACCGGGATCTGCTGCTGCTCAAAGCATTCCATAATGGCGCGCGCGCCAAAGGCGGTGGCGGCAACCAGGCCGCCAAACAGCGCGGGCGCATCGGTGCCGAGATTCAGGTCGGTAATCACGCCTTTCAGGCGCTGGTTGGCGTTCGGCGTGCGGCGACCGTTAAACCAGTCGAGCACCACCGGCAGATGATCGAGCTGCGGATTGGCCGCCCAGGCCTCGGTTAGATCTTTGATCAGCGTCTTCTGCATCTCTGCCAGCTGCGGTTTCAGCGCCGGATGACGTTCCGCCGCCAGCTGCAGCGGCCAGCCCAGCAGGCGGCTGAACCAGGCATAGATATCACCAAAGGCTGACTGTCCCGCTTCCAGCCCGATAGCGCCTGGCATTACGCTGCCATCGACCTGACCACAGATGCCTTTGATGTCGCGATCGCCGACCTTTTCAGTATCCGCAATCAGGATGTCGCAGGTAGAGGTGCCAATCACTTTCACCAGGGTATAAGGCTTCGCGCCGCCGCCGACTGCGCCCATATGGCAGTCAAACGCGCCGCCGGAGAGGGTCACCGTCTGCGGCAGACCGAGCCGCTGCGCCCATTCCGGGCTCAGAGTGCCGACCGGCAGGTCAGCGGTCCAGGTGTCGCTGAACAGCGGAGAGTCGAGCTGTTGCGTCAGCATCGGGTCGAGGGCGTTAAGGAAATCGGCCTCGGGCAGGCCGTTCCAGTCACCGTGCCACAGCGCTTTATGTCCGGCGGCGCAGCGTCCACGACGCAGACGATCGGGTGCGGTGGTGCCGCTCAGCAGCGCCGGGACCCAGTCACACAGCTCCACCCAGGAGACCGCCGCGTCACGTACCGCCGCATCTTCGCGTGAAACGTGCAGAATCTTGGCCCAGAACCATTCAGAGGAGTAAATGCCGCCAATATAGCGGCTGTAATCCTGAAAACGGCCGCTGTGACAGAGCTGGTTAATCTCTTCCGCCTCTTCAATGGCGGTGTGATCTTTCCACAACACAAACATGGCGTTGGGGTTGTCAGCAAACTCGGGGCGCAGCGCCAGCACGTTGCCGTCGCGATCGATCGGCGCCGGGGTCGAGCCAGTGGTATCGACGCCAATCCCGACCACGGCGGCGCGCTGCGTCTCGCTAAGTGCATTCAGAACGCCGAGCATCGCCTGTTCCATCGCATCGATATAATCCTGAGGATGGTGACGAAAACGGTTGGTGTGTGGATCGCTGTACAAGCCCTGTTGCCAGCGCGGGTAACTGACCACCGCACTCTGCAGCTCTTTGCCGCTATGACAATCGACGGCCAGCGCACGCACCGAATCACTACCAAAGTCCAGCCCAAGGGTGATGGCTCCAGCACGCATCGGAATCTCCTGTAGTTAATGAACCCTTACATCCTGTGTCCGACGCGCCAGAACGGTTAGTCATGGCTGGCTGACAATATGCACTTTTCTGTCATCGACAGTGATTTTGTGATCCATTGCAAAAGTTAACGTCCGGTTAAATTTGCTGAATATATGGACCATTCTGCCGTGATTTTAAGATGTGATACCGCTCTACATTTTTCTTCGCTAATCCCGTTAAAACTAGCGCAGCGTCTGAACAGGCTTTCAGCAGTTAGCGTCCTAACGCACTGATTTATGGCTGTACCCACAAATCAAAACAAACTGGTAACGTTTACACCGATTCGTTAATAGCAGAGAAAAACAACCTGGTACCGGAGAGCATCATGCATAAATTCACTAAAGCGTTCGCGGCCATCGGCCTGGCAGCGGTTATGTCACAATCCGCTATCGCCGAGACCATGAAGCTCGGTTTCTTAGTCAAGCAACCGGAGGAACCCTGGTTCCAGACCGAGTGGAAGTTCGCCGATAAAGCCGGTAAGGATTTAGGCTTTGACGTGATTAAGATTGCCGTTCCCGATGGTGAGAAAACCCTTAACGCCATCGACAGCCTGGCCGCCAATGGCGCAAAAGGCTTCGTTATCTGTACGCCCGATCCCAAACTCGGTTCCGCCATCATGGCCAAAGCGCGTGGCTACGGTCTGAAGGTGATTGCGGTCGATGACCAGTTCGTCACCGCCAAAGGCAAGCCGATGGATACCGTTCCGCTGGTGATGATGGCCGCCACCAAAATTGGTGAGCGTCAGGGTCAGGAACTCTACAAAGAGATGCAGAAGCGCGGCTGGGATGTGAAAACCACCGGCGTGATGGCAATTACCGCGAACGAACTCGACACCGCGCGTCGCCGTACCGGCGGCTCGATGGACGCGATCAAAGCCGCGGGCTTCCCGGCCGCGCAGATCTACCAGGTGCCGACCAAATCCAACGATATTCCTGGCGCATTCGATGCCGGTAACTCGCTGCTGGTGCAGCATCCGGAAGTGAAACACTGGCTGATTGTCGGCATGAACGACAACACCGTGCTGGGCGGCGTGCGCGCCACCGAAGGCCAGGGTTTCAAAGCGGCTGACGTCATCGGTATCGGCATTAACGGCGTTGATGCCATCAGCGAACTGTCGAAAGACAAAGCGACCGGCTTTTACGGCTCGCTGCTGCCAAGCCCCGATGTTCATGGCTACAAAAGTAGCCAGATGCTCTACAACTGGGTCAGCAAAGGCGAAGAGCCACCAAAATTCACCGAAGTTACCGACGTGGTGTTAATCACCCGCGACAACTTCAAGACCGAACTGGCGAAA
Source organism: Pantoea sp. USHLN298 (assembly GCF_037149395.1). Classification (NCBI taxonomy): domain Bacteria; kingdom Pseudomonadati; phylum Pseudomonadota; class Gammaproteobacteria; order Enterobacterales; family Erwiniaceae; genus Pantoea; species Pantoea sp. USHLN298. The sequence continues at coordinate 46,287 of NZ_JBBCRO010000002.1, forward strand.
AAAGGGCTGATGTAAACCTTGCGCGTGCCGGTGTCTGACCACACCGGCGTATCTGAGTGTCAGCCTGAATTGTTCGCGCCGCTGGCCTGCCTGCGGCGCGAAAGAGTGAGGATAAACATGAACACTGATTCAGCTTTTCTGTCGTTTCATGGCATCAGTAAAACCTTTCCTGGCGTGAAAGCGCTGCAGGATATCTCGTTCGACTGCCGCAGCGGTGAAGTCCACGCCTTAATGGGCGAAAACGGGGCGGGCAAATCAACACTGCTGAAAATTCTCAGCGGCAGCTATCAGCCAAGCGGCGGTGAGATCCGGATTAAAGGCCAGCCGATGAGCTTTCAGCGTACGACCGATGCGCTGGACGCGGGCGTCGCCATTATTTACCAGGAGCTGCATCTGGTGCCGGAAATGAGCGTGGCGGAGAACATCTACCTCGGTCAGATCCCGCACAAACATGGGCTGGTCAACCGTAAGCTGATGCGTTATGAAGCTGGCCTGCAACTGAAAAACCTCGGCATGGATATCGATCCCGATATGCCGCTGAAATACCTGTCGCTGGGTCAGTGGCAGATGGTGGAGATCGCCAAAGCGCTGGCGCGTAACGCGCGCATTATCGCCTTTGATGAACCGACCAGTTCGCTGTCGGCGCGCGAAATCGACAACCTGTTCCGCGTCATCCGCCAGCTTCGTCAGGAAGGCCGGGTGGTGCTGTATGTATCACACCGGATGGAGGAGATTTTTGCCCTAAGCGACGCCATCACGGTATTTAAAGATGGCCGCTATGTCCGGACCTTTACCGACATGGCAAATACCCATCATGACGACCTGGTGCAGGCGATGGTGGGCCGCAACCTCGGTGATATCTACGGTTATACGCCGCGTGAAAAAGGGGCTGTGCGCCTTGAGCTGGACCAGGTGGAAGCGAAGGGCGTCCGTACGCCGATTTCGCTCAAGGTCCACGCGGGTGAGATTGTCGGGCTGTTTGGTCTGGTCGGTGCCGGTCGCAGCGAACTGCTGAAAGGGCTGTTCGGCGGCACGCGCCTGCGCGGCGGCCGGGTATTGCTGGACGGTAAACCGCTGACGCTGCGCGAGCCGATCGACGCTATCCGCGCCGGTATTATGCTCTGCCCGGAAGATCGGAAAGCCGAAGGCATTATTCCGGTCCACTCGGTGCGCGACAACATCAACATCAGCGCCCGGCGTCACAACCTCACCGCGGGCTGCCTGATCAAAAACGACTGGGAAAGCCGCAACGCCGACAGCCACATCCGTTCGCTCAACATCAAAACGCCAGGCGCAGAGCAGCTGATCATGAACCTCTCCGGCGGCAACCAGCAGAAGGCGATTCTCGGTCGCTGGTTATCCGAAGAGATGAAGGTGATCCTGCTGGATGAGCCGACGCGCGGCATTGATGTTGGCGCAAAACACGAAATTTATAACCTGATTTACCAACTGGCCAGCGACGGTATCGCCGTGCTGTTCGCCTCCAGCGATCTGCCGGAAGTGATGGGGCTTGCCGATCGCATCGTGGTGATGCGTGAAGGGGCGATTGCCGGTGAAGTGCTGCATGACGACGCCACGGAGCAGCAGACGCTGAGCCTGGCAATGCCAAAAACCACACAAGCGGCCGCCGTGGCCTGACAGGAGAGCAACATGGCTTCATCCACGACCTCAAATACGCCGCCGCCAGCCTCACGCAGCGGCCTGCAGTTTGGTCGCATCTGGGACAATTTCGGCATGCTGGTGGTGTTTGCGCTGCTGTTTATTGCCTGTGCGGTGTTTGTGCCGAACTTCGGTTCCTTTATCAATATGAAAGGCCTCGGTCTGGCGATGTCGATGTCCGGCATGGTCGCCTGCGGCATGCTGTTCTGCCTGGCGTCCGGCGATTTTGACCTGTCGGTGGCGTCGGTGATTGCCTGTGCCGGCGTCGTCACGGCGGTGGTGATCAACATGACCGAAAGCCTGTGGATTGGCGTCGCCGCTGGCCTGGTGCTGGGTATGCTGACCGGCTTTATCAACGGCTTTGTGATTGCCCGGCTGAAGATCAATGCGTTGATCACCACCCTGGCGACCATGCAGATCGTGCGCGGTCTGGCCTACATCTTCTCTGACGGCAAAGCGGTTGGTATCGAAGATGAGCGCTTTTTCGCGCTGGGTTTTGCCAACTGGCTGGGCGTGCCTGCACCCATCTGGCTGACCATCGCCACCATGCTGATCTTCGGCTTTTTGCTGAACAAAACCACTTTTGGCCGCAACACGCTGGCCATTGGCGGCAACGAAGAAGCGGCGCGACTGGCCGGTGTGCCGGTGGTGCGTACCCGCATCATCATCTTCATCCTCTCCGGTCTGGTTTCTGCGGCGGCGGGCATCATTCTGGCCTCACGCATGACCAGCGGGCAGCCAATGACCTCGCTGGGTTATGAACTGGTGGTGATTTCCGCCTGCGTGCTGGGTGGCGTCTCGCTCAAGGGCGGCATCGGTAAAATTTCCTATGTGGTGGCCGGGGTGCTGATTCTCGGTACCGTTGAGAATGCGATGAATTTATTGAATATCTCGCCATTCTCACAGTATGTGGTGCGCGGTCTGATACTGTTAGCGGCGGTGATATTTGACCGCTACAAACAGAAACATAAAGCCTGATTTGGCCAGCCGTTAACCCGCAGACGCCGCACGCGTCTGCGGGTGATTCGATCAATGACAGACTGAGTGAGGACACTATGTATCACCGTGAATCCCCGGCCGGGCAGCAAAACCCCTTGCTGCCGGGTTATTCATTCAATGCCTGGCTGGTAGCCGGGCTGACGCCGATTACCGCCGACGGCCCGCTGGACTTTTTTATCGATCGTCCGCACGGCATGAAGGGTTACATCCTTAATCTCACCATTAAAGGCAAAGGACGGGTATTTGACGGCGAGCGGGCGTTTGACTGCGAGCCGGGCGAAATGCTGCTGTTTCAGCCGAAAACCGCACACTACTATGGCCGCGCGCCCGACAGCCCGCAGTGGTTTCATCGCTGGGTCTATTTCCGTCCGCGCGCTTACTGGCACGACTGGCTGCGCTGGCAGGATGAGCAGGAGGGCGTTGGCCGTCTGCTGCTGCCGGAGTCGCTGCGTGGCGAGTTTGACCGGCTGTTTGCCAGCATCGAACAGACCCATAACTCCGGCCGCCGCTTTGCCGAAGAGCTGGCGATGAACCTGCTGGAGCGGCTGTTGCTGCGGGCGGTGGAAGAAGATCCGCGCAGTCATCAGTTAATCCGTGATCCGCGGGTGATCGAAGCCTGTCAGTACGTCACTAATCATCTGGCCAGCGAAGTGAAAATTGAAGAGGTGGCGCGCCATGTCTGTCTGTCACCGTCACGGCTGGCGCATCTGTTCCGCGAGCAGATGGGGGTGAATCTGCTGCGCTGGCGCGAAGATCAGCGAGTGATCCGCGCCAAACTGCTGCTGCAAACCACCCAGGAACCGATTGCAACGGTGGGACGGGAAGTAGGCTATGACGATCAGCTCTACTTTTCCCGCGTGTTTCGTAAGCGGGTCGGTGTCAGCCCCAGTGACTTCCGTCGCCGCAATCAGGACGCCCATGACAACCTGGCCGCGCAGACCGCCTGGCCGATGACCCAGAGTGCTATCTCTTAGTTTTTTCGGGATATTCCTCCTTGTCCTGGCCTGGTTAATAGTCTTAAATCAATCAGGTTAGCAACTAAGCGCCTGGCCAGTCAGGCAATATTATTTGTCATTCTGAACCCGGGCAGTGCTCGCCATCCTCACGTACTTCCAGTACGCCCCGGTTATTCCGCGCTGTCCCGGTCCAGACTGACTGCAACAATTACGCCTGATGGGTAAGGCGCTAAGAGGAATTAAAATGAGCGATAAATTGCGTGTTGGTCTAATCGGTTACGGTTTTGCCAGCAAAACATTTCACGCCCCGCTGATTGCGGGCACCCCGGACGTTGAGCTGGCCGCGATTTCCAGTAGCGACGCCAGCAAAGTCCACGCCGACTGGCCTGCCGTTCAGGTAGTGGCCGATCCGCAGGCGCTGCTGGACGACCCCTCTCTGCACTTAATCGTTATCCCGACCCCCAACGACACTCACTTTCCGCTGGCAAAAGCGGCGCTGAATGCCGGTAAGCATGTGGTGGTCGATAAGCCCTTTACCGTGACGTTGTCACAGGCACGCGAGCTGGATGCGTTAGCCAAAGCCAAAGGGCTGCTGCTATCGGTGTTCCATAACCGCCGCTGGGACAGTGACTTCCTGACGCTGAAATCGCTGATTGAGGCCGGTACGCTGGGTGAAGTCCGCTACTTTGAGTCGCACTTTGACCGTTTCCGGCTGGAAGTGCGTAATCGCTGGCGTGAAATGAAAGGCGCCGGCAGCGGCATCTGGTACGACCTGGGGCCGCATCTGCTGGACCAGGCGCTGCAGCTGTTTGGCCCGCCGGTGGCGATCAATGTCGATCTGGCCGAGATGCGTCCTGGCGCGCAAACCACCGACTACTTCCACGCCACGCTGACCTATCCGCAGCGCCGCGTGGTGCTGCACGCCAGCATGCTGGTGGCAGCCGAGTCGCCGCGTTATACCGTTCACGGCACGCGCGGCAGCTACGTCAAATATGGTCTCGACCCGCAGGAAGATCGCCTGAAATCCGGGGATTTCCCGCCGAAAGAGGATTGGGGCTACGACATGCGCGATGGCACTCTGACGCTGGTTGACGGTGATTCACTGAAGGAAAGCAGCCAGCTGACGCAACCGGGTAACTATCCGGCTTACTATGCCGGCATCCGTGATGCGATTGCCGGTCGCGGCAGTAATCCGGTGACGGCAGAAGAGGCGATTCAGGTGATGGAACTCATCGAACTGGGTCTGCAATCCGCCGAGAAACGCCAGACGCTGTCGCTGAAGCGCGTTTAAAGGGTCAGTGCTAAACGCAATAAGTAAAAAAGCGAAACGGGCCGGATATCCGGCCCGTTATGTTTGCTGTTTTAGCGGGGAGTTCGAACCTACGAAGGGAACACGGTCAGATCGGAAAGACGCAAAAGCCGCCATCCATGGCATGCTCGGCCCGTGCCGTCCTGGCGCGGGACGCTTTCCTATTCTGACCGTGTTCCCTGCGCGTCAGGCATATGCGTGGCTGTCAGAATTGCCCTGAGTGAGTTGGAGCAGCAGAGTGACGGGCCGGTTATCCGGCCCGTTTTTTTTCGCTGACGCGACAGAATTACTGCACGCGGGCGCGAATCGCGGCTTTCTCGGCGTCGCTGAGAAACGCGATGGTGAGACCATTTTCCTGCGCCTGGCGGATCTGCGCCGCGCTCAGGCCCGCCGTAGGGGCGGCATGGTGGTACTCATGCGCCAGCTCAATGCCCTGAACGGCCGGATCGTCGGTGTTCAGGGTGGCCAGAATGCCGTGCTCAAGGAAGGCCTTCAGCGGATGCTGCGCCAGTGACGCCACGGTGCTGGTCTGAATGTTGGAGGTCAGGCAGGATTCAATCCCGATGTGGTGCTCCGCCAGGAAATCCATCAGCGCACGATCTTCAATCGCCTTCACGCCGTGGCCGATACGCTCGGCACCCAGTTCACGAATCGCCTGCCAGATGCTCTCCGGACCGGCCGCTTCACCGGCGTGTACCGTCACCCGGAAACCGGCATCGCGCGCCTGGGTAAAGTGGCTGAGGAACTCGCTGCCGGGGAAACCCAGTTCATCGCCCGCCAGATCGACGGCGGTGATGTGATCGCGATGGGCCAGCAGGCCATCCAGTTCGGCCAGGCAGGCCTCTTCGCCGAAGGTGCGGCTCATGATGCCGATCAGCCGTACATCGATATTGTGCTGCTGGCAACCGGCTCTGACGCCCTCAATCACCGCTTCGACCACGCCAGCGATCGGCAGATGGTGGCTCATTGCCATGTAGCCCGGCGAGAAACGCAGTTCCGCATAGTGAATGCCGGCACGCGCGGCATCTTCAACATTTTCCTGCGCAATACGGCGGCAGGCATCGAGATCGCCCAGCACCTTCACGCCCCAGTCGAGTTTCTGCAGAAAGCTCACCAGGTCAGGCTCGTTGTCGCCCACCTGCACATGCGGACGCAGTGTCTCCAGCGTGGTAGCGGGCAGGGCGAGATTAAACTGGCGACCTAAATCAAGAATGGTTTGTGCACGGATGTTGCCGTCGAGGTGGCGGTGAATATCGGTAAGAGGAATCGTGGTATCGATCATGGTGCACTCGCTCAGTGGTAACTAAAGTGCATAACATTATAAAAATATCTTGCGCAACAGCGCCAGCAATTTGCGCAACAACTGACGTAGATGCTGGTTAATTACCCATAACCGGCCAGCGATCGCCGCCTGGCCGGTTGATTTCAGGCAGATAAGGCGTGAAGGGCGGCAATCAAGCGGCTGACGCCATCTTCCACCTTGCTGCGTGGACAGCCCACGTTGAGCCGCAAGAACCCCTGGCCGGCGCTGCCGTAGGTTGAGCCGGGCATAATCGCCACCCGTTGCTGGATCAGCGCCTGCTGCAGCGCCTCTTCGCCAATACCAAGCGGATTAATATCGATCCAGGCGAGATAGGTGGCCTGCGGCGGCTGCCAGTTAAGTTGCGGAAACGCGGCGTTAAGCCGATCGGCAACCCAGGTCAGGTTGCCTGATAAGTAGTCGCGCAGCGCATCGAGCCACGGCGCGCCGTGCCGGTAGGCGGCGATGTGTGCGGCGACGGCAAGCACCGCCGGTGAGGAGAGCCCATCGGCATTTTTCAGCGCCTGGAACCAGGCCGCCCGGTCAGCAGCATCCGGGATGATGCCCCAGGCACCGGTCAGGCCCGGCAGGTTGAAACTTTTCGATGCCGAGGTAAACAGCGCCCAGTCGCCACGCGCCACGCGGGCCCACGGCGTATGAGGCTGGTCAGCCATCACCATATCCATATGGATTTCATCGCTGATCACCCGCACCTGATAACGCTCGCAGAGTTCAGCCATCTGCTGCAACTCATCTGCCGTCCAGACTTTGCCGGTGGGATTGTGCGGGCTGCACAGCAACAGGATTTTGCAGCGCGGACGCGCCAGCCGCGCTTCCAGCGCCGTCATATCACATTGCCAGCCTTCGGCTGTCCGCTGCAGCGGCATCTCCAGCACCTGGCGCTGGTTACCGCGCACCGTTTTATAAAAGGCATCGTAGGCGGGCGTATGGATGACCACTTCATCATCCACCTCACTCCAGTGACGGATCATCTGCGCCACCATGTAGATCACCGAGGGTCCATACACCAGCGTCTCCGGCTGCGGCTGATAATCAAAACGGCTGACCATCCAGTGACAGCAGGCGGCCAGGAAATCATCATGCTGCCAGCGGCTGTATCCGAAAACGCCATGCTCCAGGCGCTGGGCCAGCGCCTGTAACACCACCGGGGCGGTTCTGAAATCCATATCGGAAATGGTGAACGGCAGCAGATCGGGCACGCCAAAGCGATCGGCAACAAAATCCCACTGGGTAGACCAGCTGCCACGGCGATCGACCACCTCATCAAAATTAAACATATCAGCTCCCGGTGCGTTAAGCGGTGACGTTCATCAGCGTCGACAGTTCATCTTTCACCGACTGCACCTGCGGGCCGATCACCACCTGCAGGCTGGTCTGATTAAGGTGTACCACGCCAATGGCACCGTTGGCTTTCAGGGCCGCATCGTCCACTTTACTCATGTCGGCAATGGTCAGGCGCAGGCGCGTCAGGCAGTTATCCAGCGAAGTGATATTCTCCACGCCGCCCAGTGCGGACAGAATAGCCGGTGAGTTATAGCCCGACTTGCCTTTACCGGCATTGCTGACCTGCTGCGCCAGCGCGCTGGCACTCTCTACTTCGCGTCCCGGCGTTTTGATATTGAAGTGCAGAATCGCGAAACGGAAAATCAGGTAGTAACCCACAAACCAGATTGCTGCGACTACCGGCACCCAGTACCACTTAGTTGACAGGCCGTGCAGCACGCCAAACACCACGAAGTCGATGATATTGCCGTCGGTGTTACCGATGGTGACGCCGAGAATAGCCATCAGGCTAAAGCCAACGCCGGTCAACAGCGCATGGATCAGATAGAGGAACGGCGCGACGAATAAAAACAGGAACTCGATCGGTTCGGTGGTGCCGCCCACCACACAGGCCACCACGCCGGAAATCAACAGGCCTTTAATTTTGTGTCGATTTTCCGGACGGGCGCAGTGATAGATCGCCAGCGCAGCACCCGGCAGGCCACCGAGGAAGGCCGGCATTTTGCCCTGCGACAGGAAGCGGGTGGCGCTTTCAGCAAAACCGTGGGTTTCCGGACAGGCCAGCTGCGCCTGGAAAATTGTCAGGGCGCCGCTGACGCTTTTGCCGCACACCTCAAGCGTGCCGCCCGCATCGGTAAAGCGCATGATCGCCACCAGAATATGCTGCAGGCCAAACGGCAGCAGCAGGCGTTCGCCGGTACCAAAGATCATCGGACCGAAGTCGCCGGCGCTGTTGATCATCCAGCCCAGTCCGGTAATGCCGCGAGCGAAGAAAGGCCAGATCAACGGCACTACCAGTCCCAGCATACCAATCACCAGCGTGGTGATGATCGGCACAAAGCGGGTGCCGCCAAAGAAGGCCAGCGCATCCGGCAGCCGGATATTGTGAAAGCGCTCGTGCAGCCAGAACACCACGATACCGACAATCACCGCACCCAGAATGCCGGTGTCGATCGACGGGATACCGAGTATCGACTGGACGTTGTTGGCTTTCAGCACCGCGGCATCGGTGGTCGGCAGAATGCCATTCACATTGAGCCAGAAGTTGATACTAAGATTGAGCACCGCATAGCCGACGAAACCGGCAAACGCCGCCACGCCTTTATTATCGCGCGCCATCCCCAGCGGGATCGCAATGGCAAACATCACCGGTAAATAACTGAAGGCGAAGGAACCGAGTTTCGCCATCCACAGAAACAGATATTGCAGCCACGGCTGATCCAGCACCGGCAGCAGCGTCAGCACATCATGGCTGCTCAGCGAACTGCCAATGCCGAGCATGATGCCGCAGAACGAGAGCAGGGCAACCGGTAGCATAAAGGTTTTCCCCAGACTCTGGAAAAACTCCCAGACGGACATTTTTTGGCGAGGTGCGGGCATGATCTCTCCGGCAATGATGATTCACAGTGATAAAGTGCAGCGATGATAAAACGTTTTACCACGCTGATATGCGCGCTTAATCACACTATCCCGGCCAGGGCTGATATTATTTTCGGACTTTAAGGTGTAACGTTTTATCTTCTTTTCAGGCGTTTTATTCGGACAAGTAATGGCATGAGCAGAATTACCATCCATGACGTGGCTGCCGCCGCAGGCGTTTCGGTCACCACCGTCTCTCTGGTGCTCTCCGGCAAAGGGCGTATTTCTGCTGACACCATGGCGCGCGTTAATCAAACCATTGAGCAGCTTGGCTTTGTCCGTAACCGTTCGGCGACCATGCTGCGCGGCGGGCAGAGTGGGGTGATAGGCCTGATCGTGCGCGATCTCAGCCAGCCGTTTTATGCCGAAATGACCGCAGGGCTGAGCGACGCGCTGGAAAAACAGGGCAAACTGCTGTTCCTGACCCAGAGCGGCCGTCAGGGCCAGCATCTGGAGCGCTGCTTTGAGTCGCTGGTGGCGCAGGGCGTTGATGGCGTAGTGCTGGGTGGTGGTGCGGATAAAGCCAGCCAGATGGTGGCTCGCGCGCGGGAATTGCAGATCGCGCTGGTCTGCGCGGCGCGGGCCAGTAGTCTGGAAGAGGTGGATGCGATCCGTCCCGATAACGCACAGGCTGCGCGTCTCGCCACCGAATACCTGATTCGCCAGGGTCATCAGCGCATCGCCTGGCTGGGCGGCCACAGCGCCTCGTTAACCCGGGCGGAGCGTCTTGGCGGCTATTGCGCCACCCTGTTGCAGTACGGTCTGCCGTTCCGGCCGGAGTGGATTATTGAGTGCGGTAACAGCCAGAAAGAGGCGGCGGAGGCGGCGATTGAACTGTTTCAGCACCATCCGCGCTTAACCGCGGTGCTGGCCTACAACACCCCGACGGCGCTGGGATGCTATTTCGGCCTGCTGCGCACCGGGCGGACGTTCGCCCGCGGTGCGGTCGACAGTTACTATGGGCAACAGCTGGCGCTGATGGGATTTGGCGATGAACCGCAGGCGGAGCTGACCGATCCGCCACTGACCGTGGTGACCAGCTCAGCGCGGGAGATTGGTCGCGTTGCCGCCGAGCGCATCCTGCAACGGATGGCGCAACCGGACGCTGCGCGGCAGAATGTGATCATGCCGCCGCAGCTTATCATCCGCGGTTCAGCATAAAAAAAGGCGACCGGAGTCGCCTTTTTTACGGCTGCCTGAAAATTATTGCGGCATCCCTTCACTGGTCGGCATACCCAGCATATAGCGTGACATGAACTGCTCCAGCGTCATCTTGTCGCCGTTCATGTTCACCTGGCCGTTAGCGTACTGCAGGCTGGTGATGATGTTGTTATCCTGCTGCTGGGTCAGGCGGAACATCTGGCCCATAGCGGCCAGACCTTTCACCTGCTGATCGGCCAGCTTCTGTGCATCATCGCTCTGATAGCCTTCTGCCAGGCCGACTTTATGCATGGTCTCGGTCGCCATCGGCATATTGATGGTCAGCTTCGCATCCAGCGTTTTCAGTACCCGATCCACCATGCCGCTCAGGGTTTGGGGTTCGCCGGTGACGGTGGCGGGATCGTTAAAATTGGCGGTCAGATTGAAGGTGCTTTCGCCCTTATCATTCTTCCAGCTCAGCGGCGCGATGCTGATCGACGGCGTGCCTTTCAGCAGCGTCGGCAGGTTATTCATCAGGATGGTATTGACGCCCGCCTGATAGCGAATCGGATCGTCAGCCAGACCTTTCTGGTTCTGCAGATCCTGCATCTGCGCGTTATAGCGATCGGAGAAGGCTTTAACCGCCTGGGCATCAAACTGCGACAGCTTCATCTTCAGCGCCGCCTGACCAAAGTCCTGCTTCTGCAGCTGAACGCTATCGACCTTGTAATCAATATTGCCGCTGATCTTACCGGCACTGTTATCGAAAGAAGAGTTGCCGGTCATTTTGTGCAGCGTCAGGGCATCCTGGCCGTTAATGCTGGCATTAACCTTTTCAATATCCACTGACTGATCGCCAACCCGCACGCCTTCCGGACTCAGATGGGTATTACCGTTCAGCTTCAGGCCGTTAAGGGTAAACAGCACCGGCTGACCCATCTCATTTTTGCTGGTCAGCGCCAGGCTATCGACATCGCTGTCCAGCGAGACTTTATCGCCTTTGCGGTCGGCGCTGACGTTAAGCGTGCCGCCATTGGTAGCCAGACGTTCGCCGGTTTGCGCGTTCTGGTAGTCGATCGGCAGAATACGCAGTGCGGTATCGGTGGCACCACTGTAGCCAATGCGGGTATCCGCATTGATCAGCGATTTGTTTTGCGTCAGCTCAAACAGCTTCTTCACCGCATCGGTATTTGCCAGTTCAGTGTGCACCGACGCCATGCTCGGGATCAGATTGACGTGTTTCAGCTGCGCAAACGGGAAAGGACCATGATCGATGGTTTCATTCAGAATGACGCTCTGGCCCGGTTTCAGCAGGGCGTTATCTTCGGTCTGTGAGCTGGCCTGGATCACCAGGTTAGCTTTGCTGCTGAAGATACCGCGCTGGTAATCCTGATAGCTGATCTTCAGTCGACTGTTAGGTGCATAAGCATTCAGCTGGGTATTGGCATTCTGCACCAGCTGGTCCATGTGGCTTTCCAGTTGCTTGCCGGTGAACCATGCTGCGCCGGTCCAGATTACGCCCAGCGCGATGATCACGCCCACGGCAACGTTGGTCTTTTTCATTGCTGATTCGTCCTTATCCTTGAGTCCGCTTACGCCGCAGGTTACCCCGACGACTGAAGAAAAAACGCCCGCAGGCGTTTTAAATGCTAATAGGTTGAAATAATAGCAGTTAACCGCAGGTCCGTCAGCCGTATCACCCTAACTGGTTAAACACCCGCGCCAGCCGGCCGGTTCCGGCGACCGTAACCGGTGCTTCACTGGCGGCGATAAAGCAGGATTCGCCCGGTTGCAGCGTCAGTTGTTGCTGATCTTTCGCCACCACCGCCTGGCCCTCAATGCAGAACAGCAGCGCCGCGCTCGACTGATTCAGCGTCTGCGGCTGTGCGCTCAGGGTGTGAATAGCAAAGGCGAAATCATCGACCGGAATCGGGAAGTTCAGGCTATGACCCTGCTGTTCCGGCTGCGTCAGCAGCGCGCTGGCGGGCTTCTCCTCAAATTTGAGGTTGGCCATCAGCTCAGGAATATCAATATATTTTGGCGTTAGCCCCGCGCGCAGCACGTTATCGGAGTTCGCCATCACTTCCAGCGCCACGCCTTTCAGGTAGGCGTGTGGCGTTTCAGCATACAGGAACATCGCTTCGCCCGGTTGCAGGGTAATCACGTTCAGCAGCAGCGGTGAAAACAGGCCGCTGTCGTCCGGGTAGTCCGCCGCGATCGTGCTGATGGTCTGCCAGGGTTCGCCCTGCTGGCCGTTAAGCACCGATTTCAGCAGGTCCAGCGCCAGCGATTTTGCCTCACCTTCCAGCGACAGCAGGGTGGAGAACAGGGTGGCCAGGTTATCCCGATCGGGATGCTGCAAAAAATGGGCAATCTGCGGATGCGCACCGGCGACCGGCTGAAGCAGCGACACCATTTCACTCAGCGGGCGGAAGCCGTTCATCGCCTGAAACGGCGTCAGGGCATAGACCAGTTCCGGCTTATGGTTGGCATCTTTATAGTTGCGTTCGGCGGCTGTCAGGGGAATGGCGGCGGCATTTTCACGGGCAAAACCCGCTTCAGCGGCGCTTTTGCTGGGATGAACCTGAATCGACAGCGGCTGATCGGCGCACAGCACCTTGAACAGGAAAGGCAGTTCACCGAAGCGCTCTGCCACGGCAGCGCCGAGGGTTGCGGTCGGATTGGCCTCGATCACCTCGCGCAGCGAACGCGGCATGCCGTGGTCGTCAACGGTTGACGGACTTTTGGGGTGCGCCCCCATCCACAGCTCCGCCATCGGCAATCCCTGCGGATTGGCAATGCCGTAGAGTTCAGTTAACGCCGTTTTGCTGCCCCACGCGTAATTCTGCAGCGAATTGTTCATTTTTTGCATCATTAAACCCTTTATCACGGGATGTTATTGGCGCTATTAAAGCAGAAAGTGCCAGGGAAAATACATATCAAGCGCAAAAGGACGCTAAGCTCTCATAATGTTAAATTATTGTATGTCATTATCTTGCCCGCCCGAATGTCGCCCACAGGACGATGCATCGGGCGGTCATTCATCTAAAACAGAGCGAAGGAGACCTATTCATGGCAGGCAACCGCATTGAGAAAGATTCAATGGGCCCGATTGATGTACCGGCTGATAAACTGTGGGGCGCGCAGACGCAGCGCTCGCTGGAACATTTTCGCATCTCAACCGAAAAAATGCCCACCGCACTGGTTCACGCGCTGGCGCTGACCAAACGCGCCGCCGCGGCGGTTAACCGCGATCTTGGGCTGCTGCCCGCTGAGCGCGCAGAGGCGATCATCAATGCGGCGGACGAAGTGCTGGCGGATAAGCACAGCGACGAGTTTCCGTTAGCCATCTGGCAGACCGGTTCCGGTACCCAGACCAACATGAACATGAACGAAGTGCTGGCCAACCGCGCCAGTGAAATTCTGGGTGGCGAGCGCGGTATGTCGCGCCTGGTCCATCCCAATGATGATGTGAACAAGAGCCAGAGCTCCAACGACGTCTTCCCGACCGCGATGCACGTTGCTGCGGTGATCGCCCTGCGTGAACAGCTGATCCCGCAGATTCAGGTGTTAAAGAAAACCCTGAGCGAGAAGTCAGAAGCCTTCAAAGATATTGTCAAAATTGGCCGTACCCATCTGCAGGACGCCACGCCGCTGACCCTTGGCCAGGAGATCTCCGGCTGGGTCGCGATGCTTGAACATAATCTGAAGCACATCGAGCAGAGCATCCCGCACGTGGCGGAGCTGGCGCTGGGCGGCACCGCCGTCGGCACCGGCCTCAACACCCATCCGGAATATGCGGTACGGGTGGCGAAGGCGCTGGCCGATCTGACGCAGCAGCCGTTCGTCACCGCACCCAATAAGTTCGAAGCGCTGGCAACCTGTGATGCGCTGGTTCACGCTCACGGCGCGCTGAAAGGGCTGGCCGCCTCGCTGATGAAAATCGCCAACGATGTGCGCTGGCTCTCTTCCGGTCCGCGTTGCGGAATTGGTGAGATCGCCATTCCGGAAAACGAACCAGGCAGCTCGATCATGCCGGGGAAAGTGAATCCGACCCAGTGTGAAGCGATGACCATGCTGTGCTGTCAGGTGATGGGCAATGACGTGGCGATCAACATGGGCGGCGCATCCGGTAACTTCGAACTCAACGTGTTCCGCCCGATGGTGATCCATAACTTCCTGCAGTCGATTCGTCTGCTGGCGGACGGCATGGACAGCTTCAATCACCACTGCGCGATTGGCATTGAGCCGGTGCGCGAGCGTATTGAGCAGTTACTGAATGAGTCGCTGATGCTGGTGACGGCGCTGAATACCCATATCGGTTATGACAAAGCGGCCGAAATCGCCAAGAAAGCCCATAAAGAGGGGCTGACGCTGAAAGGCGCGGCGCTGAAGCTGGGCTATCTGACGGAAGAACAGTTTGATGCCTGGGTACGTCCGGAAGAGATGGTCGGCAGCATGAAGTCGTAAAAGATCTGCGGTGACGGAGGCCAGCCGACGCTGGCCTTTTTTTATGGCTTAAATCGGGCAGTCGACCCACAGATGCAGCCGTGGGATCAGCAGGTTGAGCGGCTCGGCGGCAGGCTTATGGCGATAGGTAATGTTATCGGCATCGTAATTGAGCAGTTCACCCAATACCGGCACCTGGCTGCGGTCGCGGCAGATCACCAGAATCGGCGACGGGCAGGCCAGCTGCGTCTGCTTTTTCTGGTCAGCACGCCAGACGCGCGCCACCGGCTGCACTTTGACCGGTCGCTTGATTTTCAGCCGGGCCGAGGCGGGCAGGGCGCGCACGCTGGCTAACTCCTCCTGCACCTTTTCTGCCCACTGTTCGCGTGACCACGGCGCCTGAGCCCGTCCGGCTTTCAGGCTTTTTTCCAGCTGGGCAATCACCTCTTCGCGCTTCATATTTTTGATGATGTGCTTATTCGCCCAGCCGAAACGCAGGCTGTCCGGTGCGCTGAGCAGGGTGATGGTGCGATAGGCATTAAGCGTAATCAGCCCGCGCAGGTGCTGATGGACAAATTCGAAGCGTGCCTCGCTGGGCAGGCCGGAGTCGACCGTAATCAGCTGCTCCAGTTGCGCTTTAAGCTGATTGATGCGATCGACCTGGGCGCGGATCTCCGCTTCTCGCGGCTCATCACACTCAATGCACAGCGCGCCCGGCAGCCGGACCGCCGCTTTGGTGCTGAGCTGCTCCGACTGGTGCTGCATAAACAGCCGACAGTAGTGGTTCAGTGCCAGCTCTAAGGCCTGTTGTCCCAGCTGTTGCTCAACGGTGATTTGGGTAATCGCTTCATGCTCGCGGCCTTTGACAATTGGCGGCAGGCTGAACACGCGGGCGATCAGCAACGGCTGTGCCTCAATCTGCTGGCGCAACTGGCCCAGCGCCTGTTCTAAATCGTTTACGCATTGATGCATATCTGACACTAAATCGTAGCGCGCCATTCCGGGCCTCCATAGTTACAACGTTCATAATGTGGCAGAAGCGCACGGTGGACGCAATAGCGATACTAGTTACAACATACTTTAAAGGTAACCACTCAAACCGGTGCAGCCATCCGGGCGAAAGCAGGGTGAAAAGGCGGCGTGCATTTTTCCTTATCTCAGAACATGTTATAAAAATGGTTTGCTCGCTAACGGATAGCTGATGTGAACCAGACTAACAAACCCGGCGTCGCCGCCATTATCACGCTCGGCTGGGTACAGATCCTGTCGTGGGGCGGATCGTTCTACCTGATGGCGGTGATGGCAACCCCGATCGCGGCGGAAACCGGCTGGTCACAGCAGTGGATTTATGGCGCGCTCTCGACCGGTATTCTGGTGTCGGGACTGCTGGCACCGCTCAGTGGCCGGATTATTGCCCGCACCGGTGGCCGGCTGCTGCTGGCGATGAGTGGCATCGTCATGGCGCTGGGTCTGGTGATAATGGCCTTCAGCTATCAACTGCCGCTGTTGCTGTTCGCCTGGGTGATTATCGGCATCGGGATGGCGATGGGGCTGTATGATGCGCTGTTTGCCACGCTGGGTACCTGTTACGGCGGGCAGGCGCGAGCGGCGATTACCGGCATCACCCTGATTTCCGGCTTCTGCACCACGCTGGTCTGGCCGGGTACCGCGCTGTTGATTCACGCGCTGGGATGGCGGGGCGCCTGTCTGGCGATTGCTGCGCTGTTGACGCTCTGCGTGCTGCCCGCTTATCTCTTTGCCTTACCGGCGAGCCAGACGGTCAGGCCGATTAAAGCGCGTAACCCGGTCACCACCCATGCGGAGATTGCGCCTGCCATCTTCTGGCTGCTATGCGCCATTTTCACCCTGGCCTCGGTAATCATGACCGCCATTTCGGTGCAGCTGATCGCCCTGTTGCAGGCCAGCGGCCATACGCTCACCTCAGCGCTGGCGATCAGCGCGGTGCTGGGTCCGTGCCAGGTGGGGGCGCGAATAGTGGATATCGCCTTTAAACGCAGCCATCCGATCCGTACCACCTTATTTTCGGTCGGGCTGGTGGCGCTGGGCTTGCTGTTACTGGCGCTGGCGCCGCAGATGGCGCTGCTGAGCATGGTGCTTTATGGTGCCGGTAATGGTTTACGTGCCATTGTGCGCGGAACTTTACCGCTGGCGATGGTCAAACCAGAGTCCTATGCCATTGTGGTCGGCCGGATGGCGCGTCCGGCACTGATGGGACAGGCGCTGACGCCGTTGATCGGCGGGTATGTATTTGAAAGGATGGGCGCTTCAGCAACACTGTGGTTGCTTTGCGCGTTAGCAATCTTTAACGTGGTGCTGGTAATGATACTGAAACAACGGTTGCCCGCGTCACCCGCCGCGACCGCATAACCCGCGGGTCGTTATGCGGCAGTCAGCGCGGGCCGTTAGCAGGCTAAGCACCTTGTGCTATCAGGCCTCAGACTTTGGTGAATACGTGCCTTGTCACCGCTGGCTTGCTTCTAAAAAGCAACTGTGTTTGTTATATTTATTGCTCATTGATTGTTCACTTATGCGGCAATAAAACAATAAGATGCACCGCAACTCAGGATAAATAAATGCTTGATTACCGCTTCCCGACAGCTTTGCAAATGGTTCTGAGCGTAGCGATGGCGGAGCAAATGGGAAAACGCTCTACCAGCGCGATTCTGGCCTACGGGCTGGAAGCGAATCCCAGTTTCATTCGAAAATTAATGGTTCCGCTGACCCGTGACGGCATCATCGTCTCGACGCTGGGCCGCACCGGGTCGATCCATCTGGGTCGCCCCGCCGCAGAAATTACGCTGCGTGATATCTACGTCTCGGTGATCGAAGACAAGAAAATCTGGGCGGCGCGTCCTGATGTCGCGCCGCGTTGCCTGGTCAGCGCCAATCTCTGCTGGTATTTCAAATCGATTGCCGATGAAGCCGAGCAGGCGTCGCTGGACGTGCTGGCGAAACGCACCGTTGCCGATGCGCTCAATGAGCTGAAAAAACGCGACACCAGCAACTGCACCGCGGTTCCGGAACCGGAACCCGATGAGATTGAAGACCTGTGTAAAAAGAGCCGCTGATGCGGCTTTTTTTATGCCTGCAAAATCAATTAACTCGGTCAGTCTGGGTTGAAAAATAGACAAAATAAACATAAGTGTTGTGTAAGACATCACTGTTGTTATGATGAGTAACGGATGAACTGAAGCGAGGGATCGCGATGAAATACAGTGAATTTCGGCGCTGGCTGTTACAACAGGGCGCCATTTTAATCAAGCACCGTAGCGGAAGCAGCCATTTCAAAGTGTTTTTGGGCGAAAGACAGTCTGTTTTTCCCGATCACGGTGCAAAGGAAATGCCCGAGGGAACCCGAAAAAAAATTTTAAAGGATCTGGGGCTGTAATCCTGAGATTGATGAGGTGAGGGTATGTTTAATTACGCAGTCAGATTAAACCATGATGCGCAAAGTGGCTGTTATGAAGTGTCATGCCGGGATTTACCGTTAATGCATTCAGTAGGCGACACGATTGATGGCGCGCTGTTAGAAGCGGAAGATGGAATTGTCACCGCAATCTCGCTTGAAATGGATATGCGCCGTCCCATCCCGGCAGCCAGCGAACCGCAGCCGGGCGAATATGTGGTTTATCTGCCGGTGCTGGTGGCGATGAAAGCCGCGTTATATAACGCCATGATCGAAACAGGAACCCGAAAAGCCGAACTGGCACGTCGACTGGGCGTCAATGGTCCTCAGGTTGATCGCCTGCTGGATGTTGAACACTCATCAAAAGTCGAAAAAGTGGAACTGGCGCTGGCCCAACTGGGGCGCAAAGCGCAAATCGAAATCCATACTTAACGCTGTTGTTACCCGCAAAGCGCATGGCAGTGAACCGATGTCTAAAGCCCGCCCTGGCGGGCTTTTTTAGTGTCAATCTCCGGCTCAACGCGGCGATGAATAACGGCGAATTATCTTGCCTGCCATCGTCAGCAGCCGCGAGAGCAGGTTCAGTGGCTTCCAACGACAGCCAAAAAAAGGGCGACCCCGCGGTCGCCCTTTTGCAGTTTACACCGTCTGCAACGATGCTTTATCCGCTTTTCGCGTCACCAGCTTACGCAGGGTGACGTAGAACACCGGCGTCAGGAACAGCCCGAACAGCGTCACACCCAGCATCCCGGAGAACACCGTAATGCCGGTCACGCCGCGCACTTCTGCACCGGCGCCTTCGCCCAGAATCAGCGGGATGGTGCCAGCGATAAAGGCGATGGAGGTCATCACAATCGGCCGCAGACGCAGGCGACAGGCTTCCAGCGCCGCCTCGACAATCCCTTTGCCCTGCATCTCCAGTTCGCGCGCAAACTCAACGATCAGAATCGCGTTCTTACAGGCGAGCCCCATCAGCACCACCAGTCCGACCTGCACAAAGACGTTGTTATCGCCGCCGGTCAGCCAGACGCCCACCAGCGCCGAGAGCATAGTCATCGGCACGATCAGGATCACCGCCAGCGGCAGCGTCCAGCTCTCATACAGCGCAGCCAGCACCAGGAAAGCCAGCAATACCGCCATCGGGAAGACAATCAGCGCCGTATTGCCCTGGGTCGACTGCTGATAACTCAGATCGGTCCACTCGATGTTCATGCCGTTGGGTAATAGCTGACCGGACATCGTTTCCAGCTGGCTCATCGCCTGAGCGGAAGAGAGCACGCGCGGGTCAGCATCGCCAATCAGATCTGCTGCCGGATAGCCGTTATAACGAATCACCGGATCGGGGCCGTAAGTGGTGGTGATGTTCACCATGCTGCCAATCGGCACCATCTCACCGCGATCGTTGCGGGTACGCAGATTCGCGATATCCTCAACGCTGTCGCGGAAATCACCATCGGCCTGTGCCATCACGCGCCAGGTGCGGCCAAATCGGTTGAAGTCATTAACGTATGACGAACCGAGATAGGTCTGCAGGGTGCTGAAGAGATCGGTCAGCGAGACGCCCTGGGCTTTAGCTTTATCCCGGTCAACCTGCACATCCAGCTGTGGCACGTTGGCCTGATAGGAGGAGATCGGGAAGTGCATACCCGGTGTCTGCATAATCGCACCCGACATCGTATTGATGGCGGTCTGCAGCGCACCGTAACCCAGCCCCGCGCGGTCCTGCACATAGAGCGAGTAGCCCGAACCCTGACCCAGCCCCAGAATCGGCGGCGGCATGATCGAGAAGCCGAAGCCCTGCTGAATCTGTGCGATTTTGGCATTGATCTCAGCGTTGATCTCCGCCGCCGTATGTTTGCGCTCATTAAACGGCTTCAGACCGAAGAACACCGTGCCGCTGTTCGGCGTATTGGTGAACTGCAATGCATTCAGGCCAGGGAACGCCACCGCATAGGCGACGCCTTCGGTCTGCATACCGATTTCGCTCATCTTACGAATCACTTCATCGGTGCGCGCCAGAGAGGAACCTTCCGGCATCTTCACGCCACCAATCAGGTAGAGCTTGTCCTGAGTCGGGATGAAACCGCCTGGCACGGTGTGGAACATAAATCCGGCACCCGCCAGCAGCAGAATATAGACGCCAAACACGGCGCCACGGCGACGCAGCGTACGGCCCACCAGCGATTCATAACCATGGGCACTGCGCTGGAAGAAGCGGTTAAACGGCCGGAACAGCCAGCCAAACAGCGCATCAATGATCCGCGTCAGCCTGTCTTTCGGCGCGTGATGATCTTTCAGCAGCATCGCCGCCAGCGCCGGTGACAGCGTCAGCGAGTTGATGGCTGAGATCACGGTCGAAATAGCGATGGTGGTGGCGAACTGTTTGTAGAACTGACCGGTCACGCCAGACAAAAACGCCATCGGCACAAACACCGCACAGAGCACCAGCGCGATGGCGATGATCGGGCCGGAAACCTCACGCATCGCCTGATGCGCCGCCGCCCGCGGCGTCAGTCCCATCTCAATGTTACGCTCGACGTTTTCCACCACTACGATGGCGTCATCCACCACGATCCCGATCGCCAGCACCAGGCCAAACAGGCTCAGGGTGTTCAGCGAGAAGCCGAGCAGATAGAGCACGCTAAAGGTACCGACTACCGACACCGGCACTGCCAGCAGCGGGATAATCGAGGCGCGCCAGGTCTGCAGGAACAGAATCACCACCAGCACGACGAGAATGACCGCTTCCAGCAGGGTCTGCACCACGGCTTTAATCGAGTCGCGGACAAACACCGTCGGATCGTACGGCGCGGCCCATTTCACATCGTTGGGGAAACGGGTTGCCAGCTCATCCATTTTGGCGCGAACCGCATTGGAGAGATCGATGGCGTTGGCGCCAGGCGCCTGGAAGATGCCGATACCGACCGCATCTTTGTTATTCAGCTGCGATCGCAGGGCATAGCTGCCGGAGCCCATTTCGATACGCGCCACGTCGCGCAGCCGCACCAGTGAGCCATCTTCTGAGGTTTTCAGAATGATGTCGCCAAACTGCTGTTCGCTCTCCAGTCGTCCCTGGGTGTTGATCGACAGCAGAAAATCACTCTGCTTTTTCAGCGGCTCGGCACCCAGCTGACCGGCAGAAACCTGCACGTTCTGTTCCTGCATCGCGGTGACGACATCTGAAGCGGTTAAACCGCGCGCCGCCACTTTATTCGGATCGAGCCAGACGCGCATCGCATACTCACCAGCACCGAAGATCTGAATCTGACCCACGCCCGGCAGGCGCGCCAGTTCATCTTTCACTTTAAGGGTGGCGTAGTTACGCAGATAGAGCGAATCGTAGGTGTTGTTCGGCGAGAACATGTGTACCACCAGCGTCAGGGTCGGTGACATCTTCTGGGTGGTGATCCCCAGCCGACGCACATCTTCCGGCAGGCGGGCTTCAGCCTGCGCCACGCGGTTCTGTACCTGAACCTGAGCCTGGTCGGGATCGGTGCCGGGACGGAAGGTGACGGTGGTCACCAGCACGCCATCGGAACCGGCCACCGATTTCATGTACATCATGTTCTCGACGCCGTTAATCGCCTCTTCCAGTGGCGTCGCCACCGAATCGGCAATGACTTTCGGGTTAGCGCCGGGATATTCAGCACGCACCTGCACGCTGGGCGGCACCACATCAGGATATTCACTGATCGGCAGCAGCGGAATTGAGATCAACCCGGTAACGAAAATCAGAATCGATAACACCGCCGCAAAGATCGGCCGGTCGATAAAAAAGCGGGAAAAGTCCATAGCGGCCTCGGATTATTGAGCGGTTGCCGCACGCATGGCGACCTGCTGAGCAGTGACCGGCATGCCGGGCATAAACACTTTTTGCAGACCGGAGACAATCACCCGATCGCCCGATTTCAGGCCCGACTTGACGATGCGCAGGCCATCCACCATCGCGCCCGGCTCGATATCACGGCGCTGAGCTTTACCTTCGCTGTCCACCACGTAGACATACTTACGGTCCTGGTCGGTTAACACCGCTTTGTCATCAATCAGCACCGCCTCGAACTGCGCACTGCCAGGCAGACGGACCCGCGCAAACAGACCCGGCGTGAACTGACGCTGCTGG
The DNA here is from genome assembly GCF_037149395.1 of Pantoea sp. USHLN298. Lineage (NCBI taxonomy): Bacteria > Pseudomonadati > Pseudomonadota > Gammaproteobacteria > Enterobacterales > Erwiniaceae > Pantoea > Pantoea sp. USHLN298. The sequence continues at coordinate 68,589 of NZ_JBBCRO010000002.1, forward strand.
TTGTCGAGCAGGGCGCGCATGCGAATGGTGCCGGTGCTGGCGGTCAGCTGATTATCCAGGAAATCGACTTTGCCCTGATGCGGATAACCCTGCTCGCCGACCAGCGCGATTTCCACCGGCAACGCATGGCGCTGCTGGCCCTGACGCGCCATCGCCTGATAGTGCAGGAAGGTGTTTTCATCGACGTCGAAATAGACATACATGCTTTGCTGCGACACCAGCGTGGTCAGCACGCTGGCGCTGTCACCAGCGGTCACCAGGTTGCCAGCGGTGATCATCGCCCGGCTGGCCTGACCATCAATCGGCGCGGTAACGCGGGTAAAATCGAGATTCAGCTGCGCCATATCCACGGCGGCCTCGGCGGCCAGCACATCCGCCTGCGCCTGGCTGGCGGCTGAGCGGCGCTGCTCCCACACTTCACGCGAGATCGCCTGGCTGCCAATCAGCTTCTCGCTGCGTCCTGACTCACTGCGCGCCAGACTCGCCTGGCTGCGGGCGCGGGCTAATTCCGCTTTGGCCTGTTCCAGCGCCGCGCGATAGCTGCGATCGTCGATGGTGAACAGCACCTGACCTTTCTTCACCTCTTCGCCTTCGCGATAGTTAACTGACTCGATGTAGCCAGAGACGCGCGGACGCAGCTGCACGATCTGCACCGCCTCAACCCGGCCATTGAAACTGTCCCACTGGCTGACCGGCTTGATCAGCACCGGCGCAGCACTCACTTCGGGCGGCGGTGGCGGGGCGTTTTGCGCCACGCCATCATCACAGCCGCTTAGCTGAACGATCAGCAGTACCATCCCTAAAAGGGTAAAACCCTGACGAACCCAGTTGGTAATCATTGTTGTTATTCCGCGATAAGGTGAAAACGACCCGCAGGCCAATATTTGCAACTTTTAAGATTGCAATTAATCGCGAGGAGTGTAGGCTGGCGTCGCTGGCAACTGCAAGAATAACAGATACACTTTATGTGCGGTTTGTTGCCCACCGGTTAAAAGCTAAGCGGCAGGTGAAAGACCCTGAAAAGTGTGCGGCATTTAATGTACTAATAAAACTTGCATTAAATGACATAGTCAGTCACCCTTTAAGTGTAACTGCAACTGATACTAATACTGTTCGCCACGGCGACGGGAGAGACTGGAATGATGAGTGACGCCTTTATTCACGATTTAATCGACTGGATTGATAACAACATTGAAGCACGTCTGGATCTGGACACCGTATCCGAGCGCGCGGGCTACTCGAAATGGCACCTGCAACGGATGTTCAAAGAGCATACCGGCTATCCGCTGGGTGAATATATCCGGGTGAAGAAACTGAAGAAATCAGCCGATCGCCTGACCAGCACCGATGAACCGATCCTGAACGTAGCGATTTCGTTGGGTTTTGATTCGCAGCAGTCCTTTAATCGCAGCTTCAAACGTCAGTACGGTGTGGCACCGGGTGCATGGCGTCGACACAGCGGTGATTCGCACGCTGCATAACCTCGCCAGGGCCAGCCTGTCTGGCCCGCGCTTTTCTCAGCGCGCAAAACTGGTATCATCTGCATCCTGTCGTCACGGATGCCATCATGTCAAAAAAACTCTGGATTGGACTTTTCCTGGTCCTCGCGGCCTGTTTCTACGGCCTTAAACCTTATCTGAACTCTTCTGTAGCGCCTGCTCAGGCAGACATTGCTGCGCTGACCGACGCCCATACCGTGGCGCGCTGGGTGCTGCAACATCAGCAACTGCCGGACTACTACCTCACCAAAAATGATGCCCGCAAGCGCGGCTGGAACCCGGCCAAAGGCAACCTGTGCGAGGTGCTGCCCGGTAAAGCCATCGGCGGCGATCGCTTTGCCAACCGGGAAAAACGCCTGCCGCAACGCGCTGGCCGCCAGTGGTATGAGGCGGACGTTAACTATCGCTGCGGACGGCGCGATGCTGACCGGCTGGTCTACTCCTCCGACGGGCTGGTGTTTCTGTCCACCGACCACTATCGCAGCTTTAAACAGGTACCCTGATCATGCTGATTATGCAATTTGATCTGCGCCAGCTGACCAGCCGCGCGGCGTTCTACCAGCAGTTTGCCGCACAGAGCGGCGGGACGCCTGCCTATTTTGGCAACAATCTGGATGCGCTGTGGGACTGGCTGACCGGCGGCATTGCGTTGCCGGCAGAGGTGCGGCTGCAGCATTACGCCGAACACCATGCCGATCTGGCCCCGGTGCTGGCGTTACTGGAAGAGGCGGCGCAGTCGCTGGACGGCGAACTGCGCCTGGTGAAGGATTAAGCGCGCAGCGGTTTAAGCAGGGCGATCAGCGCCTCGCGCGCCGCCAGCGGCAGGTCACCGCCGCCGGTATAGCCATTATTCTCGATAATTACCTGATTCAGACCCACCAGCCAGTCGTAGATATAATAAGCGGTGTGGTTAGCCGGAGCCGCCGACAGTTTAGTCAGCCGCTGTCCGGCACTGAAGCTGACGCTCGGTGTCGGCGGGCGGGTAAAGATCGCCTGACCGCGATTGACGCGGCTGGCCGGACGTTCGGCTTCCGGGCGCTGTAAAAAGCCGAGCCAGGCGACGAAGTCCCCCAGCACCGTCATCGCACGCGTCACCTGACGATCGGCACGCGACTCATGGGTCATGCTGTGGCTGTCAGGCTCATGCAGTGCCTGCTGCAGTTTTTGCGTCATGTCGGTGCGGAAACTGGCGGTGATCAACTCTTCTACCAGCCACTCCATGGTCGCTTTATCAATATTCAGCAACGCCAGCAGGCTGCGGTTTTCCGGCAGCTGGCGCAGGTGATCGAGCCACAGCAGCAGCACCTGACGCGGAAACTGCTGCGCGCCGTGTCCGCTCTGACGCGGCTGAACCGGCACTTCCGGCTCTGACTGGCTGAACAGATCAAATTCAAACCCAATGCCAAACTGATTTTCCGGTGCCTGCGGATGGGGCGTGGTGGGGCTGCTCAGGTTCGACTGATTGAGCCACAGCTGGCGCAGCGCTTCCCGCGGCGGTTGCAGACGCTCCAGCAGTTCGCCGTGCAGGCCGGTACGGTGCTGTAAACATTTCAGCAGGGTATCGGCGATAGTCTGTTTGCGCGCCGCCTGTTCCGGGCTGGCGCCCGCCTCGGTCCACGGCAGTAACCGCCGCTCAACCACGGTGTGCTGAATCTGCGCCAGCTGGGCCAGCAGCAGGTCGCGACGGGCTTCCGGCTGCATCTCATCCTGCAGCCAGCTTGCCATCCGATCCACACCAGCGCGATCCAGCACCAGCATCGATCCCCAGTGTTGTCCCGGCTGGCCTAACTGGCGCTGTACCGCTTCATCCACATTGATCTGCTGATGACGGGCATCATAGGGAGTGATGGCCCAGATCAGCCGCGGTTTTTCGCTGGATTGCTGGGTCGGTTGCAGCCGCTGCCACTCGCGCAGCGTCTGGCTGACCCGATCGGCATCCTGACGCTGACTGGCGGAGGTGCAGACCAGCAGCAGGTCGATGCCCTGACGCGCGGCATACAGGCCGGGCAGCAGGGCGCGCTTCTGTTCCAGCAACTGCGCCCGCAGCGGATCGCGCTGCTGCAGACGCTGGCGATCTTCCTGGGCGGCGCTGTCGTTCGGCTGGCCTGGCGCAGGCAGCTCCAGCATATCGGCTTCGTCATAGAGCGCGGTACGCGGCGTCGAACTCAGCGGAATCACCACTTCCAGCGTCAGTAGCGCCAGCAAACCCAGCGCCACGTTTTGCGGTTTGCCTGGCCGGTTGCCGTTCATCGGGCAGACTTCCACCGGCTGCTGCAGATCCTGCTCGCTGGCGGGCACAATCAGCTGCTCGGCCGGCAGCAAAGCACTGTCGGTCAGCAGGCTGAGCGGTGCCAGCACCCGGCTGCTATTGCGCAACTGATGGCGCAGGTGAAGCAGGCTGCGCAGCGTATCGTTCAGCGCCGGCTGCGCTGGCCACAGCAGCGAAAACAGCGCTACCCGGTCATCGACGCTCAGCCAGGGTGCCAGCTCAACCGCCTGCGGCCAGAAGTGCCGATCGAGACGGACGTCATAGTGCTGACGGCGGCGGCACCATGACCATAAGGTCACCAGCGCATCGCTCTCCAGACCGGCCTGCGGGCTGGTCAGACGATGACGCTGTAAACGCTGCAGGCCGCTGTCGATCAGCGCCACATCAGGCGCTACGGTGCTGGCGGCGCAGGCCATGACCAGCCGGACGATCTCGGCATCCGTCAGCAGCGTCAGTTCAACCGGCCATTCATTTGACAGCGGCTCACGCTGGTGACTGAAGCGGGTGGCGGTCGCAAAATCGAGATTACCGGGATTGATGTGCTGGAAATAGCTGAGCGACTTATCGCCCAGCCGGGTCATCAGCTGGCCCTGAGCATCGGCGACCATCTCATTCAGCAACCAGGCCTTACCGGCCTGCGACTGACCAAACAGGGCCAGCGTGACCGGGCGCGCCACCTGCTGCGCCAGCGCCTGGGTCTGCACCCGCGCCTGACGCAGTTGCAGGGTCAGGGTATCGGCTTCCAGCGCCAGACGCGGCGACTGTTCACGGGTCGTCTCGATCCAGCTCAGGCTGCCGTTCAGCGCCTCCTGCAGCAGGGTCAGGCGTTTGGCCAGCGTCTGTGGCTGGCGGGTTTTCAGGGCTTTCATCGTTTACATACGCTCCCGCTGTCAATCCAGTACTGCGCATTAGCGTTGCCGGTGGCCGACAGGGTATTCAGTTTCAGACTCAGCTGCTCCAGCGGCACGCGGGTGCCGTCGTCCAGCCGCGCATCGCTCAGCACCAGCGTTTCCGGGCCGGGCGCATCAGGTCCGGCTTTCACCGCCAGCTTGATGCGCAGCACGCTTTCACCGGCCACCTTACGGGCCAGCGTCGCATCATTCAGCGTCAGGCTGTAGAGCGGTGACGCGGGCCAGCGATCGTTATCCAGCTGACGGAAGCCGAGGCAGACGTTGCCGCGAATACGGAAGCTGCTTTTCTTATCCAGCGCAAAGCCCGCATCGTCGAGGTCGATCTCGCTGTAGCAGAGGTTTTCGTCGGTCAGGGCCTGGTTTTCATCCAGCATCCCGAGGTAACGGATGGTGGAATAGGGTTCAAAATCACCGGCGCGGAACCAGAAGCTGCTGAGGCGCAGATCCAGCGCCAGCAGGCAGAGCATCGCGCCGACGGCAGCGGTAGATTTCGGGTTATCGATCCGGCCATGCTTGTTAAACGGATACCAGTCGCTGGTGTGGTAGCCTTCCAGCGACAGGATGCGGCTGCCCGGCAGCGGCTGCAGATGGCGAACCAGCGCCTGAATGCCAGGGAAGCGCGACGGACGCCCGGTGAGCAGCAGCACATCGCACTGATAAAGCGACACCACTTCGCACATGGAACGCAGCGCCGGAATGATCGCCATCCGATGCTGCATAAATTCGCCGTGCAGCTGCGCCAGGCTGACCACCAGCGGAACCTGCAACAGGTCGAAGCGACTGTTGACGCCCAGTTCACGCTGAATTTCACCGTTGACGAAGGCCAGCACTGATTCGCCCGGCGATTGCCCGACCAGTTCGCCAAACAGCGCGTTGATCTCTGCGTGGCTCTCCAGCGGGTCCCAGTTTTCATAGCGCTCCAGCACCGCCTGCGCCAGCGGAATAAACAGCTGAAGCGTCACCTGCTGGCGCAGGGTTGCCTGACCGTCCATGCGACTGTCGTGACCAAACAGTTTGTTCATCAGTGGCTCAGCCAGTGTCAGTCCGGCTTTCTGCAGATGCTGTTGCAGCGCGGGCAGAATCCACAGCTGGATCACATCCAGCAGGATATCGTCACCCGCCACTTTGAAACCTTCACGGAACAGCAGCCGTGGGGTGATTTTGACGTTGTTGCCCTGACCATCATCCAGACGATACTGGGTGATGGCGAGATCGGTAGTGCCGCCGCCGATATCAATCGAGGCGATGCGCAGGCTTTTACCCGGCAGCTCATCCGCTTCACGCGGACGGTCCGGCCGCGCCATGCTGCTGAAGAAATCTTCGGCACGTCCGGCAAAGTTCACCTGGGTTTCATTAAACAGCCAGACCATCTGACCGCAGGTCGCCTCATCCCACTCCATCTGCACATCCGGCAACGGTTTCGGGGTCTGATGCGGGCGGGATGGCGCGACATCGTCCTCATCGCTCAGCCAGCCTTCCGCTTTCCAGACCAGCGCAATCGCTTCCTGCATCCGGCGGCGGAAAATTTCACGCTCCGGTTTTGGCATCGCTGAAGGCAGCGTCAGGATCACATGACGCAGCTGACGCGGCGCGTGACTTTGCGGCATCCGCTGGCGCTGTGCGGCGCTGTTCATCTGCATCATCGCCTGCGCCAGCAGTTCGCACAGCATAAAGGTCATCAGTGAACTGCGGCTGTAGTGCGGCGAGAATACCGGCAGACGATCGTCAGGCGGCAGCGTATAAAGCGGCTGGCCTTCGTCATTCAGCAGGGTGGTGAACGGCGCGGCACAGGCCAGCGGTTCGGTTTGCGCACCGGCGTTGTTAAAGCGCCAGCCGGGCTGATAGCGCGCTTCATCCCACAAATAACGACGCGGGCTGGAAAGACCGGTACTGCCTTCCAGACCGACCCGTTGCAGGGCCAGACGGCTCGCCTCGCGGCCAACGCGGGTCAGCGACGGCCACATAAAGGCGTGTTCGCGGCCGCTCTCCAGCGAGAAGTTTTCTTTACCAAAACGGGTTTCGGCAAACTCCAGACGGCTATCAAACAGTTCGTTATAGACCTGGTGCGGCTGGGATAAATCGCGTAGCTGCAGCTCATAGGTCTGCCTGAGTCCGTTGCTCTCTTCCGGGTGATCTTCCACCAGAATGCCGCAGGTATGCGAGTTGCCGACGTCCAGAATGATATCGACGTTGACCGCTGGCGTTTGCAGCGTGGCGGCCTGAATGTGGATCTCGCTGAGATTGAGTTGCTCGCCCAGCAGCTCCAGCAGGTTGAGGTAGTGCGCCTGATATTCAAACTCACGCAGCGCCTGATTAATCGCCTGTTCGCGACGATCGGAGACCCGATCGGTAAAGGCTTCACGCAGCCAGCCGTCGACCCAGGTGTGGTCGAGAAACTCGCCCAGCTCGTAGTTGTGCCACGCCAGCGCGAAAGTGACGCCATTCTGTGCGTCGGCTGCCGACAGACCCAGCTTTTCGCCGCCATCCTGTTCCGCCACGCAGCGGGTATCGAAGGCGAGGCTGACGCGATGGGTATTGCCCGCCGCATCCGGGCTATTCAGCGCCACCAGACGCATCCGCGCCCAGTTCTCCGGTCCGCCGATAAAGCGGCGTCCGCTGGCGCAGCGCAGCATCGGCAGCGGCAGCCAGCAGGCAGAGAGCAGGCTCAGCGAATCAGCCAGCGCGATATCGGACTCCGGGCGCACCACTTCCGGCGCGCCGCCATCTTCCGGGTAGAGCAGGAACTTACCGCTGTTGCCATCGACATTCAGCCGCAGCAGCGGGCCGTTGGCGGTCTGACGCACGAACTGGCGACGCGCCTGCGTCGCAGAGAGTTGCAGGCCAAAATCCAGAAACTGCACGCCGCTATTTTCAATCAGCGAAATTTTTTGTTTGTCATCGATCAGGGGAGCCAGCATGTTTATTTACTCTCACGCTTAATCGTCATCGGGAAAACCCGGTCATCAGCATATTGCGCTTCGCAGACTGCGGCACCGATGCTGGCATGGCAGATCAGCAGCGGCATACGATAGCGGGATTTGTTCTCGCATCGGGCGGTATAGCGGCTTTCGATCACCAGATTACCGGCGCTGGTCATTGCCGCGCTGACATCCGCCTTACAGCGGGTGTTGCCCTGGGTAATCTGCACGCTGCCTTTGCCGTTTTTAAACTGGAACTGCATCACCGGTGGCTTGCCGGTTGGGGTTGGCATCGGACCGATAGTGACGCGCCAGCGGCCATCAATCACCGCAACCTGACCGTCGCGCACCGCATCCGGGGTAACGATCAGATCGTCTGGCCGGGCTGGCACGGCCGGTGTGACCACACTGGCAAGGGTAGCAGCAGCGGGCGCAGGCGTCGCGGCGGCGGCATTCACCGTGGCGGCTTTCTGCGGCAGGGTGGCGGCCAGTTTTCCGGCGGCATTGACCACCGCGGGCGGTTTAACCGGAGTCACCAACGCCTGGACTGCCGGCATCGCTGACGGCGCAGGAGCCGGTTGTGGGCGGTGCAACAGCACCGTCATCACCACGGCAGCGGCAATCGCCAGCGGCGGAAGAATCATCCAGACCCGGAAACGACCACGGGCAGCCACAACCGGCGGCGTGACGGCCACAGGCGGCTCAGGCGCAACCACCGGTTCCGCTTCGGGTTGCGGTTCCACCGGCAGCGGCTCGGCCAGAACCGGCTCGGCGCTGACCGGTTCGGCGATGGGCTCAGGTGGCTCGACCAGCACGGTCGGCAGGCTCTCTTCCAGCGTGTCGCGCAGGCAGGCTAGCGCGTCATCACGGCTGCGAGCCTGCGCATCGACAAAGCCCCAGAAGGTGATAACCGGTTTGCCATCCACCAGATAAACGTATTGCTGATCGGGAAACTGCAGGCTTTTGCTGAGCAAGGCGCCGAACAGGCGCATCGCCGGGTTCTCAGCCGCGCGCGCGCGCGTACTGAGATCCTGCATATCCTGCTGGCAGGCGGTGAGGTGTTGCAGGGCGGCGCGACGTTCATGATCGCTGGCGCCCAGCCAGGATTTGACCCTGCCGCTGAAAGGCGCATACCAGTCGAGGCGATCGCCCCGTTCATTGGCCTGCGGAATCGCCAGGCAGTCTGCCAGTGCGCGCTGACGGCGCAGGCGCAGGGTCTCACGAATTTGTAGCGCCGAGGCGTAGACCGGCTGGCCATTTTCACCTAACGCCAGAACCGCATCTAAATTACCGCTGCGCAGAAAAGTTTTTGCCACCTGTTGGGCCCTTATCGGTCGTTGTCTGAGGCAGAAAATCGCGTGTTATCGACGATTGGGTTGATTTTACGCGGGACAATGACAAATCAAACGGCGGAAAAGGGGCCAAATGCAGCGGTTTTTTCACCGGCTGGCGCAAAAACAACCTGCCAGCACGGCAGCTTAGCGTGCTTTTCGCACCAGCAGCAGATGGGCGAGTACGCCGCCGACCAGTCCCCAGAACGCCGGACCGATGCCAAGCAGCGAGACACCGGAGGCGGTAATCAGAAAGGTGATCAGCGCACTGTCGCGCTCAGCTGGCTGATCCAGTGCCCGTTGCAGGCTGCCGCCCAGCGTCGCCAGCAGCGCCAGTCCGGCCAGCGCCTGAATCAGCACCGGCGGCAATGCACTGAACAACACCGCGATCAGGGCACCGGCCGCGCCAGCCAGCAGATAAAACAGCCCTGCCAGCGCGGCTGCCCGCCAGCGCCGCTGCGGATCGGCATCCACCTCATCACTCATGCAGATGGCGGCGGTGATGGCGGCAATACAGACCGAAAAGCCGCCAAAGGGTGCCAGTAACAGCGCGATAAGGCCGGTCCAGCTGATCAGTGATGAGACCGGCGGGCGGTAACCGTGCGCCTGCAGCGTGGCGATGCCGGGCGCGTTCTGTGACGCCATGGTGACCAGAAAATAGGGCAGGCCGATGCCGATCAACGTGGTCAGGGTAAAATGTGGCAATACCGGCTGCGGCAGCGTCAGCACAATCGGCTGTGGCGGAAAATGGATCGCCTGCTGCGCCAGCGCGACGCCGGTTCCAATCAGCAGGGTGATCAGAATGGCGTAGCGCGACAGCCAGCGGCGGGCCAGCAGCCAGGCCAGACACATACTGCCGCACAGGGCAAAGTTGGTCTGCAAATCGGCAAAGGTCTGCAGGCCAAAGCGCAGCAGAATACCGGCCAGCATCGCCGCCGCCAGCGAGGCGGGAATGGTGTTCATCAGGCGCGCAAACAGGCCGGTCACGCCGGAAAGGACGATCAGCAGATTGGCGAAGACAAACACCCCGACAGCTTCGTTGAGGCTGATGCCGTGAAAGCTGGTTGCCAGCAGCGCCGCGCCAGGGGTTGACCAGGCCGCCAGCACCGGCATCCGGTAGCGCAGCGATAATCCCAGCGAGGCAATACCCAGCGCGATGCCCAGCACCGCCAGCCAGCCGCCGATTTGGCTGGGTGACGCGCCAGCCGCCTCGAAGGCCTGATAAACAATCGCGCCGCTGCTGCTGTAGCCGACCAGCACAGCGACAAAGCCAGAGACCACCATCGGCAGGGTCAGTCGGGGTTGAACAGATGTCTGAATCATGATGTTAGCCGGTTTGTGCGTTATAGCGCACATGGTCGCATGATGCGCTATAACGCACAAGTGCTACACTGCCGCCATAAGGTCAGCGTGTGGACTGGCGACAGAATCAGGAGCAGAAGTGGAGAGCATTCAGCACCATCTGAGTAACGCGCTCAGACAGTTACGTCAGGCCAACGGCTGGAGCCTGACGCTGACGGCCGAACGAACCGGCGTCAGCAAAGCGATGCTGGGCCAGATTGAGCGCGGCGAATCGAGCCCGACGGTGGCGACGCTGTGGAAAATTGCCACCGGCTTTAACGTGCCGTTTTCGTTTTTTATCGACGGCAATCCGTTGCCCGGCGCGCCCGCGGGCTTCAGTCAGCCCAACGCCGAGATGTCGGTCCAGCCGCTGTTACCTTACGATCCGCAACTGCGGTTTGATCTGCTGGCGGTTGAGCTGGCCGCAGGCGCACAGAGCATCTCTTCGCCCCATGAAGCGGGCTGCGTTGAGCAGGTTGTGGTCATAGAGGGGGAACTGCTGCTTGGGGTCGGCGATCTCTGGCGGCGTCTGCCCCGCGGTGCAGCGTTTCAATTCCGCGCTGACGTCACCCACAGCTACCGTAATCCGCTCAGCAGTCCGCTACGGTTTCACAGCCTGATCCACTATCTGCAGCGCCCCGAACTTACAAATTGAAACCAGGGTAAACTACACAGTTTACCTTCGTATCTCTATACTGGCCGCTAAACCTGAGGAGAAGGGCGATGTGCGATTTAAGCGAACCTGCCGCCACCTTGCGTATGCTGGTGGGTAAACTGGCTCGTCGGCTGCGTGAGTCCGCGCCGCCCGGCAATCTCAGCTGGTCGCAGGTGGCCGTACTGGGCTATCTGGTGCGTGACGGGGCGATGACGGTCACTGAACTGGCCGCGGCAGAAAGCGTGCGCAGTCAGTCAATGGGCACCACCGTCGCCACCCTGCTCGACGCGGGCATGGTGACCGGCGAGCCCGATCCCCATGACGGACGCAAAACCCGCTATCGCCCCACGGAAGCCTGTCTGGCGGTCATCGCGTCCAGCCGTGCGATGCGTGATGACTGGTTGATCGGGGCTTTTGAGGCACAGCTGAGTGTGGCCGAGCAGCAGCAGTTGATCGATGCCATTCCTTTACTTCAACGACTTACTGAACATGAATCCTGAGAGGAGACGATATGGCTGTAACCACACTTGATGCGAAAACGGCGCTGATTGTTATTGACCTGCAACATGGCATCGTTGCGCTGCCGCTGGTCCATCAGCCGCAGCCGGTGGTTGAACGCTGCGCGCGCCTGGCACAGGCGTTTCGCGCCAGCGATCTGCCGGTGGTACTGGTTAACGTCGCGGGCGGGGCGCCGGGCCGGACTGAGCAGGCGCGTCACGGCGGCGAACTGCCGGCTGACTGGGCGACACTGGTGCCGGATATGACACCGCAGCAGAACGATCTGACCATTACCAAAAAAACCTGGGGCGCGTTTCACGCCACGCCACTGCATGAAGAGCTGCAGAAACGCGGAATTACGCAGGTGGTGATTTGTGGCATCGCCACCAGTATTGGGGTGGAATCTACCGCACGTCAGGCGTACGAGCTGGGTTACAACGTCACGCTGGCCACCGATGCCATGACGGACTTAGACCTCAATACTCATAACAATAGCATCAACCTGATTTTCCCTCGTCTGGGCGAAACCGGCAGCAGCGCGGATATTGTGGAATTATTACCACAGTGAGATAACAGCCTTTGAAGGTGGAAAAATGTCCTGCCAGGCTGGCAGGACATTACTGCTAAGAATTAAAAACTGAAGCGGTAGCCCGCATTGACCTGACGCTGATCAAAGCGTTGACCGGTGGTGAGATCGGCTTCCAGATAGAAATTGTGCACGTTATTCAGACTTGCGCTCACGCCCAGGCCATTGTTCCAGCCGTTACCGCGAAAATCGGTCTTCTCGCGGGAGCCGTTTAAGGCATATTGCATATTGGCTGAGAACTCACGCACCAGTCCGGTTTTGACATAAACGTTATATTTGCTGCCCGCTTTATCCTCGCTGTAGCCTGCCAGCGCGCTGATCCGGCCATTAACCGCATCATAATCTTTGAACGCAATCACCAGACCGTTACTTGCCCGGGTCTGCGAGCCTTTCTGGCGGCCTGCGGTCAGCTGAACCTGGGGTTCGAGGTAGAAACCCTGATTGTCGGCTGAGAAGCTGAAACGTTTACCCGCTTCAACAGAGGCGCTGTAGCCGGTCGATTTTGCTTTACCGGAAACCTGATTCTGCTGGCTGTCTTTAACGTCGAACTGGTTGCTGAGGCGGTTAATTTTGTAAACCTGATCGATGTAAAAGCCATTGTCAGCCATCCAGGTCAGGTAGGCACCAAAATGCTGTGATTCTGCTGTTCCGTCACCGCCGCGATATTTAGGTGAGGCGTGAGTCGTTCCCATGAATAAGCCGCCATACAGCTTCTTACCTTCAATCAGGTTCTTATCCACACCAAACTGGAAGCCGCTGTAGTCCATGTCAAAACCGCTCAGCTTTCCGCTTGAGAAAGAACTCAGCTTACCGCCGTAGCCCCTTAACCAGACGTTGCCTGTGCCGCTGCTCTGACGGATATCGCCCATGCGCTGCAGCAGCGTCTGGTTCTCGACATAGTTAAGCAGATAGCCGATGTGCAGGAAATTGCCGCCGGCATCAGCGGTGGTGGTGATCGGTTTAGTCTGTTGAGGTGCCGCTGGCGCAGTCGGGACAACGGGAGCGTCAGGTTCCGCGCCACGCTCAGGCGTGACGGGTTCATCAGCAGGGGTTGCGGGTTCCGCAGGGGTTGCAGGTTCGCCAGGCGTAACCGGTTCTGCAGGCGTTGCGGGTTCCGCAGGGGTTGCCGGTTCTGCAGGGGTTGCAGGTTCGTCAGGCGTTACCGGCTCTGCAGGGGTTGCAGGTTCGTCAGGCGTTACCGGCTCTGCAGGGGTTGCAGGTTCGTCAGGCGTAACCGGGTCTGCAGGGGTTGCAGGTTCGTCAGGCGTAACCGGTTCTGCAGGCGTTACCGGTTCGTCAGGCGTAACCGGGTCTGCAGGGGTTGCGGGTTCGTCAGGCGTAACCGGTTCTGCAGGCGTTACCGGTTCATCCGGCGTAACCGGGTCTGCAGGGGTTGCGGGTTCGTCAGGCGTAACCGGTTCATCAGGAATTACCGGTTCATCCGGGGTAACCGGATCTACCGCAGGCACACGACCGGAAGAGGCTAACGCCCAGTTATTACCCGTTTTGCTTACGCTATAAAGATAGCCACCCAGTTCGACATCAGAGTCTGAGGTAAAACTGGCCTGACCATCTGGGGTTTCCACCACGGTTAATGTCTCATTACCCGTGGTGGCCAGACTTCCCTGGTTAACAAAAGAGAGTGAATAATCGCCAGCACTGCTGTTGGTAACGACCAGCTTATCACCGCCGTTATTTACGCCATCTCCTTCACCGACCAGATCAACACGCATGTTGAAATGACCCGTACCCTGAAGATCCGCAACGGTTAAGGTGGAATACCCGCTGGCAGAGGTTGCCCGGCTAAAGTCAACGTTACTGTTGGTGAGGGTTAACCGATCGAGATTTGACGTTCCGCTAACATACCAGTCGCTATTATCGAGGGTTGCGTTTAAATAGCCGCTATTAATATTATCGCTGAACGCACTCCCTTCCCAGACCGATCCCGGCTGCAGTGATAAATCAATTTTTCCGCCGTTGGAATAAACTGAACCCATCATATTCAGTTTGCCATCAACGTTAATGTTACCCGCCGCGTAACCCGCGTCATATTGTGTTGCGATAGCCAGCTCATCTGATGAGGGCAGGGTAATCGCTAAATCGCCGGTTAAATCGATATCACCGCCTGCCATCGCAAAAACAGCGGCTTGTTCTGTTACTGCATTTTTAATGGTGATGTTATTACCGGTAATGTGACCCGAATTAATTGCCCATAAGCCCATATTGGCGCTGGTAATATCGGTCTCATCCAGATTAACGGTTGAGGCAGAGGTTTGTGCAGAAGCCCCATAAGAGCCACCGGCATCGATGGTATTCCGCTGTTCTGCTGTACCCTTAAAATTAATCGTTGTGTTGGTACCACTGGCGACAATACCGCCCGCCAGCGCGGAAGTGACGTGGCTGTCGGCACCGATATTGGCAACACCATTGCCTCTCACTTCCAGAGCGATAGCGTCATCGCCAGAGGTAGAAATTGTCAGACTTTCAGCGGTGAGATCACCAAAGTTCCACAGACCGGTTGAATCAGCGCCGGTGGTGGTGATGACACTGCCAGCGCCTAAATCCGCGAGGGTATTTTCCTGCAGCTCAAGGCCATTTGAATAATCGCCAGCGGTGGTAATGCTCAGCTGGTTGGCCTTCAGTGATGAAAGGGCGGATGACGCCGTTCCATTTAATGCATCAACCACAATCCCACTGCTTCGATCACCGTTTGTCGATATCGTACTCAGGTTTCCCAGGTCAGCGCCACTGCCGGGATTGGTAATTGTGAGGCCGGTGCCGGTGCCGCCCACGGTTGTAACAGAAAGGGCATCGGCGGTTAAAAAGGACCCGCCTTTAACGGTCACCCCGCTGGCAATCATATCGCCGGTGCCGGTCACATTGACGGCCGTTCCGCTGCCCAGATTGGCGGTGACATTATCCCCGATGATATTAATACCCACAGCCCGATCGCCGCTGACATTGACGGTAAGGCCATCGGCAGTCAGCGTACTGTTTCTGCCCCAGATGACCACACCCCGTGCGTAATTAGCCGCATCATTAACATTAATCACTGACTGGCTGCCTAAATTAATGATGCCAGTCTGACCATAGGGATTCATTATGCCGTAAAGGCCGCCGGAATAGAGCGCATCACCAGTCAGGATGTCGCCATTATTCAATGTGATATTTGTTCCTGTCTGGCTTCCGATATTTTCACCCGCAGCAGAACCACTCAGGATAAATCCTATTAATAGGGCTAATGGGGTTAAATGACGCGTGTTTATTTTTTTCATTGACTAAGCATCCCTGTATGGCATCAAAGCTCAACGCACAATTGAGGATTTAAGCCGTCAAGATGAGCGGCTGAGTTGATGAGTTTAATTTGACGCTAATCTATCAGGAAACAGGCGGATTCCTGTCACTTTAATTGAGGCGCTATTTCCATTTTTATTCTCAAAAGAGAATACAGTTTAATAACAGGTTATAAATGTTTTGCTATCAGGCAGCCAAATAAAGCGGAGCGCGATTTATCTTAAATAACAGCGTTGAATAATAAAGCGGTGAGATTATATTAATCTGAATGGCGGGCGAAAATAAGCTGGCTTTTGCAAGCCAGCCTCTTTAATTAGCGGAAGGCGTAACCCAGCGTTAAGCCGACGCTGTAATTGCGGCCAGGTGCCGATTCGAAGTAGCGGCCATTGCTCTCATTAACGATCACCGACCCGACATACTCGCGGTCAAACAGATTATCGACCCGGCCAAACAGATCCAGCGTCCAGTCACTGACCTGCCATTTATAGCCGCTGTTCAGCGCGACGACGGTATAGGATGGGGTATTGACCTCATTCTGGTCATCGGCGGCGATCTGGCTCAGGTAGCGCATTTCCGCTCCGGCATAGAAGCCCTGTTCCGGCGCATAGCCCAGTCCGGCGTAGAGCATATTACGGGCGATGCCGGGAATGCGATTGCCGTCGCAGCTGTCACTGCCGCAGGCGTTGCTGCGATAGCGCGCATCCAGCAGGGTATAAGCCATTTTCAGCTGCCAGTCCCAGCCAAACTGCTGATCCAGCGCTAACTCCAGCCCGCGACGTCGGGTTTCGCCGGCGTTTTTATAGGTGGTGCGTCCGCCACTGCTGGCGTCAGCGACAATTTCATCCTGGGTATCGGTCTGAAACAGCGCCGCGCTGACCAGGCCATTGCCAATCCGTTTCTTGCTGCCGATCTCCAGCGTATCGCTGGTGGACGGTTTCAGGCCGAGATTGAGGCCCGACTGACCATCTGAACGGTAAGACAGCTCATTAATCGTTGGGGTTTCAAAGCCGCGACCGGCCGAGAGATAGGCGTTCCAGCTCGGGTCAAACGCATACTTCAGCGACGCCGCCGGTAACCATTTGTGATAGCGCGCATCGCCGCTGTCATCAACGTTGCCGTTACGAACATAAAAGTCATTGGAGTCGAAGTTAACGGTGCTGAAGCGCACGCCGGCATCCAGCGACAGCTTATCGGTCAGTTGCCAGGCCGTCTGCAGATAGGGATCGAGGTTCCACATCAGGTTGCGCTCATTGCGGCGCAGGTTGCCCTGATCGCCGTAATGGGTCACGCCATTGCTGACGGTAAAGTTCTCGTAGCCTTTGCGCCGTTCCGTCATGGTTTCGTAATCGAGGCCGCCGGTCAGCGTCACCGGAATCGACAGCAGGCTGTCGCGGTGGGTCCAGCGGGTATCGATGCCCTGATAGTGGCGGGTCAGGTCGATTACGCCGCCGGGATGGCTGGGGCTGCTCTGAACACTGGCGGGAATCGACTGAAACTGGGTGGTTTCGCGTACACCGGCATACACCATCACGCTGAGATCGTCGTTTTCACTCATCTGGCGCTGGTAGTGCAGGCCGCCTTGCGTCTGGTCAACGGTTTTACGCGTATCGTAGAGCGAGACATTACTCACCACCTGACGGGGATTGTCGCGCCACTGGGCGGGCGTCAGACCGCCGGGGTCCTGCGCATCGATATGCACGCTGTTGAACAGCAGCGTTAAGGTGCTGACATCATCAATCCGCACCCCGAGCCGGGCATTGCCGAGATTTTTCTGGGCGGCGCTGTGGTCCCGGTAGCCGTGCGTGGTAAAGCGTGAGGCGGATACGGTGTAGTTCACATCACCGGCGTGGCTGCCGTCGCCGGTCGCGCCGCTGGCTTTGACGCTGTTGCGCCAGCTGCCGTAGCTGCCGTACCAGCTACTCGCCTCCAGCGAGGGCGGCTGTTGCCCGGCCTGAGTCGTCACATTCAGCACGCCGCCGGAGGCATTGCCGTACAGCGCGGAAAACGGCCCGCGCAGCACCTCGACGTGATCGATGGAGCCGATATCAATATTTGAGGTTTGCGCCTGACCGTCCGGCATGGTGGCGGGAATACCGTCGACATAGATGCGTAAACCGCGAACGCCATAGGTTGATCGGGAGCCAAAGCCGCGGATCGACAGCTGCAGATCCTGGGCGTAATTCTGTCTGTTCTGGATCTGCAGGCCGGGCACGCTGCTGAGATTTTCCGACAGGTTGACGCGCGGCGCGGCCTGGCGCATCTCATCACCACTGACCACGCTGACGGCGGCGGGCGTATCAAGCACGTTCAGGCCGCTTTCCGCCGGAGTCGCGCTGACCACCAGGGTATTGTCATTTTCCGCCGCCAGCGGCGACAAAGGATAGAGGGCGGGCAGGATCAACAGCGGCAGCGTCGCCTGACGTAGTAAGGTTATTTTCATTTTTAGCGGCCTGAGAAAAGATCAACAATGAACCAGCTGGAACAATTGGCGCGTATGGTAATGCTTTGCCGGGGTCGGGTATAGCCTTTTACGTGGCGTCACGCTTATTCCGCGCAGATCCTGCGGCGGGGCCGTCGGCGTTATTTTATCCGTTCTACGCCCGGCGACCGCTATTTCGTTTTCTGCCGGGCAGCAAAATGAAAATAGCGGGCGATAAGGTCATCGGCGGTTATTCCCCGGCGGCGCGGTTATTCGCGGCACGCCTGCGGGCTTTTTTACCGCGCCAGTACTCTTCCAGATAGGGCAGCATCTCCAGCAGGAAAATAGCCGACAGCACGAAAATAATATAACCGGTCGGTAGCGGATCGGCGCGCCACTTCAGTTCAAAACGGGGCGACTCATCGCCCAGACCAAATAGTGCCTGGAACTGCGGCCAGTGCCGTGAAATAACCAGCAGCAGCGCCATCAGCGGCACCATCTCAAGAAAACTGTGAACATGTTGCTCAACCGGTTTGACCTCGCGCGCCGTTACCGCGTAGCTGACATCCCACAGCGCTGTGGCTTCGTGGCAGAAGAACAGCACAATCATGAAACCGATCACCAGCGCATTCACCTCCAGAAACAGCGCCGATAATAACGGCAGCCCCATCTCCAGAAACATCAGAATATGGATCCAGGTTTCTTTCAGCCCGGTGGTGTTTTCAATATCGGTGGCACGATGACAGATCCAGTCGGCAAAGCCAGCAATAAGCCAGACGGGTAATACGAAATAAAGTAACAGAAGCATCTGCGGATCAAATTGCTGCATAGCGGGCGCTCTCAGAAATAAAAGTTAATAAAGCATAGTTCTGGGGTGACAGGACGCAAAATGAGGCCGCGGCAGAATACCCAATATTGCCCGGCCCGGTCGGTTGCGGTAAATCTGAACCTGGGGTGTGGACACATAAAAAAGAGAGCGTGCTGGCGAAAGAATATTCTTTACCGGCAATGGCCGCGCCGCATTCTCCGGGATGACGCATTCTGTTGCGCTGGATTTTTTGGCCGTTTGCCGCCAGGCTGGAGACGGCCTTTTTTACCCATGATGCGTACGTGCCTGCGGGGCGGTGGCGCATCACCTCGATAATGATCAAAGGGAGTCAGCATGAGTCAACAACCTGAAGTGGCGGTTCTGGGATTGGGTGCAATGGGGCACGCGTTTGCCGCTAACCTGCTGAAGAAAGGTTTTAAGGTTCATGGCTGGAACCGCACCCGCGCGCGCGGCGAGGATCTGCTGGAGGCCGGATTGCAGCTGGCCGATTCCCCGGCCGGGGCCGTGGCGCAGGCCGATGTGGTGATTGCGATGCTCTCCGATGGCGAAACCACGGAGCAGGTGCTGCAGCAGAGTCTGGATGCGTTTAAATCGGGTGCCATCCTGTGCCAGATGGGCACCATTGGCGTGGAAAAAACCGACGCGCTGATCGCGTTATTCGCTGACGCGCGCAGCGATATGCTGTTTATCGATGCGCCGGTCTCCGGCACCAAAGCGCCGGCAGAGAATGGGCAGATTCTGGTGCTGGCCAGCGGCGATCGCAGCCGCGCAGCCGCGGCGGAAACGGTGTTCGCTGCGATTGGCAAAGGCACACAGTGGCTGGGCGAGGCGGGCAAAAGTTCGCGCATGAAGCTGGTGATCAACAGCTGGCTGATCGGCATGATGCAGAGCCTGGCGGAGAGCACCCAACTGGCGGCGCAGTTTGGTTTCTCTACCGACGATCTGTGGCAGGTGCTGGAGGGCGGTCCGCTGGCGGCACCCTATGCAAAAATGAAGCTGGCGATGATCGCCAGCGACGACTATACCCCGCAGATGAATCTGGTCTGGGCGCTGAAAGATGCGCGGCTGGCGCTGGAAGCCTCCGACACGCCACTGCCGGCGCTGGCAAACATTGCGGATGTCTGGCAGCAGGCGGTGGATGACGGCCTCGGCGAACAGGATCTGGCGGTGGTTTATCGTTATCTGAAGGCGCAATGAGTTGTCCGCCGGGCTTTGACTTCAGCCAGCGTCCGCTGGTGCCGCTGGCGCATGATTATGCGCACGGTGCCAGCGAGCCGTGGCACCATCACGATTGCGCCCAGCTGATCCACACGCTGAGCGGCGTGGTGCGGGTCGAAACCGAGTATGGCAGCTGGATTGTGCCACCGAGCCGTGGCGTCTGGCTGCCGGCCTTTACCCGTCATGCGTTGCAGATCACCGGCAGGGTGGCGGCCCGTACGCTGTTTATTCATCCGCTGGCGCGCGCCGATCTGCCTGCCAGTTGTCAGGTGGTGCAGATCACGCCATTACTGCGCGAGCTGATTGTCAGTGCGCTGAGCTTGCCAGACGCCTATAGTGCGGACAGTCGGGCTGAACGGATCCTGGAGTTAATTCTGGATGAAATCCGCGGCATGGACGTGCTGCCATTTGCGCTGCCCGCGCCACACAGCGCCCGCCTGCAGGCGCTGTGTGACCGGATTCAGCAGACGCCAGGCGAGAGCTGGACGCTGCAGCGTGCCAGTGACAGCCTTAACGTCTCGGGACGCACGCTGGCGCGTTACTTCAGCCGCGAAACCGGCCTGCAGTTCAGCGACTGGGTCCGGCGCGCCCGTCTCGCCATCGCCCTGACGCGGCTGGCGCAGGGCGATTCGGTGCTGCAGGTGGCGCTGGATCTCGGCTATGAGAGCCCGAGTGCCTTCAGCGCGATGTTTCGTCGTCTGCTGGGCGTGGCACCAACAGACTACTTTCCCTCAAACGACTCGCCGCATTAAACAGCGCCTGCAGTGCGGCGCGCGCCGTGTCGTTATCGATGCTCACGCCCCAGTAGCGGTGACCACTGGCATCCAGACAGCTAATGTAGGCGACCGAGCGGCTCTCGCTGCGTTTTCCCAGCGTGTGCTCATGATAATCCTCAATCGTCAGCGACAGATCGAAGCACTGCCGCAGAGCATTCACGCCAGCCGACAGCCAGCCATTGCCGCGGCCCTGTAACGTCAGGGTGCGCGACCGATCGCTGACGCTGGCGGTCAGCGTCGTCTCTGCGCCGCTGTCGCTCTGGCTGCTGGCATTCAGCAACTGCAGCGTCGGCTGGTCTACGCCATAGTGGCGGCAAAACAGCTGCCACAGCGCGTAGTGGGTCATTTCACCGCCGTGACGATCGGTGTGCTGTTGCACGCAGCGGCTGAAATCCTGCTGCAAGCCGCGCGGCAGCTGCAGGCCGTGATTCTGCTCCAGCAGCCAGGCGGCGCCTCCTTTGCCTGACTGGCTGTTCACGCGGATCACCGCTTCATAGCTGCAGCCGATATCAGCCGGATCGAGCGGCAGGTAGGGCATCTGCCAGCGGGTTTCCGGCTGGCTGGCGCGCCAGGCAAAGCCCTTGCGGATCGCATCCTGATGCGAACCGGAGAAGGCGGTAAACACCAGTTCACCGGCGTAAGGGTGGCGCGGATGGACCGGCAGTTGATTACAGCGGGTCACCACCTCGATCACCTCACTCATCTGACTGAAATCAAGCTGCGGAGCCACGCCCTGGGTATAGAGATTGAGCGCCAGCGTCACCAGATCGACATTACCGGTGCGTTCGCCGTTGCCAAACAGGCAGCCTTCGACCCGGTCTGCCCCCGCCAGCAGCGCCAGCTCGGCGCAGGCGACACCGGTCCCGCGATCGTTATGCGGATGCACGCTGATACAGACCGCATCACGGCGGCTGAACTGGCGGCAAAACAGCTCAATCTGGTCGGCATAAACGTTGGGCGTATTGACCTCTACCGTGGCGGGCAGGTTGATGATCATCGGCCGGTCGGCCTCCGGTTGCCAGACATCGGCCACCGCTTCACAAATCTCCAGCACAAACGCCATTTCAGTAAAACAGAAGGTTTCCGGCGAATATTCAAAGGTCCACGCCGTCTCCGGCTGCGCCTCGCAGGCGGCGCGGATCTGCTGCGCAGCGCGGGTAGCCAGCACCACAATCTCCGCTTTGCTCTGTTTAAACACCCGTTCACGAAACAGCGGGGCGGTGGCGTTATAAAGATGCACAATCGCCCGTGGCGCGCCCTGCAATGCCTCGAAGGTGCGCTCAATCAAATCGTGGCGCGCCTGGGTCAGTACCTGCAAGGTCACGTCATCAGGGATTTGGCGCTGCTCAATCAGGTCGCGCACAAAATCGAAATCGGTCTGCGAGGCGGAGGGAAAGGCAACCTCAATCTCTTTAAAGCCGCAGCGCAGCAGCAGCGCCCAGAACGCCATTTTGCGGGCGCGATCCATCGGCTGCGCCAGCGCCTGATTACCGTCGCGCAGATCGGTCGCCAGCCAGCGCGGTGCCTGAGTGATCTGACGGGCAGGCCACTGGCGATCGGGCAGGTTAATCAGCGGGGATGGGCAGTACTTCTCAGCGGGATGGGTCAGCATTGTTCTCTCCTGGTGGTTTTTTTACCAGTCTGGCGGCAGCGCGGCAGTGGCGCGCGCGCAAGGCTGACAACCTGAAGCGCAAAAGTGACAAGTGCGCTTTTGCCGTCACTGAACGCTGGGTGCGCTGTGGTTTGATGAATCCGCCCTGCAGCGGTAGCATGGCGCGATCTTTCTTACAGTCGGGTATTTATGTTGATTTTTGATGGTCACAACGATCTGCTGCTGAACCTGTGGCTGCATCACCGCGATGCGCCCGTGCAGGCGTTTTATCACGGCATTGCGCGCGGGCATCTCGATTACCCACGCATTCAGCAGGGCGGCATGGGCGGCGGGCTGTTTGCGATTTTTGTTCCGCCACAGGAGTATGTCGCCCGGATGGCACCGGAACGGGCGGCAGAGCCGTGGCAACCGCAGGCGATCATGTGGCAGCAGCTGGCGATATTGCAGCAGCTGGCCGATGAATCGGACGGGCGGGCGCAACTCTGTCGTGACAGCGAGCAGATCGCAGCCTGCCGCGCCGCGGGCGTGCTGGCGATGGTGGCACATATCGAAGGGGCCGATGCGCTGGACGGTGACGGCGAGGCGTTACAGGCGTTCTGGCAGGCCGGGGTGCGCAGCATCGGGCCTTTCTGGAACCTGCCGAACCGCTTTGGTCACGGAGTGAATGGCGCATTTCCCGGCTCGCCCGATACCGGGCCGGGGCTGACGGCGGCCGGTGAAGCGCTGATCCAGCAGGCCAATGCGCTGCGGATGATGATCGACGTCTCGCACATGAACGAAAAAGCGTTCTGGGATACCGCACGGCTCTCCGCTGCGCCGCTGGTCGCCAGCCATTCCAATGCGCATGCGCTCTGTCCACAGCCGCGCAATCTGACCGATGCGCAGCTGCTGGCGATTCGCGACAGCGGCGGACTGGTCGGTATCAACTTCGGCAACGCCTTTTTACGCGCTGACGGTCAGCGCGACGATAACACTCCGTTGACAGAAATTGTTAAGCATTGTGATCATCTGATGAGGATAATGGGCAGCGACCATGTGGCCTTTGGCTCCGATTTCGACGGTATCACGCCGCCGGCAGCGCTGGGCGATGTCAGCGGTTTACCGCGTCTGCTCGCCGCTTTGCGCGAAGCGGGCTATGATCAGAGACTGACAGAGAAGCTGGCGTGGGGAAACTGGCAGCGGGTTTTAAGACAAACCGGTCTGTGATAACAATTTCCTTACTTCTTTCGGGTTGATCTCGACGCGCCATTGGCGCAACATCTGTCGGCAATTTTGTGACTCGGATCGCGTTTCACATCTGGCCGTTGTTTTTAAGGCCGCTAATTTACTGTTACTAAAGAGGAAAAAACTCATGTGGAAAAAACCAACTTTCGTTGATCTGCGTCTCGGTCTGGAAGTCACGCTGTACATCTCCAACCGTTAATAATTCTGCCCGCCCTCTGTGCGGGCATTTTGTTTCAACTTCTGGTTTTCCTTCATGTTTATTAAAGTCCTCGGCTCGGCCGCGGGTGGCGGATTTCCGCAGTGGAACTGCAACTGCGCCAACTGCCACGGCGTGCGCACCGGCTCCATTCAGGCCCGTCCCCGCACGCAATCATCGATTATTCTCAGCGATAATGGCGAAGACTGGGTGTTATGTAACGCCTCGCCTGACATCAGTCAGCAGATGCTGCATACGCCTGAATTAGTCCGTCACGGGGTGCTGCGCGGCACGGCGATCGGCGCCATTATCCTCACCGACAGCCAGATCGACCACACCACCGGGTTGCTCAGCCTGCGCGAAGGCTGTCCGCATCAGGTGTGGTGTACGCCGGAAGTGCATCAGGATCTCAGCAGTGGCTTTCCAATCTTCCCGATGCTGACCCACTGGAACGGCGGTCTGCAGCACCGGCCCATTGCGCCGCTGACGCCGTTCAGCGTTGACGTCTGCCGCGATCTGCAGTTCACCGCGATCCCGATTCTCAGCAACGCACCGCCTTATTCGCCTTACCGCGATCGGCCACTGCCGGGCCACAACGTGGCGCTGTTTATTGAAAACCGCGCCAGCGGTCAGACGCTGCTGTATGCGCCGGGCCTCGGAGAGCCGGATGCGGTGATCCTGCCGTGGCTGCAGAAAGCCGATTGCCTGCTGATTGACGGCACCGTCTGGCAGGATGATGAGCTGCTGACCACCGGCGTCGGGAAAAATACCGGCAAAGCGATGGGCCACCTGGCGCTGGCGGAAGAGCAGGGGCTGATGGCGCTGCTGGCCTCGCTGCCGGCTAAACGCAAAATTCTGATCCACATTAACAACACCAATCCGATCCTCAACGAGCAGTCACCTCAGCGTCAGTTCCTGACAGAACAAGGAATAGAGGTAAGCTGGGACGGGATGGCGATCCACCTTCAGGACTAAATCATGCAGATCACTGACACGCTCTCGCCGCAGGCTTTTGAACAGGCGCTGCGCGACAAAGGCGCTTACTACCATATTCATCATCCGTATCACATCGCGATGCATAACGGTCAGGCGACGCGCGAGCAGATTCAGGGATGGGTGGCGAACCGTTTTTACTACCAGACCACCATTCCGCTGAAAGATGCCGCTATCATGGCCAACTGTCCCGATCCGGCCACCCGCCGTAAATGGGTGCAGCGTATTCTCGATCACGACGGCAGCAACGGCGCAGAGGGCGGCATTGAAGCCTGGCTGCAGCTGGGCGAAGCGGTTGGGCTGACGCGTGAAGCATTGATCTCTGAGCGGCACGTACTGCCGGGCGTGCGTTTTGCGGTTGACGCCTACGTCAACTTTGCCCGTCGCGCCAACTGGCAGGAAGCGGCCTGCAGCTCCCTGACCGAACTGTTTGCGCCGCAGATCCATCAGTCGCGCCTCGACAGCTGGCCACAGCACTATCCGTGGATCAAAGAAGAGGGCTATTTCTACTTCCGCAGCCGTCTGAGCCAGGCGAACCGCGATGTGGAACATGGTCTGGCGCTGGCGCTGGAATTTTGTACCACCGTCGAAAAGCAGAACCGGATGCTGGAAATTTTGCAGTTTAAGCTCGATATTCTGTGGAGTATGCTCGACGCGATGACCATGGCCTATGAGCTGAAGCGGCCGCCTTACCACACCGTCACCGACAAGGCGGCGTGGCACACCACCCGACTGGTATAAATGATGAACGAAAAATCGATAGCGGTGTTCCGCCGTGGCTACCGGCTGCAGTGGGAAGCGGCGCAGGATAGCCATGTGGTGCTCTACCCGGAAGGGATGGCGAAGCTCAACGAAACGGCGGCGGCGATCCTCGCGCTGGTGGACGGTAAACAGGATATCGCCGCAATCATTGCCACGCTGGATAGCCAGTTCCCGGAAGCGGGCGGCGTCGGTGACGATGTGAAAGAGTTCCTGCAATCAGCCTATGAACAGAAGTGGATACAGTTCCGTGACCCCGCATAAACCTGACGTCAATTCGCCGCTCTGGCTGCTGGCGGAGCTGACCTATCGCTGCCCGCTGCAGTGCCCGTACTGCTCGAACCCGCTCGATTTTGCGCAGCAGGAGAAAGAGCTGACCACCGAACAGTGGATCGAGGTGTTCCGTCAGGCCCGCGCTATGGGCAGCGTGCAGCTCGGTTTTTCCGGCGGTGAACCGCTGGTGCGTAAAGATCTGCCGGAGCTGATCAAAGCGGCGCGCGACCTTGGCTTCTACACCAACCTGATCACCTCGGGCATTGGCCTCACCGAGAAAAAGCTGGATGCGTTCAGCGAGGCCGGGCTGGATCATATTCAGATCAGCTTCCAGGCCAGTGATGAAACCCTGAATGCCGCGCTGGCCGGATCGAAAAAAGCCTTCCAGCAGAAGCTGGAGATGGCGAAAGCGGTGAAAGCGCACGGCTATCCGATGGTGCTGAACTTCGTGTTGCATCGCCATAACATCGATCAGATCGATAAAATCATCGATCTCTGCATCGAACTGGAAGCGGATGATGTTGAACTGGCGACCTGTCAGTTTTATGGCTGGGCGCAGCTCAACCGGGAAGGCCTGCTGCCGACCCGCGAACAGATCGCCCGCGCTGAGGCCGTGGTCAGCCGTTACCGCGAGCAGATGAGCGCCAGCGGCAACCTGACCAATCTGCTGTTCGTCACGCCAGATTATTATGAAGAGCGTCCGAAAGGCTGTATGGGTGGCTGGGGCGCGATTTTCCTCAGCGTTACCCCGGAAGGGACGGCGCTGCCGTGCCATAGCGCGCGCCAGCTGCCGGTGGAGTTCCCGTCGGTGCTCGATCAGCGGCTGGACGACATCTGGTATCACTCGTTTGGTTTTAACCGCTATCGCGGTTACGACTGGATGCCTGAGCCGTGCCGCTCGTGCGACGAAAAAGAGAAAGATTTCGGCGGCTGCCGCTGTCAGGCTTACATGCTGACCGGCAATGCCGACAACGCCGATCCGGTCTGCAGCAAATCGCCTCATCATGGCAAAATCCTTGAAGCCCGCCGCGAAGCGGATTGCAGCGACATCAAAATTGGTCAGCTGCAGTTCCGTAATCGCAGCAATTCCCAGCTGATCTACAAGACCCGGAATCTGTAACGGTGCGCCGCCTGGAAATTAACGGCCTGCGGATAGAACTGGTGCATCAGCCCGATGCGCGCCAGGCCGCCGCGTTAATTCAGGTCGGCGCGGGCAGCCACGATGAGCCAGACCGCTGGCCGGGACTGGCGCACCTGCTGGAGCATCTGCTGTTCACCGGCAGCGCGGGCTGGCCGGAGGATGGGCGACTGATGAGCTGGATTCAGGCGCAGGGCGGCCGGGTGAACGCCACCACGCTGGCGCGGCGCAGTGCCTGGTTCTTTGAGGTAGCGCCGCCCCAGCTGGCTGACGGGCTGGCACGGCTGCAGGATATGATCACCCATCCGCTGCTCGATCATCAGGCAATCCGCCAGGAAGTGGCGGTGATAGAGGCCGAATATCAGCTGATAGCCCATCATCAGCCTTCCCGTACCGAGGCGGCGTTGCTGCATCTGGCTGCGTCACCGGCCGCGTTTCAGCGCTTTCAGGTGGGCAGCCGGGCGGCATTTGGCGAGGAGATGACTGCGCTGCAACAGGCGTTACGCCAGTTCCACCAGCGTCATTTTTATGCCGGCAATCTGCGGCTCTGGCTGCAGGGACCGCAGTCACTGGATCAGCTGGAACAGCTGGCGCACACCTTTGCCGCAGCACTGCCGCAGGGCCAGTGGCAGCAGGAGACGCCGCGCCCCAGGCTGCCCGCCAGCGCCGCATTCCGGCTTGGCAATAGCGAACCGGCCGCGCTGTGGCGCAGCTGGCTGCTGGACAGCAGTGACGGTGTCACGTTGTGGCGCGAGTTTTTGCTGGATGAAGCACCGGGTTCGCTGCTGGCCACGCTTCGCCAGCAGCAACTGGCGGAGAACCTGAGCCTGAAATGGCTCTATCAGGCGGATAACGCGGTCTGGCTGGCGATGGGCATTGAGACGGATCAGCCTGAGGCGGTCAATGCGCTATTCGACCGCTGGTTAACCGCACTCAGACACAGCGGTGAGCCGCAGCAGCAGCACTACCTTCAGCTGGCGCAACAGCGTTTTACGGCGCTGACGCCGCTGGATCAGTTACGCGAGCGCGCTTTCGGTTTTGAGCCGCAGGCGGCGATTGATGCGTTTCCGGCATTGCTGGCAACGCTGGCAGAGGCGCCCGGCACCACGCTGGTGTGCAGCCCGCAGGCGGCGGCGGAAAACGTGCGGACCCAGGGCTTCAGCCTGGCGCTGCATCCCTGGCAGCCCGCGCTGCCCGCTGCTCACCAGGCGACAGACTTCACCTTCTATCCGCTGGCGGCGGAACTGACCGCCGGGCCACTGCCGTCACATGCGGTCCCCTTACCGCATTGTCATCCCGATCCCGACCCATCCAGCCCGGTTCCGATCCCCACTCCAGGCGCTGACCCTGATCCCGACGCCGGTCCGGCCGACCCCACCGCCACGCTGCTGCTGCGGCCGGAATTTTTTTCGACCTTCAGCCAGGCCGTGGGCGAGGCGTATGGTCGTCGGCTGCGTCCGCTGTTTGCCGCCTTGCGTCATCTGGGCGGCCGGGGCGAGTGGCAGGAAGTGGAGGGCGTGTGGCAACTGACGCTGCAACTGACCGCCGATCTGAAAGTGGCGGACTGGGCGCTGCATCAGCTGGTGCTGGCGCTGATGCCGCCGGTCAGCGTGGAACCGCCCTCATCGCCTGATACGATTGCCATCCGCG
Source organism: Pantoea sp. USHLN298 (assembly GCF_037149395.1). Lineage (NCBI taxonomy): Bacteria > Pseudomonadati > Pseudomonadota > Gammaproteobacteria > Enterobacterales > Erwiniaceae > Pantoea > Pantoea sp. USHLN298. Next base: position 96,978 of record NZ_JBBCRO010000002.1, read on the forward strand.
CGCTGCTCCGGCAGTTGCCTTACCAGCTGGCAACCCACTTTACGCCGGGCTGCTGGCGTGCCCTGCTGACCGGCGGCAGCACGGCGCTGCATACGCTGATTGCCCGACGGCTGAGCGCCCTGGCGCTGCCGGTCAATCCGGCGTTACCGCCGATGCGGATGACGGCACAGAGTGGCATGACCGCGCTGCCGCATGTCAGCCGCGACAACGCCTTGCTGCTGTTTATTCCGCTGCACAATACGTCCCGCTCGGGGCCACAGGATGCGGAGCAACGGGTCGCGCTGCGGGCGCTGGCGCTGCTGTATGAGCCGCGTTTTTTTCAGCGTTACCGGGTGGAACAGCAGATAGGCTATGTGGTCAGCAGCCGCTACCTGCGCTGTGCCGATCAGGATGGCGTGCTGTTTGCGTTGCAGTCGCCCGATTACAGTGCGCTGTCGCTGCTGCGCTACTGCCGTAACTTTCTGCGTTCGCTGAATGAGACGCTGGCGACCTGCGACCTGGAGGCAATCAGGGCCGCTCTGCACCGTGAGCGCCCTGACCAGGCGCTGGCCCGGTTGCGCCAGCTGAATGGTCTGGCTGAGCCGGATGCGGCGGCGATTGAGACGCTGGACCACGCGCGGTTGCAGCAGCTGCATCAGGAGCTGATTCAGGCCCGTCGCCGCTGGCGGGTACTGTTTACTGCCGGTGGCGCGGCGTAAGCGCCATCGGCAAGGTTGCTGAATTTATTTGAAAATTACCGACAAATCTCTTCACTGTTTATTCCCGCCGAATTGCACCACACTCACTCTACATTTTGAGTTGTACAAGGAATTTACCGTGAAGAACCTCAAGCGTGTTGCGCTGCCCCTGTTAGCCGTTGCCAGCCTGTATGTCCCTTTCTCTCAGGCAGAAGCGATGCACTATCAGCTCAATCCGGAGCACACCTCGGTAGTGGTCAGCTGGAATCATTTCGGTTTCTCACATCCGACGGCGGACATCCCGGATGCCAGCGGTTCGCTGGTGTTTGATAAAGACCATCCTGAGCAGTCGCGCGTTGACGTCACGCTGCCCGTCACCAAAATCGACAGCCACGTTGCGGCGCTGACCAAAGAATTTAACGGTGCAGACTATTTCGACACCGCCAAATACCCGACCGCGACCTTCCACAGCACCAAAGTGGTGGCGAAGGGCGACAACAAATTTGACGTTGAAGGCAATCTGACCCTGAAAGGGATCACCAAACCGGTAACGCTGCACGCGACGCTGAACCAGCAGGGCGAGCATCCGATGGTGAAGAAGCAGGCAATTGGTTTTGACGCCACCGGCACCATCAAGCGCTCCGACTTTAAGCTGGATAAATATGTGCCAGCAGTGGGTGATGAGGTTGAGCTGACCCTGTCGACCGAAGCCTACGCTAAATAAGTGCGGGCCTCGCAATAAGGGCAGCCGCCCTTATTGCGTTTATCCGTCACCTGCCACCATAACGCCGATCGGCCTGGCTGTTGCGATCCGCCCTGATGCCGGACCGGCAGCGGTTAACTGACCAGACGATCATATCCTTTGCGGCGATAATTCAGCGCAGAGAGCGCCCAGAACACCACAAAAGCCCCCACCGCAACGTAGCCCACACTGCCCATATTGTCGTTCAGCTGGCCGACGGTCGCCCACATCCCGCCATGTAAATCCAGCTTATCTGCCATCAGCCCGAGCGCTTCCAGCCCACCGATAAACAGCGCGATCACCACGCTGGTGGCGGTAATGGTGATGTTGTAATAGAGCTTGCGCACCGGCTTATTAAAAGCCCAGCCGTATGCGCCGACCATCACGAAGTTATCCAGTGAATCCACCAGCGCCATGCCGCTGGCAAACAGCGCCGGGAACACCAGAATGCTCCACACCGACATCCCGGAAGAGGCACCCGCCGCCGACATGCCCAGCAGGCCAATTTCAGTCGCAGTATCAAAACCCAGTCCGAACAAAAAACCGACCAGATACATCTGCCAGCTTCGGTTCACCAGATTAAACGCAAACCTGAATATCCGGCTCATGATCCCACCTTGCAGTTCCTCCAGCGCCACCTGCCGCTCAGGGATTTTACCCTGTTTGACCCGCTGAAAGCGGCGACAGACATCGCGCAGGATCAGCGCATTCAGCAGCGCCATCAGCAGCAGGAACAGGGCTGAAATCAGCGTGCCGAGGGTGCCACCATAATCATGCAGCCAGCCGATGTTATGGCCGGACATCAGCGCGGTAGCGGCAATCGCCACGCAGGCCAGCACCACGATGGTTGAGTGGCCGAGAGAGAAAAAAGCGCCGACGGCCACCGGCTGCTGACCCTGCTGCATCAGTTTGCGCGTCACGTTATCAATCGCCGCGATGTGATCGGCATCGACGGCGTGGCGCAGACCATAACCGTAAGCCAGCAGCGCGGCCGCGATCAGCGCCGCGTTGTGCTGAAACAGCAGCAGCGCCCAGCCCCAGCTGAGTAAATTAACCGCCACCAGACCGGTTAACAGCCAGCAGGCGCGACGATGGGTGTGAAAAAAATCACGCTTTATCATGGAGATCCTTGTCAGTAAACGAAATGTCACAATGCTGAAGGCGGGCGCAGGCGATAACCGCCTGGCCCAGCGCCAGTCCGCCGTCTCCGGCAGGGAACTGTTGCGGCATCAGCACGCGAAGCGGTGCCAGATAGTGCGGCAAAAGCTGACGCAGCAGCCGGTTGTGCAGCACGCCTCCGCCCAGCGCCACGGTATTGCAGCCCGATCGCCGCGCCTGATAATGGGCGAGGGCGGCAAAGCCCTGCGCCAGGGCGTCATGAAAGGCAAACGCGCGTTCGGCGGAGGGTGCCCGCCACGCCAGCCACTGTTGCCAGAAGCGGGCCAGATCCAGTCGGATGCCCTGCGGGGTCTGCCGCAACGGCAGCGTGACCGGATGCCTCGCGCCTTGTGCCTGTCGCGCCAGCGTCTCCAGACGGCAGGCCGCTTCACCTTCCCAGCTCAGGGTGGCGGGCGCGCAGCCGAGGGCGGCAGCAACGGCATCAAACAGACGGCCACAGGAGGAGGCGAGCGGCGCGTTTACGCCGGCGGGGATGGCTCTGGAGAGCGGCTGCCACGGATGTGCTGACAGCGCCTGTGCATCGGGATGCGTCTGCCAGTCCGGCACAAACGCCTGCCACTGCGCCAGTAAGTTACGCCAGGGCTGCCGGGCGGCACGGTCACCTCCCGGCAGCGCGACAGCCGGTAATCCGCCTGCATGTTCACAATGCCGATAGTCGGCCAGCACACATTCTCCGCCCCACAGCGCCCCATCCTCACCGTAGCCGAGACCGTCCAGCGCCAGTCCCACCACTGTCCCGCCGTCCAGCGGCCACTGATGTTCAGCCAGACAGGCGGCGATGTGGGCGTGATGGTGAAACACCTCAATTTTGCTGATGGCGAGGCGCTGCGCCTGCGCCTGGCTGACCGAGCCGGGATGCGCATCACAGACCACGTAGTGCGGCGTGCAGTCATAAAGCTGCTGAAAATGGGCGATCGCCTGCTGCTGCTGGGCGGCAATATCGCTATAGCTGACTGAACCAAAATGCGGGCTGAGAATGGCCTGCTTACCCGGTACCAGGCAGAAGGTGTTTTTCAGGTCACCGCCCAGCGCCAGCAGCGGCGGCGGGCGATCAAATCCGGCGGGCAGCGGCAGGGCGTCCGGTACGTAACCGCGCGCCCGGCGTAACACTTCCGTTCCCGCTGGCGTCGCACGCACCAGCGAATCATCGGCGCGCTGCACGATATCCCGGTTATGCAGCAGCCACAGGTCGGCGATCGCCGCGAGCTGACAGCGGCCCGCCTCATTGGTAAGCGGTGGTGCCGCGTCGCTGATATTGCCGGAGGTCATCACCAGCGGCGTCTGACAGGCCTGCATTAACAGATGATGCAGGGGCGTAAAGGGCAGCATCAGCCCGACCTCATCCAGTCCGGGCGCAATCGCGGCGCACAGCGGTGACGTCGCGCTGTGCGGAGTCAGCACAATCGGCGCGGCAGATGAAGTCAGCAGCGTACGCCGCTCAGGCTGCGCGCCGCTATCACCGCCTTCATCGCTGCACCGCATCAGCCAGCTGATATCCGGCAGCATCACCGCCAGCGGCTTCGACGGTCGCCGTTTGCGTTGCCGCAGACGCATCACCGCTGCCTGCTGCGTGGCGTCACAGGCCAGATGAAAACCACCGAGCCCTTTAATGGCAACGATGTTGCCGGCCCGGAGTGCCCGCGCGGCCCGCGCTATGGCTGCTGCATCCTGCGCCAGCAGATCGCCATTCTGTAACGTCGCACTGACGCGAGGGCCGCAGTGCGGACACGCGACCGGCTGCGCGTGAAAGCGCCGATCGGCGGGATTCTGATACTCCTGCTGACAGGCCGGACAGAGAGTGAAGGCGGCCATGCTGGTAAAAGGGCGATCGTAAGGCATGGCGCGGATCAGCGTAAAACGCGGGCCGCAGTGGGTACAGTTGGTGAAGGCGTAGCCAAACCGGCGATCGTCCGTGCTCGCCATCTCCTGCAGACAAGCCGGACAGGTTGCCGCATCGGGCACCACCTGGGTATTCATCCGGCTGCGACGGCTGTCAGCGATCGTGAAGTTTTGCGGCGACGTCTGCCAGTCGAAAGGTTCCACACTCAGGCTATCGATACGCGCCAGCGACGGACAGTCGCGTGCTATCTGTGCTAACAAGGCGTCGATGTTAAGCGGTTGCAGCAGCCTGACTTCCACACCGGCGCTGTCGTTGCTGACCTCACCGCGCAGCTGCAACTGGCTGGCCAGCTGCCAGATAAAAGGCCGGAAGCCGACGCCCTGAACTTTACCGCTAATGCGGATGCGTAAGCCGGAAGCAGACATGAACGGCGACTCCTTTTTTTCAGTTTCGCGCGGCAGACCGGCTGAGCGGTTTTGCCAGCCGGATACCGGGCGTTGCGCCTTGACCGCGACCCGCACGAAACGGGCCGCGACTCAGCAGGCTGGTCAGCATCAGACCGCGACGATCGGGATCACATCTTCCACCGCGCTGCGCAGGCGCGCTTTCATATCACTGTAGGTCTGATGAGCGTAGTTTTCGGCCCAGCGCTGATCGGCAATCTGCTCGACGTTGACCGCACAGTATTTGGTCTCTGGCGTTTTGGAGATCGGATCAAGATTATCCTGCGTCAGTTCATTACAGGCGCCGATCCACCACTGATAGGTCATGTAGACCGCACCGACGTTGATACGCTCGTTGTAGTTGACGCGTGAGATCACCTTGCCGCGCCGTGAAGCGACCCATACCAGCTGCTGATCGCCGATATTCAGCGCCTGCGCATCAGCCGGATTCATCTGCACAAAGCCCGGTTCGTCGGCCAGCGTCTGCAAGGCGGCACAGTTACCGGTCATTGATCGGCAGGAGTAGTGACCGACCTCGCGCACGGTGCAGAGCACCAGCGGATAGTCGCCGTCGGGCAGTTCAGCCGGTGCGCGCCACGGCGCGGCAAACAGCTGACCTTTACCGGTAGGGGTGTCGAAGTGATTGTCAGCGTAGAGCCAGGGCGTGCCTGGGCTTTCAAGCGTGGTGCAGGGCCACTGAACGTGTCCCAGTTCACCCATTTTTTCGTAAGTGACGCCGTAAAACAGCGGGCAGAGGCTGCGCATTTCGTCCCAGATTTGCTGGTTATCCTGGTACTGCATCGGATAACCCATCTGGGTCGCCAGCAGGCTGATGATCTCCCAGTCGCGTTTGACGTTATATTTCGGTTCGATGGCTTTCTCAAAGCGCTGGAATCCCCGGTCGGCGCAGGAAAAGACGCCGCCGTGTTCGCCCCACGAGGTCGCCGGTAGAATGACGTCGGCCTGCTCCGCGGTTTTGGTCATGAAGATATCCTGCACTACCACAAATTCCAGGGCCTCAAAGCCTTTACGTACCAGCCCCAGGTCAGCTTCGGTCTGTAACGGGTCCTCGCCCATGATGTAATAGGCTTTGACCTTGCCTTCCAGCGCCAGATGCGGAATTTCGGTGATGCGGTAACCGATTTCGGCATCCATCTGATCCACATCAATGCCCCAGGCTGCGGCGAATTTCGCCCGAATCTTCGGATCGGTGACCGACTGATAGCCGGGAAATTCGTTCGGCAGTACGCCCATATCACAGGCACCCTGCACATTATTTTGTCCGCGCACCGGGCCGACGCCGACGTTGGCCCGGCCAAGATTGCCGGTGAGTAAGGCCAGGCCCGCCAGGCCTTTCACCACATCAACCGCCTGACCAAACTGGGTAACGCCCATGCCCCACATGATGGTGGCAGACGGGGCGGCGGCGTAGGTGCGCATCGCCTGACGGATTTGCCGGGCGGAGACGCCGGTCTGCTCCTCTACGGCTTCCGGGGAGTAGCTGGCAACATTTTTACGGTATTCCTCAAAGCCTTCGGTGTACTTCGCCACATAGTCGTGGTCATACAGATCTTCCTCGATCAGCACATGGGCAAAGGCATTGACCAGCGCCATGTTGCAGCCGTTTTTGATTTGCAGGTGCTGATCGGCAATCCGGGCGGTTTCGATGCGGCGCGGATCGCAGACGATGATCTGCGCCCCTTTTTCTTTGGCTTTGATCACCCGACGGGCGACGATGGGATGCGAGTCTGCGCAGTTATAGCCGATCACCAGCAGGCATTTTGAGTTTTCGATATCACCGATGGAGTTACTCATCGCGCCGTTACCCAGCGTGGCCTGCAATCCTGATACTGAGGGTCCGTGGCAGACGCGGGCACAACAATCGACGTTGTTGGTGCCGATCACCGCGCGGGCAAATTTCTGCATCACAAAGTTGGTTTCATTGCCGGTGCCGCGTGACGATCCGGTGGTCATGATGGCGCGCGGGCCATGTTTTTGTTTGATCGCCGCCAGGCGCTGCGCGGTGTAGCGGATGGCTTCATCCCAGCTGACGGCTTCAAATTTACCGCCTTTTTCACGGCGAATCAGCGGCTGGGTCAGCCGCGGCGTGAGCAGTTTGGTGTCATTGAGAAAATCCCAGCCGTAGTAACCTTTCAGGCACAATTCGCCCTGATTGGTGACGCCATTCGCCGCTTCCGCGCGGATGATTTTTCCATTATCGACAACCAGGTTCAATTTACATCCAGCCCCGCAATAGGGGCAGACGGTCGTGACTTTATTCATAAGAGGGTTTCCTTAATCCGGGGTTAAAACAGCAGCGGAGAGGGGCTGTCGAGCGCCGCACGGCGGCGTTTTTCTGCGTTCATTTCCTGCAACTGGTTGCGATCAATGGCGAACAGCGCCTTGGTCGGGCAGGTTTGCATACAGGCCGGGCCGTCCGGGCGGGTGTGGCACAAATCGCATTTGTGCGCCTCGGCTTTATCTGAGGTGGCGACCATCGCTGCCCCGTTCTGACGGAAAACGGGTCGGGTGATCACCTCCATCGCGCCGTAGGGACAGGCGACCACGCAGGTTTTACAACCGATACAGCGTTCCTGCATCACCTGCACATGATCGGCGGCGCGAAGAATGGCACCGTTCGGACAGACATTGGCACAGGGCGCATCTTCACACTGGCGGCACATCACCGGCGTACTGAGATTGACGCCTTTGATAACGTGCAGACGCGGTGCGAAGGTAACGGCGTTAAGCTGTGAAATATCCTGCGATTCACTGTGCGCCATCACACAGGCAATTTCACAGGTGCGGCAGCCGATGCATTTTTTCGGGTCGGCGATAATAAACCGGTTCATCTGAATCTCCTGATTGGGGATTTCGTCTGACGCCGGATCACACCGGCCTGACGAGAGGGCTGTAGGGGTAATACATAAAGCGTGCCAGCTTGCGTATTTAATTTTTTTAGTTTTTATTCAGTGGGTTATATCGGCTGTCGTCGGAAGTGACGAAACCGGCTGCTGACGTCAGCTGGGTTTCGTCATCATTCCGACAGTTATGACGACGCCGTTGTCAGGCGCCTGCCGCCCGGAAAGGGGCGATTCCCAGCCCCTGTTCCAGCGCAGGCAGCCGCTGATGCAGATCGATAACGGCCCGCTCAACAGCGGCGCTGATCGGGTAGTAAAAGGCCACCACGTCGGGCTGAATGCCGACAAAGGTGATAGCCGGAATATCGCTGCGCAGTTGCTGAATCAGAAAGCTCAGCGGCAGGTTGTGGGTGGTCATCATGAACAGGTCGGCAATATCCTCTTCGTCGATAAGACGCATCTCGCCCGCTGCCAGTCCCATATCGGTGGCATCAACGATCACCAGATGCTGCGGGCGCAGTTCACGTAAATACCCGATATCGTTTTCCGGGGCCGCGCCGCCGTCCACCACCGTCCAGCCGGGCAGCGGATGTTCAGCGCACCGCTCCGCCAGGCACGGACCGGCACCGTCATCGCCCATCATGCTGTTTCCGACGCACAGCAGCGCGTAACGCGAGGTGAAATCAGGCATCGTATCTCCGGACCATCAGGTAGAGGGCGGGGTCGTGTTCAATCCGGGTCAGCAGGGCGATGAGCCGATCGCTCCAGCCCTGCTGCAGGGCACTCATCTGCGGACGAGCCGCACGCAGCGCCAGCGCCAGTAAATGGGTATGCGTGCTGTCGATGGTGATCTCCCCGAAGCGCTGCACCCCATCCAGTTTGTGCCGGGCTGCGCTGTTTTCTGGCAGGCAATTTACCCACTGCTGATAGTCATCAAGCGGGCACTCAAGACGGGATTGCAGGCAGTCGATGACGCCCAGATGATGGCCGATGGCCAGGCTGTAATAGACCACCTCCTGTACCGGCTGCGCACTGCGCTGCTGCGCACTTTTCTCATCGACAAACTTGCTGCTCAGCGAATAGAAGATCACTTTGTTTTTGTGCGGCTGATGACCGGCCACCGGCTGATGGCGCGCGAAGCGCTGATCGTTATCCGTGCGCATTACAGGCGTACCTCGCCACGCTGAACCTGCTGATAGATCTGCTGCAGCTGGCCGATGATTTCGTTAAGACGTGGATCGCCCTGTTGCTCAAGGTACGCCGACAGGCGCTGGTCCACCGGCTGAGCGCCCGGCGCCGTCATCAGCGCCATAAACCGATCGGCAATCTGGCGGCCATAACGGTAACCGGCCATCCGGCGCGCTTCGCGATCCAGCAGTACCCGCAGCGGCTGCGGCAGTCCGGGATGTAATAACGCGGCCGGTTCGGCCGCCAGCGCATGATGGGGCTCCGCTTTGATTTTCTGGTCCAGCAGGCCCAGCGCCAGCGCAAACCCGTAAATTGTCGCGGCTGGCGTTGGCGGGCAGCCAGGAATATAGACATCGACCGGTACGATTTTGTCAGTGCCGCCCCAGACGCAGTAAAGGTCATGGAAAATGCCGCCGCTGTTTCCGCACGCGCCGTAGGAGATGCAGATTTTCGGGTCCGGCGCGCTGTCCCAGGCACGCAGCGCCGGTATCCGCATGGCGCGGGTTACGGCACCGGTAAACAGCAGAATGTCAGCGTGGCGGGGCGAGGGCACCACTTTGATGCCAAAGCGTTCAGCATCGAACAGCGGCGAAATGGCAGCAAAAATCTCAATTTCGCAGCCGTTACAGCCGCCGCAGTCCACGCGGTATACATAGGCTGAACGGCGGATACTGTTCAGTAAGGTGGATTTCAGTCGGGCGATACTCTGGTCCAGCGTGATCGGCTGTGGCAGACCATTTTCGTCGCGGGGCGCAATCGGCAGTTGACTCATCAGTGGGCCTCCCCGATCAAATGGCGACCGATATCAATCCGGTCACTGGCGCAAACCCTGAGCCGCTGTTTGCATTCCGGGCAGGTTTCATACTGCTGACGCCGGTCAGCCAGCTGCTGGTCACTCAGCGCGGCGCTCTCCTGTAACAGACTCAGCGCGAAATCGATCTCCTTCTGTACCGCATAAGGTTTACCGCAGCCCCGGCAGCGGCAGATCGGGAAGTCAGCGCTCTCGAACAGATCCTCTTTGCGCCACACCGCCAGTTCAAATTCTGACGAGAGCCGGATGGCGGCGGTCGGGCAGACCTCTTCGCAGCGGGCGCAGAAAATGCAGCGGCCGAGAAACAGCTGCCAGCGGAGGGATGCGCCATCGTCCGCCGTGGTCATGGTCAGCGCATTTGACGGACAGGCGTTGGCGCAGGCCCCACAGCCGACACACTGCTGGGCGTTATATTGCGGTTTGCCGCGAAAATTTGCGGCCAGATCCAGCGGCTTAAACGGATAAGCTACCGTCACGGTCCCGGTTTTGAGCACTTTTTTAATCAGTTTCAGCATGATGCGCGGCTCCTCAAAGCGGCGAATTTTTACGTTCGATGCCGTAACGCTCGATCTCTTTATACGGCACGACGATCGTGGTTTTCTTGCGCACATCGACCACCGTCATGCGGTCGGTGCAGGAGTAACAGGGATCGAGGCTGCCGATAATCAGCGGGGCATCAGAGACCGTGTTGCCGCGCAACATGTAGCGCAGCGTCGGCCAGTTGGCATAGGTCGCCGCCCGGCAGCGCCAGCGAAACAGTTTCTGGTTGTCGCCGGTCATGCTCCAGTGGATGTCATCACCGCGCGGCGCTTCCGCGAAGCCGAGAGCAAAACGGTGTGGAATATAGGTAAACCCATCAACCGCCAGCGGACCACCGGGCAGGCTTTGCAGGCCGAACTCGATCATATTCAGGGCGTTAAACACCTCATGAATCCGCACCTTCAGGCGGGAATAGACGTCGTTACCGGTTTCGCTGCAGAGCTCGAACGGCAGTTTCGCGTAGCTGGCGTAGGGGTGATCCTGGCGCATATCACGGCGGTGGCCGCTGCCGCGCACCATCGGCCCGACGTTAGCGAAATCACGCGCAACCTGCGGGTCGAGAATGCCGACGCCGATGCTGCGCTGGCGGGTATTTGGCGTGCTGAGCAGGATATCGACCAGTTGGTTAAGCTCCTGGCGCATACTGGCCGCCAGCGCCAGCGTGGCGATCATGTCGTCTTTGAGAATGTCACGGCGGATGCCGCCGATCAGATTCATGCCGTAGGTTTTTCGCGCGCCGGTCAGGATTTCCGCCATCTTCATCGACTGTTCACGCACGCGAAAAAACTGCATGAAGCCGGAATCAAAACCGACAAAGTGACAGGCCAGCCCGAGGTTCAGTAAATGGCTGTGCAGGCGTTCAACTTCGAGCAGAATCGAACGGATCATCTGGGCGCGCTCCGGCACCACAATGCCCATCGCGTTTTCCACTGATGAGGTGTACGCGACGCTGTGGGTGAAGCCGCAGATGCCGCAGACCCGATCTGACAGAAAGGTCACTTCGTTGTAGCCCATTCGGGTTTCAGCCAGTTTTTCCATGCCGCGATGGACGTAGAACAGGCGGTAGTCGGCGTCGATAATATCTTCACCATCGACGAACAGCCGAAAATGTCCCGGTTCATCTGAGGTGACGTGTAGCGGGCCGATCGGCACAATTTTATTGCCTGCTCTGGTTTCAGAGATAAACGGGTAGGTTTCTTCGTCGGTGGTCGGGGCGGGACGCTGACGGTAATCCATCGCATCTTTCCGCAGCGGATAGAGATCGTCCGGCCAGTCATCCGGCAACACCAGCCGCCGTTCGTCCGGCAAGCCGACCGGTCGTAAACCGTACATATCCCGGACCTCACGTTCACCCCAGACCGCCGCCGGCACGCGCGGGGTGACGGAAGGAAACTCCAGTGACACCGGGTCCACTTCGGCACGCACGGTAATCCAGCACTTCACGCCTTTTTCCATCGACAGCACGTAATAGAGCGCGTAGTTGCCGCACAGCGTGCGTTCGTCATTGCCAAACAGCACCGACAGCCAGCCGCCCTGCTGGTAGCAGAGCCATTCGACCACTTCCGGTAGCCAGTTGAGCCTGATGGTGACCGTTACCTGCGTATCGGTCTGCCATTCACTGCCTGAAAGTGCCGACGGAAACTGCTGCGCCAGCGCGGCCAGATACTCTTTGCCGACCGGGTTTTGATTTAATGCGCTACTGAACTCATTCATGACAAAGCCTCTTCCCGCCGCAGCGGGAGCAGAAAAGGGGGGATCAGCCTGTGACCAGCCAGGAAACCAGCGCCAGAAACGCCAGCCCGAAGCCTGCCCAGGTGGTTCGGGAGGTTTTAAGAAAGCGCAGACGCGCCACGCTGTTCTCGATCAGTGCCACCACCAACAGCGCGATCAGCAGTTTCGCCACACAGGCGATGACGGCAATCAGCAACGCCAGCGGCGTCAGCTGTTGTGCCATCCCGAACGGGAAAAACAGGCCGAGGAACAGCTGTAACACCACCAGCTGTTTCAGGCTGATGCCGAGTTTCAGCACGCCCAGCGCGGCACCGGAATATTCAGTCAGCGGACCTTCCTGCAGTTCCTGTTCGGCTTCGGCCATGTCAAACGGCAGCTTGCCCAGCTCGATATAGCAGGCAAAGGCGCAGGCCAGCGCGGCCAGCATCAGGGTTAACGACGAGGAGATCGGCCAGTGCAGCACCCGGGCAGCTATCGCGCTGAGCGAAGTGGAACCGGCGACCAGCGCCGCCACCCACAGCCCGAGCAGCAAAATCGGCTCCACCAGCACGCCAAGCACGGCTTCACGGCTGGCACCGATGCCGGTGAACGGGCTGCCGGTATCCAGCCCGGCAAGGGCAAAGACCAGCCGCACCACGGCAAACAGGTAAAGCACGGTGATGAGATCGCCTGCCGCACCCATCGGCGATGCCAGCGTCACCATCGGTAGCGCGCTGGCGATGGTCAGCAGTCCGCCGATCAGCAGACAGGGCATACTGCGAAACGCGATGCCCGCCGCGGCCGGTGCCACGCTCTGACGTTTAAGCAATTTGCCGAGGTCGCGGTACTCCTGTAACAGGCCTGGCCCTTGCCGGTTTTGCAGCCGGGCGCGCAGGACCCGGCTGAAGCCGGCAAACAGCGGTGCCAGCGCCAGCAACGCGATCGCCTGCAGCAGCGCCAGCGGCCATAACGATCCGGCAAACAGCAGTGAAGTTTTCATAGTCAGTTCCTCAGGCAACGGCTACCACCAGCAGCACGGCCAGTTCGATAAACGCCAGACGTCGGCAGAACGCCGCGAGCCAGCCACGATGCAGCGCAGCCACCAGCGGGGCGGGTGTCAGTTGCTGACGCAGGCGATAAAGCGGGGCAAACATCACGCGCAGCGGCTGGGCAAAACCAGTTGCGGTCACCACCATGTCGGCGGAATGTGCGTAGCCGCAGGCCCAGGCATCACCGCGTGTCCGGTTGGGCAGGCGCGGGCCGCGCAGCAGAGCGGCGATGATCCACGGCAGTAACGGCATCGCCAGCAGCAGCACAGCGATCATCGGCGCGGAGACCGCAGAAGAGGTGGAATAGGTCACGCCATGCCCGGCCGCCGCCAGCACCGGCAGATGCAGCACCGAGGCGGCCACGGCGGAGAAGTGCGGAACTATCCACGGCGAGGCGATGCCGCTCATCACGCACAACAGCGCCAGCAGGCTGCTGCTGAGCGTCATGGCCCGCGGCGCAGGGCTGGCCTCTGCCGCCGCCTGACTGCGCGCAACACCCAGACAGGTCACGCCGAACACTTTGGCAATACACATCAGCGCCAGCGCACCGGTCAGCGCCAGACCCACCGCCAGCAGCGGTCCGATCAGGCGTCCAATGATGGCGTGACTGGCGCTGAGCTGGAACAGTGACTGATAAAGCAGCCATTCACTGGCAAAGCCGTTCAGCGGTGGCAGCGCCGCCATCGACATCAGGGCGATCAGCATGGCGATGGCGGTAAACGGCATCCGACGGGCGATCCCGCCGAGCTTTTCCATATCCTGAATGCCGGTCTGCATTTCGATTTCACCGGCAGTCAGGAACAGCGCGGTTTTAAACAGTCCGTGATTAAACAGATGGAACAGGCCCGCCAGCAGCGCCAGCGAGGCCAGCTGCGGCAGGTTCAGCGCCACACCGACCATCGCGCCGCCGATACCGAGCAGAATAATGCCGACGTTTTCCAGCGTGTGCCAGGCCAGCAGGCGGCGAATATCGTGCTCCATCAGGGCGTAGAGTCCGCCGAGAAAGGCGGTAAGCATCGCCAGCAGCAGCACCGTTATTCCCCACCAGAGTGGTGGCGCGCCCAGCAGGTCCAGACCGACTTTCACCAGGCCAATAATGCCGATTTTCATCAGCACCGCAGAGAACAGCGCGGCAACGTGAGCGGGCGCGCTGGCGTGCGACTGCGGTACCCAGGCGTGCAGCGGAATAATGCCGGCGTAGAGCCCGAAACCGGCCAGCGCCAGCAGGAATGCCACGGATTTCGTGCCTGCCGTCAGGGATGACTGGCGCAGCAGGTCGAAATCGAGACTGCCCGCGGCGTGATGCAGCAGCCCGAACGCCAGCAGCAGGCACAGCGTGCCGAGACGACCGGATAAATAGTGATTGAGACCGGCACGGCGGCTTTTAACATCATCGACCTGCACGATGATGAAATAGGCACACAGCGCGGCGATTTCCATCATCAGGATCAGCGCGACGGCATTGGCGGCAACCGTGGCGGCGGTCAGGGCCGCCAGCAACAGATTACACAGCAGGCCAGTGCGGGCGCGACGCCGCCGATCGACCCGCGCCAGCCAGGCGCAGGCATAGAGGCTGCAGCACAGGGCGGTTACGGCGAGCGTCAGCAACAGCAGCGCATTCAGCGGGCTGAACGCCGCACGGTAAGGCAGCGGCGGCAGCGGCAGCGTCTGCGATGTGCCGCTGTTCAGCAGCTCAAAGGCGGCTACCGCTAGCGCGCCGGCGGCCACCATGCCGCCGATGCCGGAAATCAGGCTGCTGACTCGTGCCGCCGCCGCCAGTAACCCGCCAGCGAGGCCACTGCCAACAAACAGCAACAGCGCCAGCGTCACCAGCGCCGCCGGTGATAAAGCAAACAGTGACATCATGATCGGCTCTCTCCCTCAGGGGCACTCAGGGCGATCAGCCCGACCGGCAGCACGCTGATGGCATTCAGTCGTTTTTGCTGGCTGGCTTTTTCCGCCAGCTGCGCGGTAACCAGCGTGATCGCCTGGGTCGGACAGGTTCTGATACAGGCCGGACCCTCGGAACTGAAGCTGCACAAATCGCACTTCACCGCCACCGCGCGCAGCCCCGGCACGCAATCGAGAAACGGGCTGACGGCACGCGGCAGCAGCGGAGCCGGCAGTGCTTTGGCGCTGTTGCAGTCGCGCGGAATTGCCAGCGGAGCACTGCCGGAAAAGCTGATTGCCCCGAACGGGCAGGCGATACCGCACAGCTTGCAGCTCACACAGAGGCTTTCATTGAGATGAATCGCGTGGTTTTCCCGGCGGATGGCATTGACCGGGCAGACCTGGGCACAGGGCGCGTCTTCACACTGGTGGCACATCACCGGCGCGGAATCGAGCCGGTTACGCATCACCTGCAAACGGGGCGCGGATTGTAAACCGTGGCGCTGGTGTTCCTGTGAACAGCTGGCCATACAGGTATTGCAGCCGATACACCGTTTCGGGTCAGCGATAATATATTGATTCATGGCAGCGTTAACGCTCATGAAGTCTCCTGTTAATTTCGTCAAAGCTGACGAAATCGTCACTTAAATCGACATTTATGTCGGAATGATTCGCGCACACGACCGGCAATAAAAGCCCTTACGGTTTTAACCACAAAGTTAAAAACCGAAACAGGTTCAGCGACGAATGAATAATTGTTCCAGCTGGGAATAGACCGGCTGGTCATTTTTTAATGCGTCAAAAATACACTGATAGAGCCCCGATATTTTATTGAGGTAGTGTTCCAGTACCGCGTTTTTATCTTTTATATCCACGGTGCGATCGACCCAGCCTTCTTCACTCAGCGAGGCCTCGGTAAACGGCCTGAAGTCAGGTTGTTCGCCGTCGTGTGCCATGTTCAGGCTGTAGAGGATCTTCTGGCTGTAGAAGTCGTCGCTGAGATGAATGCTGACGCTAAAGTGGTTAAACAGCGTGAAGCGGACATCCTGCTGCTCCCCGCAGCTAAATTCATGATTTATCTTGCTGTTAAGCTGCGTGATGGCCTGTATCAGGCTGTTCTGATAGGTTCGCCATTGTGATTTCAGATGACCATTTTTGCAGGCGATGTAATCCGCCTTGCTGGTCAGTTCGCTGAGAGTGCTCATTGTCATTACCCGTCATTGAGTGGTGCGTTAATGCCTTTTTATTCCTCTGGCTGCCAGGGTGGCGATGAATAAAAAGGACAGCATTAACGCTCTCTAAGCATAAATCGGGCCAGCTTTTTACCGCATTGCTTAAATGAATGATTATCAGGCGATTACGGGCCTCATCAGCGTTATTCATTCTGCCAACCAAATAGCCGCAGGTGTCGATGGTCGCTATTTCGTCATTTATGTCGGAAAGAACGACATTATTTTGACAGAGGATTGGGCAGCTTTTTATTTCATTGCTTTTCCTGGCATCAATATTGCAAATGCCCGTGGGTGTCCGCTTTATTTAACGCCAGGCAGAGGAGGCGCAATGCATGAAATTACGCTGTGTCAGAACGCGGTAGAAATAATGCAACAGTTCGGGCAGCAACACTGCGCCAGCCGAATTACCGCAGTGTGGATCGAAATTGGCGCGCTCTCCTGCGTTGAGCCGGATGCGGTGCAATTCTGCTTTGCGCTGGCGTGCCGTGAAACGCTCGCCGAGGGCTGCACGCTGCATCTGGAAACGCCGGAGGCGGCAGGCTGGTGCCACCGCTGCCAGCAGGCCATCGGCTTACTCAGCCCTGGCGTGCTGCGCTGTCCGCATTGCGGCGGCCAGGATGTGCGGGTGGTGGCCGATAGCGGCATGAAAATCAAACGCATCGAAATTGAATAACCGGCAACACAGTTGCCTGGGGAGAACGCTATGTGCAGTACCTGTGGTTGCGCCAGCGGTGAACGGCGTATCGAAGGCGTCAGCCGCGACGATCGTCCCGGTCACGCCTTTTCGTCTGATCCTTCGGGTCATCATCCTTCTGGCCTGCCGTTTGCGCCGCGCCGGCTGGTGGATATCGAAATGGACGTGCTGGCGAAGAATAATCAGATTGCTGCGCACAACCGTGCGCACTTTGCCGCTGCGGGCATTCTGGCGCTGAATCTGGTCTCCAGCCCCGGCTCCGGTAAAACCACCTTACTGACCCGCACGCTGGAGCAACTGGCAGCCCGCGTTGTCTGTACGGTGATTGAAGGTGACCAGCAAACCAGCCGCGATGCCGATCGCATCCGTGCCACGGGCGTGGCGGCGATTCAGGTCAACACCGGTAAAGGATGCCATCTGGACGCGCAGATGGTTCACGATGCGCTGCATCATCTGTCGCCCAGCCCGGGCAGCCTGCTGTTCATTGAGAATGTCGGCAACCTGGTCTGTCCGGCCAGTTTTGACCTTGGGGAACGCCACAAGGTGGCGCTGCTTTCGGTGACCGAAGGCGAAGACAAACCGCTCAAATATCCCGATATGTTTGCCGCTTCCCGGCTGATGATCCTGAATAAAATTGACCTGCTGCCTTATGTCAGTTTTGACGTCGACGCCTGCATCGCTTACGCCCGGCAGATCAATCCGCAGATTGAGGTGATCGCGCTCTCTGCCACCCGCGGCGCTGGCATGGCGGAGTGGCTGGCCTGGCTGGAGCAGCAGCGATGTGCATAGGCATTCCGGGACAGATTGTTGCCCTGCATGAGACGCGGATCGATCACGCGTGGGCCGAAGTCTGCGGCCTGCGTCGGGAAGTGAATATCGCGCTGGTCTGCGAAGGCGACCGCGAGGCGCTGATCGGTTGCTGGGTGTTAATCCATGTCGGGTTCGCGCTGAGCCGGCTTGATCAACAGGAAGCGCTGGAAACGCTGGCGGCGCTGCAGGCGATGGGGGAAGTCGAGGCTGATGTCGCGCTGTTTCTCACTGCGGGAGCCAAAAGCTAATGCGTTTTGTCGATGAATTTCGCGATCCGCAACTGGCGCAGGCGCTGGTTGAACGGCTGCATCAGCGGGCGGCGAGGCTGCCTTTTAGCCCCGACAAGCCGATGCAGATTATGGAAGTCTGTGGCGGACACACTCACGCTATTTTTAAATTCGGGCTGGATAAACTGCTGCCACCGCAGCTGGAATTTATCCACGGACCGGGCTGTCCGGTGTGCGTATTGCCGATGGGGCGCATTGATGCCTGCTGTGAAATTGCCGCCCATCCTGAAGTGATTTTCTGCACCTTTGGTGACGCCTTACGGGTGCCGGGTAAACAGGGATCGCTGGCGCAGGCGCGCGAGCGCGGCGCAGAAATCCGCGTGGTCTACTCGCCGATCGATGCGCTGCAGCTGGCACGGGAAAACCCGTCACGACAGGTGGTGTTTTTTGCGCTGGGGTTTGAAACCACGCTGCCGGTCACGGCTGTCACCCTGCAACAGGCGCGGCGTGAAGCGCTGACCAATTTCACGGTCTTCTGCCAGCACATCAGCCTGATGCCCACCTTACGCAGCCTGCTGTCCCAGCAGGATGTGCGGATTGATGCCTTTCTGGCACCGGGTCACGTCAGCATGATCACCGGCACCGCGCCATACCGCTTCATCACTCAGACCTTTCGCAAGCCGCTGGTGATCAGCGGCTTTGAGCCACTCGACATGCTGCAAAGCGTGCTGATGCTGGTGAACCAGATTTGCGAGGGGTCCTGTAAAACCGAAAATCAGTACCGCCGCGTGGTGACGCAACAGGGTAACCTGCTGGCACAACAGGCGATGCGCGAGGTTTTTACGCTCTCCGGTAGCAGTGAGTGGCGCGGCCTGGGGCTGATCGAAACCTCGGCAATAGCCCTGACGCCAGCCTATGCCGCGTTTGATGCGGAACGGCGCTTTCGCCCGCAGGCGCAGCCGGTCGCGGACGATCCGCGCTGCCGGTGCGGTGAGGTTCTGACCGGGCGCTGCAGACCGCATCAGTGTCCGCTGTTTGGCAACGGTTGTACGCCCCACAACCCCTTTGGGGCGCTGATGGTCTCTTCTGAAGGCGCGTGCGCGGCGTGGTATCAGTACCGGCATCAGGAAACGACCACGGCGGCAACACCGCAGCAACAGCTTCAGCAACAGAAGGCAGGCCTGAATGAGTAAGGATAACGAGGTTGTCACCCTGGCGCACGGCAGCGGGGGACGGGCGATGCAGCAGATGATTGAACAGATCTTCCTGCGGGCGTTCGACAATCCCTGGCTTAATCAGCAGGAAGATGGCGCGCGGTTGTTGCTGGGCAGCCTGAGCGCGCAGGGCGATCGGCTGGCGTTTACCACGGACAGCTACGTGATCGATCCGGTTTTTTTCCCTGGCGGCAATATCGGCAAGCTGGCGGTGTGCGGAACCGCCAACGATCTGGCGGTGAGCGGCGCAACACCGGCTTATCTCTCCTGCGGTTTTATTCTGGAGGAGGGCTTACCGCTCGCCGATTTGCAGCAGATCGTCAGCCTGATGGCGCAGACCGCGCGTGAGGCAGGCATCGCGATTGTCACCGGCGACACCAAAGTGGTGCAGCGCGGCGCGGCCGACAAAATTTTTATCAATACCGCCGGGATCGGGGTCATTCCGACGGCGGTTAACTGGTGTGCCAGCCAGATTAGCGCGGGCGATAAAGTGATCGTCAGCGGTACGCTGGGCGATCACGGCGCAGCAATCCTTAATCTGCGTGAAAAGCTGGGAATGGTGCTGGGGGTGGAGAGCGACTGCGCGGTGCTGGCACCGATGATTGCACCGCTGCGCGGGCTGAGCGGGGTTCATGCTCTGCGCGATGCGACGCGTGGTGGCGTCAATGCCATTTTGCATGAGTTCAGCGCGGCCAGCGGATGCGGCTTCTGCATTGATGAGGATGCGCTGCCGGTTAAGCCAGCGGTGCGTGGCCTGGCAGAACTGCTGGGACTGGAACCGCTGAACTTCGCCAATGAAGGCAAAGTGGTGGTGGTGGTCTCTGCAGAGGCAGAAGAGCAGGCGCTTTCCCTGCTGCGCACGCATCCGCTGGGTGCTGATGCCGCAACCATAGGTGAAGTGACCCGGACGCCGCAGGTCTCTCTGCGCGGGACGCTGGGTATTTCACGCCAGCTGATGTTGCCGCATTCGGAGCCATTACCTCGTATTTGTTGATCTCATCAGGGCGACGGCGGCGCGGAAAGCGGTAGACTTTTCAACGCGGTTCGCCCCCCAGGAACAACTTATTTCACTCAATTTCGATATCCAGAGCCAACGCTATGCAGAGTGCAACCATGAGCACCTCCCCACACCAGGGATTACTGGAACTGACACGCATGTTACTGCTTCAGCAGACCATGCCAGCGCTGCTGCAAGCCCTGAACCAGGTGATTCAGACCGCCGGAATGGCAGATAGCGTGTCGCTGGTGTTGTTCGACAACAACAGTGAGCGCGTCAGTTTTTACGGCCTCGACGCGCATCATCAGCCGATCAGTTATCAGGATCAAACCCTGCTGGCAACCGGCCCGGTGCAGGCGTTGCGGAGTAATCCAAAAACCCAGGTCTGGCGCAGTGAAGCGCTGCACCTTCGCTATCCGCAACTGGCGGCACTGAACCTCTATCCGCCGTTCAGCGACTACTGTCTGGTGCCGCTGCTGGCCTCGTCCGGCTTGCTGGGCGGGTGTGAGTTTATCCGCCAGCAGGCCGCCCCGTTCAGTGAGGAGGAGAAGAGCAGCCTGTATGAGCTCGCCACGCTGGCGGCGATTGCGGTCGGGCAGATTCAGCTGCGCGAAAACGCCTTACTGCAGCAATCCCTGCTGCGTCACGAGCGTGACGATTTTCGTATTCTGGTGGATATCACCAATGCGGTGCTGTCCAAATTAGATCTCGATGAGCTGACCGGCGAAATCGCCAAAACCATTCATCACTTCTTCCATATCAACGCCATCAGCATCGTGTTATGTGATGCCGGTCAGGAGAGCGAGCAGGCAAATGTTTACGCCACCCATTACCTGCAGGCCGATGTTGCGGAGCGAGAGCAATCGCGGATGACGCTGGCCGGCACGCTGGAGCAGCAGGTGATGAAAAGCGGCGAGATGCTGCTGACGCATCTGAAGCCAGAGGGAGAAACTGAAGAGCGAACGCTGTTCCATCTGCTGTGGCGCGATCAAACCAAAACGCTGTGCGTTCTGCCGCTACGCTTCGGGCATAAAACGCTGGGAGTGTTAAAGCTGGCGCGCTGTCAGCCCGATAATTTCAATTCCACCAACCTGCGGGTGCTGCAGCAGATCGCCGAGCGCATCGCCATCGCGGTGGATAATGCACTGGCCTATCAGGAAATCAAAAGCCTGAAAGAGAAGCTGCAGCATGAAAACCTCTATCTGACCGAGCAGATCAACAGCAACAATCCTGACTTCAGTGACATCGTCGGGCGCAGCCCCCGTATGTCAGCGGTGTTGAAACAGGTGGAGATCGTGGCGAAAAGCGACTGTTCGGTGCTGATCCTCGGTGAAACCGGCACCGGTAAAGAGCTGATCGCCCGGGCCATCCATAATCTCGGCGATCGCCGCGATCGTCGCATGGTAAAAATGAACTGTGCGGCAATGCCTGCCGGGCTGATGGAAAGCGATCTGTTTGGCCATGAGAAGGGCTCCTTTACTGGCGCAACGGCGCAAAGAATGGGGCGCTTTGAGCTGGCGGATCAGGGCACGCTGTTTCTCGATGAGGTCGGCGAGATCCCACTGGAGCTGCAACCGAAACTGCTGCGCATATTGCAGGAGCAGGAGTTTGAGCGGGTCGGCGGTAACAAACTGATCTCGGTGGATGTCCGCATGATCGCGGCCACAAACCGTGACCTGAAACAGATGGTCGCAGACAAAGAATTTCGCAGCGACCTCTATTACCGGCTGAACGTCTTCCCGATTGTTATTCCGCCGTTACGTGAACGTCCGGAAGATATCCCGCAGCTGGTGAAGTTTCTGACCTACAAAATCGCCAAACGCATGAAGCGGACGATCGACAGTATTCCGGCCGAAACACTGCGTTTGCTGAGCCGGATGCCGTGGCCTGGAAATGTACGGGAGCTGGAAAATGTCATTGAGCGTGCGGTACTGCTGACGCGTGGAACGGTGCTGGAGATGCCGTTTGAAGAGTTTAATCAGCCCCTGACATTCGCTGCACCGATCCTGCCATCCGGGGCGCCGCACTCCGCGCCCGTTTCCTCCCTGAGCGAAGAGGATGAACGTCAGCGAATTATTGCCATGCTGAAGGAGACGAACGGCGTCGTTGCCGGACCGCGCGGAGCCGCCGTGCGTCTGGGGCTGAAACGAACCACGCTGTTATCCAGAATGAAAAAAATGGGCATTGATGTGAACCCGTCATAGCGATAGCCGACGGCTGAACGTTTTTGCTGCTGAGCTGAATCTTGCTGCTTTCTTCCCCGCGTTATCCTCTCATCGGTGAAATTAAAAACGCGCGCGCCGGGCGTTTTTAATTCACCTCGCCGTGGCCTGTCGGGTGAAAAACGTGGCCGAACCGGAAAAAATGAGGCGGAAATCACAAATCTGTAACGACATCACCCGGCGATTAACGCGGCCGGTGAACCCTCAGCCTGATTCCCGTCGGTCAAAGCCTAACCCACTGATTTATTTAAGTTCTGTAAATCTCCGCCGCGGCTTTAATTTGTGATCCTACTCACAAATAATCCGGTTAATTAGCCGCTGTCAATCTCTTCACCAGAAATATACCGCGCGTAACTGTGATCTCCATTGCAAATAACAACCCCTTATCCCGGAACAATGAACGCCAGCACCAATTACGTCAGCGGGGTGAAAATGATGCGGATCGGAATGGTTATTAGCGGCGGCGATGTCAGCGGTATTAATAATTTTGTTTTCCAGCTCGGTCGTCTGGCTCAGGCGGAAATCGTGATATTCGATGGGGGTATTCCAGGCTTATTAGCGCATCAGCATCGTGATATTAGTCCGCGCGATCTGCTCGACTTTTCTATCGCCCCGATTCCGGTGATGCAATCGGGCCGGACGCAAAAAAAATTGTTGCGCAGCGAATATGAACTCATTGCCCGTCAATTGAAAAGTGCCCGCATTGATCTATTAATCATGGCGGGCGGGGATGGTTCATTGCAATTTCTGCATCATCTGTCGGAGTTCGGCGTGAATTGTTTTGGCGTCGGCATGACGATAGATAACGATGTCTTTGGCAGTGACTATACCCTCGGCTTTTCCACCGCCTGCGAGCAGGTCCTGAAGGAGGTGGCAAAACTGCGTAATACCGGACGTGCGCTGCCCGGACGGGTTTTTATGCTGGAGCTGCTCGGCGGCTATTGCGGCGAGCTAACTCTGCAGTCGGCCCTGAAATCCAACGCCGATTTTGCCCTGATCCCGGAGTGTCAGATCCCGCTGCCGCAGCTGGCCCAGCGTATCACTCAGCGGCTGGCGCAGCAGAACAGCGTGGTGATCCTCTGCTCAGAAGGTTACACCCGTGAATACTCGCCCGGTTTTCAGGGGGCGATCGATACCTTAATCAAACAGCTTGAACCGTTAATTGGTGTGCGTATCCGCAAAACCATTCTCGGTTACGGATTGCGTAATGGTGAACCGACCTGCGAGGAAATTTATCAGGGCACCATTATGGCCAGTGAAGTGGTGCGTTGTATTCAGTCGGGAATGCGTAATAAAGCCGTCATTATTAATGGCAGCAATAAACCGATTCCGATTGATTTAATAAGCATGCAAAAACGCCTGGTCGATACTGACGGGCATCATTACAAACTCGCTAAACAACTGAATATATTGTGAGGAGATAACCATGCTGAAAATTTTATGTGTTTGTGGCTGCGGATTAGGGTCCAGTTTTGCGATTGAGATGAGCGCAAAAGCGGTATTAAAAAAGCTGGAAATTGACGCGGATATTGACCACACCACCATTTCAGAAGCCAATGCGTTTAAATCAGACATGATTCTGACGCAAAAAGCCTTTGCCGATGTGTTAAATGCCGACGCCAGTCCGGAACAGATCAAACGGGTCATTATTCTTAATAAGCTCACCGATAAAGCGGAAATAGAGCAGAAGATTGTGGCCTTTTTAAAAGAACGCAACATGAAGGTCGCTGCCCATGAATAGTGTGATCGACTTCCTGGTAAAAGACTTATTAGGGCAGGCCTCGATTCTGATCGCCTTTATTGCCCTGATCGGTCTGTTGCTGCAAAAAAAATCGGCGGGCAAGGTGGTGGAAGGCACCTTTAAAACCCTGCTGGGCTTTTTAATTATGATGGCCGGGATCAATATCATCGTCGGCACGCTGACCTTCCTTAACACCATCTTTACCCACGGCTTCGGCATGCAGGGCTATATCACCGATGTGGCGGCAATTGCCGGGCTGGCGAACCGGGAACTGGGATCGGAAGTGGCGCTGACGCTGCTGGTGATTTTTATCGTCAATATCATCATCGCCCGCATTACGCCGTTTAAGTACATCTTCCTTACCGGCCAGGCGCTGCTGTGGATGGCGACGATTGGCGCAGTGATTGGCTACAAAGCCGGGCTGACCGGTCTGCCGCTGATCCTGACCGGCGGTATTTTTGGCGGGATTATGGCGGTGGTGATGCCTGCGCTGGCGCAGCCGGTGGTGCGGCGGATTACCGATTCCGATGATGTCGCGCTGGGTCACTTCTGCACCATTGGCTATCTGGTGACGGCGGCGGTGGCGAAAGTGGTCGGCAAGGGATCGCGCTCCACCGAAGACCTGAAGCTGCCGGATAACTTCAAATTCCTGCAGGACACCTATCTGTCAATGGCGCTGGTGATGGTGCCGATGTACCTGATCCCGGCGGTGGCGGCCGGTCCGGCGTTTATCGCGCAGTACAGTAACGGCATGAACTACCTGATGTACGCCTTTATGCAGTCGATTCAGTTCGTGGCCGGGGTGTTCGTGCTCTACAGCGGGGTACGTCTGCTGCTGAACGAACTGGTGCCAGCCTTCCGTGGCATTGCGATGCGGCTGGTGCCGGACGCTAAACCGGCGCTCGACTGCCCGGTGATGTTTCCCTACGCGCCGAACGCGGTGATCGTCGGCTTCCTGGCCACCACGCTCGGCTCCATTGTGGGCATGCTCATCTTTCCGATGTTTGGCCTGGCGATGATCCTGCCGGGACTGCTGACCAACTTCTTCGCTGGCGGCACTGCCGGGGTGTTCGGTAATGCCATCGGCGGACGGCGCGGGGCGATGATTGGCGGCTTTGTCCACGGCCTGTTCATCACGCTGCTGCCCGCCATTCTGGTACCGATGCTGGAGAGCTACGGCTTCACCGGTGTCACCTTCAGCGACTCCGATGTGATCAGCACCGGTCTGGTACTGGGCCACGCCTTCCAGAACAACTGGCTGTTTGTCGCGCTGTTCATCGCTTTTGTTACTGCACTCGCCTGGTTTGTTAACGGGAAATCCACTAAGCCGCAAGAGGAAAAAATCCATGAAACTTTATAATTTCGCCGATCTGTTACAGCTGGCTAAGCAACGCGATTTTAAAGCGGTCGGCTCCTTTAATCTGCACTGTCTGGAGATGCTGCCCGCCTATTTTAAAGCGGCGGAAAAAACCAATAGTCCATTAATGATTCAGATCTCTACCGGCACGGCGAAATATCTCGGCCATAAGCTGCTGGTTGATGCGATTAAATCGCTGTCAGAGAGTATGAAAGTACCGACCTGCCTGCATCTCGATCACTGTTCCGATTTAGCGGCGATTCAGACCGCCATCGATGCCGGCTTCAGTTCGGTGATGTATGACGGTTCGCACCTGCCGATTGACGAGAATATTGCCAATACCCGCCGGGTAATCGATATGGCGCGGCCACATAATGTCTCGGTAGAAGCGGAGCTTGGGGCGATTGGCGGGTCGGAAGATGGTAAATGCGTGGAGATGGAGGCGATAGCCTTTACGCCGGTGGAGGATGCCAGACGCTTCGTCGAAGAAACCGGCGTCGATATGCTGGCGATTTCAATCGGCACCGTGCATGGCCTCTATACCGGGAAAGCGCATATCCAGCATCAGCGGCTGGCGGATATCACGGCCGCCACCCACACGCCGCTGGTGCTGCACGGCGGGACCGGCGTCAGTGACGAAGATATGCGTTTAGCGGTCAGCAGCGGCATTGAAAAGGTGAATGTCGGCACGGAAATGAACGTTCAATGGGTGGCGCAGTGCAAAAATAGTTTTGAAAAAGGCAAGGTCAACGACAGCGTGCGTAATTTCCTGGTGCCTGCCAATGATGCGGTAACCAGCGTGCTGGTGGAGAAGATGCAGTTATTCCGTTAACCGGCGAAGGTAAGGGCGCGTCAGTCGTCAGCCAATCTCTTCACCGGCCGTTCCAATGTTAATTAAGCCATAACCTGAGGTGCCCCGGCGCCATTCGGGGCAGGAGACGCTATGTTTGGATTCTTAAAAAAGTCGCCGCCGGCCAATCAGCCAGACGCCGATCAGCAGGATCATCTGGCGGAATTAAGCCGTGAAAAAATAACCGAGCTGGAAAATAAGCTGGCAATCGATCCGCGTAATGGCGAAACGCAAAAACAATTAATGCTGGAATATAATCGGGCATTAACGTTATTTGCTAAAAGCCGTCACTACCGCAATGAAATTGATGCGCTGTTTGTCAAAATCGATGAATTACGCAACGTCATTCGCCAGTCGATTTAAGGAGCCGTGATGAGCATTAAGCAGTTATTGCAGCAAGCCAACGCGATTCAGGTAGGGATTGACGCCACGGACTGGCGTCAGGTAATCGCGCTGGCCGCCGAGCCGCTGGTCAGCGGTGGCTATCTTCACGCCAGTTACCCGGACGCGGTGATCGCCAATACCCTGGCGCATGGTGCCTATTATGTGTTTGAAGAGGGGATCGCCATTCCCCATGCACGGCCGGAAGCCGGAGTGATTCGTGACTGCTTCAGCCTGATTGTACTGACAGAGCCGATCGCCTTTGACGGCAGCGATAAAGCGGACATTGTGATTATGTTTGGTGCCCGCGACAGTAATGCGCATATCGAAGAGGGTATCCGCGCCATCGTGTCATTGCTGGAGGATGCGGAGACGCTGGTCAGATTGCGCCAGGCCAGCAGCGTTGCGGAGGTCATCGACATCTTATGACCACCAACAATTCGTTAAAGCGCGTGGTGCTGGTCAACGGCATTCCCGCCTCGGGGAAAAGCACGCTGACGCGGGCGCTCTCCCAGCGCTTCGGCTGGCCGGTGCTGACGCTCGACAGCCTCAAGGAACCCTTTATGGCCTGCTTCGCGCCGGTGGATCGGCAGCGCAACCGGCAGCTCGGCTGCGCCGCCTATCAGGCGATCTGGAACATTGTCGGCCAGGCGCCAGCCAGTCAGATCTGGCTGATAGATGCCTGGTTCGGCTTCCAGCCGCGCGCGCTGCTGGAACAGGGACTGCAACAGGCCGGCGTTGGCGCGGTACTGGAGCTGTGGATGCAGATCACGCCGGAGGAGGCCGTGGCGCGTTACCAGGCGCGGCTGTCGCAGCGACTTCCGGGTCATCCCGGCGCGGAATACCTGCCCGAACTGCGCCAGCTGGCGCAACAGGCGCAGCCGATGGCGCTGGGGCCGGTGCTGCAGGTTGATGCCTGCGCTCTGCATGAGGCAGCGGTCGCCCGCTGGTTACAGCAACAGCTGGAGAGAAACAGCTACACTTCACCTCAATGTTCACCCATTGAGGAGTTGCAGGATGTCATCACCCCCTTATCTGCAAACCGGTGAGAGTGCCGTGCTGTATGACGGCGTCTGCAAGCTGTGCAACGGCTGGGTCCGGTTCCTGCTGCGCCATCGGCTGGCGCGGCAGGTTCGTTTTGCGGCGGTACAGAGCGAGCAGGGCAAGGCACTGCTGCGCTGGGCGGGCTTACCGGAAGAGAACGTCAGTACCATTGTCTATATCGCCGGTGACCAGCACTGGCTGCGGGCGCAGGCGGTCTTTCGCGTCATGCGGCATCTGCCGGCACCCTGGCGCGGCCTCGGCGTGCTGCGCCATTTCCCTGACGCCATCAGCAATTTCGCCTACGACCGCATCGCCTTAAACCGCTATAAGCTGTTTGGTCGCTACGACAGCCAGCAGGCGATTACGCCCGATTATCCTGAGCGCTTTTTGCATCCGCTGAAACCGTCGCGCTGAAGCGGCGTGAGATATTACAGCGTAAACACCGTCCGGCAGCGGCTGTCGTCTTCGTCCCACGCCTGCGCGACCTCGCTTAACGGACGGGTGCGGAAAGGCACGGAGAATGGGTGGGCTCCGGCGGCCCGCAGCATTTCGCCAATCGAGGCGATCAGCTCGCCATCAGAGACGCTGCCGAGGCCGCTGCCCATCAGCGTCAATCCGGATGAGCGCAGCAGTTTACTGTGCAGCGGAATCTCCTGTCCGCTCAGCGAACCAATCTGTACAAAGCGCACCACCTTGTCGCCGCCACGCACCGCCGCCGTCATAATCGCCAGCGCACTGTCACCCCACAGATAATCCAGCACCACATCCACGCCTTGCGCCATCAGGTCGGGCAGCGCTGTTGGCAGCGCATCCAGCGTCAGGGTGATATCAGCCCCCTCATGCTGTAATTGTTGCAGCGTCTCTTTGTTGCGGCCGGTGGCGATGATTTTCCTCGCGCCCAGACTACGGGCAATGTGGATCGCCAGCCGACCCGAGGTGGAGGTAGCTCCGTTAATCAGCACCGTTTCCCCTGGCCGCAGCGCCGCCCGGCGGGTCAGGGCGGCCCACGAAGACATACCGGGATTGGCTATCGCCGCAGCGATGACCGGGTCGAGCGTCGGCGGCAGCGGAATCAGGCTTTTGCGACGTACCAGAGTGGTCTCTGCCATGCTGCCCCAGCTTCCGTCAAACGCCAGAAAGTAGACCGCATCGCCGTTATCGAGATAGCCAGTGCCGTCAATGCCGGGGATAAACGGATAGTGCGCGGCTGAACTGTAATGGGTACCCGCCGCGCGGGATTTTGCCAGCTGGCTGATGGCAGCGGCTTTCACCCTGACCCGCAGCTGCTCTGCTGTTGCCTGGGGTTCAGGAAAATCACCGTAGTGTGGTTTTTCGCCTGGCTGCGCGATGATGGCTGCTTTCATGGCTATGGACCTTCTGTTGTGGGTTTAATGAGTGTAGATTACACACATTATTCCTGCCTCTGGATAGCGTCAATGAAAAAGGTGCAAAATACACATAATGGTCAGTTTGATCCGCTGCACAACAGCTTACTGACCCTGGTCGGGGCGTTTAACCGCCCTCAGCGCGACCTGGCCATGATCAAAGGTGCCGGGATTGAGCTTGATCGCGCGCTGTTTCCGCTGCTGGTGCAGATCGGCCGGTTCGGTCCGATCGGGGTTGGAGAGCTCGCCGATCGGGTGGGGCGCGATTACACCACCGTCAGTCGGCAGGTGGCGAAGCTGGACGAGACCGGGCTGGTGCAGCGCCAGAAAAATGCCAGCGACAAACGGATCAACGAGGCGGCGATTACCCCAGCCGGTAAAGCGATGACCGATAAAATTGATGCGCAACGGGAGCAGATCTACCAGCGGGTGTTTGCGCACTGGCCGGAGGAAGATCGTGCCGCGCTGGAACAGTTACTGCAGCGTTTCGTCACCGATTTCAGCGCGCTGCGTGGCGACGAGCGGGAGGAGGCCTGATGCGCAACAGAGGAGCAAGTCACCATGCCGGTTAATGTCGATCTCAACGATCTCTATGCCTTCCGCGCGCTGGTGGAGTATGGCAATTTTCGCCTCGCGGCGGAATCGATCTGCCTGTCGCAGTCGGCCCTGAGCCGCAGAATAGACAAGCTCGAAACGGCGCTGGGTATTCGCCTGTTTGAGCGCACCACGCGGCGGGTCACTCTGACGCTAAAGGGACACGCCTTTGCCGAGCGATCGGACAAGCTGCTGGTGGATTTTGAAGAGGTGATGGCCGATCTGAGTGAGGTCAGCCTGACCCGTACCGGCCTGATCACCGTCGCCTGCGTGCCTTCCGCTGCCTATTACTTCATGCCCAATATTATCCGGCTGTTTCAGGCTCGCTATCCGCGGGTGCGGGTCAAGCTGATCGACAGCAGCGCCGCCAATGTTTATGACGCGGTGACAGGCGGTCAGGCGGATTTTGGCATCAGCTTCTCCGGCCGCAGCCAGCCCGATGTGCATTTTCTGCCGCTGCGCGACGATCCTTACGTGGCGGCCTGTCGGCATGAAGATCCGATTGCGGCCAGAGCGAGCCTGAGCTGGCACGAATTTTATCAGCAGAGCTGGATAGGGCTGGATAAAACCTCCGGTAACCGTAACCTGCTCGATCAGGCGCTGGCGCACATTGTGCCGGAGAAAGCCTGCATCTGCGAAACCCGGCATGTCACCACGATGCTGGGTATGGTTGAAGCGGGGCTGGGCATTGCTGCCGTGCCCGCGATGTCGATGCCGGTTTCCGGGCATTCTGCGCTGACCTCGGTGCCGCTGACCGATCCGCCAGTCAGGCGCACCGTCGGGCTGCTGCGTAAAAGCGGCCGCACGCTGTCGCATCTGGCCGTCGAGCTGGAAACGCTGATTATTGAACAGTATCAGGCTGTCTGACCGGCCGGGTGACGCCGGTCGGCTGCGACGTCACGATCGGGTGCAGCCCGGTCTCACGTACCACTTGCTGTACCTCGGGCGAGGCGAGCCAGCGCAGCAGCTGACGCGCCTCGTCCGGCTGCGCGGACTGCCGGACCACTGCACCGGCAAAGCGGGTGGTGTATTGCAGTGTGTCCGGCAACTCGCCCACGAAAGTCACGCCAGCGACCGGCAGCAGCTCACTGACCTGCTGAAACCCGATGCTGTATTTGCCTGCCGCGACTTGTGAGGCGACCGGGATGCGTTCGACTTTAAACGCCTTCGCCCTGACCTGATCCGCAATTCCCAGCCGGCTGAACAGCTGGCTGCTGACATATTTGCCGCTGGCACTGTCTGAATAGGCGATCGAGCGGGCGTTGAGCAGCGTATTGCGCAGCGCGCTTTCGCTGTCGATAGTCACCGGCGTTGCACCCTGTCTGATCACCGCACCGATGCGGGAATCGGCCAGTTCAACCCGTGAACCGGACAGCGTGCGGCCCTGTTTTTCCAGATCGGCCAGCGCGTCGCCCACCATAATCACCAGATCGGCGGATTCACCCCGCGCCAGCCGCGCCGGGATCGCCTGCGGCGTCTTGCCCATCGACGGACCGGCGACGGTGCGGATCTGAATGCCTTCACGTTGCGCATAGCGCGGGGATAATTGATCCCACGCCGCTTTAAAGCCGCCTGAGATCATCACGGTCAATGCTTTGGTCTGCGCGCAGGCACTGCCCGCCACGCTGATCAGCAGAGCGAATAAGACAAAATAACCTTTCATGCGGGTTTCCTTAGCTGAAAGAGTTGCGGGTCTGCGGCAGACGTTCACCGGTCCGGCGGTAGAGGTAGAGAGTGGCCAGCAGCGCACAGACGGCAGCAAAACTCATCCAGTAGCCGGGCGAGGCTTTATCCCCGGTCAGCTCAATCAGGCCGGTAGAGATCACCGGCGTGAAGCCGCCAAACAGCGCCGTCGCCAGGCTGTAGGCCAGCGAGAAGCCCGCCACCCGCACTTCGGCTGGCATAATCTCGGTCAGTGCCGGGATCATCGCGCCGTTATAGAGACCGTAAATCATCGACAGCCACAGCAGTACGCCCAGCATCATTGAGAAGCCCGGTGCCGCCGCCAGCAGGCTCAGTGCCGGATAGGCGGTCGTCAGCGCCAGCAGGGTCATGGCGATCAGGATCGGTTTGCGACCAAAGCGGTCGGAGAGCGCGCCGCCAATCGGCAGCCAGATAAAGTTCGATACCGCCACCAGCAGGGTCACCAGCAGGCTGTCGGAGGCGCTGAGCAGCAGCACTTTCTTGCCAAAGGTCGGGGCGTAAACCGTAATCAGGTAAAACGCGGTCGTGGTCATCGCGACCATCAACATCCCGGCAATCACCACCTGCCAGTTGGCGAGCAGGATGCGGAACACCTGTTTCACATCAGGATGGCTGCGCCGCGCGTTGAAGGCCTGCGTCTCTTCCAGCTTGCGACGCAGCACGAAAATAAACGGCACGATCAGGCAGCCGAACAGGAACGGAATCCGCCAGCCCCAGTCGCGGATCACCGATTCTGCCAGCAGCGCATTGAGAATAAAGCCCATCGCGGCGGCCACCATGATCGCCACCTGCTGGCTGCCCGACTGCCAGCTGGTGTAGAAGCCTTTACGGCCCGGCGTGGCGATCTCAGCCAGATAGACAGAGACGCCGCCCAGCTCAGCACCGGCGGAGAAGCCCTGCAGCAGACGGCCCAGCAGCACCAGCAACGGCGCCCACAGGCCAATGCTCTGGTAAGAGGGGATCAGCACAATCATGAAGGTGCCGGCCGCCATGATCGACAGCGTCACAATCAGCCCTTTACGGCGACCCACTTTGTCGATGTAGGCCCCCAGCACCACCGCGCCGAGCGGACGCATCAGGAAACCGGCACCAAACACGGCAAAAGTCATCATCAGCGAAGCAAATTCACTGCTGGCCGGAAAGAAGGTATGGGCGATGTAGGTGGCATAGAAACCAAACAGGAAGAAATCAAACTGCTCAAGAAAGTTGCCTGAGGTAACACGGAATATTGCGCCAATCCGGGCGCGGGTGGAAAGCGTAGAGGGTGAGGGAATTTGCATCAGTGAGCTCCAGTCTGTGAATGACGCTTTTTACCGCGCCTGTCATCGAAGAGTGGATCAGCGACCGGCGGTAAATAAGTGCAAAAAGGGCATCGATTGATGCGTGAACTGCATGATTCAGACAGGATGAAGCAATAAAGCCAGCAATATCAGGTGATTATTTGTCGGGCGCAAAATTAATCCGGCCATGTTAGCCGCGACCTCAGTTTGCAGAAATGTGACAGGATTCATAACTGTGTTACAGCGGGCGTGGGATGAGGCTGGCGGTATCCTGATGGTGGCCGCCAGGCGATGGCAAAGCCAACTTATTGGTGCTTCAGACCAAACCTTCTTATAAGACCCGCAGCGTGCGAGCTGTATCCCTCCATGCCTCCCATGAAAAAAAATGCTATCCGTTTTGTCTGCGTTAGCCAATGAGCAGTTAGATATATTGCAAGAAAAGCAGCATATGCTCGAGTTCATGATGTTTTTGTACATCAATTCGCTCGTACTAAATCTTTTCGAGATGGCGTGCTACAGGCTCAACCTCGTAACAATATTATTGAATTCGAAATGGCCGAAGCGATGGCATACTCATGGTGGCTTCTAAGCTACATGTTCGGAATGAACATTGGCTTCGGTTTATACTCAAGTCGTCATGATGCCAGACACGCATTGCTAGTAAATGACACTGAGTTGCCTTTCATTAAATCCGTTCAGCCGGTTGTAAACGTGCACCCGTTAGTTTCAGAGACAGAGTTCACTGCACCTGAATACGCGAATCTTTATTGTTCGATTTCTCCTCGCATTGCATACATCATCTGCGATTCTGGTCGTTTTTTATCAGGTAAGAATAAGGTTGATGAAGTCATCGTTACTGATTTGAATTCTAAAATGGTGGCTCAAGCTATGGTACATATCATCGGAAATACTGAGGATGTTATTCTCTCCTTACGAAATCATATTGGATTGCGCTATGCCAGGAAGAATGTAGCGCTACTGATTTAACAAATACTTTGGAGTCACTCCACACGGCTAGAAAAAGTCTTAATGATCTGTGGCGATTCAGTGTAAGAAAAATGACATAAATTTTTAGGTAAGGTGAAAGCGTGGCAATCTTTGACATTGAAAAAGACGAATTATTTCTACTCACCGATACTCAGCTAGAAGAGCTGATTGCTCGGCTTGCAGAAGCTGAAGTAGCATTGCACGGACATAGCCCAGCATGTGTGAATTGGTCAGGTTCAATTACCGCTCCTGACGGAGGAATTGATATCCATGTTCAGGTTCCAGTTGATCAATTTAAAACAGGTTTTCTTCTAAGGCCTGATACGGTCTTTCAGGCAAAAAAACATAAGATGCCAAAGGCTGCAATTGAGAAGGAAATGGGCGTCGGCAAAGCGCTTTCACCGATCATATCTGAACAAGCCAGAAAACAAGGCAGCTATATCATTGTCAGCCTGCGTGATGATTGCTCACCATCAGGAAAGGCGGAACGTCTCAAAGCGATGAGGGATGCAGTAAAAGATAATCCTAACAAAAGCACTCTTCATCTCGATTTCTACGACCGTTCCAAACTCATTCAATGGCTGCGCCAACATTCATCAGTCATGCTGTGGGTAAAAGGGAAGCTTGGGCAAGGGTATTACGGTTGGCAACCCTACGGAGCTTGGAGCAATCCACCCCAAGGTGTTACAGACACTTTAATCTCAGCCCCAGGAGTAACCATTACTTTACCGTCGGGAAAGGGGAAAAAACTTAAAATTGATGAAGCAATTAGCCCAATGCGTGCCCTTATTCGTTCGACGAATAAGGCGGTTCGTATTACAGGATTATCTGGTGTCGGGAAGACTCGGATCGTTCAGGCGCTCTTTGATGAAACTGTTGGAACAGATGCGCTTGACCGGACAGTAGCTATTTATGTTGATACTGGTTCTGAGCCAGTACCGTCGGCTACAGCAATGCTTGATAAGCTGATCGCTGAGGACCGACGAGCAATTATGATACTTGATAATTGTCCATCAGAACTCCATGCTTCGCTTGCCAGTAAGGTATCAGCCACAGGAAAAGAAGTAAGCCTCATCACAATCGAGTACGACATTAGGGATGACAAGCCACAGACAACTGAGGTCATCCATATTGAGACAGATGGTCCAGAGGTGGCAGAGCAACTTCTTATCCGTCGCTTCCCTTCTATTGGTCAGAATAATGCCCGTCGTATTGCTGAGTTTGCAGATGGGAATGCAAGAGTTGCTTTGGCTATAGCTGAGAGAGGGGAGGAAGGCGAGAGTTTGGCTCTACTTTCTGATGCGCAGTTGTTTAATCGCTTGTTTGAACAGCGTAATCATCCTGATGGTAATTTACGGGAGCAAGCTGAAATATTGTCACTGGTGTATTCATTCTCGCTATCTAGTCCAGATGCTGCTACCGACGAACTGGAAATATTAGGGACGCTCTTTGGGTATTCCAGAACCCAGTTATTTAAAGCCGTTACGAAGCTGATGGAACGTCATATCGTTCAGAAAAGATCTCACTGGAGAGCTATCTTACCTCATGCCATTGCTAACAGATTGGCAGCATCCGCACTCGACAGTATTCCCGTCGATCAACTTAGGGCGACTTTTGAAGCTCCTGGTTGTGAGCGTTTATTAATGTCTTTTTCACATCGCTTGGGGTTGTTGCATGACCATCCTGTTGCGAAAGAAATTGTAGAAGCCTGGCTTCAGCCTGAAGGGATGTTAGGAAGAATAGCCGAGTTAAATGATATTTCGTTACGAATACTTGGGTATATCGGACCGGTTGCACCTGAAGCATTGCTCAACAGAATTGAGGCCGTACTCTCATCATCTGATTTCAAAGGTATGGAACCGGGCTACAATCCGCAGCGACGTAGTATTCTGCGTCTTTTACAAATGATGGCATACGAACCGAACGCCTTTGAACGATGCGCCAGGCTTCTTATTCAAATGGCAGAGGACGAAGCCGATAATAATGACCTGGACTCTGCTCGAAACATGGTCCCAAGGTTTTTCCAGGCGTATCTGTCTGGTACTCATGCATCACTAAGCCAGCGTATTGCTTTAATGAACGAATGCATTCCATCAAACATTATTACGCGTAGATCTTTGGGCTTCAAGATGCTGTCAACCGCCCTGGATGGCCCACCGTGGTCAGGGTTTGGGGTTGGTGAGTTTGGAGCTCGACCAAGAGACTATGGATACGAACCCAACTATGATGAACTTGTCGAATGGCGCAGCGCCTTTATTGACGTCATTATCCATTTAGCGGCATCCGGAGCTCCTGAGCTTGAAAGGCCTGCAAGATCAATCCTGGCTGACAAATTCAGGGGAATTTGGTTTCAAGAAGCAATGCGAGACAAACTCGTCGATGCTGCCCGTACATTAAATGCTTTAAGTCCTTGGGGGGAAGGTTGGAAAGCCGTTCGTTCAACGGTCTATTTTGACTATACCAAGCGTAGCGATGGAGATGATGTTGAGCAGTTGCCGGATAGTCTTGCTGCCTTAGAGAAGGAGTTGGAGCCCATTGCGTTAATTCCAACAATAAAGACATACGTGTTGAGTATAAATCATGATTATTGGGCTCTGGATGCGGATTTTGATCATGAGGACTCCGATAAATATACCGCAGCCGGAAAACGACTTGAAGCTAAAGCACTTCAATTGGGACAGGACTTTGCCTTATCAAATCATGTGCTTGAGGAGTTAGGAGCAGATCTGTTCTCCATCGGTGGAATGCCTTATCGCGCTGTCTTTGGTCGAGGACTTGCTCGAGGGGCACATGATCTAAGTATTGGCTGGCAGCGACTTGTTGAACAAATTGAAAAACAGCCAGATGCTAACAAAGACTTTGGAGTTATTGGGGGATTCATCGAAGAAGTTGACTCTGTCGATCCATCATTAGCACAGAAGTTTCTCGACCAATGTGCGCAGCATCCTGAACTTCGACAAGTATTGGTTGGCTTGCATCCTTGGGGGAAATTTACAGTAAATGATCTGGATCGCTGTATGAAGCATTTGGACGATCCAGACATTCGCCCTTTCATGTATGAGTCGATTTTATGGCGAGAACAATACGCCAATTTGCCGAGAATTCGTCTTCTCGAGCTTGCTGAGCAACTCCTGAGTAAAGCAAGCGGAGATAATGTCATTTTGCATGCGCTCTCCATGAGACTGCATGGTAAAGACAAATCGGCAGATACGCTTGGCGCAGACTTTCGGTTGATTGGTCTTGCTGCTGCAATCCTGCGGATTAATAACAGCGACAGAGGCCAAATAGGGACAATTGATTTTTACATGGAGCGAGTTATCGATGCCGCATTGCGTTTCGATGGTAATGAGGCAAAAAAAATTGAGTGGTTGGACGCAATTTTCAATGTCATTGATGAACACTATGGATATTTTTTGGGATTCGAGAAGACTATAGCAACAACTGTTGCGTTAATGCCTGAATCATTTCTCAATTGCATTTTTGAATGCACCGAGGAACAGCAGCAGGGAAGACAGTTCTTTATTCGTCGTGGCAGTTTACGCCGTTCTCCTCTTGCTGATGTAAGTACTAGCGTCTTGATTGAATGGTGCCGTGCCAGAAATGATCCCAGCGTTTGGCCTGCTATTGCTGGAGGCGTAACTCTTTGGTCAAACAAGGATGAAGAGGGGGTACTGACAATACATGAAGCGGCTAGAGAACTTTTAGAGGCGTCACCTGAGCCACTAGCTGTACTAGGGGCTTTTGCTGAACGAATCACTCCATCATCCTGGACTGGTAGCCTGGCGAACTTAATGCAAGCTAGAGCAAGCGCCATCGGTGCGCTGAGTAAACACGAGCGTCCAGATATCGCCGAGGCGGCCAGAACAATTTGTGGAAAAATGATTCAGTGGGTGGAACGCGAAAAAGACCGCGAACAACGGGAAGATAGTGAACGGGAGCAGCGGTTTGAATAAAGGCTATAAGCACCAGCCTATGCGCAGCGAGTAACCGGCGAAGAGTATCTCACGGCCTTCACGTTGGGCAGCCTGATGCTGCGGGTTGTTTTTCCAGGCCAGCACTGCCGCTTCATCGCGCCACCAGGAAAGTGAGAGGATCTTTTTCTCATCGGTCAGGCTTTGAAAGCGCTCAATAGCGATAAAACCGTCGATCTGAGCCTGGGCTTAAAACAGTACAGCGATCATCGGTTGCCTTCTTAGGGGGGCAGCAGCACAGTAGCGGACGGGGCGGCGTGATGCTTCGGCCTGCCACGAAATATGCCTGTACGGTTAATCAACCAGACAATCATTTCACAATCATGGAGCAGGTAATATGTTCAGCGGACTGAGTGCGTTTCCCCTGACCCCTTTTACGGCGGATAAGCCGGATGAAGCGGCATTTTTACGGCTGTTGCAGCGGCTGACGGAGGCGAAAGTCGATTCGCTTGGCGTGCTGGGTTCTACCGGCAGCTACGCCTATCTGACCCGCGCCCAGCGCAGGCGGATCACCGAACTGGCGGTTGCCCATTCAGAGGCGATTCCGGTGATGGTGAGCATTGGTGCGGTCAGCACGACCGAAGTGCTGCAGCTGGCTGAGGATGCCCAGCAGGCGGGTGCGGCGGCATTACTGCTGCCGCCACTCGGCTATCAGGCGCTGCGCGAAGAAGAGGTATTCACGCTTTATCAGACGGTCGCGTGTCACGTCTCGGTGCCGATCTGCGTCTATGACAATCCGGGTACCACCCATTTTGCTTTTTCCGATGCGCTGCTTGGCCGCATCGCCGCGCTGCCGGGCATTGCCTCAATAAAAATTCCCGGCGTACCCGCCGATTTGCAGGCGGCCCGCGAGCGCATTGCACAACTGCGGTCTCGGCTGCCGGAGAGGGTCTCAATCGGGGTCAGCGGCGATGCGTTTGCCGCCACCGGTCTGCTGGCAGGCTGCGATGGCTGGTACTCGGTCTGCGGCGGGCTGTTTCCCCGGATCGCACAGGCGATGACCGCGGCAGCAAAGGCGGGCGATGATCAGCGTGTCAGCGCGCTGGATGCGCAACTGCAACCGTTATGGGCACTGTTCCGCCAGCATGGCGGAAGCCTGCGGGTAATCGGCGCCGCAGCGGGGCTGCTGGGCCTGACCGAACGCGACTGCCTGCCGCGCCCGCTGCTGCCGCTCTCCGATGCGGATTGCCAGCAGATTGCTGCCGTGCTCGCGGCGCTCGATCTCTCTTAATCCCCACCTCAGAAGGCGTTAACCATGTCGCACCAGGTTAAAGCCTTCTTCCTCCTGCGGCGGGTCGAAATAGCGGGTAATCAGCGCGAACTGTTCGTCCGTTGCGGCAAAGGCGTGTTCGCCGCCCTGATTACGGGCGTGCAGACGCGATTTACACAGCGCATCCGGGACGTCCAGATAATGCAGGCGATGGTCAGCAGAGGATGCCTTGATTAGCGACATCATCCAGGCACGATTCGCCTTGGTGTTGGCGGGAAAATCGAGCACTACCGGGACGCCCGCCCGGAGCAGCGCTACCAGGTGCGGGGTCATCGCCGTTTTCAGTTGTGCCGCACAGCGGACATAGTCGGCGACCGACTGCATTTGATCTGCATAGAGCGCAGCCAGCCAGTGATCTTCACTCAGAATGACGCAACCAGGCTCTGCGGCGAGACGGGCAGCGAGGGTTGATTTACCGGAGGCGATTTTGCCGCACAGCAGATGCAGCGTTGCGGGTGTCAGGGTATCAGGATTCATAGGGTTCCTTATCGGGTTAACGCCGGTAAGGCCCGCCTTACCGGCGGGAGAAAGAGACAGGCTATCCCACCGCGATACAGACGGTGTTAATCATCTCTGACTGGGGTAAAGCGTATCGGTTCATCCTGTGAGACTAGCAAAGTCTGCGGGATTAAGCAGCCAGATATCGCGCCGCTGGCGCCTGACAGCAATTGTGGTCACGCCGCGCTGAAGGGGAATAGGCCAGCCAGCGGCGGAGCGCTGCCGGGGCGGAGGAGCAGCGGGCGCGGTGACAGCCTGCTATCAGCAGCCCGCAAAGGGACGCAGTCACCGCGTTGCCGCAAACGGTCACCTTCACGCCTGTTTCGCCATCAGTAAGGTCAGCAACTCCCGGCAGCACGCCTCTTCTTCCGCGCTGTCTGCGGCAGCCAGATGACGCAGCAGCGCCATACAGCTGGTTTCCTTGCCCGCTTCCATCAGCTCTTCGACCAGAAAATTCAGTTTATCCTGTTCAGTCGCGTGAAACGCCGGATTGATCAGGTGGACATTTTCCTTCACGGCCAGGGTATTGCTCTCTGTATGGTTCATAGAATTATCCTGTTTTGGGTTAAAAAATGACCTGGTGAACCCTTTAAACCTATACATGAAACGTGTTTTTGTACAGATTTTGACGGGAATCTTTTTAAGCGCAACGGGTATCAGAGGCGGGGTGAAGAAAATAAGAATAGTTGAGCAAGCCCCGGTTGGCGCGGGATGCGGAGCGGCAATCGCCGGGAATTGCGTAGCGGGTAAATATTAAAAGCCTGCTAATCATTTGGTTAGCTAACCAGTCTGCCGGAAAAAAAAGGTGAAAAAATAATCCGCGGTCCGGCCAGCGGCAGCCGGAGCCGTCAGAGACACGCCAGACCGATGCGGGAGAGTATTCAGCATCAGCCAGCGCGCGACAGGTTGCACGCCGACTGATTCACGCTTTGTCAGGCGGTGGCGTCGCGGGCGGGCAGGAAATCGTCGCGTTGTGGAGTAAAGGTATCCAGCAGCACGCCGGGTTCGAGGCAGACGCAGCCGTGTACCACATCGGGCGCTTTGTAGAGCGTATCGCCCGGACCCACTTCCCGCGTTTCCCCATTGATGGTGAAGGCGAAACGGCCGCTGAGCACATACGTTAACTGCTCATGCGGATGGTGATGTAGCGGGCCGACGGCATCTTTTTCGAAACTGACTTCGACCGCCATCAGGGTACCGCCATACGCCAGCACCCGACGGGTTACGCCGTTGCCTAAATCTTCCAGTGGCCGCTCTTTTTTATAGATAAACATCAGAACTTCCTTATGCAGGTGGACGCCAGGGTAGCCGTTTTGTGACGCTACTCA
The DNA here is from genome assembly GCF_037149395.1 of Pantoea sp. USHLN298. Classification (NCBI taxonomy): domain Bacteria; kingdom Pseudomonadati; phylum Pseudomonadota; class Gammaproteobacteria; order Enterobacterales; family Erwiniaceae; genus Pantoea; species Pantoea sp. USHLN298. Next base: position 137,694 of record NZ_JBBCRO010000002.1, read on the forward strand.
CAGCGCGGAGGTGAATTAGTCCATGCACTTTAGCGGTTTTTCATTAAAATGAAACGGTGTTTCAATTAAATGCTAAGGGCAGATCATGAAAATCGCGTTAATGATGGAAAACAGCCAGGCGGCTAAAAACGCTATCGTGTTGAAAGAACTGGAAGGCGTTGCGCAGCCGCTGGGCCATCAGGTCTTCAACGTCGGGATGAGCGACGAGCAGGATCACCATCTGACCTATATTCACCTCGGCATCCAGGCCAGCCTGCTGCTGAACAGCAAGGCCGTTGATTTCATCGTAGCGGGTTGCGGCACCGGACAGGGCGCGCTGATGTCGCTCAACATTCATCCGGGCGTCAACTGCGGATACTGTATCGATCCGGCTGATGCTTATCTGTTTGCGCAGATTAATAACGGTAATGCGCTGGCGCTGCCGTTCGCTAAAGGTTTCGGCTGGGGCGCTGAGCTCAACCTGCGCTTTATCTTCGAAAAAGCCTTTACCGGCGAGAAAGGCATGGGCTATCCGCCAGAGCGCAGAGAGCCACAGGTGCGCAATGCCGGTCTGCTGAATCAGGTGAAAGCGGCGGTGATCAAAGAGAACTATCTGGATACGCTGCGCGCGATCGATCCTGAACTGGTGAAGACTGCGGTCAGCGGCCCGCGCTTCCAGCAGTGCCTGTTTGAGCACGGACAGAACGCGGAGATCGTCTCCTTTGTGCGTCAGCTGACTCAGTAAACGCGCCAGGGTGCAGAAGCAGAAGGCCAGGGTGACCTGGCCTTTTTTATGCCTGCCGCCCGTCGCCGTATTCAGTGCGCCTTTACCGGCGTAGCGTGGCGGCTCGCCTCCACCAGCATTCGGGTATAGGGCATACTCGCCCGATTGCTCACCAGCGTCGGGACATCCAGCGTCTCCAGCACCTTGCCCTGTTGCATCACCGCCACCCGATGACAGAGGTGCGCCACCACGCCCAGATCGTGCGTCACCATCAGATAGGTCAGGTTATCCTGCTGCTGCAGGTCACTCAGCAGGTTAAGGATCTCCGCCTGCACCGACACATCAAGCGCCGAGGTCGGCTCATCCAGTAACAGCACCGCCGGTTCCAGAATCAGCGCTCTGGCGATCGCCACCCGCTGACGCTGACCGCCGGAGAGCTGGTGGGGATAACGGGTCTGCCAGGCGCGATTTAATCCGACTTTCTCCAGCATAGCGATCACCCGCTGCTGACGCTGGCCGATGCCCTGAATCTGAAGCGGCTCTTCGAGGATATCGCCAATCGTATGGCGCGGATGCAGCGAACCGTAGGGGTCCTGAAACACCATCTGCACCCGACGGCAGCGAGCCCGATCAATGCAGTGCGCCAGCGGCTGGCCGTCAATCTCCAGCGCACCCTGCCAGTGGTTAAACAGTCCCGCCAGGCATTTCAGCACCGTGGTTTTGCCCGATCCTGACTCGCCGACCAGCCCAAAGATTTCGCCCTGGCTGACCTGCAGATTGACGTCGAACAGCACCTGACTGCGGGCGCTCTCCTCACCAAAGCTGAGATTAAGATTGTTGACGGTAATCATGCTTTCTCCTTATTCGGTTAACCAGCTGGCGTGACGTTGTAACACCGGCAGGCGGCTGCGACGGTGATCGAGGTCCGGCAGCGCCGCCATCAGGCCCTGGGTGTAGGGATGCTGCGCCCGATCCAGTTCGCTGGCGGCCAGCGACTCCACGACGCGACCGGCATACATCACCAGCACCCGATCGCAAAAACGGCGCACCAGGTTAATGTCGTGGCTGATAAAAATCAGCCCCAGCCCGCGCGCCTTGACCAGATCGTCGAGCAGCGCCAGCACCTGCAGACGCACCGACACATCCAGCGCGGAGGTGGGTTCATCGGCAATCACCAGCTCCGGTTCGGTAATCAGCATCATGGCTATCATCACGCGCTGCCCCTGGCCGCCAGAAATTTCATGCGGATAAAGCTGATAGACCCGTTCAGGATCGCGAATTTGTACTACCTCCAGCATCGCCAGCGCCCGCTGACGGGCTGCCGCCTGCTGGCCGCGATGATGACTGCGCCACGCCTCGGCAATCTGCTCGCCGACCCGGACCACCGGATTGAGCGAATATTTCGGGTCCTGCATGATCATCGAGATCCGTTTGCCGCGGATGTCGCGCATCCGGGCCGGCGTAGCGTGCAGCAGATCGACATCGCCAAACTGCATCCGGCTGGCCTCAATCCGCGCTTTCGCCGGTAGCAGTTGCAGCAGCGCCCGGCCAACGGTTGATTTACCGGAGCCGGATTCACCCACAATGGCCAGTTTCTCCTGGCCGAGCTGAAAGGATACGCCGCGTACCGCCGGGGTGCTCTGACGTCCGTTAACAAAATTTACGTGCAAATCGCGCACGTCGAGCAACGGCGAAGCGTTACTCACTGCGGGGATCGAGCAGGTCACGTAGGCCATCTCCTAAGAAGTTAAATGCCAGGCTGTTAATCAGAATTGCCAGACCGGGTACGGTGACGACCCACCAGCACTCCAGCATGTAGGTGCGACCACTGGCGATCATCGCACCCCATTCCGGATCGGGCGGCTGCGCGCCGAGGCCGAGAAAGCCGAGGCCCGCGGCGGTGAGAATGATGCCCGCCATGTTCATGGTGATGCGAATAATCACCGACGGCAGGCAGAGCGGGATGATGTGCTTCCACAGCACCCGCAGCGGCGATGCCCCTTGTAAACGCACCGCAGAGATAAAGTCCGCCTGACGCAGCGACAGGGTTTCTGCCCGCGCCAGGCGGGCAATCGGCGGCCAGGCGGTAAGGGTAATGGCGATCACCACGTGCTCCAGTCCCGGACCCAGCGCGGCGACAAAGGCCAGCGCCAGCACCAGGCTGGGAAAGGAGATAAAAATATCGGTGACGCGCATCAGTACGGCATCAACCTTGCCGCCAAAATAGCCGGCGGTCACGCCCAGCAGCAGGCCGAGCGGCCCGACGGTCACCGACACCAGCAGTACGATATAGAGGGTGATACGCGCCCCCCAGACCAGCCGGCTGAAGATGTCACGGCCAAATTCGTCGGTGCCGAACCAGTGTGCGGCACCCGGCGGCATCAGCGCATTGTTGAGGTCCTGGATCAGCGGATGATAAGGGGCGATCCACGGTGCAAACAGCGCCACGATACAGAGCAGCAGCACAATGCCGCCGCCGATGGCGGTCAGCGGATTACAGGCCATGCGCCAGATAAAGTATCCGCTACGGGCAGCGAAACGGCGGCAGCGCGCCAGTCGCTCACGCGTGGTGCTGGTGGCTGGCGCATCTAAGGAAATCGTCATACTTTGGTCCTCGGATCAAACACCTGATAGAGCAGGTCGGAGAGCAGGTTAAGCAGCACGAAAATCAGGCCGACCACCAGTACGCAGCCCATCACCGCGTTCATATCGCCCAGCATCAGGCTGCCGGTCAGATAGGAACCAAAGCCCGGCCACGAGAAGACGGTTTCAATCAGCACCGCGCCTTCCAGCAGTGAACCGTACGCCAGCGCGACCACGGTCAGCAGCTGCACCAGAATATTGCGGAAGGCGTGTTGCCAGATGACTTGCCACTCGGTTAAGCCTTTCACCCGGGCGGTGAGGATGAACTCCTGCGACAGCTGCGCCAGCATAAAGCTGCGCGTCATGCGGCTGATGTAGGCCAGCGAATGAAAGCCCAGCAGTGAGGCGGGTAACACCAGATGATTCAGCGCATTCCAGAATACCTGGCTGTTGGCGGCCAGCAGGGCGTCGATCAGCATAAAGCCGGTGCGGCGTGGCACCACGCCATCCAGGCTGAAGTCAACCCGGCCCGCGCCACCGACCCAGCCGAGATGGGCATAAAACAGCAGCAGGCCCATCATCCCGACCCAGAAGATCGGCGTTGAGTAACCCGCCAGGCTGATCATCCGCACCAGATAATCGATCACGCTGTTACGCCGGGCGGCGGCCAGCACGCCCAGCGGCACGCCGAGGCCGGCACCCAGCACAATCGCCAGCGTTGCCAGTTCAACCGTCGCCGGAAAGACGCGCAGAATATCGTTGACCACCGGCTGACCGGTGAGCAGCGCATGGCCGAGATCGCCGTGCAGCAGCGCATTGAGGTAGATGCCGAACTGGACCCACAGCGGCTTATCAAAACCGAGCTGATGATAAACCTGCTGATAGGTCGCCTGATCGGCATCCGGTCCGACAATCGCCAGCACCGGATCAAGCGGCATCACCCGCCCGATAAAGAAGGTCAGCATCAGCAGGCCAGAGAGGGTGATCAGCACCTGCAGGCCGCGTTTGCTGATGCGACGGCAGTGATTTCGGGTGAGCGTCAGAGTCATTGTGCACCTCCGGCCAGGCTATCAGGGGTTTTCCAGACGTCGCGCAGAAAGGTGGTGGCCGACGGATGGGGCTGATAATCCTGCACCCGGTTGTTGACCACCACCGAATCGAGCATCTGGGAAAGGGGCATCAGCGCCGGCACCAGCTGGTCATAGCGTTGCTGAATGGCGAAATAGGCCTGCTGTTGCCGGGCGATGTCGCGTTCCACCAGCGCGCGATCGATCATGCTGTTGAGTTGCGCATCATAAAAACCGGTGCGCCAGCCCTGGAAATTGGTCAGGCGGGCGCTGTCGGCGTTGTTCGGGTTATAGACCAGTGAACGCAGGCTGGAGTGCGGATGCGGCTCCACGCCGCTGCCGCCGCGGCCGACCAGCAGGTTGAACTGACGATCGCGCATCGCCCCGTAGATCTGATTACCGGTGCCGGTGATGATTCTGGCGCGGATGCCCGCCTGCAGCAGCGTTGACTGAATGGCAATGGCGATATTGAGGAACGGCTGATCGGCCAGCACCCGCAGCGTGGTGTCGAAACCGTCCGGATAACCCGCCTCGGCCAGCAGTGCTCTGGCGCGCGGCACATCCAGCCGGTAGCCGGGATCGGGCAGCGTGGCCGGCATACCCGCCTGAATCGGCCGCTGATGCAGTTCGCCATAGCCGGTCATCAGGCTCTTGTTGATCCCCTGATAATCCACCAGATAACGCACCGCCTCGCGTACCCGGCGATCGCTAAAGTGCGGGTCCTTCATACTCATCGCCAGGTAGTAGAGGGTGCCTCTTCTGACCGCATCAATCGCCAGATCGGGATCGTGGCGCAGGGCGCGGACATCGGGAATCGACATATTACTGGCGATGTCGAGATCGCCTTTTTGCATCATCAGTCGCAGCGTCTGCGACTCCTGCAGATGACGGAACACCACCCGTGACATTTTTGCCTCGCCGCGCCAGTAACCGTCGGCCCGGCTCATGCGCAGCACATCTTTTGCCTGCCAGAGATCCAGCCGGAACGGACCGGAACCCGCTTCATGGGTGGTGAGCCAGCGGTTGCCCCAGTCACCATTGACCTCATGCTGCTGCACCGTTTTACGATCCAGCACCACCATGCTGCCGAGCGCAGCCAGCGAGTAGATCACCAGCTGCGGGTCGTTGGGTTTTGGCAGGGTAATAACCACGGTGCGGGCGTCAGGGGCGGTGATCATCTGGTCAACGTTGTCACGGCTGAACCCGTAGGATTTCCAGACCGACGCCTGCGCCAGATTAAGGTGCAGTACCCGCCGCATCGACCAGACCGCGTCGTCACTGGTCAGCGGGTTGCCGGAGTGAAAAGTGACATTGTCACGAAGATGAAAGGTCAGGGTTGTTTGGTCGGCGCTGACCGACCAGCGTTCGGCCAGCGCCGGACGCACGTCGGTCAGCTGTTTCGGGTTGAGTTCCACCAGCCCGTCATAAAGATTAACCACGATGCCCACCACCTCATTACCGGTCATTGCGGCCGGATCAAGAGTGAGCAGGTTATTCATGTTCATGCCGACGATCAGCTGGTCATCCGGGGTCTTTGCCTGGATTGACGCGCTGCCCGTCAGCATCAGCAGCGTGATCAGCCACGCGCCACATCGTTGTGTCAGGGTCATAGGTAAAGTCCAGCGGGTCAGAGGTTTTCCCGTTTACGACTCTGCCTGCTGCTGGCCAACGGGATGGCAGGCAGCAGGCGGGCGACGGGGTTATTATTGTTTGACGTATTTCGGTAGTGCGATTTACCAGCGGTTCAGCGTGTGCGTCTCGATCCAGCTAAAATTAATGTCCTCACCCAGCCCGGCGCGGGTCGGCAGAGTGACAAAACCCTGTTCATCCATCGGATCGACCAGGCTGTTGAGATAGGCGGGTGGCGTCTCATAGTCGAGGAACGGATGCAGCAGGCCGCGTTCGTACCAGCGGCAGTTGCGGATTGCGCCGACCACCGCCAGGCTGGCGGCACCGTTGCCGTGAACTTCACAGTCCATGCCAAACGCCTCGGCGAGGTTGGCTACTTTGAGGGTGGCAGAGATGCCGCCGACGCCGTTGGCCCCGGCACGCAGAATGTCGCAGGCCCCGGCGCGCACCCAGTCGGCACGGCTGTGATGCTTGCCACCCAGACTCTCCGGGCCGAGGACGTCAATCGACAGGTTCTCCGCCAGCCAGGCGTAAGAGGCCATGCTTTCCTCTTCCATCGGCTCTTCAAACCAGGCGAAGTTGAGTTTTTCCAGCGCCTTGCCGATGGTCAGGGCATCGCTGCGGCTGTACCAGTGGTAGCCATCCAGCATCAGCGCGATATCCGGGCCGACCGCTTCCCGCACTGCGGCGCAGGCTTTGATATCCATCGCCGGGCTGGGGGCAAACGAGACCGGCGGCATCCAGGTGTGCAGTTTGATCGCCTGATAGCCGCGCGCCACCAGTTTTTCAGCGAACTGCGCATACTCATCGGGGGTTGAGAGGCCGCCGTGCAGCTCATCGCCGCACATGGTGCTGCCATAGGCCGGGATTTTTTCCCGATAGCCGCCCAGCAGCTTGTGAACCGGCTGGTTAAGTTTGCGGCCAATCAAATCCCACAGCGCCTGTTCGACCGCCGACAGCGCCCGCTCGGTGAGCTGATGGGCGCTGCCGCGCTGCCAGTGCGCCAGATCCTGCCATAACCGCTCGCGGTCAAAGGCGTTCTGACCGATCAGCACCTTACGAAAGAAGGCATTGACCACATGCGAACGGATCACTTCTGGCGGGGCAAAGGCGTAACCGCAGGTGCCGTCCTCACTGGTCAGGGTGAGCAGCGCCATCTGCGCCTCGTTTTCCGGGCCGGGATGGGAATGTCCGGCGCTGTCGCTGCAGCGTTGGGTCGGGTAGGTAAAGAGAGTGACATCAATCGCGCTGATCTTCACGGCTAAGCTCCTGTGGCTGACGGTCCTGACGATTATTAAAACGTCGTTTCATTTTTCAATCTAACTGCAACATTTTGTTAACGCATTAGCCAAAGCGATTACATTGATGGCGAATATGTGGGCAATCGCCCTGGGCGCTGTGAGCATATTCACGAAAGCCGGCCATTTTGTGAGCAGTGACACAGCCGCTTTCTGGCGTTATCCGGGGAATAAAGGAAGTCAGGCAGCGTTCCATGCGCTGGCGGGCGCAACTTACCCGGCTGATGCGGGCGCTAAAACATTTCCCGTCACCACTTCCCCTGATGCTGTTTTTAAGTGATAGTAACGCCGCTTGACATTAATAATTCTCATTATCATTACTCTGGATGTTAACAATGAAAAAATGGTTTTTAGCGCTGGGGCTAATAACGCTGGCAGGGATGGCGTCAGCCAAAACCCTTACCGATGTGGCAGGTCGTCAGGTTGAGGTGCCGCAGGAAGCAAAACGCATCATTCTGGGCGAGGGACGTCAGATCTACCTGCTGGCTGCGTTTGATACCGACGCGCCGTTTAAGCGGGTGATTGGCTGGCGCGATGATTTTCCGAAAGCGGACTGGGATGGTTATCAGGCCTATGAGCAGCGCTATCCGCAGATCAGGCAGCTACCCACCTTTGGCGGCGCGAAAGATGGCACCTTCAACGTGGAGCAGGCGTTAACGCTGAAGCCCGACCTGGTGCTGATGAACCTGGAGTCGAAAGCGGCCACCGACGAAGGCAAGCTGATTGAAAAGCTGCAGGCGGTGGGCGTACCGGTGGTGTTTATCGATTTCCGTGAATCCCCGTTTGTGAATGCGGAAAAAAGTATCCGCATTATGGGCGAACTGCTGAATAAACCTGAGCGGGCGCAGGCGATTATCGATTTTCGCCAGCAGCAGATTGATCGGGTCACCTCAAAACTGGCCAATTTCACCGGCTACCGGCCAAAAGTGATGATTGACCGGGCTGGCGGCTACAGCGATGAGTGCTGCATGTCATTTGGTAATGAAAACTTCGGTCAGATGGTGGAGATGGCTGGCGGCCGTAACATCGCTAAAGATCTGATCCCCGGTACCTTTGGCACGGTTAACCCGGAGCAGATTATTGCCAGCCAGCCGGATGTGGTGGTGGTGACCGGCGCAAACTGGAAGAACTACAACACCGTGGGTAAATGGGTCGGCGTCGGACCGGGTGCTAATCAGGCAGAAGCCATTGCACGATTGAAAAACCTGATGATGCGGGACGCGTTCAAAACCCTGCCGGTGGCACATAACGGCAAGGCACACGCCATCTGGCATCAGTTCTACGACAGCCCGTATCAGTTTGTTGCGATTCAGGTGCTGGCCAAATGGCTGCATCCCGATCTGTTTGCCGATCTTGATCCGGACGAGACCTTCCGCGCGTTCCATCAGCAGTTCCTGCCGCTGCCGTATCAGCCGGGTTACTGGGTGACGCTGCCCGCCGATAAGTCCTGATCCCCTGGCGGTGACGGCGCTGTCACCGCCCTGATTTTCACTTCCTGCCGAATTAACCCTTCGCTTTTCTTCATGTTTACTAATCTTTTACAGGCGCGAGATCGGTTGTTGCCGGCAGCTTCACGGCTGGCCCGATCCGCTTTCATCGCTAAAATGGAGAGAAACATGCGCAATACCTCGGGAAGATCGGCGTTCGCCGTGACGCTGTACGCTCTGCTGGAGCCGGTGCCGCTGGGCTTTTTTGTCGCCGCCTGGCTGTTTGACATCCTCTATAGCCAGACCTTCGTGCTGTTCTGGACCGATGCGGCCGGCTGGCTGATCGCGCTGGGGCTGGTGCTGGCGATTGTGCCGCGACTCATCGCGCTGGTTTATCTGTTTCGCGGCAGCGACAGCGCAGAAAAGAGCCATTTCTGGCTGTGGCTGGTGGCGATTGTTATCGCCATCGTCAATGCGTTTATCCACAGCCGCGATGCCGCCGCCGTGATACCGCTTGGCGTAACGCTTTCCACGCTGGTGGTGGCGCTGCTGCTGCTGGCGAATGTGCAACTTGCGTTACGTCAGCGTAGCGCTTAAGGAGGAGCCACCATGAAAATGCAGCATAAATCCTTACTGGCGCTCACCCTGACGGCTCTGCTGGCCGGCTGTGATGATGGTGCGCTGGTCGATCCGCAAAAACAGATCGGACCCAACCCGGAATTGCCGCAGGCGCAGAACTTCTTTATGCCGCCGATGCAGGTGCCGGAAGGGACACCGTGGAAAGCGGGCGAGATGCCTGAAGTGGCACAGGGGCTGAAAATCGAGAAAATCGCGGAGAATCTGCAACATCCGCGGCAGGTTTACGTGCTACCGAATAATGACGTGCTGGTCGCCGAATCCAACGGACCGCCGAAGCCAACCACCCGTCCTAAGCAACTGATTATGGGGATTGTGCAGAAGGCGTCAGGCAAAGGCGGTGCCGGCGGAAATCGCATTACGCTGCTGCGTAACGTCAACGGGAAGTGGGAACAGCACCGCTTTATTGAAAATCTGCATTCGCCGTTTGGCATGCAGCTGATTGGCAATACGCTTTATGTCGCCAATGCCGATAGCCTGGTGAAATTCCCGTATCAGGAAGGGCAGACGGAGATTCGTACGCCGCCAGAAGAGGTGACCGAGCTGCCGGGCGGCCCGATTAACCACCACTGGACCAAAGCGCTGTTAGCCAGCCCGGATGGCAGCAAACTCTATGTCGGCGTCGGCTCGAACAGTAACGTCACCGAAAACGGCATTGGTGCGGAATACCGGCGCGCGGCGGTGCTGGAAGTGGACGCGGCCAGCGGGGCCAGCCGTATCTACGCCAGCGGACTGCGCAATCCGACCGGCTTACAGTGGGAGCCGCAGAGCGGCAAACTGTGGGCGATCGTCAACGAACGTGATGAAATTGGTTCCGACCTGGTGCCGGACTATCTGACCTCGGTGCAGGATAAAGGCTTTTACGGCTGGCCCTACAGCTACTTTGGTCAGCATGTCGATAGCCGTGCCGAACCGCAGCGTCCTGACCTGGTTGAGAAGGCGATAAAACCCGATTACGCGCTGAGCTCTCACGTCGCCCCGCTGGGACTGCTGTTTTACGGCGCAGATAACATGCCGCAGTATCGCGGTGGTGCCTTTATCAGCGAGCACGGTAGCTGGAACCGCACGCCGCTCAACGGCTATAAAGTGGTGTGGGTGAAGTTTGAAAACGGCAAGCCGGTCGGACAGCCACAAACGGTGGTATCTGGCTTCCTGACGGAGGATGAGAAGCAGGTGCGCGGTCTGCCGGTTGGCCTGGCCAGCGACCAGCAGGGCGGCGTATTAATCGCCGATGACGCCGGCAACACCGTCTGGCGGATCAGCGCCGCCAACTAATACCGGTATGACGGGCATAAAAAAAGGATTTGGCATGATGCCAAATCCTTTATTTTTTTGTTCGCTACCCGGCTGGTAACCGCGCTGCGAACGAGGTGCTCAGCCCTCTCCACACAGCAGATTGTAAAATGTGCGGCTAAGGATTTCAAGTTTCGCCAAAATACTGTATGTTTATACATGTGTTGAGTGTTGGGCAACGCCTCATTGTCGACTGGCCGCTCCCAGGGGCACGGTTTCCAAAATCCCGGCAGGCATCAGGTGGTGCTGGCCTGTGGCTTTAACCATGAGTGCCGCTCAGCCCTCTCCACAAAGATGTGCTTAGGCGCCCGGCGGGTAGAGTCAAAGCCTCGGTTGCCGAACAGCGCGCTCCTGTTAAAGGAGAAGGAAAGTGATGGAACTGACTAAGCTGATTCTGGATCTCATCCGGGTCATCTTGCAGATCATCGTTGCCCTTATGCAACTGACCGGTCACGCAGGTTAACCGGAACTTGAAACAAGGCGGAGCTAACCACTCCGCCTTTTTTCGCTGTCAACGGGCTGTCATGCTGGCCGGGTAGAGTGTGGCGGCAGCGTGACGCCAGCCCGGTGTCACCTTTTGCCATCGGGAGCCTTATGTCAGAGACCGCCGTTATGCCCGCCAGACTCCAGCAGACCCGGATTGATGAGAGTGTGCGTATGCGTGAAACCCGCATCGGTCAGCAGTGTGAAATTCTGGCGAACTCGACGCTGGAATATTGCGAGCTGGGCGACTTCTCCTACGTCGGGGAGCATTGCAGCATCGCCGATAGCCAGATTGGCCGCTTCTGCGCCATCGCCAATCAGGTGCGCATCGGGGCACCCAATCATCCGATGGATCGCGCCTCTCAGCATCGCTTCACCTACTGCCCGGAATATTACCAGGCTGACGCCACGCGCGATCGCGGCTTCTTCGCTGCGCGTCGGGCCGATCGGGTGATCATCGGTCATGATGTCTGGATCGGTCACGCGGTGATCGTGCTGCCAGGCGTGACCATCGGTGATGGTGCAGTACTGGCCGCGGGCGCGGTCGTGACCAAAGATGTGGCGCCTTACAGCGTGGTGGGCGGCGTACCGGCTAAACCGCTGCGGGTGAGGTTTACCCCGGCGATCGCCGCCAGCCTGCAACGCATTGCCTGGTGGAACTGGCCGCTGGAGAAACTGCTGGCCAACCTGGCGGACTTTCAGCACGGCGATATTGAACAGTTTTGCCAGCGTCACGACGCCCGATCAGCCTGACGTCAGATCAAACGCCTCCCCGGCGTTAACCGAAGAGGCGACCCGTCAGGCGGCGGAGGTTTCCGCTACGTCAGATGACCGGCTCTCCGCCACCAGTGGTTTCTCCGGTTGCAGCAGGGTCATCGCCAGCATACTGCCAAAGGCGATCAGCGCGGTGACGGTGAACATCGCGTTATAGCCATAGTATTCCGCCAGCCAGCCGCACAGCATCGGCGAGATAATTGCCGCCAGGTTGGCGATCGCCAGCGTCATTCCGCTGTAGGTGCCGACCGAGGCTTTGGGTGTCACGTCAATGACCACGGACCAGTAAACATTATTCACCAGCGCATTGAGGGCGTTACCCAGCGTCATCAGAGCAATAATTCCGGCAGCTGATGATACGTAAGGGATCGCCATAAAGCAGCAGGCGGTCCCGCACAGCGTCACGGCGGCAAACAGGTTTCGCGCCAGCCGCAGATTGTTAAAGCGCGCCAGCAGCAGGTCAGCAATGCGTCCGCCCAGCAGTACGGTCAGGCAGGCTCCGCTCCACGGGATCATTGCCACGTACCACAGTGAATGCAGGTCGTAATGGAAATTATCCTGCAGGTATTTTGGCATCCACGTCACCAGGGTAAAGGTGATGTAGAGGAAAGAGAAATAGCCCAGCGCGTTACACACCAGCGTGCGGCTGGTGAAGAAGCGCCACCACGGCAGCGCCACGCCATCGGAGTCGCGCTGCCGCTGACCGTCGCGGATCAGGCTGCGTTCTGCGGCGCTGGTGGCAGGACTGCTCTCCGGGCCGTCACTGAAGGTGCGGGCAAACAGCGCCATCGCCAGCAGCGAAAAAACGCCGAGCAGGATAAACATCATGCGCCAGTCACCGGTCAGCAGCAGCAGCCCGACCGCTATCGGCGCAGTCAGCAGTGCCCCGACCTGGGTAGAGAGCAGGCCAATGCCCAGCGCAAAACCACGCTCGTTATCCGGTGCCCAGTGGGCAATCGCCTTGTTCATCAGCGCATAGGCGGGGCCTTCCGAGAAGCCGAACAGGATGCGCAGGGCGGCAAACCCCATCAGGGCGGAACCGCCAAACAGCGCGATACCCAGCTCACCGGCCCAGGCGGTGGCAATCTCCAGCAGTGACCAGAGCACGCCTGCCATTAACCACACTTTTTTGGTGCCGATGCGATCGGCAAGAAAGCCGCCGCACAGCGAACCAAACAGATAGCCGAAGCCAAAGTAGCCCAGCACTGCGCCCAGCTGAACTTTACTGAAGTGGTACTCAGTGGCAATCGCATTGGCGGCAAACGAGAGCGCGCCGCGGTCGATGTAGTTGATCAGAGCGATCAGGAACAACAGTGAAAATATGGTGTAACGGTAACGGCTGGCCTTCATCTCACTTCTCCTGAATGGGGATAACAGGATCGATAAAGCAAAATGAGTGCCGGAAATGGCGGAAAGGGGAAAAAGGACCGACTTGCCCGCGACAACGGGCGTTTCCCGCTGCCGCATCGGACAGCCGGGATGGAGAATTACCCGGCTAATTATTCGCCTGCGCATCAATCCGGTGCAGTGGCTGCCTGAAAACAGGGAGCGCAGGGAAAACCATCAGGCCGCGCTGTGCTGCGCCAGCGGGCCCTGGGGCAGCGGCACCACCGGGGGTTCGGCCGTTTCGCCGACATGTTGCAGCACCTGCAACTGATAACCGGCATCGGCTACTGCACTCTGTTCACTGAGCAGCACACCCGCTTCATTAACGTTTTTCCCCGCCACTTTCATTTTTGTGGTGGCACTGGCCAGCATCCATTCATATTCAATATCAACGTGACCACTATCAATACAGCGAATGCCATGCTGGCTCAGATCATAGGCCAGTACCGTTGCGGTAGGACCCAATGAAATTAAGACCAGATCATAATCAGAGGCGTGCGCTAATATCGCGGCGAGTAAACGGTCATAAACCGAAAAGGCATTGCGGTTGAGCGTGGTGATGCGTTTAACTTCGCGCGCATCTGCCAGTAAATCATTGCCTAATCCCAGCCGCGTTCCGCTTCCCTCAACAATTAACAGCCGGCGGTCTTTATAGAGTTGCTTAAATTTATCAAATATCGTCTGGGACAATTGTTTAGTTTTATAATCGTGATAAGGACGGGTGACAGAGGTATTACCATACTGGTACTGAGAATTGAGCAGAGAAGCATAATATTTAAAATAAAATGACTTGTGAAAGAACCAGAACAGGGCCGAACCTGAACGCATATTTCGCGTGGTGCGAAAGGCATCCGGCAGGCAGACCAGACAGTGAGGATTTGCCTGCGGTCCCTGTTGCAGCAGCGCTTTTAGCCTGGCCGAAAGCTGCGGGTTAAAAGGCTGAAAACCTATATTTTTATAGTAGGTCATCTCCAGTTCACCATCCCCGTAGCGTGCCAGCGATAATTGCGGGTTCGCTAATAACAGATCGATAGTCTCTTCAATCGACATAACCGAATAACGTTTAACCTGCGCCTGCGCCGCCGGATAACGCATCGCCGCATTGATGAATTTAAACGGGAAACGAAATTTACGATAAATAGCATGTAGTGCGGACATGATTAGCCTGCCTGTTTATCCTGCCACGCAAAGCCTGCTGCGCCCGCAGAGAAGAAGGGGGGATGTGTTTCTATTTATATCACATCATAATTAGCTGCCAAGCTGAGGAATATCTTAAAGCGTTTTTGCGCGGTTTAATTAACAGGGTGGTTAATATTTTTTCGGGATTACGGGATGGCTTGTAAAAAGATTGTGTATTGTAAAGTGTCGGGGTGAGATTAATTAAGACTAATCGCACAGGGCTAACCGGTTGTGCTAATGAATTATTTTTCAGCTTTATTTTGCAATGCGTAAATCCCGCATTGGATATTCCCGCCGCGGCATAAGATTTATAGCCACCACACGGCACTCCACTGATTACTATTTTTTGACATTCCTCTTCTGCGCCGTATCGCCCCCGGACCGGAGTTGCTGAAGCAAAATTTGTCTGTTTAATCTTCACCTTTGAACAAAAGGTGCGGTCTGTTTTGCCCAATGATTAATTTTTTGTGATGAATGTCGCGGTTTTACCGCTTCGGAAAGTAAAAAAAGCAGCCGTTACGCTATCACAGAGTGTGAGATTAATAAGTCAGTCTAATGTCTTACCTTTCGACATGTTTTTACATATTTCTTACGTTAGTTAAAATCCCGTTGATTTTATGTTTTCAAATTTGATTTTCTACCGCCGCTAATGACCCGAGGATGGATCATGATTAACAAAATTACCAGTGTAATCATGGCGATATTTGCTATTGCCCTGATTTACATGGGAGGACAACTCCTGCTGGTGGGAGGCAGTGCATTCTATGCGCTGATCGGCGTGGGCGTTCTGCTCAGCGCTATCCTGCTGTTTATGAACAAGCGCAGCGCGCTGACGCTCTATGCGCTGCTGATGTGGATCACCCTGTTCTGGATTATCTGGGAAGTGGGCTTTGATAAATGGCAGTGGATCCCGCGCGGTGACCTGTTTGGCGTGCTGGGCGTCTGGCTGGCCCTGCCGTGGGTGGTTCGTCCACTCTATCAGGGGCAGCGCCGCTTCCATCCCTTCCTCGGCGGTACGGTTGCGCTGATGGTCGTGCTGGTGATCGGCCTCTGTTTCTACGATCCGATCCCTCAGCAGGGCACCATCAATAACGCCCGGACGCCGGCAGCCAGCAACGGCGCGGCAGACGAGTGGAGCGCTTACGGCGGAACCCCTGACGGCCAGCGCTTCTCGGCGCTGAATCAGATCACCAAAGATAACGTGAAAGATCTGGAAGTGGCGTGGACCTATCATACCGGCGATCTGCGTCAGAGTGATGATGCCACCGAGTACACCTTTGAAGCGACGCCGCTGAAAGCCAACGGGATGCTCTACTTCTGTACGCCGCATAACGAAGTGCATGCGCTCGATCCGGAAACCGGTGCGGTGAAGTGGAAAACTGCGCCGGATAAAAACCGCTCCTATCTGCAGCAGCACCAGACCTGTCGTGGCGTCAGCTACTTCGACGCCGGTCAGCAGGCGCAGCAGCAGAGCAGCACCCAGCCGGCGATCTGCCGCAAGCGTATCTTCAACGCCACCACCGATGCCCGCCTGATTGCGCTGGATGCCGATACCGGTAAAGCCTGCGCCGACTTCGGTGACAACGGCGTGGTGGACCTGCGCGCCAACATGGGCGAGCTGCGTCCCCATGCGCTGATGCAGACTGCGGCACCGCTGGTGGCAGGCAATCTGGTGATTGTTGGCGGCTCGGTGATGGATAACGGTTTCAACACCGGCAACCCATCTGGCGTGATCCGTGCCTACGATGCGATCACCGGTCGCCTGGTGTGGAACTTCGATCCGGCTAATCCGGCCAATACCGCACCGGTTGATGCGGCCGCCACCTATCCGCAGGATACGCCGGTAGCCTGGGCGACCCTGAGTGCTGACCTGAAAAATGGTCTGGTCTATGTGCCGTTTGGCAACGCTTCGCCGGATGAAGTCGGCATCGAACGCGATCCCAATAGCAACACCGAGAAGTTCCGCGATGCGCTGGTGGCGCTGGATCTGAAAACCGGTGCCTTCAAATGGCGTTATCAGAGTTCGAACCACGACCTGTGGGATCGTGATAACCCTTCACAGCCTTCGCTGATTGATATCGACTATCAGGGCAAGTCACAACCGGCGGTGATCCTGCCGACCAAAACCGGCAACCTGTTTGTGCTGAACCGTCTGACCGGCGAACCGGTTTATCCGGTGGAGCAGGTTAAGGTTTCCACTGACGGCATCAAAGGCGAGCAGTATGCCGCCACTCAGCCGGTCTCCAGCCTGAACTTCATTCCGCAGCCGCTGACTGAAAAGTCGATGTGGGGGATCACGCCGTTTGACCAGATGAGCTGCCGGGCCAGTTTCCGTGAGCTGCGTTACGACGGTAACCCGTGGACGCCGCCAACTGAGAAAGGCTCGCTGATTTTCCCGGGCAACATCGGGGTCTTCAACTGGGGCTCAGTGGCCGTCGATCCGCAGCGTCAGATGCTGATTGCTGCGCCGGTCCGTCTGGCTTACAAATACAACCTGATCAAGCGCACGCCGGAAACCGAAACCCAGCGTACCTTCAGTAAGGACGGCACGCCGTACTGGAATGAAAACTTCCACGGCGACTATGCGATTCACATCCAGCAGCTGGCTTCCGGCCTGGGCATTCCGTGCATCGCGCCACCGTGGGGACGCATGGTGGGTGTCGATCTGAAAACCGGTAAAACCGAATGGCTGCGTCGGGTGGGTAACACCAAAAACCTGAAAACCAGCTTCCTGCCGGGCCGTTTCCCGATCGGTTTCCCGATGGGGATGGTGGCACACGGCGGTCCGTTACTGACCGCGGGCGATCTGGTGTTCCACGGGGCGACGGCGGATAACTTCTTCCGTGCCTATGACAGCACCACCGGTGAGCTGCTGTGGCAGACCGAACTGAGCGCAGGCGCACAGGCCACGCCATCTACCTTCATGGGTAAAGATGGTAAGCAGTATGTGGTGATTGCCGCGGGCGGACACGGTTCGCTCGGCACCACGGCGGGCGACAGCGTGGTCGCTTTCCGACTGAAGTAACCTGACAGGCTGAGCGCCAGTGGCTGGCGCTCAGCTTTCCTGATTTTCTTTCCCCCGTTTTTCTCTTCGCCGCTTCGCCGGACCTTCCCACTTAACG
Source organism: Pantoea sp. USHLN298 (assembly GCF_037149395.1). Taxonomy (NCBI): domain Bacteria; kingdom Pseudomonadati; phylum Pseudomonadota; class Gammaproteobacteria; order Enterobacterales; family Erwiniaceae; genus Pantoea; species Pantoea sp. USHLN298. The sequence continues at coordinate 155,274 of NZ_JBBCRO010000002.1, forward strand.
CCTTGTTTCTTCATGCTTTCCTGTGATTTCTCTCCGCATCTGACTTAATAACATATCGAAACTATTTCGTGATGGCTCTCTCAGTTTGACGATTATCCCGCCCGGAGATGCTTGCGCGCCAGAGCACAGAGAGTAGATTAATGTATAACTTCACAAATAATCGTGAATACGGAAAGTACATCACAAGTCGCTATCTGAAGGATTGATCCTCATGTCCGAACTGAAATTTGCCACCCGTCTTAACTCCTTCGCCTCGGGCGCTCATCTTTACTGGCCCGATTTGCAGGGCAAACCGTCGGTACTGCAGATGATTGCCCGCGCCGGGAAGGTTAAAGGCTTGACCCATCTCGATCTCAATTTCCCGCAGCACCTTACCTGCGACATAGCCACGCTGCGTCAGGCGATTGCTGATGCCGGTCTGGCGGTCAATGGGATGCAGATGCGCTGGGATGCCCCGCAGTTCAAAATCGGTGCCTTTACCCATCCCGATGCGAAAGTCCGTCGTGAAGCAATCGAGCTGACTAAGCGCGGCATTGATACCGGCCGGGAGTTTGGCTCACGGCTGATGACGCTGTGGATGGGGCAGGATGGATTCGATTACTGCTTCCAGGCGAATTACAAAAAAATGTGGGAAGACGCGGTCAGTGCGGTGCGTGAAGTGGCGGACTATGCGCCCGACGTCGACGTCAGCATTGAATACAAACCCAACGAGCCGCGTGCTTACAGCATTTTCCCTAACGCCACGACCTGTCTGCTGGCGGTGGAGGAAGCGGGCTCTCCGAACCTCGGCATTACGCTCGACTTCGCCCACGTACTGTTTGCCAATGAGATCCCGGCTTATGCCGCGGCGATGGTAGCGCGCCGTTCCCGTTTGCTGGGGCTCGATCTGAACGACGGCTGGGGTAAACGCGATGACGGGCTGATGGTGGGCTCGGTGAATCCGCGCGCCACGCTGGAGTTTCTCTGGCAGATGCAGCGTGACGGCTACAGCGGTGCGTACTACTTCGATACCTTCCCGGACGCCAGCGGACTCGACCCGATTCGGGAAGCGGAAAGCAATATCGCCACCGTCACCCGTTTACTGAAATTGTGTGAGCAACTGGATGACAACGCAGCATTACAGGCGGCAATCGATCGTCAGGATGCGGTGGCTTCACAACAGATCGTCAATGACATCATGCTGGCACGCTAACGGTCACACCGCCGGTAAAAAATAAAAAAACCTCTACCCAACACCCAGAGAAGAAAGGTCATCGTATGAAGAAACTCCTGCTTGCCGTCATTGCTTCCTCACTGCTGTGCAGCACCGTCTATGCGGCGGAACTGGCACCGCTGCAGTCCGACACCGAACCGGATCGCACTGACTGGACCCAGCTTGATACTAAATATGGCGCTCTGCCAAAAGTGGACAAGACGCTGAAGATTGGTGGGGTATCGAAAACCCTGACCAATGAATACTGGCGCTCCCTCGGCCAGGGTTATCAGAACGTGGCGAAAAAATATGGCTTCACCGTTGCGTATCAGGCGGCAGCCAATGAAGATGATCAGCTGGGTCAGCTGTCGATCGCCGAAACCCTGATCTCCCAGGGCTTTAACGGCCTGCTGGTTTCCCCGCAGACCGACATCAACCTGGAGCCGGCGCTGGAAACGGCTAACAGCAAGAATATCCCGGTGGTTAACGTCAACGATGCGGTGATGCCCAACGCGCGCTACTACGTCGGTAACGTGCAGAAAGACAACGGCGTGCGGGTAGCGAAATGGTTCATTGAACACCATCCACAGGGCGGCAAAGTGGCGGTGATCGAAGGGCAGCCGGGCGTCTATGCCGCCGGACAGCGTACCCGTGGCTTTAAAGAGACCTTGCAGGCCAACGGCAAATTCACCCTTGCCGCCAGCGTACCGGCCAACTGGAGCCGCGAGCAGGCCTTTAACGCCGCCTCGACCATTCTGCAACAGCATCCGGACCTGATTGGTTTCTACGCCAACAACGACACCATGGCGCTCGGCGTGGTGGAAGCGGTGCGGGCGCAGAACAAAGCGGCACAGGTGGCGGTGTTTGGCACCGACGGTATCTCCGATGCGTACGCCTCGATCAAGCGCGGTGAGCTGACCGGCACGGTGGACAGTTTCCCGGTGCTGACCGGCGAAGTGGCGATGGACGTGATGATTCGGCTGATTAACGGCCAGAAACTCTCGCGGGTGATCTCGACGCCGCAGGCGCTGATCACCAAAGAGAACGTCGAGGCCTTTTCGACCAAAGACAACAGCCGGTTGCGTCAGTTACTGACCCAGCAATAAGTCAGGCGGAGCGCGTATGGAACAGAATCGTTTAATGATGCGTGGCATCAGTAAAACCTACGGCAACGCCGCCGCGCTGCAGAGCGTCGATTTTTCAGTGCGGCCTGGCGAAGTTCATGCCCTGATTGGTGAGAACGGCGCCGGGAAATCGACGCTGCTGAACATCCTCTCTGGCGTGCGGGCGGCGGACAGTGGCGAAATCAGCGTTAACGGTCAGCCGGTGCAGATGAAGAATCCACTCAGCGCCCGTCACGCCGGTATTGCGATGATTCATCAGGAGTTACAGCACGTTCCGGAACTCTCGGTGGCGCAGAATATGTTTCTCGGTCGCCCGCTGACCCGAGCCGGTGGCTGCTGGGTGGATAAATCGGCCCAGCTGGCGCGGGCCACGCTGATCCTGAAAACGCTGGACCCGAGTATCGATCCCAACACACCGATTAAGAATCTCAAGGTGTCGCAGCAGCAGATCGTTGAAATCGCCCGGGCGCTGCTCGATGACGCCAAAATCATCGCGATGGATGAGCCGACCTCCAGCCTGACGCCAACCGAATTTGACCGGCTGGCGGAGCTGATTGCCGATCTGAAATCGACCGGCGTCTCACTGATCTACGTATCACATAAGATGAATGAGATTTTCCGGGTCTGTGACCGCGCCACCATCATGCGCGATGGCAGGCAGGTTGGGGTGGTCAATATCTGTGATGAGAATGAAGAGAGCATCGTTGCCAAAATGGTCGGGCGTAAGATCGACAAACTCGATCACCAGGCCTTCGTCAGTGACCGCGAGGTGCTGCGGGTAGAGAACCTCGGACGTGGCAATGAGGTGGTGGCGGCGAACTTCAGCGTGCGGGCCGGTGAAGTGCTGGGTATTGCCGGTCTGGTCGGTGCAGGTCGTACCGAGCTGCTGAAACTGATTGCCGGTATCGACAAGCGCACCAGCGGCACGGTGAGCGTGAACGGCACCGCCGTGAAAAATCACAACGTGCGGGCCGCCATTAAAGCGGGCATCGGTCTGGTTCCGGAAGACCGGAAAAAAGAGGGCATCATTAAGGAACGGGCGGTGAAGATGAATATGGCGCTGCCTTCGATGCACCATTTCACCTTCGGCGGCCTGCTCAGTCAGGTGCGGCTGAACCGCAAAGCGCAGACGGTGATGGGCGATCTGAAACTGCGCCCGCTGGATATCGAAAAAAGCATCGGCACGCTGAGCGGCGGGAATCAGCAAAAGGTCATTATTGGCCGCTGGGTAGCCGCCGACGCCAGGGTGTTTCTGTTTGATGAGCCAACGCGCGGTATCGATATTGGCGCCAAGTCTGAAATTTATCACTTAATTGAAAAACTGGCCCAGGCAGGCAAGGCCATTGTAGTGGTCTCATCCGAAATGACCGAAATCATGCGGATCTCCGACCGGGTGCTGGTGATGCGCGAAGGGCGAATTACCCAGGAGTTAACCGGTAGCGCGATCACCGAAGAGAATATTGCCCGCTTTGCCATTAAAGAGATTGACCAGACCGCCTGACCTCTTATCGGACTCTATTAAAGGTTATAACTATGATGACTCAGACCACCACGCCGGCGGGTGTACGCACGCCCGCGCTGCTGAAATTTAATCTGCGCGATGCTGGCACCTTAATTGGATTATTAATCATCGTGGTGACATTTTCATTTCTGTCGCCGGTCTTTTTTACCCTGCCGAATCTGCTGAATATTCTGCAACAGTCCTCAATTAACGCCTTAATTGCGCTGGGGATGACGCTGGTGATTATTTCCGGCGGTATCGATCTCTCGGTTGGTCCGAGCGCGGCGCTATCGGCGGTGCTCGGCGCAACCCTGATGGTGTCGGGCGTACCGGTGCCGCTGGCGATCCTCGCCACGCTGGGCGTGGGGGCGCTGTGTGGTCTGTTCAGCGGCACCCTGATTGCCTATGCGGGCCTGCAACCTTTTATCGTCACGCTGGGCGGCCTGTCACTGTTCCGCGCCATTGCGTTGATCTACACCGGCGGCAATCCGATCTTTGGTATTCCGCTGGAATTTCGCAGCCTGATCAACAGCACGCTGTTCGGTATCCCGACGCCGATTGTGATTGTGGCGGTGATTGCGCTGCTGCTGTGGACTGTGATGAATAAAACCCCGCTGGGGGAATATATTCTGGCAATTGGCGGTAATGAAGAGGCGGCGCGGGTTGCCGGTGTCCCGGTGAAGCGCACCAAAGTGACGGTCTATATCTTCTCCGGCCTGCTGGCGTCACTGGCATCGCTGATCCTGATTGGCCGACTGGGTGCAGCCGAGCCGACCATTGGTAACCTGTGGGAGCTGGATGCCATCGCGGCGGCGGCGATTGGCGGCGCCTCATTGATGGGCGGCAAAGGCAGCATATTCGGCACGCTTATTGGGGTGATTATCCTCGGTGCGTTACGTAATGGCTTGACCTTACTGAACATTCAGGCCTTTTACCAATTGCTCGCTACCGGCCTTATTATTATCATAGCGATGTTGATTGACCGGGCGACCCGAGGCAAGTAATGAAGCAAGATCCGCGAGCCATTGGTGCTCAGATTCGTATGCGTTTGCCCCAGCTGACGCCGTTAGAACGCCGTGTTGTTGAGGCGATTATCGCCAGAACCGATATTACCGAGCAGTCGTCATTAAAAGAGATTGCCGGAGAGAATAATGTCTCTGAAGCGATGATTGTTAAGATCACTAAAAAACTTAACTTCACCGGTTTCCGGCATTTCAGAAGCAGCCTGATTTATTACAACCAGTCTGAGGTGGCGGGATTGCATGCGGAAATTGAGCCGGATGACTCGTCGGAACAATTGCTGGCAAAAGTATTCAGAACCTCTATTCAGGCGATCGAAGAAACCTTATCGATTCTGGATGTCTCTGAATTTAATCGCGCGGCAGACATTATCTATAAAGCACGGCATATCGATCTTTATGCCGTAGGCGGCTCGGCCGCCGTTGCGCGCGATCTTTCGCACAAGATGCTGAAGATTGGCATTAAGTCGACGGCCTACGATGACGCCCATATTATGCTGATGTCAGCCGCGGTGTTATCTGATGACGATGTGGTTATCGCTATCAGTCATTCGGGTGCCACGCGCGCGGTGAACGATCCGGTAAAACTGGCGGGACGGAATGGCGCGAAGGTGATCGCCATTACCAACTATGCCGAATCGCCGATTGCCCGCAGCGCGCATGTGGTCCTCAATTCAACGTCTCAGGGATCGCATCTGTTAGGGGAAAACGCCGCGTCACGCATCGCCCAGCTCAATATTCTGGATGCGCTGTTTGTCGCTATCGCGAAAAAAGATTTAAAGCGGGCGGAAAAAAACCTGATGAAAACCCAGCATGCGGTTCAGGATCTGCGGGAATTTTAGCTATGAGCAAAATTGCAGTCACCGGCAGTCTTCATTATGACATTATGCTGGACGCGCCCCATCGTCCGGAGAAAGGCGAAACGGTGATGGGCACTGCCTGTCACTATAAGTTTGGCGGCAAGGGCGGCAATCAGGCGGTGGCCGCGGCCCGCGCGGGCGCAACGGTGCGCTTTGCCGGGGCAGTGGGCAGCGATCCACAGGGCCACTTTCTGCGCGATCATCTGCTTCAGGCGGGTGTGGATTGCGCCGCCGTTACCATCATTGATCATCTGCCGTCGGGCATGAGCGTGGCGATTACCGATGCCGAAGGCGATTATGGCGCGGTAGTGGTCTCTAACGCCAATCAGCACATTGCGCTGTCGGCTTTTGAGCAGCCCGCCTTCTGGCAGGACGTGACGATGCTGGTGCTGCAAAATGAGGTGCCGGAAGCGGTCAATCTGCGGGCGGCGCAGGCGGCCAGGGCACGCGGCATAGCGGTGTGCGTTAATGCCGCGCCGGCCAGAACGCTGTCAGCGGCGTTCGAGAGCTGTATTGATCTGCTGGTGGTGAATGCGATTGAGGCGCGTGATATGTGTCAGATCAGCGTGCAGGATCTGGCTTCAGCGCGGGCTGCGGCCGAGGCGCTGAGCAGACGCTTTGCGCGGGTGGTAGTCACGGCAGGCGAACATGGCGTGGCGTATAGCGAGGCGGGCGAAACCGGCAGTCTGGCGGCGCAAAAAGTGACGCTGGTCAGCACGCACGGTGCGGGCGATTGCTTTGTCGGAGTGTTGTGTCAGCAATTAAGCGACGGGGCGACGCTGGCGGCTGCGGTGGGTGAGGCGAACCGGGCGGCGGCAGAGCACGTTTCGCGGCTGCCACACTGATTAGCGGGCGTGCAGCGCCAGTGACGCTGCACGCTTTACCTCAGGACGCGACTTTCACCACGGTCTTACCGAAGTTTTTGCCGTTCAGCATATCGATAAACGCCTGTGGCGCATTCTCCAGCCCTTCAATCATATGCTCGCGATAGTGGATCTTTTTACTCTCCACCAGCGGACGCATCGCTTCAAGGAACTCCGGATAGCGGTCACCGTAATCCTGGAAGATGATAAAGCCCTGCATACGAATGCGGCGTTTCAGGATACCCGCCATGATCAGCGAGGTTCTGTCCGGGCCAGCCGGCAGCTCGCGCTGGCTGTAGGCGGAAACCAGACCACAGACCGGCACGCGCGCCGCGGTATTCAGCAGCGGGAACACCGCATCAAACACCTTACCGCCAACGTTTTCGAAGTAGATATCAATGCCATCCGGGCAGGCATTTTTCAGCTGCTGTTCAAAATCGGCGCTGTGGTGATCGAGACAGGCATCAAAGCCCAGCGTTTCCACCGCGTAACGGCATTTCTCTTCTCCGCCTGCGACACCCACAACCCGGCAGCCCTGCTGTTTACCCAACTGGCCAACGGTTGCGCCGACCGGTCCGGTGGCCGCCGCGACGACCAGGGTTTCGCCCGCTTTCGGCTGACCGATATCCATCAGCCCCATGTAGGCGGTAAAGCCCGGCATCCCGAGAATGCCCAGCGCCCATGACGGATGTGGCAGGTCATTGCCCAGCTTCGCGATCTCTTTGCCATCCGAGACGGCATATTCCTGCCAGCCGCTTTGCGCCAGCACCCAGTCACCGCTCTTAAAGTCACTGTTTTTTGAGTCGGCGACCTGACAGACGGTACCGCCGACCATCGGCTGATCCAGCTCGGCGGGCGCGGCGTAAGATTTTCCCTCATCCATCCGGCCACGCATGTAGGGGTCGAGCGAAAGATAGACGGTGCGCAGCAGCACTTCGCCTTCTTTCAGTTCCGGGATGGGCTGCGCCACATAGCGAAAATTCTCTTTGGTCGGCTCGCCATGCGGGCGAGAAGCCAGTAACCATGCGTGATTCTGGCTGGCGTGTTCAGTCATGCTGTCATCCTTTTATTGCGGGCAATGCGCAGTGCATTGCCGGGTGAACGTCGACAAAGTGTAGATGACATCTGGCGGTGTGCGTTTAGCGCTGTGGGCGGTAACGGCAATGATTCGGGATGGCGTGAGTTATGCAGCGCGCGGCGGCAATTGCATTCGCCACGGCAAAATGGTGTGATGAATCATCGTGATAGAAACATCCGCTTGCAAAAGGATCGACAGCGTGGCGTTACACTCCTCGGCCTGGTTCAGTTTCAACGGCATTGAATGCTCGCAGGTCAGCGCCCGCGACGCCCTGTTTCCACGTCATCTGCACGACGAGTATGTGATCAGCGCTAACCTGACCGGCGTTGAGCAGATCTGGCTGGCGGGCAAAACCGCCGAGGTGAAGGCCGGGCAGGTCACGCTTTATAATCCGGCCACGCTGCAGGCCTCACGCTTTGATCATCAGGAGGTGAACTTCATCAGCGTGCATCTGCCGCAGACGCTACTGCAAAACCTCGCCACACAGCACAACCTCACCAGCCACCATCAGGCTCCGGCGTTGCGTGAAGGCGTGCTGGATGAACCTCGTCTGTTTAGCGCCTTGTGTGCCTTCGCCGGGGCGAGCCGCGACGATGACCTGGCGGATCAGCAACAGCGGCTGCTGTCGCTGTGTGGCGAACTGCTGCAACCTGAACAGCCCGCCGACCGGGCGGAGCATCGGCTGGTGGTCCTCGTTAAAGAAGCGCTGCTGGCGACGCCTGAGATCAAACCTTCGCTGGACGATCTGGCCAGTCAGGCGGGCGTCAGCAAGTATCATCTGGTGCGCTGTTTTACTCGCCATACCGGTCTGCCACCGCTGCAATATCACATGCAGCTGCGGCTGCATCGCGCCCGTCAGCTGCTGCGCAATCGGGTGCATCCGCTGGAGGCGGCGCTGGAACTCGGCTTTTACGATCAGAGCCATTTCATCAATGCGTTTCGGAAAGTGATGGGCGTGACGCCGCACGACTACGCGCAGCAGACCGGTCAGCGCAGCATAAATTCCCGATAGCCAGAGACGATCACGATAATCGCGAAATAGCTGAAGATGATGGCCGAGGCGATGGCGCAATATTTCAGTAAGCGCTGACCCAGCGCCCGGCCGCCCAGATGCCCGATCAGGCACAGAACGCCGGTCCAGATCACGCCGGCAATAAAAAAACCGCTGAGAAAGGCGACGGAAGTGCCAGTGCTCTGCTGACCGATGCGGGAAATCAGCGCGCCGCCAACGGTGGCAAACCACAAAATCGCACTGGGCGAGGAGATCGCCAGCAGCACGCCACGGGAAAATTCCTGTCGCAGCGGGCGCGGCGGCGCGGCTTTTTCAAAGGCAATCGGCGCGGTGGGTTGCCATGCGGCCATCGCCATTTTCACCGCAAACCACAGCAGCATCGCGCTGCCGCCCAGCCACAGCACCCAGCGTACCGGAGTAAACTGCAGCAGCACCGCCAGGCCGGAGAGCGCCAGCAGAGCATAAAACAGATCGCCGATACAGGTGCCGATCCCCAGCCAGAACCCCTGGAAATAGCCACGCTGCATCGCCAGGGTGATCATCGCGATGTTAGCGATACCGATATCCAGACAGAGCGACAGGCTCAGCAGAAAACCATTCGAAAAGGGCATCATGCTTCACCGCCTGAGAGTAAAGTCACGTAAAGCGTTCGGGTCAGCATCGGAGTTTCCTGTTATCTGTTGGAAGAAAACCCGAGTTCATCACTAACCGGCCAGGGGAATATTGGAAAAAATTGCGCCTGGATTAACGCCGGGCCAGCCACTCAGCCTGTGACAGGGCATAAAGGCGGCTCGGCGGAGCACCGGTGACATCCTGAATCTCACTGACATAGTGCAGGCCGGCTTTCTCCAGCACCTTAATCGACGCCTGATGATGCTGTCTGACCCGCGCCTCAATCGTGCTTAGCCCCAGCACGGTAAACCCATAATCGACCGTGAAGCGGGCAAACTCCGTGGCGTATCCCTGGCCCCAGGCGGCGGTTTCAAAGCGGTACCCCAGATTATTCATCCGGCGCTCATCCAGCAGGTGCAGGCTCAGCCCGCCAAAACCGATCGGGTGATCGGGCTGCGCCTGACGGGCAATCGCCCAGCGGCCGAAGCCGTCATCCTGCCAGCCCTGTAGCCAGTTACGCAGCTCGCTATGGGCCTGCTGGCGATCGCGCATCGGGCCAGCCGGATTAAAGGTGTTGGTGGCGGGATCGCCATAAATCCGAAACAGATCGGCTTCATCTTCTGGCCGCACCGGCCGTAACAGCAATCGTTCACTCTGCAACATTTTCAGCCTCTGTAGGATAGGGTTGCGCACCCGGCGTAACGGGGAGATCGGGATGCTGTGATAAATAACAGTAAACCCTGAGGAGAGAAAGCGATGAATATTCAACACCTGCGTATCGCGCGGCCGGTGGCCGATCTGAACCTAAGCAGCAGGATGTATTGTCACGGACTGGCGCTCAGCCCGATTGGCGCGTTTGAACAGCATCAGGGATTCAGCGGCGTGATGCTGGGTCGGGTCGATTTAAACTGGCATCTGGAATTTACCCGCTGTGATGCGCATCCGCTGACGCCGCAGGTTTCCGACGACGACCTGCTGGTGCTCTATATTCCAGCCAGAGAAGAGTGGCTGACCCACTGTAAGCGGATGGATCAGGCGGGATTCCAGCGGCGGCCAGCTTTCAATCCGTACTGGGATCGGCAGGGAATAACCTTTGTTGATGCCGATGGCTATCGGGTGGTTTTGCAGCACGCCGCCTGGCAACCCTGACTACTCTGGCTGGCGCGTCTCGTGCAGGTGCCGCCACAGCAGCTGTTCACCCTGCAGCGTAAACAGCACGCTAGACCAGCGGACTATGGGCGTCTGGCCTGGCTGGTGGTGATGTTCAGCCGGACTACACCTTTCCGATGCAGGGCATCTATGCCGTCTACCCGGATACCCGTCACGTTCCGGAGAAGGTACGAGGCTTTATCGACTTTTTACGTCAGCGGATCGCCTCAGGCGCTGGACAAGGCGAACAAACGCGGTAAGTCTGTAAGCTGCTTACTTAATTCACCGCTAGCCTTGCCCGGAGAGAACCATGAATCTGCTCTGTCTTCATACTGCGGCCAGTAATATCGCCATTTTCGATGACGCTGCCGCCTCGCTGGGCGTGACTGCGCGTCCGCTTAACCATCTGGTGATGCCGGAATGGCTGGCGGAGGCGGAGCGTAGCGGCGGGATGAGCGTGGAATTACGCGCCCGGATTGCCCGGCTGATTGAGGCTTTGCTGCCGCAGATGGAGGCAATAGTGATGACCTGCTCAACCCTGGCACCGGTCGCCGATGACTTTGCCGTTGCCGGTCAGCCTGGTTGGGTGCTGCGCAGCGATAAAATGCTGGCCGAGGCGCTGCAGCGTTATAAAGGTCCCTCGGTGGCGCTCTGTGCAGCGGAATCGACGCTTGAAGCGACGCGGGCACTGTTTTGCCGGGCTGGCGGCGAGGTTGAAGTCCGGCTGGTGGCCGGTGCCTGGGCCGCCTTCAAAGCCGGGGATAATGCGCGTTATTTTGCTCTGATTGCGGACGCGGCAGAGCAGGCTTATCAACAGGGAGCAGGTCAGGTGGCGCTGGCGCAAAGTTCCATGACGCCGGTGGCGCAGCGGTTTGCTGTCGGCCAGCGACCGCTCACCGCGCCGCATCTGGCCTTGCAGGCCTGCTACGCCCTCAGATAAGGGTGACGCCGTGGGCAGTCAGCGCCTGCTGCAGCGGCTCGCCCGGCGGCGTATCGACCACCAGCGTGCTGGCCAGCGAGAGATCGCCAATTGCAAAGGCGGAGGCGGAGTTGAGCTTCTCCGCTGAGGCCATCACCACAGTTTCCGCTGCCCGGCCAGCGAGCGCGCGTTTTACCGTGGCCTCTTCAAAGTTACCGGTGGTAAAGCCTGCCGCCGGATGCACACCGGTGACACCCATAAAAAACAGGTCGGCATTGATGCGGTTGATCGACTCCAGCATCGCTGCGCCGACCGCCACCACCGAGTGCTTATAGAGCTGGCCGCCGATCAGAATCACTTCGATGCGCGGATGGTCGGCCAGCGTCAGCGCCACGCTGGGGCTGTGGGTCACGGCGGTGAAATCCAGCGTGGCGGGCAGCAGCCGTACCAGTTCCGCGCTGGTGGTCCCGCCATCGATCAGGACGATCTGTCCCGGCTGAATCAGCGCTACCGCTTTCTGCGCAATGGCGCGTTTCGAATCAGTTTGCACGCTTTTGCGTGTTTCAAAACCCGCCAGAGCCGCTGAAACCGGCAGAGCGCCGCCATGAACCCGCTGCAGCAATCCTTCGGCTGCCAGCTCCCGTAAATCCCGGCGAACGGAATCTTCCGAGACGCCAAACCGCTGGCTGAGATCGCCCGACTGCACCTGTTTTTCGCTGGCAAGCAGGGCGAGGATCGCCTGTTTACGTTGTCCCGAGAGCATAGTTATGGTTGCCTGTTTTTTCTTGATATTGCACGATTGTGCATGATAGCTTGACCGCTGTCCACCCATCGAGGAGATCACCATGCAGCAGAGTTCTGACCGAGTGCGCATCATCAGCGAGCAGTTGCTATCCGATAACTGGTACACCCTGAAGAAATACACCTTTTCGCTGTTGCGACGTGATGGGCAGTGGCAGGAGCAGAGCCGGGAAGCCTATGATCGGGGCAACGGTGCGGTGGTCCTGCTGTATAACCGTGAAAAAAAACGGGTCGTGCTGACGCGACAGTTCCGTTTTCCCATCTACCTTAACGGTCACCACGGCTTTCTGATTGAAGCGGCGGCGGGGTTACTGGATAACGCCTCGCCGGAGGCGCGCATTGTCGCCGAAGCCGAAGAGGAGACCGGTTTTCGCGTCACGCGGGTGGAGAAGGTGTTTGAAGCCTTTATGAGCCCCGGATCGGTCACGGAAAAGCTCTATTTCTTTATTGCTGAATATGCCGATCAGCAGCGCAGCGGTGAAGGCGGCGGTATCGCAGAAGAGGGCGAAGATATTGAGGTACTGGAGATGGATTTTGACCAGGCGCTGCAGGCGATTACGGACGGTGAAATCATGGATGCCAAAACCATCATGCTGCTGCAGCATCTGCGGCTGAAGGGTATTCTTTAGTACGCCGTCAGGCTGGCAGGCCGCAGCGACGCGGCCTGCCGATGAGCTTATTCGTCGCGGGTCAGAATGCCTTTAACATCGTGCGGTTCTGAACGCAGATACTGTGGCGGAACCCGGACTTTACCGTCCAGCGCAGCCGCTGCGTGCCACGGCCAGCGTGGATCGTAGAGAATACCGCGCGCCAGCGCCACCAGATCGGCTTCGCCCTGTTGCAGCAGATCTTCCGCCTGCTGGGGCTCAGTAATCAGGCCGACCGCAATCACCGGAATCGAGACCTGCTCACGGATATCGCGGGCAAACGGCACCTGGTAATTCGGGCCGACGCTGATTTTTTGCTTCTCCGACAGGCCACCGCTGGAGACGTGAATATAGGCGCAGTTGCGCGCTTCCAGCTCGCGGGAGAACGCGATCGACTGATTCACTTCCCAGCCGCCCTCTACCCAATCTGTTGCCGAGATGCGCACGCCGACCGGAATTGACGCCGGTACCGCATCACGCACCGCCTGGAACACTTCCAGCGGGAAGCGCATCCGGTTTTCCAGTGAGCCGCCATACTCATCGCTGCGCTGGTTCGACAGCGGTGAGAGGAACTGATGCAGCAGATAGCCGTGTGCGCCGTGTACCTCAATCAGCTCTATGCCCAGTTTCACTGCCCGACGGGCGCTGTCGACAAAGGCTTGTTTAACCCGCTCCAGCGCATCACGATCCATCGCCAGCGGTCTGGCTTCATCTTCGCTGTAGCTCAGCGCTGAAGGCGCGACGGTTTGCCAGCCCTCGGGGGCATCAGGCGCTATCTGTTTGCCGCCTTCCCACGGCACCGCGCATGACGCTTTGCGTCCGGCGTGTCCCAGCTGAATGCCAATCGGAATTGAGGAGTAACGGCGCACATCCTCCAGCACGGATTTCAGCGCCGCTTCATTGTCATCGTTCCACAGCCCTAAATCGCCGGGAGAGATACGGCCGATATCTTCGACGGCGGTGGCTTCAATAATCAACAAGCCGGCACCGGAAAAGGCCAGCTGACCAAGGTGAATACGGTGCCAGGCGGACGCGTTGCCGGAATCGGCTGAATACTGGCACATCGGTGCAATCACAATGCGGTTATCCAGGGTAAGTTCGCCCAGTGAGACAGGTGAAAAAAGTTGGCTCATGTTATCTCCATGGTTTTATGACTAACGTGACAGGGAATAACTATAGCGGGCGATTGGGCGGATCGGGTGCGGCGCAAGGTGACATTTTATGTCAGCGCGCGGGTTGGCGGTGGATTTTTGCCGCGTTGAGTCGGGCCGCAGATGACAGACTAAGCGGTGAGATAAGGCGAATAACCGCAGAGAACCGGCGAACTGCGTCGAACTTTGCGGGCTGACGAGCATACCTGCGCCATGCCGCCATCGACAAACGCCTTGCGGCGTTTTTACAGCAGGGTGAGATGGTGGAAATTTTGCCTGACTGGCGACCAGCGGGTTATCCGTTTCATCTGGTCTATCCTCAGAATCGGCACGTTACGCATCGGTTGCGGGTGTTTATTGACTGGCTCCGCGGCGGGTCGCGGGAGAAGGGCAATCCGGCACGCAGGCGCGCCGGATTCAGTCAGAATCTTAGTTACCGCGATAGGTCGAGTAACCGAATGGGCTCAGCAGCAACGGAATGTGGTAGTGCTCGCCGTTGGCATCCATGTTGAACTCAACCGGGATCTCCGGGAAGAACGTTTTCTGGTTGTTCTTCTTATAGAAGTCACCGGTTTTGAACACGACGCGATAGCTGCCAGCGCTGGCCATTTTATCCTGCGGGAACAGGGCGCTGATGCGACCATTATTGTCGGTGACGCCAGTGGCCAGTTTCACCCAGTTATCCTGCTGTTTCTGATCCAGTTCCACTTCAATGCCGGCGGTTGGCTGGCCGGTTTGCAGGTTCAGGACGTGGACGCTTAACGGATTTTTAGCCGCCACGGGTTGTGCAGCAACAGCAGAAGCAGAAATGCCAGTGGCCAGAAGTACAGTTGCGATCAAAGCATGTGAGGTTTTCATCAATGTTTCCTTTATTGACGGGGTTTATTTGCAGCAATAGTAGGGTGGATAACCGCAAAGCGATATTTTGCGGCGGAAAATGTGAAATTTCTGAGGTGGAGCGGTCAGAAGTTGTGGTCATAAGCGATTTTAGTTACATCATACAATTATTCTTTCAACTAACAATCATCTGGCAAAGTGCGGTTTTCATCCGCCATACAGTAAGAAAAGCGAGCCGGATGGCTTTTTTTTATTTTTTATTGCTCCCTGGAAGGGTGAAAATGGTGGGTAATCGACACAGATGGCGGCAGACTACGCTATAAACGACGAAAAATGATATACAGGGTAAACTTGTCTTTTAAGTAGCTCACTATTTAATAGTTTACAACCAAAGTGCAGCGTGGCATTGTTGCGTCAACCAGATAGCACACTACTTAATAGCAAATTAAAGGAAAGCCATAATGAACATGAAACTGACCGCCAGCGCACTGTTATTAGCCAGCCAGATGAGTACCGCCTTTGCAGCACCCACTGAAAATAGCCCGCAACCGACCGCTGGCGTCGCCGCTTTTCTGACGGCGCTCAACAGCGGAGGCGGCAAGCCGATTGAGCAGCTCTCCGTCAAAGAGGCCCGTGCGGTACTGACCGGGGCACAAAAGGGCGCTGAACTGCCGCCGGCAGAGGTTTCACAAAAAATCATTACGGTACTGGGCAAGCCACTGACGCTGACCATCGTAAAACCTGAGAATGCCAGCGCGACGTTGCCGGTGTTTATGTTCTTCCACGGCGGTGGCTGGGTACTGGGTGATTTCCCGACCCATGAACGTCTGGTCCGTGACATGGTGAATGCCTCCGGCGCGGCAGCCGTATTTGTTAATTATGACCCGTCGCCAGAAGCACATTTCCCGGTGGCGATTACGCAGGCTTATGAAGCTACTAAATGGGTGGCCGAACATGGCGCTGAAATTGGCGTGGACGGTAAACGTCTGGCGCTGGTCGGTAACAGCGTCGGCGGAAATATGGTGGCTGCCGTTGCCTTGCAGGCGAAGCAGTTTAAAACCCCAGCCATTCGTTATGATGTGATGCTGTGGCCGGTTACCGACGCGCGTTTTGATACCGCTTCTTATGATCAGTTTGCCGACGGACATTTCCTGACGAAGAATATGATGAAGTGGTTCTGGGATAACTACACCACATCAGAGAAAGATCGTAATAACATCCTGGCATCGCCG
Organism: Pantoea sp. USHLN298; assembly: GCF_037149395.1. Taxonomy (NCBI): domain Bacteria; kingdom Pseudomonadati; phylum Pseudomonadota; class Gammaproteobacteria; order Enterobacterales; family Erwiniaceae; genus Pantoea; species Pantoea sp. USHLN298. The sequence continues at coordinate 171,271 of NZ_JBBCRO010000002.1, forward strand.
CTGCGTGCAACCACCGGGCAGCTGAAAGGATTGCCGCCAACACTGATTCAGACCGCTGAGCTGGATGTGTTACGTGATGAGGGTGAAGCCTTTGGCCGGAAACTGGATGCGGCAGGCGTGCCGGTTACCGTGACACGCTATAACGGCATGATCCATGATTACGGTTTGCTGAACGCACTGAGCCAGGAACCCACCGTCAGAACGGCCATCAACCAGGCCGGTGAAGCGCTGCGATCGCATCTGAAATAAGGGAGCCGGGCGGTAGTGATGATGCCGCCCGGATTGTCGGCGTGTCAGCGAGCAATAAGAGGAAAGGTATGTTACTCCTTGATTTTGAAAGATAAAACCATTGAGGGATTAACCTGTTCACAACCCTGAAATCATATCGGTAGTTGGTCTGATTAATTATTAGTTTTTATCTTTACCCGTCCTGTGCCGGGTAAAGATAAATTAAACGGCAGACGAGACTTTGTGGGTCGAAAAACTGGAATGGGAAGACGAAAGGGTATAAATTTGAAGCGTCGTCTACTAAAGGCTATCGGGTTTCTTAAAATGTCTCCATCTGACATCAAACAAGCACAACACAAGCGTTATGATGAAAAAGCGGCAGCTGTTGTCCGGGGTGAACTCGGATATAAACCCGCGGAGAAATCGCGCTACAGCAAATCCTGTAAGCTTTCATCTAAGCATGTCGTCAGTTTTCCTGATGCTGCCCGATAATGTAAAATAAACCCTCTTCCAGCAGAGGGTTTTTTATGCCTCATGATCCTGTCATCCCGTCTTTTGAACAAGCCTATATCCTCAATAAGCAGTTGATTGATAAAGCCAGTACTCTATCTTAGCGAGTTAAAACGTAATCCGGAGATAGAAGTCGCCCGAATCAAAGCGATGATGCTTCCCGCCGTGTACTTTTTGCTGGAAAAATTTGATGCTGTTACCGATCCGGATGATGAAACGGAAAGGTGTGCAGTCAGGTTTCGTGAGATGAAAGCTTATGTCGATGAGTTCTTCAGGATATCGATGCTGGAAGCAAGCATACGTGTTCAGGTCGGGCACAACATTAGCCTGCATCTTATTCTGGAACAGCTGGCTGCGATATTTGAAGCGGAACCTGAAAGTTACTATGTGCCGCAGGCTTTCTGGACGAAAGAGTTGCCGATCAAAGCCGCCGCTTTGAAAAATAATGTAGACAGGATAAGACGAGACAGGAAACGTCGTGCTGACGAACAACAGCAAAAAGAGTTACGCAGCAGGTTGAATAGTGAAACGCATAAACAGGGAAGAACGTGAAATCACTGATTGCCGATGCGCCAACGCTGGCTTCATAGTTAAATGATAAAATCGGGAAGAGAGAGGAAAGGGGAAAAGTGAGCGCTGTGGCTAAGCCAGATAAGGACGTGTTAATCTATTATTTAACATAATATACATTATGCGCCCTTAGATAACCCTCCGATTATGATGCCCGGACATCGCTTGATTTTGCTGTTTACTGTGCTTTCAGCATGAATCCGCATTGGTTTCCTCCGTTATCAGAATGGCCGCCTGGCCATACTCATCCGACGCCCATACACCTTTAACGCCTGATTCTCATTCTGCGTTCCCTGCATAAACTGCCTGCCTCCACGACAGCTGTTTTTTTCGCTGTACTGCGCTGCCAAATTTATTCGCTACCGTCTTATTCGCTACAACGTTCTCTTCGACGAACTTCCCGATCAATACGCCTTGTAGCATCATCCTTTGTTTCAACACATCCTGCCGGATTTGCCTTACGACAAACCTTCTTCTGCAACGGCAACTTTGTTCGGCGACCTGCATCATTCATTTCAAACGGCGTGACGTCGTTGCCGGTTGTAGCTGTGCTGCCAGATAATACGCGCTTCGCAGCTCTCTTTCAGCCAGCTCATGCGCACTGTATCGGGCTTTGCCGCTCCTGTGCCGCTGAAAATTATCTATGCCACTGGCGGCGCTCAAAGCCAATGGTCTTACTCGGTTACCAGCCGATCGCCATAAAACGCACGGTCAGACACCCCATTTTTGACAACGCTACGTAAATTCTGCGCCTGCTATGTGGCTCATGGGCCGCAGAATTTATCACAGCGCGCCATTTTATCACTGACTGAAACCTCACCTTATGGTGAATGCTGAAATGCATCCGGCCTGCATGACAACGGCTTTCAGCCAGGTTACAGTTTCCGGCTTCGGCTTTCACTCCCGATGAGGAAACATGAAACGCTTATTTGTTTATGGCACGCTTTGTCCTGGCCGCGAGAATGCGCATCTGCTGGAAAATATTGGCGGCGAATGGCTGGCCGGTTCGGTAACCGGCATTTTCTACCCGCGTGGCTGGGGTGCGGCAGCGGATTTCCCCGGCATTATCCTTGATGATCAGGCGGCACCCGTGCCGGGCTATCTGTTTATCTCCGAGCAACTCGACGCGCATTGGCCGATGCTGGATGAATTTGAAGACGGCTACGATCGGGTTGAGGTCACGGTAAAAACAGAGAAAAATCAGCAGCTAACCGCCTGGATTTACCAGCTGCAGCCGCCCTTATCCGCCTGACAGCTTTACGGATTCGGCACTGTTTTCGTTGCCTGCACCCTGCTCTTTTAGCTCGTTATCGTCGCTGTTCACGTTTGCTTTACAAGGTTTGTGCCGCGTTCAGCGAGCTAACCTTACACACGGAATTACCGCTTCGTTCGGTCTCTCTAACTGATCGACAAAAACAGACAGGCACAATGTCAGATGGATAATTATTAGATATGCCTTATGTATGATGTAACTAAAATAGCACATTTCTAATGACTTCAGCGAGACGCTCTCCTTCCGCCTGAACAATGAGCCGCGCTTCCTGCGTGAGGTTCAGTTGATGGCTAATCGCCTGTGCCAGGCTGCCCGCGCCGACTTCCGCCTGTGGAGTTAACGCAACCCGCTGCGGGCGGCCATCGTCCGGATCTTTGCTGCGATAAACCTGCGGCTGGCTTTCCAGTTCAGCTTCCACCAGCCGTATACTCTGAGGCTTTACGCCACGCAAGCTGACCCGTTCGGATACCGACAGCGCTCCAGGGTTTCGGACCTCGAATGACGCTGCGTGCCTGTCTCCAGACGGACCCGCCGCACACACTGGCGATCACCCTTCTCACTTCCTCGCCAGGCGCCAGGGATTCGGCTGTTCCAACAGCATTTGTGGTTGCGGTGACATCGGGTTATTCGTCCTCGGGTTAGCGGTGCTTTTCGCCGACTTTTATAACACGATCAGCCCGGCCAGCGCTGTTGCGGGAACAGCGAGACACGAATGTTAAACAGGTGAACCAGCGGTGCCACCGCCGCACTCTCCTGCCGCGCGATGGTTTCCAGCCGCAGCAGCAACAGATCCAGCTCCTCCAGCAGATCCGGATGCGGCAGCAGCTGAAGCGACTTCATTTTACGCTTCAGATAGAGTCCCAGTTCGTGAAACATCTGGCCGCTGTCGAGACGGTGTGCCTCTAATACCTCACGATAGCGGGCATAATAGTCATAACAGTTGGCGCCGAGCCAGGTTTCGCTAATCAGATAGCCACCCACCACAATGTCCGGTACCGGATCGAGCCGTTTACGCGGCAGAATTATGTTCACCCGGTCCAGCATCCGGGCAATAAACTGTTGCCGCGATAGCAGCGTGGCCGAATTACGTTCAACTTTTTTAATAAAACTCAGCAGGTCACGTAGTCCGCGCAGCACCGCGCGTCGGGCAATCCACGAGGGCCGCTTGTTACGGATCAGCGCCGTCAGCACCACCGCAAACATAATGCCCACCATCGACGAGATAGCTGCATTCAGGGTGACGATCAGATCCGGCACGTAGTGATGACTCAGCCCGATAAAGCCCGGTATCTGGATCGCCACGCTCAGTCCAATCAGGTTAGTGGCCGGATTAGCGATTACCAGGCTCAGCAGCATCAGCCCCGGCAGCAGACAGATCATCAATGCCTGCAGCGTGTTGGCCTGCGGGATCAGAAAGGCGATATAAAACAGGCTGACCACCAGCGCAATCACCACCCCTTTAACGAACAGTTTCATCGGCGTCACCGGTGAATCCACGCTGGCAAAAAACGAGCTGATAATCGCGGCCATCAGCGGCGCATTCGCCCCATCCGCCCAGCCGCTACCAATCCAGAACAGGCTGGAGAGAAAGGTCGCCAGAAAGGCCGTCAGCACCGACAGGATCAGCAGTCCATTATCAATATGACGATGCTCGCGGATATTCCTGATCGCCGCCCCATCGCCATGGCTGTAAAGATCGCCGGCGCGGGCGCTGACGTTCTGATAAGCATCCGCAATACGAACAAAGTTCGCCAGCCGCTCCAGTAAGCCAATCAGCAGCAGGCTCTCTTCGGTCGCCAGGTTTCCCGCCTGCCAGTCACGTTCCAGCGTCGCCTGTCCTTCTGCGATGGCGTTACGCAGCCCTTCAATATCGTTGACCCGATCGTGATTAAGCCACAGCAGAAATTGCTGGAACACCGAAGTGACGCAGAGCGGAAAGCGGATATTCAGTTCCGCCAGCACCCCGAGCCGCGATTCGATCGCCGTCAGCGTCGGCAGCAGATAGGTCAGATGCTGATACTGTACGCTGACCAGACGGATAACATTACGCGCCGCCTCTCCTTCATACACGCAGTGTGTCAGCAGCGTTTCGACATTCAGCGGATAGCCCGCCATCTGGATCAGAATATCCTCGCGCTCCAGAGACTTATTCTTCGCCATGCCGCTGACCAGTTCATCACACAATTTACGCGCATTCTGAAACCAGTGGTCGACGCTCTGCCCGAGCAAATGGTGCATCGATACCGGAAAAACCAGCCGGTGAACCAGGGTGCTGCACAGGATGCCAAGGGTGATCTCCTCAATACGGGAAATCACCGTATTCACGATAGCCGACGGCGTGTTTACCTCCGGGAAGCCCATGATCGCCGCGCTGTAACCGGCCAGCATAAAGACGTAGCTTTTCGGCGTGCGGTCATGCAGCGACAGATAAAGGCAAAAGGTCACCCACAGCGAGACGCACAGGCTGAACAGCAGCGGCGACTGCACCGTTTCCGGGTAGATCAACAGGATAAAGACGCCGCCGAGCACGGTTCCCATCAGACGAAACAGCGATTTCGAGACGGTCGAGGCGGCATAAAGCTGAGAGGTGACAAATACGGTGGTCAGCGCCCAGGCTGGTTTTTCAAAGTTAAGAATCAGAGCAACAGATAACGCGATAAACGCGGCCAGGGAGGTTTTGCAGGCAAACAAAACCGCGTTTTTGGTAAACCATTTCATCGAATGAGAGGACCGAAATACTTCTGTGGCGCGTATCCTGACAGAAGCGCGCGGCTTTTACTCTCAGTTAAATTATACAAATTATTACCGGCCTTCCCTGGCCGGTTCAGGCTGCGGCTGACCGGGCCGGCAGCACCAGATTCGACTCAGCGACGGGTCAGCGCCAGACGAATCCCAAGGCCGATAAAAGTGGCTCCGACCAGCCGATCCAGCACTTTCTGTAACCTCTTATTGTTCGCCACCGCGCCTGCGGCCCCGCCCGCCAGCAGCGCAAACATCACGTCGGTCATCAGGCCGACCAGCGCATAGGTCATCCCCAGCAACAGGAAGGCACTGGCGTGATGCTCACTTCCAGCCACCACAAACTGCGGGAAGAAGGCGATAAAAAACAACAGCACTTTGGGATTGGTGATTGAGGTGATGAAACCGCGCAGCAGCAGTAAGCGGGTGCCCGGCTGCGCGCGCGGCGGCGTGATCTCCGCTGCTGCGGATGTCATAAAGGTTGACCCAATCATTCTGGCCCCCAGGTAGATCAGGTAGGCCGCACCGAGATACTTGATCAGCGTGAACAGCAGCGGCGAGGCAGCAATCAGCGCAGTCAGCCCCAGCGCACTGGCCACGGCATGGGTACAACTGCCCAGTGCAACCCCGGCGGCTGACAGGATACCGGAACATCGTCCCCTGGCGACGCTTTGTCCCACTACATAGGCCAGATCGGGTCCTGGCGTAATACAGAGCAGTAAAATGGAGGCAACAAATAGCGGGAAATGCACAATATCGGACATTACGGCTCCTGACCTTTATCCGGGGTTAACAGGCTATTAACTTAACAGCCGACCACGTTTTTTTAAACCCCGTCGCTGATCGGTTGCCGCACCAGCGCGCGGTGCTGATCCAGCAAAAACGGCCGCAGATAACCCACCGTGTTAGAGAGTAAAATCACCTCATCGGAGAGCTTCAGCCGCAATACCTCACTCAGGTAAGTTTTGCGTTGCATCATCCGTTGCCAGACCGCCGGAAATTCAGCCGCCAGTTGAGCACGCAGTGCCGCGTCCGCCAGACCAACGGTATCCTCAATACTGCAGCCGCCGTAACCGGCCACCGAAGGAATGATATCGATCTGCAGCAACATGCCGCTCTTCAGGGGAATGGCTGAACCGGGCGAAACCGGTGAACTGAGCCACTCTTCGTCAGCCACCAGATGCCCCGGATTAAGGTGCCAGCCATACTGCGCTTTGGGGAGTACCGCCTCGATTAACCCATAGAGTTCGCCACCGGTGATGCCGATGCGTAACTGCTCCAGCCAGCTGACCACCGCATGATAATAGGGGATCGCCAGCCGGGTCAGCCAGTCTGCAACGTGACAGGGTAACTCTGAAGCCTGGCTGACCACATAGGCGGCGCGGCTGGTCAGCCCGCCTTTGTAGCCGACGGTTAACGACAGCTTATCCCCCGTCGCAATCTGTTTATCCGATGGATAAAGCTGCGCGTTTGCAAAGCGATCGCCGGTAGCCGCAATGGTCATCACGCTGTGAGGCTGGCCATCGCGGTTAAGCAGCGCGCCAATGCGTTTCTCGCTGATGCCTGGCGCTACGCTATCCAGTGCCGTTAGCATGGCAGTGGAAGCCCGATTCGCTCCCGCTTCGTAAAAGGCCACCTCATCGGCGCTGTTAATGCAGCGCGCGCCCTCATCGGGTGAGATAAATAACCCGGTCGCGTTCACCAGATGTGCCATGCCGCCCGCCGCTTCAGCCGCTGCCGCACAGATAAAGTGTGGTAAATCGAACATCGCTGGCTGCTGGCTGCTAAACAACTTCCAGCCCACCAGCCCGGTACGCCTGTCGGGCACAATTCCCGCCTGGCTCAGCAAACGGGAGAGCGACGGTTCACCGCTCATCGGCTGATTGGGCAGCGAAAACAGCGCCGCGTGCAGACAGCGGCCCGGATTACGGGCAAACGGCACCAGTTTGAGGTTTTCGTTGCCCATGATGTAGGCCAGTTCGCCCTGCTGATTAACCACCAGCAGCGCCTCTTCGAAGCGCGGAATAAAGCCCGCCAGATACTCAAAGTTGCTGCCGTGCTCTTTATCGGCATAGATGATCAGCTGCGCAATCTGATGCTGTTTCATGCGCTGAACTATCGCCGCCAGCCGGCGATGCAGGGTTTCATCCGCCATGACGTGGCTTACCGCGTCAGGAAAGGTCGGCGGTGGCGCAATGTCTTCCAGAGCGTAACGATCAGTGTGCATAACAGAATCAGTGTGCATAACAGGCTCCAGGCTAACGGGAAAAAGAATCAGTTTATGGGGTTCCGGACCGCCCTGTTGCCGCCGCGATCAATCTTTCTGCCGTAACCGCTCCAGCATAATCAGCGAGTGGCTGAAGATGGCATCGGCGATATGTTGCGGAAATCCTGCGGGCAGCGCATCCCGCACCGCGATCACCGCTGGCGGAAAAGCCCGGATAAAGAAGTCAAAAATCTGTTGCAGGCTGCCGCTATCAAAATTGACGCTTTTTGCCGTAGCGAAAAAGTGACGCGGGAATATCTTATCGATCTCGGTTTTCTTACCCTTGCTGGCCCGCAGCCCCATCGCCAGCTTCAGCGCGCGCTTATTCAGGCCGGTGCCGCCCAGCACCGGATAGGCGGAAATCACGTCGTAAAAGGGCGTCAGCCGGTAGCTGCCGCCGCGCTCAATAAACAGCGAGAAGTTCTTTGCGTGACCATCCGTTGCCCCTATCAGCCACTGAAACACCTGGAACATCATGAAGTGATAACGATCCTCTATCGCATTACTCGATCCCATCAGCAACTGCATGATCTCCGCGATGCCCGGCCCGCCGTCCGATTCATATTTGGTGGAAGATGGCAGCCCCAGCGCCTGACAGAAATCCTCCTGCGGCAGCCGTATCAGCCGGGTTCTGTCGCGTGACCAGCGGCGATCGAAGCGCTCCACCGCCAGCGCCCGCATCGCGCCAGCACGGATAATGGAGGCCTGCGGAACGTTAAGCCCCAGCGCTCTGGCCAGCGCCAGGCAGAGATACTCATTTTCTACGCTTTCGCGCATATCCAGCGTCGCCGCCGGCTGCTTAATTTCGCCAATTGGCAGTTTGATTATGTGCGACGTCGGCGTGGCCCCGGCAGGAATACTCCAGCCCTGCTCAGTGTGCAGCAGGGCGGTTTTCTCCTGCGCGCCCGCTACCGAAATCCGGAAGTCGGTCTCTTCGCGCAGCATCCCAAGCGGAATGTCGGACTGATAGGCTGACAGCACACTCTCCAGTCGTGCCTCATCCAGCAGCTCGTAACGCACCTGTAACGGCGGCAGCGGCATCTCCGGCGGCAACAGCATGGTCGCACCGACGCTGTCACGTCCCACTTCCTGCAACAGGTCAAACGGCTGACGGGATTTTATCTGGTAGCGCGCCACAATCCGGTCACGAATCAACGGGCTATCCGGCAGCAGGTTATCGAAAAAGTTAATTACCGCGTGGGAGGTGATGACCGGAACCTGCAGCGGCATTGAGAGCGACAGCGGCCTGGCGAGCGGATTGCTCAGCCACGCTTTATCGTACTGAAATTCGTGCGCGCCATTGCGCTGACGCGTCAGCACCCCAACCCGCTCGCCGTTCATCCACGCAATCAGCTTCTGCATTACCAGTCATCCTCGTCACTGAGCGCCGGTGGTGCGGCGACCGTTTTCTCCTGCACCTCCAGGCTCAGCTCCAGCGACTGTAACAGCTTAAACAGCGTCGCCAGCGAGGTGTTGTCCGGCGCATTTTCAAAATGCGAAATGGTCGCCTGTTTCAGACCCACCTTTTTGGCCAGCTCGCTCTGGGTCCAGCCATTACGCTGACGGATAAGTTTCAGCCGGTTAGCCAGCTGCAGCGGACTGTATATCATCGTGTCTGTTCCTCCGAAGTCGGCAGACGATCAGCATAGCGCATTCCGATTATCCCCGAAAGAGGATAATTAGCTCATTATCCCCAATAAGGGATAATTATCATTTTATACCCATCAGGGGATAAGTGATTTATTATCCTCTGTTGCGGATATGCACCCCAGTGAAGTAGCACGACAGGAGGAAAATCATGACACTAAGCGCGACTTTTACCGTGACGCAGCAGCCAGAGGACAAAGACCGGGAGGCGTTATTCGCCGGGCTCGGCAGTTTCAACCGGCAGTTTATCGGCAGTGAAAACCACGGACCGCTGGCGGTATTTGATCATGACGCGGACGGTAAGTTGCGCGGCGGCGTAATGGCCTCGCGCAAGGGGAACTGGCTCTGTATCGATTATCTGTGGGTGGACGATACGCTGCGCGGCACCGGTCTGGGCAGTGCTTTACTGCGGGCAGCAGAACAGCAGGCGATAACTTACGGATGTCAGCAGGCGCTGGTGGATACCTTCAGTTTTCAGGCGCTGCCGTTTTATCTGAAACAGGGTTATCAGCAGCAGATCTCCCTGCCCGACTTTCCGCAAACCGGTATGCAGCGCCACTACCTGACCAAAACGCTGAAGGGATAAAGATCACGACGCTGAGGTGGCTGTACCGACCTGAGCGTCGTGACAGGGTCACAAGCCGGCGATGCGACGCAAATCCGCTTCAGCACCGGGAGCCACCGCCAGCACCTGTGCCCCTTTGGTGATGCGATCGCCGTCGGTGTTGAACGGATGCACCCAACCGCCCGCCTCTTTCACCAGACAGTAACCGGCCAGACAATCCCAGGCGTGCATATAAGGTTCGTAGTAGCCCACTACCCGACCAGCCGCCACCCATGCCAGCATCAGGGCGCCTGAGCCGATGCGGATGAAGTTACCGCCCGCTGTCAGCAAGGCCGCCACAATCTCCCCAACCTGCTGTGGGCTGACGTAGCTGTTGGCACCAAAGCCCGTGACGTGATTCTGTAGGGTGCGTGCCGGATCAACCTGCAACCGACGGCCATTGAGCGTTGCGCCCTCGCCCAGCGCCGCCACATAGCATTCATTAAAGGTCGGAGCATAAATCACCCCGATAATCGGCACGTCGTCCCGCAGCACGGCAACCGATACACACCAGTTTGGCATCCCATTAAGGAACGGGCTGGTGCCATCGATCGGATCGACTACCCAGGTATAGGCGCTCCGGCCCGCCTGCAGGCCCGTTTCCTCACCGAGAAAGCCATCCTCCGGGAATGCCTCTCGGATGGCGGCGGCGATCATCTGCTCTACGTCGCGATCGGCAATCGATACCACATCCTGCAGATCATATTTGGTTTCCACCACCAGCGTGTCGCGGCGGGAAAAGTAGGATAACGCTGTGGCACCGCCCGCGCGGGCGACCGTCTCAGCCAGCGCCAGACGCGACATCATTTCATCGTGCAGTTCCATTGTGACTCCTTGCGGTTAAGCAGATTAGCGGGCAATCAGGGCCAGCCCTTGCGGCTTAAAATTAACGCCAACCCGGGCGGCAAGCGGCAGGCGCTGCTCCATGTGAGGATCGATGATAAACAGCGACCCCAGCTCGGTGGTGACTTCATATTCGATATGGTCGCCCAGCCAGGTGCTGTGAATTACTTCCCCCTGTAGCGCGCCCTGCCCGTCGCCGGACAGCGTGATAAACTGCGGCCGAACCGCCAGCTGACCGCTGCCGATGGTGGCTCCGGCATCGCGCAGCCGGAAACGCTGATTGCCGACCCGAACCAGCGCCTCACCGGCTTCCGCCTGCTCAATGTCGCACGGCAGAATATTGGCTTCGCCCATAAAGTCAGCGATAAACACCGAGTTGGGCGAATGGTAAAGGGTTTCCGGCGCGCCCTGCTGAGCAATATCGCCCTCTTTCATGACAATAATTTTATCGGAGACCGCCAGCGCCTCTTCCTGATCGTGCGTCACATAGACCGCGGTAAAACCCAGCCGCTGCTGCAGATCGCGAATATCCGTCCGCACCCGACGCCGTAAACGCTCATCCAGATTCGACAGCGGCTCATCCAGCAGCAGCACCTGCGGTTCCAGCACCAGCGCGCGGGCCACCGCAATACGCTGCTGTTGTCCGCCGGAAAGTTCAGACGGCAGACGCTGCCCCTGACTTTCCAGCCCGACCAGCTTCAACCCTTCCCGCGCCCGATCCTGCGCCTCCCGCTTGTTCATTCCCGACGACTGCAGCCCGTAGAGGATATTGTCGAGCGCGTTCATATGAGGAAACAGCGCGTAGGACTGAAACACCATCGCCACGTCGCGTTCATTGGCCGGCAACTGGGTGACATCTTTACCGCCGATCAGAATACGGCCCGAGGTGGGATGCTCCAGCCCGGCCAGCAGCCGCAGCGTGGTGGTTTTGCCACAGCCGGACGGCCCCAGCAGCGTCACCAGCGTGCCTGGCTCCACAGTTAATGAAAGATCCGGCAGTGCCGTAAAGCCATCAAAGCGTTTCGCGACATGTTCAAAAACGACCGATCCAGCATGGATGGGGGTCATACGGCTCTCTCCTGAGTCAGAGTGGGAACAGGTGCGGCAACGGCCGCAGATTGACTGGCACGGCGCAGGCGGCGTTCACCCACCAGCAGCTGAAACAGCCCGATAATGGCTAACATCACCACGATCAGTACCGACGAGTAGGCAATGGCGACACCATACTCGCCATTCTCCACCAGCCCGACAATGTAAGAGGTCGCCATGTTGTATTGCGCGCTGACCAGAAAAATCACCGCACTGATCGAGGTAATGGCGCGCACAAAGGCATAAACCAGCGCCGCGCTGATCGCCGGTTTGAGCAGCGGCAGCACCACTTTACGTAAGGTCCGGAAACTGTTGGCACCCAGCGTCAGGGAGGCTTCATCCAGGCTTTTATCGAGCTGGCTCATCGCCGCAATGCCGCCCCGCACTCCGACCGGCATGTTACGGAACACAAAGCAGGCGATCAGGATCATCGCGGTGCCGGTGATCTCCAGCGGCGGCAGGTTATAGGCCATCACATAGCTCACACCGATGACGGTGCCCGGAATGGCAAAGCTCAGCATCAGCATGAACTCAAAGGTCTGCCGCCCGGCGAATTTCTGCCGCACAATCAGCCAGGCAGTCAGCAGCCCCACCACCGCGGTAAGCGGCGCAGCAATCAGGGCGATCTCCAGCGTGGTCCAGAAAGAGTTCCAGGCGACGCCGCTCCAGACCAGTTGCCCCTGATTCAGGCTGACGCTGAAGGCGCGGATATAGTGATCCAGCGTCAGCGCGTTATTCAGTCCCCACGACTGCACGAAGCCGCCAATCATGATCATGCCGTAAATCACCAGCGTGAACAGGCCCCACGGGATCACCATGCCATAGACGCTGTAGCGCACCGGGCGCGGCAGCAGCACATGACGGCCGCCGTCGCCTTTGCCGGTCACGGTGGCGAAACTTTTCCCCGACAGCCAGACGCGCTGCAGCAGAAACGCCGTCAGGGTGAAGCCCAGCAGGATCATCGCCAGCACTGCGGCACGGCTCGGATCGTTCTGCGCCCCAACCACCGAGAAGAAGATTTCGGTCGACAGCACGCCGTGACTGCCGCCCAGCACCATCGGGTTGCCAAAATCCGCCATGCTTTCGATAAAGCTGATCAGAAAGGCGTTGGCCAGTCCGGGCGCCATCAGCGGCAGAGAGATGCGGGAAAAGGTGCGCCAGCGGCTGGCACGCAGGGTCTGAGACGCCTCTTCCAGCGACGGGCTGACCCCTTCAACCACGCCAATCAGCACCAGAAACGCAATCGGGGTAAAGGACAACACCTGAGCAAGCCAGATCCCGGTGAGGCCATACAGCCAGCGGCCAGGCTCAACGCCAAACAGCGTCGCCAGCGAGGTGGTGACCACGCCGGAACGACCAAACAGCAGGATCAGCGCCAGCCCGATGACGAACGGCGGCGTAATGATCGGCAGAATAGTCAGCATCCGCAGCGCTTTTTTACACGGCAGCGAGGTCCGGGTCGCCGCCAGCGCAAACGCCAGCCCCAGTAATGTGGAGCCGCTGGCGGTCATCAGCGCCAGGCCCAGCGTGCGCCACGCCGTGCCGCAGGTGCCGCCGGTCACACAGGCGACGCTCCAGATAGCCGGGTCCTGCAGATTGGCGATCAGCCCGTCAGGCTTAAAGCTGCCATCAATATCCTGCACCGAGGCGACAAACAGGCTGAGGACCGGATAGAGCACAAAGGTGGTTACCAGCGCCACCAGCAGCACAATCGCCGCCACCACAAAGGCATCACCTTTCAGCACGCCGCGTTCGGCCAGCGCAAAGGAAAAAATCAGCAGAAACACCGTCAGCAGCAGTAGCGCGCCCGCACCCATCGCCGGCTGCCCCTGTTCCAGCGGGCCAGCGAGGTTCTCCAGCCACAGCCAGTTCCAGCCGCTAAACCCGATAGCATGGCCTTCCACTACCAGGAACAGAATGCCGCAGACGCTGAACAGCAACAGTAAGCCGCTGCGGCTGCGCCCCGGTGGCAGAAATACGCAGGCAGCAGCAAGCAGCCACAGCGCCACGGCAATAGCCAGCCAGCCATGCTGCATCAGTTGCCACAGCGCCGGCGCGCTGTTCTCATCACGCCACAGCGACACCAGCCAGTGTCCCGAGAAAAAGCCCTGCTCCAGGCTGTACCAGGGCAACAGCATCAGGGCAGTCGCACCGGCCATTAACGCGCCGGTTAAGCGACGATTGTGCGCATTCATGAATCACCTCGATCTGATGCGGACACCAGGCTTGCGCCACCGCGGTTCTGCAGGTATCCGGCTTCGCATCGCCGGACGAAAAACAGCATTACTGCGCGCTGGCACCGATCTCTTTATCCCAGCGTCCGAGCAGCGCTTTGCGTTTCGCCGAATCCCCGTAGGTTTTGAAGTCATAATCGATCAGTTTGATGTTCTCAAAGCGCGGCGCATATTCGGAGATCTCCGCCTTGCGGTTCGACGGCAGCTGGAACGATTTCGCTTCTTTCATGTGCGACTGCGCCTCAGCGCTCAGCGCCCAGTCGTACCAGCTTTTGGCGTTCGCCAGATTACGCGCCCCTTTGATGATCGACATCGATCCAATCTCATAGCCGGTGCCTTCACAGGGCGCGACCGGTTTAATCGGGAAGCCATCCACTTCCATCGCCACCGCATCATGCATAAAGACGATGCCGAGCGTGGTTTCACCGCGGGCGGCGGCTTTTACCGGTGCCGACCCCGATTTGGTGTATTGCGAAACGTTGGCGTTGAGCTTTTTCAGGTAATCAAAGGCCTTGTCTTCGCCCATGATCTGCACCAGCGTCGCCAGGGTGTTATAGGCGGTGCCGGAGGAGTTAGGATTAGCAATCTGGATTTCCCCTTTAAAGCCCGGATCGAGCAGATCGGCCCAGCAGGCGGGCACCTTCAGCTTTTTCTCCGCCAGCAGCTTAGTGTTGTAACCCCAGCCCAGCGCACCGGCATAGACGCCCACGGTGCGATAGCCGGAGATCTCCGCCACTTTTTGCGACCACGACTGCTGCTGGTCGAGCAGCGGTGATTTGTAGGGCTGGGTTAATCCCTCTTCCGCCGCCTGCATGTGCGGATCGCCGGTGCCCGCCCACCAGATATCGGTACGGGGATTACGCGCCTCACTGCGAATACGCGCATAGGCTTCTCCGGCTGACAGCCGCACCATGCTGAGATGGATATCGGGATGAGACTGGCTGAACAGGCGGGTCATCTGCTCACAGACCACCACATCCGCCGAACAGACCATGTTGAGATTGCCAGCCGCGGCAGCCGCAAACGGCAGAGCCGGACAACTGACGATAACCGCAGCGAACAGAGATGAGTAACGCATGGTGTTCTCCTTGAGGGCGAGGATAGCGCCTGGACGCGCTTTTATTTTGCACTGCTGTGCAAAGTAGTAAGGCGACCCGATTGCTCTGTCAATTAGCATGTGAAGCAATTGACAGTCGCTGTCACAAATTTGCAACACCAGCAGCGAGATTACTTTTGCACAGCCTTGCAAACTCAGGCAGACTCAGAACGGATCATGCATAACGCGGGAGAAACTCATGCATCAACTCAAGGCGGTGGTCAGTGCGCAGGATGTCGCTGACCGGGCGGGCGTGTCCCGCTCGGCGGTATCGCGCACCTTTACGCCAGGCGCCAGCGTGTCGGAGGCGACCCGGGCGCGGGTGATGAAAGCCGCCGAAGAGCTGGGCTACCACGTTAACCATCTGGCGCGCGGTCTGGTGCGCAACCGCAGCGGCATTGTCTGCCTGATCGCCTCTGAAGTGGATACGCCCTACCGTGCCAGCCTGGTCCGCTGGATGACCCAGTACCTGCAGGAAGCGGGAAAGGTAGCGATGCTGATCAACACCGACCGCTCCGACGATCGGGTCTCTGCCGCGTTACAGCAGGCGATCAACTTTCGCGCCGATGCTTCGATCATACTTTCCGGCATGCCTGACAGCGCCATCACCCGGCTCTGCTATAAACATGGCCAGCATCTGGTGCTGATTAACCGCGATGAATCCCTGCCCGGCTCGCTGAGTATTAACCTCGACTCGCGTCCGGCGGCGGAGATGGCGGTCAACGCCTTTGTCCGGGCCGGCTGCCAGCGCATCGCATTTGTTAATTCGCTGGCCGGTACCCCAAGCCTGCTGAAACGCGAGCGGGATTTTCTGGCAGCGGCAGAGAGAGCCGGGGTCCCGGTCCAGGTGGAACATTTTGGCTCGACCTCCTATGAAAGCGGTCAGATCCTGGCGCAGCGGCTGCTGACCCGCAAAGTCCGTCCTGACGCGGTGTTCTGCGCCACCGACCTGCTGGCGTGCGGCTTTATGGATGAGGCGCGCCACCGTTTTGCCCTGCGCATCCCGGAAGATCTGTGCATTGTCGGCCACGACAATATCCCGCAGTCTGGCTGGTCATCCTATAACCTCACCACCTTCGCCCAGCCGGTGGAGCAGTTTGCCCGTGACGCCATCCGCTGGCTGACAGAGAGCGAAGCGCAGCAGGACCAATTAACGCCCGCCGCTGAACAGCAAAGCGATCGGCGAATATATCAGGCTGATGTGGTCTGGCGGGGTTCGGTACGCGGCGGGTAATCCCTTTTTTATATTATTGCCGGTGCCTGAGCGCCGGTGAAATAACCTTCACTCTCTTTCACGCTTCGCTTTAAATATCTCTCCTCTTCTCGCCAGAATATCGCCATCCGGCGGCACAACCTCCGATTTTATGACTATTCTTGATCAGCATTATTAATTCACCCTGACCGCCACTGCTCAATGAATAAGCAGTCAGATGTGACAAATATCACATTTGTGCCAGGCTTAATCACTCAGATAATGATGTACAAGGAGCTTACAATGACGACACCAACGAACAAGACGCTCGATCTCGATCAATTTCCTAAGCCTCCTTTTGAGGAACAACCGCAACAGGCACCAGGCTTAGTCAGCAAAATGATTCCGTTTCCCGACCACGGTGAAACCAGCTACCGCGGCACCGGCCGCCTGACCGGCCGTAAAGCGCTGATTACCGGCGGTGACTCCGGTATTGGCCGTGCCGTCGCGATTGCCTATGCTCGCGAAGGTGCAGACGTGGTGATTAACTATCTGCCAGAAGAACAGCCCGATGCCGATGAAGTGATTAAATTAATCGAAGCGGAAGGCCGTAAAGTTTTCGCTATTCCGGGCGACATTCGTTCTGAAGAATTTTGTCAGCAGCTGGTAAAACAGGCGGTCGATAAATTAGGCGGCCTGGATATTCTGGTGAATAACGCCGGACGCCAGCAGTTTAATGAGTCCATTCGTACCCTGACTACCGAAGATTTCGACGCGACATTTAAAACCAACGTTTATGCGATGTTCTGGATCACCAAAGCGGCGCTGGAATATCTGCCACGCGGCGCGTCAATTATTAATACCTCGTCAGTACAGGCCTTTAAACCCAGCGATATTCTGCTGGATTACGCCCAGACCAAAGCGGCGATTGTCGCCTTTACCAAATCACTGGCGAAGCAGCTGGGTGGCGACGGTATCCGGGTAAATGCGGTAGCGCCTGGCCCATACTGGACCGTGCTGCAATCGAGCGGCGGTCAGCCACAGGAAAAAGTGAAGCAGTTTGGTGCCGATTCACCGATGGGTCGTCCCGGCCAGCCGGTTGAAATCGCCCCGCTCTACGTCACGCTGGCCTCGACGGAGAGCAGTTACTCTTCCGGCCAGGTCTGGTGCTCAGATGGCGGCACCGGCACCCTGTAAACCCGTTCCCCGGTGGCCGCATAATGCGGCCACTTTTTTGTCCTGCCTTCGCCTGTTGTCTTTGTCGTCACAGTGATACAAGGAAGAAAACCATGGAAAACGAAATTTTCCGGCAGCCGTCCCGGGATAATGGCTTTGCAGGTCTGGGTGATTATGCCGCCATTGGTGAAGGGCGTTCGGTAGCGCTGATTGCGCCGGATGGCTCGATCGACTGGTGGTGCGCCCCGAACCTCGATGCTAAACCGCTGTTTGACCGTCTGCTGGATGCCGGTGTCGGCGGCTATTTTCAAATCGTGCCGCGCGAGCCTTATCAGGTCACGCGCCGCTATCGCGATAACAGCAATGTGCTGGAAACCCGGTATGAGACCGACAGCGGCACGGTGCTGCTGACCGAATCGATCAACAGCACGCTGGCGGGACGACTGCCGTGGGGCGAACTGGCCCGTCGGATTGAAGGCGTGAGCGGCGACGTTGAACTGGAGATCAGCCTGCGATTCGGCACCGCGGCTGAAACCCGTTCTCCGTGGATTGCCGACACCGAGAAAGGCAAGGTGTTTCACATTGCTGACGTGATGGCGATGTTCCGTACCAGCGACGATATCCGCATTACCTTACTGGATGATGAGCAGGTCTGTGCCACGCTGCGGACCTCGGCCGGTTCGCGCTCACTCTGCGCGCTGCTGATCACCGAGAATGAGCCGCTGGCAGTGCCTGAGCTCTCCGCCATCGATCAGCGGATCGAAACCAGCCACACCGGCTGGACCAGCTGGGTGGAGAGTCTGAGCTATGACGGCAGCTATCCGGCGCTGGTGAAGCGCTCTGCCCTGTCACTCAAGTTTCTCTGGTACTCACCGACCGGTGCGCTGGCGGCTGCGGCCACCACCTCGCTGCCGGAAGGCATTGGCGGCGAGAAGAATTACGATTATCGCTACGCCTGGGTGCGTGACGCCTGTCTGATCATCAAAGCCTTTGTTTATCTCGGCGCGCTGGAGGATTGTAAAGCGGCCTTTTCATGGCTGTCACAGACCATCCTGCGCCACGGCGTCAGGCTGCGTGCCTGCTATGCGCTGAATGGCGATGAAGTCCCGGAAGAACGCTTTCCGCCGTTAAGCGGCTATCAGGATTCTCAGCCGGTTCGGGTTGGCAATAACGCCCGCGATCAGGTGCAGCTCAGCATGTATGGCGACATGCTGGCCACCGCGCAACTGTTTATCGAAGCGGGACACGTACTGGATATCACCACCTCACGGATGCTGGGCGAGCTGGCGAACTGCTGTGCCGATCACTGGCGGCAAAAGGATTGTGGTATCTGGGAGTTGCCGGACTTGCAGCACTACACCCACTCCAAAATGGCCTGCTGGATGGCGCTGGATCGGGCGGTCGCGCTGGCCGAAAACCAGCACATCGAACCCACCTGGCTGGGCCGCTGGCAGCGGGAACGCGACCGGATTCGGGACTGGATTGAGACGCACTGCTGGTCAGAACAGAAGCAGGCTTACCTGTTTTACGTCGGCAGTGAGGATCGCCTTGACGCCTCGCTGGCGCTGGTACACAGCTACGGCAACGCGGTTAATCCGCAGCGGATGCTCTCGACCTATCGTGCCATCCATCATGAACTGGGCAATGACAGCGCCATGCTCTATCGCTATAGCGGCGTCGACCAGGAAGAGAGCACGTTTCTCGCCTGTGCGTTCTGGCTGGCAGAGGCCTGGGCCGAGATGGGGAACATTGAGCAGGCCGACCAGGCGATGGAGCAGATCCTCGCCACGCTTGACCGGCATGGCAACGTCGACATTTTTAACGAAATGTTTGATGTGCGCAGCCAGAGCTGGCGCGGCAATATGCCGCAGGGGCTGAGTCACCTGGCGCTGATCTGTGCCGCGCAGGCCATTTCAGAATCCAGAGCTGCCCACTGAGGCGCAGGCCTGACCGGTCAGGAGCTATTGCAGCCTGAAGCGCGGGTCAAAGAAAAATGGCTCGACCACCACCTTGCTGATAATCGCCGCCGCGGCCGGGTGAGCAGGATTCAACAACGCATTCCACTCTCCGGTCAGGGTGCTCGGGACTTTCAGTATCAGCCCGTTATCCGGGCTGGCCAGCCAGCCGTCGCCAATCTCCCGCGTCGATGGCGGTGCGGGATCGGCCTGCCAGTCGGCGGGAAGTGCCGCCAGCGACAGCTCGGCAATCAGCGAGTCAGGCACGCTGATCGACAGCATCGAATAGTCCTGCGCCAGATCCTGAATAGTGAGATGCACCAGCGCTTCCAGCACGCACAGCGCCCGGCTCGACCCCAGATAAACGCAGCCGGTGCCCACTGAATTCCAGCGTCCGCCGTAGGTGCGGGCACCAAAACCATCAAAGGCGGTCATCGCATATTCGCTTTTTACCAGCCGGTAAAAATGCACTGATGCCATCAGGTAATGACGCCATGTTCAAGCTGACCAATCAGATTCAGTACCGCTTCCGCGCCCGCAACGGTAGTGGTCATCTCTGCCGGTTTTTTGCCGCCCAGCGCTTTGGCTGGGGTTTCCAGCCACTGTACCAGCCGCGCCGGATCGTCACGCAACAGCGTGCTGGCGGCAGAGAGCACGCGGATCAGCATATAAATCCGTCCGCTTTGATCGGGCGAAAAAGTCTGCTCAGGATCTTTCACTTTGCGGTTGTAGGTGCTGCGATCGATGCCCGCCAGCCGGCACAGCCAGGCTTCATCAAATGCGGACAGCGACGCGGTACGTTTCAGTACCCCGCTGCTGAAGCCGACGGCAATCCGCTGATGCGCATCCGGCAGGGTTTCCGGCAGGTTCAGCGCATGCAGCAGTGAACGGTTGCGGCCACTGCTGGCGGGCGTATAAATGGCAATTGACATAGCATCACCCTCTGTTCATTTGATTTAAATTTTAGCGCAAATGAACAAGGCGCGCCAGCGGAGAGTGACGCCGGAGATTACTGCAACGCCTCAAGAATTTGCCAGGCGGTTTTTATCCGCAGCGGATTGGGGTAGTTCTTGTTGGCAAGCATCACGATGCCGGTATTCCTGCCGGGAATAAACGCAATGTAGGCACCAAAACCGTTGGTGGCACCGGTTTTATGCACCCAGCTGGCGCTTTGAGAAGGCACGACGGGATTGAGTGGCGTGGCGGGCTGAGGTTTAAGCGCGACGCCGTTTTCACTGTCAGCGATCACCGTGGCGGCGCTCACCGGCCAGTCGTAGATCTCCCAGCCCAGTCCCTGATAGAAACTGCGCACGCTAAAATAGCGGGACTGCGACGTGCGAATCGCATTGCGCAGCACGGTATTTCCTGAAGAGAGACGATTAGGATCAGCATTCGCCTGCATAAAGGTCAGCATATCGCGGGCGGTCGATTTGATTCCGTAGGCCTCCGCGTCCAGCATTCCCGGCGATACCCGCACCGGCTGGCCGTTTTTGTAGCCCCAGGCATAATTCAGCATCATTGACGGCGGCACGGTTATATAGGTGCGCGTCAGCCGCAGCGGCTGAAAGACATTTTTCTCCATCGCCTGCTCGTAATCGCCCTTCACCATCAGCGCACCAAACAGACCGATACTGGCATTGGAATACTGACGCAGCGTGCCCGGCGCGGCCTGCGGTTGCCACTGCTGATAATAGTTAAGCAGCGAGGCCTGATCGGTTACCGCATCCGGTAGCTGCAGCGGCAGGCCGCCCGCGGTATAGGTCGCCAGATGCAGCATCCGGATGTGCCGCCACTGCGTGCCGGTCAGCTGTGGCCAGTATTTCTGTACCGGATCGTTAAGCGCGATATCCCCATTGCGGATCATCACGCCGGCCAGCACGCCGGTGAAGGTTTTACTCACCGAGCCGAGTTCGAACAGAGTATTTTCGGTGACCCGGCGGCCGGACTCCCGATCCGCGACGCCGGCATTGATGAACTGGGTGCGGCCTTTATAGAGGATCGCGACCGACATACCGGGGATCTCCTGCTGCTCCATCAGCGGTTCTATCGCGGCTTTAACCAGAGAAGTGACCTGCTGTGAGGTGAGATCGGCGGCAACACAGCTGGCAGAAAGGGACCACAAAACAAGGTAAGACAAAGACTTTTTCATTGGCAATTAACAGTTTTTTCTCTGATTCAAATTATTTGCACTGATCGGCACAGGCCTGCACACAGATTTGTGCCTGTGAACTGCACGCTCCGGTATCACGGGTGTTGCAATGGGATCGTTCGACATAGCAATTGGTCTGACAGGCTGAGACATCGCAGCGTGCGGCGACGGGCGTCAGCTGTGGCAGCGGCGCACGCGCCGGAAACGGGGATGAGGGTTGAGCAAAGGCGCTGCTGCCCAGCAGTCCGGACAGCAGCAGGCTGATGACTATTTTCATGATTAATCTCCAGATGAACGCTGCACTAAGTATGACTAATCTGGCACGCGTCGTCTGGAAAATCTTATCAAACGGGGATCACCGGAGGATGTTGAGTGACGTTGATCACGCCGCGGTGATAAATATCGTGCAGCCGGACGATATAACGCTGCGGATCGTGCTGATCTTTGATACGCAGAATCGCCGCCTCCCCTTTTTCCTGCAACATCTCAGGCCGATCGAAGATGGCGAGCAGTGTCTGTTTCAGACCCGCCACCAGCGCCTGACGCAGCTGCTGTTTCTCCTGAGGCGTAGTGACACTGTATTCACGATCGCCGTTGAGCGCGCCGCCAATCACCCAGCCCGCGCTGGCCGGATTAATCTCCGGTAAGGCACGCACGTTGCTGGTGATCACCGGGCAGCCGTTCGCCTGCATCTCCAGCACCGAAAAGCCGTAGGTCTCCTGCCAGGTCGGCAGCAGGCCGATGTCGCTGTCACGAAACAGCTGCAGCAGCGCGGCATTATCCAGCCGGGAGCGGTGGGTAAAACAGCGATAACGTCCGATGCGGCTCTCAATTGAGCGACAGAATGCCTCATCGTCCTGATGTTGCCGGTGCGCTACGTTATGACGTTTGGTGAGATCGCCGATCAGCTGCACATCCAGCTGCGACTCTTCCAGCTTGCGCTCTTCAATCAGCTCACTTATCGCCAGTACCACTTCGGCCCCGCCTTTACGGTAGAACTCGTTGCCGGCAAACACCAGCCGGAATATGCCAGCCTGGCGTGGCGCTTTATGCGGCGTGAACAGAGTCTGTGGCGGATGCAACACCACCGTTTTACGTCTGATCTGCTGCGCCACGCCGTCTCCGGGCGGGAACAGTTTCATCTGTATGTTCAGCGTCGCGTCCGAAATGGCTATCAACCCAAGACAGTTCTCTTTCAGCAGATGCGGGATCAGCCGCTTCAGTTCGGGGTTATCCTGTTTTGCAACGCCCGGCACCGGTAAAACGCGCGGTAATTCCGTTTCAAACGAGGCAACCCATTTCTGACGGGTTATCGCCACTTCATTAAACAGATGCAGGACGTCTGGCCGGGATGCGGGTGAAAATGGCAGCGGCAGAAAAACGAAGGATTTATTTTTTTTGAGTAAGCGAGTCCGTAGCGGGTTAATAAAGTAAAACAGATTGTACTTTTTGAGATTTATATATTCATTTTCCGGATTAACTAAAATATTACGCTGCTCCGGATAGTGGTTATTGGTGATTCCGATTTTCATGATCGTATTCCAGAGTCCTTGAGTCCCGGGAGATCTATATCATGCGATGTCGGCAGGCGCGCCTGCAGAATATCCTAAAAATGTTTTTAGCGGCCAATCGCGCAATTTATTTATGATTGCCGATCGGGGTTTATTCCTGGTCTGTCGCAGCAGCGTAACGGTTACAGAAATATTTTTACATCCGTTCTCATATTTCATTAATTAACTCGTTGATTAATGAAGAGGAATAAAGCGCCGTCAGCCGGTGCGCCATTTATTATGTGTAAGTTTAAAGATTTGTTAAAAATAATCCGGCGTGCCCCAGGGGCGATCAGTTGATAACAATTCAACTAATCAGTTTTCCTGTAGTGGCTTTTCAGAGATCGGCCTGTTTTATGCATCTGACGGTAGCGTCTGTCATTAGCAGTGATTGTTTGCCTCATCTCCTGACGCCTGCCTGATGAAACAAATGATACAGCAGCCGCTTTTTTTGCCTGCGATGCACTGTTTAAGCGCATCGCATTGCAACATAAGCGTGCGCCAGCATCCTCTGGCGCAGCATCATTAGGTTGTCGTGACACGCTATGTCATTGAACAGTCTGTAAATCCTGATTTTCTGGCTGCGTGGTAAGGCACTGGTACAAAAGTTGCAGTATCCGTTGCAAGCAGACAGGAGATAACTATGAAAGCGATCGTAATCGGTGGTGGTATCGGCGGCATGAGTAGCGCCATCGCGCTGGAGAAAGCGGGTTTTGAGGTTGAGGTATTCGAAGCGGTAAAAGAGATGAAGCCGGTCGGGGCCGCGATTTCCATCTGGCCAAACGGCGTTAAATGCCTGAATGCGCTGGGCATGAAGGCGGCGCTGCGCGCACTGGGTGGCAATATGGCCTACATGGCCTATCACGATGCGGTGAGCGGCGCACCGCTGACCCGCTTCAGTATGTCGCCGCTGGTGCAGCAGGTCGGTGAGTTCCCCTATCCGGTGGCGCGTGCTGAACTGCAGGCGATGCTGATCGATACCTTTGGCCGTCAGCGGGTCAATTTCGGCAAACGGGTCATTCAGGTTGAACAAGGCGATCACGGTGTGATTGCCACCTTTGCCGATAATAGCCAGGTTCAGGGTGATTTTCTGATTGCCGCGGACGGCACCCATTCGGTGATCCGGGATTATGTGCTGGAGCAGACGCTGGAGCGGCGCTATGCCGGTTACGTCAACTGGAACGGGCTGGTGACGATAGACGAAAGCATCGCTCCTGCCGATCAGTGGACGACCTTTGTCGGCGAAGGCAAGCGCGTGTCGCTGATGCCGGTGAGCGATAACCGTTTTTATTTCTTCTTCGACGTGCCGCTGCCCAAAGGGCTGCCGCAGGACCGTAGTACCGTTAAAGCCGATCTGAGCGGCTATTTTGCCGGCTGGGCCGCACCGGTGCAGAAGCTGATTGCCGCGATCAATCCCGACACCACCAACCGGGTCGAAATCCACGATATCGAACCGTTCAGCCGCCTGGTTAAAGGTCGCGTTGCCCTGCTGGGGGATGCAGCCCACAGCACCACACCTGATATCGGTCAGGGCGGCTGTGCGGCGATGGAAGATGCCATCGTGCTCGCCTCTACGCTGGCGTCGCATTCATTGGGGATTGAAGATGCCCTGCTGCGTTATCAGGCGCGCCGGGTTGAGCGGGTCAAAGATCTGGTGCTGAAAGCGCGTAAGCGCTGTGACGTCACCCATGCGAAAGATCCGGCTGTGACCGCAGAGTGGTATCGTTCGCTGAAAAGTGAAACCGGCGAGCGGGTGCTGGCCGGCATGTGTGAAACCATTGAAGGCGGACCGCTGGGTTAACCCGTCCGTTCCTTAGATCAGCGGGCGGCATGACCGCCCGTCGATTAGCTACTCCGCCAGGCCGCGATTCTTCAGCATTGGCTCCAGCTTCGGCTGGCCGCCACGCCAGCTTTCATACAGGGTTTTCAGGTCGCTGCTGTTGCCACGCGAGAGGATTTTCTGACGGAAAATCTCGCCATTTTCCCGTGTCAGTCCGCCCTGTTCAACAAACCACTGGTAACCGTCATCAGCCAGCATCTGGGTCCAGATATAGGCGTAGTAACCGGCGGCATAGCCTCCGCCCCAGATATGCTGAAAATAGCTGGAGCGGTAGCGCGGCGGCACCGCCGCTAACGCCAGATTGTCGCTCTGCAGTGCCTGCTGTTCAAAACCGTCCACGCTTTGCGGTGCCCGGTCGCCTGGCAGACTGTGCCAGTGCAGATCGAGCAGCGCGGCCGCCAGCAACTCACTCATCTCGTAACCTTTGTTGAATTTTCCGGCGCGGATGATTTTTTCGTGCAGCGCGGCGGGCATCGGTTCTCCGCTCTGATAGTGGCGGGCGAAATGGCGGAACACCTGCGGCTCACTGGCCCAGTGCTCATTAATCTGCGACGGAAACTCCACAAAATCGCGCGGCGTCTCGGTGCCTGACAGGCTCGGATAGCGCTGGCTGGCGAACAGGCCGTGCAGCGTATGTCCAAACTCGTGAAACATCGTGATCACCTTATCCCAGCTCAGCAGCGCCGGTTCACCGGCTGGCGGTTTGGTGTAGTTGCAGACGTTGTAGATCACCGGCTTGCTCTCCAGCAGCGTCGACTGGTTAACAAAATTGCTCATCCACGCCCCGCCGCCTTTGCTGTCGCGCTTGAAGAAGTCGGTATAGAACAGCGCCAGCGGTGTTTGATCGGCATCGAAAATTTCGTATACCTGCACGTCGGGATGGTAAACCGGCAGATCCTGGCGGGGCGAAAACCGGATGCCATAGAGCTGCGTGGCCGCCCAGAACACGCCATTCTGCAGCACCGAGTTCAGCTCGAAGTAAGGTTTGATCTGGCTCTCATCGAGATCGTACTGCGCGTGACGCACCTGTTCGGCGTAAAAATTCCAGTCCCAGGCGCGCAGCGTAAAGCTCTGCTGCTGGCGATCGATAGTCTGCTGGATAGCCGCCGCTTCACGTTCAGCCCGCGCACGGGCGGCAGGCACGATGTTACGCATAAAGGCAAACGCAGCGTCCGGGGTTTTCGCCATCTGGTCCTGCAATTTCCACTCGGCATAACTGGCAAAGCCCAGCAGCCTGGCCTGTTCGGCCCGCACCTGAGCCAGACGCAGCACCAGCTCACGCGTATCATTTTCGTCGCCCTTTTCGGTTCGGGTCATGCCCGCTTTAAACAGCGCCTCACGGGTTTCGCGATCGCTCAGGCTTTGCAGCGCCGGTTGCTGAGTGGTGTTCTGCAGCACCAGCAGCCAGGCATTCTCCAGCCCGCGGGCGCGCGCTTCTGCCTGCGCGACCGCCAGGTCTGCAGCGGAAAGCCCCGCCAGTTTCTCTGCCTGATCCACCACCAGACCGCCTGCCTTGGTAGCAGCCAGCAGCCTGTTGGTAAAGCGGGTACTGAGACGCGCCGCTTCCTGATTCAGGGCTTTTAGCTGCTGTTTCTGCGCTTCGGGCAGATTGGCACCCGCCAGCTGAAAGCGCTGCCAGATCACCTCAACCAGCCGCCTGGATTCAGCATCAAGCTGGGCGCGCTGCAGATAGACCGCATCGAGCCGTGAGAACAGCGGCCGGTTAAGCATGATCTCGTCGTTGAGTGCGGTCAGCTCCGGTGCGATCTCTTCATCCACCTGTTGCAGATAGGGGCTGGTGTGCGCCGAGGTCATGGCGCTGAACACCAGATTAACCCGGTTCAGCAACTGCCCGCTCTTCTCCAGCGCCTCATAGGTATTGAGGAACGTTGGCTCGTCACTGCATGTGGCGATCGCCTCAACTTCCCGACGCTTTTCTTCAATGCCTGCCTGCAAGGCGGGCAGAAAATCCTGCTGCTGAATCTGGTCAAACGGCGGCGCCTGATAAGGCAAGGGGCTGACGCTAAAGAAAGGATTCTGACGGGCGTTCATGATTCGCTCCTGAATGGGCATCGCAAAGCCTTATCCTGGCAGGTTGCGGGCAGTTGAACAACTCAGGCCAGGTGCTGCTGATAAACGCTGATCACTTCACCGGCAATCGCTACGGCGATCTCGGCGGGCAGCTTGCCTTTGACGTCCGGCAGGCCAATCGGACAGCGCAATTTCGCCAGCCGATCGGCCTGCGCGCCCTTGCCCGCCAGCCGGTAGCGGAAGCGCTGGCTTTTGGTCTGCGAGCCAATCACGCCCGCATAGCGAAAATCACCGCGTTTCAGCACCGCCTCACACAGCTCGAAATCGAGCGGATGATGATGGGTCATAATAATGAAATAGCTATCGGGAGCCGCCTGCGCCACGCAGTCGAGCGGGTCTTCCGGTTGCAGCGTAACCACGCCTGGCGGCACCCGCTCAAACTGGCCGGGACGGCTGTCGATCCAGCGAATGTGACAGGGTAACGTTGCCAGCAAATTAACCAGCGCCTGGCCGACATGTCCGGCGCCGAACAGCAGGATTTCAGGCTGACACTGCAACAGCGGCTCAAACAGCAGCGTGGTTTTGCCGCCGCAGCACTGACCCAGCCGTGCGCCGAGGCTGTACTCCTCGGTATGCGGTGCGCGGGCTCCGCTCTGCAACATAGCGCGCGCCTGGGCAATGCACTGAAATTCAAGCTGGCCGCCGCCAATCGTCAGAAAGTTCTCCTGCAGCGTGACTACCATCTTGCTGCCGCTGTCGCGCGGTACTGAACCGCGCTCACTGAGCACGGTGATCAGCACGCAGCTCTGGCGCTTTTCACGCAGCTGGTGCAGCACGCTTATCCAGTCATGGTAGATCATCACAGGCTCCTGCCAGCTGCAGCACCGCGTTCAGTATCCGTTCCGGCGTGGCGGGCGCGTCCAGCAGCGGAGGATGCGCATAACCGGCCACGCTGGCTACCGCATCCTGTAGCGCGCACCAGGCCGCAATGCCCAGCATAAAGGGCGGCTCGCCGACGGCTTTGGAGTGGAAAACCGTATCCTGCGGATTTTTGCGGTTCTCCACCAGCGTCACCCGCAGATCTGCCGGCACGTCGCTGATGGCCGGAATTTTGTAGCTGGCCGGCCCATCGGTCAGCAACTGCCCCTTCTGGTTCCACACCAGCTCTTCACAGGTCAGCCAGCCGACGCCCTGCACAAAACCGCCTTCGACCTGACCGATATCGATGGCCGGATTCAGTGAGGCCCCCACGTCATGCAGGATGTCAGCGCGCAACAGACGATATTCGCCAGTTAAGGTATCGATCACCACTTCACAGCAGGCCGCGCCGTAAGCGAAGTAGTAAAAGGGCTTACCGCGCCCGGCCAGTCGATCGTAATGAATGCCCGGCACACGATAGTAACCGGTGGCGGATAGCGGCACCTGATTGAACCACGCCAGCTGCGCCACTTCTGCGAAGGTGTAATGTTTTTCCCCGGCGCGCACAATGCCGTTACGGAAACTGACCGCCGATGCTTCACACTGATGCAGCTGACACAGCATCTGCGTCATGCGTTCACGCAGGATCTCCGCCGCATTCTGCGCCGCCTTACCGTTGAGATCGGCCCCGCTGGAGGCCGCCGTCGGCGAGGTGTTCGGCACTTTGCCGGTATCGGTGGCGGTGATCTGAATCTTATCGACCTCAATCTGCAGCACTTCAGCCACGATCTGAATGACTTTGGTGTTGAGCCCCTGACCCATCTCGGTGCCGCCGTGGTTGAGCTGCACCGTGCCGTCGGTGTAGATCAGGATCAGCGCGCCCGCCTGGTTAAGGAAGCTGGAGGTAAACGAGATGCCGAATTTAACCGGCGTCAGCGCCAGACCGCGTTTCAGCAGCGGGCTGCGGGCATTGAACGCCTGAATCTCCGCCCGCCGCGCCTGATAATCACTGCTCCGTTCCAGCTGTTCGGTGATTTCGTCCAGCAGATTATCCTCAACCTGCTGATGATAATGGGTGATATTGCGATCCTGCTTACCGTAGTAATTGCGCTTGCGCAGCGCCAGCGGATCGAGGCCGCGGTGCCGCGCGATGTGATCCATGATCTGCTCAATCGCCACCATGCCCTGCGGACCGCCAAAACCCCGATAGGCAGTATTTGAGGCTGTATTTGTGCGGCAGCGATAGCCGGTTATCAGCGCATCGCCGAGGTAATAGGCGTTGTCGGCGTGGAACATCGCCCGATCGACGATCGATCCACTGAGATCGAGTGAATAACCGCAGTTACCCGCCAGCTCAATCTTCACCCCACATAACAGCCCGTCATCCTCAACACCGACCTCGTAACGGACAAAAAACGGATGCCGTTTGCCGGTGATGCGCATGTCGTCGCGGCGGGAAAGCCGCATCTTCGCCGCCCGGCCAGTCTGGCGCGCCACGATGGCGCAGAGACAGGCCACGCCCGCCGCCTGGGTCTCCTTGCCGCCAAATCCGCCGCCCATCCGCCGCATATCAATTGTGACCTGATTCAGGCTGATGCCCATCACTTCCGCCACCAGCTTCTGCACTTCAGTGGGATTCTGAGTCGAGGAAAAGACCTGCAGCTGCTGATCTTCGCCGGGAATGACCATTGCCGTCTGGGTTTCCAGATAGAAGTGTTCCTGACCGCCAATATGAAAGGAACCGCTGATGCGATGCGGGGCGCGTGCCAGCGCGGCATCAACGTCACCGCGCCGATGAACGTGCGGCTCCTGCACAAAGCTGCCCTGCGCCAGCGCCTGTTCAACATCCAGCAGCGGTTCAAGCACCTCATATTCAATCACGGCAGCGGCAGCGCCCAGCCGGGCAGCGTCCGGGGAATCGGCCGCCACCGCAATCACAATCTGACCCATATATTCGACTTTGTCGTGCGCCAGCAGCGGATCGCCCGGCTCCAGCGGACCAACATCATTGATGCCGGGCACATCCTGCCAGGTCAGCACGCTGACTACGCCGGGAATGGCGTAGCACGGCTCAACATCAATCCGGGTTATGCGCGCATGAGCGTGTTCACTCAGCCGCGGACAGAGGTGCAGCATACCGGGCAGCTCAGGCTTGTCGTCAATAAACCGCGCCTCGCCGGAGACATGCATCTCCGCGCTTTCATGTTTATTGCTGCGGCCAACACCGCTCTGGATGCCGGCGGTA
The DNA here is from genome assembly GCF_037149395.1 of Pantoea sp. USHLN298. Lineage (NCBI taxonomy): Bacteria > Pseudomonadati > Pseudomonadota > Gammaproteobacteria > Enterobacterales > Erwiniaceae > Pantoea > Pantoea sp. USHLN298. The sequence goes on from NZ_JBBCRO010000002.1 coordinate 201,426, forward strand.
TGCTGCGCTTTGCGCACCTCTTCACTCAGTTCAGGACGGTTATGAGACATAGCGGGCCACCTCGATACAGGTTAATTCGCCGTTGTAGCGATGGTAGTAGCGCCGCAACAGATTACGCGCCACCTGCAGGCGGTAGTCAGCGCTGGCGCGGAAATCGGAGAGCGGCTGGAAATCTTCCGCCAGCGCGGCGGCCGCGCGTGACACCGTCACGGCGTTAAAGGGTTGATCCAGCAAGGCCTGTTCGCAGTGCGTCGCCCGTTTCGGCGTCGCGGCCATGCCGCCAAAAGCGATGCGCGCCGCGCGTACCTGACCCTGCTCAATCTCCAGGTTAAAGGCCGCAAACACCGCTGAAATATCATCATCCAGCCGCTTAGAGACTTTCCAGGCCACAAAGTCAGGTGACACCGTCACTTTATCGATACGTATCGCCCGGATAAACTCGCCCGGCAACAGTCTGGTCTGCCGGTAACCGGTGAAAAACTGGTCCAGCGGCAGTAACCGTTGCTGCTCGCCCTGCTGCAGCAGCAGAGTGGCGTTCAGCGCCAGCAGCATCGGTGAGGCATCACCAATCGGCGAGGCGTTGGCGATATTGCCGCCCAGCGTACCCTGCAGCCGGATCTGTAACGACGCGAAACGTTGCAGCATTTCGCTGATGCCCGGAATCCGGTCGGTCAGAAATTCGGCAACCTGCTGCAGAGAGGCGCTGGCACCGAGCAGATAGTGATCGTCAAATTCACTGCACACTTTCAGCGCCGCAACCTGCTCCAGCGCGATCAGCACCGGTATGCGCTGATGCTGCTGGGTGATGGTGAGGCTCAGATCGGTGCCACCGGCAATCAGCCGCGCCTCAGGATGTTCCAGATAGATCTGCGCCAGCTGGGCCGGGGTTTTAGGCAGATAACAGTGCCGCCCGTCGCCGCTGAGCTGCTGCATCTCCTGATTCGCCAGTGCCGTCAGCCGTTGCGCCACGCTGGCCGCATGGTGATCGAACGGGTCGCTGACCGGCTGTGAACAGAGCTGCTGCGCGGCCGCCATGATTGGCCGGTAACCGGTACAGCGACAGAGATTGCCCGCCAGCGCACTCTCCGCCTGATGGCGATCCCAGCCGCTGACCGATTTTTGCAGACTGAACAGCGACATCACAAAGCCGGGCGTGCAGAAGCCGCATTGCGAGCCGTGGCAATCCACCATCGCCTGCTGCGCCGGATGCAGAGCACCGCCGTGACGCAGATCCTCGACGGTGATCAGCTGCTTGCCCTGTAGCGTGGAGACCAGCGTCAGGCAGCTATTGACCGTTTCATACTGCATCGCGCCATTGACCGCTTTACCGAGCGTGACGCTACAGGCACCGCAGTCACCTGAGGCACAGCCCTCTTTGGTACCGGTGCGGCGCAGATGGCCGCGCAGATAGTTAAGTATCGTCAGATTCGGATCTAACGCCTCTTCGGTAACTAATTGATTATTTAACAGGAACTGGATCATGCCGCTTGCTCTCCCGCGTCGCGCTGCCATACCGGACGCCCGTTGACCCAGGTCTGGGCGATATTGCGGTCATCGCCGAGCGTCATCAGAACAAACAGTTTTTCCCAGATATCTTTGCTGTTGCCGATACGCAAAGTCTGTAAGGCGGAAACGGCCGGATCGAGCACCACAAAATCCGCCTCTTTACCCGGATTGAAATTGCCAATGGCGTGATCGAGATCCAGCGCCCGCGCGCCGCCCAGCGTGGCGTGATAAAAGGCTTCGGCGGCGCTCAGCTTATACTGCTGCAACTGGCCCACTTTGTAGGCTTCGCCCAGCGTTTGCAGCATGCTGAAGGTGGTGCCGGCGCCCACATCGGTGCCAATACCGACTTTAACGCCCTGCTGCCAGCTGCGTTTAAGGTTAAACAGCCCGCTGCCAAGAAACAGGTTTGAGGTCGGGCAGAAAGCGATGGTGGAATCGGTGTCGTGCAGGCATTGCCATTCGCCGTCGTCGAGATGGACGCAGTGAGCAAACACGCTGCGACGCCCGGTGAGCTGATAGTGATGGTAGACATCAAGGTAGCCGGCGCGCTCCGGGAACAGCTGCTTCACCCAGGCGACCTCCTGCGGATTTTCGCTCAGATGAGTATGCAGCCAGGTATCCGGGAACTCCTGCCGCAGTTGCTGCACTTTTTCCAGCAGCTGTGGCGAGGAGGTCGGGGCGAAACGCGGCGTCAGCGCGTAGCTCAGTCGTCCGCGCTGGTGCCAGCGCTCAATCAGCGCGCGGGTCTGCTGATAACTCTGTTCCGGAGTTTCGGTCAGATTGTCAGGCGCGTTACGATCCATCATCACTTTGCCGGCAATCAGCCGCATGTTCAGCGCTTCCGCCGCGCTGAACAGCGCCTCAACCGACTGGGGATGCACGGTGCCAAACACCAGCGCGCTGGTGGTGCCATTCGACAGCAGCTGATGCAGGAAAAAGGCCGACATCCGGGCCGCGTGGTCCGGACAGTGATACTGCGCCTCCACCGGAAACGTATAGTGGTTGAGCCACTCCAGCAGCTGTTCGCCGAACGCGCCGATCATTTCGGTCTGCGGATAGTGAATGTGGGTATCGACGAAGCCCGGTACGATCAGCTTGCCGCGCAGGTCAATGACCGGCTGACCCGCCAGTGCGGCGCTGCACGCCTCCCACGGCGCTAACCCCACCACGCGTCCGTCGCGCAGCCGCAACACGCCATCCTCCAGATAGCGCGCGGCAGAGAGCAGCCCGTCGGGCTGGTCCACCACCGAGGTGAAGTCAAAAAAACTGGCGCGTATCGCCGTATCTGTCGCTGGTGACATGACTTTTCCTTTCTGAAAGCACTGCGGCCTTCTTTTCATTATGCAGATGATTGCCTTAATACCCTGTTGCAACTGCCGTGCCAGATCGCAATCACCGCTTTTACTTTTACTATCAAAGAGTTAAATAAAATCGCGCTTGTTGCGCAACTGATGCAGGACAATAGGGCCCCGCAACCGATTGCTTTGCAATCGCAATCGGTTGCCTGGCAAGCTCGTCACGAATCGGGCGGGTTTAAGCGGCTGAATGCGCGCCTGCGCTGCCCCGTTTGTGTGCATTGCGCCCCAAAACAGCGCAGCTGGCGGGCCGGTAAAATGCCTTTACAACCCGATCGGTTTTTCGGCGGGCGCAAGCGGAAATGAAATGCTATGGTGAAGCCATCGACTCTGAAAATGGCATAAGGAACAGTGAGATGATTATTTTTGTCACCGGCGCAACCGCCGGTTTTGGTGAAAGCATCACCCGTCGCTTTATCGCAAATGGTCACAAAGTGATTGCCAGCGGACGGCGTGCCGAGCGGCTGAAAGCGCTGAAAGATGAGCTGGGCGAGCATCTCTATACCGTGCAGCTTGATGTGCGGAACCGCGCGGCAATTGAAGAGGCGGTGAATCAGCTGCCTGCCGACTGGCGTGACATCGACGTGCTGGTGAATAACGCCGGTCTGGCGCTGGGGATTGAGCCCGCGCACCGCGCCAACGTCGAAGACTGGGAAAACATGATCGACACCAACACCAAAGGGCTGGTCTATATGACGCGCGCCCTGCTACCGCAGATGGTGGAGCGTAACGTTGGACATGTGATCAATATCGGTTCAATCGCCGGTAGCTGGCCTTATGCCGGTGGCAACGTCTATGGCGCGACCAAAGCCTTTGTGCGTCAGTTCAGCCTGAATCTGCGTACCGATCTGCACGGCACGGCGCTGCGCGTCACCGACATCGAGCCGGGACTGGTCGGCGGCACCGAGTTCTCTAACGTGCGCTTCAAGGGCGACGATGATAAAGCGGGCCAGGTCTATGAAGGCGCCACCGCTTTAACGCCGGAAGATGTCACCGAAGCGGTCTACTGGGTCGCCACGCTGCCTAAGCATGTCAACATCAATACCCTTGAGATGATGCCCGTCAGCCAGACGCTGGCCGGTCTCAAGGTGCACAAGCCGTAACCCTCAGGGCCAGCCGCACCGGCTGGCCCTATCCGCGTCCCCAGCCCAGCACGATAATCAGCATACCGATAAAGGCGACGATCGCCCCGCTCCAGTCCCAGGCGCTGAGTTTCACCCCATCGACCACCCGTAACCACAGCAGTGCAGTCAGCACGTAAACCCCGCCATAGGCGGCATACACCCGTCCGCTGGCCGCAGGATGCAGCGTCAACAGCCAGACAAACAGCGCCAGGCTGGCGGCGGCGGGCAGCAGCAGCCAGACGGAGCCGCCCTTTTTCAGCCACAGCCACGGCAGGAAGCAGCCGATGATTTCCGCCAGCGCGGTGATAAAAAACAGCACGGCGGTTTTAATCAGCACCCCGACCTCTCATAAACGTAAACAAACCACTCACGGCTGGTGAGCAAAGAAACGGCGATGATATACTAACGCTACCCGCGGCAACAGCCGTTCCCATTGGTGATGTCTGCGTTAACTGAAGGAAAGCGCAATGAAAAAATTTATCCCGGTCCTGTTGGTGAGCCTGCTGTCAGCGGCAGCATTCAATGCCAGCGCTACCACCAATCGCCTGATCATTGAAGATGGCAGCAGCGCCGCCAGTAATGAAGCGGCGCGTCAGGATAAAGAGCAGTGGAATGACACGCGGATGCTGCGTAACAAAGTGAACAGCCGCGTCGAGAAGGAATTTGATAAGACCGATCGTGCTTTTGATACCCGCGATAAGTGTGAGCAGAGCCTGAATCTCAACGCCTACTGGGAGCCGAATACCCTGCGTTGTCTGGATCGCCGCTCCGGCCGACCGATTGCACCCTGATTTTCAGCTATAGTAATGACGGACAACTAACATAAGGAATACGTGATGAAGCTACAGAGGGTTTTGTTAACCGCGACGTTGTTTGCGCTGCCGGTACTGGCACAGGCATCCTGTGAATCGGTAAAAACCGAGATCAGCCAGAAAATTATTCAGAACGGTGTGCCCGAATCGGGTTTTAGTCTCGACATCGTCGCCAACGATCAGGTTGATCAGGCTGGCGGTCAGGTGGTGGGACATTGTGAGAACGACACACAAAAGATTGTTTACAAGCGCATGGGGCGTGACGATGACGCCAGCGTGCCAGACAGTGCCGGCAGTTCACAGGACGCGCCCGCACAGTAAATTGCCAGGGCGACGACCTGTCGCCCTGCTCCGCTATTCTGCATGTTCCGGCCGCTGACGCGGCATCATCCACGCCACGCCCAGCGCAAACAGCGCTATCACCAGTGCCACCACAAACACCCAATGCAGTGAGCTCGCAATCGCCTGCACCATCTGCTGTAGCGTCTCCGGGGCCAGCTGACGCCGACTCTCATCCGCCATAATCTGCTGCACCGGGTCCTGCGCCTGCGGCAGTCGCCACTGCAGATTGAGGTTCAGCACCGCGCCCATGATGGCGGTGCCAATCGCCGAACCCATCATCCGGCTGAACATAATCGAGGCGGTACAGATGCCGCGAATCTGGTAATCCGCCTGATTCTGTACCGATACCAGAAAGGTGGTGCTGGTCATGCCCATACCGGTACCGATGACAAACGCGGTAAAGCCCGCCTGATACAACGAACTGTCAGGCTGCAACAGCAGCAGTAATCCACTGCCGGTAATCAGCAACAGCGCGCCCAGTTGTGCGGTGAAACGGTATGAGGTGCGCAGCATCAGACGGCCGCTCAGGGTACTGGCCAGCGGCCAGCCAATCGACATCATCGCCAGCGCACTGCCCGCCTGCAGTGGCGAACCGCCGCCGATCCCCTGAATCCAGGTCGGCAGAAAAGCGCTGATCCCCATCATGGCGGCCCCGATGATCAGGTTGCCGGCGTTACCGGCAATAATCAGCCGGCTGCGCCAGATAATCAGTGGGAACAACGGTGCGTCAGCCTGCTGCTCGTGGCGCTTGAGCCGCCAGCCAGCAAACAGCGAAAACAGCAGGAACGGGATCAGCCAGTAGCCCAGCTGTTCAGCCTGCAGTAGCGCAACCAGCAGTGCGCTGACGCACAGCATCAGCCAGCCACTGCCCGCCAGGTTCAGCGGCTGCGCCTGCGCCTCCTGTTGATGCGCCGGTAACCAGCGCGCCAGCATCAGCATACTGATCAGCCCTATTGGCAGATTGACCCAGAAAATCACCGACCAGCTAAAGTGCTGTACCAGCCAGGCGCCGGTCAGCGGACCGACGATGGCGGCCACGCCCCAGACGCTGGAGAGCCAGCCCTGCACGCTGGCGCGCTCACGCGGTGAGTAGATGTCCGCCACGATAGTTGAGCTGAGCGGCATGATGGCACCGGCTCCCAGTCCCTGAAAAGCGCGGAACAGAATCAGCCAGGTCATGGTATGGGCAAAGCCACACAACACCGAGCCGATCAGGAACAGCGTGGTGCCGATAAAAAACATCCGCTTACGGCCATAGATATCCGCCAGTCGTCCGTAGAGCGGGACGCTGACCGCCTGCGTCAGCAGATAGATGGAGAATACCCAGCCAAACTGCGAAAAGCCGCCCAGTTCAGCAATAATGGTCGGCATCGCGGTGGCAACAATGGTGACCTCAATCGCCGCCATAAACATGGCCAGCATACAGGCGATTAAAATCCAGTGGCGGTGCCCGGTCTGAATCTGTGCGCTTTCAGTCATAGAGATCCTTTTTTAAGCTGCAACACTAGCGCAGATTGAGTGAATGCAGTTTCCCGTCAGTGCGCATCACGGGCGCAATGTGTGACGTTGTCACCAAAAGTCGATGAAAAATTTTCATTGATGTGTTAGCCCAATCACCACGCGGCCTTAACACTATTTTAACCTGTTTTTCACCGACTGCTTTAGGGCGTTAAAGCTAGCGCGGCTCGCTTAGGGCTGCTATAGCATTAAAGCCTGTTTTTCAGCGTTCAGTTAAAAATCGTCGATAAACAGTCATTTGATGTGCATTTTATCGCAGTTTCGGTATTGGAAGCGGCGGCGGGTTTTGCTGCTTCTGTCGGGCTGCTAGTGATGGGTATAACAATTGAGATCGTAATCAGGGAGAGTCCCTTATGCAAAATGCTTCACTGGCCCGCCGCGCTGGTCTGGCACTGCTGGCTGTGGCCGCGGTGATTGGCGCGCTAATCTGGGGCCTTGGCTGGGACCAGTTAGTCGCCAGAAAAGTTGATCTGCTCTATCTCGGCCAGCAACACCTGTTTTTAGTCTTCTGGTCAATGCTGTTTGCTCTGCTGGTCGGTATTCCCAGCGGCATCATTCTCAGTCGCCCTTTCGCCCGTCGCTGGGCCGAATATGTGATGCAGATTTTTAACGTCGGTAATACGCTGCCGCCGCTGGCGGTGCTGGCATTAGCGATGGTGATTATCGGCATCGGCGACCGTCCAGCGCTGATTGCGCTGTTTCTCGCCTCTCTGCTACCTATCGTACGTAACACTTTCTCCGGCCTGAGTGCGGTCCCTTCTTCACTGATCGAAGCCGCCAACGGCATTGGTATGACCAAAATGCAGCGTTTGCGCCAGGTCGAACTGCCTGATGCGCTGCCGGTTATCCTCGCGGGCGTGCGTATTGCCACCGCCATCAATGTGGGTACCGCGCCGCTGGCGTTTCTGATTGGTGCCAGCAGCTTCGGCGAACTGATTTTTCCCGGCATCTACCTCAACGACTTCCCGACGCTGATCCTGGGTGCGGCGGCGACTGCGCTGGTGGCGCTGGTGCTGGATATGCTGCTGGCCGCGCTCGGCCGCTTTCTCAGTCCGCACGCTGCGGCATAACAATAAGGAATTTGCGATGCTTACGCGCTGGATAAAAAAGAGTGCCCTGACCCTGCTGGCGACGCTGGCATTAAGTCAGACCGCCCAGGCGGCGGCCCCGCTGGTGATGGCCACCAAGAGCTTTACCGAGCAGCACATCCTGTCGGCGATGACGGTGCTGTGGTTACAGAAGAAAGGCTTTGAGGTGATCCCAAAGCGCAATATCGCCACCACTATTGGCCGGAATGCGCTGCTGAATAAGCAGATCGATATGACGTGGGAGTACACCGGGACTTCACTGATCATTTTTAACCATATCAACCAGCCGATGTCGTCAGAGCAGGCCTATGACACGGTTAAAAAACTCGATGCGAAACTGGGCCTGGTGTGGCTTCAGCCCGCCCCGATGAACAATACCTATGCTTTCGCCATGACCCGGCAGCGGGCGGAGAAAGAGGGTATCACCACGATGTCGCAACTGGTGGCAAAAATTGAACAGGTACGCCAGCGCGATCCCGACCATAACTGGCGACTGGGGCTGGACCTGGAGTTTTCCGGCCGCTCAGACGGCATGAAGCCGCTGCAGAAGACTTACAACCTGGCGCTGGATCGGCCGCAGATCCGCCAGATGGACCCTGGCCTGGTCTATAACGCCATCCGCGATGGCTTCGTCGATGCCGGTCTGATCTACACCACCGACGGCCGGGTGAAAGGCTTTGACCTGAAAGTGCTGGAGGATGATAAGCATTTCTTCCCGAGCTATAACGTCACGCCGGTGGTGCGTAAGGATGTGCTGGAGAGCCATCCTGGCCTGGAAGCGGCGCTGAACCAGCTCTCCCCGCTGATTACCGATGAGTCGATCACCGAGATGAACAAGCGGGTCGATATCGATCACCAGTCACCGGAACAGGTGGCGCGTGATTTCCTTAAATCTAAAAACATGCTGTAAGGAGGCACTGTGGATACCCTTCACTACATCATGGATAACTGGAGCAGCCTGCTGACGCTGAGCTGGCAACACACCTGGCTGGTGCTGGTCGCTGTCGGGCTGGCAATTGTGATTGGCGTGCCGCTCGGCATTCTGATTGTCCGGGTGCGCTGGCTGGCGACGCCGATCCTCGGTATTGCGACCGTGGTGCTGACCATCCCGACCATCGCGCTGTTTGGCCTGATGATCCCGCTGTTTTCGCTGATCGGTCAGGGCATTGGTGCGCTGCCAGCGATTACTGCGGTGTTTCTCTACTCGCTGCTGCCGATTGTGCGTAACACCCATACCGCGCTGGAGAACCTGCCCGGCGGTCTGCGTGAAGCCGGTCGCGGCATCGGCATGACCTTCTGGCAGCGGTTACGCTGGGTGGAAATTCCGATGGCCCTGCCGGTGATCTTTGGCGGCATCCGCACCGCGGTGGTGATGAACGTCGGCGTGATGGCGATCGCTGCGGTGATTGGCGCCGGTGGGCTGGGCCAGCTGCTGCTGGATGGCATCAGCGGCAGTGATATTCGTATGTTAATCGCCGGGGCGTTAATGATTTGCCTGCTGGCAATTGTTCTTGACTGGCTGCTGCACCGTTTGCAGCAGGCGCTGACTCCTAAGGGAATTCGATAATGATTACACTGGAAAACCTGACGAAAACCTTTACCCAGAAAAACGGCACCACCATGAAAGCCGTGGATAATGTCAGCCTGAAAGTCCCTGCCGGTGAGATGTGCGTATTGCTTGGACCGTCGGGCTGCGGCAAAACCACCACCCTGAAGATGATTAACCGGCTGATCCCGGCGACCAGCGGCCGGATTCTGATTAATGGCGAAGACACCAGTAACCAGGATACCACCACCCTGCGCCGCAACATCGGTTACGTGATCCAGCAGATCGGTCTGTTCCCGAACATGACAATCGAAGAGAACATAACCGTGGTGCCGCGTATGCTGGGCTGGGACAAGAAGCGCTGCCGGGAACGGGCCACCGAACTGATGAGCATGGTGGCGCTCGACCCGAGCAAATTCCTGCATCGCTATCCGCGTGAAATGTCAGGCGGCCAGCAGCAGCGTATCGGCGTGATTCGTGCGCTGGCGGCAGATCCACCGGTGCTGCTGATGGATGAGCCTTTTGGTGCCGTTGACCCGATCAACCGCGAAGTGATCCAGAACGAGTTTCTCGATATGCAGCGTCAGCTGAAGAAAACCGTGATGCTGGTGAGCCATGACATCGACGAAGCGCTGAAGCTGGGTGACCGGATTGCGGTCTTTGGTCAGGGGAAAATCGTGCAGTGCGCCAGTCCGGATGAGCTGCTGGCGACGCCGGCCAATGATTTTGTTGGCTCCTTTGTCGGCCAGGACCGGACGCTAAAGCGCCTGCTGCTGGTGCAGGCGGGTGACGTGACCGATCAGCAGCCGACCATCACCGTCCGGCGTTCCACTCCGCTCGAAGAGGCTTTCGGCACCATGGATGAGAATGACATGCGCTCGATCACCGTGGTGGATGAGGATGGCAAACCGCTCGGCTTTGTGAAGCGACGTGAAGCGCGTCACGCCAGCGGCCGCTGTGAAGAACGCCTGCACACCTTTAAGGTGACCGGTAAAGCGGAAGAGAACCTGCGCGTGGTGCTGTCAAAACTGTATGAGCACAATACCGTCTGGATGCCGATCGTCGATGAAGAGGGCCGCTACAGCGGTGAAATTTCGCAGGATTATATCGCGGACTACCTCAGTTCAGGCCGGACCCGCCGCCGCCTGAATCCGTAATGAAAAATCCGTCATAAAAAAAGGGCCATCACGGCCCTGATGCCCGTCAGTGAGGCAACCGGTGATAACGCACTCTGGTGCCGCTCCGGGGCTGGCGGTCATCGCGCGGTACCTTCACTTTATTCCTCTGTCTGACGGACCGCCGGTGATAACGCACTCTGGTGCCGCTCCGGGGCTGGCGGTCATCGCGCGGTACCTTCACTTTATTCCTCTGTCTGACGGACCGCCGGGGATGGCACATCCTGTGCCGCCCCGCCTGTCGCCCGCGTGCTGCGGGCTTTCCTTCATTCTGTACAGCGCTGCGGATTGCCTGCCCCGGAGCGGCATCAACCTGCTCTGAGCTTCAGTGCGTGCTGTTAAAAGGTTATGCCTGTTCTTCGCTGCCGCTCAGCGCTGACGCCTCTGACGCCGTTTCGGCACGCGCCTCGTCTGGCAGCACCATATTCAGCAGGATCGCCAGCAGTCCGCCAGTGGTCACCGCATGACCAAACAAGGTATTGATCAGTGGCGGAAGCTGCTTCAGCACCTCCGGCACCGCTTCAACGCCCAGACCGACGCCAAACGACACCGCCACGATCAGCATCTCACGACGGCCTAATGGCGTTTGCGTCATCACCCGGATGCCCGCCGCAACCACGCTGCCGAACATGACAATCGTCGCCCCGCCCAGTACCGGCGGCGGGATTTGCTGCAACAGTGAGCCAATCGCCGGGAACAGGCCGAGCAGCGCCAGCATCATGCCCAGAACCATCCCGACATAACGGCTGGCGACACCGGTCATCTGGATCACGCCATTGTTTTGCGCAAAGGTGGTGTTGGGAAAGGCCGAGAAGATCGCAGCCAGCACGCAGCTCAGGCCGTCGGCGACGATACCGCCCTGCAGCCGCTGCTGAAACGCCGCGCCGCTGATGGGCTGTTGTGAAATCAGGCAATTCGCTGTGAGATCCCCTACCGCCTCAATCACGGCAATGACCGAGACCAGCGCAATCGGCAGGAAAAGGGTCCAGTCAAAGGCAAAGCCAAACTTAAACAAGGCGGGCAGCACCAGCCAGTCGCTGCTGTCAGGCGCTTTCAGCTGCAGATGGCCGGTTAATGCCGCTGCAATGCAGCCGACCACAATACCGGTCACGACCGCAATCAGGCGCGCCCAGCGGTTGCGCGAACGGTTCAGCGCCACAATCACCAGCAGCGTCAGCCCACCCAGCGCCAGATTGCCCGGCGCGCCAAAATCGCGGGCGTTGTGTCCGCCAGCCCAGTCGGTAATGCTGACTTTAATCAGGCTGATACCGATCAGAGTAATCACCGTGCCGGTCACCACCGGCGTCAGCACTTTTCGTAACTGACCCACGCAGCGGCTGATCAGAATCGGGATCAGTGCCGCCACCAGGTTGCAGCCGAACAGCATCGCCAGGATCTCTTCAGGCGATCCCCCGCGCGCTTTCACCATCAGCCCGCCCGATATCAGCACGCCAAGAAAGGCAAAGCTGGTGCCCTGCAGGCAGATCATGCCCGCCCCAACGCCCATAAAACGCCTGGCCTGCAGGAATGTCCCCAGGCCTGAAACAAACAGGGACATGCTAATCAGATAAGGGATATAGGCCTGCAGACCCAGCACCGAACCGATAATTAACGGCGGCGTGATGATCCCGACGACGCTGGCCAGCAGATGCTGTAAGGCGGCGAAAAACGCCGGGACGGGACCAATACGGGCGTCAAGTCCGTACAACAAACCTTTCTCGTGCGATTGCGACATGATGGTGCTCCGGCAACAGTTATTAGCGGAGTTAATGCATTTTTTACGCCATCACGTCAGCCTCACCTCGCTTTTCCCGCCAGGTGATTGAATATTTAAGATAATATTTTTGTGACACGCCGGTAATCAACCTGCAACTTTACGTTCACTACCGGCAGATATGAGTCATTTTGTTTCATGATCAGGCGATCTTTGCACTCACAGCGTGCAGGTCAGGCCGATCCAGCAGTGAAATATCGATATAGGGCGTCAGATCGCGCTGCTCTGCACGCGGCAGATAAGGCAGTTCACCCAGCAGTGGCGCACGAATTTTTTCACGCAGCACTTCTATGATGTCGCTGTACTGCGCCAGCCCCGGATTGATGCGGTTAGCAACCCAGCCAACCAGCGGTAATCCATCCTGCAGGATAGCCTCTGCCGTTAAGAGCGCATGGCTGATGCAGCCCGGCTGGATGCCAACCACCAGCACCACCGGGAGTTGCTGCTCGATGACCCAGCAGGAGAGCGGCCGCGCATCGTTCATCAGGCTACGCCAGCCACCGGTGCCTTCGACCACCACCCGGTCCGCCTGCTGCGTCAGGTTCGTTAAGCCCTGAGTCAGAGCGTCATAATCAATAATCGGGCCGTTGTGGGTTGAGATTTCCTGCTCTTCAAACAGCAGCGGATTGATGGCCTGATACGGCAATGCCACAGAGGACGCGCTTTGCAGCACCTGCGCATCTTTATTGCGCAGGCCGTCAGCGGTTTTCACTGCGCAGCGCGCCACGGGTTTGTACCCGACCGCACTGAAGTTTGCCTTGATAAAACTTTGTAACAGGGCGCGTGACACCACGGTTTTACCCACTGCGGTATCGGTGCCGGTAACAAATAGTCTCTTCACTCCACTCTCCTCTTAAACCGTTAATGGCTAATCGACGATTAACCGTGCGGATAAGCGGCATTTTAAGGAATGGTTGATGAGAACAGATTGCGTTAGCGCAAGATTAGTCTGGCTTAACCTTGCAATAGCTTCACTAACAGGTAACCGCTATAGAGCGCGTCCTTAATCAGCGCCGCGCCACCCAGCGTGCCTGGCTCGCTAAAGGCGGTGGGTGCCAGCTGGATAACGGCACTGTAGGCCGGCAGAGACTGTTGCAGAATGGTGTTGCTGACCGCCGGAAACAGCACCTCTGCCGCGGCATTCAGCGGCGAACCAATAAGAATCTGTTGCGGATTAAAGATATTGACCATCATCGCCAGGATTCGCCCGACATGATGCCCGACGCTGGCGATGGTATCGCGTGCCAGCCGATCGCCCGCCTGGGCCGCCTCACAGAGCGATGCCAGCGTCAGCGGCTGCTGATTAAGCAGGCTGTCGGGCTGGGTCGGCAGACGCTGAGCAGCCAGCGCCAGCAAACTGCCGATGCTGGCGACCGTCTCAAGACAGCCATGATTCCCGCAGTAACACTGCTGACCGTAAGGATCGATCTGAGTATGGCCGATCTCCACCAGCGCCCGGCCGCGTTTATGCAGCAGCTGACCGCCGCTGATAACGCCAGCCCCTACCGTTTCATCAATCACAATCTGAATCACATCTTCGGCGCCGCGAGAAGCACCGAACAGCGATTCGGCCAGCGTCCAGGCGGAAATATCATGCTGCACAAACACCGGTAAGCCGGTACGGGCTGCCAGCGCGTCACCCAGCGGCATGTCACGCACCTGATAGCCCGGCAGGCGATGCACCACGCCAGAGGCGGCGTTAATTAAGCCCGGCAGGGTGACCGCGATGGCGGTCAGGCGTTCCAGCTTCTGCTGATGACGAATAAAGAAGGCGTCAACCTGTTCAATCAGCGCGGTCAGTAGCGGCTGCGCCGCTTCGTCCGGCAGCGGCAGCGTATCTTCTGCCAGTTCGCGGCTGCTGAGGTCACGCAGGGTAAAGGTCATGGCACCGCGATGAAGGCGAATCGCCAGATAGTGCCAGGCATCGGTATCCAGAATCAGCCCAATCGCCGGACGACCCCGGCTACCTGGCTCCTGAAACTCCGTTTCCTGGACCAGATGGGCATCCAGCATTTCACGGACGATCTTGGTGATACTGGCCGGCGCAAGCTGGGCGCGTCGGGAAAGTTCGATGCGCGAAATAGGACCGTATTGATCAATTAATCGGTAAACGACGCCTGCATTGGTTTGCTTAATTTGGTCAATATGGCCAGGTTGACTGTCCAGATTCACAACCCTGCTCCCGGTTATTTTCGCGCTTCTAAATAAACATGCGTCATGGTGAGGCAGATCAGGCGGCAGCGTCAAATATTTGATTAGAAATGTGATTTATCGCACATATTGTCGTGGAGACTGGCCGAAGTTACGCCTTATTTTGCTGCAGCAACGCCATCATATGGCGCATTTGTTCATTTATTTCGCGCTCTGCGGACCAGACCAGCCACAGCTCGGAAAGGGCATCGCGCTCTTCCAGCGGCAGCCAGACCACATCCGCCAGCTGCGCCCGGCGAAAAGAGGCTGGCAAAATCGACACGCCTAACCCGGTCGCCACCAGTCCCAGAATAGTCATCGCCTCACCCACTTCCTGGGTGATGTAGGGTTTGATCTGATAACGGTGCAGCAGCGCCAGAATCTCACTGTAGAGCGCGGTGCCGACCTGGGGATCAAAAAAGACAAAAGGCTCAGCCGCCAGCGCGGCAACGGAGATTTTCTCTGCTGTCGCCAGCGGATGGGCCCAGTGCACCACCGCATAGAGCGGCTCGCTCAGCAGCAGCTGGTGGCGTAAATCCGCCGGTAACGGCGTGTTGCGCATCACCCCGAGGTCCAGCCGCCCATCATGAAGCGGTGCCAGCTGCTGACGGGTATTGATCTCCTGCATCTGAATATGCACCTGCGGCCAGCGCTGACGGAACTGGTAGAGCGCATCTGACACCACTGCGGTAAAGGGTGCCGAAGAGGTAAAACCGATGCGCAGTTCGCCCTCTTCACCGCGATGCAGCCGCGCCGCCCGATCTGACGCCTGTTCAACCTGCAACAGGATTGCGCGGGCATCCTGCAACAGCTGCTGTCCGGCAGCCGTCAGCTGCACGCTGCGGTTAGTGCGATTAAACAGACGAGCTCCGGTCTCATTTTCCAGCTGAATAATCTGCTGGCTCAGGGGTGGCTGAGAGATATTCAGTCGCAACGCCGCCCGGCCAAAATGCAATTCTTCGGCTACGGCAATGAAGTAGCGCAGGTGACGCAGCTCAATATTCATATGTTAAACGTCTTATTTGAGATTATTAATATATTAGACATCATAATCACCCTTTTTTAAGCTGACGACAGGTTTTTTATCACTAAAGGAAAGATCGTGAGTCGCACTAATCAGGCCGCTACCGTCGAGGATCAGGTTGCCGGCAGACCGACAGCATCACCAGCCTCATCAGGCTGGATTACCCGCGGTACGCCGCAATTTATGCGCGTTACGCTGGCCCTGTTTTCAGCCGGTCTGGCGACCTTTGCCCTGCTCTATTGTGTGCAACCGATTTTGCCGGTGCTGTCGCAGCAGTTTGGCGTGTCGCCAGCGGCCAGCAGCCTGTCGCTCTCTATCTCCACCGGGCTGATGGCGCTCGGCCTGCTGGTCACCGGGCCGCTCTCTGATGCTGTCGGGCGTAAATCTGTGATGGTGACCGCCCTGATGCTGGCGGCGATTTGTACGCTGATCTCCGCCACCATGACCAGCTGGCACGGCATTCTGATTATGCGCGCGCTGATGGGGCTGTCACTGAGCGGCGTCGCGGCGGTCGGCATGACCTATCTGAGCGAGGAGATGTCACCGCGGGTTGTCGCGTTCTCGATGGGGCTCTATATCAGCGGCAACTCAATCGGCGGCATGAGTGGTCGCCTGCTGAGTGGCGTTCTGACTGACTTCTACTCCTGGCGCGTCGCGATTGCGGTTATCGGCTGTTTTTCACTGGCCTCGGCGCTGATGTTCTGGAAAATCCTGCCACCGTCGCGCCATTTTCGCGCCACCTCGCTGCGCCCGCGCAATCTACTGATTAATTTTCGCCTGCACTGGCGCGATGAAGGGTTGCCGTGGCTGTTTGCTGAAGGGTTTCTGCTGATGGGCGCGTTCGTCACCCTGTTTAACTACATCGGCTATCGCCTGCTGGCTGCGCCCTGGCACCTGAGTCAGGCCGTTGTGGGCCTGCTGTCAGTGGTCTACCTCACCGGCTCCTGGAGTTCCCCCAAAGCGGGTGCGTTAACCGGCCGGATGGGCCGTGGCCCGGTGATGTTCGGTGCCACCGCGATTATGCTGGCAGGCCTGCTGTTCACTGCATTTAATTCGCTGTGGCTGATTCTGCCTGGCATGATGCTATTCACCGCCGGCTTTTTTGCTGCTCATGCGGTGGCCAGCAGCTGGATAGGACCGCGAGCGCGTCGGGCGCGGGGTCAGGCTTCTTCGCTCTATCTGTTCAGCTATTACGTCGGTTCCAGCGTGGCCGGGACGCTTGGCGGGCTGTTCTGGCACAACTATGGCTGGATCGGCATCACGCTGTTTATCAGCGCCCTGCTGCTGCTGGCGCTGCTGGTTGCGTGGCGACTGCAATCTAAACAGCTCTGAGGTCAGCCAGACTGACCGCGCGACCCGGAACGCTTTTGGGCCGCTTTTGCCGCAGGCGACACAACCTTCAGATCCAGCCGTAACAAAACGCGGTTTTCCCGCTATAATCGGTCTGATTGTGATATTTGCTTACATTTGTCGCTTAACACAGCAAAAAGGAACGCCTGTGGCTCTCTACTATTACGTGAACAAACAATCAGGCTACAACGAAAACCATGTGGTCCATGCCGCTGGCTGTGCGTTTCTGCCGCTGCCCGCTGACAGACTGTTTCTCGGCAGCTTTTATCAGGTCAACGCGGCTCTATTACAGGCGAAAAAGTATTACCCAGGCGCGATGGGCTGCGATACCTGCTGTCCGCTGAACGGTAAATCCGGCCTTAATCAACAGCAAAGCGTGGCCCTGAAACATACCCTGGCGTCACGCTAGCGTCGTGGCGGCGGAAAAGTTATCCCGCTGCGCTAATTTGTTAAGATTTACCGCTATTTTCCGTTATGTTAGAAGGCCTGATTTTGTTTAGCGGGTTTTACCATGCGGGAAAAATATGCTGGATCTCAAATTGCCCTTCACTGGCTGACCTTTGTGCTGGTGGTCATCGCCTATGCCACGATTGAGCTGCGCGGTTTTGCACAGCGCGGTTCGTGGCAGGGTTATGCCATGATCATTACCCACTTCAGCGCAGGCGCGTCGGTACTGGTGCTGATGATTGCCCGTCTGGTGCTGCGCACCCGTCATCGTACGCCAGCGATTACGCCGGCTATACGTCGCTGGCAAACCGGGCTGGCGCATCTGACCCATACGCTTATTTATGCTCTGTTTATCACGCTGCCGATTCTTGGGCTGACGTCACGCTATCTGAAAGGCCGCGAGTGGTGGCTGTTCGGCATCAGTATGCCGGTGGCAGCCGTACCCAATTTTGATCTCGCCGACTGGCTGATTGACTCGCATGAGACGCTGGCACCGCTGGGTTACTGGCTTATCGGACTGCATGCGGTGGCGGCACTGTTTCATCATTATCTGCTGAAGGACAATACGTTGCTGCGAATGATGCCGGCACGCCGACGCGGTCAATAACCTCAGGCTATCGCCCGGCCAACGGGCGATAAAAAATAATCAGGATTAAAAACGGTTTATAAGGTTCCCCTTCCCGGTTTATTCACTACAATAGTCAGTAATTTGTGACGCAGGTCACTTTCGCTGGATGTTTCTGCCACATCCGATTCGCTGTTCTGACTGACTTGACTCCTCATGCAATCAACTACTGTTTCACGTAAAACGGCCTGGCTTCGCGTGGTGTTGCTGGCTATTGCCGCCTTTGTGTTCAACACCACTGAATTTGTGCCAGTTGGCCTGCTCTCCGATATCGCCGCTGATTTTTCGATGCAGACCGCTGATGTTGGCATTATGCTGACCATCTATGCCTGGGTGGTGGCGCTGCTCTCTCTGCCGCTGATGCTGCTGACCCGCAATATTGAGCGACGAATGCTGCTCGGTGTGCTGTTCCTGATTTTTATCGCCAGCCATGTGCTGTCAACGGTAGCCTGGGACTTCCGATCGCTGATCGTTTCACGCATCGGCATCGCGCTGTCCCATGCGGTGTTCTGGTCGATCACCGCCTCGCTGGCAATCCGCGTGGCCCCGGCCGGTAAGAAAACCCAGGCGCTGAGCATGCTCGCCACCGGTACGGCGCTTGCCATGGTGCTGGGCGTACCGATTGGCCGCGTGGTCGGTCAGTATCTGGGCTGGCGTACAACATTTGGCGCTATCGGCCTTTCCGCGCTGGTGCTGATGATCATGCTGGTGCGGATTCTGCCGCGTCTGCCGAGTGAACACACCGGCTCACTGAGCAGCGTACCGATGCTGTTCCGTCGTCCGGCGCTGGTCAGCATGTATCTGCTGGTCACGCTGGTGGTGACGGCGCATTACACCGCCTACAGCTACATCGAACCCTTTATGCAGGCGGTTGCGCATTCGGGCGAGAACTTCACCACTCTGCTGCTGCTGATGTTTGGTTCAGCGGGCATTATCGGTAGCCTGTTGTTCAGTTCGCTGGGCAATAAATTCCCTTCCGCTCTGCTGATTGCCGCGATCGCGCTGATTACGCTCTGCATGGGGCTGCTGATTTTCGCTGCGGTTCGGCCCACGGCGATCTCCATCCTGTGCATTGTCTGGGGGATGGCGATGATGATGATCGGCCTGGGGATGCAGGTGCGGGTATTGTCGCTGGCACCGGACGCGACCGACGTCGCGATGTCGCTGATGTCGGGTATCTACAATATCGGGATTGGCGCAGGTGCGTTGCTGGGGAATCAGGTCAGCCTGCACTTTAAGATGGCCGATGTGGGCAATGTCGGTGGGATGATTGGTCTGGTGGCGCTGCTCTGGTGCGTCTATATTTTCCGCCGCTACCCGCAATTACGCAGTAACGGCTAGAAAAAAGGCTTCAGATAAGGGTTTATCTGAAGCCTGTTTCAGCTTATTTATAAAGTACTGCGGTGCCATGCAGGTTGTTGTTGCCAGAGGTCGAAGTGATGCGGAAAGACTTTGCGCCGACATCGCTGGCCTTTTCTGACAGTTGTTGTTCCAGCGAGGTCAGGTTAGTGCTGCCTGTCGCGCTGATGACGCCGATTTTTTGCTGATCCAGCGGTGAATGTGTCACCTGCTGGGCCGCCACGCTGGCAAAGGAGAGGCTGCTGAGTAGCGCAGCCATCGCCATAATAGTGAACCTTTTCATAACGAACCCCTTCTCAACAATCAATTACTGATAAATCACAGCCGTGCCGTGTAATTTGTTCTGACCACTGGTTGAGGTGATGCGGAACGATTTGGCACCGGCTTCATCCGCTTTGGCATTTAACTGTGCTTCAACAGACTGCAGGTTGCTGCCGCCCTGGACTGAAATAGTGCCGACAGGCTGCTGATTGATTGGGTCACTGCTAACCTGTTCAGCGGCGAATGCGCCAAAAGTCAGAGTAGTCAGTGCGATGGCGGCCAGGCTGAGTTTGATGCTTTTCATGGGTTTCTCTCTCTTCATATTCGGTAGTGGAAAATGTGTGTCGTTATTTAATTAACGATCATTAACTAAATGATAGAACCCTTTGTGGCAGGTCGTCAATATTTATTTAATGAGCGTTATTTTATTCGCGAAGTGGCGTGATTATGGGCTTCGGCCCCCTTTTTCACTTAACCTTAGGGGCGATAAGCGAGCGCCGTCGCACAAAATGGCAATGGGTATTGCGGCTGCGTGAACCGGCCCTTGCACATTTTATTAATGATCGGTAATTTAATAGGGTATTTCACTACCCGAGAGGATCTATGAGCCAGATTCAGGAATGCGACGTGAAGAAGTGCCGCGGTCGTCCCAAAGTTTTCGACCGAGAAGCTGCGCTCGATAAGGCGCTGAACCTGTTCTGGACCCACGGTTACGAGGGGACGTCGCTGGCCGATCTGGTGGCGGCAACCGGGGCAAAAGCGCCCACGCTCTATGCTGAGTTCGTCAATAAAGAGGGATTATTCCGGGCAGCCATGGAGCGCTACGTGGAGAAGTTCAGCGCCTGGCGTGATACGTCACTGGGTAACGATGAGTTGCCGGTCGATCAGGCGATCGAAGGCTATTTTCGTGCCACGGCGGCCTGCTTCACCGATCGCGATTCGCCCGGCGGCTGCTTCTTTATCTGTACGTCTACCACCCTGTCAGCGGCCTCAGCTGAGATCGCCACGATGTTGCAGCAGCAGCATCAGTCACAGGAGAGTACGCTGAGCCATTTTCTGCTGAGCCGTCAGCAACGTGGCGAACTGAGCGAATCAGTAAATATTGCGGCGGTCGCGCGCTATCTGGGTTGTATGCTGCAGGGGATGTCTGTTCGGGCGCGCGAAGGTGCGCCGCGGGCCGATCTGGACAACATCATTGATACGCTGATGGCGATGTGGCCGACGCTGACCGGCTTGTGTCAGCACAAAGCGTAAAATCAGCGTAAAAAAATCAGGGCGGTGATAACACCGTCCTGATTGTTGGTAAGCCGATAGCCTTTCTGTGACCCGAAGGCGATCAGTCAAGAAAGAAAACCGGTTTTAAAGGCTGGCTGATCGGACTGTTGTCCTGATTAGAAGGCATCAGATCCTTCATCGATGCCCACCAGCGCTGGCACACTTCCGTCTCTGCAACAGCATTCCAGCGCGCTTCTGACTCGATCTCAACGCTGGCGAACAACAGGTTGCGATCCGCATCCAGCCAGATGGCATAGTTGTGCGCGCCATGCGCCTTCAGCGTTTCGGCCAGTTCTGGCCAGATGGGGGTATGACGACGTTCATATTCTGCGTGACAGTCAGCATTCACCTGCATCACAAAGGCTTTACGAAGCATTGGCTGGCCCCACGTCCAGCGCCGCCTGCCACGGATTCACCCCGAAGCGTTCGCCCAGCGCCACCAGTTGTTCGGTGGTGATACTCTGCCGCATCCCGCCCATCGACAGCACCTTAACGATCACTTCAGAGGATTTTTCCGCGGTATCAATCAGACCAAAGGTTTCATCCAGTGTGGGTCCGCTGCCAAAGATGCCGTGGAACGGCCACATTACCAGGCTGTGCGACTGCATCTGTTCCGCGGTGGCCGCGCCAATACCGTCGGTGCCGGGTACCATCCAGGGTAAGATGCCGACGCCATCCGGGAACACCACCAGACATTCGGTACTGCCTTCCCACAACAGACGGGTAAAGCGGGCTGAATCGAGTTCAACCACATAGCTCAGGGACATGAAGTTAGTGGCGTGGCAGTGCATGATGACGCGATCCGCGCCGTTGCTGACCGCTTTACGCACGCCATGTGACTGGAAATGGGAGGCCAGTTCAGACGTTGGCAGGCCGCCATTCGACAGTCCCCAATGAATTTTGAACGAGAGTCCTTTGTCATCCACCTGCAGCAGCGCCAGACAATCGGCGGGATCGAGCTGCACGTTACGGAAGAACTTGCCCGATCCGGTCACCAGAAACCAGCAGTTTGCCAGCGCGGGCGCGGGTTGTGTCAGTTCAATGCAGCGCGGTTGTGCATAGAAATCGGCAGCAAAAGGTTTCACCTCCTCCTCCAGCAGACGCAGGCTGACGTTACCGCCGTTACGCTCATCCCAGCCCTTCAGCCACATATCGCTGGTTGCTTTAACCATTCCCTGAACAAACCAGGAAGAAAGAATGCTTTGCATAGTGAATCCTTAACGTTGACTCAAGATTTGTTGTTCATAGTGACGGACATCGCTCAGCCAGCTGGCATCAGCGGGCACATCGTGACGCAGGCACCAGGCTTCCCATACCGCCTGCCACGGCAGTGACTTCTGCTCTTCCAGCAGCGCCAGTCGGGCGGTGTAATCGCCGTCAGCTTCCACCTGGCGCAGACGATCGGTGGGTTCCAGCAAGGCGCGCAGCAGCGCTTTTTTGGCGTTGCGGGTGCCGATAACCCAGGCCGCGATGCGGTTGATGGAGGCATCAAAGAAGTCGAGACCGATGTGTACCTTGTCAAACAGCTGATGACGGACAATCTCGCTGGCGATCGCCTGCGTTTCATCATCCAGCAGCACCACGTGATCGCTGTCCCAGCGCACCGGACGGCTGACATGCAGTAACAGACGCGGGACATAAAGCATGGCGGCGGAGATTTTGTCGGAGATCACTTCGGTCGGATGGAAGTGACCGGCATCCAGGCATAGTGCCGTCTGGCGGCTGGCGGCGTAACCGAGATAAAACTCATTTGAGCCCACGGTGTAGCTCTCAGCGCCAATGCCAAACAGCTTGCTCTCTACCGCGTCGATATGGTGCTGCGGGTTGAGTTTTTCTGAGATGATCTCATCCAGGGCGCTCATCAGGCGCTGACGCGGGGCCAGACGATCCACGGTGATATCTTTCATGCCATCCGGTACCCAGATGTTCATGACCGAAGGCGTGCCCAGCTGTTCACCAAATGAGGCGGAGACCCGGCGGCTGGCTTTACAGTGGTCGATCCAGAACTGGCGAATGGTTTTATCGGCATGGGAAAGCGTAAAACCGTCGGCACTCAGCGGATGCGAGAAGCAGCTCGGATTGAAGTCCAGCCCCAGCTTGTTCTCTTTGGCCCAGCTGACCCAGTTAGCGAAATGTTCCGGTTCAATCGCATCACGCGCCACCGGCTTGTCGCTCTCCAGATAGATGGCGTGCAGGTTCAGGCGCTTAGCGCCGGGAATCAGTGACATCGCTTTATCAAGATCGGCCCGCAACTCGCCTGCGTTTCGGGCGCGTCCCGGATAGTTACCAGTTGCCTGAATACCGCCAGTTAATTCGCCCTGCGGGTTTTCGAAGCCCCGGACATCATCGCCCTGCCAGCAGTGCATGGAAACCGGGATGCTATCCAGCTGGCGGATGGCCTGTTCAACATCAACCCCGATGTCGGCGTAACGTTGTTTAGCCAGTTCAAAAGCCTGTTCAATCTGCTTAGTCATAAGCGAGTTCCTTAGCGGGTTGACTCAGCGCCACAAAGCGTGCCTGACTGGCACCAAAAGCGCTGTTTGTTTGCGGTTCAAATTTTTTGAGCGGGAAATTGTTGACCACGCAGCAGCGGAAATCGGCTACATCGGTCAGCTCGCCGAGCGCGATCAGCTGACAGCCTACGTTGCCCAGCGTGGATGCTTCGATCGGTCCGGCCAGCACCGGAATCTGACAGGCATCGGCGCACAGTTGATTAAGGAAATGATTCTGGCTGCCGCCGCCCACAACGTGCAGCTGGCTGAAGGGTTTGCCGCGCAGCTGTGCCAGCTCCGTGATGACTTCGCGGTAGAGCAGCGCCAGGCTGTCAAAAATGCAGCGCGCCAGGGTCGCGGCGGACTGCGGCACCGGCATACCCTGCTCCGCACAGGCATTCTGGATCTCATTGACCATGCTGTCCGGATTGATAAAGCGGGCATCGTTCGGGCTGATCAATGACACGCAGGCGGGCTGTCGGGCGGTGTCGGCAATCAGCGGGCTGAGATCGTCGATATGAAGTTCATCGCAGACGCGCTGCAATAACCACAATCCCATGATGTTCTTCAGTACGCGGTAGCCTTCCGCGCCGCCCTCATTGGTGATATTGGCACGCAGTGCCGCCTCTGACGCGTAAGGTTGCAGGCTTTCAAAGCCCATTAATGACCAGGTGCCGGAACTGAGATAGGCAGTATCGTCCTGCATTAGCGGCGTCGCCAGTACCGCGCTGGCGGTATCGTGGGTGGCGACGGCAATCACCGGAATGCGCTCACCGCGGGCGTTTAGCCAGTGGCCGACGGTATTACCCGGCGGCTGTGGCTGGCCGAACCAGGCGGCATCGACACCGGCCCAGCTGAGCAGATCGCGATCCCATTCGCCGCTGTCGATATTCAGCATCTGGGTGGTGGTGGCGTTGGTGTATTCCCAGTTGAGATTGCCGGTCAGGCGATAGTGCAGATAGTCCGGGATCATCAGCGCATGCGCGACGCGGGCCTGCCAGTCGGGCTGCTGCTGGTGCAGCGCACGCATCTGATAAAGCGTGTTAAACGGCAGAAACTGAATGCCGGTGCGGGCATAGATTGCACTGTGGCTCAGATCGCGCTGCGCCTGCTCCATCAGACCGTGGGTGCGGGCATCGCGGTAGCTGACAGCTTCACCCACCTGCTCGCCGTCACTATCCAGCAGCACCATGTCCACGCCCCAGGTATCAATGCCGATGCTGTCCGGCACTACGCCCTCTTCATCCAGCTGCGCCAGTCCGGCCCGGATCTCCTGCTCCAGCATCGCCACATCCCAGCAGTCATAGCCGGCACGACGCTGGCGGGTATTCGCGAAACGCCGCACCTGGCGCAGGCTGAGGTGGCGCTGAGCGGCATCCCAGTGTGCGAGCATCACCCGTCCGCTGGATGCGCCGAGATCGATAGCAACAATATTTCGCTTGGTCATGGCAGCATTTTTTCCTGTGATTTGATGGTCACAGAGTAGAAATCCTGCCGGGTCGCCACCTTCCCGACAGTGCCAGCGGGCGAAGGCCACTGGCAGACTTGCAAAGAAGTTCGTGAGAGAGATCACAGAGACGATAGCTAAGGCGATGTGACCCCTGCCGCAAATTTGTTAACTGCTGAGGATTTCTTGAATAATCAGCAAGATTACTGCTGAGATGAGCGGAAAATTCAAGGTAAGGTGACCCTGTGCTGATTAGACTCCGTTACGGTTTTGTTAACAGTGGCGAGAGGCGATAATGACCATTTTGCACAGTGCGGATTTTTTCCCGGAAGGCGATTATGCAATCGCCATTGAGCCGCGTGTTCCACAGCAGGCTTTTCCGGAACATCATCATGATTTTCATGAAATTGTGCTGGTAGAGCATGGGTCAGGCATTCATGTGTTCAACGGGCAGCCGCAAACGCTGTGCGCTGGCTGCGTCTGCTTTGTGCGCGATCACGATCGACACCTGTATGAGCAGACCGAGAACCTCTGCCTGACCAACGTGCTGTATCGCAGTCCGGGTGCGTTTCGCTTTCTCTCCGGACTGCAGGCGCTGCTGCCCTGTGATAAGGATGGACACTATGCTTCGCACTGGCGTATTAATCACAAAGTGATGGCCCAGGCGCTGAGTGTGGCGACGCAGATGCGGCAGGATGAGGTCTGGTCACTGGAGAAGCAGGCACGCCAGGAGCAGCTGTTTCTGCAACTGCTGGTGCTGCTGCGTGAAGCGTGTCGTGACGAACAGAGCCAGGATCAGGAGGCACGTCTGCATCGGCTGCTCGACTGGCTCAACGATCACTACAGTGATGAGATTGTCTGGGATGAACTGGCCGATCGTTTTTCCCTGTCGTTGCGCACGCTGCATCGACAAATGAAGCAGCAAACCGGCAGCACGCCGCAGCGTTACCTCAACCGGCTGCGGTTATTGCAGGCGCGCCATTTGCTGCGTCACAGTGATATGCGAATTACCGATATCGCCTTTCAGTGTGGATTTGGTGACAGTAACCACTTCTCCACCCTGTTCAGGCGCGAATTTGGCTGCGCACCGCGAGCGGAGCGCCAGCAGATGTTGTAAAGGAGCACAGTATGGCGTTGATACTCAGCCGGGATGATTATTTTCCTGCCACCAGCTTACCGGTGGCGGTAGCCGAACGGATGCCCCAACCCTCTTTTCCGCCGCACCAACATGAGTTTAGCGAAATCGTCATTGTCTGGCGCGGCAACGGTCTGCATCTCCTCAACGATCGTCCCTGGCTAATCACCTGTGGCGACGTTTTTTATATCCGCGACAGTGACTGCCACAGCTACGACAGCGTCAACGACCTGGTGCTGGATAATATCCTCTATTGTCGTGACCGCTTCACCCTTGGGCTGGACTGGAATCAGCTGCTGCCACCCCAGGGCGCCGATGCGCCCGGCTACTGGCGTCTGACCACGCGCGGTATGGCGCTGGCGCGCGGCGTGATTAGTCAGCTGGAACGCGAAAGCCGCAAAAGCGATTCCCTGTCGGTGCAGCTGTCTGAGGCGCTGTTTTTGCAGCTGGCGCTGATCCTGCGCCGTCATGGCTATGCTGCCGATCGCCCGTGGGCGCTACCGGAAGGTGAGCAGTTAGATTTGCTGATGTCCGCATTACAGGGGGCGATTGCCCGTCCTTTTGACCTCGCCGAGTTTTGCCAGCATAACCAGCTTAACGAGCGGGCGCTCAGGCAGCTGTTTCGCCAGCAGACCGGTATGACCATCAGCCATTATCTGCGCCAGCTGCAGCTCTGCCAGGCGAAGTATCTGCTGCGTACCCAGGATTGTCTGATCAGTGAAGTGGCGGCCCGCTGCGGCTTTGATGACAGTAACTACTTTTCGGTGGTGTTTACCCGCGATACCGGCCTGACGCCCAGCGCCTGGCGTCAGCGTTTCATTTCACCCGGCCACGCATTAAAAAACGCGGATTTTGAATCACAATAGCGCGAGCCTGCATCGGCAGGCTCGCGCTTCACTGCAGTTTCCACTCAGGCTGCCATGCCCAGCCCAACGATATTGGCGGCGATGATAATCACCACGCAACCAATCGATAAAACGCTAACCGGCCGACGACCCGCTGACTTCCACTCTTTCATCAGCAAACCGACCAGACCGCCACACAGCACGTAGAGGCTCATGTGCAGCATCCAGCTCACATAGTCATACTGCGCCGGAATTCGGGCATGTCCCCAGGCGTAAAAGAAGAATTGCAGATACCACATGGTGCCGCCGAGGACGGCAAATGCCACGTTCGCCATCAGCAGGGGTTTTGCCACCGAGAAATCACGGCGCACTGACAGTTCGGGTCGGGTTGCCAGCCGGAAGAAACAGAACGCCAGGTTGACCAGCGCCCCGCCGCCCATAATCACCACATAACTGGGCAGCGCGACATAGAGCGGATCGATGCCCAACTGCGCGGCGGCCTGATGCATCGGCTTCGCGGCATCCATCGCAAACGACATTCCGGCAGAGAAAATGCCGCACATCACCGCCAGCACCAGTCCTTTTTTCAGATTGAACTCTTCCGCATTAATGCCCAGCGCCCGTTCTTTCAGCAGGCCAGCCCGGGTCACTATGCCCACCCCAATCAGCGCCACCAGTACGCCAAGCAGGGTTAAGCGGCCACCGGCCGAGGCGAACAGCTCACCAAACCGGCCTTGCAGCAGCGGCGTCATCAGCGTGCCAACCACCAGCGTAATGCCAATGGCAATACCGATGCCCATCGACATGCCGAGATAACGCATCGTCAGACCATAGTTGATGTTACCGATCCCCCACATCGCGCCGAACAGAAACACCGGCATCAGCTGGGCCAGGCTGAAACTACTGTAATAGGCGCGGAAGTCGGGCAGCAAAATGGCGCTCACCGCCCAGGGCAAAATCAGCCACGACATCACACCACCCACCGACCACATGGTTTCCCATGACCATCTTTTCACCTGTTTAAAAGGCGCGTAGAAACACGCGGCGCTGGCAGCTCCGACAAAATGCCAGAAGATTCCTGCAATAATGGCACTGTTCATTGTTTTTTCCTGGTTAGGTTGAGGCCTGACGGAAACCAGACGATTTCCGCTTAGCAGGCAGTCTACGTTTTGCAGGAATTCCTCAGCCTTTGAATGAATGCCGGATGCCGCAACGTAATGGCAAAATTGCCCGATTAATCCCGCCAGGGATCACAAATTGCTCTTTGTCAGATTGCCGGACGCTTTTCGGGCTAAGTCGCTTATTATTCAGTGTTTTTTGTGATTTTGCTGTGTGGCGCAGCACATTATCAGCCTGGCTGCCATGCGCGCGATCATTTTGGCAAAAGAACAAAGAAGCCTTTCCTTACGGCGGCGAGGTTCGTATAAACTGGGGGAAATTGATCGGATTCAGGGATTAGGATGACGACGAAGTGGTTAACGCTGTTTCTTTCACGCGCAGTCAGCCAGGTGATGCTGGATGATCTGCGGGCGATTTTGCCCGCAGATGCCATGAAGGTTTTTGTCAACGGGCTGGATGAAACGCACTACGCCACCATTGAATGCGTGCAGGCTGAACAGCATTGTGCCTTGATCGCCGCAGCCATCGTCGTCTGGCGTCAGCTGGGACATGTTGAGCATATTGTGTTTAAAAAAGGGGAACTGCTGCGTGAGGTTAATGATGCGACGCAGTTTCAACTGTTTACCCTGTTGAAAACCCACCGCGCAGTGTTACAGCTGTCGTGATAAGATCGCCCGCCTTACCCTCTCTGTTATCAGCAGGAAAATAATGAGAATTGGCATCCTCTTTCCTATCGCCATTATCGTGGCGGGCGTAGGCTTTCTGGCCTGGTTTATTGGCAGTGGCCTGGCGATGCCGGGCTCCTGACGCCTAGCGCAGCTGGCTGTCTTTACTGCCCCGCCGGTTATATAAGCTGCTACTCTGCTGCTGCTTGTCCAGCTTCTCCTGACAGGATACGCAGTAGCGTACGCCTTTTAACGCTTTACGGCGCGCCTCGGGAATGGGTTCGCCGCAGAGTTCGCATTCGGTGGCGCTTTCGCCCTGACCGATTGACTGCCGGACACGTTCAATGCCGTCGTTGACGGTGCTGTCGATCTGCTCCTGTACTGCGCCTTCCGACGCCCATCCGTTTGCCATGATGTGATCCTCCTGTTACGGCTTCTCTCCTTTAAATCTATAACAATTTGCGGTTTTTGCCGTAAAACGCGCCGATTTCTGTGATTGGTTGCCAGCAGTTCTTCACGCCTGGCAATCAGGAAAAGGTAGACCCGCCGGATCTGTTTCACCCTGCTATCACATTATTGCAACGTACCGTTAGCGGAGAGTCCTGCGAATGACAACACATCATCAACATTACATCAATGGCGAGTTTATCGCCGATCACAATGATAAGTGGATTGAGGTGATTAATCCCGCCACTGAGGCGCTGCTGTCGCGCATCCCGCAGGGCAGCAAAGAGGATGCACAGCGCGCTATCCTCGCCGCCGAAGCGGCGCAGCCAGCCTGGGAAGCGCTGCCCGCAGTGGAGCGGGGTCGCTGGTTGCATAAGATCGCCACGGCGATTCGCGCACGCGAACCGCAGCTTACCGGGACCATTGTGGCGGAAGGAGGAAAAACGCAGGGGCTGGCGCAGACCGAAGTGCTGTTTACCGCAGACTATCTCGACTATATGGCTGAATGGGCCCGCCGTTACGAAGGTGAAATCATCAACAGCGACCGCGCCAACGAGAATATTTTCCTGTTTAAAAAAGCGATTGGCGTCACCACCGGTATTCTGCCGTGGAACTTCCCGTTCTTCCTGATTGCGCGTAAAGCCGCGCCAGCGCTGATCACCGGCAATACCATCGTTATCAAACCCAGTGAACTGACCCCGAATAACGCCGCTATTTTTGCTGAGATTTTACAGCAGATTGAGCTGCCCGCCGGAGTGATCAACTTTGTTTATGGCTATGGCCCGGAAGTGGGACAGGAGCTGGCGGCGAACCCGAAAGTGGGGCTGGTCAGCCTGACCGGCAGCGTGGGTGCCGGCATTGCGACCATGCAGGCAGCGGCGAAAAATGTCACTAAGGTGTCACTGGAACTGGGCGGTAAAGCACCGGCTATCGTGATGGAGGATGCCGATATCGATCTCGCGGTGCGGGCAATCGTCAGCTCCAGGATGATCAACAGCGGCCAGGTCTGTAACTGTGCAGAACGGGTCTATGTCCAGCAGGGCATCTACGATAAATTTATCACCGCCCTTACCGCCGCGTTCCGCCAGGTGAAACTGGGCGATCCGGCTCAGCACAGCGATATCGATATGGGCCCGCTGATTAATGCTGCGGCTCTGGCGCGTGTCGAACAGAAAGTGGCGGATGCGGTAGCGGCAGGCGCAACGGTGGTGCTGGGCGGCAAACGGGCTGGCGATAAAGGCTTCTTTTTTGAGCCAACGCTGATCACCGGTGTGCGTCAGGAGATGGAGATTATGCAGGAGGAGATCTTTGGTCCGGTGCTGCCGGTGATGGCCTTTAACACGCTGGACGAGGCGATCGCGCTGGCTAATGACTGCCAGTATGGCCTGACCTCCTCGCTCTATACTCAGAATCTGAACAACACGATGAAGGCGCTGCATCAGCTGAAGTTTGGCGAAACCTACGTCAACCGCGAAAACTTTGAAGCGATGCAGGGTTTTCATGCCGGCTGGCGTAAATCGGGTGTTGGCGGTGCCGACGGCAAACATGGGCTGGAAGAGTATCTGCAGACTCACGTCGCCTATCTTCAGTTCAGCTAAACAGCAAAAACGGGCCGTGATAGCGGCCCGTTTTGTTATTCCAGATGCTTACGGCTGCGCGACAGCGCCACACCGCTCAGGACGGCGACCGCCATCAGATAATAGCCTGGCGCCAGGCTGCTGCCGGTAGCGGCGATCAACATGCTGCAAATCAACGGCGCAAAACCGCCGAACACCGTCACCGCCACGTTATAACTGATTGCCATACCGCTGGCCCGGGTGGTGGCAGGAAACAGATCGGCCATCACCGACGGCACCGTCGAGAAGTAAACGGACTTCAGCAGCGCCATCCAGGCCACCAGCAGAATCAGCGTGGTCGGCGTGGTGTGATCGACCATGCCTTTAAAGGCCGGATAGATGGTCACCATCAGCAGTAACAGCGATCCCCACATCAGCGGCAGACGGCCAATACGCTCTGCCCACAACCCCATTACTGGCGTGACGACCGTCAGGATGATCCCCGCCACCAGCGTAGCGGTGAAGGCTACCGATCCCGACAAGTGCAGCGTCTTGGTGGCATAGGTCGGAATGTAGTTCAGCATGTAGTTGATGGCCGTTGAAATAACCATCACCCCAATCGCCAGCGTGATCAGCGCCTTCTGCCGACCGAACAGGGTTTTAAGCGGCGCACTGTGCTTCTCCTGCGCCACAAAACTGGCAGGCTCGTGAACGTGGCGGCGAATCCAGGCACCCAGCGGACCAATCAGTAAGCCAAAGGCAAACGGGATCCGCCAGCCCCACGCCTGAATTTCACTTTCACTCAGCCACTGCGTCAGCCCCAGCCCAAACGCCGACGCCATCAGCGTGCTCGCGCCCTGGGTGGCAAACTGCCAGCTGGCGATAAACGCTTTCCGTTCCGGAAAGTGCTCCACCAGAAAAGCGGTGGAACTGCCAAACTCGCCACCGGCTGAAAATCCCTGTATCAGCCGCGCCAGGATAATCAGCAGCGGCGCAGCCAGCCCAATGGTGGCGTAACCCGGCATAAAGGTGATGATCGCCCCGCCCAGCATCATCAGATTGATCGACAGCAGCAACGCCTTTTTACGACCGTGGCGATCGGCGTAGTTACCTAATACCAGCGCACCCAGTGGGCGGATAAGAAACGCAATACCGAAGCTGCCAAACGTCAGCAGCAGCGACACCGAGGGATCGCTGACCGGAAAGAAAGCGTGGGCGATATAGCTGGCGAAAAAGCCATAAACCGCGATATCAAACCACTCCAGCGCGTTACCAATACAGGTGGCAAACAGGGTTTTATGCAGGCTGGGCGTGATCCGTGGCGTGCTCTGCGCGATGCTGCTCATTGTCCACTCTCCTGCCAGTCACGGTGGCGGGCGATTAACAGCTGGCCCTCTTCACCCAGTTGCCAGAACAGCCGGGTCATGATCTCCAGCCCTTCGCGTGCGATTGAAGTCAGCATATGCTCATTGACCCCGTGCTGCCCGCAGGCCGGATAGGAGTGCGGCACCCACAGCGTTGGCAGGCCGAGGATATCGGCAAACACCTCATTGGGCAGCGATCCGCCAAGGTTGGGCAACAGCGCCGGTTTTTTACCGCTGCTGCGGGCCAGGCTGCTGAGCGCCCATGCCACCAGCGGGTCCTGCGGATTCAGCCGCGTCGCCGGCGAGCCGCGCATAAACTCCACGCTGACATTATCGAAACCGTGCTGACGCAGATGCTGGTCGATGTGCTGCGTCAGATTCTGCCAGTCGGTGCCGACCACAAACCGCAACTGGCAGACCGCCGTGGCGCGGCCCGGAATGGCGTTCATCGGCCGCGCCGGGTGACCGGTTTCAAACGCCAGCACCTCCAGCGTATTCCAGCCATATAACCGTTCGGCCGCGGTTAAACCCGGTTCACCCCAGTTTTCAGCCAGCGCCGGATCGCCCGGCATGCCCCCTGGCTCGATGTCACTGAGGATGTCGCGCACCGCTGGCGTCAGTGAGTCAGGCTTTAGCGCCGCCACCTGTAACACGCCCTGCGCATTCACCAGACAGGCCAGCGCATTCGCCAGTTGCGTGCCCGGATTGCTTAATAAGCCGCCCCAGTTTCCTGAGTGATAGGCGTTGTCGCGCGCCGTAATAGTCAGACGAAAGTTAGCGGCTCCGCGTGAGCCGAGGAACAGCGTCGGCCGCTCAGCATTAAGCCGCGGGCCGTCGGAGGCGATAAACAGATCGGCGGCCAGCAGCGCCTGCTGCTGCTGGCATATCTGCGCCAGTCCCGGCGAGCTGATCTCTTCCCCCATCTCAAACAGGATCTTGCAGTTAAAGCCCAGCCGGCCGCCGCGTGCCGCCATCACCTGTTCCAGCGCCGCCAGATTGATGCAGTGCTGGCCTTTGTTATCCGCGCTGCCCCGGCCATACCAGCGATCGCCTTCCGCGGTCAGTTGCCACGGTGATAAGTCCTGGCGCCAGTTCTCTGCATCGCCTGACACCACATCCCCATGACCGTAGCAAAGCAGCGTGGGCTGCGCCGGATCTTCTATCCGCACAGCGATCAGAAACGGTGGGCTCTGCGGCTGAGGATTATCAAAAAGGTGAAGCGTAAAACCGAGTGCCTCAAGCTGAGGCCCAATCTCAGCCTGCAGATAGTGCTGCAGTTCCGCCTGACGACCGGGATGCTGACTCTCCGTGATACAGGCAATGCGTCGGGCCAGCAGTTGCTGAAACCCCCCGCTGTCGAAATAGCGCATCGCCTGATTTACCGCCTGTTGCTCTGTCATGTTTGCCCTGTTTGTTTTTTTAATGGTCAGTTATCTTTGACAAACTTCGGGCTTTGCCACAATTATCAATTTATCGAGTGAGCTTTGCTTTTAAAGCAAAACCAGCCTGCCCCTTTTTAATGCGTCCGGTCGGTAAGGAGTGACCATGTTGAGCAGTGAAATCCGCTATTTTCTGGCGGTGGTGAACGGTGGTTCGCTCAGCGCGGCCAGTGAGCAGCTCTATGTTGCCGTCTCGGCCATCAGCCGCCAGATTCAGCGGCTGGAGGCGCAGGTGGGCGTTCCGCTGTTTGAACGTCATGCGCGCGGAATGGTGTTGAATGAGGCCGGGGAAATTTTCGCGCACCATGTGCGCAAGAGTCAGCTGGATATGGAATATGCGCTGGCGGAGATCAAGGGACTGAAAGCGGTACGCCGCACCCGCATCCGTATCGCCTGTACCGATGGCATGGCATTCAGCCTGCTGCCAGGCCTGCTGTCTGAGTTTCGCCTCGCCAATCCGGGCGTGCTGTTTGCGCTGAATGTCACTCACTCGCAGGGCGTGGCTGAAGCAGTGCGGGCCGGTGAATGCGACGTTGCGCTGCAGTTCAGCCTGCATCCGGAACGCAGCGTAGAGGTGCTCGGCTCATGGCCAGCGCCGGTGCTGCTGGCGATGCATCAGAGCCATCCGCTGGCGTCACGCCAGGTGACGCTGGCCGATCTCCATCGCTGGCCGCTGGCATTGCCGGGTCAGCACACCACGGTGCGGCAACTGTTTGATCTCACCTGTCAGATGAACGGCAGCGTGGTAGAGCCGGTGCTGACCTGTGATTATTTCGCCATGCTGTATCACTTTTTGCTGCGCACGCCGCAGGCGGTCACCATCTGTAGCGCGTTTACCCTGCTGTTTGAGCGCGAGTCGCAAAATCTGGTGTTGCGGACGATGGGGGTCGATCAGCTCAGCCAGCGTACCCTGCAACTGCAAACGGTATCAGGCCGCCAGCGTTCGGCGGCCCTGTCGCTGTTTCTGGATTTTTTACAGCAGCGGTTAAGCGAAATCGATCGGCAACTGCGGCAGGAATAACCGGTTAAAGCGCCCTGTTGTCCCGCTTGCGGTGGGCAACAGGGTCTCTGTTACTGCCTGATGTCGACCTGATAAAAGAGGTGTTTACCGAACGGATCGACCTGATAGCCGCTGACTGATTTACGTACCGGCTCGAAAATGGTCGAGTGCGCGATCATCACGGCCGGCATTTGATCGTGCATCATCTGCTGCGCCTGCAGATAGAGCGCGGTACGTTTGCCCTGATCCGGTTCGGCGCGGGCGGTGGTAATTAACTTTTCAAACGGCTGATAGCACCATTTTGACGAGTTCGAACCGCCCTGGGCCGAGGTACAACTATAGAGCGGGCCAAAGAAATTATCCGGATCGCCGGTGGCGGTGGTCCAGCCCATCAATGCCGCCTGATGCTCGCCGCTGCGGACCCGTTTCAGGTATTCGCCCCACTCATAGCTGACGATATTGGCTTTGATACCCACCTTCGCCCAGTCCGACTGGATCATCTCGGCCATGCGACGGGCATTGGGGTTGTAGGGCCGCTGGACCGGCATCGCCCACAGCGCAATCTCGGTGCCCGGTTTCACCCCCGCCTGTTGCAGTAACGCTTTGGCTTTTTCCGGATCGTAGTCGTAATCCTTCAGATCCTTGTCAGCGCTCCAGACGCCCGGCGGCAGAATATTTTTTGCCACCGTGCCGGTGCCTTTAAAAATCGCGTCGATGATGGCCGGTTTGTTGATCGCCATCGCCAGCGCCTGACGCACCTGGACATTGTCAGTGGGCGCTTTGGTGGTATTAAACGCCAGGAAACCGGTATTCAGTCCGGCTTTCTGTTCCAGCGTAATGTCCGGATTGGCGCGCATTTTCTCCAGATCGGCCGGATTGGGGAACGGCATCACCTGGCATTCGTTCTTCTCCAGCTTGGCATAGCGCACCGAGGCATCCGGCGTGATGCTGAACACCAGCCGATCCAGCTTCGCCTTGCCCTGCCAGTAATCCGGGAAGGCGCGGTACAGAATGCGCGAATCTTTCTGATACTGCACCAGCTCAAACGGACCGGTGCCGATCGGGTTCATATCCACTTTCTCCGGCGTACCGGCTTTCAGCATCTGATCGGCATATTCAGCGGAATGAATCGAAGCGAAATACCAGGCGAGGTCGGCCAGGAACGGCGCCTCGGGATGCGACAGCGTGAAGCGCACCGTATGGTCATCTACCCGATCAATCTGTTTGATCAGCGTCGACAGCTCCAGGCTTTCGAAGTTGGAATAGGTGCCGCCTGAGACGTTGTGGTAGGGATTCTTCGGGTCCATCTGGCGCATGAAAGAGAAAATGACATCGTCGGCGTTAAAGTCGCGGCCCGGTTTAAACTGCTTGTTGCTCTGGAATTTAACGTTTTTGCGCAGATGGAAGGTGTAGACGGTGCCGTCCGGAGTGATCTCCCAGCTTTCCGCCAGGCTGGGCACCAGCTCAGTGGTGCCCGGTTTAAAATCCACCAGGCGGTTAAACACCGGTACGGCGCTGGCATCGACGCTGGTGCCTGAGGTATAGAGTTGCGGGTTAAAATTCTCTGGCGATCCTTCAGAGCAGTAGACCAGCGTTTTAGCGTTAACGCTGGCCGCCAGCGTCATCCCAGCCGTAACAAGCGCTAAGGTGGCTATCTTCATTTTCATTATCATCCTCGCTTTGTATTGACTTCCGGTGATCAGAATACCTAAATGAATCATTCAGATGCTTCATTGATAGCACGATTCGGCACCATAGCGAACCCCGCACGTAGCTGACTAATAAGGAATAGTGATGACCGACAAACTTGAGACCCAACTCACCGAGCGTTTTTTCCGTTACCTTGCCGTCAGCAGTCAGAGTGATGCGAAATCGACCAGCCTGCCCAGCACGCCGAGCCAGCACGCCATGGCGGAACTGCTGGCGGCTGAGCTGCGTGAACTGGGGCTGGAACAGGTGGTAATTGATCAACATGCTACGGTAACGGCGGTGAAACGCGGTAACCGTCCCAACGCGCCACGCATCGGGTTCATTACCCATATCGATACCGTTGACGTTGGTCTCTCACCCGATATCAAACCGCAAATTCTGCGCTGGCAGGATGAAGATCTCTGCCTGAATGCCGGGGAGGATATCTGGCTGCGCCGCGACCAGCATCCGGAGATCGCCCCCTATATCGGTCAGGAGATCATTTTCAGCGACGGCACCAGCGTGCTGGGCGCCGACAACAAAGCGGCGGTAACCGTGGTGATGACGCTGATGGAAAACCTGCACGGCGATCATGGCGATATCGTGGTGGCGTTTGTCCCCGATGAAGAGATTGGCCTGCGCGGGGCCAAAGCGCTCGATCTGGAAACGCGATTCAATGTGGACTTCGCCTGGACCATCGACTGCTGCGAACTGGGCGAAGTGGTTTATGAAAACTTCAACGGCGCCGCTGCTGAGATTCGCTTCACCGGCGTGCCGGCGCATCCGATGTCAGGTAAAGGGGTGCTGGTTAATCCGCTGCTGATGGCCCATGACTTCATCAGCCAGTTTGATCGTCAGCAGACGCCGGAACAGACCGAAGGGCGTGAAGGCTATATCTGGTTCAATGAGATGCAGGCCAATGCCAGCCAGGCGATTGTGAAAGCCTCCATCCGCGACTTTGACCTCGCCAGCTTTGCCGACCGCAAGCAGCAGCTTCAGCAGCAGGCGCAGGAAATTGCCGCTCGCTATCCAACCGGTAAGGTCGAGATTACCCTCACCGATATCTACAGCAATATCAGCAATGCGCTGGGTGAAGATCGTCGGGCGATTGACCTGATTTTTAAGGCGCTTAGCGCGCTGGATATTGAACCGAAGGTGATTCCGATGCGGGGTGGCACTGATGGTGCGGCGCTGTCAGCTAAAGGCTTGCTGACGCCGAACTTCTTCACCGGCGCGCATAACTTCCATTCGCGTTTTGAGTTCCTGCCGCTGCCGTCGTTTGTAAAATCCTACCAGGTGGCCGAGAAGCTCTGTTATCTGGCGGCGGAGTAACAATCAAATCGGGCGCACTCTGCGCCCGATTCTGGCTTATGGCTTCACGCTGACATCAATGCCCGGAAAGTATTTCTCCGCCAGCTTTTTCAGCGTGCCGTCGGTTTGCACTTTGGCGATCGCCGCATCCAGCGACTGCTTGAGCTGGGTGTCATCTTTACGCAGACCAAAGCCGATCCCCGATCCCCGATCCCAGAATGGCATCATCTTCGACCGGCTTACCGATAAAGCCGAAGCCTTTACCCTGTGGTTTATCGAGGAAGCCCGACTGACCGGCAGCTGACATCACCAGCGTGCCATCCAGACGCCCGGCGACCATATCGTTATAGACCTGGTTCTGATCCTGATAGGAGGTGACGGTCACGCCCTGGGATTCCCAGTGCTTTTTGGCATAGGTTTCCTGAATCGAACCCTGCAGCACCCCGATATTCTTGCCCTTCAGTGATTCAGCGGTCGGTGCCAGCTTCTCGCCGGTTTTCGCCACCAGCATGGTGGGAATACGGTAGATGGGCTGGGTGAAACCGATGCTTTTGGCCCGCGCTTCGGTGATGTTCATCGCCGAGTTGATGGCATCAAACTTCTTCGCCTGCAGCGCCGGGATCAGCGCGTCGAAGCTGCTTTCCACCCAGTGACAGTTAAATTTACCGGCCTGACAAATGGCATTGCCCAGCTCGATATCAAAACCTTCCAGTTCCCCTTTGGCGTTGCGGCTTTCAAAAGGCGGATACTGCGACTCCAGGCCATAACGTAAATCCTGCGCCAGTGCCTGTACTGAAGCCATCATGCCGAGTGCCAGAAAGAGTGCGTTGCGTTTTTTCATTACTTACCCCGAAATTATTGTTTTAACCGATCGCTGTCCTGCTTCGCAGTGCGGCCGTCAGGCAACGTTTCCCGTTACTGCGGGAAGGCACACAGCGCCGCAGCGCCAGCCTGTAACGTCGCCTCATCTTTGGCAAAGGAAAGACGGATCAGTTTGTTGTCGGTGCCATCCATATAAAACGCCGACAGCGGGATAGTGGCTACCCGATGATCGACGATAAGACGTTTTACCATTTCGCTGTCCGGTTCGTCACTGAAATGTCCATAGCTGGCCAGCATAAAAAAGGAACCGGCGCACGGCAGCAGTTCAAACGGTGAATCCTGCAGCAGCGCAATCAGCCGATCGCGCTTTTGCTGATAAAACGCCGACAGCGACAGATAGTTTTCCGCGTTCTGCAGATATTGCGCGAAGCCGACCTGCATCGGTGTGTCGGCGGCATACATCATAAACTGATGGACTTTCACCAGCTCCGTCATCAGCTCTGCCGGTGCCAGACAGTAGCCGACCCGCCAGCCGGTAACGTGAAAGGTTTTGCCAAACGAAGAGACAATAACGCTGCGCGCCGCTAGCTCCGGATGGGTCGCCATGCCGCAGTGCCTGCGCCCATCAAACAAAATATGTTCATAAACTTCATCAGAGAGCACCACAATGTCCGTGTTACGCGTCAGTGCCGCCAGCTGATTAAGATCCTCTGGCGTCAGCACCTGAGCGCTGGGGTTATGCGGCGTATTGATGATGATCATCCGGGTGCGTGGCGTAATCGCAGCGCGCAACTGCTGCCAGTCAATGGCAAATGACGGCACCTGAAGTTTGAGGCCAATCGGCTTGCCGCCCTGCAACCGCACCACCGGTGCGTAGCTGTCAAAGGCTGGCTCAAAGAAAATCACCTCATCGCCCGGATGCACCAGCGCGGTAATCGCCATATAGATGCCCTGACTGGCGCTGCCGGTGATCAGCACTTCGCTGGCCGGATCATATTTCTGACCGTAGAGCGTCGCCACCTTGCTGGCTAAGGCTTCACGCAACGCCGGTAAGCCGGTCATCGACGCATACTGATTTTGGCCGTCACGCATCGCCTGACTGACCGCCTCGACCAGCGCCGGATCGCAGGGGAAATTGGGTGCGCCCTGCGACAGGTTAATCGCCTGATGCTGCGCTGAGAGCTGACCGATAACGCTGAAGATGGTGGTGCCAACATCTGGCAACTTTGAGTGGATGGCGACAGGCGTGTTCAGGGACATGATCTCTCCGTCAGAAGCATAGATAAGCGAATACGATAAATAGCTATTCAACGGGCTGTGACTTGAGTCGGCAAGCGAAATGTCGTCATAATAGCCATGATAAAAATGCATAGCTGAGGTTCTCTGTGTCGCGTTCAACCCTGCCGCTTAACGCCATTCACGCTTTTCTGGTGACGGCCCGCCACCTCAATCTGACCCATGCCGCCCGGGAGCTGTGCATAACCCAGGGCGCGGTCAGCCGCAAGATCGCGGCGCTGGAGCACTGGCTCGGCCTGAGTCTGTTTGATCGCCACGCCCGCGGCCTGCGCCTGACGCCGCAGGGCGCGGCGCTGCTGCCTGAATGGCGTCAGGGCTATGAACTGATCGCTCAGGCCGGCGAAAAAGCGCGCCGCACCCAGGCCAGTATTCGCCTTAAAGCGCCAACCTGTGCGATGCGCTGGCTGGTACCACGGTTGATGGCGCTGGAGCAACGGCAGCCGGAGCTGCATGTGGCGCTGACCACCACGCTGGATCATGCTTCTCAGCTTGATAACTTCGACGCCGCTATCGTTTATGGCAAACCCCGCCGTGATGCCATAACGCTGTTTGAGGAGTCGCTGACGCCGGTGATGGCGGCGGGAACGTCGCTACCCGATTCACCCGCAGAGCTGGCTGGCATGACCTTTTTGCATCCCACCGACGATATGCGCGACTGGCAATGCTGGCTACAGGGACAAGGGATCGCAGTGACGATGCAGCGCAATCAGCACTTTTCCACCATGGATCTGGCGATTAGTGCGGCGATTCAGGGATTTGGCGTGGCGATTGCTGACAGCAATCTGGTGGAGAGTGATATCGCCAGCGGCAGGCTGGTTAAACCCTTCGCTGGCGAGGTAAAAACCGGAGCGGCCTACAGTTTACTGCAGCGGCCGTCCGGAGAAGCGCCGCCGTTACTGGCGGAACTGGTGGCGTGGCTGGTTGAGGATCAGAAGGTCACCCAGTCGCCATTGTCAGCAGGCTTAGCCTGAGCGGTCGCCAGCGCCGGCGCTTTTGGCGCATTCGGCCTCAGCGGTGCGGCGGGCGCAGCCTGGCTCACGTTGCTGGAAAGGCGGAACTTCGCGACTGAGGCCTGTAACGCTTCGGTCTGCAGCGCCAGGGCGCTGGCGGCGGCCGAGACTTCCTCAACCAGCGAGGCGTTTTGCTGCGTCACGCTGTCCATTTCAGTTACGGCGGCCCCAACCTGCGAGATCCCCTTACTCTGCTCTTCCGAGGCGGCAGCGATCTGTTTCATGATCGCATCCACATCCTGCACCGATTTCAGAATGTTATTCATGGTGCCGCCGGTGGTGCCGACCAGCTCGGCCCCTTTTCCAACCCGCTGAACGGAATCTTCAATCAGAGTAGCAATCTCTTTGGCGGCGTTGGCGCTGCGCTGGGCCAGATTACGCACCTCAGAGGCCACTACGGCAAAACCGCGCCCCTGTTCACCGGCACGAGCGGCTTCTACCGCGGCGTTCAGCGCCAGAATGTTGGTCTGGAAGGCGATGCCATTAATCACGTTAGTGATCTCAGCAATTTTCTTCGAACTGCCGGAAATGCCGTTCATGGTGCTGACCACTTCGCTCACCAGCTGGCCGCCCTGTTGTGCGGTCGTGGTGGCGGTTTCCGCCAGCAGGCTCGCCTGACGCGCATTGTCGGCGTTAAATTTCACCGTCGCAGTCAGCTGCTCCATACTGGCCGCAGTCTGCTCCAGCGCCGCCGCCTGCTCTTCGGTACGCGAAGAGAGATCGTTGTTGCCCGCCGAGATTTCTGCCGCGCCGCGCGAGATGTTCTCGGTGCCGCTGCGAATCGCGCTGACCGCTTCACGCAGGCTATCCTGCATGGCACTCAGCAGTGGCACCAGTTTACCGACACAGTTGCGACCAAAATCGGCCACTGGCTGGCTCAGATCGCCGGTGGCGATAGTGGCAAAATGGTTACGGATAGTTTCCAGCGGCCTGACCAGCATCGCCACCAGATAGCGATCGGTGAACAACAGGATCAGCAGGCCGAGGATCACCGTTACGGTGATAATCATTTTGGTCAGTGCGGTTAAGCGGTCAACTTCAACCCGGGTATGATCCAGTACCTGTGCCGCGCCCTGATTGAATTTTTCAGCGCTGGCACCAAAGGCCCGGCTGAGCTGCGGCGTGACATTATTGGCCTGCTGACGATAGGCATCGGGTGAATCCTGACGGGCGAGTTGCAACTGCGGCGTGACGCCTTCATCCAGCAATTTCTGCCAGCTCTGTACCACGCTGTCGACCACATCCGGGTTCATTGGTCCCGGCGCCAGCTGTTTAAAGGTCGCCAGTTGCTGGGTCATGTTATCCAGCGCCTGCTGTACCGGCGCATAGGCATCATCGGACAGCGTTTTGCCGCCCGCCTTGCTGTCCATCACGCGCGACAGACGGGTGATAACGCGGAAATATTGATCGTTGCCTTTACTGAGCACCGTCATTTGCGCGACCAGATGACGGTCAACATCATTCCCTTCGCTCAGCGCGCCGAGAGAATGGATGCTGAATAACCCGACACCGCTCCACAGTAAGCAGAACAGGCCCAGAATGGAGAGCATCACAGCGCGAATGGTGAAATTTTTGAGCATTCCCATACCAAAATCCTATACACGTTGACCCGTAAGTGTCGGGCATAGGAGATCTATCGGCAGTGGATAGTGAAGATGTAACTCTTTTGTTATCTAAAATTTTACAGCGTCTTTAGCGCGGAGTTCTATTAATCTCTTTATTTTTCACAAAATTATGCGCGAATGGCATTGATAATCCCATTCGCGCAATTTGATGGTTAGCACGCTAATTAAAGGCGCACCATTTTGGTCATCAGCAATCGCAACAGCCGCATTCTGGCGCGCATAAAGTTCTTTTTGAGGACTAAACCACTGTGGCGCTCCTCACCCAGTGACATTGTCACATCTTCGCCGGGGTGCCAGGCTGGCCAGACAACCTCTCCTTCAAGCTGATGCTTATATTCGCTGGCATCGCAGGCGAAGCGGAACCAGTAGTCGCTGACGCGCGCGGCGAATGCCCGATCCTCCTCACTGAAGGGGCGATTTTCACTGGGATCGGGCATCTGACTCAGGGTATTAAGCACGTAGGGCACTTCATTGCCGTGCCAGGTCCCGTCCGGATAGAGATCGCGCGCATTCTCCGAAACATAATCGAACCAGTAACGCCAGCCAGGCATCCCGCTATTATGCTGGGCGCGCATCACCAGCCACGGCACCACGCTGAAGGCCATATCGCGCGCCACCGCACGACCGAGACGCCGATCGTCATGGAGGTCATACATCCACTTGAGCATCCGGTAAAGCACCCGATTTTTATCGCGCAGCTGATGCAGCACGGCGGTGCTATCGACGCCAAAATAGTCCAGCACGCTGGCTTCGTCGCTGTTACTGCCGGCCATTAACGGCAGCCGATGCTGCTTTGCCGCCAGAAAGGTTTTCAGCATCGGCTCAGGCAGCACCGCATCGCCGGAGATCGGCACCGGCTGGATCGCCAGCGCACCCTCCAGCGACCAGAAGGCATCAGCGGGTAAAGCACGCAACGCATCGGCACTGGCATCGGGCGGCAGGCCGAAATGGCGAGCCACCGCCATGCCCTGCTGGCGCGCTTTTTTCAGCGGGGTATCGGGTAAACTGTAGGCGCTCTGGACGATGCCTTTGTGAAACAGCCCTTCCGCCAGCGGCGAACAGCAGAGTGACAGCACGCTGCGCGCGCCTGACGATTCGCCAAACAGGGTGACATTACGGCGGTCGCCGCCAAACGCGGGAATATTACGCTGCACCCACTGCAGCGCGGCGATCTGATCAAGCAGACCAAAATTATTGACCGAACCGGCAACCGGATATTGCGCATCTAATGCCGGATGGGAAAAGAAGCCAAAATGGCCGAGTCGGTAATTGATGGTCA
Source organism: Pantoea sp. USHLN298 (assembly GCF_037149395.1). Classification (NCBI taxonomy): domain Bacteria; kingdom Pseudomonadati; phylum Pseudomonadota; class Gammaproteobacteria; order Enterobacterales; family Erwiniaceae; genus Pantoea; species Pantoea sp. USHLN298. The sequence goes on from NZ_JBBCRO010000002.1 coordinate 244,738, forward strand.
CCACCACCGCGCCGCGCGAGGCCAGCGGCTTGCCGCTGTAAGGTGCCAGACCGCCCGCGCCGATGGTATATCCGCCACCGTGTAACCAGACCATCACCGGCAGCGGGGTAGCTGGTTCAACATCCGGGGTCCAGACATTCAGGTACAGGCAATCCTCACTAAATTCGCCCGGATCGCCACCCCCTACCGCCCGGCAATAATCACGGTTTTGCCAGCCTGAAGCGGCAAACTGTGTGGCATCACGCATGTTTTGCCACGGGGTTACCGGCTGCGGTGGACGCCAGCGCAGTGCGCCTTCCGGCGCGGCGGCATAAGGTATGCCTTTGAATACGAAAAGGTCGTCATCCATGCATCCACGCAACTCACCCTCTGCCGTCATGATCCGCAGACCTGTTTCGTTTTTCATTCCTGTTTCCCTGTTCAAACGTCTCTCCATTATTTGCAGGCCTTGAGACATTGTCCATGTCCGGAACAGATTTGCAGATTATGCCGAAGGTCGAAGCAAAGCACTGAACAACATTATCAAAAGGTTTGAATAGGCATCCGCCCGTTTTCTGTTTATATTTATTAACGCTTTCCAGAAAGTACCGGCATTGCTACGGTGCGGTAAAACAGGGATGGCAATATAAAAAAAGCCTGCACACAGTTAATTACAACAAATCATATCGGCGTAGCGCGGCGGTTGCGCTGCCACTTATCGCCTTTATAGTTAAATTTAATTTATTATTTTACGCCAGCATCAGGGAACACCCGTCCTACAGCAAACCTTATCTATCGCTTTGCTTATCCAGCTATTTTAACAGGGTATAACGTTGAGACTGCGCTATTCAGAGTCAGAACGAATGTGCAGATCGATTGCCGATGCGCAGCGGTTAAACGGGACAATCGACGATGGTCCCGTTTATTCCCTTCAGCGTGATCAGTTCATCACACCACATCGCAGCAGCGAACGTTGCTGACGTTGCGCATAAAGCGTCATTTCGTCTGTCACCGCACTGCCGAGCGCTGCTTCAAACGCCGCCCGGCTGGCCTGGCCGGTTGAACGCACCTGCGCGTGATCGCCGAGGTTTGACTGAAAAATGCCCGCTGCGCTGACCGGCAGAAAATCTTCGTAGATAATAGGTTCGGCAATGATGCGTCCTTGCGCGATCAGGCTGTCGAGCGTTTCGCCCCGGGCTGGCGGCGTTGCAATGCCCTTTTCGCTCAGACGATAGTGGAACCACGCCAGCGCCTGCTGCCGCAGCGTCTGTTCATCGTCGGGAAAATCCCGGAACACATCGGCAAGATGCTGCTGATGCTGCTGATTATCCTCGCCGCTACCTGCCTGTTGCAGTAACCGGTCGTACAGCGCCCGTCCCTTCGGGGTCAGCGCTGCGCCGCGCTGCTCGATTTCCCCAAAGCGTGCCGTGTGGCTGCCCTGATGACCGTCTTTAAAGATTATCGCCTCTTCCAGCGCTCTGAAGCTGGTCTGACGTAACAGAATCGGGACCTGACGACACGGCGGTCCCTCAATCAGGGTTTTGGGTTCGATTCCGCGTGATGGCATCAGTTGCTGAACCCGATCAATATCCAGCGTGCGGGGCGTCAGGTGATTAATATGGCACCCCGGGAAGCAGACGACGTCAGCAATCAGCCGGTGTTGTTGATTCAGTGCCTGGTAGGTCTGGCTATCAACGCTGCTGTGCGCGTGCCAGCGAAAGGTTTCCAGCGCTTCACTGACAAACTCTGCCGCCTGCTCAGCGGTGAATCCGCCCTGCTGCTGATGCAGTTGCAGCAGTTGCCGGCAGCGCGGTGTGAAAATGTCGCGCGCCGCCAGTATCGCTGCCGCTTTTTCACGTAATGCCACATCGTCAATCAGCTCAAGCCGCAGCAGAGAGGTAAAGACACGGAAAGGATTACGCCGCAGCGCAGCGTCATCGACCGGCCGGAAAGCGGTGGAATGCACCGGCACGCCCGCCTGTGAGAGATCGTAATAACCGACCGGAACCATTCCCATCACCGCAAATATCTGCCGCAGCGTGGTAAGTTCGCTGGCGCTACCGACGCGGATAGCGCCGTGACGCTCAATGTTAAGGCGGCTCAGATCATCGGCCGCTGTCAGGCGATCTTTTAGCGCGGGATCGGACTCCAGCGTGCGGTCATTAACCGCCATTACCAGTTGCATCAGCGTGCCGTATTGCGGCACCTCCTGCTGATACATGGCGGACATGGCCTGAGAGAAGCGGGTGCGGATTGCATCCGCACTGAGAAAGTTGTCCATCTGTTCCACCTGACACCGTGAGCGTTGTTGCTAATGTAATGCAACGCGTTGGCGCCAGCGGAAAAAATCACGAATTTGTGATCGGCTTAAAGCCGTAGCGGTTTTTCAGCACCAGCATCAGGGTGGTGATCACAGCGGGAATGGCCAGCAGCAGGAAGATAAAACTAAACGACCAGCCGAGCGACAGCATTTCTGCGCCGACAAAAGCGCTGAGAATGGCACCGACACGGCCGACGCCATGCATCCAGCTGGAACCGGTAGCACGGGCATGGGTCGGATAATAACTGGCAGATAAGGCGTTCATTCCGGTATTGGCCCCGTTGAAGCAGAAGCCGCTACAGAAAGCAATGCCGCTCATGATGCCCACTTCCGCCGGTGAAAAGCCGAGCGCCACAATGAACAGCCCACCGCAGAAGTAGATAGCGGCCAGCGCGAGGTTGGCATTGAAACGGTCCATCAGCCAGCCGGCAAACAGCGATCCCAGGGTTCCGCCGGCCTGATACATGGCGGTGATAATCGCCGCTTCGGTGACGGACATCCCCAGGGTGTTGACCAGTGACGGCAGCCAGCTGCCTATCAGATAGACCAGAAACAGCCCCATAAAATAGCCGCCCCACAGCATGGTGCTGCCAAACAGATAGCTGCGCGACAGGACGGTGCCGATGGCGCCCCGTGCCGCGACGCTGGCTTCCGGCGCATGAAAGGCGCTGTCCGGCTGGGTGGTGCCCGGCATCATCCGCTCAACGATGGCGTGAATGCGCGCGGCAGGCGCGCCACGGCTGATCAGAAAACGCACCGATTCCGGCAGACCCCGAATCAGAAAAGGCAGGATCAGTAACGGCAGAATCCCGCCGAGCAGCAGGACCGAATGCCAGTTGTAGCGAGGCAACAGCCAGGAGGCCGCAAATCCCCCACTGGCGGCACCAAAGGTGAATCCGCAAAACACCACGGTGATGATGAATGCCCGGCGTCGTTCTGGTGCGTACTCGGCTACCAGCGTCCCGACGTTTGGCATTGCTGCACCCAGCCCCAGCCCGGTAAGAAAGCGGAACAGCATCATCTGTTCGATATTGTGTGACAGCGCCGTTGCCAGCGTCCAGAGACCAAAAAAGAAGACGCTGAGAATAATCATCATCCGGCGACCATAGCGATCGGCCAGCGGCCCCGCGACCATCGCCCCGAGTGCGAGACCAATCAGCGCGGCGCTGATCACCATCCCCAGCTGATGCGTAGTCACGCCCCAGGCGGTTTTGAGCGTAGGCGCAATAAAGCCCATAATCGCGATGTCCATTCCATCGAGCGCCACCACAACAAAGCAGAGCGCAATTAACCGCTTTTGCCAGCGACTCAGCGCCTGCTGGTTAATGAGCTGGCGTACATCTACCGCCTCTACGCTGGACAATGAAAACTCCTCTCTGGCACCGGGATGTGACATCAGTTTTAGTAAAAAAAACGGCGCCAATGATAGCCGATCGTTAAGGTTATGACGTCAGATTTTTATATGATATTGAGAATTATTCAACTTTATATCGCTAAGCGGTTGATCTGACACATTCCCGATTTGGACTGCTTTCATCGCATTCTCATATGACACGTTTATTTTCAGCGGCTTACTCCCGAATCCTGTCGCCTTGCCTTATTTGTTAATATAATTTTGCAGCTAAGTTAACAAAATCCATTTTAAAAGGTTGCCTGTTAGCGGTGATTCTCATTAAGTTTGAGAGATGGAAAAAAATATCCTTTTCAATCAGCGCATTCGATTGCGCCATTTACATACCTTTGTTGCGGTCGCGCAGCAAGGCACGCTGGGCCGGGCGGCAGAAACGCTCAGCCTGAGCCAGCCTGCCCTGTCGAAAACCCTGAATGAGCTGGAAGAGCTGACCGGCGTGAGGCTGTTTGAGCGCGGCCGACTCGGCGCGCAGCTGACCACCATGGGAGAGCAGTTCCTGACTCATGCTGTACGGGTACTGGACGCTCTCAACCATGCCGGACAGAGTTTCAATGAGCAGCCTGCCGACCAGCCAGCCATCATCCGGCTCGGTGCGCTCACCACGGCCGCCATGGGGATGCTGCCGCAGATCCTCGATCGCTTTCATCAGATACAACCTAACACCACTATTCAGGTGGCAACCTTACATAATAACGTGCTGTTAGCCGGCTTACGGGCGGGTGAGTTCGACATAGGTATCGGCAGGATGGCAGACAGTGAAATGATGACCGGACTGACCTATGAGCTGCTGTTTCTCGAATCGCTGAAGCTGGTGGTGCGGCCCGAACACCCGCTTCTGAGTGACAATGTCACGCTTTCACGAGCGATGCAGTGGCCGGTTGTGATCTCACCCGAAGGCACCGCGCCCCGCCGTATTGCTCAGCAAATGCTGGACGAACAGGGCTGTTCACTGCCACCGCACTGTATCGAGACCTCTTCTACCTCACTGGCGCGCCAGCTGGCGCTGCGTTACGACTATATCTGGTTTGTGCCATCCGGCGCGATTAAGGAAGATCTTAACCACAACGCCGTCTGCGCCCTGCCGATTAACTCATCCGGGCCGGGCGAGCCGGTCGGCATTATTACCCGCACCGGCAGTCAGCTCAGCCTGAGCGCCGAAGTGCTGATGTCTACCATGCGCAAATTCCACAGCTAGCGGCTGCGTTTGGCGTGCCGCTCGCGGTTATCCAGCCGCGCTTTATCGGTCTTGCGCAGCCCGACATAGAGCGCGCCGGCACCGCCATGCTGCGCCTGGGCGACGCAAAAAGTCTGCACATCCTCAAACTGGGTCAGCCAGCGCGCCAGATAGCTGCGCACAATATTGGCGTGCGACTCATCCTCCCGGCCTTTGCCATGGATGATCAGCAGATTGCGTAATCCCTGCTTATGCGCCTGCACCATAAAGTTAAACAGCGCCTGACGACAGGTTTCGACCGGCTGACGCAACAGGTTGAGGCTGGCATCCAGCCGGTACTCGCCTTTCCGCAGTTTATCCAGCACGCCCTGCTGGATACCATCCGCCTTATACTCCAGCGGCGTGTTCAGCGGCACGATATCCAGATAGCCACGGGTCAGGAAATTCTCCTGTTCGGGATCGCACGGCGGATGGCGCGGCGCTTTGGTGGAAGGTGATTTCAGCCACAAGGTGCTGGTGGTGTCTTTTAACGGAGTGACATCTCCCATGGCGTCTCGAAAAAGATCGTTATCATCAAGGTTCATGGTTTTCTCACACCTGATTAAAATTGATGGAGGGCAAAACAGGCTCAGTCTGAAAGCGTAGCAAAAGCTGACGACACTGCGCTAATCCTCTTTTTCGCTGCTGCCGGGCAGATTAAATCCCGGTAGCAGATCATAAAAGCGGCAACTTTTCGTGACAGTGAGACGATGCGCCATTCTGAGAGCCCCGTCACATCTGCGTTTAGCGCCCTGTTGCACATCCATACTTTTTGTAAGCCTAAAACTGCTCGGATGAGTTCCCTTCAGCACAAAAAATGTTAAAATTGACCCCAGTCAATAATCGTCGAGCAAACCATTATGATCCCTGAAAAACGCAGCATTCGTCGTATTCAGTCGGGCGGTTGTGCCATTCACTGCCAGGATTGCAGCATCAGTCAGCTCTGCATCCCCTTTACGCTAAATGAACATGAGCTGGATCAGCTCGACAATATCATTGAGCGTAAAAAACCGATTCAGAAAGGGCAAACCCTTTTTAAAGCGGGTGACGATCTCAAATCGCTCTACGCCATTCGTTCCGGCACTATTAAAAGCTACACCATCACCGAACAGGGTGATGAGCAGATCACCGGTTTCCATCTGGCCGGGGATTTAGTCGGCTTTGATGCCATTATGGGTGCCAGCCATCCGAGCTTTGCTCAGGCACTGGAAACGGCGATGGTGTGCGAAATTCCGTTTGAAACGCTGGATGATCTGTCAGGCAAAATGCCGGCCCTGCGTCAGCAGATGATGCGACTGATGAGCGGTGAGATCAAAGGCGATCAGGACATGATTTTACTGCTGTCGAAGAAAAATGCTGAAGAGCGTCTGGCTGCGTTTATCTGGAATCTGTCACGCCGCTTTGGTCAGCGTGGTTTTTCCCAGCGTGAATTTCGTCTCACCATGACCCGAGGTGATATCGGTAACTATCTGGGCTTAACGGTAGAAACTATCAGCCGTCTGCTGGGCCGCTTCCAGAAATCAGGCATGCTGGCGGTTAAGGGTAAATACATTACCATTGAGAACCACGCCTTACTGGAAGAGTTAGCGGGTCAGAGCCATCAGGCTGCCTGATACCGGGCCGGATCAATAATTGTTATTTTATTGATCCGGCAGTAACTTTTTCACTTCTTCCGCTGTGCAACATAGGCTATCTTTAATCCAGTCGCTCTGGTTTAAGGAGAGTTCCTCATGTCCCAGTACCAAAATATTCTGGTCGCGATCGATGCCCAGCAAGACGACCAGCCTGCGCTGCGGCGTGCGGTCTATCTGAATCAATTCATCGGCGGCAAAATCAAAGCCTTTTTGCCCATCTATGATTTCTCCTACGAAATGACCACCCTGCTTTCGCCTGATGAACGCGCCTCGATGCGTCAGGGCGTGATCAGTCAGCGCACCGAGTGGATTCGCGAGCAGGCGCACGCCTATCTGGATGCCGGTGTTGAGATCGAAATTAAAGTGATCTGGCATAACCGCCCCTACGAAGCGATTATTCAGGAAGTATTGGCCCATCAGCATGATTTAGTGCTGAAAATGGCGCATCAGCACGACCGGCTGGAATCGGTTATTTTTACCCCGACCGACTGGCACCTGTTGCGGAAATGCCCGTGCCCGGTGTGGATGGTAAAAGACCAGCCGTGGCCGGAAGGCGGTAAAGCGATTGTGGCGGTCAACCTTGCCAGTGAAGAACCCCATCACGATGGCCTGAATCAGAAGCTGATCCGTGAAACGGTCAAGCTGGCGGAAACCGTGAATCACACCGAAGTGCATCTGGTGGGTGCCTACCCCATTACGCCCATCAATATCGCTATCGAACTGCCCGATTTTGATCCCAGCGTCTACAACGACGCCATCCGCGGCCAGCACCTGGTGGCAATGAAAGCGCTTCGGCAGAAATTCTCCATTGGTGAAGAGTTCACCCATGTGGCTAAAGGGTTACCTGAGGAAGTCATTCCCGATCTGGCCGTGCATCTGGGTGCGGGCGTGGTGGTGTTAGGGACTATCGGACGGACCGGCCTGTCTGCCGCTTTCCTCGGCAATACGGCGGAACAGGTGATTGATCATCTGCGTTGCGATCTGCTGGCGATCAAACCTGACGACTTCAAATCGCCAATCGATCTGGATGATGAAGAGGATGAGGAGGATTAACCCTCTTCAGAAAAGAATCGGGCGGCTTATCAGCCGCCCTTTTTTATTACAGCGCTTTCAGAATCGCTTCGACACTGGCTTTGGCATCACCAAACAGCATCTGGGTGTTCTCTTTGAAGAACAGCGGGTTCTGTACTCCGGCATAACCGGTATTCATTGAACGTTTAAAGACGATAACGTTGTGGGCTTTCCACACTTCCAGTACCGGCATACCAGCGATCGGGCTGCGTGGATCGTCCTGCGCGGCAGGATTCACCGTATCGTTAGCGCCAATCACCAGCACGGTATCGGTTTCGCTGAAGTCATCGTTGATTTCATCCATCTCCAGCACCACGTCATAGGGCACTTTGGCTTCCGCCAGCAGCACGTTCATGTGTCCCGGTAAACGCCCCGCCACCGGATGGATGCCAAAACGGACCTTGATCCCCAGCGCACGCAGCCGGGCAGTGATTTCGGCAACCGGATACTGCGCCTGCGCCACCGCCATCCCGTAGCCGGGCGTGATGATCACCGAAGAGGAGGCTTTCAGCATCTCAGCCGTTTCTTCCGCACTGATCTCACGGTGCTCACCTGCCGCTTCGCTCTCATCACTGCTGCCAGATTCGGTGCCAAAACCGCCGGCAATCACGCTGATAAAGGAACGGTTCATCGCCTTACACATAATGTAAGAGAGGATCGCACCGGATGAGCCAACCAGCGCACCGGTGACGATCAGCAGATCGTTGCTGAGCATAAAGCCCGCGGCGGCAGCGGCCCAGCCGGAGTATGAGTTGAGCATCGACACCACCACCGGCATATCCGCTCCGCCGATAGAAGCCACCAGATGCCAGCCAAACGCCAGCGCAATCAGCGTCATCAGCAGCAGCGCGAACACCTGTGCCACGGTACTCTCGGTGTTAACAAACCACAGCAGCAGCAGGAACGACACCACCAGCGCCAGCAGATTGAGCTTGTGGCGATGCGGCAGTGCCAGCGGCCGGGAGGAGATCTTACCGCACAGCTTGCCGAACGCCACCAGCGAGCCGGTAAAGGTCACCGCACCGATAAAGATGCCGATAAAGACTTCGCTCAGATGGATATTTTCCAGCACCGCTGGCAGCCCAGGAGCATGGTCGATGTAACTGTTGATGCCCACCAGTACCGCCGCCAGACCGACAAAGCTGTGCAGAATCGCCACCAGCTCCGGCATTTCGGTCATTTCGACTTTCTTCGCCAGACGCACACCAATCGCGCCGCCGATCACCATCGCCAGCAGGATCCACACCACGTTGCCGCTGTCGGGGCCAAAAATGGTCGCCACCAGCGCAATCGCCATGCCGCTGATACCGAAAAGATTGCCCTGCTTTGAGGTCTCATGTCGGGAGAGACCGGCGAGGCTACAAATAAACAGAATCGCAGCGACAATATAGGCTGCAGTTACTAATCCGCCAGACATGAATTACCCCTTACGAAACATTTTCAGCATGCGCTGGGTGACGGTAAAGCCACCAAAGATATTGATGCTGGCAATCAGCACTGCAATAAAGGAGATGAACGTGACCCAGCCACCGTGCCCCATCTGCAGCACGGCACCGATAACGATAATGCCGGAGATGGCATTGGTTACCGACATCAGCGGCGTATGCAGCGCATGGCTGACGTTCCAGACCACGTAGTAGCCGACCACGCAGGAGAGCGCAAAGACGGTGAAGTGCGACAGGAAATCAGCGGGCGCGACGTTGGCGAGGCAGCCGAACAGTACAATCGCCAGCGCAATCAGCAGATATTTCCGCCACGGTGAGACCGGTTTCGCCTCCACTTTTTGCACATTCTTAGCCGCAGCAGGTGCCGCCTGGGGTGCCGCCGACACCTGAATGGGCGGTGCTGGCCAGGTGACTTCGCCTTCGCGGATCACCGTGACGCCGCGCACCACAACGTCGTCAAAGTCGACCGTAATATTGCCATCTTTCTCTTTGCACAACAGCTTCATCAGGTTCACCAGATTGGTGCCGTAGAGCTGGGATGACTGGGTCGGCAAGCGGCTGGGCAGATCGGTATAGCCGATAATTTTCACGCCGTTCGGGGTAACGGTCACCTGGTTGGCGACGGTCAGCGCGCAGTTGCCGCCGTTTTGCGCCGCCAGATCGACAATGACGCTGCCCGGCTTCATGCTGGCCACCATCTCTTCGGTAATCAGCTTCGGTGCCGGTTTGCCAGGGATCAGCGCGGTGGTCACGATAATGTCCACTTCTCTGGCCTGGCTGGCGAACAGCGCCATCTCGGCCTTGATAAACGCCTCAGACATGACTTTGGCGTAACCATCACCGCTGCCTGCTTCCTCTTCGAAATCGAGTTCGAGGAATTCGGCGCCCATGCTTTGCACCTGCTCCTTAACTTCCGGTCGGGTATCAAACGCCCGGACAATTGCGCCGAGGCTGCCCGCCGCGCCGATTGCAGCCAGGCCGGCAACACCCGCACCAATCACCATCACTTTCGCCGGTGGCACTTTCCCTGCCGCCGTGATCTGACCGGTAAAGAAGCGGCCAAACTGGTGTGCCGCCTCAACGATCGCGCGATAACCGGCAATGTTGGCCATCGAGCTCAGGGCATCCAGTGACTGCGCGCGTGAGATACGTGGCACGGAGTCCATCGCCATCACCGTGACGCGGCGTGCCGCCAGTTTTTCCAGCAATGCAGGATTCTGTGCCGGCCAGATAAAGCTCACCAGCGTACTGCCTTCCCGCGTGAGCGCAATTTCCTCATCGTCCGGCGCGTTCACTTTGAACACGATATCGGATTGCCAGACCTGCTGGCTGTCGCTGAGGGTTGCGCCCGCTGCGACGTAGCTGTCGTCATCGAAACTGGCGCCCAGGCCAGCGTCATGCTCCACAGTGACGCTAAAACCCAGCTTGATCAGTTGCCCGACGGTCTGCGGCGTAGCGGCTACACGTGACTCGTTGAGCAATCGTTCTTTGGGTATTCCAATTAACATAGTGTTTCCTTTCATCGGTTAAAGGATGATGGCCTGAAGCCCGCACGTCATCAGCACAACTGAAACGCTGTTTCAGCTGCTTATGAATGAAATGCACTTATTTCAAAGTATTTATAACCTACTGAAAATGTGACAACCGATCCAGTTCGGCCTGGCAGAGTAGAGACATTCACCCAATTATTCAGTGTTAAAGATAAAAACCCGTGTTATCCCACTACTAAAGTGCGTCATCAGCAGATAATCTGCTATGCATAATCGTGTCAGGGCGCAGATCCGCTTAATAAAAACCTTTATTTAACAATGCATTAACTGTTATAGCACTATTACTTACCGGATTTAGCGATAAGCAGCCCCTTAATCGGGCCGTAAACGTCATTCGTGACAATCAGATGAATAAAGCCCGGTTGAATAACGCGATCTGACACAAAAAATCGCTGCGACAGTCTGTTTATAACATGCAATAATCAGCGGCTAATCTGTTATACATCAAGAGTCCAGCACGTTTTCGTACTCATTTTTGCGTAAGGCGAAGGATTATTTTTATGAAGCTGAAGAACACTATTCTGGCGTCCACCCTGTTATCGCTGCTGGCAGCTAACGCATTTGCCGCGCAGGAGTTAACGCCAGAAAAAGCGGCCGCGTTGAAGCCATTCGAACGTATTAATATCACCGGCCGGTTCAACGCGATTGGCGATGCTGCCGATGCGGTCTCTAAGCGTGCTGATGAAATGGGCGCGGCCTCTTACTATATTCAGGGCATTAACGACACAAACGGCAACAGCGGCAACTGGCGCGTCACCGCCGACCTGTATAAAGCCGATGCACCTGACGCGACGGTGTCAACCAGCTACCGTCGTTTCAACGGCATCAACGAGTTGCCGAAAGCCGAAGCCTATAAACTCGAACCTTTTGATACGGTGTCGGTGAGCGGTTTCTTCGCCAGCCAGCCTGACGTCAATGATGCGGTCTCCAAAGCCGCCAAAGAGAAAGGCGCGGCCTCCTTCTTTATTGTTCGCCAGATTGACGCCAACAACGGCGGCAACCAGTACGTCACCGCCTACGTCTACAAGGCCGATGCCAAAGAGCGTAAGGTGCAGACGCCAAACGCCATTCCGGCCGATTCAGAAGCGGGTAAAGCCGCATTGGCCGCCGGCGGTGCCGCGGCAGCTAACGTTGAAATCCCGGGCGTTGCCTCGTCAGAAACCCCAAGCAAAGGCGTGGGTCGTTTCTTTGAAACTCAATCCTCAACCGGCAAACGCTATACCGTCAATCTGCCAAACGGCAAATCAGTGCAGGAAGTTAACGCCATCACTGCCGCCCAGATGCAGCCGTTTGACACCGTTACCTTTACCGGACACTTTGGCACACCAACCGAGATCTCGGAAGAAGTGGCGAAGCGCGCCGCAGATAAAGGCGCCAAGTACTACCACGTCACCCGTCAGTGGCAGAACCAGAGTGGCGGTAACCTGACCGTGACCGCGGACATCTTTAAGTAATCCTGCCAGGGCGGCGCCCGCCGCCCTGCTGTTTGCATAATTCCTGTGCTGTTTTGCATATTCACGCATTGCCATCCCCTGCCGCACTTCGTAAAATCTGCCGCCTGTTTGACCGGATATTCTCATTGTTATTTGCCTGACGGCGACGATATACCTGAGATGAATACTGGTTTACCCAGCCATATATGCTAGCGGGAAGGTTGTTTTGGAGAAAAAATTAGGTCTCGGTGCCCTGACTGCGCTGGTGCTGAGTTCAATGCTCGGCGCAGGCGTGTTCAGTCTGCCGCAAAATATGGCCGCGGTGGCTGGCCCGGCCGCACTGCTGATTGGCTGGCTGATTACCGGCGTCGGCATTATTTTTCTGTCGCTGGCGATGCTGCTGCTGACCCGTCTCAAACCCGATCTGGATGGTGGCATCTTTACCTACGCGCGCGCCGGCTTTGGCGAGCTGATGGGCTTCTGTTCCGCCTGGGGTTACTGGCTGTGCGCGGTCATCGCTAACGTATCCTATCTGGTGATCGTCTTTTCCGCGCTCAGCTTCTTCACGGACAGCCCAGGCCATGTCATTTTTGGTGACGGCAATACCTGGCAGGCGATGCTCGGCGCATCCGTCCTGCTGTGGCTGGTGCACTGGCTGGTGCTGCGCGGCGTGCAAACAGCCGCCAGCATTAACCTGATGGCGACGCTGGGCAAACTGGTGCCGCTGCTGCTGTTTATTGTGCTGGCGGTGCTGGCGTTTAACTACGATCGGTTCCGCTTCGATTTCTCCGGCGTCACGCTGGGACAGCCGCTGTGGGAGCAGATTAAGCAGACTATGCTGATCACCCTGTGGGTGTTTATCGGGGTCGAAGGCGCGGTGGTGGTGTCAGCGCGAGCCCGGCAGAAAAAGGATGTTGGTCGGGCAACGCTGCTGGCGGTACTGGCAGCGCTGCTGGTCTACCTGCTGGTGACGTTATTGTCACTGGGCGTGGTGCCGCGTGCTGAGCTGGCGGAGATGCGCAATCCGTCGATGGCCGGATTAATGACCCGCCTGATGGGGAACTGGGGCGATGCGGTGATTGCCATCGGTTTGATCATTTCGGTCTGTGGCGCTTATCTGAGCTGGACCATTATGGCGGCCGAAGTGCCGTTAATTGCTGCGCAGCAAGGTGCCTTCCCGCGCAGCATTGCCCGGCAGAACAGACACAATGCGCCAGCCGCCTCACTCTGGCTGACCAACGGCAGCATTCAGCTCTGTCTGATCCTGATCGCGGTGACCGGTGCCAATTACAACAACCTGCTGACCATCGCCTCAGAGATGATCCTGGTACCCTATCTGCTGGTGGGTCTCTACCTGATCAAAGTGGTTCGTGGCCAGCATAAGCCGCTGGCAATGGCGGTGGGCATTGGTGCCAGCCTCTACGGCATCTGGCTGCTTTACGCATCCGGCCCGCTTCATCTGATGGCCTCAGTCATTCTCTATGCGCCAGGCTTATTGCTGTTTCTGTTTGCACGACGCGGCGGCCGCGCGGATATTGCGCTGACCTCACTGGAACGGATTGCGATGGGGCTGTTGATGGCGGCAACGCTGCCTGCGGTGTGGCAGCTGACGACTTAATGTGACTGTAACGGAATGGCGACGCACAGCAGGTCATCCTGCTGTGTCAGATTCAGCGGCTTGCGGTATTCCTGATGAATGGCATCCAGCTGCTCTGCAGAAAGCGGATAAGGCAGCTGAATATCAAAGCGGCTAATCTGTTGCTGTTCAGCCAGCGTAATTAAACGGGCAATGTTAATTTCGTCGCTGACCTGAGTGGAAATGATTTGTAATGCTAATTCTTTAAGCTGGTCATCACTCGCCTGTAAGCTGTGCGCAGATTTACGGGTTACCATGCCGAAAATCGGCATCACACCATAGATCGCATCGACGAAGCTCCAGCGTTTTTTGCAGGAAGCGGAAAGAAAATCACTGTAATTGAAGCAGATGCGGTCACTGTATATGGCTGATGCCAGCTCTTTATCAGACACACTCACGCTCCTCATATTAATCATTACGGTTCCGAACCTGGCGCAGAAAGGCCGCGGTTATGATGGCACATTTTGCCGGTTATATACCAGTGAGATAAGGATATTTCGTGCGATAGCGTAGAGCTCAGGACCAGGAAAAGATATGCTTTCGTTCATCCTTATTCCGCGCAGTGAACTATGAACAAAATCGTTTATGTAGAAGATGAACCCGAAGTGGGCGAGCTGATTGCCGCTTACCTGGGACGTCATGATATTGACGTCATTGTCGAGACGCGTGGCGATCGTGCCGAAGCGGTGATCGCGGAACAACAGCCGGACCTGGTGATGCTGGATATCATGCTGCCAGGCAAAGATGGCATGACCATTTGCCGCGACCTGCGAGCCAACTGGCAGGGACCGATTGTGTTGCTGACCTCGCTCGATAGCGACATGAATCATATTCTGGCACTGGAGATGGGCGCGCAGGATTACATCCTGAAAACCACTCCGCCCGCAGTGCTGCTGGCGCGCCTGCGTCTGCATCTGCGCCAGTCACTGCAGGGACAGCCGGAAGATACGCCGCCTGCCCCGGCCGCCAATCGGATGCTGCGCTTCGGCTCGCTGACTATCGATGCCCTGAATCGTCAGGTGACCCTGTTTGACGAGCAGATCGCCCTTTCCACCGCTGATTTCGACCTGTTATGGGTCCTCGCCAGCCACGCCGGACAGATCCTGAATCGCGATGCGCTGCTCAAAACGCTGCGTGGCGTCAGCTATGACGGTCTTGACCGCAGCATTGACGTTGCCATTTCGCGCCTGCGCAAAAAACTGCACGACAGCGCCACCGAGCCGTTCCGTATCAAAACGATTCGTAACAAAGGCTATCTGTTTGCGCCACAGGCCTGGGACACTCGCGTGCTATGAGAAAGCTTTTTATACAGTTCTACCTGCTGCTGTTTGTCTGCTTTCTGGTGATGACGCTGCTGGTCGGTCTGGTCTACAAATTCACCGCGGAGCGGGCGGGCCGCCAGTCGATGAACGACCTGATGGCCAGTTCACTCTATCTGATTCGCAGTGAACTGCGGGAGATTCCGCCGCGCGACTGGAATAAAACCATCAAGAGTCTCGATCTCGGGCTCTCGTTCGATCTGCACATTGAGCCTATGAGCAAATATCAGCTCGACGACGGCAATATGCGTCGGTTGCGCGCCGGTGAAATTGTCGCGCTCGACGATCAATACACCTTTTTGCAGCATATCCCGCGCAGCCACTACGTGCTGTCGGTCGGACCGATCCCCTATCTGTTCTACCTGCACCAGATGCGGCTGCTGGATATTGCGCTGCTGGTGTTTATCGGCATGTCGCTGGCGCTGCCCGTCTTTATCTGGATGCGACCGCACTGGAAAGAGATGCAGCGGCTGGAAAAAGCTGCTCAGCGCTTTGGCCGCGGTGAACTGGATGTGCGGACCCATTTTGACAGCACCTCCAGCCTGTTCCGGCTCGGCATCGCCTTTAACCAGATGGCGGAGAACATCAATACGCTGGTTGCCAGTAAGAAGCAGCTGATTGATGGCATTGCGCATGAGCTACGAACGCCGCTGGTTCGCCTGCGCTACCGGCTGGAGATGAGCGATAACCTGACGGATGGCGAGCGGGTGGCGCTCAACCGCGATATCGGCCAGCTGGAGAGCCTGATTGAAGAGCTGCTGACCTATGCCCGGCTCGACCGGCCTCGCGTCGACCTCAACCTGCGTTCGCTGGATCTGGCGAACTGGCTGCGCGAGCGGCTCGATGACTTTCGCGCCATCAATCCGCAGGTTCAGATGGATCTTGATCTGCCACAGCGGGAAAACACCGGCGTCTCCGATACCCGGCTGATGGAGCGGGTACTGGATAATCTGGTCAACAACGCGCTGCGCTATGCCAGTCAGCGGCTGCGAATTAGCCTGTGGTTTGACGGGCCAATGGGCTGCCTGCAGGTGGAAGATGATGGGCCTGGCATTCCGGCTGAAGAACGCCAGCGGGTATTCGAACCTTTTGTCCGGCTCGATCCCAGCCGCGATCGGGCAACCGGCGGATGCGGACTCGGACTAGCGATAGTGCACTCTATTGCGCAGGCGCTGAGTGGCCAGGTGACGATTGAGTCCAGCCCGCTCGGCGGGGCCAGCGTTCGCTTTTGCTGGCCGGTTGATCTACCCTTGCGGGAAATTCCGCTGCGTTAAACTATTACAAGGAGTCTTACATGGCCTCAGCGTATCAACAACTTAGCGCGACGTTTCAGCGCCTGTCGCGGTTTAATCACGTCACCGCCATCGCCGGCTGCGATATGCAAACCACCATGCCACCGGGCGGCAGCCGGGCGCGCGGTGAAGCGCTGGCTGAGATGAGCGTGTTGCAGCACCAGATTCTGACCGCCCCGCAAATCGGTGACCTGCTGCAACAGGCAGAGCAGCAATCCCTGAATGATGTGGAGCGCGCCAACCTCAATGAAATGAAGCGCGCTTATCAGCAAGCCAGCCTGTTACCGGATGCCTTTGTCGAGGCGAAGTCGCTGGCTGGTTCTGTCTGTGAACATGCCTGGCGCACCCAGCGTCCGGCCAATGACTGGCAGGGTTTTGCTGCCAACCTGAAAGAAGTCGTTCGCCTGAGCCGTGAGGAAGCGCAGTTGCGCGCAGAAGCTAACGGCTGTTCGCGCTATGACGCATTGCTGGATCTGTATGAGCCCGGCATGACCCGCGCCAGACTGGATGAGACCTTTGGCAAACTCAAACGCTGGCTGCCGCAGCTGTTACAGCAGGTGGTAGAGAAACAGGCGCAACAGCCCGTTGCGCTGCCGCAGGGACCGTTTGACCTGCCCGCGCAGCGCCAGCTTGGCCTGAGCATCATGGAAACGCTGGGTTTCGACTTTAACCACGGGCGGCTGGATGTCAGCGCACATCCCTTCTGTGGCGGCGTACCGGAAGATGTCCGCATCACCACCCGTTACAATGAGCAGGAGTTTCTCAGCGCCATGATGGGCGTGATCCATGAAACCGGTCACGCACGCTATGAGCAAAATCTGCCGCAGCAGTGGCGCGGTCAGCCGGTGGCGCTGGCCCGTTCAACTGCGATTCACGAATCGCAGAGCCTGTTTATGGAGATGCAGCTGGGCCGCAGCCGCGAATTTCTGCAGCGCATACTGCCGCAAATCATCACCACCTTTGGCGATCAGCCCGCGCTGCAGGCGGACAACTTCATCCGGCTGGCGCAGCAGGTGAAACCGGGGCTGATTCGGGTCGATGCCGACGAGCTCAGCTACCCGGCGCATGTGATTCTGCGTTATGAGATTGAGCAGGCGCTGATTGAAGGCGAGATTGAGGTTGAAGATATTCCGGCGCTGTGGGATGAGAAGATGCAGCAGTCGCTGGGCCTGGATACTCGTGGCAACTACCGTGATGGCTGTATGCAGGATATTCACTGGACCGACGGTGCCTTCGGCTACTTCCCGACCTACACCCTGGGCGCGATGTACGCCGCCCAGCTGTTCCAGGCGGTCAAAAAAGCGATTCCACAGCTCAGCGAGCTGATCCAGCACGGCGAACTGCAGCCGGTCTTCCACTGGCTGCAACAGAACATCTGGCAGCATGGTAGCCGCTTCTCAACCGATCAGTTACTGATTAACGCCACCGGCGAGCCCCTCAATCCGCTCTTTTTCCGTCAGCACCTTGAACAACGCTACCTGAATAACTAAACTTCGCGGCGGTCATCTGACCGCCCTTTTCCCGCCTTGTACAATCGGTTACACGCCGATACCAAACACCCACGGACACCCTGCATCGATTTCCCTATAGTCTCTTCACCGGCCCCGCAGTGGGCTACACATGAAAAAAAAGTCCGAGGAATTTGCAATGAAAAAATTATTTGCACTGGTTGTCGCCGCTGCTATGGGTATGTCTTCTGTTGCCTTCGCTGCTGAAACAACGGCTGCACCTGCCGCTGCACCTGCGACCACAACGACCGCAGCTGCGCCAGCAAAAACTGCACACAAAACTGAACACAAGAAACACAAAAAAGCGGTGAAAAAAGACGCAGCACAGAAAGCGCAGGCGGCTAAAAAAGTTCACCACAAAAAAGCAGTAAAACCGGCTGCGCAGAAAGCGCAGGCTGCTAAGAAAGTGCACCACAAAAAAGCCACCAAGCCTGCTGCCCAGAAAGCGCAGGCCGCTAAGAAAGTTCACCACAAAAAAGTGACTAAGCCTGCTGCACAGAAAGCCCAGGCGGCTAAAAAAGTGCACCACAAAAAAGCCACCAAGCCTGCTGCCCAGAAAGCGCAGGCAGCTAAAAAAGTTCATCACAAAAAAGTCGTTAAACCAGCGGCTAAGAACTAAGGTCGCCGTAGCGCGCCCGGCCACGCGTTAATGATTAAAAACACCCGGTTATGCCGGGTGTTTCTTTACTGGAGTGGATGAAATGGTGCGTCGCTATCGCTTCGAAATTATTCTGCTGATTATGATCCTCTGTGGCATTGTGGCAGCGAGCTTTTTTATTTAACGGTTGTAGCGTACTGATTAACCAATAAAACTCCCTTTTTTAGCGCCTAACGACTATAGTTATCGCAGTTGCCTGATAACAATAACGTTACTTTTTTCTCGCCATTGAGAGTTCTATGCGCCTGGCTATCTTGTTAATGGTTGGACTTTTCAGCTTTACCTCCTTTGCTCATGCCGATGACGACGACGACACGCCAACCGCGGCTGAAATCAAAATGCTGTTTTTCGGCAAAGATCATCGACAAGCCATCACCGATATTACCGCGGCGCCCTGGGATGCCATTGGTCAGCTGGAAACCGAAAGCGGTAACCTCTGCACCGCCACGCTGATTTCACCGCATCTGGCCCTGACCGCCGGACACTGCTTACTCGCGCCACCGGGCAATTTCGACAAGCCGGTTGCGTTGCGCTTTATGGCCAGTGATAAAGGCTGGCGTTATGAAATTCACGATATCGATGCCCGCGTCGAACCGTCGCTGGCTTCGAAGCTGAAAGCGGATGGTGAAGGCTGGATCGTGCCGAGTAATGCTGCCCCCTTTGATTATGGCATCGTGATTTTGCGCAATCCGCCCTCCGCTATTACGCCGATTCCGCTGTTTGACGGTTCACGCAGTGATTTAACCGCGGCGCTGAAGCAGACCGGCCGCAAAGTGACTCAGGCGGGTTATCCGGCCGATCATCTCGATACGCTCTATTCGCACAGTGACTGCCTGATTACCGGCTGGGCGCAGCGCGCCGTGCTGTCGCATCAGTGTGATACGCTGCCCGGCGACAGTGGCTCGCCGCTGCTGCTGAAAGGGGATAATGGCTGGCAGTTAATTGCGGTACAGAGCTCGGCACCGGCCGCCAAAGATCGCTATCTGGCCGACAACCGGGCGATTGCCGTCACCTCATTCAGAGATGAACTGGAAGCCTTAGCGCAGTAACAGTCTCTTCACGGGCAACAGAAGCCGGGGGCACGTCATCACTGACGCGCCCCCGTTTTTTATCAGCCCGCAATCTGCTCCATGGTCTGCAGAATGCGCTTGTCAGAGATCGGATAAGGCGTGCCGAGCTGCTGGGCAAAATAGCTGATCCGCAACTCTTCAATCATCCAGCGGATCGCCTTCACCTCTTCATCATCCTGGCGCTGCGGTGGCAATTTATTGCGCCACGCCTGGTATGCCTGCTCCACCGCCTGCACTTTCAACATCCGCGCCCGATCGCTGTGCGGATCGGCGGGCAATTTTTCCAGCCGCCGTTCGATGCCGTGCAGGTAGCGCAGGCTGTCGCCGAGGCGCTGCCAGCCATTGCCGGTGACAAAACCGCGATAGACCAGACCACTGAGCTGCGCCTTGATGTCGGATAGCGCCAGCGCCATCGTCATGTCGACCCGCCCTTTCAGCCGCTTATTGATGTTGAATACCGCCGTCAGGATCTGCTCGACCTGCTTAGCTATGGTCACCACGGTTTCATTCAGTTCACCGCGCACTTTATCCCGCAACGCCTCAAAGCCGGCCTGATCCCAGGCAGGTCCGCCCGCGTCGGCGATCAGCTTATCGATGCCACAGGCGATACAGTCGTCGATCAGCTCCATCACTTTGCCATACGGATTAAAGTAGAGACCGAGTTTGGCCTTGTTCGGCAGCTTTTCGTGCAGATATTTCACCGGCGACGGCACGTTCAGCAGCAACAGACGGCGCTGACCGCGCCACATCATTTTTTGCTGCTCCTGTTCGCTGTCGAACAGCCGGATGGCAACGCTCTCTTTCTCATCGACCAGCGCCGGCCAGGCTTTCACCTGATAACTGCCGCGCTTCTGCTCATAGCTGCGCGGCAAATCACCGAAGCTCCAGATATGCAGCCCGCTCTGTTCCAGCCCGTCATCCGCCACTTTCGACAACGTTTCCTGCACTTTGCCTTTCAGCTGCGCCTTGAGGGCGGTCAGATCTTTGCCTTCCAGCAGTTTGCGGTTGTGTTCATCTACCACCCGGAAGGTCATTTTCAGATGATCGGGCACCTGTTCCCACTGCCAGTTGTCCCGCTCCAGCGTGACGCCGGTCATGCGGCGAAACTCACGCGACAGCGCATCCAGCAGCGGCATCTCCATTGCGGTAACCCGGCCGAGAAACGCTTCGGCATAGTTAGGCGCCGGCACCAGATTGCGACGCAGCGGTTTAGGCAGCGACTTAATCAGCGCGATAATCAGTTCACGTCGCACGCCCGGGATCTGCCACTCAAAGCCGCTGTCATCCACCTGATTAAGCAGCGGCAGCGGAATATGCACCGTCACGCCATCGGCATCGGCACCCGGTTCAAACTGGTAGCTCAGCTTCAGCCTGAGATTGCCCTGATGCCAGAAGTTGGGATAGTCGAGCTGGCTGACCTTATCCGCGCCCTCTTTAATCAGCATCTGCTTATCAAAGTTCAGCAATTCCGCATTGTCACGGCTGGCCTGCTTCCACCAGCTATCAAAGTGCTTCGCTGAGACCACCTCTTTACCGATACGCTGATCGTAAAAGGCAAACAGGGTTTCGTCATCGACCAGAATGTCGCGACGGCGCGATTTATGCTCCAGATCTTCAACTTCGCTGCGCAGCTTCTGGTTGGTGCGGAAGAAGGCGTGACGCGTCTGCCAGTCACCTTCCACCAGCGCATGGCGAATAAACAGCTCGCGGCTCAGAGTCGGATCGATAGCGCCATAGTTAACCTTGCGCGCCGCCACAATCGGCAGGCCATACAGCGTCACTTTTTCGGTTGCCATCACCGCGCCCTGTGATTTCTCCCAGTGCGGTTCGCTGTAGCTGCGCTTGATCAGATGCTGCGCCAGCGGCTCAATCCATTCCGGCTCGATGCGGCCGGCGGTCCGGCCCCAAAGCCGGCTGGTCTCGACCAGTTCCGCCACCATGGTCCATTTTGGCGGCTTTTTAAACAACCCGGAGCCGGGGAAGATGGCGAAGCGGGTATTGCGCGCGCCGGTGAACTCCTGCTTATCCGCATCCTTCTGGCCGATATGCGACAGTAGCCCGCTTAACAGCGCGCAGTGGATCTCGCGCATGCCTGCCGGCTCGCTGTTGACCGGAATGCCCAGTTCGCGCACCACCTGCCGCAGTTGGGTGTAGATATCCTGCCATTCGCGCACCCGCAAATAGTTAAGGAAGTCACTTTTGCACTGGCGGCGGAACAGGTTACCCGACAGCGCTTTCTGCTGCTCCGCCAGGTAATTCCATAAATTGACGAAGGCCAGGAAGTCGGAATCTTTATCGGCGAATCGACGGTGTTTTTCATCTGACGCCTGCTTTTTCTCGGCGGGCCGCTCACGCGGGTCCTGAATCGATAAGCCCGCAGTAATGATCATCACTTCGCGGACGCAGCCAAATTTCTGTGCTTCCAGCACCATTCGCGCCAGACGAGGATCGACCGGCAACTGCGCCAGCTGGCGGCCTGAACCGGTCAGCCGGTAATGGCCATCGTCTTCATTCAGGGTCAGTGCGCCCAGCTCTTCCAGCAGGCGTACGCCATCCTGAATGTTGCGCTTATCGGGCGCTTCCACAAACGGGAACGCGGCGATATCACCCAGGCCCAGCGCGGTCATCTGCAGAATCACCGATGCCAGGTTAGTGCGAAGAATTTCCGGATCGGTAAACGCCGGGCGACTGAGAAAATCATCCTCAGAGTAGAGGCGGATACAGATCCCCTCTGACACGCGTCCACAGCGTCCTTTACGCTGATTGGCCGACGCCTGTGAAATCGGCTCAATCGGCAGCCGCTGCACTTTGGTGCGGAAGCTGTAGCGGCTGATGCGCGCCGTTCCCGGATCGATTACATATTTGATGCCCGGCACCGTCAGCGAGGTTTCCGCCACGTTGGTAGCCAGTACGATTCGCCGGCCGCTGTGCGACTGAAATACCCGGTTTTGCTCGGCATTCGACAGGCGGGCGTAGAGCGGCAGAATCTCGGTATGCGGCAGATCGCGTTTAATCAGTGCGTCTGCGGTATCACGGATCTCGCGCTCACCGCTCATGAAAATCAGGATATCGCCGCGACTCTCATGGCCCAGTTCATCCACCGCATCAAAGATCGCCTGCAGCTGATCGCGATCGCCATCATCCGCCTCTTCCACCACCGGCCGGTAGCGCACTTCCACCGGATAGGTACGGCCGGAAACTTCAATCACCGGCGCATTATTGAAATGCCGTGAAAAGCGCTGCGGATCGATGGTGGCCGAGGTAATGATCACCTTGAGATCGGGCCGGCGCGGCAGCAGTTCGCGCAGGTAACCCAGCAGGAAGTCGATATTCAGGCTGCGCTCATGCGCTTCATCAATAATGATGGTGTCGTACTGCATCAGCAGACGGTCCTGCTGTATTTCCGCCAGCAAAATCCCGTCGGTCATTAATTTAATCTGGGTCAGATCGCTGACCTGATCGTTAAAACGCACTTTATAGCCGACGCAGCCGCCAGGCGTGGTATCCAGTTCGTCGGCGATACGGTTGGCCACGGTACGGGCCGCCAGGCGGCGTGGCTGAGTATGTCCAATCAGCCCGGTCACGCCGCGTCCCAGCGCCAGACAGATTTTCGGTAACTGGGTGGTTTTACCGGAGCCGGTTTCGCCCGCCACAATCACCACCTGATGATCGCGTATCGCTTCAGCAATATCCTGCTGCTTCTGGCTGACCGGCAGATTTTCCGGGAAGGTGATGGCCGGCGTAGCCGCGCGGCGCTGGGCCACCCGCTGTTCGGCAGCGGCAAAATCCTGTTCCAGCTCGCTGGCGATGCCCTGCTGAGCGGCGGGATTTTTCACTTTCCTGGCGCCCTGTAAGCGGCGCTGCAGGCGCTGGCGATCGCGCAGCATTAACCCGTCAAGCCGTGACCAGAGTGAAGCCAGTGGGGAGGTATCGGGAGATGACATAATAATGACGTACCTTACTCAGACGCTGTCGCTGCTGTCGCAGCGCGCTGCAAGCCGGGATAACCGGCTGATTCAATAAAATAATTAGGCGCATCATAGCACATTTCGACCTGCGCCGGCGCGCGGCGCACGTTACGCTTATTCAATAAATTCGAACATTGACCTCGAAATATTGCGCTTTCACCGCGCCATTGATAACCGTAGAGTGTAAACCATTGAGCGGAAAGCCTTCCGCGTTACAGACAGGAAATCGCCATGAGCAAAGTTTTAGTTCTGAAATCAAGCATCCTCGCAGGCTACTCACAATCCAGCCAACTGGCTGACTTCTATGTCGAACAGGCAAAATCTCAGGGCAAAGAAGTGACCGTCCGCGATCTGGCGGCTAACCCGATTCCGGTACTGGATGGTGAGCTGGTCGGCGCGCTGCGTCCGTCTGACGCTCCCCTGTCGCCACGTCAGCAGGAGGCGCTGGCGCTGTCTGATGAGCTGATTGCAGAACTGCAGGCCCATGATGAAATCGTGATTGCGGCACCTATGTACAACTTCAACATTCCGACTCAGCTGAAGAACTATTTCGACCTGATTGCCCGTGCTGGCGTGACCTTCCGCTACACCGAAGCAGGCCCGGAAGGTCTGGTGAAAGGCAAGCGTGCGGTGGTGATCTCCAGCCGCGGCGGCATTCACAAAGATACCGCGTCCGATCTGCTGACCCCTTACGTGAAACTGTTCCTGGGCTTCATCGGCATCACCGACGTTGAGTTCGTGTTCGCTGAAGGTATCGCTTACGGTCCGGAAGTGGCCAACAAAGCCACCGCAGAAGCTAAAGACGCCATCCAGCAGATCGTTACTGCCTAATCATTTGATGCCGTTGTACTTGCCGGGCCCTGTGCCCGGCTTTTTTATGCCTGCTATTGCTCTTTTTTCAGCCACTGACCATTAATGCCGCGCACATATTCTCCTGCGGCGGCCCGGCTCACCAGCTTCTGACCGGCAATCGCGGCCACCTCGGCGGTGGTTAAATGGTTCTGCTCTGCTACCCGCTGATACTGCTGCTGTCGCCCCGCATTGATTTTCTCCGTCAGCGCCAGGGTTTCGCTGTCCTGCGCACGCGCGGCCAGATAGCCAGAAAGGGTTTCGCCGACCCGTCCCGACTGACGCGCCTCATCCAGCGTCAGCGCCCAGGCAGGCTGGGCGATCATCAGGGCAAGTAACAGGGCTACGCTGATGCGTTTCATACTCGCTCTCCTCAGAACAGATCGCTCTGGTTTTTCAATAACGCTTCCACGTCTTTATCCACTTTGATGTGAATCTCATGCTCGATTTTCACGTTCATGTTGATGGTGATCGGATCTTTCGGTGCCGTCACTTCAATGCGCGGCACGCAGCCGATCAGCGGCAGCCCGGCTGCCAGAACCAGTAATGCCCTGAGGCTCATGGTGTGGTGTCCTTGTTCGATGGCAGGGCGGCATGTTGCTCCACCCAGGATTGCAAATTATCGCCAAAGCGCAGACTGCGCCACAGCTGAAACAGATTTTCCTGATGACGATAGTTGAGATTCACGGTCTGCCGACGATTACTGAACTGGCTGACGCCCTGCACCTGGGCCTCCATGGTGAGATCGCCCACCGTATTCAGATTCAGCGTGGCCCAGGAGCGGGAGATTTCCATGTAGCGCAGCCAGTCCAGCGCCGCGCCGGTGGCGACATTATTGCGGGTGATCGCATCCGCCATATCTTTATCCAGCCGGAAGGTCAGCGGGCCACTGTTGGCGATCCACCCTTTCTCGATCAGCCAGCGCGGATGGTTCAGCCACAGCGGCAGTTCGCCGTTGATCCGGCCCGACATGGCAAACTGTTTCGGTTTAATCGCCGTCACCAGCTCACTCAGGCTGATATTGCGCAGCGACACGCGCGCCGGCTGATGCTGCGGCATCCGTAATGCCGGTAAGCTAATCTGACCGCCCAGCAGATCGAGACTCACCTCCTGTAAGGTCAGCGGCGCCTGTTCGCTCCACGGCCAGGCGCCCTGCAGATCGGCGCGTATATTCTGCATCGCAAACTGGTTTTTTATCTCAGCGATACGCAGCGATACCGGGCCATGCTGTCCAAACTGCCACTGCTGATCTTTCAGGCGGAACGGCAGCGAGAAATCGACGCCGTTAATTTCACTGTCCGGAGTCCAGAGACTGCCCGCTTTGACTATCCAGTGACCACCCGCCTGGAAACCCTGATCGCGCGCCGCCGAGAACGCCACCTGCGCCCGCAGCTCACCGCCGCGAATCTGCATTTTCAGATCCGGACTGAGTAAGGTCTGAAACACGGTCAGCGATTGCTGCGGCCACCAGGCTTCACCACGCAGCCGTTCGCCATCCCAGCGACCGTTGACCCGCACCGGACCCACCCTGCCAGCGTTGAGTGATCCTCGCCAGGTAAAGTTACCGGGATCGCGACCTTTCGCTTCGAAGTCGAGCGTCGAATCCGCCAGCCTGCCGCCATAACTGAATCGGGTGGCGCCCGCCTGTAGCCGGAAGCTGCCGTTGAAAGAGGGATTCTGCGCCGCGCGCTGCCAGTTGACCGGCGCAGTCAGCTTCAGCCGCGGCTTTTCCACCTGAACGCTGCCATAAGCGAGGTGGTTGAAGCCGGTGGAGAGCGTATCCAGATGAATCAGCGTGTCCCGCCAGCCGCCGGTGCCTTTAACATCCCAGCGCGCCTGAAGCGGCAGCATTTCACCTCCGCCCCAGTAACGCCAGTTCCATTCGCCTTTATCCGGCCAGAAATCGGTGGCGCGGCCATCCAGATGCAGCCGGAAATGACCAAAGCTGGGGTCGTGCGCATTCAGGATCGCCTGTAACCGCCCATCAATGCCCTGTGCGGAGATCCGGACGCCAGCCAGCGGCCAGCGCGCCTCATCCACCTCCAGCGTAGAGAGCAGACGACCCCGCAGGCGCAGCAGTGATTTGGGTTGTAACACCAGTTGCGGATCGAGCAGTGAGCCGCTGAGCAGACCCGGGATCGATCCATACAGCTGCAGCTCGGCCAGCTTGCTTTCGCCGGTCAGCTGAAAGGGCAAATGGCTGTCGGTCAGACTCAGATGCCCCGGACCGAGACCCAGCACCACGTTGCCTTTACCGCCGCGTCCCTGGGTTAACAGGTTAATCCGGCCGCTGATCTGGCTGGTTTCAAGGCCCGACTGCCAGTTATCCAGCGTCAGATTGATAAATC
Organism: Pantoea sp. USHLN298; assembly: GCF_037149395.1. Taxonomy (NCBI): domain Bacteria; kingdom Pseudomonadati; phylum Pseudomonadota; class Gammaproteobacteria; order Enterobacterales; family Erwiniaceae; genus Pantoea; species Pantoea sp. USHLN298. The sequence continues at coordinate 271,442 of NZ_JBBCRO010000002.1, forward strand.
CGGAGAGCGGCTGACCGGCCAGCGGCCAGAAGTACTGGCCCTGCTCGATGCGGATCTGATCGTCGCCGATCTGCCACGGCAGTTGCAGCAGCGGCCGGACGTTATCCGGCATCGCCACACTGAGCACGCCCTGTTGCTGCTGCCAGTTAAGGGTCAGCTGCAGCGGATGCGGCAGCGCGGTCAGCGCCAGTTGCCCGGCGACTTCGCCGCTCACCGGCAGGCCGCTGGCGAAGGTCGGCAGCTCCAGATGGCCGCTGAGTGTAACCGGCTCAGGCAATGCGGGATGATTCAGCGTCAGGCGATTGATGGCGAGCTGCTGTCCGGTCAGCGTCGCCGCCAGTTGCAGATTTTCACCCTGATAACGGAGTTGCTGCTGATTTTTCTCTAAGGTCAGATCCAGGGCGCCGGCGTAAGCCTGCCACGGCGTAACAACCAGTTTCGCCAGGTGAACGTCGGCGCCCGGCAGCATCGCCTGCCACTCGGCCAGGGTTTTGGGTGCCGCCGAGGGGCCGTCAGCGGCAGGTAATTTTTGCAGGCAGTCGCTGTTCAGCGTCAGCTGTGCGGCATTCAGCTTCCAGCGGGAATTTTGCCAGCCGAGTGACACGTCATTCACTTCCGCCAGCGGACAATCCTGTGCCAGATAGCGAATAGCCGGAAACCACAGGCCGCCGTCCCGCCAGCGCGGCGAGCCGGAAAGCGCAATCCGGGTATCTGGCGGCAGCCAGATGCCGACTAACCGTGGCAGCCATTGGGTGATCGTCAGCAGTAAGCCCAGCAGCAGCAGAATCAGCGCCAGAATGGCCGCCAGCCGTCGCCGGAAAATCCGTGGCATCACAGCCATAATCCTTTTCCTTACAGTATCCTGACAATGATGATGGCATGTAACGTCCCGAAGGTGAAGGTCCCGCCCGCGCGCAAATCAGCGGTTAGAGCAAAGTCAGTCAGAAAACGTTATCCTTGTTTCACACCCGTACGCAGGAGCACAACGATGAAGATCGCGGTTTACAGCACCAAACATTACGATCAGAAGTACTTCGAACAGGTTAATCAGCAATTCGGTTTCGAACTGGTCTTTTTTGACTTTTTGCTTACCGAGAGCACGGCAAAAAATGCCGTCGGCTGTGATGCCGTCTGTATCTTTGTCAACGATGATGGCAGCCGCCCGGTACTGGAAGAGCTGGCGTCGCTGGGCGTGAAGTACATTGCCCTGCGCTGTGCCGGTTTTAATAACGTCGATCTGGCCGCCGCGGCGGAGTTTGGCCTGCCAGTCGTCAGGGTGCCGGCCTATTCCCCGGAAGCGGTGGCGGAACATACCGTGGGTATGATGCTCACCCTGAATCGTCGAATCCATCGCGCCTATCAACGCACCCGTGACGCCAACTTCTCACTCGACGGGCTGACCGGATTTAATATGCACGGTAAAACCGCTGGCGTCATCGGTACCGGTAAAATTGGTATCGCGACGATGCGGATCCTGAAGGGATTGGGTATGCACTTGCTGGCCTTTGATCCCTATCCCAGCGATGAAGCACTGGCTTTGGGTGCCGAATATGTCGATCTGAAAAGGCTGTTTGCCGAATCGCATGTGATTACGCTGCACTGTCCATTGACGTCAGAAAATTATCACCTGCTTAATGCCGAGGCGTTCAGCCAGATGCGTGATGGCGTGATGATCATCAACACCAGCCGCGGTAGCCTGATCGATTCCCAGGCGGCAATTGATGCGCTGAAACAACAGAAGATTGGGTCGCTTGGCATGGATGTGTATGAGAATGAACGCGATCTGTTCTTTGAAGATAAGTCGAATGATGTGATTCAGGACGATGTTTTCCGCCGTCTCTCTGCCTGCCACAACGTACTGTTTACCGGCCATCAGGCGTTTTTAACCGCCGAAGCGCTGACCGCCATCTCTGAAACAACCCTGAGTAATCTCAGCCAGCTCGATCGTGGCGAAAATTGTCCGAATCAACTCTCAGCCTGAACAGGCGGGCCGGAAACCTCCGGCCTGTCACTTAACGGGCGCAGCGTCCGCCGATCAACGCCTGCTCGTCGCAGCGACGACCATTCACCAACTGGCACATCCCGACCCGGGAGCCGTCCAGCTGATGTGAGAAAGCCAGCGTGCCGCCTGCATTGGAACAGGTACTTTCTGCCAGCGAGGACATCATCACCCGTGGCTGGATATGGGCGGCTGTCGCCTGTTGCGGTGGCTCGTTGTCATCACTGTTGCTGCTGCAGGCAGAGAGTAACAGAGCGGCACCGGCCAGCAATAAGGTGGCTGCTTTCATCAATCGGACTCCGGGAGTTGTGGTTAAAGGCCTGGTCAGCATATGTCAGGCAGCACAAGGGGTCGAGAGGTGAAACAGCTTTTTACAAAATTCTCCCGCGTCATTTGCAAGCAGAATTATCTTGTTTACCTGCTATCAGCGAATCGTCAGACTTCCTCTGCCATTCTTAAATCGGAGTAATGCCATGTTAATGGACATGTTAATTCGCATCGCCCTGGCAGGCATCCTTGGTGGCCTGATCGGAATGGAGCGCCAGATGCGCGCCAAAGAGGCGGGGCTGCGCACTCACATTCTGGTCGGCATCGGCAGCGCGATGTTTATGCTGGTGTCGAAATATGGGTTTGCCGACATGCTGACCAATGAGCATGTCGCGCTGGACCCGAGTCGCGTGGCGGCTCAGGTGGTCAGCGGTATGGGTTTCCTGGGCGCAGGCACCATCATGGTTCAGAAACAGGTGGTGAGAGGTTTAACCACCGCCGCAGGCCTGTGGGTGACGGCGGCGATTGGCCTGGTGATCGGTAGCGGGATGTATGAGATCGGCATCTACGGCACGGTGCTGGCGTTGGTAGTGCTGGAAGTCTTTCGCCGTCTCAGCCATTTTTTGATCGGCAAGCATCATACGCTGCTGGTGTTTCTCAAACCCAAAAGCGTGCCGCTGGTGTTACTGGTGATGCAACGCGAAGGGATTCGATACGGTAACGTGACGGTGGTCAATCGCGATGAAGAGAGCGGCCTGTGCGAACTCAGCATTCAGGTGACACTGTCACGCAAATCCAACGATGCGCACCTTTACGATAAGGTGATGGAGATCAAAGGGGTGCAGTCGCTGGAGATGATGTAGCTGCGCCTGACCGGGGTTGATGCGAGTAGAGATGTCAAAAGTGATGGGCAAAAATCACCGCGCATCAGGGTCGCGAACCGGCGGTAAAGCGCCTGCGGTTACGCAAAATTCACCTTCTCGTCACCCTTTTTCAATGACCTGAAACATGGAGCCGGGGGTAAATTGATGCCATAATTCGCCTTAATTGATCTACGTGATAATTCTGGCTGGAGACTAATGGCTTTTAATCCGGATAATGTTGACGATGCCCTGTCCGATGGCAGGCATAGAAATTACGGCATGATGCTTAAACTGATCGTCCCGGTTGCCATCGCCGTAGCGGTCGGCATCATGCTGATCGTTAACCATCGGGATTCTGTGAACAATGCGTTAGATACCGGCAACTGTCTGGTTGAGGACGGTATTCACGAATTTTTTGCCTCACTCAAGCTGTTCCTGCACCAGGCCTATCGCTGGATTTTTAAAGCCTGTGGGTAATAGAAATTAATGCAGTAAAAAATGAATTAAGCCGTGATGGTTTATCAATAGCAACACGCCAACATACATAATTGCAACATAGCATAATAGAAAAACAATCAGCGTAACGCTGAATTTGTATTTTTTGATTTTTTTTGCCTTCCCTGAATGAGTCATATTCTTTATACAGCAAAGCAGAGTATAGATTACGTTGCTGGTTATTTAACGTTTTCGTTAAAATTCTGTATTCACAAAACGTGCGCCGTGGCGTGTTTACAGATTTTTCCTGCGCCTGATGATTAAGTGACCCGTAACGGACAATATTACATACGCTATTGCAATAATGTATCCGCTCTGCGGGAGCGGGCAGCCCTTCCCTTGCGCCCAGCAGTGACGCCACCTGAACGCTGTTTAATCGCAGCATTATCGAGCACGCGGCCAGAAACCCAATTTAAACGTCATGGTCATAATTATAATTCAGGCTAATAAACAGCGTTTCAACAGCGCTGTTATATTCAACCTTACCGCTGCCCGGATATATCAGCCAGCCGGAAGTTATAGAGATACTGACTTTACCGAAAGCATGCTCTTTATAGTAAAAATATCTGTTTTTGATTTAAATCAATCCAGCCAGCTGCAGATTATTTTTTGTTGAGACCTTATTGAATGAATCTGGCGCACCCTGTTCGCTTTTATTAACGCGGTAACCGCCATGAAATACCTGTTCGTTCTGTTAATTGTTTTTATTAATGCGGGATGTGCCGCAAAAAAAACAGATGCCGTGAGCGCAGCCTGGCAGGCATCGATGCCCTCCTGCTCAGCACACAGCAGCGAGATCGATTGTCAGTGGAATAATGTGCCGGATCGCGATGGTTAACCGCGCACCTGACCCGAGAGCCGCGCTTATCCTTCAGCTGCGCTGAGCGGCTGGTGTCACCGCGACGGCTAACCTCTCTTACCTGGCGGGCGGTGCACGTTTATCTGCTGATTAGTTCACGCCAGCGCTGACAAGCGCGGCAACAATCCGTACCATACGCTGCATATTCGTGACACCGCAGAGAGTTGATCACCTGAACGCGAGCCCAGGCAGGCTGACCAGGTGCGATCTCTGGTTTTAGAGATAGGTAAAAATGCAAGATAATCAAACGGTTGAAAAGAAAGAACAGTACAACCTTAATAAGCTGCAAAAACGCCTGCGTCGCCATGTCGGCGAAGCGATCGCTGATTTTAATATGATTGAAGAAGGCGACCGCATTATGGTTTGCCTGTCCGGTGGTAAAGACAGCTATACCATGCTGGAAATTTTGCGCAGCCTGCAAAAAAGCGCGCCGGTCAATTTCAGCCTGATCGCGGTTAACCTCGATCAGAAGCAGCCGGGATTCCCGCAGCACATTCTGCCCGAGTATCTTGAATCGCAGGGGGTTGAATACCGGATTATCGAAGAAGATACCTACTCGATCGTTAAAGATAAGATCCCGGAAGGCAAAACCACCTGCTCGCTCTGCTCGCGCTTGCGTCGCGGTATTCTTTACCGCACTGCCAGCGAGCTCGGCTGCACTAAGATTGCCCTGGGCCACCATCGCGATGACATTTTGCAGACCCTGTTCCTGAACATGTTTTACGGCGGCAAAATGAAAGGCATGCCACCGAAGCTGATGAGCGATGACGGCAAGCACATTGTGATTCGCCCGCTGGCCTACTGCCGCGAAAAAGATATTATCCGCTTCTCTGAAGCGCGCCAGTTCCCGATCATCCCGTGCAACCTGTGTGGCTCTCAGCCGAACCTGCAGCGTCAGGTGGTGGCCGATATGCTGCGTGACTGGGATAAGCGTTATCCTGGCCGCATCGAGACCATGTTCAGTGCGATGCAGAATCTGGTGCCTTCACACATGGCCGATATCAACCTGTTCGATTTCAAAGGCATTAAGCACGGCGATGCGGTCGTCGACGGCGGCGATCTCGCCTTTGATCGTGAAACATTGCCGCTACAGCCTGCTGGCTGGCGCGCGGAAGACGAAGACGTGCCGGAGATCAGTGCGCGTCTGGATGTGGTGCAGATTAAGTAAGCCTTTTGCCACGATTAAGGGCGTGCTGTTAACAGCACGCCCTTTTTTTATATGTTCCGATGCGGTGGCGGGTCCATGACGGGTGGAAATTCCGGGTCCGGTGGCGGATCGGGCTGCGGTTGCGGCTGAGGAATCGGGTCAGGAATCGGGGTCGGATCCGTGGGGATAGGCTCGCTGTTAAGAATCGCGTTCATGCCGTGCTCCTTTTCTTGCGAATGGACTTTAAGCATAGGAAAGGAAACGCCTTACAGCCAGGCGGCAAAAAAAAAGCCGGCACAGTGGCCGGCGTGTTTCGAATTAAATGTGCTATGCATTAATTCTAAATCAGGAAGTAAGACAATATGGAGCGCAACGCCCATCGCTTGACGTTGCATTCACCTGCGAGAGAGATTTTGCGTCAGTCGCGGTTAAGGGTTATTGATGTCGATCAGCTTTTGTCGGCTTAGTGCCACTTTTGCACCGGATGCTGCTGCCAGCCCGCTACAGCCAGCGCCGTTTACGCAGGTAGCCTGCCACGCTGAGCGCCAGTATCACCAGCAGCAGACAGAAAATGGTGAAGCCATAATGCCATTCGCCACCCGGAATGCCGCCGAGATTGACGCCAAACAGGCCGGTCAGAAAAGTGGCAGGCAGAAAGATCATCGCCATCAGCGACATGGTATAGGTGCGGCGGTTCATCGACTCCGCCATCTGCGAAGCCACTTCATCCGCCAGAATGGCCGTGCGCGCCACGCCAGCATCGAGGTCATCCAGCCCGCGCCCGAGGCGATCGGCAATTTCCTGCATCCTTCGACGCTCGCTGTCGTCCATCCAGCCCAGCTTCTCACTGGCCAGCCGGGCATAGACGTCACGCTGGGGTGCCATATAACGCCGCATCACAATCAGCTGTTTACGCAGCAGGCCCAGTTCGCCACGCGCCGGCATCCGCTGATCGAGCAGCGCATCTTCCATTTCGATGATTTTGTCATGCAGCTCTTCGATAAACTCACTGGTGTGATCGGTCAGCGCATCGCAGACATCCACCAGCCAGCTGCCACAATCGATGGGGCCATTGCCGTTCTGCAGATCGGTCAGCACCTCATCCACCGCGAACACTTTACGCCGCCGGGTTGAGACAATCAGTTTGTCGTTGATAAACACCCGCATCGCCACCAGCTGGTCGGGACGCGCATCGCTGTTGTGGTTGACGCTGCGCAGCACGATCATAAAACCATCACCCAGCCGGCTGACGCGCGGACGCATGCTGTCACCCGCTAAGGCGTCACGCACGGCATCGGGGATCTGCGCTGTCGATTGTAGCCATTCGGCACTCTGCCGATGGGTATAGTTCAGATGCAGCCAGCAGGGACGCTCGCAGTGAATCACTTCATCTTCTGCAATCGGGATCAGACCGCCCTTTCCGTCCAGCTGGCAGGAAATGATGGCGTCCGATACCTGTAATGCTTTTCCGTCTATGACATCCACAACCGTGCCTCGCTATCAAAATCAATACGATACAGTCTAGCGTGGCGGCGTTGAGTTGCAATCATTGGGCTGTGTAGAAAGATGTCAGACAGCGGCCTGATGCCAGGCCGCATAAGGCTTAATGTTTTTCAATCCACAGTTCGCGGCTATAGGCCACATCTTCCGGGTTGGTGATCGGATAGCCTTTGACCCAGGGTTTGATCAGGCGGCCATTGGTGTACTGGTAGATGGGCGCAATCGGTGCCTGCTGAGCCAGTATCTGTTCGGCGCGATTGTAATCGCTGTTACGGGCCTGATCGCTGGACTCTTTACTGGCTTTCGCCAGCGCCGCATCGTAGTCGGCGTTGCTGAAGCGCGCAATATTGCTGCTATTGCCTGAGGTCAGCAGATTGAGGAAGGTAGAGGGTTCATTGTAATCTCCGACCCACGACGCCCGGATCACATCGAAATTACCGCTGTTGCGGCTGTCGATATAGGTTTTCCACTCCTGATTCTCCAGCGTGACATCAACCCCGAGATTCTTTTTCCACATTGAGGCCACCGCAATCGCGATTTTCTGATGGCTCTCAGAGGTGTTGTAGAGCAGTTTCAGGTGCAGCGGTTTATCCGGTCCGTATCCGGCTGCCGCCAGCAGCGCTTTGGCCTGCGCGTTCAGACTGTTTTGATCGTGCTGTTGCATAAATGACGGCAGCGGCCTGAAGCCCGCGGTGACGTCCGGTGTAAAATGCCACGCCGGTTTTTCACCGGTTCCCAGCACTTTATCCGCAATAATCTGCCGGTCGATCGACCATGTCAGCGCTCTGCGCACCCGCACATCGGCGGTAGGCCCTTTTTGGGTATTAAATGCGTAGTAGTAAGTGCCGAGCTGGTCCGGAGTATAAACCTGACCGGGCAAGGTTTTCTTCAACAGCGCATACATATTTTTCGGGAAGGATTCGGTGATATCAATGTCGTTAGAGCGATAACGTTTGGTGGCGCTCGACTCCTCATTAATCGGCACGAAGGTGACTTTGGTCAGCACCGAATGCGCATCATCCCAGTAGTGCGGGTTACGGGTCAGCACGATTTTCTCGTTCACCACCCGTTCGCTCAGCTGATAGGCGCCGTTACCCACCAGTTTACCTGGCGCGGTCCAGCTATCGCCCTGCTGTTCAATCACCTTCTGCGGCACCGGGAACAGGGCGACGTTGGCGACCAGCGCCGGGAACCACGGCACCGGCCGATCAAGCGTGACCTTCAGCCGGCTTTTATCCTGCGCCACTACTCCCAGCTTGTCGGGCGTCATCTCGCCTTTGGTGATGGCGGCCGCATTCTCAATGCCGCTTAACGCTGCAAACCAGGCAAAGGCCGAACTGTTGTTCGGATTCACCAGTCGCTGCCAGCTGTAGACAAAATCCTGCGCGGTGACCGGCTCGCCGTTGGACCAGCGGGCATTGTTGCGCAGGGTGAAAATCCAGGTTTTGTTATCGCTGCTGCTCCAGCTCTGCGCCACGCCCGGCACGATTTTGCCCTGCGCATCCTGATTGGTCAGCCCTTCAAACAGATCGCGAATGACCTGAATTTCCGGCAGCCCGACCGCTTTGAGTGGGTCAAGCGAGGCAGGCTCATCTTTGATATGGCGAACGATCTGCTGCTGGTCGGCGAGCTGGGCGCCGGCCGGCACATTTGCCGCCAGCGCGGGTGTGATGACGCTGCTCAGGCTGATCGCCACCAGCGTCATGCGAAAGGTCTTTACCATCATCACTCCTTTACCCCAAAGAGGCGCTGCCGCGGTCCGATGCCGACGCAGCTTGTCTTTTGGCACTTTATCGCAAATTGCTGATTGATAAATAGCTATTTTCCGCGCGCGGCTTTTCCGCTACTTTTAGGAAAACCCTTTCAAAGGAAATCACCATGTCGTCACTACATCCCCGACCGCTGCGCGGCAAACTGGACGTTCCGTATCAGCAATATGGCCGGTCAGTGCTGGGCGCACCGCTGCTGTGGTTCCCGGCCCCGCTGGGCGATGCCGACAGCGGCCTGATCCTCGCGGGCACCCACGGCGATGAGAATGCGGCGATCGCCACGCTCTCCGGCGCACTACGCACGCTGCCCGACGCGCTGCGTCGGCATCATGTGGTGCTGGCGGTGAATCCGGATGGCTGCCAGCTGGGATTGCGTGCCAACGCCAATGGCGTCGATCTGAACCGCAACTTTCCGGCGGCAAACTGGCAGTCGGGTGAGACGGTCTATCGCTGGAACAGCATGGCAGAGGCGCGCGACGTGGCATTATCCACCGGCAGTAATCCGGCGTCAGAACCGGAAACCCAGGCACTGTGCGCCCTGATTCATCAGCTCAAGCCGCGCTGGATTGTTTCGTGGCATGAGCCGCTGGGCTGCATTGACGATCCGCATCAGGCTGAGATTGGCGGCTGGCTGGCGGCCCAGACCGGCCTGCCGCGCGTCAGCAGCGTCGGTTATGACACGCCCGGCTCGTTCGGCAGCTGGTGCAAGGATCTCAGTCTGCCGTGCGTGACGGCAGAAATGCCGGTAATTTCAGTCGATGAAGCCACCGAAACTTATCTTGAGATGATGGTCAATCTGCTGCGCTGGCAGCAATAATCAGCTGACCGTTCTGCACTTTTATCGCCGGTTCCGCATCCACCGCCAGCCAGGTCGGGCCGTCCAGATCGGCGAAGCGGGTTTGCGGCACCAGCGGCAACGCGGCGCGAATGGCGCGTGAGGTGCAGAGCATACAGCCCAGCATCACGGCAAACCCCTGCTGCTGAGCGGCGTCAGCCAGCACCAGCGCCTCCGTCAGACCACCGGCTTTATCCAGCTTGATGTTGACCATCTCATAACGCCCGCGCAACGCAGGCAGGCTGTCACGCGTATGGCAGCTTTCATCTGCGCAGATCGGCAGCGGATGGATAAAGTTCTCCAGCGCGGCATCGTCGCCCGCCGGTAACGGCTGCTCCAGCATCGCCACGCCGATATCGGCCAGAAGCTGGCAGCGTGCCGCCAGCCCTTCCGCATGCCACGACTCGTTGGCGTCAACGATCAGCGTCGCCTGCGGCACTGCGGCGCGGATCGCCATTAACCGCTCGGTGATAAAATTATCGTCCAGTTTGATCTTCAGCAGCGTCGCACCGTGTTGCCACAGCGCCTGGGCGCTGCTGGCCATCGCTTCCGGGGTATCAATGCTGACCGTCTGGGCGGTGACCACTTCACGGGGCGCCACCACGCCGCTGAGCTGCCACAGCGTACGCTGCTGCTGTCGGGCAGCCAGATCCCACAATGCGCTGTCAATGGCGTTACGCGCCGCGCCCGCTGGCAATGCCTGTTGCAGCGCGTCACGCGTCATACCCTGCTGTAATGCGGACAGCTGGCTGGCGATTTGCGCCAGCACCGAGGCTTCGGTTTCGCCATAACGTGCGTAAGGCGTCGCTTCCCCGACACCTTTTACGCCCGCCTCTTCAATTTCAACCACCACCACTTTGACTTCAGTGCGGGTTCCACGGGCAATGACAAACGGCGTATGCAATGGCCAGGCTTCAGGATAACTTTTTACCGTTCTCATTGATTCTCCACAATGTACGACGCGGTGGCAGGCTGCCACGCTAAACTCAACAATTGAACTCGTAAACCCTTAACATTTATGTCATAAACAACGGTTATAGCTGTGGGTTAACCGTTTTAATGTCCCAACTCTTCACCATCAAAAGGAATCAGTATGTCTCAGACCGTTCATTTTCAGGGTAACGCAGTACCGGTTGCGGGTCAGTTTCCTCAGGCTGGCGATAAAGCCAAAGCATTCACGCTGGTAGCAAAAAACCTGGTCAACGTTGCGCTCTCTGAGTATGCAGGAAAACGCAAAATTCTGAACATTTTCCCGAGCATTGATACCGGCGTCTGCGCCTCCTCGGTGCGTAAATTTAATCAGGCGGCGGGCGAACTGAATAACACCGTGGTGCTGTGCATCTCTGCTGACCTGCCGTTTGCCCAGTCGCGCTTTTGTGGTGCGGAGAACCTCAGCAACGTGGTCACGCTCTCTACCCTGCGCGGTTCAGAATTTAAGTACGACTACGGTGTGGAAATTGCCGATGGTGCGCTGGAAGGCCTGACGGCACGCGCCGTGATTGTGCTGGATGAGGAAGATAAGGTGATTTACAGCCAGCTGGTGGATGAGATTACCACCGAGCCTGATTATGAAGCAGCGCTGGCGGCACTGAAGTAACACAGCAATAAAAAAAAGCGGATAACCCGGTTATCCGCTTCATGTTCGCCTCAGCAGGCAGCCTATTCGCTTTCGGTACGCTTCTGCCCCAGACCATATTCCCGTAACTTATTGGCAATGGCGGTATGGGATACGCCGAGCCGTTTTGCCAGTTTGCGGGTGCTGGGATAGGAGAGATAGAGCCGCGTCAGAATCGAACGTTCAAACCGGCTGGTGATCTGATCCAGCGTCCCTTCCAGCGCTTCATCCCCCAGCGACACATCCAGTGCCTGCTCCGGTAACACAATATCCTGAGGACGCAGTTCATAGCCCTCCAGTTGGGTTAACGCACGGTAGAGCGCATTTTTCAGCTGGCGCACGTTACCCGGCCAGGCATAGCGGGTCAGAAACGCATTGAGCTGTGGTGACAGACGCGGACGCGGCATTCCCTGTTCGTCGGCGAACCGGGCAACAAACATTTCGGTCAGCGGCAGAATATCCTGCGGACGATCGCGCAGCGGCGGCAGATGCAGGGTCAGCACGTTCAGCCGGTAAAAGAGATCTTCACGAAATTCGCCGCGCTGCACCAGTTCAATCAGGTTCTTCTGGGTGGCGCAGATGACGCGCACATTAACATGGACCTCATGCTCTTCACCGACCCGGCGGAAAGTGCCGTCATTGAGAAAACGCAGCAGTTTGGTCTGCATTCTCGGCGACATCTCCCCAATCTCATCCAGCAGCACCGATCCGCCGTTGGCCTGCTCAAAGAACCCTTTTTTGCCCTCCAGCGCGTTCGGATAGGCGCCCGCCGCATGACCAAACAGCTCACTTTCGGCGACGTCATCGGGCAGCGAGGCGCAGTTCAGCGCCAGGAACGGCTTTTTACCCCGAGCGCTACGCAGATGGCAGGCCCGGGCCAGCATATCTTTGCCGGTGCCGGTGTCACCAATGATCAGCAGCGGCGCATCGTGCATCGCCAGCTTGCGCGCCTGGTCCACCACCTGACGCATTTTTGGCGTCACCGCGACGATGTGGTCGAACTCCGATTCGTCCGTCACCACCAGGTTCTGCAACTGCTGCCCCATGCGGGCCGTGGATTTAAGCATGACCATTGCCCCGACCGGCTGGTCGTTCTGGTCCGCCTCACCTGCCAGATAGATAGGCCGCGCTTCCATCAGGAAGTCTCGTCCCTCAATCACCACATGTTGCGCCTGTGCTTCAACCCGCTCGCTCTCCAGCCAGCGCATAAAGTTAAAGCCGTTAATCAGGTTACCGGCACTGAAGTTACGCATCTTCTGTTCGTCAAGATTGAACAGGTTCTGCGCCGCCGGATTCGCCAGTTCAACTTTGCTTTTCAGATCGATCGAAAAGACCGGTTCCGGCATCGCCACCAGCAGCGCACTCAGCGCACGGTGCTCACGCTCAGACGGCATGTACGCCACGGTGCGCACATCTGTTACGCCCGGTGTACGCCGGATCTCCGCCATCAGATTACTGAAGGCATCAAATTCCAGCGCGGAGAAATTGAGATAGATACGGCCTAACGCCGCGATTTCGATACCGCGCAGATCGATGTTACGCGCAACCAACAGGTCGAGCAGCTCACGCGTCAGACCGATTCGGTCCTGACAGAACACTTCCAGACGCATTGCGATGGCCTTAATCAGGTTCAGATGAGGCGATGATACGCTAAGAAATGCGCCGGCAGAAAGGGCTCTGTCAGGAAAAGTTGACAGCCGGAAACCGTTTGGCTGGCTTTTGTACTGCCCGCTATCGGTTTCGGTAGTGAGCGGCATTGTCAGGTTACGTCAGTGATAAACTGTTGATTGCCGCCGACTTGCTGTATATTTCTCACAACCCCTTAATAATGATTAAAAAATGCTGACTTTTTTTGCAAAATACCTGACCGTTGGCGTGTTTAATACCCTGATACACTGGATGACCTTTTTTATCTGTCTCAGCCAGGGGTTATTACAATCCACCGCCAATGTCATTGCCTTTTGTCTGGCGGTCACCTTCTCGTTCTTCGTCAATGCCCGCTGGACCTTTAAGCAACAGGCTACCCCGTTCCGCTATATTCTGTATGTGCTATTTATGGGCGCAATGGCGTTTGGTGTTGGCTATCTTGCGGACCGGATCGGCCTTTACCCGCTGATTACGCTGGTCGTCTCTTCCGCATTGAGCCTGGCCTGTGGCTTTATCTTTTCCCGCTTCATCGTGTTTAAAGGAAATTAATGAAGATCTCTCTGGTGGTGCCGGTATTCAATGAAGAGCAGATGATTCCTCTTTTTTACGACGCCGTCAGGAAATATGCCGACTTTGCAGCATGGCAGGTTGAGATTGTCTTTGTTGATGATGGCAGTACGGATGCGACACGCACCCTGATCACCCAGCTTAGCCAGCAGGATCCGCTGGTCCGCTCCCTCTCTTTTATTCGCAACTTCGGTAAAGAACCGGCGCTTTTCGCCGGGCTGGAAGCCGCTACGGGTGAGGCCATCATTCCGATTGATGTCGATCTCCAGGACCCGATTACGCTGATTCCGCAAATGATCGCTAAGTGGCAGGCGGGAGCCGATATTGTGTTAGCCAAACGTATCGACAGAAGCGCCGATGGTCACCTGAAGCGTAAAACTGCCCATTGGTTTTACAAACTGCATAACTGCATCAGTCATCCCAAACTGGAAGAAAACGTCGGCGATTTCCGGCTGATGTCCCGGGAAGTGGTGGAGAACATTAAGCTATTGCCTGAAAAAAATTTATTTATGAAAGGCATTCTTAGCTGGGTGGGTGGAGAGACAGAAATTGTTGAATATGTCCGAACGGAACGGGTCGCGGGCAACAGTAAATTCAGCGGCTGGAAACTGTGGAATCTGGCCCTGGAAGGGCTGACCTCGTTTTCAACCCTGCCACTTCGGGTCTGGTCTTACCTCGGTTTTCTGGTCGCTACGCTGGCCTTCCTTTATGGCCTGTGGCTGATTATCGACAAGCTGCTGTTTGGCAATCCGGTGCCTGGCTATCCGTCGATTCTGGTTTCAGTGCTGTTTCTGGGCGGCGTTCAGCTTATCGGCATTGGCGTGCTCGGCGAATATATCGGCCGCATCTATATGGAAACGAAGAACCGCCCGCGCTACATTTTGCGAAAAAATAGTGAGCCAGGAAAGCGCCACGATTAACCACAAAGTTGGGGTGCCACAGGGCGGCAACCACCTGCAGTCTGATGATAAAAAGGATAGAAAATGATAAACAGCCAACAGGGATTAAGCCGCGGCAAAATAGTTGCGTTATTTGTGCTTGTTTTCCTTTTTGCGTACAGCCCGGCTTATTTAAGCCACTATGCCTATACCGATGACTGGACTAACCTCTACTGGGCTAATTTTGACCCGCGCAGTATTTTAAACTGGGATACGTTATCAGGGCGGCCGGTGTACGGCATTATCCAGTATGCCGCCTCTTTTATTGTGGATAGCGTTGAAAAACTGGCGCTGCTGCGCGCCGTTGCCATTATTCTGCTTATTTTTACCGGCTATTATTTCTACCGGCTGTGCCAGCAATATCACCTGTTTGAGAGTCAGGCGCAACGCATCACCTTTTCGCTGTTGCTTTGCCTGCTGCCCTCTTTCCAGGTTTACGTCGCCTGGGCCTCCTGCTTTCCCTATATCGCCGCTATTCTGCTGGCGGGTGCGAGCTACACTTTGTCGGTGAAACCGGGCGTGGCAGGACGGCTGCTGGCGATTTGCCTGCTGACGGTTGCCTTCTGTATTTATCAACCTGCCGCCATGACCTTCACCTTTTTTGCCTTACTGGATTTATCTCTCTCGGATCGCAGAATCGATAAAAAACGCGCCCTGATTTCCCTGCTGGTATTGGGTGCAGGCATGTTTGCCGCGTTGATTGCTTCGAAGGTGCTGCCCGTGCAGCTGTATGGACATACGCTACCGCGTTCTGCATTCAGCTACGATATTCCGGTCAAGCTAAAATGGTTCATTACCGAGTACCTGAAGAACGTTATCTGTCATTTTGATCTGGGGGCGAAAACCGTTTCCGTTATCGTCTCGTTAATCGTCATTGGTTTCGGATTGAAGAAAATCAAAGCGGCCGGCAACGATAAGTTTTACCTGGTCTTTATTTTACTGCTCATCGCCGCGCTGCCAAACCTGATCGTCAGTGAGAGCATGGCCGCTTACCGCACTCTGATTGCGGGGGCGCTGATCGCTGCCAGCCTGTTTATTGTCGGTCTGTTTGAAATCAGCCGTCGGTTAAAATGGAAAAAGCGCTTTTATGCCGTATTAGTGGTGATTGCCGCGTCACTGGCAATGAGCCATCTGATTAATGGCTATTCCAGACCGGCAGGTAAAGAGTTTGCTCTGCTTAATCAGGCTATCACCACTCAGGTACCAAAAGATTTTGACGGCGCGCTCTACTATCGTCTGACCGGGGAATATCTGCCGAAAGTGGCCACGTTGCGGAAGTATGATGATTTCGGCGGGCTGGGGCTCAGCATGTCATGGACCTTTGCGGGCATGGCGCATTTTGTCAGGCTGCAAAACGGAATGGCATTTACCCTGCCGGCTAATCCGGTCATCACTGATGAATCAGCCTGTCCGGGCAACTGCCGGGTGATCGATGCACAAGAAGTGCTGCGACAGCCACACTGAGGCAAAAAACAAGGCGCCAGGCCTGATGCTGGTCAGTTAAGGTTAAATTTGTAAAGGCTGTCACGGTCAGACGTGGCCGCTTTTTTTTGGGCGCGCGTGCCGCTCCGGGGCAGGCAATCCGCAGCGCTGAACATTAGCCAGGAGAGCCCGCAGGACGCGGGCGAAAAGCGGGGCGGCACAGGATGTGCCATCCCCGGCGGTCCGTCAGGCAGGCGAATGACGTGAAGGTACCGCGCAGCGGCGCGAGGACCGCCAGCCCCGGCGCGGCACCAGACTGCGTTATCACCTGCTGCTTAACTGACGAGCATTAGCAGGCCGCCTTGTGTTATTCCGTCACCACACCAGCTACGCGGGCTTGTTCCCGCCCTTCTGCAACGCCTCTTTCATCTGACTCAGCAGCTCGCGACGGAAATCGCCCAGCCGCGGCTTATCCTGCTCCAGCCACGGCAGCGGACGACAGAGTTCCATCGCCTTAATGCCCAGTCGTGCAGTCAGCAGACCGGCACCAATGCCCTGCGCGGCCCGCGTCGAGAGTCGGGCAGCGATATCCTGCGACATCCAGTCCATACCCACTTCACGCACCAGTTCCGACGCACCGGCAAACGCCATATTCAGCAGCACCAGCCGGAACAGGCGGATGCGACTGAAGTAACCCAGCTCAATGCCGTAAATCGCGGCGATACGATTGACCAGCCGCAGGTTACGCCAGGCGATAAAGGCCATATCAACCAGCGCCAGCGGACTAACGGCGATCATCAGCGTCGCTTCTGCCGCGTGGCGGCTGATTTCACGTCGCGCCTGTCGATCCAGCACCGGCTGCACCAGCTGGGCATATAACCGTACCACTTCGCTGTCGTTATGGGTTTCATGCAGCGAGGCCTGCCAGCGCTGTAATGCCGGATGCGCCTGATCCAGCTCCGCCTGCTGCGCCAGCTTCTCACAAAAAGCCCGGCCTTTGCCGATACCGTGGCTGTGCAGCAATTCGCGGCCGATATCGCGCTCTTCCGCCCGCTGACGGAGCTGGTAGAGACGACGCCACTCACCGGCCAGCGCGCCGACGCCCGCCAGCACGATCAGCCCGCCCGCCACGCCGCTGCCCAGCGAAAACCAGTCGCGCGCCAGCCAGGCGTCATGGGTCCACTGCACGCCCTGCGCGACGACGCTGACACCGAACAGGGCCACGCCGGTCATCACCAGTTTGCGCCACAAACTGCGCTTCGGTTTCAGCGCCGCTTCTACTGCACGTTCACCGGCGCCCTCTTCTTCAACGGCGGCCTCGTCATCCTGCACCGCCAGAAATGCCGCCTGCGCCTGCGGATCAAAGGTCTGCGCAGGCCGCAACGGCACCTCTGTCGCCTCATCCAGCGGGCGGGCAAAATCAATACGGGGCTTCAGCGGATCGCTCATCGCAATTTATCTCCTAACAAAAATTCCAGCGCAGCATCCATGCGGATATGCGGCAGCGGCCGGTCAACATCCAGCTGCTGTGGGCGGAATTGTTCAAACCGGAAACCCTGCTGCTGCCAGAAGGCATTGCCCGGCAGCCGCGGCGGGACGTCGCCCGGATAGACAGTCAGCGGTTCACCATCGCTCAGCCGATTACCGCGCAGCGCCGGGATCTTCTCACCCCGGTGATCCACCAGCCCGCTCTGCGTCGCCTGCACCGAGGCCAGCCCGATGCAGTCCATACTGATGCCTTCGAACGCGGCGTTCTGCCACGCATCCTGCACCAGCTGCTGCAACAGTGACACCATATTGCCGTGCTGATCGCTGGTGATATGGTCCGCTTTGGTGGCGGCAAACAGCAATTTATCGATCACCGGCGAAAACAGCCGCCGGAACAGGGTGCGCTGACCATAATGAAAACTCTGCATCAGCTGCGTCAGCGCCAGCCGCATATCATTGAAGGCTTGAGGTCCGCTGTTGAGCGGTTGCAGGCAATCGACCAGCACAATCTGGCGATCAAAACGCAGGAAATGATTTTTATAGAAGCCTTTCACTACGTGCTGACAGTAATAGTTAAAGCGCTGCTGCAGCATGCTGAAGTTACTGCCCTTGTCCGCCTGGGCCAGTTTGCTGAGCTGTGATTCGTCGATGGCCGGCCAGGGGAAAAATTGCAGCGCCGGTGCGCCAGCCATATCGCCGGGCAGGACAAAGCGGCCCGGCTGGATGAAGTGCAATCCTTCTGTTTTACAGCGGTGCAGATAATCGGTCCAGGCGGCGGCGATCTCCGCCAGCCGGTTTTCATCCGCGGGGGCGAACGGATCGAGTTGCTGGCAGAGCGTGCGCCACGGCTTCGCCCATTCAGCACGATCGCCAGTCAGCAGACCGTTCATCTGCCGCGACCAGGCGAGATAATCCTGGGCCAGCATCGGCAGGTCGAGCAGCCATTCACCAGGATAGTCCACGATTTCAAGATAGAGCGTGGCGGTTTCTTTCAGATGGCGCAGCAGCGAATCATTGGGCCGGTAGCGCAGTGCCAGTCGCATTTCGCTGACGCCGCGCGTAGGGGTTGGCCAGGCGGGCGGCGTGCTATAGAGCTGCGCCAGTCCTTCATCGTAGGTAAAGCGCGCCGTGCCCATATCGCGCTGGGGTACCCGCTTTACCCCGAGCAGGCGCTCATCCCGCACCACGGAAAACAGCGGCAAACGTGCGCCGCTGTGGACCGTCAGAAGCTGATTAACCAGCGAGGTGATAAAGGCCGTTTTGCCACTTCGGCTCAGGCCGGTGACCGCCAGGCGCAGATGACGGTCCACGCCGCGGTTCATTAATGCGATAAATTCAGTTTGCAGTCTTTTCATCTTTCTCCCTGATGAAGCGCGACGCCGCGCGGTTCATGACGCGTTTCAGTAGTGGCTCAAGCGCCAGCGCCAGTAACAGGCGTAACGGTCGACGGGCGACCGATTTCACTGCCCAGCCCGTCACACCCGCAGGCCCGTAGGTGACAGCATTGATAATGATGAATTTAGCCGCCGACTTCAACGCGGGTGCCGCGCGGTGGCGAAAAGCAGTGGATCGCGAAAAAGTCATCGACACCTCCAGAGGGTCAGCGAAAGGGCCTGCGACAGGCCCGGAGTAAGAAGAATCAAAGCTGGCGGAAGCGGCTACGCACGCTGAAGGTTTCAGACGTCACGTAGCGTTCCACATCGCGCACGCTGCGTTCGTCGCGCTGCAGTGCGCTTTCTAACTGGTCGAGCAGTTCGCTGGCGCTGGGCTGACGTGGGTTATCAGCGGCATTGGCCGGTTTAACATCCAGCACAAAGCCCAGCACGAAATAAGCGACCACGGTAAACATAAACAGGCCGAAAAACAGAGATAGCACCATGATAACGCGCAGTAAGCGCACCGGAATGTCGAGATACTCCGCCAGGCCCGCACAGACGCCCATCAGTTTACCTTCGTCAGGCTTACGCCATAACTTGCGGCCTTTCATCATGGTTGCCTCCAGTTAGGATGCTCTGCGTCCAGAATCGCCTCCAGCGCATCGATGCGTTCGCGCATCCGCTGCGCGTCCTGAGCAACGCGCTGCAGGCGCTGGATTTCGCTTTGCGACAGTTCCGAACCGCCGTTGCGTTTGTTGCTGTAATGCAGCCATAACCAGATCGGTGCCACGAACAACACGAAGATCGTTAGCGGTATGGCGAGAAAAAGTGCGCTCATTGACTCTCCTTAATCACTCATCGCAACGTCGATAATTATTCAGTGCGGTTCATTTTGGCTTTCAGCGCGTTCAGCTGCTGGCTGATTTCATCATCCGCTTTCAGGTCAGTAAACTGCTGATCCAGGGTTTTCGGTTTACCGAAACCGTGGCTTTCCGCTTCGGCTTCCATGTGATCGATGCGACGTTCAAACGACTCAAACCGCGCCATCGCTTCATCAATTTTACCGCTGTCCAGCTGACGACGAACGTCACGAGAAGAGGATGCCGCCTGATGACGCAGCGTTAACGCCTGCTGACGCGCCCGCGTTTCGCTCAGTTTCTTCTCCAGCTCGCTGATTTCACCTTTCATCCGCTCCAGCGTCTCTTCAACCTGGCTGACTTCCTGTTTCAGTGTGGCGATCAGGTCAGTGAGTTTCTGTTTTTCGATCAGCGCTGAACGGGCTAAATCATCTTTATCTTTACGCAGTGCCAGCTCAGCTTTTTCCTGCCATTCCGCCTGCTGGATCTCCGCCTGTTCAATCCGGCGTGACAGCTGTTTCTTTTCAGCCAGCGCACGCGCTGAGGTTGAGCGGACTTCGACTAAGGTGTCTTCCATTTCCTGAATCATCAGGCGGACCAGTTTCTGCGGATCTTCCGCACGCTCCAGCAGCGAATTGATGTTGGCATTAACGATGTCGGCGAAACGAGAAAAAATACCCATAATGATGTTCCTCTTTTAATGTGTCATGGCGTGTTGCGCTACATAGCTAATACAAGATGCGTGCCAATTTTATAATTATTTGATTTATAGCAATTTTTAAATTTTACAGCCCTTTAAGCTTGTTCTAATATAGTCAAAATGATTAAGGGGTGGCGAAATTCATCATGGCAGGAACTAACGATAACCTTCTCGGTGAGTCCAATAATTTCCTTGAGGTCCTGGAACAGGTGTCGAAGCTGGCACCACTGGAAAAACCGGTGCTGGTGATTGGTGAGCGCGGTACCGGCAAAGAGCTGATCGCCAGTCGTTTACACTATCTTTCCGATCGCTGGCAGGGACCGTTTATCTCGCTTAACTGCGCGGCGCTGAATGAAAACCTGCTCGACTCTGAACTGTTCGGTCATGAGGCTGGCGCGTTTACCGGTGCTCAGAAGCGCCATCTGGGCCGTTTTGAACGGGCGGACGGCGGGACGCTGTTTCTGGATGAACTGGCGACGGCACCGATGCTGGTACAGGAAAAACTGCTGCGGGTGATCGAATATGGTCAGCTGGAGCGCGTCGGGGGTAACCACTCTTTGCAGGTGAATGTGCGCCTGGTTTGCGCCACTAATGAAGACCTGCCCGCGCTGGCGGCGGCCGGAAAATTCCGCGCCGACCTGCTGGATCGTCTGGCCTTTGACGTCGTGCAACTGCCGCCGCTGCGTGAGCGGCGCAGCGATATCCTGGTGATGGCTGAACATTTTGCTATTCAGATGTGCCGTGAACTCGGCCTGTTGCTGTTCCCCGGATTTACGCCTCAGGCACAGCAGACGCTGCTGAGTTATCACTGGCCCGGCAACGTGCGTGAACTGAAGAATGTGGTTGAGCGTTCGGTGTATCGCCATAACAGCAGCGAGCAGCCGCTGGATAATGTGATTATTAATCCGTTCGCTTCACGTCCTGAACCGGTTGATGCCCTGCCGGTAAGCCGCCCGGATCACGATGGCGAACTGCCTTCGCTGCCGCTGGATCTGCGTCAGTGGCAGAATCAGCAGGAGCGCGATCTGGTAGAAACCAGCCTGCAACAGGCGCGATATAACCAGCGCCGCGCCGCCGGTCTGTTAGGCGTCACCTACCATCAATTGCGCGCCATGATGAAAAAACACGGCATTTCCAACGATAAATTATGAGGTTAAGACGGTAAGCAGCACGCCCTGTTTTCCGTCAGCCATCGTCCAGCGTCACTCCTCTTCGCCATAAAGCCTGTCGGTCATCATCGGCCTGGCCGTTAATCACCGCCAGGCCGCTCTGCACCTTTATTCCTTAATCACAGTGAAACCGAAAGGCGCTCTTTCTTTCACTTAATGCCTGTTTACTTATCAGACAGAATGACCGGTTTATTCTGTATAAATCCACACTAACAGCAGGCCTAACGGCTGGGTTATGATCTCAGCCTGCGGATGCGAAGTGGTACGACACGTTTCCTTTAACAGACCATGAGAGAAGAGTTATGGATGACGCGGATTTAGCGCAACAACTTGAACAGGCAATTATTACGGCGGCTCTGGTTAACCGCCAGCCGTCATTAACCAGCCCCGACGGGCTCTGTATCTGGTGCGAAGACCAGCCTGTGGTCGCCAGCACCGCGTTCTGCTCAGCAGAGTGTGGTGTGGATTATCATAAATATCAGCGCGAGATGCAGCAGCGTCACACAGAGAGCTGAGAGTTCAGACAGCAGCAGGTGATCGCTGCCTGAAAATAATCCTCACCCTGCTGAAGAGTGCTCTGTATTCAGGATGCGATCAGAGCGCTCTTCACTCATAACCCCCTGAGCCCATTCCCGGAAGATAAAGTGATAAAAGGACGTTGATAAAATGAAGAGTGAAAGCCAAAAAGGTTCGCAGGTTTATACGCCGCTCTCATTAAAAGCCTACGACTGGTGGGTGCTTAATATCTCAAACAGCTATGCCTGGCGGTGCGATACGGAGTCGGTGCTGCTTAAACACTTTCAACGCTTTTCCGGCGAAAAGCATATGGATATCGGCGTCGGCACCGGCTATTACCTCGCCAGGAGTCGGGTAAAACCGCGCAGTATCACCCTTGTCGATCTCAATCTTAACAGCCTGAATGCTGCTCGTGCGCGCATTGCGTCTCAATTCGAAACCCAGTGTTTACAGCACGATATATTGTTGCCGCTTCCTGATCCGATGCATAACGCTTATGACTCGGTCTCAATGTTCTATCTGCTTCACTGCTTACCCGGAAATATGACGTCGAAAGCGGCGGTGATAGCCAATGCCGCGAAGGCGTTGAAAGCTGAGGGTACACTCTATGGCGCGACAATTCTGGGCTCCGGCGTCAGCCACAATCAGTTCGGCACCGCGTTGATGAACCTTTATAACAAAAAAGGAATATTTTCAAACAGGCAGGATACGGCGGACGCGTTACACCAAATTCTCGAGACTCACTTCAGAGAAGTCGAGATCAAAGTTTGTGGCACCGTGGCGCTCTTTTCTGCAACCGGCAAAACGATGTGGTGAATAACAGGTTAATTGCTGCATCGCTGGAAGCCCGTATTCCGATCGGTCAGGCGGCTGTAGCGCTTCCCGAACGGAATACGCTACAGCCGCTGCGGCACATTCGCTGGCTCAGGTTATTTTCATTGCCAACTTAACGCAGCGTTGAGGGTTTGTTTCCCCGGCAAGGATTAACATAGCCCGCTGTGGTCCCGCCGCCAGCCCGTTATTAATTAACCATCAGAGTAAGCCGGTTTCAGGCAATAACTTGCAGCCGTTTGCGATGGCAGAATTGTTAATCGGCCACAGCTTATCGGCTTCCGCATTACACACCTGCTCAGGCTTTTTTTGCAAAGCCCTGAGTACCACGCCTGAATACCAACAGTGATGAACGCCCTCTGTTTTAAGAGAAGAATGATGAAACCGATATCCCTTTTTATTGCTTTATTTATTGTTTCAGCCTGCAGTTCTGGCGCATCACAGCGTGAAAATTCAGCAGAACACTATTGTCATCAGAAAGGCGGAGAACTGAAGGCTGAAAAAAGCCTTTTCGGTAAAACCGAATATTGTCTTTTACCTGACGGAACGCAGATCGAACACTGGCGTCTCTATCTTAAAGATCATCTGCTGCCGTAATGCCTGCCACTCCTGATGGCTATGGCTCAGGCTGGTCAGCAGAAGAGTTCGCATTATCCGTTTATCCAGAGACAGAGGTGACGACCCTTTTTTCAGCACCGGATAACTGACGTTAATATCGACAATGAGATTCCAAAGGCTGGCAGAATTGATCGGCATCAAAAAATAGCCGGTTCAAAACCTCGCTGTTTAACTGCGGTTGTCGCTGAGGCGTTAATAATGTTTTCCGTGAGTACGACCTCATCAATTAAATGTGTAAGCTAACACCAATTAAAGGCTTTCATCGGCATTCGGTGTCGCCCTGCAATCAGGGCGCTTTTTTTTTGCCATCAGATGAGAAAATGTTAATTCCGATAATTTATGCGCCGTCTGTTCTGTGATGCGTGATTAACGCTAACAGAGCGTTGATTTAGCAAAATCAACTAAAGAGCGACAGAGAAAAAAGGGTATTCAGGATGGAACTGACCGAAGAAGAAAAAGAAGCACTGGCCTTTTTTCTGTCAAAAAACTGGAGTGCGTTTTTCGAAAGCAGTCAGGATTTCATGTCTGTCGTTGCCCTGCATAAATTAGCCGCTAAATTTGCGCTCACAGAATAATTACGCTCGCCTGAATCGCTTGCTGATTCTCCGCCTTCTCCTCTTCCCGTCGATTAACCCAGGGTTCTGCGCCTGACAGGATCACATGATGCCGGCTTGTCATCAACGCCCGGCCCAACCCTTCTTAGGTTGGTAAAGCGCGCGCCAGCGCTGGCAAAAGATCCCGTTATCAAGGTACCCACAGAGGCCTGCTCTGCTTACTTCAGATCCACGCTCCTTTGTCGTGCCATTTACCCGCTATTTTCCCCTGACATCGGTAAGCCTTTTACCCGGTGCAGATGCCCACTGACCTCAGCCCTTTCCGATCGATATCGCATTGACCTGTCCCCTTCTTTCCGGATGAAAGGGGAGCCGCTGCGGTGTGATGCCGTACTCTGCGCAAAAAAAAGCGGATGACAAAAAAAAGCCCGCCAGAAGGCGGGCAACAATACTGGAAGCAATGTGAGCAATGTCGTGCTCTTCTCCGGTAGAGCCACCGTCGAAGTGCAAGGGAATAATAATCATTCTTATTATCATCTGTAAAGCGCTAATTGAGAATATTTCTCATTACCACACTCTCTGTGCGTTTTTTCTGCCGCTGTATTGATGAAAACCCGCCTGCACACCCTTTGGGATTTTGGGACATTGCCGGCTTTGCGATACACTCTGTTCAATGCCTCAAAATCGTTGAGTTCTATGTCAAAACTAATATGTTCGCTGTTGTTAAGCCTCGGCGTGTTGAGTGCGCCTGCATGGTCGGCCCCCGCCGGCGATATCCGCCAGAGCGGCTTTGTCTATTGCGTCAGCGGCACGCTTAATACCTTTAATCCTCAAATGGTCAGCAGCGGATTAACCGTCGATACCCTGGCGGCCCAGCTTTACGATCGCCTGCTGGATGTTGATCCCTACACTTATCGTCTGAAGCCCGATCTGGCGGCCAGTTGGGAAGTCCGGGACAACGGTGCGACCTATCGTTTTCATCTGCGCAGCGGCGTTCAGTTCCAGCAGACCAACCAGTTTAAACCGACCCGGCCGATGAACGCCGACGACGTGGTATTCAGTTTTGCCCGCATGTTCGATCGTCATCATCCGTGGCACAACGTCAACGGCGGTAACTACCCCTACTTCGATAGCCTGCAGTTTGCTGATTCAGTGCAGAGCGTGAAGAAACTGGATACCAATACGGTAGAGTTCCGGCTGAACAGTCCTGATGCCTCCTTCCTCTGGCATATGGCGACCCACTACGCACCGGTGCTGTCAAAAGAGTATGCTGACCAGCTGACGGCGCAAGGTCGTCAGGAAGAGATGGACCGCCAGCCGGTAGGCACCGGTCCTTATCAGCTCAGCGAATACCGCACCGGACAATACATTCGTCTGGCGCGTAATCCGCACTACTGGAAAGGCGTGCCGCGTCTGCAGCAGGCGGTGATCGATCTGGGCGCCGGTGGTACCGGTCGTTTATCTAAGCTGCTGACCGGTGAATGTGACGTGCTGGCCTATCCGGCGGCCAGTCAGCTCAGCATTTTACGCGACGATCCGCGCCTGCGTATGACGCTGCGGCCCGGTATGAATATTGCCTATCTGGCCTTTAACACCCGCAAGCCACCGCTGGACCGCCCTGAAGTGCGCCACGCGCTGGCACTGGCGATCAATAATGAACGACTGATGGAGTCGATTTACTACGGTACCGCCGAGACGGCAGCCTCTATTTTACCGCGTGCCTCATGGGCCTATGACAGTGACGCCCGTATCACGGAATACGATCCGCAGAAGTCCCGTCAGGAGCTGGAAGCGCTGGGCCTGACTGACCTGCATCTTCGACTGGTGGTGCCGTCATCCTCGCAATCATGGAATCCCAGCCCGCTTAAAACCGCGGAGTTATTGCAGGCCGATCTGGCGCAGGTCGGCGTCCGGCTGACCATCGTGCCGGTTGAAGGCCGTTTCCAGGAAGCCCAGCTGATGTCGATGAATCACGATCTCACCCTTTCAGGCTGGGCAACCGACAGCAACGATCCGGACAGTTTCTTCCGTCCGCTGCTCAGCTGCGCGGCGATTCGTTCCCAGACCAATTATGCGCACTGGTGCTCGCCCGCATTTGATGAAACTCTGCAGAATGCATTGTTAACACAGCAGCTGTCGGGACGCATCGACAGTTATGACAAAGCGCAGCAGATTCTGGCGCAGGAGCTGCCGGTTCTGCCGCTGGCGTCGTCGCTGCGACTGCAGGCGTTTCGCCATGACATTAAAGGCCTGGTGCTGAGTCCGTTTGGCAACGCCTCGTTTGCCGGGGTTTATCGTGAAGAAGGTGAGGAAAAGTAAGTGATCATCTATATTCTGCGCCGCCTGCTGCTGCTGCTGATTACGCTGTTTTTGCTGTCGCTGGTCAGCTTTAGCCTGAGCTATTTTACCCCGAATGCACCGCTGGAAGGCGCTGCGCTGTTTGACGCCTGGTGGTTCTGGTTCAAAGGCATGCTGCAGTTTGACTTTGGCGTTTCCAGCACCAATGGCCAGGAGATAGGTCTGCAGCTGCGGGAAGTCTTTCCGGCTACCATGGAGCTCTGCATTCTGGCCTTTCTGTTTGCTCTGCTGATCGGCATTCCGCTCGGCATCTGTGCTGGCGTGATGCGCAACAAATGGCCGGATAAAACCATCAGTGCGCTGGCGCTGATCGGCTTTTCAGCGCCTATTTTCTGGCTGGCGCTGCTGTTCACCCTCTTCTTCTCTCTGACGCTCGGCTGGCTGCCGGTATCAGGCCGGCACGATCTGCTCTATCCGGTGCAGAATGTGTCCGGCTTTGCGCTGATTGATGCCTGGCTCAGCCGCTCACCCTGGCGCCATGAAATGATTATCAGCGCCCTGACCCATCTGATTTTGCCGGTGACGGTACTGGCAATGGCCCCGACTACCGAAGTGATCCGCCTGCTGCGTAACAGCACCAGCGAAGTGATGGACAAAAACTATGTCAAAGCCGCTGCGACCCGAGGCCTGTCGCGCCTGACGGTGATCCGCCGCCATGTGCTGCACAACGCCTTACCGCCGGTCATTCCGCGTCTTGGCCTGCAATTTTCGACCATGCTGACGCTGGCCATGATCACTGAGATGGTTTTCAACTGGCCGGGTCTGGGCCGCTGGTTAATTAATGCGATTCGTCAGCAGGATTACGCGGCGATCTCCGCTGGCGTAATGGTGATTGGTGGGCTGGTGATACTGGTTAACGTCATCTCCGACGTGATTGGCGCCGCCATGAACCCGCTGAAACACAAAGAATGGTACGCCCTGCGATAGCGCGTTTCTGCGCTGCCTGTCGGATACTATTTTTGAACCCCATTCGCATTCGGCTGTTCAGGTCGGATGCGATATTTCTTAAACAATAGCTTTCTCTCTCTGGCCGTCGGTTATTGGGATTATCTGATTGCCTGCAGCCAGAATAGATCCTTTCCTGAGTGTCTGATGGATTTTTCAATTCACGCATCATGATGAGTCAGCATGGTTAGCCGCTTTTCGCAGAAATAAAGCAGAATCGGGCAATGTAATCTTTTTACTCTGATCGACATTAATGGCGCTAAAATAGTCAGCTTGCCAAATTGACAGCGCAGAGGCTTAGACGGTTTTTATCTGGACAATAATTCAGAAGTTAACAGCATGGGGAAACAGATATTGATAAGCCGGCACGGGATGAAAAAATAACGTCTTCAATGCGGCGATTGATTTACCAAAAAAAATATTCCTGCCGTGCGTGGCAGGAATATAAATTAATATCATGAGGGCGTGATTTTAAATTTTATGACGCTGATTATACTGCGTCTGGGATCATGCCGAAGGTGCCGTTTAACAGGCTCGCTTCAAAATCAGCCAGCAGTTGTACTGCACCAGCGGTGCTGTCCCAGCCGGTAATCAGACCAGTGAGTGCTGCGCCAACGCCACCGGCGATACCGCCGACAATACCGCCAACCAGCGCACCGAGAGAACCAATGCCTAAGATGCCGCCGCCGTTGCTGCCAACACGCGTGCCCAGCATTAAGCCGCCCCAGGTACCCGCAACGCCAAGCAGTGTTGCGCTCATTAAACCTTCAGCCAGGCCTGCACCGGAAATTGACTGACATTCATTAATAGATAATTCTCTCATCTTTTTACTTTCCTTGTTTTCCTAAAAGGAGCTTCATTATCTGTATTAGCAGAACGGGCACAATAGCAAAATATCCATACTCGGAACCATCTTAAACTTAAAATGCTATAGCTGGATAACTTAACAAGAATATTAACTTTCACTCCACATTTCATTACAATGATTGTTATTTTCCGGAATTTTTAATACTTACTTTTATCCCGTTAATGCAGGGAAATATCAGATAAAATAGCCTGAATGCTGCCCTGTCGAAAACTAAGATAAATCCCGTTAAAAATAAACCCTCCACCTGGTCAATTACGAGTGCCGACACTGAACAGCCGTGAGCGGATAAAATTAAGCTGACGTTCCGCCGGTTAAACTGAGTAGCTTTAAGCTGATGGATATTTCCCCGGATTATTTCATGGCTATTTTTTCATTTACGCCGCTACCGCCTGAATATAAGTCGCTCAGCCTGCTGTGACTGATTTTGTGCAGCAAAATTTGCTTCTGCCCTACCCGATACCCCGCCATCTGCCAGCCCACAATGCCCGGCCTGAAGTATTGATCGGCTGTTCTGGCCTGATGGGTGTCGCGGTTCCCTTGCCAGCGAATGGGAGTTAGACGGATAATCGTCACAGTGAGCGTAGGTCGCTGATGCTGTCCAGCCTGAACAACCGGAGAGTAGCCCCGCGCATTAATAATGCCTGACTGCCACAGGAAGTGGCCGTTTCTGCTGATGAGAGGCTTGTTGTCATGCGGGTTATCCTTCACCGGGCCGTTTGTAAACCCTAAGCATGCGGTAAAAGAAGTTATTCGGGCTAAAGCACGCTACACTACGTTTGAGCACAAAACAGAGCAAACCCTTGTTATGAATCAAAATTTCAATTCAGTTCCAACCTTGTCTCATCATTATCAGGCGATAATCTATGCTCTCCGATAATATCTATGCCGAAAAACGCCTGCCCAGCGCGTTTCGTCAGAGCTGGCACCATTTTTATCGCGATACCGCGGCGATGGTGGGCCTGTATGGCTTTGGCGCGTTGCTGCTGCTCTGTTTAACTGGCGCACTGATCGCGCCCTACGGTATTGATCAACAGTTCCTGGGTTATCAGCTGTTGCCGCCTTCCTGGTCACGCTATGGCGATGTGTCGTTTTTCCTCGGCACGGACGATTTAGGCCGCGATCTGTTGAGCCGCCTGCTGAGCGGTGCCGGCCCCACGGTCGGGTCGGCCATGCTGGTCACACTGTTTGCAACCTTCTGGGCGCTGGTGTTAGGCATACTGGCGGGCATGACGCACGGCGTGCGATCTGCCGTGATGAATCACGTACTGGATACGCTGCTGTCGATTCCTTCGCTGCTGCTGGCGATTATTGTGGTGGCCTTTCTCGGTCCCCGCCTGGAGCACGCCATGCTGGCGGTCTGGCTGGCCCTGATGCCTCGTCTGGTGCGGGAGATTTATAGCGCGGTTCATGATGAACTGGAAAAAGAGTATGTGGTAGCAGCCCGGCTCGATGGCGCCAGCAGTCGTAATATTCTGCGCTACGCCATCCTGCCTAACATTCTGCCATTATTGATCAGTGAGATTACCCGCGCCCTGTCGATGGCGATTCTGGATATTGCGGCACTGGGCTTTCTTGATCTGGGCGCACAGCTGCCTTCACCCGAATGGGGTGCCATGCTGGGGGATTCGCTTGAACTGATCTATGTCGCGCCCTGGACCGTCATGCTGCCTGGCGTGGCGCTAATGGTTAGCGTATTAATTGTTAACCTGCTCGGTGACGGCATTCGTCGCGCCGTCGAAGCGGGAGTGGAATAAATGCCGTTACTCGATATTCGAAATCTCACCATTGAATTTATGACTGCCGACGGGCCGGTCAAGGCGGTCGATCGCGTCAACCTGACCCTGAGCGAAGGTGAAATTCGCGGACTGGTGGGTGAATCAGGATCGGGCAAGAGCCTGGTGGCCAAAGCGATATGCGGCGTGACCAAAGATAACTGGCGCGTCACCGCCGATCGCATGGTGTTTGATGATGTGGATCTGCTGCGGCTGTCACCCCGCGATCGCCGTCGTATTGTCGGCCATAACGTTTCCATGATTTTTCAGGAGCCGCAATCCTGTCTCGATCCCTCCGAAAGCATTGGCCGCCAGCTGATGCAGGCGATTCCGCGCTGGACCTATAAAGGTCCGTGGCTGAAGCGCTTCTGGTTCTGGCGCAAAACCCGTGCCATCGAACTGTTGCATCGCGTCGGCATCAAGGATCACAAAGATATCATGCGCAGCTTTCCTTACGAGCTGACTGAAGGTGAGTGTCAGAAAGTGATGATCGCCATCGCGCTGGCGAACCAGCCGCGCCTGCTGATCGCCGATGAGCCGACCAACGCCATGGAGCCGACTACCCAGGCGCAGATTTTCCGCCTGCTGAGTCGCCTCAACCAGAATAACAACACCACGATTTTGCTGATCAGTCATGATCTGCGCACCATGAGTCAATGGGCCGATCGGATTAACGTGATGTATTGTGGTCAGACGGTGGAAACCGCCCAGAGCGACGATCTGATGACCACGCCGCACCATCCTTACACCCAGGCGCTGATTCGCGCCATGCCTGACTTTGGTCGCGCTCTGCCGCATAAAAGCCGGCTGAATACGCTGTCGGGGGCTATTCCATCGCTGGAGAGCCTGCCGATAGGCTGCCGGCTGGGACCGCGCTGCCCCTATGCGCAGCGAAAGTGCGTCGAAACGCCGCGCCTGGCGGGCAGTAAATCGCATCTTTACGCCTGTCATTTCCCGCTGAACATGGAGAGCCAGTAACATGGAAACCCTGCTGGAAGTGCGCAACCTGAGCAAAACCTTTCGCTATCGCACCGGGTTGTTTCGTCGGCAGCATGTCGAAGCGGTGAAATCGGTCAGCTTTACCCTGCGCGAAAAGCAAACGCTGGCGATTATCGGCGAAAACGGCTCCGGCAAATCGACGCTGGCAAAAATGCTCAGCGGGATGGTCGCACCGACCGAGGGCGAAATCCTGATTGACGATCATCCGCTCAGCTTTGGCGATTACGGCTACCGCAGCCAGCGTATCAGGATGATTTTTCAGGACCCGTCAACCTCACTGAATCCGCGTCAGCGGGTCAGCCAGATCCTCGATTTTCCGCTGCGGCTCAATACCGAGCTGACCGCCGAACAGCGGGAGAAACGCATTATCGCTACGCTGCGCCAGGTGGGATTGCTGCGCGATCACGCCGGTTACTATCCGCATATGCTGGCGCCCGGCCAGAAACAGCGTCTGGGCCTGGCGCGCGCGCTGATCCTGCAACCGAAAGTGATCGTGGCGGATGAAGCGCTGGCCTCGCTGGATATGACCATGCGTTCGCAGCTGGTCAATCTGATGCTGGAACTGCAGGAGAAACACGGCATCGCCTACATTTATGTTACCCAGCATCTCGGCATGATGAAGCACATCAGCGATCAGGTGCTGGTGATGCATCAGGGCGAAGTGGTGGAGCGTGGCGGAACCGCCGATGTGCTGGCCTCCCCGTTGCACGATTTGACCCGTCGGCTGATCAGCAGCCATTTTGGCGAAGCGCTGACCGCCGAAGCCTGGCGGCGAGAACACTGATAATTGCTGCCTCTCCCGCAATTTGCGGGCTGATTTACCTGATTTCAGACAGACGTGCTAGAATCCGCACGTCGATTAACGTCGGTCGCCTACTTTTTAAACAATGCGGCCGCCAACTACAATGACCATAAGGATTACAGCTATGGGTTTTCTTTCCGGTAAGCGCATTCTGATTACTGGCGTTGCCAGTAAACTTTCCATCGCCTACGGTATTGCACAGGCGATGCACAAACAGGGCGCAGAACTGGCTTTCACCTACCAGAACGACAAATTAAAAGGTCGTGTGGAAGAGTTTGCTAAAGATTTGGGCTCAGACATCGTTCTGCCGTGTGACGTTGCCGAAGATGAGAGCATCAAATCCCTGTTCACTGAACTGGCAAAAACCTGGCCGAAATTTGACGGTTTCGTTCACTCCATCGGTTTCGCCCCAGGCGACCAGCTGGATGGTGACTATGTGAATGCCGTAACCCGCGAAGGCTTCAAAATCGCGCATGACATCAGTGCATACAGCTTCGTTGCGATGGCCAAAGAGTGCCGCGCGATGCTGAACCCACAGTCTGCGCTGCTGACCCTTTCTTACCTGGGTGCTGAGCGCGCCATCCCGAACTACAACGTGATGGGTCTGGCGAAAGCGTCACTGGAAGCCAACGTCCGCTATATGGCGAATGCAATGGGTCCGGAAGGCGTTCGTGTTAACGCCGTTTCTGCCGGTCCAATCCGTACGCTGGCCGCTTCAGGCATTAAAGATTTCCGTAAGATGCTGGCTCACTGCGAAGCGGTCACCCCGATTCGTCGTACCGTGACCATCGAAGATGTCGGCAACTCAGCGGCATTCCTCTGCTCTGATCTGGCAGGCGGCATCACCGGTGAAATCGTTCACGTTGATGGCGGCTTCAGCATCGCTGCAATGAACGAACTGGAACTGAAATAAGTTTCTGAGGGCGAGCCTGGCTCGCCCTTCTCTTTCTTCTTCTCGCCCCATCCCCTTCAGACCTGATTTTCCTGTCGTTATACCGTAACGCTATTAATTATCACCGATCATTCTTTTGCCCTGGCCTGGCCTTCGGCGAGGATACCTCTGCCCTTCGGTCAGGCAATTTTTCAGATTCTGCCGCCTGCCTGCCGAACCAGAATTTTGCAAAAGGATTGATCATGGAACAACGCCGCTATCCGGGCCATAACCACTGGTTTTACGAGAGCCAGACCAGTCCACGCATCACGCAGGCCGCTCCGCTGGTGCCTGAAGCCGCTCACATTGATGACCGTTTCCTGCTGGGCTGCCTGACCGATGATGCGCAGATCGCGGCAGTGCTGCGCGCGAACCAGCCCGCTTTGCTGGCGGCGCGCGATCTGGCGCAGCTGCTGTTCCCCGACCGCATCACGACCTCGCTAACCCATACCCTGACGCTGTACGATCGCCTCAGCACCGCCCTGACCGTCGCCCAGGTGGCTGGCGTCCAGCGCTTGTGCAATCACTACTCGGCACGTCTTAATCCGCTGCCCGGACCCGATTCATCCCGTGAGAGCAACAATCGTCTGACCCAAATCACCCAGTACGCCCGTCAGCTGGCGATGCAGCCCGAGCTGATCACCGCCAGCGCCATTTCCGCGCTGGATGCCGTAGGCCTGACCGAGCCGGATATCGTTACGCTCAACCAGCTGATCGGTTTTGTCAGCTATCAGGCGCGCGTGGTCGCCGGACTACAGGCGCTGCAGGCCCAGCCGGTGCGCTGGCTGCCTGGTTCCACTCCCCCGCCGGATGCTGACCGCAGCGGCTTCGGTCAGCTGGCTGAGTGGCGTCCGGCGCTGAAACCGCTGGAGTTACGCTACGCCAGTGCCGAACAGCTGGCGGCGATCACCCGCAGTCAGGCGCTGCCGGGAATGCAGGATGCGGTGTGGCTACTGGCGCATGATGCGTCGGCGCTGTATGGCTGGGTGCAGTTGCGTCAGCAATTAGCGGCCGGTCAGCCGCTGGCTGAAGCGACCGCAGCACGGATACTCGGCAGCCGCCGGGCCTTTCAGCACCTGTCCGGCATCGAGGATTTGATTGAGGGCGTCGATGAGGCTGGCATCAGTGAGCCGCAGCGGCAGATTGTTGCGCTGGCCGCCCAGCTCACCCGTGCGCCGGAACGCTTCAGCGCGGCACATCTGCAACCGCTGGCGGAGGCAGGCTGGACCGCAGACGCCCTCTTTGGTGTGATTCAGTCAGTGGCGATCGGTAACTGGAACAGCCGGCTGTTTTATGCGCTGGGGGAAGTCAGGTAAAACCGTCAGACCGGTAGCTGCCCGCGCGCTTCATCAAAAAAGTGCTGGGCCAGCGGCGTGGCGCGTCCGGGTTCAGCTATCACCAGCGCCGCTTCGCGCGCCATCGGTTGCAGCTGGATGGGCCGCTGATGCAATCCCTGCAGCGAACCGGGCAACAGGTGACCCACCGGGGAGACCAGCAATCCCAGCCCGACCTGGGCGCACTGCATCAGTTGCATCACTGAGGCGCTTTCGACCACCACCCGCGGCACCAGCGCCGCCTCGCGAAACGCCATATCCAGATAACGCCGGAAATAACGGGTCGGCTCCGCCAGGCAGAGCGGTTGCTGCGCCAGTTCTTTCAGCGTGAGCGGAGCGCTCGCCACCAGCTGAGGAAAATGGTCGGGATGGAAGATCGCCTCAACGCCCCGATCGGCCAGCATCGCCGTCTGAAAATGGAGTTCACGCAGCGTGGCCATTTCAAAGAAGCCAATGCCGACATCCACGGTGTGGCTGTTGAGCGCCTCCAGCAGTTGATCGGCACTCAGCACCGCAATCCGGTAATCGAGCTGCGGATAACGCGCCTGCACCGCCTTTAACAGCAGCGGTAATGCCACGCTGCATTGTGGTACCACGCCGAGCCGCAATGTGCCGTTGACCCCATGCTTCAGCGACTCCACTTCCAGCTTCAGCCCCTGATAAACCGACACGATCTCCCGCGCCCACGCCAGCACGCGATCGCCTTCCGGGGTGAAACCGGCAAAGTTGTTACTGCGATTAATCAGCGACAGGCCCAGCTCGCGCTCCAGATTTTTCAGGCGCATCGAAAGCGTCGGCTGGGTGACAAAACTGGCTTCGGCGGCCCGGCCAAAATGGCGTTCGCGTTCGAGATTACACAGGTAAATTAATTGTTTTATGTCGATGTTAATGACCCGTCAGCAGGTTAGGTGAATCCACGATGTCTTATTTTATTTCGGGCGTTTACCCGATGATTCATTTCAATTTTAGCGGTTACGCGCGCATACGTCTTAACAGCAAGGATCATTCAGCCTGTCCTTGCACGCCTGACGATGGTTTTCAGCGCCAGCGCAATGAGTGCGAAACCGACCGGCAGCAAAAACCCATATCCCAGCACGCTGTAGAGCCAGATTCCTGCCACGCCGCCTGTGAGAAAGGATAACAGCGTCAGGCCGTGCAGCCGCAGGCGATCCAGATAGAGCGGCGCCTCTTTGGGAGAGACTTTGCGCCGTAACACCTCATACAGCATCGCCAGCTCAATGCCGATATCAGTCGCGGTGCCGGAGACGTGCGTAGTGCGAACCCGCGCATTTGAGATCCGGGTAACCACTGCATTTTGTAAGCCCATCAGGAAACTCAGGCTCATGATCAGCAGCACGCCAGGCGCATCCGGTGAAAAAAGGGTTTCAGCCACGCCCAGTGCCAGCAGCGCCGCGCCTTCGGCCAGGATCACCACGGCATAAATCGTGCGGATATTACGGCGACGTCCTGAATTAATGATCAGCGTTGAGATCATCGAACCGGCAATAAACAGGCAGACGATCGACAGAAAAAACAGGCCTGCCCCTAAATTGGCTTTTGCCAGATGATCGGAGAGCGAAGAGACGTTTCCGGTCATATTGGCGGAGAAAAAGCCGACAATCTCAAACGCCGCAGTGTTCAGCGCGCCTGCAGCCGCGGCCAGCGTACAGGCCAGACGACTATCCGCGCCGATACTGCGCGCATCTTCAGTGGTGATCAGCATGGAACCTACGCATCCTGGCAAACATGGCCGATATAATCCGCTGATTTTTCGTCGCAAACAAGCGGGCGACGCCGGCTAAACTCCCTCTCCTTGCGCACGGTCAGACCCGGTTCAGAAAGCTCTCTCGCCATGCAGTTCCCGCGCGGCGAGAGAGCGCGGGAGTGCCGGTTAGCGGGCTGACAGCCGGAAGGTGGAGACCGATTTCGTCAGATAGTGCACCTGCTCTTCCAGCGAAGCCGAGGCAGCGGCGGACTCCTGCACCAGCGCGGCGTTCTGCTGCGTCACGCTGTCCATCTCGGTCACCGCCTGCTCAATCTGTCCAATTCCGCGACTCTGTTCGTCCGAAGCGGTGGAGATCTGCTCCATCAGCTGATTAACCTGGCTGACCGAAGAGATGATGGCGCTCATGGCATCACCGGTGCGGCTGACCTGGTCAGAACCGGCGTGAATAATCGCCACCGATTCAGCAATCAGGCTCTCAA
Organism: Pantoea sp. USHLN298; assembly: GCF_037149395.1. Lineage (NCBI taxonomy): Bacteria > Pseudomonadati > Pseudomonadota > Gammaproteobacteria > Enterobacterales > Erwiniaceae > Pantoea > Pantoea sp. USHLN298. Next base: position 307,688 of record NZ_JBBCRO010000002.1, read on the forward strand.
TTTCTTTTGCCGCGACGGCGCTGCGCTGGGCCAGATTACGCACCTCACCCGCCACCACCGCAAAGCCACGGCCCTGCTCACCGGCTCTCGCCGCTTCCACGGCGGCATTCAGCGCCAGAATATTGGTCTGGAAAGCGATGCTGTCGATCACGGTGGTGATCTCTTCAATTTTTTTCGAGCTGGCATTAATCATCGCCATCGAAACCACCACCTCCTGCGACACTTTGGCACCGCTTTCGGCATTCTGCACCGCTTCACTGGTCAGGCGACAGGCCTCAAACACATTGCCGGTATTCTGTTTAACGGTAGCGCCCAGCTGCTCCATGCTGGCGGCAGTCTGGGTCAGCGCCGCAGCCTGCTGTTCGGTGCGCGAGGCAAGGTCGATATTACCCGCCGCAATCTCCTGTGACGCAGTCGAGACCGAACGGGTCGAATCACGCACCTGCAGGATAATGTCCGTCAGGGCGCTGCGCATCTGCTCCAGCGACGCCATCAGCTGCTGGATCTCGCTGCGTGAACCGGCTTTGACCGGCACGCTGCTATCCAGTACGCCGGCGGCAATCAGTTTACAGTGCGCCTGGGCCTGATTGAGTGGTGAAAGGACATAGCGTTGCATAAACAGGTAGATGGCAATAATGATGGCAAAGAACAGGATGCCAAAAACAGCCAGCAGCGTGATACCAGAGGTGAAATGGCTCTGCGCGTCGGTGTTGAGCTTTTTGGCGTAGGCTTCATGCTGGGCCAGCACCCGATCAAGGATGATTTCGTACTGCCGGTCAAGGCGCACCACGCTGGCGATCTGATTTTTAAACCGCACCTGATCATGCGCTTCGGCTGCATCAATCAACGGCTGAAGCCCCTGCTGACGGTAAGCCAGATAGGCCTGACGATAGGCATCGGCTTCCGCCTCTTCGCCCGGCAGACGCGGGGCTGCCATATAGGCTTCAAACGCAGCATCGGCCTTCGCCGCTACCGTTCTGACGCCCTCCAGAGAGGCCGCGTTTTGACCGTTGCTCTCTTCGATGGCTTTCATGTACTCCATCAGGCGCACGCGCAGCGTCCGACTGTGGTTAATCGGGTCGATGACCGACAGCACCACGCGGATCTCTTTATTGACGGCGTTTAACGACTGATTACTCTGCACCAGCAGCCAGGTGCTGATGGCTACGCTGGTCAGAAACAGCGCCAGCAGGAAAGAGAAAATCAGCAGAGAGGATTTTTTGAGTGACATAACAACTTCCGGAAAATGAACGAATGCTGTTATATCGGCCAGAAATTGTCCCCCATTAGGGTACGGCTTTTTTTAGTTACTTTAAGCCAGACGGCAGCCGGATAAAGAGATAAACAATCAGCGCCTGACAGCCCGATGGCCTCGGCCTGTCAGCGGGTTCCGAACACGGCTGCGGTTACGCCACGCCGAGCGCCATTTTCACCTGATTGGCGATCTTTTCCACCTGCGGTCCGTAAATGACCTGCACATCGTTGTCACTGACCCGGTTCACCCCATTGGCCCCGGTGCTCATCAGAGTCTGATCGACCACCTCTTTCATGTCTTTGACCCGCACCCGCAGTCGGGTAAAGCAGCAATCGACATCCTCAATATTGGCCTGACCGCCCAGCCCGCTGATGATCACCTGAGTGCGCTCATCCCCGCTGACCTGCTGGGGTTTCTCTTCATCCGACTCTCTGCCCGGCGTTTCAACGTTCATGCGGGTGATGACCAGGCGGAAAGCGTAGTAGTAGATCGGGGCGTAAACCACGCCCAGCGCCAGCGTCCACCACCAGTGGGTTTTTGCGCCGCCTAATATGCCAAATACCACCAGATCGATAATCCCGCCCTGCACGTTACCGATCATCAGATGCAGCATCGACATCAGCATAAACGAGAGACCGGTGAGAAACGCGTGCAGCAGATAGAGTACCGGTGAAACGAAGATAAAGCAGAACTCCAGCGGTTCGGTGATGCCGGTGGTAAATGAGGTCAGCGCGCCCGCCAGTACCAGCGCTTTCACCCGCTGCTTGTGCTCCGGCCGGGCGGTATGATAGATCGCCAGCGCGGCGGCAGGCAGACCAAACATCATCACCGGAATTTTACCCTGTGCCAGAAACTGAGTGGCGGTGCGCAGCGTGTCGTCCGGGATCATGCCCGGATGGGTCAGCGAGGTATTAAAGATGTTCAGCGCGCCGACAATCGTCTGCCCGTCCACTATCGCCATCCCGCCAATCGGGGTGAAGCGGACGGTTTCATTAAGAATATGGTGCAGGCCGGTTGGGATCAGGATGCGTTCAAACGCCCCAAGCAGAAAAGCGCCATACTGCCCGCTTTTGCCGATCATCTGGCCAATCCAGGCGATGCCGTTGCCGATGGTCGGCCAGATCATCGCCAGCAGCACGCCAATCAGCGGCAGGCAGACCACGGTCACGATCGGCACAAAGCGGCGGCCACCGAAAAAACTGATCGCCGTCGGGAGCTGTTGGGTATAGAAGCGATTATGCAGCGCCACCGTTACCAGCCCGGCGATGACCCCGCCCAGCACGCTCATGTTGTAGGTGAAGACGCCCAGCATCTCGATATATTCCGCCGACCGCATCATCGCGGTGGTCTGGTCCAGCCCGGCCTGCTGTAACGCCTCCGGTGTTGTGGTTGCCGCGGTAATCCCTTTCGCCGCCAGCGTGGCGTTGATGCCGACGTTCATGGCGATATAGCCGATCACGGCGGCAAAGGCAGCGGTGGGTTTTTCCGCTTTTGCCAGCCCGATGGCGCTGGCAACCGCAAAGAACACCGGCAGGTTAGCGAACAGCGCGCCAGCAACCTTGCGAATAAAACCAATAATCAACTGCGGCACCTGCATCTGGGCAAAAGCATCGCCAGTCACTGCCGGGTTTTGCATGGCTGCCGCCAGCCCGAGAAAGATCCCCGCCGCGGCGATCACCGAGATTGGCATCATTAACGCTTTGCCGAACGCATGGATCTGGCTGGTCAGCTGTTTCATCGAGTCGCGCCCTCTTCTGGTATGAACAGCAAGTATTAGCCCGTTGTGGTGAGAACTCCCGTTATCGGCAGGTTACAGGCGGGTAAAATTTGAGCAGCATCACAATTCTGGCCGATGCATGATAAACGGCAGCTATCGCACCATTAAGTCAATCAATTAGACAAGGTTTGATGATAATTGCACACTCCACTTCACCATCAGGCCATAACCTGATAACAAACTATCTACAATACTTCCTACTATAAAAAAGCCTGCACTCACTATGAAATTTAAACGCCAAATCAAACCCTATCGCGCGGCTGCGGGCGGCTGGGGTTCACTGGAAGCCACCACGCGTTTCGTTCTTGACAGCAAAGCGGCCCTGAAAAATATGCGCAACCTGATGCGCATGAATAAAGCGCGCGGATTTGACTGTCCGGGCTGCGCCTGGGGCGATGACAATAAAAGTACCTTCAGCTTCTGCGAAAACGGCGCGAAAGCAGTCACCTGGGAAGCGACCCGTCGCATCGTCGACACCGACTTTTTCGCTAAACACAGCGTGACCACGCTCTACACCCAGAGCGACTATTTCCTGGAGTATCAGGGGCGTCTGACCCATCCGCTGCGCTACAACGCCGAAACTGACCACTATGAGCCAGTCAGCTGGGACGACGCGTTTGCCCTGATCGCCCGTCACATCAAGGCGATGGATAACCCGGATCAGATGGAGCTTTACACCTCTGGTCGTGCCAGTAATGAAGCCTCCTGGCTTTATCAGCTGTTTGGCCGCCTGATGGGCACCAACAATTTCCCCGACTGCTCCAACATGTGCCATGAAGCCAGCGGTACCGGCCTGAAGCGCAGCATCGGCGTGGGCAAAGGCACTATCCGTCTGGATGATTTTGATCATGCCGATGCGATTTTCGTCTTCGGCCAGAATCCCGGCACTAACCATCCGCGCATGTTGCATAGCCTGCGTCACGCCGCCGATCATGGCGCGAAGATCGTGACCTTCAACACCCTGCGTGAGCGCGGTCTGGAACGCTTTGCCGATCCACAAAAACCGCTGGAAGTGGTGACCTCGATGTCCGGCACCATCAGCTCCTCCTACTATCAGCCGAATCTCGGCGGTGATATGGCAGCGGTGCGCGGCATGGTGAAATGCCTGCTGGAAACCCATCGCGCCCGCCTGGCGGCCGGTGAAAGCGGTCTGTTTGATCAAACCTTTATCAATGCCAAAACCAACGGTATCGAAGCCTATATCGAGGCCGTCGATAACACCGACTGGATGCAGATTGTGGCGCAGTCGGGGCTGACCCAGGCGCAAATCCGTGAAGCCGCGGCAATCTACCAGAGTGCCGATCGAGTGATCTGTACCTGGGCGATGGGCATTACCCAGCATAAGCACTCGGTTGATACGGTACGTGAAATCACCAACCTGCAACTGCTGTTTGGTCAGCTCGGCAAAAAAGGGGCGGGTCTCTGCCCGGTTCGTGGTCACAGTAACGTGCAGGGCAACCGCACCATGGGTATCGATGAGAAGCCGTCGCAGGCGTTTCTCGATGCGCTGGGTAACCACTTTAACTTCGAACCGCCACGCGCCCACGGTCACAACACCGTTGAAGCGCTGAATGCGATGCTGCGCGACGAAGTAAAAGTGCTGATTGCACTGGGTGGCAACCTGGCTGCCGCCGCGCCGGACTCACCGCGTACTGAAGAAGCGCTGTCACGCTGTGGACTCACCGTTCACATCAGCACCAAACTGAACCGCAGCCATCTGGTGCCGGGTCATGAAGGGCTGATCCTGCCGACGCTGGGCCGGACCGAACGTGACCGCCAGGCGACCGGCAACCAGTTCATCACGGTGGAAGATTCGTTCAGTATGGTGCACGCCTCTGAAGGGATTGGCATTCCGCTGGCGGAGACGCAGCGTTCTGAAACCGCGATTGTGGCCGGTATTGCTCATGCGGTGCTGGGTGATGAGAAAGTGAAATGGCTGGATCTGGCAGGCGATTACAACCTGATCCGCGAGCACATCGCCGCCACCATTCCGGGCTTTGCAGACTTTAACGCTAAATGTGATATTCCGGGTGGTTTCTATCTCGGTAACGCGGCGGCGGAACTGCGCTTCAATACCGCCAGTGGCAAAGCGGAGTTCAGCGCAGCAGCGCTGCCGTCTTCACTGTTCCCGAATCTGGATCAGGAGGTGCCCTTTACGCTGCAGACCCTGCGTTCCCACGATCAGTACAACACCACCATTTACGGCCTTGATGACCGTTACCGTGGCGTGTTTGGTCAGCGTGAAGTGGTGTTCATCAACCCGGACGATATGGCCGATCTGGGCTTCACCGAAGGCCAGAATGTCGATATTGAAACCCTGTGGAATGATGGCATTACCCGTCGCGTCAGCGGTTTCAAACTGGTGCCCTACAATATTCCGCGCGGCAATCTGGCGGCCTATTATCCGGAAACCAACCCGCTGGTACCGCTGAACAGCTTCGGCGATGGCAGCGGAACACCGACCTCGAAATCGGTGCCGGTGAAACTGGAACTGTCGTCGACGCTGGCGGACCAACGCATCGCCTGATTACGGTCATCTTAGCGCACCTGAAAAGCCGGCCTGTCCGGCTTTTTGCCTTGCCGCGCGGCGTCGATTCGCGTAAAACTGTCAGCCGCAATCAGGCAACGAAACGTAAAAATTATGTTCCAGGATAACCCGCTGCTCGCGCAGCTGAAAGAGAAGCTCCACTCGCAAACGCCTCGTGCTGAAGGCGTTGTTAAAGGCACCGAAAAAGGCTTCGGCTTCCTGGAAGTCGATGCGCAAAAAAGCTACTTCATTCCGCCACCGCAGATGAAGAAGGTGATGCACGGTGACCGTATCGTCGCCGTGATCCACAGTGATAAAGATCGTGAAAGCGCTGAGCCGGAAACCCTGGTTGAGCCGTTCCTGAGCCGCTTTGTTGGCCGGGTCCAGAAGAAAGACGATCGCCTGTCAATTGTGCCCGATCATCCGCTGCTCAGGGACGCTATTCAGTGCCGTCCGGTGCGCGGACTGACGCACGAGTTTGAGAATGGCGACTGGGCTGTCGCTGAAATGCGTCGCCATCCGCTGAAAGGCGATCGCGGTTTTTATGCCGAACTGACCGATTTCATTGTTAAAGCTGACGATCACCTCGCGCCATGGTGGGTGACGCTGTCGCGTCATAACCTGGAGCGTGAAGCCCCCGATGTCAGCTTTGGCGAGATGCTGGATGAGAATCTGACGCGTGAAGATCTGACCGCGCTCGATTTCGTCACCATCGACAGCGCCAGCACCGAAGATATGGATGATGCGCTCTACGTTGAAGCGCTGGAAGATGGCTCGCTGCGGCTGACCGTGGCGATCGCCGATCCGACTGCCTACGTGCCGGAAGGCAGCCAGCTGGATAAACTGGCGGCGCAGCGTGCGTTCACCAATTATCTGCCGGGCTTCAACATTCCGATGCTGCCGCGCCAGCTCTCTGATGATGTCTGCTCGCTGCGCCCACATGCGCGTCGTCCGGCACTGGCCTGTCGCGTCACCGTCGCGCCGGATGGTACGCCGGGTGAGGATCTGCAGTTCTTTGCCGCCTGGATCGAATCCAAAGCCAAACTGGCCTACGACGACGTTTCAGACTGGCTGGAAAACAGCGGTGACTGGCAGCCAGAAAGCGAAGCGATTGCTGAGCAAATCCGTCTGCTGCACCGTCTCTGTCTGGCCCGCAGCGAATGGCGTCAGACCCATGCGCTGGTGTTTAAAGATCGTCCTGACTACCGCTTCCTGTTGGGTGAGAAAGGCGAAGTACTGGAGATCGTGGCTGAACCGCGCCGCATCGCCAACCGCATCGTTGAAGAGTCGATGATTCTGGCTAACGTCTGCGCGGCAAAAGTGCTGCGTGACACGCTGGGCTTTGGTATCTACAACGTGCATGCCGGTTTCGATACCACCAATGCTGAACAGGCGGCCGCCGTACTGGCGACCCACGGCATCAGCGTCGATGCGCAGGCGATTACCACGCTGGAAGGGTTCCGCGTGCTGCGTCGCGAACTGGATGCCCAGCCGACGCAGTTCCTCGACAGCCGCATCCGTCGTTTCCAGACCTTTGCCGAGATCAGCACCGAACCGGGTCCGCACTTTGGTCTGGGTCTTGAAGCCTATGCCACCTGGACCTCACCGATTCGTAAATTTGGCGACATGATCAACCATCGTCTGCTGAAAGCGATCATCCGCGGTGACCAGATTGCCCGTCCGGATGAGGCGCTGACCGTCACCATGAGTGAACGCCGTCGCCTCAACCGCATGGCAGAGCGCGATGTCGGTGACTGGCTCTACGCCCGTTATCTGGCGCCGTTCGCCGCCACCGATCGTCGCTTCAGCGCGGAGATCATTGATGTGTCACGCGGCGGTATGCGTGTCCGTCTGCTGGAGTTCGGCGCGGTCGCGTTTATCCCGGCACCGTTTATCCACGCGGTGCGTGATGAACTGGTCTGCAGCCAGGAAAATGGCAGCGTACAGATCAAAGGCGAAGTGGTTTACCGTGTTACTGACGTTATCGACGTGACCATCGCCGAAGTGCGCATGGAAACCCGCAGCGTCGTGGCGCGTCCCGCCGTCTGAGTCTGAAATCCGGCGGGATAACTCCGGTTATCCCGCCGCTTCCCGCCCCGCTCTCTTTGCAAAAATGTTAAATTTGTTCCCCGCTTCACACTTCTCCATCGATTAACTTTCACTTACATTCCATTACATTAAGTTTGACTCGTTGTTTTCGATCGCATCTCTCTCGATCCTCACAAGGAGTTAGTCATGAAAAACGTCAAAACCGGCGCGATCTGGTTAGTGGTGGCGTTAATCGGCGCGGGCGCTTTCGCCATGCTGGCACTCAGCCGCGGCGAACACGTTAACGCCGTCTGGCTGGTAATTGCGTCTGTCGCCTGTTACAGCATCGCTTATCGTTTTTACAGCCTGTTTATCGCCCGAAATATTTTTGAACTGGATGACCGCCGCCTGACGCCCGCCGAGCGGCTGAATGACGGCCTCGACTATGTGCCCACCAACAAATGGGTGCTGTTTGGTCACCACTTTGCCGCCATTGCCGGGGCCGGTCCGCTGGTCGGGCCGATTCTGGCGGCTCAAATGGGTTTCCTGCCTGGCACCATCTGGATTCTGGTCGGGGTGATGCTGGCCGGTGCGGTGCAGGACTTTCTGATCCTGTTTATCTCTACCCGCCGCGATGGTCGCTCGCTGGGTGAAATGGCGCGTCAGGAGCTGGGGGCCTTTGCCGGTGTGGTCACCATGCTCGGCGCGCTCGGGGTGATGATCATCATTCTCTCCGCGCTGGCGCTGGTGGTGGTTAAGGCGTTAGCCAACAGCCCGTGGGGCCTGTTCACCATCGCCGCCACCATTCCTATCGCGCTGTTTATGGGCGTTTACATGCGCTTTATCCGTCCCGGAAAAATCGCTGAAGTGTCGCTGATTGGCTTTGTGCTGATGATGGCTGCCATCATTTACGGTGGCGACGTGGCACAGCATCCTTACTGGGGACCGTTTTTTACCCTGAAAGGCACCTCACTGACCTGGGTGCTGGTGATTTACGGCTTTATTGCCTCGGTGCTGCCGGTCTGGCTGCTGCTCGCTCCGCGTGACTACCTTTCGACCTTTCTTAAAATCGGTGTGATTGTTGGTCTGGCGGTGGGGATCGTTTTCGCCATGCCAGAGATGAAAATGCCAGCAGTTACCAAATTTATCGACGGCAGTGGCCCGGTCTTCTCCGGTGCGATGTTCCCGTTCCTGTTTATTACCATCGCCTGTGGGGCTATCTCCGGCTTTCATGCGCTGGTGTCGAGCGGCACCACGCCGAAGCTGGTGGAGCGTGAAAGTCATATTCGCTTTATCGGTTACGGCGCGATGCTGATGGAGTCATTCGTGGCGATCATGGCGCTGATTTGCGCCTCGGTACTGGACCCGGGCGTCTACTTCGCCATGAACTCACCGGCTGCGCTGATTGGTACCACGGTTGAGAGCGCTTCACAGGTAATCAACGGCTGGGGCTTTGTGGTGACGCCTGAGATGCTGAGCGGCATCGCCCGCGACGTCGGTGAAGGCTCGATTCTGTCGCGTGCCGGTGGCGCGCCGACGTTTGCCGTCGGCATGGCACACATCATCACCGACATTTTCAACAGCCGGGCGATGATGGCCTTCTGGTATCACTTCGCCATCCTGTTTGAAGCGCTGTTTATCCTGACCGCTGTGGATGCCGGGACCCGCGCCTGCCGTTTTATGGTGCAGGACCTGGTGGGCACCGTGGTGCCTTCGCTGGCAAATAACCGCTCGTGGCTCGGCAATATGGCCGGCACTACGGTCGCGGTGGCGGGCTGGGGCTTCTTTGTCTATCAGGGCGTAGTCGACCCGCTGGGCGGCATTAATACTCTCTGGCCGCTGTTTGGTATCGGTAATCAGATGCTGGCCTCAATGGCGCTGATCCTGGGCACCGTGGTGCTGTTTAAAATGAAAAAACAGCGCTACGCCTGGGTCACCATCCTGCCAACCATCTGGCTGTTTATCACCTCAATGACCGCCGGCTGGCAGAAAATCTTCCACGAGAAACCGTCGATCGGTTTTCTGGCGCAGGCCAGCAAATTCCGTAAAGGACTGGATGAAGGCGTGATGATTGCGCCAGCGAAAACCGTGGCCGATATGCAGACCATCGTCTTCAGCAATCAGATCAATGCCGTGCTGTGCGGCTTCTTTATGCTGGTGGCGGTGACGATGCTGATTGCCGCCTTCTTTGTGATTCGCAAAGCGCTGCGCAGCGATCTGCCAACCACCCATGAGTCAACCATTGCGCTGCGCAATAAGGCGGTACGTCATGTCTGATGCCATCCATCCGGTGCGTCGGCCACAGGGCGACTGGCAGATTCATCACTGCCAGTTTATGTCGGCACCTGCTCAGGCACCCTTTCGCTGGCGAACGCTGTGGCGCGGTCTGCAACAGTGCTTTCGCTTAATGGTCGGGGTGCAGGATTATCAAACGTACCTGCAGCATATGCGACTGCATCATCCCGCACAGCCGCCGATGAATGAGCGGGATTTCCATCGCTATTGTCTGGATGCCCGCTTCCCAGGTAAGGCCGGAAAACTGGGGAAATGCCCCTGCTGACGAGACGCAAAAGCCCCACATTGTTGGGGCTTTTTTGTGCCATTCGTATCTTGATAGTGAAATATATTTGGTTTGTACCTTGTGCTAACGTCGGATGATGAATACTGTTGCTAAAATAATGAGATAACGCCTGCAGTGCACTCCCCGGAGGAAGTTTCCATGACCGATGAACAAGGGCAAACGTTGTTGTACACCTTGTTTGGTACAACCAGCCCTCATTGGCGTCTGACCGCGGACAGCGATGCGCTGAATTTTGCCGAAGATGAGTCGTCACAAACCAATATCGCCCTGCCGCTCACGCCCGGCCAGGCTGCGATGATCCGGGCTATGCCGGTCATCACCTCAAGCATTAATCTGACCCTGCCGTTGCAGGGTGTTGCGGTGCCATTGCATCTGGTCGGCCGCAAAGTTAACCAATCTTCATGGGCCGGAACCGCGTCAGCCTGGGGCGACACCGCCGCAGTGGCGCGCGATTTGACATTGGGGCTTTCATTCGCCGAACAGGTGGTTTCCGAGGCCAATTCAGTGATCGTCATCCTCGATCAGCGCGGCAATATTCAGCGTTTTAACCGTCTGAGTGAAGAATATACCGGTCTGAATGAACATGAGGTGATTGGCCGGAATGTCTTTCAGCTGTTTATGACCAAACAGGAAGCGGCCTCCTCGCGACGTAACATTGCCGGCTTCTTCCGGGATGGTAACTCCTATGAGGTTGAGCGCTGGGTCAAAACCAAAAAAGGCCAGCGACTGTTCTTGTTTCGTAATAAGTTCGTTCACAGCGGCAGTGGCAAAAATGAAATTTTCCTCATCTGTTCAGGCACGGACATAACTGAGGAGCGCCGCGCCCAGGAACGGCTGCGGGTGCTGGCTAACACCGATACGGTGACCGGATTACCGAACCGCAACGCGATTCATCAGCAAATGAGCCAGGCGCTGGAGCAAGCCGGTGACGATCAGACCGGTGTGGTCTACCTCGATCTCGATAATTTCAAGAAAGTGAATGACGCCTACGGTCATATGTTCGGCGATCAGCTGCTGCAGGCGGTCTCACTGGCGATCCTTAGCTGTCTGGGTAAAGACCAGACGCTGGGCCGGTTAGGCGGTGATGAATTTGTGGTACTGGCCGAACACACCAGCCAGGCGGCGCTGGAGGCGATGTCTTCGCGCATCCTGGAGCGACTGCGTCAGCCGTTCCGCATCGGCCTGATTGAAGTCTACAGCGGCTGTTCCATCGGCATCGCCCTCGCCCCGATGCATGGCGAAGATCGCGAGAGCCTGATCCGCAACGCCGACACCGCGATGTATCACGCTAAAGAGAATGGCCGCGGCAAGTTTTGCGTCTTCGCCGCTGAGATGAATCAGCGGGTGTTTGAATATCTGTGGCTGGATACCAACCTGCGTAAAGCGCTGGAGCTGGACCACTTAATCGTGCACTACCAGCCTAAAATCGACAGTGACGGCAAAGTTCGCAGCGCCGAAGCGCTGGTGCGCTGGCTTTCACCGGAACGCGGTCTGGTCTCACCCGGCGATTTCATTCCCTACGCCGAAGAGTCTGGCCTGATTGTTCCGCTGGGTCGCTGGGTGATGCTCAATGTGCTGAAGCAGATTATCCTCTGGCGGCAGCACGGCGTGTTTCTGCGGGTCGCGGTTAACGTCTCAGCCCGTCAGCTGATCGATCAAAGTATCTACAGCGATTTGAAACAGGCGCTGATCGAAGCCGGTCTGGATGATTGTCCCATCGACATTGAGCTGACCGAAAGTTGTCTGATCGAGAATGAGACCGAAGCGCTGAAGCTGATGAAACAGTTTCAGGAGCTGGGCGCGCAAGTGCATCTTGATGACTTCGGGACCGGCTACTCTTCGCTGTCACAACTGGCGCGGGTCCCGATTAACGCGATCAAGCTCGACCAAAGTTTTATTCGCAATATTAACAAGCAGCCGGTTTCACAATCGCTGGTCCGTGCCATCGTCGCCGTCGCCAAGGCGCTCGATCTGCAGGTGATTGCCGAGGGTATTGAAACCCGCGATGAAGAGAAATTTATCCTTAAAAGTGGGGTGGATGGGCGTCAGGGCTATCTTTACGCAAAACCAATGCCCGCGGAGCAATTTGGGCATTGGCTGGCTAAGCATCCTGCCCGCGTGTAACGCTAATGACGGTTACTAGCCCGCTTTACGCAGTGATGCGCTGTGGCGGTTTTGTAACTGCACCAGACGTTCCATATAAGCGATATCTTTTGGTTCGATGGTAAAGGCGTAATCCACCCAGTCCTCAGTGATGTCCATCAGCTCAGCGCGTGACAGTTGCAGCACGCGCTGACGCGCTTTCAGCATCGCCCTTACGCCATTCAGTTTCGGACGTAAGGTGTCAATGAAGGTTCGGGTCGCACGATAGCTGTCGCCCGGCTGGAACACTTTATCGACCAGGCCACGGGTTTCGTACCATTCCGCACTGTGTGACTCTCCTTCACAGATCAGCTCTTCCGCCAGCTTCATTCCTGCCCGACGCGCCACCAGTGAATAGCCGCCCATGCCAGGAAACAGGTTAAACGCGATTTCCGGGAAGCCCATCCGCGCGTTGTTCTGCGCCAGAATAAAGTGGTGCGCCAGCGCCGCTTCAAAGCCGCCGCCTAACGCACTGCCTTCAATCATCGCCAGCGTGACAGCACCGGTGTCGAATCCCCGCGCCGCGGAGTGGATGCAGTCCACACAGGCACGAGCATACGCCCGCAGCGCTTCGCGCCGGTTATTACGAATGCACTCGACGAAGAAACGTAAATCGCCTCCGGCGTTGAACATCTGCGGTACCAGCGAGCCGGTGACCCAGAAATCGATTGGCAGACCGGAACGCTGCGCGGCATAGCTCAGGTTCATGATCTCCTCAATCAGCTCATGGTTGAAGCTGGGACGTGGCTGAGCGCGCAACATCATCCACATCGTGCGTCGGCCTTCCTCGTAATAGGCGACTAACTGAGTGGTGTTGCCGACTTCGGTAAATAATCTGCACGTTGCTTGGTTAATAACTGTCATTGTCTCATCCTCTGTTTATATTTGATGCGCTAAATACGCCACATCAGCGTAATGCAGAGTGAGTCAAGACCAAATGAGAGATTGATTTACAACACAAAATCCAGAGTGATCCCCGACTGGCGCGCCGGGGATTGATTAGGTGGGTTACTTAATGACAGCGCGCTGGTTGATGGCGACATGCATACGCTTAACGCGTTTTGAGTAGAGTGCGGTAATAATCGGCACCAGTACCGAAGTGACAATCACCGAGGTCGCTACCAGCGCGGTAGCAGCCGGGGCAATCGGTTTGAACTGCGGCAGCATTTCAGCGATCAGCACCGGTGTGGCCACCGCAGCGCCAGCGGTACTGGAAGCGGCCACGCCCGCCGTGCCGTCACCGCCGCCAATCAGCCGGTCGGCAAAAATCAACGGAATGCCGGTAATGATGATCACCGCGACGCCCAGCATAATGCCCAGCAGCCCGGTTTCGACGATCACCGCCAGGTTGATGGTGTTGCCCAGCGCAAACGCAAAAAACGGGATCAGGGTATGTACTGCTTTACCGAAGAATTCACGCAGTTCAGGATCAAGGTTCCCTAATGCAAAGCCCACCACAAACGGCAGCACCGCCCCGACAAACACATGCGGCTCGAATGAGGCAATTCCGGCGGTGCCCAGAATCACCATGGTCATTAACGGACCGGATTCCAGCGACATCAGCACAAAGGCGCCCGCTTCCTCTTTCGAGCCATATTGCTGCATGATCGAAGCGTAGAGCCCGCCATTGGTCATATCCATTGCCGCCACCAGCGCCAGGGTCGATAAGCCGGCAAACATCCCGACCTCAACGCCGTTCTCCGGCATTACCCGTGATGCGATGGCCGCGACGATCCAGGCGACGGCAATTTTAGTCAGCACCAGCGTACCGGACTTGCGTAACACGGTGCCGGTTGCGCTCAGCTTGATTGATGCCCCCATGCAGAAAAACCACACCGCCAGTATCGGTACCGTGCCGGTCATCAGGCCATTGGTGAAGGAACCAAAATACTTTCCGGCGCCCGGCGAAAAGGTATGACAGAGCGCGCCGATAAAGAGCGGAATCAACATCATGCCGCCAGGGATTTTGTCTATTGCACGTTTGATATGCATGTTAAGGTCACCTTTGCTATGCCAGAGGGAGGTGCAAAAAAATGCCCGAAGGCGATGCAAGCAAAATAGTGACTCAGCGTAACGAAAACAGTGATCGCCTCGATAAAATGAAACGCTGTTTTATTTTTATTGACAGGTTGTTTTGGTAAACATGATCGCGATCGCCATACCAGTTAAGCTGGCAATTAAAAAGGGATGCAGTGGGCGTAATGCCTGTCAGTTAAAGTTACATTATCAAAGGCTGTCACGGTCAAAAACGGCCGCTTTCTTGTGTGGGCTTGCGTGCCGGAGTGCGGGCCTGAGCACCGCTGCTGCTGCCGGACCGTCCTCGCGCCGCTCACGCGGTACCTTCGGCTTTGACGTCGTGCCGACGAACCGTTCGGGGATCGGCCTTCCCTGGCCGGCCCCGAACTCTCCACGCTTCCCGGCGTGGCGTTCTGGCCCAACGTCACGCCTCAGCGCTGCGGATAGCCCTTTCAGCAGCAGAGGCGCTCAGGCCTCTACCATCGTGCCCTTTTTAACAGCAGGCACTGAAGCTTCAGAGCAGGCGGGTGCCGCTCCGGGGCAGGCAATCCGCAGCGCTGAACGGAATGAGTCTGCCAGGAGAGCCCGCAGGACGCGGGCGAAAGGCGGGGCGGCACAGGATGTGCCATCCCCGGCGGTCCGTCAGGCAGAGGAATGAAGTGAAGGTACCGCGCAGCGGCGCGAGGACCGCCAGCCCCGGAGCGGCACCAGACTGCATTATCACAGGTCGCTTAACTGACGAGCACTAACGCAGTGGATGTCCAGATAGTTACTTCTGCCCGTACCAGGCGTTGTCGCCATGCTTACGCAAATAGTGCAGGTCGAGCAACGTTTGCTGAATCGGCGGCAGGTTAGCGGTCAGTTGCTGACTGAACAGCCCCATGTAAGCCACTTCCTCCAGCACCACCGCGCTGTGGACCGCTGCATGCGCATCTTTACCCCAGGCAAACGGACCGTGCGAATTGACCAGCACCGCCGGAATGGCGGCAGGAGAGAGCCCACGCCCGGCAAACGTCTCAATAATCACCTCGCCGGTGTTCCACTCATATTGCTGCTGAATTTCCTCATCGCGCATCGCCCGGGTACAGGGGATCTCGCCGTAAAAATCATCGGCATGGGTGGTGCCCCAGGCAGGGATCGGTCGTCCCGCCTGCGCCCAGATCGTCGCATGGCGCGAATGGGTATGGACGATACCGCCAACCTCCGGCCAGGCAAGATAGAGCGCGCGGTGGGTTGCGGTATCTGACGACGGCCGCTTATCCCCTTCCACCACCTTGCCGGTCGCCAGTTCCACCACCACCATATCGTCGCGCGTCATCACCTCGTAACGGACGCCGGAGGGTTTAATGACCATCAGGCCCTGATCGCGATCGACCGCGCTGACGTTACCCCAGGTGAACGTCACCAGATGGTATTTGGGTAGATCCAGATTCGCGTCCAGAACCTGTTGTTTAAGGTGTTCCAGCATCTCTTCTCTCCTGCTGACAATTGTCCTTAAATTTTGCGGAGTAACCCGCGAAAAGGTTATGGAGCAAATCGCTATAAACGCAGAGGGAATTAACTGT
Source organism: Pantoea sp. USHLN298 (assembly GCF_037149395.1). Lineage (NCBI taxonomy): Bacteria > Pseudomonadati > Pseudomonadota > Gammaproteobacteria > Enterobacterales > Erwiniaceae > Pantoea > Pantoea sp. USHLN298. The sequence goes on from NZ_JBBCRO010000002.1 coordinate 323,579, forward strand.
GAATGCAAAAATGTGTCGTGATTTCAGAATTGTCTATCTTCGTTATTGGCGAAGAATGAATAAAATTCTCTCAGGCAATGCGTGGACCTGATGGTCCTGCGTTGTGACTCATCCGCTACAGACAGTGGGTCGATGGTGGAGCCAGTTTCGATGCCGACAGGGAAGCGGCAATAATGGGCACACAAGCGGGCTGAGGAAATATCAGAGCTATACTTAGAGTGTTGCCTCTGTGAGCACATCAAAGGAGAAGTTATGACAATTACAATGAAACGAATCACCGCAGCAGTTCTGGCTACCACGTTAGTTGTCGCATTAAGCGGCTGCTCTAACTGGTCTAAACGTGACCGCAACACCGCGATTGGCGCAGGTGCGGGGGCGATTGGGGGTTCAGTATTGACTAACGGTAGCGCACTCGGCACAGTCGGCGGCGCTGCTGTAGGTGGTATTATCGGTCATCAGGTCCATTAATGACCGCATTAAAACAATAATCGGCTACGCTAAGCATCTACTTATCAGTCGGGCTACTTCGGTAGCCCGATTTTTTATTCAGCCGCCCGCCAGTTTGACTTTCATTCCTTTAGCTTCCAGCAGACTTTTCAGCAGGTCGCGTTTGTCGCCCTGAATTTCGATGATGCCTTCTTTCAGCGACCCGCCGCAGCCACACTTCTTTTTCAGCTCAGCTGCCAGTTGCGTTAATGCCGCATCATCCATATCAATGCCGCTGATCAGGCAGACACCTTTGCCTTTACGCCCGCTGGTCTGACGCTGAATGCGCACAATACCATCCCCTTTGGGTCGTTCAGCCTTTGGCTCCGGCTGTGCGATGCGTCCGCTGTCGGTTGAATAAACCAGTGGATTGTCATTTGCCATTAATTTTCCTCCAGACTGTGCAGAATAGCCTGCAACGCCGCAGCGGGATCGGCGGATTGGGTGATCGGACGCCCAATCACCATATAGTCCACACCTGCCTGCTTAGCCTGCAGTGGCGTCATGATACGACGCTGATCGCCGGCGTCACTGCCCGCCGGACGAATACCTGGCGTAACCAGCGCAAAATCCTGACCGATCACCTGTTTGAAACGGACCGCCTCGTGCGCTGAACAGACCACACCGTCGAGACCGCAGTCACGCGTCAGCTTCGCCAGTCGTTCAGCCTGTTCGGCCGGCGTAAGCGTAATGCCCAGCCCCAGCAGGTCTTCCTGATCCATGCTGGTCAGCACCGTGACGGCAATCAGCAACGGAGCATCTTTACCATAGGGTAGCAGCGCTTCGCGTGCAGCGTTCATCATGCGCGCCCCGCCGCTGGCGTGAACATTGACCATCCACACGCCTAATTCGGCAGCGGCGGCAACCGCATGGGCAGTGGTGTTGGGAATGTCGTGAAACTTGAGGTCGAGAAACAGCTCAAAACCGCGCTGCTGCAAGGTGGTAATCAGCGAAGGACCAAACAGCGTGAACATCTCTTTGCCCACTTTCAGTCGGCAACTGCGAGGATCAATCTGATCGACAAAACGCAGCGCGCTGTTGATATCGTGATAATCAAGCGCCACCAGAATCGGCGAAGCGGTCACGGTGTGGGGTGAAGGCATGGCATTTCCTCTGCAGTTGGCACCCGCGGGCGCGATAGACAAACGGCAAGCATTCTACCTGCGGCCTCCGGCCATCACAATCGCCATTCTTTGCCTGCCTGACAAAGAGTGTGCCGATGCCAGCTCTGCATTGATAGCAATCATTAGTATGTTGTAACTAATTGGGGCCCCAGGGAAGCCACAATCAGCCAGCTTTTACTGGCCGTCGAGGCCGCGAATCGGTTTAACGGATGACCAGGTGCGGCACGATGGGCAGTGCCAGTAGAGCGCATGGGCAGTGAAACCACACTTCTGACAGCGATAGCGCGGTTTGGTACGAATCTGTTCACCGACCATATCGCGCAGCACCATCAGGCTCTCTTTGGCGCGGCCATCCTCGGCTTCGTGCAGGTGAAAATCCATCAGGCGATGGAACACCCGCATAGTAGGATGGCGCTGGAGCTGGCGGTTAATGTAGTTCTGCGCCGCTTCCGGTCCCTGCTGTTGCTCAAGAATATCGGACAGATAGAGTTCAGCGGCAGCACCGGTGTTCTCTTCCACACAGCGTTGCAGAAATTCAGCCCAGGCTTCCGGTTGATTGAGCCGCTGAAAGCAGGTTTCAAGCATCGCCAGCGTTTCGCTCACCAGCTCTTTATCCTGATCCAGCACCCGTTGCAGATGGCCGACCGCTTTCGCGTAATCACCCTTCTCCATCAGAATCCGGCCCATCATTATCGAGATGCGCGCGCTCTGCCGATCGGCCGCCTCCCCTTTCTTCAGCAGCGTCATAGCGCGGTCAAGATCGTCACTGCTCATCGCCTGTAACGCCAGTTCGCAGTAGAAATGAGCGATCTCGATTTTCTGCTTCTCTTTCCCCAGCTTGACCAGCCGCTCCGCCACCTCGATCGCCTGCTGCCAGTCGCTGGTCGCCTGATGGATCAGCAGTAACTGCTGCAGCGCGCCGATACGGAAATCGGTTTCATCGGTGAGTTGCTTGAACATATCTTCTGCGCGATCGTACAGACCGGCCGCCATGTAGTCGCGACCCAGTTGCTGAATGGCCAGCAGACGTTGTTCATAGCTCAGGGAGGCACTTTCCATCAGCGCCTGGTGAATGCGGATAGCGCGGTCGACTTCACCGCGTGAGCGAAACAGATTACCCAGCGTCAGGTGGGCTTCAACGGTGCCGCTGTCCTCTTTCAACATATCAAGGAACAGGTCGACCGCTTTATCCTGCTGGTTAGAGAGCAGGAAGTTGACGCCAGCGACATATTCGCGTGACAGGCGGTTAGCTTCCTGTTGCTTGTCCTGCTGCGCGCTGCGGCGGCCCATATACCAGCCATACGCAGCCGCAACCGGCAGTAACAGAAACAGCAGCTCAAGCATCGATGTTTATTCCCGGCCAGCCGGTGACGATGGCACGGTTGCAACCACACTGCTCTGCTCAGTTTGCGCCTGCATGCGCTTAATTTTTCGATTGGCATTGGCCAGTGAGACGCGGGTACGTAACCAGAACAGACCACAGATCAGCCAGCCGAGCACAAAACCGGCACCAAACAGCGTTGCCAGTAAGGTCGAGATGCTGAACTCACCCTGCGCCAGCAGGTAGTTGAAGGTAATAACCTGGTCGTTATGCGCGCCTAAGGTGACGGAAATGATGAAAATCACCAATACCACTAAAAAAATCAGCAAATATTTCACAGTGCATCCTGTTGTGAGGTTGTCAGTAGAATTATGCCAAAACTCCAGCAAAAATGCTGCTCCCAGCAGCATCGGACGGCCCGCTTTTACGCCAGCCCGATCAATAATATGGGGACTTTGTGGTGAATTACAATCAGGGCTCCCGCTGTGCCACCTCTTTTTGCTCGGCAGGTGGCAGGGTTAACGGACCACAGACACGTTGTGCCAGCCAGGTCGCCAGGGTGACCAGTAGCCAGGAGAGAACCGTTGCCATTGCCAGATCCCGCGGCCAGTGCATCCCCAGCAGCAGACGACTGGCCATGACGCCCATCGCCCAGAGAAAAACGATCACCACGGTTTTGTAGTGGCGGCGCGGCCACAGCAGCCCTATCGCCAGCAGTGCCCAGCTGGCGGCAAACATGGTATGGCCCGAAGGAAACGCAAAGCCGGTCTCAAAGGCCCAGTGACGTTTCAGCCAGCCCGGAATCTGCGTTTCATCAGCAATCAACGCCGTCACCATCTCGCCACGCTGTTTGCGTTTCAGTTCATAGAATGCTTTATCATCCAGCCCGTGATGTTCTTCCAGCCAGATCACATAGGGACGCGGCTCCTGAACCTGTTCTTTAATAAAGGATTTGGTGTACTGTCCCGCCAGAATAGTGGCGTTCATGATCAGCAACAGCAGAATCGCTGGCTTCAGGCGAAAGCGCAGACACCAGAGAACCCAGGCGCTCAGCACCACGCTGGTGACAATTCCCCACGGGTTGGTGACCGTTTCGGTCATCCAGAACAACCCTTTTAATATCGCGTTGCTTTCGCCCGGTTGCCATTGCCAGCCGGATAACCAGACGCCGATCGGCATGATTAATAGCAGTAACATCCCGAAGGTGGTGCGACGCGAAATTTTATACATCCTTTTCCCTTATCTCGGTGACAAATCGCAAAAACAGCATAACTTTAGCTTAAAAAAGAATAACATAACCGTTATCGATTAGATAATCGTGCTTTATCACATCAATTGCTCTGACAGATTACCAGCCCGCCTGTGGGTTGTGGCACAATATTGCACGTTTGTCAGGCCACACTGGCCTGTGCGCTATCATGATGATAGTGCATCCTCTGAAGGTTCTGGAGAGTCACATGCAGCTTAAACGGGTGGCAGAAGCCAAACTGCCCACGCCATGGGGAGATTTCCTGATGGTCGGTTTTGAAGAATTGGCAACCGGACATGACCACGTTGCGCTGGTCTTTGGCGATATTAATGACAACGAGCCCGTGCTGGCGCGCGTGCATTCCGAGTGCCTGACTGGCGATGCGCTGTTCAGCCTGCGTTGCGACTGTGGCTTCCAGCTGGAAGCGGCGTTGAACGCCATCGCTGAAGAGGGCCGCGGCGCGCTGCTCTATCACCGCCAGGAAGGACGCAACATCGGGCTGCTGAATAAGATCCGCGCCTATGCGTTGCAGGATAAAGGCTACGACACGGTTGAAGCGAACCATCAACTGGGCTTTGCCGCCGATGAGCGCGACTTCACGCTGTGTGCCGACATGTTTAAATTGCTTGGCGTTAATGAAGTGCGTCTGCTGACCAACAATCCACGCAAAGTGGAGATCCTCAGTGAGGCGGGCATTAACATCGTTGAGCGTGTGCCGCTGGTGGTGGGTCGTAATCCTAAGAATGCCCACTATCTCGATACTAAAGCGGAAAAGATGGGGCATTTACTGCCGAAGTCGTAAAGAGAAAAGCCGGGTTTCCCCGGCTTTTTTATTAGTCCAGCATGTTCCGGATGACGTAGTGCAGAATACCGTCGTTGCGGTAATAGGTCAGCTCGTTACCGGTGTCGATGCGGCAGCGGGTATCCAGCTCCTCTTTACTGCCATCGGCACGGGTCAGGGTGACTTTCACCGTGCAGCCCGGCGCCAGCGCGCTCAGGTTTTCGACGTCAATATGTTCTTCACCGGTCAGACCCAGCGTTTTACGGCTTACGCCCTGTGGGAACTCCAGCGGCAGTATTCCCATGCCGATCAGGTTCGAACGGTGGATACGTTCAAAGGATTCGGCAATCACCACCCGGACGCCCTGCAGGCGCGGTCCTTTGGCCGCCCAGTCGCGGCTTGAGCCCGATCCATACTCTTTCCCGGCAATCACCGCCAGCGGAATGCCTTCCGCCTGATACTTCATCGCGGCATCATAGATAGCCAGCTGCTCGCCACTCGGATAGTGACGGGTGTAGCCGCCTTCCACGCCAGGCACCATTTCATTACGGATACGAATGTTCGCAAAGGTGCCACGCATCATCACTTCGTGGTTACCGCGACGAGAACCGTATGAGTTGAAATCGTTGCGCTCAACGCCGTGCGACAGCAGATAACGTCCCGCCGGACTTTCTGCCTTGATACTGCCGGCTGGCGAGATATGGTCCGTGGTGACGGAGTCGCCCAGCATCGCCAGTACCCGTGCCCCGCGAATATCCTGCACCGGCTTCGGCTCTTTCTCCATATCGTCAAAGAATGGCGACAAGCGAATGTAGGTTGAACCTTCGTCCCAGTCATAGGTCGCGGCTTCACTTACCTTGATCTCCTGCCATTCCGGCGTCCCGTCAAACACCTCGGCGTACTCTTTGTGGAACATGTCGCTGGTCACCTGCTGCACCGCAGTGGAGATCTCTTCCGGTGATGGCCAGATATCTTTCAGATAGACCGGCTGGCCACTGCGATCGTGCCCGATCGGGTCAGTTTGCAGGTTGATCTTCATGTTACCCGCCAGCGCGTAAGCCACGACCAGCGGCGGTGAGGCCAGCCAGTTGGTTTTGATCAGCGGATGGATACGGCCTTCAAAGTTACGGTTGCCTGACAGCACCGCGCCTACCGTGAGATCGCCTTCCTTGATCGCCGATTCAATTTCATCTTTCAGCGGACCCGAGTTACCGATACAGGTGGTACAGCCGTAGCCGACCAGATTAAAGCCCAGCTTATCCAGATAAGGGGTCAGCTGTGCGACCGCGAGATAATCGGAAACCACCTTAGAGCCTGGCGCAAGCGAGGCTTTCACCCAGGGCTGCCGCTTCAGGCCGCGCTCAACGGCTTTCTTCGCCAGCAAACCGGCAGCCATCAGCACGCTGGGGTTTGAGGTGTTGGTGCAGGAGGTAATAGCACTGATCACCACTGCGCCATCGGTAAGCGTATGGCTGAGTCCGGTGTCACTGTCGGTATAGTCGACGGTTTTGTGCGGCTTCTGCGCGTGATTGACCTCCAGCTCATTGCTGGCGTCAAACGCTGCCGGCACGTCGCCCAGAGAGACGCGATCCTGCGGGCGTTTCGGGCCGGCCAGGCTCGATTCAACCTCGCTCATATCCAGCGCCAGGGTACTGGTGAAACGCGGTTCATCGCCCGGATTACGCCACAGGCCCTGCGCTTTGGCATAGGCTTCTACCAGCGCGACCTGCTCAGCTTCGCGTCCGGTCAGCGTCATGTAACTCAGGGTCACTTCATCCACCGGGAAGAAACCACAGGTTGCACCATATTCCGGTGCCATATTGGCAATGGTGGCGCGGTCGGCCAGCGGCAGATCGGCCAGCCCGTCACCGTAGAACTCGACGAATTTACCCACTACGCCGTGCTTACGCAGCATCTGGGTAACGGTCAGGACCAGGTCGGTTGCGGTGATCCCCGCCCGGAGCTTACCGGTGAGTTTGAACCCCACCACATCCGGAATCAGCATCGAAACCGGCTGACCGAGCATCGCCGCTTCCGCTTCAATGCCGCCTACGCCCCAGCCCAGCACGCCCAGCGCATTGATCATGGTGGTGTGGGAGTCGGTACCAACCAGCGTGTCCGGCCAGGCATACTCTTCGCCATTCAGGGTTTCATGCCAGATCGCTTTACCGAGATATTCCAGGTTGACCTGATGGCAGATGCCGGTGCCCGGCGGAACCACGCGGAATTTATCAAAGGCTTTCTGACCCCAGCGTAAGAAAACGTAACGTTCATGGTTACGTTCCATCTCCAGCTGGACGTTCTGTTCGAATGCGTCATCATCGCCAAAATGGTCAACGGTGACCGAGTGGTCAATCACCAGATCAACCGGCGATAACGGATTCACCTTCGCGACATCGCCGCCCAGCCGGTTTACCGCTTCGCGCATCGCCGCCAGATCAACCACGGCGGGCACGCCGGTAAAGTCCTGCATTAATACCCGGGCAGGACGGTAAGCAATCTCCCGATCGGCATGCGCATCTTTTTGCCAGTCAACCAGCGCCTGAATATCTTCCGCAGTGACGGATTCGCCATCCTGCCAGCGCAACAGGTTTTCCAGTAAAACTTTCAGGGATTTGGGTAGGCGGTCAATATTGCCGAGATGTTGAGCAGCATGGGGAAGACTGAAGATGTGGTAGTTTTTATTGTCGACCTGCAGTATTTCCTGACTCTGCTCGCGTAGGGTAGACGACATAGCTCCTCCTTTATAATCGTGGTCTTTAAACCTCAGAGAGTTAAAGGTTTATGTTAAAGATAGACCACAATTTCGTTAACGTTTTGATTACAACACAAATTGCTACAATCGGCCGTAACGAAAATGCCCCGTCCGGAGACAGGGCATCAGAAAGAGGTGATTTAATTTAAATCAGAGGGTAATCCACACCGCCGCGGACCAGAACGCGAAACAGAAGGCATAAGCGCTAAGCCAGGACATTTTTATGATATTCATTGCGTTCACTCCTTCGCCAGAATGGGCGTACAAAGGCCTGCGTTCATCCGATATAGAGATGAAACCCGTTTGTGTCACTGAGTGTGGAGATGGGCTTTTAATTTGCCCGCCGGAAAGACCGGTAAGAAGAGCAGAAAGAAAATAAACGGTACAGCGAACAGCGTTATTTGGTTTTAGGGTCCAGGAACGACTCGATAAAGTGTCGCTGGTTATCACTCAAATCCCAGGAATCGGGGATAGACACTTTTTCGTCCTTTGCAAGCGGCTCTTTTCCTTTGCAGGAAGCCGGCTTGTGCTGACGCGCAGTCAAAGAACGTTTATGGCTGAGTGTATTTGCCCACATGGCTTTAGCCCCAGATACGCCAGATCATTAATGCAACAACCACCCAGAACAGCGCTGAGGCAGCGAATACGGTCAGCCAGGCTTTACGACGAGTATTGCCAGTGCGCTCAACCTTGGTGCTTTTAGCCGGGAAGCCCGGTTGTACAGTCAGTCGTGTATTCATAGTTTTTGATAATCACTCTCAACAAAATGATTGATAACAACGATTAAGATTTAGGAGGAATCCTAAACGCGTTAAGGCCAAAAATCCAGTTATTTTTATTGAGTAAAACGATTAACGCTATTAATCAATAAGGCCCAATAACGTGTGAAATCATTAACCGCGGAACAAACTTTTAATTAAACGATCACATTGTAAATTTGACTTAATTTCAAATCAGGACCATTCAAAACTAAAGAGCGGATTACAGAACCTGATATCTACCGGCTTTCCATCAGGTCTTAACTGGAGTATGGGAATATTCCTGGCGAGTCGCAAAGCGGCAAAGTAAAAAATGTGTAGTAATTCGCATTTAAGGAAGATCAATCCGAAAACATGTGACCGATGTTTCATTTACAAAAAAATAATAAAAAATTTTGAATCTTATCTGGCGCTAACCGCTAGCAATAAAAAAGGCTGCCAGAGGCAGCCCGGAAAAATCCTGTTGGTTTTCAACGTTACTTAAACGGCAGCTTGATGTCTTTAAACATTGCCTCAATGTCTTCGTTTGAGCGTAACGCCACGGCGGTATCGACCACGTCCCGCGTCAGGTGCGGTGCAAAGCGCTGAATGAAGTCATACATATAGCTGCGCAGGAAGGTACTGCGGCGGAAGCCAATCTTGGTGGTGCTGTTAGTAAAGATATCCGCCGCTTCAATACGAATCAGATCAGGATCGGAAACCGGGTCAACCGCCATGCTGGCAATCACACCCACGCCCAGGCCTAATCTTACGTAGGTTTTAATCACGTCAGCATCGGTGGCCGTAAAAACAATCCGTGGGGTTAAACCGGCACGATTAAATGCCGTGTCCAGTTCGGAGCGGCCGGTAAAGCCGAAGGTATAGGTGACCAGCGGATATTCCGCCAGCTCCTCAATAGTCACCTGCCCTTTTCCAGCCAGCGGATGATCTGATGTCACCACTATCGCCCGGTTCCAGTGGTAGCACGGCAGCATAATTAAATCGTCGTAGAGATGCAGCGCCTCAGTCGCGATCGCAAAATCAGCATTCCCTTTCGACACCGCTTCTGCAATCTGCGTCGGTGAGCCCTGATGCATATGCAGCGATACCCGCGGATAACGTTCAATGAAGCCTTTAATCACGCCCGGCAGCGCATAGCGTGCCTGCGTATGCGTGGTGGCCACATAGAGCGATCCTTTGTCCGGCCAGGTATGTTCACCGGCGACCGATTTGATCGCATCCACTTTAGAAAGCACTTCACGCGCAATACGGATAATCTCTTCACCGGCTGGCGTGACCTGCGTCAGGTGTTTACCGCTGCGGGCGAAGATCTGAACGCCCAGCTCATCTTCCAGCATCCGCACCTGTTTACTGATGCCAGGCTGCGAGGTATAGAGTCCTTCCGCCGTCGAAGAGACATTCAGATTGTGGTTAACCACTTCGACGATATAGCGCAACTGCTGTAATTTCATATCTGTTCCGTCCCGGTAAGTTACAGAGTCGCATCCCCGGTTGACGTATTGTCGCCTTAACAGGGTGAAGAAAAGCCATGCATCAGGAAAAGTCGGAAATGCTATAACAACTATATCATTTTAAGTGTGATTGTAGAACGGATTGGTATAAGGCTCAGAAAAAGGCCAGCGAGCGCTGGCCTGTGAGGATTACTTCTTCGCTTCCTGCCATTTGCCATCAATATAGAAGGCAGACCAGCCGGTCGCTTTGCCCTCTTTTTCAGAGGAGACATACTGCTGTTTGGTTTTGCGGCTGAAACGGACCAGGGTTTTATTCCCTTCCGGATCGGTCGCCGGCGCCTCGGCCAGGTATTTCAGCTTCTCTGGCAGACGATCGCTGAAGCGCTGCAACTCTTCCACCAGCGGCGCACGGGTTTCGCGCGATTTCGGGAAGGTGTTAGCGGCCAGGAAGACCCCGGCAGCACCGTCGCGCAGCACGAAATAGGCATCCGACTTCTCGCACGCCAGTTCAGGCAGCGGGACCGGATCTTCTTTCGGCGGAGCCACTTCGCCATTACGCAGAATCTTACGGGTGTTTTTACACTCGTCGTTGGTACAGGCCATGTACTTGCCGAAGCGTCCCATTTTCAGGTGCATCTCGGAACCACATTTCTCACACTCTACCACCGGGCCGTCATAGCCTTTAATGCGGAACTCACCCTGTTCGATCTCGTAGCCGTCACATTCCGGGTTGTTACCACAGACGTGCAGTTTACGCTCGTTATCGATCAGGTAGCTGTCCATGGCCGTGCCACACTTCTGGCAACGACGACGGGCGCGCAGGGCGTTGGTTTCAGCGTCATCCCCTTCCAGAATATTCAGAACTTCATTTTCCGGAATCAGGTTGATGGTCTGCTTGCAGCGCTCTTTCGGCGGTAACGCATAGCCTGAACAGCCGAGGAACACCCCGGTGCTGGCGGTACGAATACCCATTTTGCGGCCGCAGGTCGGGCAGTCAATCGAGGTCAGCACCATCTGGTTCGGCTGCATGCCGCCCTCTTCAGGATCTTTCTCTGCCCGCTCAAGCTGCTGAGTGAAATCGCTGAAGAAGTTGTCCAGTACCGCTTTCCACTGCGCCTGATTATTGGCGACCTGATCGAGGCTGTTTTCCATGTGAGCGGTGAAATCGTAGTTCATCAGCTCGCGGAAGTTCTCTTCCAGCCGATCGGTGACAATCTCACCCATTTTCTCCGCATAGAAACGGCGGTTCTCGACCCGCACATATCCGCGATCCTGGATGGTTGAGGTAATCGCCGCGTAAGTCGATGGACGACCAATACCGCGTTTCTCCAGTTCACGTACCAGCGAGGCTTCGCTGAAGCGCGCCGGAGGTTTGGTAAAGTGCTGGCCCGGCTGCAACTGCTGCAGATCCAGCACGTCGCCCACTTTAACGGCCGGTAACGTCCGATCTTCATCGTTTTTACGCAGCGCCGGCATCACTTTGGTCCAGCCGTCGAAACGCAGCGTACGGCCTTTGGCCTTGAGCTTAAAATCACCTGCCACTGCGGTAATGGTGCTGGAATCATACTGCGCTGGCATCATCTGACAGGCAACAAACTGGCGCCAGATCAGCTGATAGAGTTTTTGCGCATCCGCTTCCATATCTTTTAACTGTTCCGCCACCACTTCCACATCAGAAGGACGAATCGCTTCGTGCGCTTCCTGCGAGTTCTCTTTGCTGGCGTAAGTGTTGGCCGCTTCAGGCAGATATTTCTTGCCGAAGTGGCTTTCGATATAGCCGCGCGCCATGGCGACCGCATCCTGGCTCAGGTTGGTCGAATCGGTACGCATATAGGTAATGTGGCCCGCTTCATACAAGCGCTGCGCCATCATCATGGTTTTCTTCACGCCAAAGCCGAGACGGGTACTGGCGGCTTGCTGCAAGGTTGAGGTGATATAAGGCGCGCCCGGCTTGCTGCTGGTCGGCTTATCTTCACGATCGACAATCTCGTAGCGCGCTTTTTCCAGCAGCGAAACGGCCGCATAGGTCTCGTCGCGATTGACCGGGCGGAATGGCTTGTCACCTTTGTGGCTGACGTCCATTGACAGCTCGTCGCCTTTTGGCGTGGTCAGCGCAGCGTTAATTTCCCAGTATTCTTCTGGTACAAACGCTTTGATCTCGCGCTCACGCTCCACCACCAGTCGCACGGCAACGGATTGCACCCGTCCGGCGGAGAGGCCACGGGCGATTTTCTTCCATAGCAGCGGAGACACCATATAGCCCACCACGCGGTCCATAAAACGACGCGCCTGCTGAGCATTAACCCGATCGATATTCAGTTCGCCCGGCTTTTCAAACGCCTGACGAATCGCATTCTTGGTGATTTCGTTAAACACCACGCGGCTGAAACGCTTTTCGTCGCCACCGATCACTTCCCGCAGGTGCCAGGCAATGGCTTCCCCTTCGCGGTCAAGGTCCGTTGCGAGATAGATGTGGTCAGCGCTGGCCGCTAACGCTTTAAGCTCGGCAACCACTTTCTCTTTGCCAGGCAGGATCTGATAGTCCGCTTCCCAGCCGTGGTAAGGATCAACGCCCATCCGGCTGACCAGTGCCGCTTTCTCATCTTTTTTAACTTTTTTGACTTTTTTATCTGTCGAGGCGTCAGCACTTTTTTTGGCGGTTGAACCACTGGTCGGCAGATCCCGGATATGACCCACGCTGGATTTAACCACGTAGTCACTGCCGAGGTATTTATTGATTGTTTTAGCCTTTGCCGGGGACTCAACAATAACGAGTGCTTTACCCATATTTACCTTTACCTAATGAAAACATCCTGCTTAACGGGAGAGGATTGGATGCCCAAAAACCCATTGGGTTCAATATTGCTGCGCCTGTTTAACATTTCAAGGCGGAGGGGTCAATCTCAGATCAGACGACGTGGCGTTATGCAACTGCATGATAAAGAGCGCTTTTTCCATCTGACATAATCACACATCCCGGTGCAAAACCCCTGAAATCGGAATCGCCCACACTCTACCTGATAAAATCTGTTACGCAACTTAATTAGCACTCAGGATAAATTTCCGCCAACTTTTCAGCCGTTACGTCGATTTGTCACACAATGGGACACGCAAGTAATATAGAAAGGATTAAGGTGCTGTCAAAAAAGGAGCAAACAATGAAGACAATAACCCAGCCTATTTCACGCCAGGCATTGCTGGAAAAGGCCAATGCGCTGATTAAAGTGCACGACGATTATTTTGCCGGTATGCAGGCGGATGATGTGAGTCAGCAGGGTAACGTGCTGGTGTTTCGCGGCCCGTTTTTTCTGGATGCCGATGAACTGCCCACCGCCAGAACCACGGCGGTGTTCAACGTGTTTAAACATTTAGCCGTTGTATTATCTTCGCAATACCATCTGGAATAAAACACCAGGCACAGAGGCCTGATGCTCGTCAGTGAAGCGACCTGTGATAACGCAGTCTGGTACCGCTCAGGTGCTGGCGGTCCTCGCGCCGCTGCGCGGTTCCTTCACGTCATTCCTCTGCCTCACGGACCGCCGGGGATGGCACATCCTGTGCCGCCCCGCCTTTCGCCCGCGTCCTGCGGGCTCTCCTGGCAGACTCATTCTGTTCAGCGCTGCGGATTGCCTGCCCCTGATCGGCCCCAGCCTGCTCTGAGGCTTCAGTGCGTGCTGTTAAAAAGGGCACGATAGTGAAGGCCTGAGCGCCTCTGCTGCTGAAAGGGCTATCCGCAGCGCTGAGGCGTGACGCCGGGCCAGAACGCCACGCCGGGAAGCGTGGAGAGTTCGGGGCCGGCCAGGGAGGGCCGATCCCCGAACGGTTCGTCGGCACGACGTCAAAGCCGAAGGTACCGCGCAGCGGCGCGAGGACGGCCCGGCAGCAGCAGAGGTGCTCAGGCCCGCACTCCGGCACGCTGGCGCAAAAAAAAGCTGCCACGTCTGACCGTGACAGCCTTTGCAAATTTAAACATAACTGACCAGTCTCAGACACAGGCCGGGCCGGGTGTCAGAGCAGTGGCTTCTCGCCGCGCTGCCAGAGTTTCAGCAGCAGCCGCTCGGCGACCGATCCGGCACTGTGTGTGACACGGTCAATCATCTTGCGACGACGGGCGTAATGCACGCCCAGCACATTAAAGCGATCCATCTGACGAATAATCAGATCGTCGCTGGTGCCAACTTCATCAATCAGGCCAAGATCCAGCGCCTGCCGACCATACCAGTGCTCGCCGGTCGCCACTTTATCGATATCCAGCGTCGGGCGCATCTGATGAACGAACTGCTTAAACAGCAGATGGGTTTCATTCAGATCTTCCTGAAACTTTTCCCGGCCCTCATCGGTGTTTTCGCCAAACAGGGTCAGGGTCCGCTTATACTGGCCAGCGGTATGCAGTTCCACATCAATGTCGTTGCGCTTCAACAGGCGATTGAAGTTAGGGATCTGCGCCACAACGCCGATCGAACCGATAATTGAAAATGGCGCCGCCACGATACGATCGGCCACGCAGGCCATCATGTAGCCGCCACTGGCCGCCACTTTATCCACCGCCGCGGTGATGTGCAGACCGTGATCGCGCAGACGCTGCAGCTGAGATGCGGCCAGGCCGTAACCATGTACCACGCCACCAGGGCTTTCCAGCCGCAGCAGCACTTCATCGCCCGGCTGGGTGACAGCCAGCACCGCTGAAACTTCTTCACGCAGCGAGGTGACTTCGCTGGCATCCATGCTGCCTTTGAAATCGAGCACGTAAAGCGTGGGTTTACTCACCTCACTTTCACCCTGCTTCGCCGCCCGCTTTTCCGCCTTCGCTTTTAGCTTTTCTGCCTTTTTATGGTTTTTCAGCCACACTTTTTGCGCCTGCGGTTTCATCTTCGCCAGCTGCAGGTCCTCTTTCATCTGGGTGTAGTCCTCACCCAGATGCGTCAGCCGCAGTTGACCGCTCTGACCCCGTTTGCGCAACGCGGCATTCATCACAATCAGCACAATTGCCGCGATCGCGATGACCAGCGTCACCACTTTTGCTAAAAACAGTCCATAACTCGAAAGAAGATCCATTGTGTCGCCTTAGTAAACAGAGAATTAGAGACAATGGGCTAGTTTAACGGTTTTGCCCCCATCAGTCGCCTGAAATGCCAGCAGCTGGCACAGAATGCGCCGGTTGGCGATTGCGCCAATTCGCAAATTCAGGCATAAAGCGGAATCATGCTGTTTTCGCTGGAGGATCCCGCTGTGCATTATCAACCGAAAAGCGACCTGCTCAACCATCGCATTATCCTGGTCACCGGCGCGTCTGACGGTATTGGGCGCGAAGCGGCGCTGACTTACGCCCGCTATGGCGCTGAAGTGATCCTGATGGGCCGCAACGCCGACAAGCTGCAACAGGTCGAACAGACGATTAATCAACTCAACAAACGCCCTGCTCATTCGCTGGTGTTTGACCTGGCGGATGCCACGCCTGAACGCTGTCAGCAACTGGCTCACCAGCTGACACAGCAGTTCTCCCATCTTGATGGCGTGCTGCACAATGCCGGCATTCTGGGCGAAATTGTGCCGCTGGCTGAACTGGACCCGCAGATCTGGCAGCAGGTGATGAAAATCAATCTGGATGCCACCTTCTTTCTGACCCAGGCGTTGTTGCCGCTGCTGCTGAAATCGGAATCGGGCTCGCTGGTGTTTACCACCTCCAGCGTCGGCCGCACCGGTCGCGCGGGCTGGGGCGCCTATGCGGTCTCCAAGTTTGCGACCGAAGGCATGATGCAGGTGCTGGCCGATGAGTATAAAAACCACGCGCTGCGGGTTAACTGCATCAATCCCGGCGGGACACGCACTAAGATGCGCGCCAGTGCGTTTCCACAGGAAGATGCTGACAAGCTGAAAACCCCTGCCGATCTGATGCCGCTCTACCTTTATGTCATGGGCGACGACAGCCGGCGCAAAACCGGTATCAGTTTTGATGCTCAGCCGGGCCGGAAGCCGGGAGCGGCGGAATAATGGCCGACGATCGCCATCAGCAACGTCAGCAGCGGCTCAAAGAGCAGGTCGATGCCCGCATCGCGTCGGCCAGTGAGGTGCGTGGCATCCTGATGGTCTTTACCGGCAACGGTAAAGGCAAAACCACGGCCGCCTTTGGTACTGCCCTGCGCGCCTGTGGTCATGATAAGCGCGTCGGCGCGATTCAGTTTATTAAAGGGGACTGGCCGAACGGCGAGCGCAACCTGCTGGAACAGCATGGCGTCGAGTTTCAGGTGATGGCGACCGGTTTTACCTGGGAAACGCAGAATCGGGAAACCGATACTATCGCCTGTCTGGCGGTCTGGCAGCACGCCAGACGGATGCTGGCGGACCCGTCGCTGGATTTGGTGATCCTGGATGAGATCACCTACATGATCAGCATGGATTACCTGCCGCTGGAGGAGCTGCTTACTGCCCTGCAACAGCGTCCCGCCAGCCAAAGCGTTATCATCACCGGACGCGGCTGTCATCGCAGCATCCTGGAGATAGCAGACACCGTAACTGAAATGCGGCCGGTGAAGCACGCCTTTGATGCCGGCATTCAGGCGCAACAGGGCATTGACTGGTAGCAGAAAAAGAAAACGCAGCCCAGGGCTGCGTTTTTAGCAATCAGGCAACGGAATCGGAATTAACCGGAGTTACGTTTGCTGCCCGGATTGCGACGTGGCGCACGTGGCGTGCTGCTCACTTTGCTGTGGCGCTTCACCGCACGACGGATCTGGTTAGCTTTGGTGCGGCGACGATCTTTTTCTACCACCAGCTTGGTCACCGTTTCGTCATCCATGCCAACCAGGTTGCGCAGGTAGTTGACGGCCGGCAGGTCCAGCTCGGTCCAGCCGCCGCGAGGCAGGCCTTTTGGCAGGGTAATATCACCGTAGCGCACGCGCATCAGACGACTCACCTGCACACCCACCGCTTCCCATAAACGACGCACCTCACGGTTACGTCCTTCTGTCAGGGTGACGTTGTACCACTGGTTGATGCCTTCACCGCCGCCAAAACGCAGGGTTTTAAACGCCGCCGGGCCATCTTCCAGCTGAACGCCTTTACTCAGCTGACGAATTTTGTCGTCGTCGACCTGACCAAACACGCGCACCGCGTATTCACGTTCAACTTCACGGCTTGGGTGCATCAGGCGGTTCGCCAGTTCACCGTCGGTGGTGAACAGCATTAAACCGCAGGTATTCACATCCAGACGGCCGACAGCAATCCAGCGCGAACCGCGCAGGCGTGGCAGACGGTCAAATACGGTTGGACGGCCTTCCGGATCGCTACGCGTACAAAGCTCGCCTTCCGGCTTGTAATACGCCAGCACCCGGCAGACTTCCGCCGCCGACTCGGCGATGGAGACCAGATGGCCATCAATACGGATTTTCAGGGATTTGCTGCTTTCGACACGGTCACCGAGGGTGGCAATTTTACCATCGACGCTGACGCGACCGGCAGCAATCATCGATTCGATTTCACGACGCGAACCATGACCGGCACGCGCTAACACTTTCTGTAACTTCTCGCTCATTGAGCTTCCTCTTTGTCGCCTTCCCAGGCGTCACGGTAGGGTGGGAAATCTTTTTAAATCAATAGGTTAACTTAAAAAGTTTGGCCCATTATACAGACATTCACCCCTGATGTAACGCGCTTTGTGGTTAACGGAGTCAAATAAAGGATAGCCGGTTCCGGTTAACTTTCCGCCCGCTGCGCCAGCCGCGGCGGACACTCCATCGCGGGCGATATAATAAGTAAAGGTGGTGAATAAAACCGGGTTTTCAAAAACTTTATAGTTGGCGAAATTTAAATTTTCTGAACTATGTTACAAAACCAAGCAATCTGTCAGCAGGAAAAACATTCACGGTATCTTACACTTCCATCACTTTACAGGCACACCGTTTCATCTATGTTCATTCTGCAATTCAGCACAAAACACCACAGAATTGAGTTTAACTGTCATATACCCTGTGTTAAATGAAAATTAGTAGCTTAACCCCAAGGCAGATTTGTTTATTACCTTATTTTTCAGGGCATTTTAATTAGATAAGTTTTAATTAATTGTACAGAAAAATTATAGGTGTACACTTTGTGACTGAAGCAGTTAAAAAACGCAGAGCTGGCAGTAAAATAAGTTCGCGATAAAAATTAAATTTTAATGATTCATTAACAAAAATAGCCTTTTTAGATTAATCCAATAAACCGGCGCATCCGGAGTTGTTGCGTTAATACGGTTCAGTGATGAACCTTGATTGCATGTCAGAAGTCTTCACCAGGGATTTTCACGACATGCCTGAAAAAAGAATACCATCATGAGAAACCTCTTTCTGTGCCCAGCGTTTGCCGCGCTGGCGTTGACCGGGTGTTCCGTGGGCCATACTGAGTACAGTCGTACGGCGATGCAGCACGTAGATATGAGCGTGACCGGCATTCCGACGATTCTCGGTCTGGGTACCCTTGGCACCAGCATTCCGCTTACACCAGAATATAGCCTGACCGCCGCCCACGTCGCGAAAACCGCCGTGCAGCGCGTTAAGTCTTACCATCCTTATTGCGACCTGGCGATTATTTATCATAAGAATGATCCCGGCACCTTAACCCGCTTCCGCAGTAGCGATATTGGCGATCCGATAAAAATGTACGGATACAGTTTTATTTCCGCACTGCCGGTTGAATCTAAAGGGGTTAATTTAGCCCGCACCACTATTCGCAATGGCTGGAATAAAAGTCCCTGTATGGCAATGGCCTCTAATGCTGGCGTCGTGCAGGGAATGTCAGGCGGCGGTGTTTATAACAGTGATGAGACACTGGGCGGCGTGATTGTCGGTTATTCTGATGCCATTAAGAATGGCCGTAACGGGAAAGTGATCCTCAAAGACGTTTCACTTTATATTCCGTACGGCCAGTTTAAAGCCTGGCTGCAGAGCAATCTGGCCCAGACACCGACTCGCGGTGCCTGAGTCCGCTGCCTTACAGGAATGGACGGGTATCGCCTACGCCTTCACGCACAATTGCCGGCGCATCGGTGGTTAAATCGACCACCGTGGTCGGCTGTTGCCCCAGCGTGCCGCCGTCGATAATCAGATCGACCAGCTTGCCGATGCTGTGCTGAATCTCTTCCGGGTCAGACTCGGTAAAGTCATTGCCCGGCAGAATCAGCGAGGTGGACATCATTGGCTGATTCAGCGCCTCCAGCAGCGCCAGCGCCACCGGATTTGACGGCACGCGCAGCCCGATGGTTTTCCGCTTGTCATTCATCAAACGACGCGGCACCTCTTTGGTCGCCTTGAGAATAAAGGTGTAGTTACCGGGCGTGTTGTTTTTCAGCAACCGAAAGGCGGAGTTACCGACCTGAGAGTAAACGGAAAGCTCGGAGAGATCCCGGCACATCAGGGTAAAGTTGTGATTCCCGTCTAACTGCCGGATACGGCAGATGCGCTCCATCGCGCCCTTCTCTTCCAGTCGACAGCCCAGCGCATAACCGGAATCGGTCGGATAGACGATGACGCTGCCTTTATTAAGGTAGTCCACCGCCTGATTAATCAGACGTGGCTGTGGGTTATCGGGATGGATGTGAAACAATTGACTCATAGAAACCTCGTGTCACCTTTCCGTGGAGAGCTGAGCGGGTGCCAGTGCCGGGAAGCGTTCCCAGACCGGCTCAACCGCCGCGGGCAGCCATAACTTGCGGCCCAGTTCAATCCACGGGCAGGGTTGATGAAAATCAGAACCTTGTGATGCGGCCAGCGCATTGTCTCTGGCGTATTGCGCCAGTTGGGTACGCTCATTCGGTGCCTGCTGGCACTGGGCGACTTCCATCGCATCGCCACCGGCTTCACGGAAATGGGCCACCAGTCGCTTTAACCATTTCGCCGATAAGCCATAGCGTCCGGGATGCGCCAGTACCGCGCAACCGCCAGAATGATGAATCGCATCAATAGCTTGTTTAATTGTACACCATTGTGGCGGGACGTAGCCGGTTTTGCCGCGCGCCAGATAATTTTTGAATACCTGCGCCATGTTATCCGCTTTGCCCTGCTCCACCAGAAAGCGGGCGAAGTGACCACGGGTGATGACGCCGCCATCGGCCAGCCGCATTGCACCCGCCAGCGCGCCCGGAATGCGCGCTTTTTCCAGCCGCTCGGCAATCTGTTCCGCGCGCGCCTGTCGGCAGGCGTGCTGTCCGGCGAGAAAGCTGACCAGCGCCGGATGACGGATATCAATATTTAATCCCACGATATGAATTTCATGATTCTCCCACAGGGTGGAGACTTCAACGCCCGCCAGCACCTTTATCGGCAAGGCCTGATCGATAGCCGTTTGCTGCGCTTCTTCCACGCCGGCGACGCTGTCGTGATCGGTGATCGCCAGTACGCCTACGCGCATCTCAACCGCGCGCTGTACCAGCGCCGCAGGCGTCAGTAAGCCATCGGAAGCCCGCGTGTGGCTGTGTAAATCATAGACCGGGAAACGGGCGATATCGCTCAAGAGAACTCCTGCTGGAAACTAAACCGGCCAGCATGATAACGATTTTAGCCGTCAGTGAAAAAGTGTATTGACATTTCCGCCCTGAACCCGTTAACTAGTACACAAGTTCACACGTAACGGGTATTCAATCATGGCTGTTGTAATCACGCATTTTAACGGTTGGTGGCGCGATGTTCCCGAACACGGGCGACGTGGTCGTGCACACTTTGCGTAAACGCTGTGCAGATACCTGAGCCCGCCACCGAGCGGGCTTTTTTTTGAGCGAAATTCAGAGAAATCATCATGCCAATTGCGAAACCTACAGTGAAGTTGATTACCGGCAACGCGCCTTATCGCGAAGATCCGGCCGCAGTGTTTCATCAGTTATGCGGCGCACGTCCGGCAACCCTGCTGCTTGAATCTGCTGATATCGACAGCAAAAAGAATCTCAAAAGCCTGCTGATTGTCGACAGCGCACTGCGTATCAGCGCGCTGGACAACAAGGTGACCTTACAGGCGCTGTCGGAAAATGGTCGCGCGCTGCTGCCGCTGCTTGACGCCGCGCTGCCGGACTCGGTGGAGAATCAGGTCCGTCCCGATGGCCGCGAACTCACTTTCCCGCCGACCGCCGGGCAGCAGGATGAAGATGCGCGTCTGCAGGCGCTGTCGGTGTTTGATGCCTTGCGTCTGATCCCCCAGCTGGTTAATTCCCCCGCCGACGAGCGGGAAGCCGTGCTGTTAGGTGGCCTGTTTGCCTATGATCTGGTCGCCGGATTTGAAACCCTGCCCGCGCTGGATAATCAGCAGCGCTGCCCGGATTACTGCTTTTATCTGGCGGAAACGCTGCTGGTGATCGATCACCAGACCCGCAGCGCGCGACTGCAGGCCAGCCTGTTCTGCCCGTCCACCAGTGAATTTCAGCGCCTGCAACGCCGCATTGAGCAGCTGCATGGCCAGATGCTGCAGCCCGCGCCTGCCCTGCCGGTTCAGACGGTGGATCAGATGAGCCTGACCACCAGCCAGAGCGACGAGGAGTATTGTGAGGTAGTGCGCACCATGCAGGAGGCGATTCGCATCGGCGAAATCTTCCAGGTGGTGCCATCGCGCCGCTTCTCACTGCCCTGTCCTTCACCGCTGGCGGCTTACGACACGCTGAAAAACAGCAACCCCAGCCCCTATATGTTTTTCATGCAGGATCAGGACTTCGCCCTGTTTGGCGCGTCCCCGGAAAGTTCGCTGAAGTATGACGCCAGCTCGCGACAGATTGAGATCTACCCGATTGCCGGTACCCGTCCACGCGGACGTAAACCAGACGGTTCGCTGGATCGCGATCTCGACAGCCGCATTGAGCTGGAGATGCGCACCGATCATAAAGAGCTGGCGGAGCACCTGATGCTGGTCGACCTGGCGCGTAACGATCTGGCGCGTATCTGTGTGCCGGGCAGTCGCTATGTGGCAGACCTGACTAAAGTTGACCGCTATTCCTTTGTCATGCACCTGGTGTCGCGCGTGGTTGGCACCCTGCGCGAGGATCTGGATGTGCTGCACGCCTATCGCGCCTGTATGAACATGGGCACGCTGAGCGGTGCGCCGAAAGTCCGCGCCATGCAGCTGATCGCCGCGGCCGAAGGCACCCGCCGCGGCAGTTACGGCGGTGCGGTCGGTTATTTTACCGCCAATGGCGATCTCGATACCTGTATCGTCATTCGCTCGGCTTATGTAGAAGACGGCGTCGCGACCGTGCAGGCGGGCGCCGGTGTGGTACTGGACTCGAATCCGCAGGCGGAAGCCGATGAGAGCCGCAATAAAGCCCGCGCCGTGCTGCGCGCCATTGCCACTGCCCATCACTGCAAGGAGATCTTCTGATGGCCGATATTCTGCTGCTCGATAACATCGACTCATTTACCTATAACCTGGTCGATCAACTGCGGACCTTTGGTCATAACGTGGTGATCTACCGCAACAACCTGCCGGCCGCGCTGTTAATCGAACACCTGCAACGGATGGAAAATCCGGTGCTGATGCTGTCACCAGGCCCTGGCGCGCCAAAAGAGGCTGGCTGTATGCCGGAACTGCTGCGGGCGCTGCGCGGACGTCTGCCGATTATCGGTATCTGCCTCGGCCATCAGGCGATTGTTGAAGAATATGGCGGTCACGTTGGTCAGGCTGGCGAGATCCTGCACGGGAAAGCGTCCGCGGTGGTTCACGATGGCGAGGCGATGTTTGCCGGACTGAGCAATCCGCTGCCGGTGGCGCGCTATCACTCACTGGTCGGCAGCAACACGCCGGATGAGCTCACCGTCAATGCCAGCTACAACGGCATGGTGATGGCGGTGCGTCACGAAACCGACCGGGTATGCGGGTTCCAGTTCCATCCTGAATCCATCCTGACCACTCAGGGCGCGCGACTGCTTGAGCAGACGCTGGCCTGGGCGCTGGCGAAGTAACAGGGAGAATGACTATGCAACAGACACTGGAAAAACTTTACCAGGCGCAGACGCTGGATCAGGCTGAGAGTCATCAGCTGTTCAGCGCAATCATTACCGGTCAGCTGGAGCCAACCCAACTGGCGGCGGCGCTGATTGCGATGAAAGTCCGGGGCGAAACGCCGGAAGAGATTGCCGGTGCGGCGACCGCGCTGCTGGAAGATGCGAAACCCTTCCCGCGCCCCGACTACACCTTTGCCGATATCGTCGGGACCGGCGGCGACGGCAGTAACAGCATCAATATTTCTACCGCCAGCGCATTCGTGGCGGCGACCTGCGGCCTGAAAGTGGCGAAGCACGGTAACCGCAGCGTTTCCAGCAAGTCCGGCTCTTCCGATCTGCTGGCTGCGTTTGGCATCAATCTGGATATGCCGGCTGAACAGGCAAGACAGGCGCTGGACGATCTTAACGTCTGTTTCCTGTTTGCGCCGCAGTACCACACCGGATTTCGCCACGCTATGCCGGTGCGTCAGCAGCTGAAAACCCGGACGCTGTTTAACGTGTTGGGCCCGCTGATTAATCCGGCGCGCCCGCCGCTGGCAGTAATTGGCGTGTACAGCCCCGAGCTGGTGATGCCGATTGCGCAGACCCTGAAAGTGCTGGGTTATCAGCGTGCCGCCGTGGTGCATGGCGGTGGAATGGATGAAGTGGCGCTGCATGATGTTACCCACGTCGCTGAGCTGCGTGACGGGGAGATCACCCGCTATCAGCTGTCGCCAGAAGACTTCGGTTTTGGCTTCCATCCCAGGGAGGCGCTGGCTGGCGGCACGCCGGAAGAAAATCGTGACATTCTCACGGCTTTACTCCAGGGTAATGGCCAGCAGGCCCATGAGGAAGCGGTCGCCGTGAATGTGGCGATGCTGCTTAAAGTTTTCGGTCATGAAGATCTGCGTGAAAATGCACAGCGTGCGCTCAACGCTATCCGCAGTGGACAGGCTTACGAGCGCGTGGTCGCTCTGGCAGCAAGAGGATAACCATGCAAGGTACCGTGTTAGAAAAAATTGTGCAGGACAAAGCGATTTGGGTCGCAGCGCGTCAGCAGCAGCAGCCTCTTTCTACCTTTCAGAACAGCATTGAACCTGCCAGCCGTCATTTTTATGATGCACTACAGGGCGCGCGCACCGCGTTTATTCTGGAGTGTAAAAAAGCGTCGCCCTCAAAAGGCATTATTCGTGAGGATTTCGACCCGGCCGCCATTGCCGGAGTCTATCGCCACTATGCATCCGCGGTGTCGGTGCTGACCGATGAGAAATACTTTCAGGGCGACTTCGCGTTTCTGCCGATCGTCAGCGCCGCTATCACCCAGCCGGTGCTGTGCAAAGACTTTATCATCGACCCGTATCAGATCTATCTGGCGCGTTACTATCAGGCAGATGCGATTCTGCTGATGTTATCGGTGCTGGATGATGAACAGTATCGTCAGCTGGCAGCCGTCGCCCACAGCCTGAAGATGGGTATCCTGACCGAGGTCAGTAATGAAGAGGAGCTGGAGCGCGCCATAGCGTTACAGGCCAGAGTGGTCGGGATCAACAACCGCGATCTGCGCGATCTGTCGATCGATCTGAACCGTACCCGTCAGCTGGCTCCGCGCCTGTCGCACGGCGTGACGGTGATCAGCGAATCCGGCATTAACAGCTACGCCGACATTCGCGAGCTCAGCCACTTTGCTAACGGCTTCCTGATTGGCTCGGCCCTGATGGAAGAGCCCGATCTGACCGCTGCGGTGCGCCGGGTTACGCTCGGCGCCAACAAAGTATGCGGTCTGACCCGAGCGGAAGATGCTCGCGCCGCGTATGAAGCTGGTGCCATCTATGGCGGACTGATTTTCGCCGCCGGCTCACCGCGTCAGATTGATACCGGGACCGCCCGGACGGTGATGGCTGGCGCACCACTGCGCTACGTCGGCGTGTTCCGTAACAGCTCCGTTAGTGACGTTGTCACTGAAGCGACCGCCCTGTCGCTGTCAGCCGTCCAGCTGCACGGTCAGGAAACGCCCGATTTCGTCACCGAACTGCGCGCGGCGCTGCCCGCCGGGATCGAAATCTGGAAAGCGCTGCGCATTGAAGGCGTCTTACCCGAGCGCAACTGGCCGCACGTCGATCGCTACGTGTTTGATAACGGCGACGGCGGGACCGGTGAGCGCTTTGACTGGTCACTGTTGCAGGGCCAGACGCTGAATGATGTGCTGCTGGCCGGTGGCCTGAGCGCGGATAACTGTGTTGAAGCCGCGCAGCTGGGCTGTGCCGGTCTCGACTTCAACTCCGGGGTGGAAAGTGCGCCCGGCATTAAAGATGCCCGTAAAATCGCGGCGGTGTTTCAGACACTGCGCGCCTACTGATTTGCCTGGCCTGCTCAACGGCGGGCCTGAAAAAGGAAGATGAAAAATGACGTTACTGAATCCCTACTTTGGCGAATTTGGCGGGATGTATGTTCCGCAGATCCTGATGCCAGCGTTGCGCCAGCTGGAAGAAGCGTTTGTCGATGCCCAAAAAGATCCTGAGTTTCAGGCGGAATTTACCGACCTGCTGAAGAACTATGCCGGTCGTCCTACCGCCCTGACGCTGTGCAGGAACCTGACGAAAGGTACCAAAACCCGGCTCTACCTGAAGCGCGAAGATCTGCTGCACGGCGGCGCGCACAAAACCAATCAGGTACTGGGTCAGGCGCTGTTAGCCAAACGCATGGGTAAGAACGAGATTATCGCCGAAACCGGTGCCGGACAGCACGGTGTTGCCTCAGCGCTGGCCTGCGCCCTGCTCGGCATGAAATGCCGCATCTACATGGGTGCCAAAGACGTTGAGCGTCAGTCTCCTAACGTATTCCGTATGCGTCTGATGGGCGCGGAAGTGATCCCGGTACACAGTGGTTCAGCGACCCTGAAGGATGCCTGTAACGAAGCGCTGCGCGACTGGTCTGGCAGCTACGAAACCGCCCACTATATGCTTGGCACCGCCGCCGGTCCCCATCCGTTCCCGACCATTGTGCGGGAGTTTCAGCGGATGATCGGCGAAGAGACGAAAAAGCAGATCCTGGAAAAAGAGGGTCGTCTGCCCGACGCCATCATCGCCTGCGTCGGTGGCGGTTCGAATGCCATCGGCATGTTCGCTGACTTTATCGATGAAACCAGCGTGAAACTGATCGGCGTTGAACCGGCGGGTCACGGCATTGAAACCGGCGAGCATGGCGCACCGCTGAAGCATGGCCGCGTCGGCATCTATTTCGGTATGAAAGCCCCGATGATGCAGACCGAAGATGGCCAGATCGAAGAATCTTACTCGATCTCTGCCGGGCTGGATTTCCCGTCAGTGGGACCGCAACATGCGCACCTGAACAGCATTGGTCGCGCCGAATATGTCTCGGTTACCGATGATGAGGCGCTGGCCGCCTTTAAACAGCTGTGTCGTGCTGAAGGGATCATTCCGGCGCTGGAGTCGTCACATGCGCTGGCCCACGCCCTGAAGATGATTCAGGCCGAGCCGGACAAAGAGCAGCTGGTGGTGGTTAACCTCTCCGGCCGCGGCGATAAAGATATTTTCACCGTTCACGACATTCTGACCGCGCAGGGAGAAATCTGATGGAACGTTACGATCAACTGTTTAAACGTCTTTCAGCCCGTAACGAAGGGGCCTTTGTGCCTTTCGTCACGCTCGGCGATCCGTCACCGGCGCTTTCACTGCAGGTCATTGACGCGCTGGTGGAAGGCGGTGCAGATGCGCTGGAGTTAGGCATTCCTTTCTCCGATCCGCTGGCTGACGGCCCGACGATTCAGAATGCGACCTTGCGCGCCTTCGCGGCGGGCACCAATACTCAGCAGTGTTTTGAAATGCTGGCGACCATTCGCCGTAAATATCCGGACCTGCCGATCGGTTTACTGATGTACGCCAATCTGGTGTTCACCAACGGCGTGGATGCGTTTTATGCCCGCTGCGCAGAAGCCGGTGTGGATTCGGTGCTGGTGGCTGACGTCCCGGTGGAAGAGTCCGCTCCGTTCCGTCAGGCAGCGCTGCGTCATGGTGTGGCACCGATCTTCATCTGCCCGCCGAACGCCAGCGATACGCTGCTGCGGGAAATCGCTTCACACGGGCGCGGCTATACCTACCTGCTCTCTCGGGCTGGCGTTACCGGCGCGGACAACCGCGCCAGCCTGCCGCTGCAGCACCTGATCGAAAAGCTGCGTGAATACAACGCGGCCCCGCCGCTGCAGGGATTCGGTATCTCTGAACCGTCGCAGGTGAAAGAAGCCATCGCCGCCGGTGCCGCAGGTGCCATCTCCGGCTCGGCCATCGTCCGGATCATTGAAAAAAATCATGCGGAACCTGAGGTGATGCTGCGCGAACTGAAAAACTTCGTCAGCAGCCTGAAAGCCGCCAGCCGTTAATCTCGCCATCATGCCTTATCACACGATAAGGCATGATTTCTTTCCTTTTTTTACATCCCGCCATTTGCCCTTTTTGCAAAATCTGCACCACAATGTCAGAGCGCCGTTACGGTAACGTCGCATCCAATTTGTGACAGGGAGAGAAAGCAATGAAATTATTTAAAGTTGTGGCGGGTGCGTTGATGGCAGGTGTGGTTGCGCTGGCACTGAGCGCCTGTGCGCCAACCGCGACCAAAGAGGGTACCGGTGGCTATATTGATGACACCGTGGTCACCACCAAAGTGAAAGGTGAACTGCTGAAAGATGACTCGCTGAAATCGACTGAAATCAACGTAGAAACTTTTAAAGGTAAAGTTCAGCTGAGCGGTTTTGTCTCATCGCCACAGATGGCTAATCGTGCCGTACAGGTTACGCGCAGCGTGCCGGGCGTGAAGTCCGTAGTTAACAACATGCAGATTAAGTAATACCGGCTGTCATGATCAAAAAGGCCGCTGACTCAGCGGCCTTTTTCTCATCAGAAGCGGTAGCCTGCCCCGAAGAAGAAGACCCAGGGATCGATACGCATATTAATATTCTGCTGTTCGCCTGCCGCCTTAAATTTCACCTCAGTATCAATATCCATGTACCACACCGACGCATTCAGCATCCAGTCGCGGTTAATCTGATAATCGAGACCGACCTGGCCCGCGACACCCCATGAATCTTTGACGCTCAGATCGGTGAGTCCCGCATCACGGCCGGTCTGATTAAAGTCCGCATCATAAAAGGTGGTGTAGTTGATACCGACGCCAACATAGGGGCGCGCTTTGCTTTTGCTGTCGAAGAAATAGTATTGCGCCATCAGCGTCGGCGGTAACTGGCGTACCGTGGCCAGGGTGCCGGTCGGACCCAGTCCAACTTTATGACGGAACGGCGTGGCAGCCAGCAGTTCAACCCCGATATTGTCGGTTGCCATATAGGTAAAGGTCAGGCCCAGCTGGGTATCGTTGCTGGCGCTGAACTCCCCCATGCCAAGGACATTATCAGAGCCTTCGGTCGGACGTACCGTTGCACTGCCGGCACGCATAAAGAAGTCGCCCGCTTCATGGGCCATTGCCAGTTGTGGTAAAGCCAGAGCCAGCAGCATCGCGCATTTTGCCAGTTTCATCATCACTCCTTTGCTAAAGGTAAATGTATCCAACGTCATCATTTTTTTGTTGGCAAAGATTTAACGTGATTTACAGAAAATTGCACTCTGTTCGGTTGATATAAATTACTTAAAAAACAATGGATTGATTTAGATCAATTTTGGCCGTGGCTGACATCGGGAAATTCCCCTTGCTGAAAAATTTTGTCCGGCTTATTTTGCTGTTTCTGATTGTTGATTTTGGTTCGATGCCTCAGGAGTGGCGGGTGATCAAATGAGCGAAACCTCTAATCCTTGTGTCAGCTGTGGCGCCTGCTGCGCCCATTTCCGTGTCTCTTTTTACTGGGCTGAAGCCGACGATGCTGGCGGCCTGGTGCCAACCGAATTAACCGAACCGCTGAGCCTGCTGATGCGTAATATGCGCGGCACCAACGATCGTGCGCCGCGCTGCGTCGCCCTGCAGGGCGAGATTGGCGGCTGCGTCTCCTGCGGCATTTATGAGCAACGGCCAACGCCCTGTCGGGAGTTTGCGATGTCGGGCGAAGAGGGTGTTGCCAATGACGCCTGCGATCGCGCCCGCGCCCGTTACGGTCTTCCCGCCCTTTTTCACCCATCTTTACCTGTTATGACAGAAAGTTATCTCTCGCCGGGTGCCCGCGAGCTGCCAGAACATGTACAATCGCCGGGTTAATTAACCCGGTTCCTCCAAGGAGTGTACATGTCTATCACGGCAAGCTCGTTATACCGTGACACAGGAAATTTTACCCGCCATCAGCTGGTCACCTTACTGTTGATGTCGCTGTTGACCGCTTTCATCACCGTTATGCTGGTCCATGTGCTGACGCCTGGCGCCGATCAGATGGCGATTCTGCAGCAGGGTGATGACAGTGCCAGTTCGTTGTTTGAGATGGTGCAGAATATGTCACCTGAACAGCAGCAGGTGCTGCTGCGCGCCTCCGCGGCGGGGACGTTCGCGGCGCTGGTGGGTAATACGCTGTTACTCGGCGGGATGTTGTCTCTGATCCCGATGGTCTCTTCCGGTCAGCGGGTCAGTGCGCTGCGTGCCATTGGCGCCTCTGCGCCTTTACTGCCAAAGCTGTTACTGCTGACCTTCCTGATCACGCTGGTGGCGCAGCTGGGCTTTATGGTTCTGGTGGTGCCGGGTATTCTGCTGACGATTCTGTTGTCGCTGGCGCCGGTGATGCTGGCGAGCGAGAAGATCGGCGTGTTCGCCGCCATGCGTGCCAGTATGCGAATGGCCTGGAAGAATGCGAAGCTGATCGCGCCCGCCATTCTTCTCTGGCTGCTGGCAAAAGTGGTGGTGATGCTGTTTTTCTCATCGCTGACCGTGCTGCCGATGAACGTTTCCTCAGTGATCTTTACCGCTGCAGGTAACCTGGTTTCGGCCATGTTAATCATCTATCTCTACCGGCTTTATATGCTGTTACGTTGATGAGCGGTGCGCCTGCGGGCGCATTGGTCCCCAATTCAGCCCTGACTGGAATGACTATGAAGCAGTTACTCGATTTTCTCCCTTTGGTGGTCTTTTTCATCTTCTACAAGCTGTACGACATCTTTGTTGCCTCAGGCGCGCTGATTGTCGCGACCGGTCTGGCTTTAGTGGTCAGCTGGTTGCTCTATCGTAAGCTGGAGAAGATGACCATTTTCACCTTTGTGCTGGTCGCCGTATTTGGCACGCTGACCCTGGTGTTCCACAACGATGAATTTATTAAGTGGAAAGTGACGGTGATCTACAGTCTGTTTGCCGTTGCGCTGCTCTACAGCCAGTGGTTTATGAAGCAGACGCTGATCCAGAGCATGCTGGGCAAAGAGTTACAGTTGCCCGATCCGGTCTGGCGTCGGCTTAACACTGCCTGGGCGCTGTTTTTCCTGGTCTGCGGCCTGGTGAATATCTACGTTGCCTTTTGGTTATCTCAGGCGTTTTGGGTTAACTTTAAGGTGTTTGGTCTGACCGGCCTCACCTTACTGTTTACCCTGATTAGCGGGCTCTACATCTGGCGACAGATGCCGCAACAACAACAAAAATAATCACTCTGCCCGGTACGCCGGGCATTTTTTTAGCGATCACCTGCAGAAGAAATGAAAGCAATGGGCGAAAAACATAAATTGCCGCAAGGCGAAATGGTGTTACGTACGTTAGCCATGCCAGCAGACACCAACGCCAACGGCGATATCTTTGGCGGCTGGCTGATGTCACAGATGGATATGGGCGGAGCCATTCTGGCTAAAGAGATTGCTGAAGGCCGGGTCGTGACGGTGCGGGTTGATGGCATGTCCTTTCTGAAACCGGTGGCGGTGGGCGACGTGGTTAGCTGTCATGCGCGCTGTATCCGTACTGGTAACAGCTCAATGACCATCAATGTCGAAGTCTGGATCAAGAAGGTGTCGTCTGAACCGATTGGTCAGACCTACTGTGCCACCGAAGCGGTCTTTATCTATGTCGCGGTAGATAATGACGGCAATTCGCGTCCACTACCTGCCGGGCGTGCTAACCAGCAACCCAGCGACTAGCCGGACATCTGGCGGTCAGGCACAGTGTCACTGACCGCCAGCTTTTTTATTCGATGCTGGCACCGCCACTCATCTTGAAGACAACGTTCATGGTCACCTGTCCCGGACGACCGCTCTGGTAACGCCACTGCTTCATCGACTCCTTGACTGCCCGTTCAAACATATTGCGGGGTTCCGCAGAGAGGACCTGAATATTCTCCACCCGTCCCTCGCTGTTCACATCAAATTTCACCCGCACCCGACCCTCAATGCGAAGCGCTCGTGCACGCTGTGGATAGCCTGGCTTGCTGACGCTCAGCGCTTTCGGCCCGCCTGAAGCCGTCTGGCTCGCTGACGGCGTCGATTTCGGCGCAGTTGTCGGCTTGTTCTGAGTCGCCGGCAGGTCCTGTTTAAACGGATCGGCCTGCGGTTTGCTCTCCTGACGCGGTTTTACCTCGCGTTTAGGTTGCTCACGTTTATGTTCCGGCTTGGGTTTCGGTTTGGGTTTTGGCTTAGGTTCTGGCTTCGGAATCGGTACCGGTTCCGCCTTAGGCGGTTCCGGAGCGGGCTGAGGTTCAGGGACCGGTTCCGGTTCTGGCTGCGGTTCAGGTTGCGGCGCCGGTGGTTCAACCACGGCTGGGGCAGGTTGTGGCTGAACTTCAGGAGCGACAAGGCTGACACTGATAGGCTGCGACGCCTTAGGCACTTCAGTCACCTGATGGAATGAGGCGTAAAGAATTCCGGCAATGACGGCACCATGCAAAGCGACAGACAATAACATGGAGACAGGCGTGCGTTTGGGTAATGGCATAGTCAGCGTGGTCATAACAGTCGCAGTCATTAAATGAAGAGCCGATTTTAAATGCAAATAGCAATCAGTTTCAATAACTCCCGCCATCTCACCGAAAGAAAAGCGCTTTTTAGCCCTTTATGCTGAGCCGTCAACGGGTCAGAGGTTTCGTTTGCACTCTGATAAGCAATCCCTTAACGTGTTGCGAAATTCTGAAGAGTTAATGGGAGCTCCCAAGTGCTTTACGTCATTTATGCAGAAGACACCGCAGATTCACTGGAAAAACGTAATGCCGTGCGCCCTGCCCATCTGGCGCGCCTGAAACTACTGCATGAAGAAGGACGCCTGATCATTGCGGGTCCGATGCCTGCCGTCGACAGCAACGATCCGGGCGTGGCCGGCTTTACCGGTTCAACCGTGATTGCCGAGTTCCCGTCACTTGAAGCGGCACAATCCTGGGCAGAAGATGATCCCTATATTGCCGCTGGCGTTTATAAACAGGTGGCCGTTAAACCGTTCAAACGCGTTTTCTGATCGCGAATGCGCGCTGATAAATGGCTTCGGTGCGGCGCACCGGGGCCTTTTTTGTTTTTCGGGTAAAGCAACGATGCAAATGATCATTCTGGCGCTGCTGGTGCCGATCGTGGGGCTTATCGCGACCGCCCTTTACTTTTGGCGCAGCCAGGGCTGGCGCAATAAAAAACATCTGATTGTGATGTTAATTGTGCTGGCAGCGGTGCTGCAACTGGTGAACATGATCCTGATGATGCGGGTTGAATCTGGTGCAGCGGGCTGAAGAGATCAGCCGTTACGCGTTAAAAAAAACCGCCCACCGGCGGTTTTTTTACTGGTAAGGCACAGCGATGGCGTTAATCAAAGACGTTATTGATGATCGCGGTGACCACCGCCGTACTTAGCGCAATCAGTACCAGGTTATCCCCCACCATTTTCCATTCGTAACCGGGATAAGAAGGCAGACCCTCCAGCATACCGCGCGGCACCGAGCGTTTAGCGATACCAGGCGGCAACGGTTTACCGCGCGCGAGATTTTTAGCAATTCCCGGCGGCAAAGAGGAGTAGCCGGTCAGTCCCTGCTGTCTGGCCAGATCACGCGCGAATGAATAACTGATGTCGGCTTCTGCCCGCCAGGGATCGCCGCCCTTATTCTTTTTACCCTGTGACTTATCGTGTTTCCCCTCGCCCTTATTGCCATGCCCTTGTGCATGACCATTGCCCTTTCCATTGCCGTTTCCGTTGCCGTTACCATTGCCTGGATTGGCCAGCAGCGCCGGTGAGGTGAACAGCAAACAGAGGGTTAATGCGATGACGCCAGACCTTGCCAGATTTTTCATTGTCCTGCTCCCAAAGGTATACGATTTAAATTTAACCCTGGACCTGAAAAGCGGCAATCTGGCGAGTTCTTAAAAGCGTCCTGACACGCAAAATTGAGGGTCACCGACACTCAACGCTCGCCCCACAGGCAGAAGTCCACGGAATAACGGATAGCGCCACAGGCTGCCTCCGCCTCACCGATACAGCTACGCTAAACAATAGCCGAAGCGCAAGCCGGTATACCTCGTCTGATTACAGGGCGACAGGCCATAATCTGGGATCAGCAGGGTTCAGTCGCTGGTTAAAAATGTAAATTTTTTTGACCTGATCGCTCAGGTATTCTTGACTGAAAAGACTTATCACCCCAACAGGAGAGGCCGTCATGACCGAATTACTGCATATCATGTCTGTCAGCGCGATTGTTGCAGGCATCTATTTACTGGACTGATCCTGTGCGGATTCGGGCGGGAAAAACGAAAGCCCTGCCGGGCTGGCAGGGCTTCGATCTTCCGTGAGGGATGAATGATTGGACCACGAAAAACGATCACGAAAGATGGCTATTTTCTATAAAAAGCCCGCGCGGTTGTCAAGCATGCCAGAGGCGTTCATCACCGCGCTGTGCGGCTGATTTCAGGCGACGCACAACGACTGCGGCTCTGTTTAGTTGCGATCCAGCAGCAGCCCAATCAGTGCATGATAATGATGCTCTTCTTCTGCACTGGTTACCGTCTGTAAACGGCTCACCAGTCGGGTGCAGATGGCCTTACGGTTAAGACTGCGACCGGAACGCACGATCTCTGTCACCACAGCGCCCAGAATGGCCTGTTGCGCTGGCAGGGCCGCACTGCTGAGATAAGCGGAGATATCAGAAACTGAGGCCGGAATTCTTACGTTGGCTTGCATGATCAACCCTCACAGAGTTCATTAGATGTCATAAACGATGCGATAAAGTTATACAACTAACCATTACTTGTACAGGTATTTGGCCAGTAATTTACGCTAAATCCGTGGGTAAGGTAATAATTTAAAGCCAAACAGTCACTTATGTAACTGTAAAGTTGTACAGCTTTGCCCATACTGAGCGTATAAGGCCAGATTAAGCCCCGTTACGGTGAGGTTGACCCGGCACGCAGCGAAAAATGTTGCGCCATCAGACATTTTTTTTTGGATAAACAGGAATTATCTCTTATCGCTGTCTACATTTATGACTTCTTTATTACACCTCTGAAGCTCAGAATGAACGCTACAGCACAGTCGCAGGCTCATTATGCATAAAACTTATAATATTCAGGGCGCCTCAACTTTAGTCGATCAGCTGTTATCACGGGTGCAGGCGATTGCCGATCCGAAAACCGAAGTGTTGAGTGGCTATCCGGCAAACTGCTCTGCCTGGTTAACCATCTATTATCATCGCAAAACGGGCAAGTGGTCTTTTGAGTGGTATGACCGCGCCGGTTGCCGCCGTCCTGTTGGGCTGGGTAGCCCGGCGGATTGCCTGATGCGTGAGGTGAGCGATCGCGGTGCCTCGCAACAAGAACATCTGCAGGCGCGCGACTTTCTGGCCGATCTGGGATTTTTCGAAGCCTGATTCCGCCAGCGTCTTACCGCGCTGGCGAATAGGGGCCGCTGCCGGCAGCAGCCCGTTACGCAGTACTAAATATGCTGCGTAATAAACAGGATGGAGCGACGCTGCTGCTGCGCCAGCTGATGGCGAATGCTGTGAATGCGTTTATAGCGTCGTGACTGCCCTTCCAGCCAGCGTGAACGGCGTCGTTGTACCTGGCGTAACATTCTCCAGCGCGCCACTTCATTTCTGCTTCGTCTCATCACTTCCTCTCTGACATCGAATTCACGCGCACGCATTATAAAGATCTTATCGCCAATGCCAAATCGGATCTGATCGTTATGGCACAGGATAAAGGGTTTCGCTGACCGTGATCTGCACGTAAACTTGCCAGACGAAAGCGCGAACGGGATGTCCACTTAATGACCACTTTTTACACCCTGATCAGCTGGTTACTGCTGTTTGGCTACTGGCTGCTGATCGCCGGTGTCACGCTGCGAATACTGATGAAGCGTCGTGCCGTGACCTCGGCAATGGCCTGGCTGCTGATTATCTATATTCTGCCGCTGGTGGGGATTATCGCCTACCTGTCGTTTGGCGAACTGCATCTGGGTAAACGTCGCGCAGAACGGGCTCGTACCATGTGGCCATCGACGGCCCGCTGGATGACCGATCTGAAGCAGTGTCGTGAAATCTTTGCCACTGAACACAGCGATGTCGCCCGTTCGCTGTTCGAACTCTGTTATCACCGTCAGGGCATCGCCGGGGTGAAAGGTAATCAACTGCAGCTGCTCA
This sequence comes from Pantoea sp. USHLN298, assembly GCF_037149395.1. Lineage (NCBI taxonomy): Bacteria > Pseudomonadati > Pseudomonadota > Gammaproteobacteria > Enterobacterales > Erwiniaceae > Pantoea > Pantoea sp. USHLN298. The sequence goes on from NZ_JBBCRO010000002.1 coordinate 358,950, forward strand.
CCAGCGCCGATGATGTAATGCAGGCGCTGATTCGGGATATCCAGCTGGCGCGGCATAATATCGAGATGGTGTTCTATATCTGGCATCCCGGCGGCCTGGCGGATGAAGTCGCCGAGTCGCTGATGGCCGCCTCACGCCGCGGCGTCCACTGCCGGCTGCTGCTCGATTCGGCCGGCAGCGTGACCTTTTTCCGCAGCCCGTGGGTTGGCATGATGCGCAATGCAGGCATTGACGTGGTTGAAGCGTTACAGGTCAGCCTGCTGCGCGTCTTCCTGCGCCGGATGGATCTGCGCCAGCATCGAAAAATTGTCTTAATCGATAACTACATCGCCTATACCGGCAGCATGAACCTGGTGGACCCCCGCTTCTTCAAACAGAGCGCGGGCGTCGGTCAGTGGATCGACCTGATGGCGCGAATGGAAGGTCCGGTCGCCACCGCCATGGGAATTGTCTTTAGCTGCGACTGGGAGATTGAGACCGGAAAACGCATTCTTCCGCCGCCGCCCGATCGCAATATTATGCCGTTTGAGCAGGAGAGCGGCCATACGGTGCAGGTGATCGCCTCCGGTCCCGGCTTCCCGGAAGATATGATCCACCAGGCGCTGCTGACGGCGGTCTATTCCGCCCGTGAGCAGTTGATCATGACCACGCCCTACTTCGTGCCAAGCGACGACCTGCTGCACGCCATCTGTACCGCAGCGCAGCGCGGGGTGAATGTCAGTATTATTGTCCCGCGCCATAACGACTCCCTGCTGGTAGGCTGGGCCAGCCGCGCCTTCTTCAGCGAACTGCTGGAGGCGGGCGTGAAAATTTATCAATTTGAAGATGGTCTGCTGCACACCAAAAGCGTCCTGGTCGATGGACAACTCAGCCTGGTCGGCACGGTAAATCTTGATATGCGCAGCCTGTGGCTCAATTTTGAGATTACACTGGTGGTAGACGATGCCGGATTTGGCAGCGATCTGGCCTGTGTGCAGGATGACTATATTGCCCGTTCACGCCTGCTGGATGGCCAGCGCTGGTCAAAACGTGCCTGGTGGCAGCGCATCGTCGAACGACTGTTTTACTTCTTCAGCCCTTTACTGTAAAACGAGCCAGATTGTGTAAACGGCCTCAGGCAGACAGGACAGACCATGGATTTAAACAACCGCCTTACTGAAGACGAAACGCTGGAACAGGCTTACGATATTTTTCTTGAGCTGGCAGGCGATAATCTCGATCCGGCAGATATCATCCTTTTTAATCTGCAGTTTGAAGAGCGCGGCGGTGCCGAGCTGTTCGATCCGTCAGAAGACTGGAAAGATCACGTCGACTTCGATCTGAATCCTGACTTTTTTGCGGAAGTGGTGATTGGGCTGGGTGAAGCGGATGGTGAGCCGATTAACGACGTCTTTGCACGCGTGCTGCTGTGCCGTGAAAAAGACCACAAGCTGTGCCATATCCTGTGGCGTGAATAGTCGTCACCGTGATAAAAAACGCCGGGCAATTGCCCGGCGTTTTGCTTTATAACGGATCGACTTTCAGGCAGGAGACCGCATGGCGGAAACTGCCTTCCAGCAGCGGCCGGGTTTTGGCGCACTCCGGACCGGCAATCGGACAGCGGGTGCGGAATACGCAGCCCGACGGTGGATTGATCGGTGACGGCAGTTCCCCTTCCAGCAGCTGGATCTGCTTATTCTTTTCCAGATCCGGATCGGGAATCGGCACCGCCGACATCAGCGCTTTGGTGTAGGGATGCTGCGGATTGCTGTAAACCTCGCTGTAGGTGCCCAGCTCGACCGCATGACCGAGATACATCACCAGCACGCGGTCAGAGATATGTTTTACCACCGCCAGGTCGTGGGCAATAAAGATCAACGACAGCCCCATCTCGCGCTGCAGCTGCTGCAGCAAATTAACCACCTGCGCCTGAATCGACACGTCGAGCGCTGACACCGGTTCATCACAGATAATCAGCTTCGGCTCCAGAATCAGCGCACGTGCGATACCAATACGCTGGCACTGGCCGCCGGAGAACTCATGCGGATAGCGGTTGATCAGGTTGGGCAGCAAACCGACCTTCATCATCATATTTTTAACGCGATCTTTGACTTCCTGACGCGCCATTTTCGGATGATAGGTCCGCAGCGGTTCCGCAATGATATCGCCGATAGTCATGCGTGGATTGAGCGAGGCCAGCGGATCCTGGAAAATCATCTGGATGTCGCTGCGCGCCTTGCGCCACTCCTCTTCGCTCTGCCCCAGCAGATCGCGTCCCAGCCACGCCACCCGACCCTCAGTGGCTTTCACCAGGCCGATGATGGCGCGGGCCAGCGTCGATTTACCGCAGCCTGACTCGCCAACCACACCCAGCGTTTCCCCTTCATACAGGCGCAGGCTGACGCCATCCACCGCTTTCAGGGTCTTTGACGGCTGCCAGAACCACTGCTTGCCATCTTTAATATCGAAATGCACCTTGAGGTCGGCGATTTCCAGTAACACTCTTTTTTCCGCTACGGCGCTCATACTAATTCCTCCACCGGCTTAAAGCAGGCACGTAAACGCCCATCGCCGAACGGTTCCAGCGGCGGCGCTTTGGCACAGATATCCATCGCGTGTGGACAACGCGGCTGGAACGGGCAGCCCACCGGCAGACGCAGCAGGTTCGGCGGATTACCCGGAATGGTGGTCAGGCTCTCCCCTTCGGCATCCAGCCGCGGCACCGCATTCAGCAGGCCGATAGAGTAAGGATGCGCCGGCTGATAGAAGACGTCACGGGCGCGACCATACTCCATGGTGCGTCCGGCATACATCACCAGCACCTTGTCGCAGATCCCGGCAACCACCCCCAGATCGTGGGTGATCATGATGATGGCGGTGTTGAACTCGCGCTTGAGGTCGTTGAGCAGCGTCATGATCTGCGCCTGTACCGTCACGTCGAGCGCGGTAGTCGGTTCATCGGCGATCAGCAGCTTTGGCCGGCACAGCAGCGCCATGGCGATCATCACACGCTGGCGCATCCCGCCGGAAAACTCATGCGGATACATTTTCATGCGCTTACGCGCTTCGGGCATTTTTACCGCATCCAGCATTCTCACCGACTCTTCAAATGCCTGGGCGCTGTTCATGCCCTTGTGCAGCTTCAGCACTTCCATTAACTGCTCGCCGACCCGCATGTAAGGGTTAAGCGAAGTCATCGGGTCCTGGAAGATCATCGCAATCTGCTCGGCACGCAGCCGGTTTAGCTGGTTCTCGGGCAGATTCAGGATCTCTTTACCATTGAACAGCGCAGAGCCGCCAATGCGGCCATTTTTCGCCAGCAGCCCCATCAGGGCGAACGCGGTCTGCGACTTGCCGGAACCGGATTCACCGACAATGCCCAGCGTCTCACCGGCACGCAGCGAAAAGTTAAGATCGTTGACGGCGGTGACATCGCCGTCGTGTGTGCCGAAGGTGACACGTAAATCTTTCACCTGCAGTAACTGATCGCTTCCCGCGCGGGCCGCCATTGCTGGCTGAAATTCATGAATGGTCATCGGGAAACTCCTTAGCGATCTTTCGGGTCGAGGGCATCACGCAGGCCATCGCCGATAAAGTTGAAACAGAACAGCGTCACGACCAGAAAACCGGCCGGATAGAGCAGTAACCACGGCGACACTTCCATCGAGTTCGCGCCGTCGCTGAGCAGTGCGCCCCAGCTACTCAGCGGCTCCTGCGTCCCCAGGCCAAGGAAGCTCAGGAAGGATTCAAACAGAATCATGCTCGGCACCAGCAGCGAGGCGTAAACCACCACCACGCCCAGCACGTTCGGCACGATGTGGCGCAGCACGATTTTCCAGGTGGAGACGCCGCCAACGTGGGCCGCTTCAATGAACTCTTTGCGCTTCAGGCTCAGGGTCTGTCCACGCACGATACGCGCCATATCGAGCCACGACACCATGCCGATAGCGGCAAAGATCAGCAGGATATTTCGGCCAAAGAAGGTCACCAGCAGGATAACGAAGAACATAAACGGGAACGAGTTGAGGATCTCCAGAATACGCATCATCACCGAGTCGGTTTTGCCACCAAGGTAGCCGGCAACGGAACCGTACAGGGTACCGACGATCACCGCGATCAAGGCGGAAGCCACACCGACCATCAGTGAAATCCGGCCGCCAATGGCGACCCTGACCAGCAGATCGCGCCCCGAGGAGTCGGTGCCAAACCAGTGCCCGGACGTGGTATCCGGCGCAGCGGACATCATGGCCCAGTCCGTGTCGTCGTAGGTGAACTGTGACAGCATCGGCGCAATGATCACAAACAGCGTAATCAGCAGCAGCACCAGCAGGCTGAGTGAGGCCGCACGGTTATGGATAAACCGACGACGGGCGTCCTGCCACAGACTGCGCCCTTCCACTTCCAGCTTCTCACTGAACGCATCCAGAGCTTCGCTGTTTTTCTTACTTAACATCATGGCGAACTCCGCAATCAGTAACGAATTTTCGGATCGATGACGGCATACAGCACGTCAACAATCGCGTTAAACAGAATGGTCAGTAACCCCACCAGAATGGTCAGGCTCATCACCAGTGAGTAGTCGCGGTTCAGCGCGCCGTTCACGAACAGCTGACCAATGCCCGGCAGACCGTAGATCGACTCAATCACCATCGATCCGGTGATAATGCCGACAAAGGCCGGTCCCATATAGGAGATGACCGGCAGCAGCGCAGGTTTCAGCGCGTGCCGCAGCACGATGCGGCGCAGCGGCAGCCCTTTTGCACGGGCGGTGCGGATAAAGTTGGAGTGCATCACTTCAATCATCGATCCGCGGGTAATACGCGCGATGCTGGCGATATAGGCCAGTGACAGCGCGACCATCGGCAACAGCATGTAGTTCCACTGTCCGCCATTCCAGCCTCCGCCGGGCAGCCATTTCAGGGTGATGGCGAACACCAGCACCAGCAGCGGCGCCACCACGAAACTCGGTATCACCACGCCGGTCATTGCCACCCCCATCACCGCGAAATCCCACAGGCTGTTCTGTTTCAGCGCAGCAATAACCCCGGCAGTGACCCCCAGCACCACCGCCAGCAGAAAGGCGGCCAGACCGAGTTTGGCTGAAACCGGAAACGCATGGGCAACCAGATAGTTAACCGAATAATCTTTGTATTTAAATGAGGGGCCGAAATCGCCGTGCGCCAGCTGCACCAGGTAATCGACATACTGCTTACCAATCGGATCGTTGAGGTGATATTTCGCCTCAATGTTAGCCATGACTTCCGGCGCAAGGGTGCGCTCACCGGTAAAAGGACTACCGGGTGCCAGTCGCATCATAAAGAAGGAGATGGTAATCAGAACGAACAGCGTCGGGACCGCTTCAAGCAAGCGACGCAGGATGAATTTTAACATTGCCGTACCTACCAGGCTGTTGCTTCACAACAAATAAAAAAACGTAAAGGCGGCGCAGACGCGCCGCCACTGTCGATAGCCTGTGTGCTATTAGTGTTTAATGATGTAGAAGTTCTTATCGAGCGTTTTATCGAGCGGGTCTTTACCGTTATAACCGCCGACATACGGTTTCACCAGACGTGTATTCACGTAGTAGTAAACCGGTACGATGGTGCTGTCTTTATCCAGGATCTGCTCGGCTTTCTGATACTCCACCGCACGGGCTTTTTCATCGGCTGCCTTAATCGCCCCACGCACCACTTTATCGTACTCGTCGCTCTTATAGTGCGAGGTGTTACTGCTGCTGTTGGAGACCATGGTATTCAGGAAGGAGGTCGGTTCGTTGTAGTCCGCACACCAGGCCGCGCGTGAAACATCGAAGTTACCCTGATGACGGGTATCCAGGAAGGTTTTCCACTCCTGGTTTTCCAGCTTGATGTTCACACCGATGTTTTTCTTCCAGATCGACGAGGCGGCAATGGCCAGCTTCTTATGCAGATCGGAGGTGTTGTAGAGCAGGTTAAAGGTCAGCGGCTTGTCGGCAGTGTAACCCGCTTCAGCTAACAGCTTTTTCGCCTCTTCATTACGTTTGTCCTGCGACCATTTGAACCAGTCTGGTGGCAGAATATCCATGCCGTCGGTGGATGGCGGCGTGTAGCTGTAGGCGGGTATCTGACCCTGCGCCAGCACTTTATTCACCATGATGTCACGATCCAGACCCAGCTTCAGGGCGGCGCGCACGCGCGGATCGGTGAAAGGTGCTTTCTGATTGTTAATTTCGTAGTAGTAGGTGCAGAGGTAAGGATCGACGTGCAGCTCTTTACCGTTGTCACGCTGTAACTTTTTAAACAGCTCAATCGGCAGGTTGTTATAGGTCATGTCGCTGCCGTTCTCGGAGAAGTAACGGTTAACGTCGCTGACTTCAGAACTGATTGGCAGGAAGGTGACTTTGTTCAACACGGTGTGTTCGTTGTCCCAGTAGTTTGGGTTACGCACCAGGGTGATACGCTCGTTAATTACGTGCGCGTCCAGTTTAAAAGCGCCGTTGCCGACCCAGTTCTGTGGCTGAGTCCACTGATCGCCAAACTTCTCAATCGCCGGTTTGTAGACCGGTGACATGACGGAGTTGATCAGCAGCTTATCAAAATAGGGAACCGGCTCACTCAGAGTGACTTCCAGCGTGTGATCATCAATGGCTTTGACGCCCAGATCGGTAATCGGTTTTTTACCGGCGATGATCTCATCGACATTCAGGATATGACCATATTGCGGATAGCTGGCGTAAGGTGAGGCGGTTTTCGGATCGACCAGGCGCTCCCAGCTGTAGACGAAGTCCTGCGCAGTGACCGGCTCGCCATTGGACCATTTCGCATTTTTGCGCAGGTGGAAAGTCCACACTTTAAAATCTTTGTTTTCGTAACTTTCCGCCACGGCGGGGACCGGTTTGCCGTTGCTGTCATTGACCAGCAGACCTTCGTAAAGATCGCGCGCTACGTTATCTTCCGGTACGCCTTCAATTTTGTGCGGATCAAGCGACTGCACCTCATCGCCATTGCCGCGAACCAGTTCCTGTTTTGCGGCCAGCTCAACGCCCGCAGGCACCGTTGCCGCTAAAGCTGCATTCCCAGCCAGTGCACTGATTGCAGCGAAGACGCCCGCTGCAATCAGGCTTTTTTTCGTGATGTTGTTCATTATTACACTCCAGTTTTATTATCGTCACCGGGGCGATTAGCTGCCCCGGCGTCCCCCGTCTCGGGATCCCCGGCTGGTTAACCTGAGGATAGTGACCGCATTACGTGGTCTGCACGATCGCGCGCTCCCCGGCTGTCTCGCCGGGTAAGCGTGCGGCTCAGTGTTGTTTGATGAAATAGTATTTCAGGTCTGTCATGTCCTGCGGGTCTTTGCCCGTAAAGCCGCCAACCCAGGGCTTCACCAGGCGCACACTCACGCGGTAGTAAACTGGCACAATTGGTGAGTCTTTGTCGAGTTGAGTTTCAGCCTGCTGATAGAGGCTGGCGCGCTGCGCGTCACTCCCGGCAGTAAGGGTCTCAGCCATCAGACGGTCAAACTCCGGGCTACTGTAAAACGCGGTATTGATCGAAGCGTTGCTGATCAGCATGTTGAGGAAGGTCGATGGCTCATTGTAATCGGCACACCAGGTAGCGCGAACCACGTCATACTGCGCCTGATGGCGGGTCTCCAGCAGGGTTTTCCACTCCTGATTCTGTAGCGTCACTTTCGCCCCAAGGTTCTTCTGCCACATGGAGGCAGCCGCGATCGCCTGGCGTTTGTTCTGATCGGAGGTGTTGTAGAGCAGCGTGAAAGTTAACGGATGGCTATCATCAAACCCTGCCTCTGCAAGTAACTTTTTCGCCGCCTGATTGCGCTGCGCCTGGCTCTCTTTGAACCATTCCGGTGGGGTTAAATTAATCCCGGCGGTAAAAGGTGGCGTCAGGCTATAGGCCGGAATCTGTCCCTGCCCCATGATCTTGTTGGCTATCACCTCGCGGTCGAGGGTCATCTTGATCGCGGCACGGACCCGCGGGTCGTTAAACGGCGGCTTTTTATTATTAATTTCATAGTAAAAAGTGCAGAGCAGCGGACTGACTTTGACCTGCTCGCCCAGCTCTTTCCGCAGTTTGCCGAACATTTCTGGCGGGATTACGCTGTTGGTCATGTCGGTGCCACCGCTGCGATAGCGATTGATATCGCTGTTCTCAGAGGCTATCGGCAGGAAGGTGCCCTGCTCAATCACCGTATGGCTGTTATCCCAGTAGTGTGGATTGCGCTTCAGCACAATTTTTTCGTTAACTATCCAGTCGCTCAGGGTATACGCGCCGTTGCCGACATAGTGACCCGGCCTCGTCCAGGCCTCGCCCCACTGTTTGATCGCCGGGCCATAAACCGGCTTCATCGCGGTATGCGCCAGCATCGCCACCAGATAAGGCACCGGCTCGCTCAGGGTAATTTGCAGATGATGAGCATCCAGCGCCTTAACACCGAGCTGATCGGGTGACATTTTACCGGCCAGAATGGCGTCAATGTTGGCGAAGTGCGCCGCCTGTAAATAGCTGGAATAAGGAGAAGCGGTGTTGGGATCCGCCAGACGTCGCCAGCTATAGACGAAATCTTCGGCGGTGACGGGTTGGCCGTTGCTCCATTTCGCGTCATCACGCAGGGTAAAGGTCCACTGCCTTCCCTGCTGGTTTTGCCAGCTCTTCGCGACACCGGGCACCACGTTGCCGCTGTTATCGGTATTCACTAACCCATCGAGCAGGTTAAGAATGATATTGGATTCGGGCACGCCTTCGGTTTTATGGGGATCAAGTGACGCAACCTCAGTGCCGTTATTGATCACGATCTGCTGCTGCGGTGCCAGAGGGGTTCCGGACGGCACCGTAGCGGCGTAAGCCGGTGAAAAGGCGATTAACAACGTTAATGCAATTTTTGACCGTTGCTGCTGCAATTTTTTCATCCCAGTCATGCGAAAGCGCCAACCTTTTATTAAGTATCCCGATAGGCTTAAGCAAAAAGCGTTCTCACTTTGGGCTTTCGGTGAAAATTTTTACGTTGCGTCAAAAATTATCAGAAGCCGTTAATGGGCGCCAAAGCAAAATAGCTAAAATGTTAACTAATTCTCTTTTATCATGAGTTTTCTGGAAGCGGAAGTGTTAATTTTCAACTAGAAAATATCTTATCGATTTGAAAAATAGAGATTTTAGATAAAAAACTCTGTTAGCAGGCGCAGACGGCGGCGTTAATGCGCCATTCTGGTACTTATTCGGAGGCAGTGCAAAGAGTCGCGATCAATGCACGCCCGTCAGCATAACGGGCGTGATTTGTCAGGCTAAGCGGTAAATATTAAGAAGATTATCATGTGAAAATCATGACATTTTAATCGCATCAGCGGTGAGAATTGCGTCGGCCAGTAATGAAAGTGATAATCGGCTGAATCTATTAAGCCGGATGAATAATTGCTTTATTATGGTGCAATAAAACCGGAGTTTGCACCATAATGCGTCACATTTTCATTTCGCCCGCTGAAATAAGTAACCTGTTAATTCAGCAAACCGGGGAAAATGGCTTTCATCCCGGTGACCACAAACTCAATACCCAGCGCCATCAGCAACAGCCCCATAATACGGGTGATGACGTTGATACCGGTCTGACCCAGTACCCGAACCATCAATGGCGCGGCACGGAACAGGAGCCAGCAGCAAAAGGCAAACAACGCAATCGCCAGGCTGAACCCGAGCAGATTGAGCCAGCTGTGGTAGCGGGTACTCCAGACGATGGTCGAACTGATGGCACCCGGTCCGGCCATCAGTGGCAGCGCCAGCGGGACCACCCCAACGCTTTCGCGAATCGCGGTTTCTGATTTTTCCTGCTTATTCTGCTTATCTTCACCCAGCTTGCCGCTGATCATCGACATGGCAATAGTGACCACCAGGATGCCGCCAGCGATGCGGAACGAGTCAATCGAGATGCCGAAAATATGCAAAATCCCATCGCCGAGAAACAGCGATGTCCACAGAATGATCGCCACCGCGAGGTTAGCCGTCAGATTGGTTTTATTACGCTCAGTTACGCCCTGATAGCGGGTCATGCTGATAAAGACCGGAATAATCCCTACCGGGTTAACCAGCGCAAAGAGACCGACAAAAAATTTTATATAGCCTGATAAATCTAATAGCGCAGGGTTCACGACAGACTCCGTACCACGGGGGAGGAAAACGCGCCTAATGTAAGTGAAAACGCGCCCTGATGCCAGATGTGCAGACAGCTATTTATTCTGCCAATCGCCCTGCGTTTTAGCGCATTTTACCAGACAATAAAAAGCTGCTGGTTTTAGCCGCTGCAAGCCAGCTGCCCAGAGGCGTAACCGGTTTTAGCAAGCAGGCGCTGAAAAGTGCGGCTGAAAGGTGTCAGCTTGGGTTTAAATTGATCTGCATCAAAATTGCCCTACCTCAAACCAGGTAATCTTTTCGCAACGGAAGTATTAACGGTATCGATGTTCATCATCGCTGCTGTGAGAGCAGACTAGTTTAGTAAACAGTTGAAAATCCGGGCGTTCTGGCCCAATCCGACGCGCTAGCCAGGCGGGACTATACTCAGGACGCAGGATTGTTTACTAAAAAAGTTTAACTTCCTTCAGGAGAACACCATGGCCGTTACTAATGTCGCTGAACTTAATGCACTGGTTGAACGTGTAAAAAAAGCACAGCGTGAATACGCCAACTTTTCCCAACAACAGGTTGACGCCATTTTCCGTGCTGCCGCGCTTGCCGCCGCAGATGCCCGAATTCCCCTTGCTAAAATGGCCGTTGCCGAATCCGGCATGGGCATCGTCGAAGATAAGGTGATCAAAAATCATTTTGCTTCTGAATATATCTATAACGCTTACAAAGATGAAAAAACCTGCGGTGTGTTAGCCACCGACGACACCTTCGGTACCATCACTATCGCTGAGCCTATTGGTTTGATCTGCGGTATCGTTCCGACCACTAACCCCACTTCCACCGCCATTTTTAAAGCCCTGATCAGCCTCAAAACCCGTAACGGCATTATCTTTTCACCCCATCCTCGTGCCAAAGACGCCACCAATAAAGCGGCGGATATCGTGTTGCAGGCAGCCATCGCGGCCGGCGCACCTAAAGATATTATCGGCTGGATTGATGCCCCTTCAGTTGAGCTCTCTAATCAGTTAATGCATCACCCTGACATCAACCTGATTCTGGCAACCGGTGGTCCAGGCATGGTGAAGGCGGCTTACAGCTCCGGTAAACCTGCCATCGGTGTCGGTGCCGGTAATACACCTGTAGTGATTGATGAAACAGCCGATGTGAAACGCGCTGTCGCCTCTATCCTGATGTCGAAAACCTTCGATAACGGTGTGATCTGCGCCTCTGAGCAGTCAGTGATTGTGGTTGATTCGGCCTATGATGCGGTGCGTGAACGCTTTGCCAGTCACGGCGGCTATATGCTGCAGGGTGCTGAGTTAAGTGCAGTGCAGAACATCATTCTGAAAAACGGTGGTCTGAATGCCGCCATCGTCGGTCAGCCAGCGTTTAAAATTGCTGAGATGGCGGGCATTACCGTTCCTCCGAGCACCAAGATTCTGATTGGTGAAGTGCAGCTGGTGGACGAGTCTGAGCCTTTTGCCCACGAAAAACTGTCACCGACGCTTGCGATGTATCGGGCGAAAGATTTCCACGACGCGGTTAATAAAGCGGAAAAACTGGTGGCGATGGGCGGCATCGGTCACACCTCCTGTCTCTATACTGACCAGGACAACCAGACTGAGCGCGTGCACTATTTCGGCGACAAAATGAAGACCGCACGTATCCTGATCAATACCCCGGCTTCTCAGGGCGGTATCGGCGACCTCTACAACTTTAAACTGGCACCTTCTCTGACGCTGGGTTGTGGTTCATGGGGCGGTAACTCCATCTCTGAAAACGTCGGTCCGAAACATCTGATCAATACCAAAACTGTCGCCAAGCGAGCTGAGAATATGTTGTGGCATAAACTTCCTAAATCCATCTACTTCCGTCGGGGCTCTCTGCCAATTGCGCTGGAAGAGGTGGCTACGGATGGCGCCAAACGTGCGTTCATCGTCACTGACCGCTTCCTGTTCAACAACGGCTATGCAGACCAGGTGATCCGCGTACTGAAAGCGCACGGCGTTGAGACAGAAGTGTTCTTTGAAGTGGAAGCTGACCCGACGCTGAGCATCGTGCGTAAAGGCGCAGAGCAGATGAATAGCTTCAAACCTGACGTGATTATCGCGCTGGGCGGCGGTTCACCGATGGATGCGGCGAAAATCATGTGGGTGATGTACGAGCATCCGGAAACGCATTTTGAAGAGCTGGCGTTACGTTTCATGGATATCCGTAAACGTATCTACAAATTCCCGAAAATGGGCGTGAAAGCGCGCATGGTAGCGATTACCACTACCTCCGGTACCGGTTCAGAAGTGACGCCGTTTGCGGTCGTGACCGATGATGCTACCGGCCAGAAATACCCGCTGGCTGACTATGCATTAACCCCGGATATGGCGATTGTCGATGCCAACCTGGTGATGGATATGCCGCGTTCGCTCTGCGCCTTCGGCGGTCTGGATGCGGTTACTCACGCTCTGGAAGCCTATGTTTCAGTGCTGGCGAATGAATACTCTGACGGTCAGGCGTTGCAGGCACTCAAATTACTAAAAGAGAATCTGCCCGCCAGCTATGCTGAAGGTGCGAAAAATCCGGTAGCGCGTGAACGTGTGCACAATGCAGCCACCATCGCCGGTATCGCCTTTGCCAACGCCTTCCTTGGGGTTTGTCACTCCATGGCGCATAAACTGGGTTCAGAGTTCCATATCCCGCACGGCCTGGCTAACTCGCTGTTAATCGCCAACGTCATTCGCTACAACGCGAACGACAACCCGACTAAACAGACTGCTTTCAGCCAGTATGACCGTCCGCAGGCACGTCGTCGCTACGCAGAAGTGGCCGACCACTTAGGCCTGTCGGCACCGGGCGACCGCACCGCGCAGAAAATTGAAAAACTGCTGGCGTGGCTGGATGAGCTTAAAACCCAACTGGGTATCCCAACCTCTATTCGCGAAGCGGGTGTGGCAGAAGCGGACTTCCTGGCGAAAGTGGATAAGCTGGCAGATGATGCCTTTGATGACCAGTGTACCGGCGCTAACCCACGTTATCCGCTGATTGCTGAGCTGAAACAAATTATGCTGGACACCTATTATGGCCGCGAATTTGTTGAGCCCTTCTCCAGCGTCGCTGAAGCCGTGGCCGAACAGCCAGTTAAAGGCGTGAAAGTCGAGAAGAAAGCGAAAAAAGTCTGACCGATGCGTTCTGACCGATAAGTAAATAAAAACCCGCTGCGGCGGGTTTTTTTATGCCTGTCACCACACCATCAGTTGAGCGGTGTCTGAGCGCCATAGATCGCCTGCAACGACCCCTGCTCTATCGCCTGTTTGTAATGTTTGCGACACACCGAGATATAGCGTTCATTGCCCCCAATCACCACCTGCTCTCCTTCGCTAAAGGGTTTACCCTCGCTGTCGAGCCGCAGCACCATGCTGGCTTTGCGGCCACAGTGGCAAATTGTCTTCAGCTCCACCAGCTTGTCTGCCCATGCCAGCAGATACTGGCTACCGGTAAACAGCTCCCCGCGGAAATCTGTTCTCAGGCCATAGCAGAGCACCGGGATGTCGAGATTATCCACCACGTCGGACAGGGCTTTGACCTGCTCACGGGTCAGGAACTGACTCTCATCGACCAGCACGCAGTGAATAGCCTGCGCAGCATGTTCGCTGGCGATATCGCGGTAGAGCGACGTCTCTGCGTTATAGAGCAAGGCAGGCGACGAGAGACCAATGCGGGAGCTTACCGTGCCAGCGCCGAAGCGGTCATCAATTTCCGCGGTATAGACCAGCGTCCGCATACCGCGTTCCTGATAGTTATAAGAGGACTGAAGTAAGGCGGTCGATTTTCCTGCATTCATCGCAGAGTAGTAGAAATAGAGTTGAGCCATAGCAGCGGGTTCTTCATCAGGACTAAACGGAATGGCGCGCATATTAGCATAAAGTGCCGCCAAACCGAGGGGATTGGCCGCTGAATAGTGATCAAACGGAGCCGCATTGCTGGCATACCGTCGCCCTGCTGGCTTCACGGCGCGCAGCCGGGCTGGGTTTAGCCAGCCACCGCAGGCGGCAATTTTCACCCCCTTCATTAATGTATTAAATTTACTTCTTTTAAAACCGGTGAAGAAATAGTCTTAAACAAGGAAAAAGTAAATTTCTCTGAAGCATGACTTTTGTTTCGACTCTATTTATATATTTACTGACGCTATATTTTTTAAATTGTGTTGAAGTTATTTATTACCGCCTCTACTATTGTCGGGCAAAACAACTTTTTTATTATTCAGAGACCAGGACAATGAGCGAAGCACTAAAAGTTCTTAATAATATCCGTACGCTGCGTGCCCAGGCCAGAGAGTATCCGGTAGACTCGCTGGAAGAGATGCTGGAAAAGCTTGAAGTGGTGGTAAAAGAACGCCGCGAAGAAGAGTCGCTGACTCAGGCGGAAAGTGCCGAGCGCGCACGTAAACTGAATCAGTATCGTGAAATGCTGCTGGCGGATGGCATTGACCCGAATGAATTGCTTAGCTCTCTGTCAGATATGAAGGGTGCAGGAAAAGGTAACCGTTCAGTACGTCCGGCAAAATATCATTACGTTGATGAAAAAGGCGAATCCAGAACCTGGACCGGTCAGGGCCGCACACCCGCCGTGATTAAAAAAGCGCTGGAAGAACAAGGCAAACAGCTGGACGACTTTTTACTTTAATATCCCTAACCTCGCTGAAAATCAGCGGGGCTGACGCTGAAGGTAATAAGCGTTAAACGAAAAAAAAGGAAGCGCTGGCTTCCTTTTTTATTTTGCATCAGACCTGATAAAAATCCCGATACCAGTCAACAAAGCGCTTCACGCCCTCTTCCACGCTGGTCTGTGGCTTAAAGCCAATTGCCTTAAACAGCGCTTCCGTATCTGCGCTGGTCTCCAGCACATCACCCGGCTGCATCGGCATCAGGTTCTTGATGGCCGTAATACCCAGCGCTTTCTCGATGGCTTCAATATAGCTCATCAGCGTTACCGGCTGGCTGTTACCGATATTGTAGACGCGGTAAGGTGCCGAACTGGTGGCTGGCGAGCCGTTTTCTACCGTCCACTTTTCATCCGCCTCGGGAATAACATCCTGCAGGCGAACAATGGCTTCAGCAATGTCATCAATATAGGTGAAATCGCGTTTCATCTGGCCCTGGTTATAAACATCAATCGCTTCACCGGCAATCATCGCCCGGGTGAATTTAAATAATGCCATATCCGGCCGGCCCCACGGACCATAAACGGTAAAGAACCGCAGTCCGGTCGTCGGCAACTGGTAGAGATGCGAGTAAGTATGTGACATTAACTCGTTGGCTTTCTTGGTCGCCGCATATAACGAGACCGGATGGTCAACGCTATCTTCGGTTGAGAAAGGCATTTTACGATTCAGGCCATAAACAGAGCTGGAAGAAGCATAAAGCAGATGTTCGATTTTATGATGGCGACAGCCCTCAAGAATGTTGAGGTGACCAATCAGGTTGGCATCGGCGTAGGCATGTGGGTTGTCGATGGAATAGCGAACGCCTGCCTGAGCGCCTAAATGAATAACGCGCTGGAATGAATGCTGCTGAAACAGTGACGCCATAGCGTCACGGTCAGCCAGATCCATTTCAATAAAGCTAAACGCAGGATCGGGTTTGATCAGGTTAAGGCGAGCATGCTTAAGATTTACGTCATAATAATCATTCAGGTTGTCGATTCCGACAACCTGGTGACCGGCGGCCAGCAGACGTTGGCTAACATGAAAACCAATAAAGCCTGCGGCGCCGGTGACCAGAAAGTTCATAAATCCCTCGTTAATTACGCAATTTGAATAGACGCTCCGCGGCCGATTGCATAATAAACGAATCCGCGTTTGCTGGTACGCTCTGGATCATACAGGTTACGACCATCAAAAATCACGGGTTCTTTCAGTGCATTTTTGATGACGTCAAAGTCAGGCGCACGGAAGTTTTGCCACTCCGTACAGATGACCAGGCCGTCAGCGCCCTGCAGTGCCGCTTCTTTGGTTCCCATCAGCTTCAGATCGCTGCGGTGACCGTAAATGCGCTGCGCTTCATCCATTGCTTCCGGATCGAATGCCTGAACAGAGGCACCCGCTTCCCACAGCGTTTCCATCAGTACACGGCTGGAGGCTTCACGCATATCGTCAGTATTCGGCTTGAATGACAGACCCCAGAGCGCAAAGGTCTTGCCGCTCAGATCGTCACCGAAATGGCGCTTGATGAAGGTTGGCAGCTTGGTCTTCTGGCTGTCATTGACATCTTCCACCGCCTGCAGCAGGCGAGGCTTGTAGCCGATAGACTCAGCGGTACGGATCAGCGCCTGCACATCTTTCGGGAAGCAGGAACCGCCGTAGCCACAGCCCGGATAGATGAAGTGGTAGCCAATGCGGGGATCGGAGCCGATACCCTGACGGACTTTTTCAATATCCGCGCCTAAGCGCTCAGCCAGGTTGGAGATCTCGTTCATAAAGCTGATTTTGGTCGCCAGCATGCAGTTCGCGGCGTACTTGGTCAGCTCTGCGCTACGGATATCCATCATGATCATACGATCGTGGTTACGGTTAAACGGCTCGTAGAGCTCGCGTAACAGTTCAACCACTTCGTCATTATCGGTGCCGACAACGATGCGCTCAGGACGCATGCAGTCATTCACTGCCGCGCCTTCCTTGAGGAATTCAGGGTTCGAGACCACATCAAAAGTGATGTTAGCATCACGCGCCTGAAGCGCTTCCGTCATCACAGCACGTACTTTGTCTGCTGTGCCAACCGGAACGGTTGATTTGTCGATAACCACTTTGTGATCGTTCATGTATTGCGCAATGGTGCGCGCTACAGCAGTCACATATTTCAGATCGGCAGAGCCGTCTTCATCCGGGGGCGTACCGACTGCAATAAACTGCATAACACCATGGTTTACGCCCATTTCAGCATCAGTGCTGAACTTGAGACGACCCGCTTCGTAATTTGACATTACCAGCGGCGTTAAACCTGGTTCGAAAATAGGAATGATGCCTTTTTTCAGATTTTCGACTTTCTTTTCGTCGACATCAATGCAGAGAACGTCATGTCCGACTTCGGCCAACACCGCAGCCTGAACCAGACCGACATAGCCGATACCAAATACAGTGACTTTCATCGAGTTATCCTGTGTTTATGAATTACTTTTTGTTGCCAACTGCGCCATCGAGCCATTCAGAAAAATCTTTGCCCAATACCGGATGACGAACACCGTACTCAACGAAAGCCTGCATGTAGCCCAGTTTGTTACCGCAGTCATGGCTCACACCTTTCAGGTGATAAGCTTCAACGGTCTCTTTTTCCATCAGCATAGCGATAGAATCAGTCAACTGAACTTCGCCGCCTGCACCTGGAGGCGTTTTTGCCAGCAGTGGCCAGATGTCAGAGGAGAGAACATAACGACCCACTACGGCCAGGTTTGATGGCGCTTCTGTCGCTTTAGGCTTCTCAACCACACCGACCATAGGTGCGCTGTCGCCTGGGTTCAGTTCTGCGCCCTGGCAATCGACCACACCGTAAGCGGTTACGTCAGCAACCGGCTCAACCATGATCTGGCTGCGGCCAGACTCTTCATAACGGCTCAGCATCTCTGCCAGGTTATCTTTGGTTGGGTTAGATTCGTATTCGTCGATGATGACGTCTGGCAGGATGACCGCAAAGGGCTCATCACCGATCAGTGGGTGTGCACACATTACAGCGTGACCCAGACCTTTAGCGATGCCCTGACGGACCTGCATGATGGTGACGTGTGGCGGACAGATTGACTGGATTTCATCCAGCAGCTGACGCTTAACGCGTTTTTCCAGCATAGATTCCAGTTCGAAGCTGGTATCGAAGTGGTTTTCGATGGCGTTTTTAGAGGAGTGGGTCACCAGAACGATTTCGTTGATGCCCGCAGCAATACACTCGTTAACGACATACTGGATTAACGGCTTATCAACCAGCGGTAACATCTCTTTCGGAATTGCTTTAGTGGCTGGGAGCATGCGCGTACCCAGACCCGCTACCGGGATTACCGCTTTTTTTACTTTGGACTTATAGGCAGACATTAAGATACCTCTCTTATAGGCCGTTCAAGTTAATACTTGATATGTCGGTTTAAATTCGGAAATGAGTATATCAGTTAGTATCGAACGGATTTATCCTGGAAGAACTGAAACCGTCGAAATTAAGACTATTACCCAAGTGTAAAGCTAACTTCTGGCCCTGTCTCCAGCGCCAGATTAAATTAATTTTTGTGGTTTATTCTTCAGCCGATAACATCAGGCGAATGCGTCCGCCCGCGCCCCAGACGTGGCATTGCCAGTTATCTGCGCGCTGGCTGATCTGGTTAAGATGGGTGCTTCCCATCGTGCCAAGCGGGACACCATTACTGAGCTGAATCTGATGGGCATGAACATGCAGCGTGGCGTTTAAACCGGCTGAAACCAGGATGAGATTTTTTAAACCACGATGGTAGTAACCCACCAGTAACGGGAACTGGCCGCTGAGGTTGGCCTGACGCAGCAGCAGATTGACCTGTCTGAGCAGACCATTGAGCTCCGGTAACCGCTGTTTTTGCCCTGACAACTGCTCCTGCAACAAGCCATTGAACAGCGCCCGCAACAGAAGCGCAGCCAGCACGCCATTGTCGCCAGCCCGGGTTACATCCAGACAGTAAAACGCCAGGTCTTTATCAGAGAGGGCTGCGATATCGAGCACCAGACCAGGCTGCTCGGCCATGGTGAGCTGGCGATAGTTGACCCGACAGTTCGCAATGGTTTGTTGCACCGGCGGCTGGAGCTGCTTGAGCAACTTGGCGGCGGCTTTCGGATCGCGTACCAGCGCATCCCAGTCCTGGAACAGCTGCTCATCCTCCTCCACTTTAGAGGTGAACATTGAGGGATAGAGGCATTCATAGACCGCTTCACGGAAGCGTTCAAAATTTTTCAGTGGCTTGAGCAGCACATCCTGCACCCCAAGCCGCAGCACATGCGCGATATCGGACATGTTTTCAGTGGCCGAGATGATCAAAATGGGCACCGCATTGCCACGGGTACGGATATGCTCCACGAACTGAATGCCACTCATGCGCGGCATCTCCAGATCGCAAATTATCAGGTCGACAGTATGCTGCTGTAGTTGTGCAATTGCTTCCAGACCATCTTCCGCTTGTAACGTCACAGCACCCATCGATAACAAAAATTGGTCCAGCAACGAACGGAAAACAGCCTCATCTTCGACAATGAGTATCTTTTTGCCGATTAGTGGTTTTTCCATTCTTTCCCCCTGCGTACCAGATATTTCAATAGTGGTTCATAAAACGCAGTTGCGCCTTTCAGAATTGCCCGAAGTAACATCTGTGAATGAACAACCTGATTATCTGCCACGGACCAGTGGTAACAGTTCATCCATTTTCTTCTCAACGGCGGCCTTGCCTGCCTCGATAGCCTCTTCAGCCCGGTGAAAGTCCAGCGTCGAAATTTGCGGACAGACGGGCTGGATCAGGACATCGGGCGGATCGCCTGCCATACGATTTCGCTTCAGGCGATTTTCCAGCACCTGGATAGAGGTGGTCATAATCTCCATCGCTCCCGGTGTCTGGGACGCACGACGCTGGCTAAAATTCACCAGACGCTGTCTCAGCTTTCCGCTCCAGCTCAATGCCACCGCAGCGGCTTCTTCTTCACTGTTCTGAGGTGTCACGGAAAACAGATCCTGCTGCATCAGGTGCGCGTCATGCTGTAGATCAACGGCAATAACAATGTCTGCGCCCAGGGCACGCGTTAACGAAACGGGCACCGGATTGACGACGGCGCCATCCACCAGCCAATACCCATTGTAGCCCACGGGCGGTAATAAGCCTGGCATACTACAGGATGCGCGCACCGCCTGATGTAAATCGCCTTCGGTCAGCCACAGTTCCCGACCGGTACTGAGGTTGGTGGCGACCACGCCAAAGGGTTTACCGCAGGTTTCAATGGTGTCGTTGGGGATTAACTGCCGGACATGATTAAACACCCGCTCGCCGCGCAACAAGCCACCGCGCTGCCACGACACATCCATCAGGCGAATGACATCCCAGTAGCGAAACGCGCTGACCCATTTTTCCATTAGCGGCAAGCGGTTATTGACATAGGCTGAGCCCACCAGCGCGCCGACGGAACAGCCAGCGACGACATCCACTTCAATTCCGGCGTGCTCAAGGGCTTTGATGACCCCGATATGCGCCCATCCTTTGGCCGCTCCAGAACCCAGAGCCAATCCAATTTTTACCTTTCTCATCTGTATCTGGTCCTGCCGTCAATACATAGCGTCACAACGTGGGGTCAGCTAACATAGCGCGCTGGTTATTCCGACTCATTACTCTCAGGAGATCACGTGTCAGACATCTGCCCATGTTGTAGCGGAGAGCAGTATAGCGTATGTTGCGAGCCCTTTCTCAAGGGTACCCAAATTCCTGTTACAGCTGAACAACTTATGCGTTCACGTTATTGTGCGTATGTTCAGCAGAATGCAGATTATCTGGTTGCCACCTGGCATCCTGCCAAACGTCAGCCGGCGCTGGCAGGGCTTTTATCCGAAAGTTTTCCGGGTACCGAATGGCTTAGCCTGAATGTAACTCGTTGTAATCATGGAAGCCATGAGAATGAGGCTTTCGTTACCTTTTTTGCGCGATACCGCGAGAAAATGACCATTCAGGCCATTCATGAGTGTTCACGCTTTCTTCGTGAGGATCAACGCTGGTACTATGTCGACGGAACGACGCCGCCGATTGGCCGCAACGATCGCTGCCCATGCGGCACCGACAAAAAATACAAAAAATGTTGTGGCTGAGCCGCTGACGGCCGCAACGGTTCTACCCTTAAATGCTTTGACAGGACTCTGATTGAGATGCAAGCGCAAACCATGCAAAGAAAAGTTTTACGTACCATTTGTCCCGATGCAAAAGGTCTGATCGCCAAAATCACCAATATTTGTTACAAGCACGAGCTGAATATCGTGCAGAACAACGAGTTTGTTGATCATCGCACCGGGCGCTTTTTCATGCGCACAGAGCTGGAAGGGATTTTTAACGACAACACACTGCTGGCCGATCTTGATAGCGCCCTGCCGCAGGGTTCGGTGCGTGAGCTGCACAGCGCTGGCCGCCGCCGCGTGGTTATCCTGGTGACCAAAGAGGCGCACTGCCTTGGCGATCTGCTGATGAAGAGCGCTTTTGGCGGTCTGGATATGGAGATTGCCGCAGTTATTGGCAACCATGACACGCTGCGTTCACTGGTAGAGCGTTTCGATATCCCGTTTGTGCTGGTCAGCCATGAAGGCCTGACACGTGATGAGCATGACAACCGGATGGTGGAAGAGATCGACCGCTATCAGCCCGACTATGTGGTGCTGGCAAAATATATGCGCGTCCTGACGCCGTCGTTCGTCCAGCGTTACCCTAACCAGATTATCAACATTCATCATTCGTTCCTGCCCGCCTTTATCGGTGCTCGCCCTTACCATCAGGCGTACGAGCGCGGCGTGAAAATTATCGGCGCCACCGCGCACTATGTGAACGACAACCTTGATGAAGGTCCGATCATTATGCAGGACGTCATTAATGTCGATCACAGCTACACCGCCGAAGAGATGATGCGTGCCGGCCGTGACGTCGAGAAAAACGTGTTAAGCCGTGCGCTTTACAAAGTGCTGGGGCAGCGCGTCTTTGTCTACGGCAACCGAACGATTATTCTTTAATCACCCCGGACGCTGAATTGCCTGCAGATTCAGCGCTACGGGCAAAAAGTGGGCAAACAGTTGCTGTTTTGCCGATGGGCGCTTTACACCCCTATCGCATTTGGTATGATGCGCCCCGCTTTAAGACAGAAAGATTCAGGCCATGGTGGGATTCCCGAGCGGCCAAAGGGAGCAGACTGTAAATCTGCCGTCACAGACTTCGAAGGTTCGAATCCTTCTCCCACCACCATCTGAATCTGAATCGTCTTTTTGCCAGCATTAGCTATCCCAGGTGGGATTCCCGAGCGGCCAAAGGGAGCAGACTGTAAATCTGCCGTCACAGACTTCGAAGGTTCGAATCCTTCTCCCACCACCATCTCGCATGTTGCACTCAATTCCCGGACTGATATCAACGCTTCCTGTTCTGCCTGACACGCCCTCACCTTCTGCCCGCTTTTGCACAATCTTCCCCTCTTCTGCCATGACTTTATGCGTAAAAATCGCTACCATTCCAGCCTATTACTCGCTGAAAAATGGTCAATCCCATGAAATTTGTTTCATTCAACATCAATGGCTTGCGCGCCCGTCCGCATCAACTCCAGGCGCTGGTCGAGCAACATAACCCGGACGTGATTGGCCTGCAGGAAACAAAAGTCCACGACGATATGTTTCCGCTGGAAGAGGTGGCGAAGCTCGGTTACAACGTCTTCTATCACGGACAGAAAGGCCATTACGGCGTTGCCCTGCTGACAAAGGTGCAGCCGGTGGCGGTACGCCGTGGCTTTCCCGGTGATGATGAAGATGCCCAGCGCCGGCTGATTATGGCCGAAATCCCCAGCCCGATCGGCGATATCACCGTGATCAACGGCTATTTCCCGCAGGGAGAAAGTCGCGACCATCCAACCAAATTCCCGGCTAAAGAGAAATTTTATCGCGATCTGCAGCGTTTTCTGACCGAGGATTTACCCGCCGATAAACCGGTTCTGATCATGGGTGACATGAATATCAGCAGCACCGATCTCGACATTGGTATCGGCGAAGAGAGTCGCAAGCGCTGGTTGCGTACCGGTAAATGTTCCTTCCTGCCGGAAGAGCGTGAATGGATGGATCGGTTGATGGGCTGGGGGCTGGTGGATACCTGGCGGGCGCATAATCCAGAAACCACCGATCGTTTTTCGTGGTTCGATTACCGCTCGAAAGGATTTGATGATAACCGTGGGCTGCGTATCGATCTGGTGCTGGCGAGTAAAAACCTGGCGTCACACTGCGTTGAGACCGGCATCGATTATGAGATCCGCTGTATGGAAAAACCATCGGACCACGCGCCGATCTGGTCCACCTTTAGCTTCTGACTGCGCGCTGAACTGAAGAACGCGTGGCGCAATGCCACGCGATGCTTATTTAACGATTTTCCAAATCAGATTATTGGTGCCTAACGAATGCTCATCGCGGGCGCACTGCAGCAGTACCCCTTCTGACTTGACTACCGAGCCTTCGCTGTAGTTACGATCCTCAAAGATACAGCATCTGATACAGTCCGGCTGACGCCGTTGCCCCTGGGTCCAGACTTCCGGCGGCAGGTCCACCACCACGTCGGTATTGACGCCATTATCGCTGACCGGTGGCGGCTGATGACGACTGTTAGCCTGCACTGCACCGGCGGTCAGCGACAAAGCCAGTACCATTAATAGTGAATAACGCCTCATTCCGTCTCCTTGACTTTACGCTTTGTTTTGCGCACCGGACGCTTTTGCCCGGTGGACGGTAATCCCCGAAACGCATGCACCGCAGGCTGCTGCCGCGCCTGATGGATCAGCCCGGTCAGGGTCTGCACCAGCGGCTGCATAAACTCATCATAGCGGCAGGCTTTTTCGCTGATGCGGGTCAGGGTCGATTCCCACTGTGCCGTCATATCCGGACGGGCAGCCAGATCGGGTAAAGAGTGAATCAGGGCGCGGCCAGCCTCAGTTGAGTGAATATAGCGCCCCTTTTTCACCAGGAAGCCACGGCGAAACAGCAATTCGATAATGCCGGCTCGCGTCGCTTCCGTCCCTAAACCATCGGTCGCACGCAGCACTTTCTTTAATTCTTTATCCTGAACGAAGCGGGCAATCCCGGTCATAGCGGAAAGAATGGTGGCATCGGTAAACGGGCGCGGTGGCTGAGTCTGCTTCGCCAGCACCTCGCCACGCTCACACAGTAGTTCATCCCCTTTGGCGACCACCGGCAGCGGCATACCATCATTCTCTTCATCACGCTCTTTGTTACCGAGCAGCGCCCGCCAGCCCGCCTCCGCCAGAAAGCGCGCTTTGGCGACGAATTTGCCGCCCGCGATCTCCAGCTCAATGATGCATTTACGGAACACCGCATCCGGGCAGAACTGCATCAGATACTGGCGTGCCACCAGCGCATAGATATTTTGCTCATTTTCGCTGAGCTTTACCGAACCGGCGCGCGCGGTCGGGATGATGGCGTGGTGCGCATCGACCTTTTTGTCATCCCAGCAGCGATTACGGCGATCGGCATCAAAATCCGCCGGTGGCGTCAGCTGCGGCTGATGGGCCTGAATGGCATTCAGGACTGCGTGACGCCCCGCAAAATGCTCTTCCGGCAGATAACGGCTATCAGAACGCGGATAGGTAATTAGCTTGTGGGTTTCATACAGCCGCTGACAGGTATCGAGCACCGTCTGCGCACTCAGGCCGTAACGCTTCGCCGCCTCAATCTGCAGGCTGGATAAGGAAAACGGCAAGGGTGCGCCTTCGTTTTCGCGCTTATCGCTGTAGGCGGTCACCGCTGCCGGCTGGCCGGTAATGCGCGCCACAACGTGATCGGCCAGCGCCCGCTTCAGCAGACGCCCCTCTTCATCCTGCCACGGTTCACAGGCCTCGCTCGGTACCCAACTGGCGACAAATCGTACCTCGTCAGGCGTGACGATATGGGCTTTCACCTCGAAATAATCTTTCGGCAGGAAGTTCTCAATCTCTTCGTCGCGTCGTACCACCAGCCCGAGCACCGGTGTCTGTACCCGTCCCACTGACAGCACGCCATCATAGCCGGCATTACGTCCCAGCAGCGTCCAGGCGCGGGTCATGTTGATCCCGTAGAGCCAGTCAGCGCGCGCACGCGCCAGTGCCGAGACGCAGAGCGGAATAAATTCCCGATTTTCACGCAGGCGGTTAACCGCGCGATCCACCGCCTGTGGATTGAGATCGTTGATCAGACAGCGCTGTACCCGGCTGCGTTTTTCGGCCGGCAGGTTCAGATAGTCGAGCACCTCATCCACCAGCAGCTGACCTTCCCGATCCGGGTCACCGGCATGGACGACTTCACTGGCCTGCGCCAGCAGGCCCTCCACCACTTTTAACTGCTTCGCCACCGACGGGCGCGGCTGGAGCCGCCATTTTTCCGGAATAATCGGCAGGTCGGCCAGCGACCAGCGCGCATAGCGGCTGTCGTAGCTGTCGGGCTGCGCCTGCTCCAGCAGATGTCCGACACACCAGGTGACCACCTGATCGTTACCACAGGCGATATATCCATCACCGCGTCGATGGGGTTTTGGCAGCACATCGGCGATAGCACGCCCAAGACTGGGTTTTTCCGCAATAAACAAACGCATTGAATCAGGTAATCCTTAACATCAGGGAATAACAGGGATAACCGATTGGTAGCTGTCGGCTGCAATCATGGCGGCTATGTTAGCCTGGCAAGACGTCTGGCGTAAGCGTCACAGGCTGGGTTAGCGATCATTCGCACAGGAACCGTTCAATCAGCAGGGCCAGAGAAAGCCCTGCATGGTGGGAAAGGATCGGGATCAGAAGTAACTGACGAAAGGCGCGGTGTCGGGCGGGAGTACCGTGGTGCTGGATTTGAGCTGTGGCGTGCCTAAATAGAGGAAGCCGACAATGGCATCCTGCTCCCGGCAGCCAAATGCCTGACGCACCGCCACGTCGTCAGTCCAGGGGCCGCTGCGCCAGATACCGTTGTATCCCTGTGCTGCCGCGGCCATCTGCATTGCCATCACGGCACAGCTGGCTGAGGCGATCTGCTCCCAGCGCGGTACTTTCGGGTGCGGTTCACAGTGTGCCACCACGGTGATGATCATCGGTGCGCGAAACGGCGACTGACTGGCCTTGTTGATCGCCTTCTCATCCAGTTGTTTATCGCGTGCCGCCTGCTCCAGTAGCTGACTCAGCCGATCGCGCCCCTCATTCTCAACAATAATAAAGCGCCAGGGTTGCAGCGTGCCGTGATCCGGTGCGCGCATACCGGCGCGCAGAATATTTTCCAGCGCCTCGCCGGCGGGTGCCGGTTCGGTCAGACGTGACGCCGAACGACGGTTAACCAGTAACTCCAGTGCATCCATGTTTTTTCTCCCGATCGTATTAATGTTGCAGTAATCCTGGCACAGGCAGATTTTTTGTAACAGTCAGCGGTGAATTCCTGCTGACTTTTAGCACGCTGCTCTTTAGGATGAGCTCGTCGGGGAAGCCTGGTACGCGCGGCGGCCACTTCCGGCTACATGAATATGGAGAGTCTGATGCGCACATTGTGGCGAATAATTGCAGGTCTGTTTCGCTGGACCTGGCGGGTATTAAATTTTGTCAGGGAATTTATCCTGAATATTTTTCTGATTTTGTTGATTGTGGCAGGTGTCGGCATCTGGTTGCAGGTCAGCGGTTCGGGTAACAGCTCGGCACCCATGCAGCAAGGCGCGCTGCGGGTCGATCTCAGCGGCGTGCTGGTGGATAAGCCTTCGGTCAGCAATCGCCTGAGTAAAATTGGCCGTCAGTTGCTGGGTGCCAGCAGTGACCGCCTGCAGGAAAATTCGCTGTTTGACGTGGTCGATGCGATCCGTCAGGCCAAAACGGACAGCAACATCAAAGGTATGGTGCTGGATTTGCGCGACTTTGCCGGTGGCGATCAGCCTTCGCTGCAGTATGTCGGTAAAGCGCTGCGTGAATTCCGCGACAGCGGCAAACCGATTTATGCGCTGGGCGACAGCTATAGCCAGGCGCAATATTATCTCGCCAGCTACGCCAGCAAAATCTACCTGTCGCCACAGGGCGCGGTCGATCTGCACGGTTTCGCCACTAATGGTTTGTATTACAAAACCCTGCTGGAAAAACTGAAAGTCACCTCACACGTGTTCCGCGTCGGCACCTATAAATCCGCGGTCGAACCCTTCCTGCGTGACGATATGTCTCCTGCCGCGCGCGATGCGGATAGCCGCTGGGTGGGTCAGCTGTGGCAGAACTACCTGAATACCGTCTCAGCGAATCGCCAGATTACGCCAGAGCAGCTGTTCCCGGGTGCCACGGCGATGATTGCCGGACTGAACGCCGTAAAAGGTGATACCGCGCAGTATGCGCTGGATAATAAGCTGGTGGATGTGCTGGGTTCCCGTGCCGCCGCCGATCAGGAGCTGGTGAAAACCTTTGGCCTGGATAAGCAGAGCAACGATTATCGCAGCGTCAGCATCTATGACTACAGTGTCAAACCGGCCTCGACGCAGCAGGATGGCAACATTGCGGTGGTGCTGGCCAGTGGCGCGATCATGGACGGTGAAGAGACGCCCGGAAACGTCGGAGGTGACACCACTGCCGCACAAATCCGCGATGCGCGTCTCGATCCAAAAATTAAAGCCATCATTCTGCGGGTGAACAGCCCTGGCGGCAGCGTGACGGCCTCCGAAGCGATTCGTGAAGAGCTGGCGGCCGCCCATGCAGCCGGTAAGCCGATCGTGGTCTCAATGGGCGGTATGGCCGCTTCCGGTGGCTACTGGATTTCAACCCCCGCTAACTACATCGTGGCGAATCCGAGCACCCTGACCGGCTCTATCGGTATTTTTGGCGTGATCAACACGCTGGAAAACAGCCTGGATGCGATAGGCGTGCACACCGACGGTGTCGCCACCTCGCCGCTGGCAGATATCTCCACCACCAAAGCGTTGCCAACCGAAGTTCAGCAGCTCATGCAGCTGACCATCGAAAACGGCTACCGCAACTTTGTTGGTCTGGTGGCGAAGTCACGCAACAGGACGCCGGAGCAGATCGACGCCATTGCGCAGGGTCATGTCTGGACCGGTAGCGACGCTAAGGCCAATGGTCTGGTCGATGCGCTGGGTGACTTTGACGATGCGGTGAAGAAAGCCGGTGAACTGGCGAAGGTCAGCAAACCGCAGCTGAGCTGGTATCAGGATGACCCGAGCTTCTTTGATATGATGCTGAACCAGGTGAACGCCTCGGTGCGCGCCGTACTGCCGGATCCGCTGAAAGCCTGGCTGCCGGCGCCGATGCTGGATGTGATGAGCGCGATGAAAGCGCAGCCCGGACTGTTCGATCACCTCAACGATCCCCAGAACCGTTACGCCTTCTGCCTGAACTGCGGCGACGTGCGGTAAGTCAACATTGCGATAAACCTCGCAGCCCGGCCATGGGTCGGGCTGCATTTCCTCGCCATTCCCCTTATACTGCGCGTTTTACGGCAAGTCTGAGTTCTCTAATGCAAAAGAAAAACATCTACGTAGCCTACACTGGCGGTACCATTGGTATGCAGCGCTCGGCGCAGGGATATATTCCGGTCTCCGGTCATCTGCAGCAGCAGCTGGCTAACATGCCGGAGTTCCACCGCCCCGAAATGCCTGATTTCACCATTCATGAGTATCAGCCGCTGATCGACTCTTCTGATATGACGCCGCAGGACTGGCAGTCTATCGCCGAAGATATCCGTCAGAATTACGATCGCTACGATGGTTTTGTGATTCTGCATGGCACCGATACTATGGCGTTTACCGCGTCAGCCCTCTCCTTCATGCTGGAGAATCTGGCTAAACCGGTTATCGTCACCGGTTCGCAGATTCCGCTGGCAGAGCTACGTTCAGATGGGCAGCAGAACTTATTGAACTCACTCTATGTCGCGGCAAATTATCCGATCAGCGAAGTCTCGCTGTTTTTCAACAATACGCTCTATCGTGGCAACCGAACCACCAAAGCCCATGCCGATGGCTTTAACGCTTTTGCCTCGCCTAACCTCTCTGCGCTGCTGGAAGCCGGTATTCATATCCGCCGCCTGAATACGCCGGCCGCCCCACAGGGTCAGGGCGAACTGATTGTTCACACGATTACGCCGCAGCCGATTGGTGTCGTCACCATCTATCCCGGCATCTCGGCAGATGTGGTGCGCAACTTCCTGCGTCAGCCTGTTAAAGCGCTGATTCTGCGCTCTTACGGCGTCGGTAATGCGCCGCAAAATGCCGAGTTTCTGGCAGAGCTCCAGCAGGCCAGCGAGCGCGGAATTGTGGTGGTGAATCTGACGCAGTGTATTTCAGGCAAGGTCAATATGGGTGGCTACGCCACCGGCAATGCGCTGGAGCATGCTGGCGTTATCAGCGGTTCGGATCTGACGGTTGAGGCAGCGTTGACCAAGCTGCACTTTTTACTCAGCCAGAACCTCTCTGCCGATGAAATACGCGGCAAAATGCAGCAAAATTTGCGCGGCGAACTGACAGAAGACTGAGACGGAGCGACTTGTAATGAAACGCGCACTCATCATTATTGATATCCAGAATGATTTTTGCCCTGGCGGCCCGATGGCCGTTCACCAGGGCGACCAGACCGTTGACATCGCCAACCGTTATGCCCGCACCTTTCATCAGAACGGGGAATGTGTGGTGGCGCTGCAGGACTGGCATCCCGCCGATCACGGCAGTTTTGCCTCAGTCTCTGGCGAACCGGTCTACACGCTCGGCGAGTTAAATGGCCTGGCACAGATCTGGTGGCCCGATCACGGTATTCAGGGATCGGCTGGCGCTGATTTCCATCCCGGACTGGACCGCAGCTTGTTCGATGCGATCTTCCATAAAGGTCAGGATCAGGACGTGGACAGCTACAGCGCCTTTTTCGATAACGGCCATCGCCGTAAAACCGAACTCGACAGCTGGCTGCGCGAACGCGGCATTACCCATCTGGTGATGCTGGGGCTGGCGACTGATTACTGCGTGAAATACAGCGTGCTGGACGCGCTGGAGCTGGGCTATCACGTCGAGGTAGTGAAAGAAGGCTGTCGCGGGGTGAATCTCAACCCTGAGGACAGCGAGATCGCCTTTGCACAAATGACCGCGCAGGGCGCGATTCTGATATGAAAAAAGGCCGCATCACTGCGTAATGCTCGTCAGTTAGGGTTACATTTGCAAAAGCTGTCACGGTCAAACGTGGCAGCTTTTTTTCTGGGCGGGCGTGCGGGCCTGAGCGCCCTTTTTAACCACACACACTGAAGCCTCGGAGCAGGCTGATGCCGATCAGGGGCAGGCAATCCGCAGCGCTGAACATTAGCCATCAGAGTCCGCATGACGCAGGCGAAAGGCGGGGCGTCACAGGATATGCCATCCCCGGCGGTGCGTCAGGCAGGCGAATGAAGTGAAGGAACCGCACAGCGGTGCGAGGAGCGCCAGCCCCTGAGCGGCACCCGACGGCGTTATCACCGGTCGCTTAACTGGCCAGCATTACGGCGTCGTGCCAGTTTTCTGCCAGGATGCGGGTCAGCCATTAGCGGTGACCCGACTCCCTCAGTGCAGCTGGATGCGGGTGACGTCTGAATCGATACCAAACTCTTCTTTGAGTTCTCTTTTCGACTTCGTCACCATCTCACCGCCCTTGCCGATGGTCATGTGTTGCGGGCTGTCGTTATGCCGCGCCTGCCACATCATGACCAGCTGCAGGCAGTTTTCACGCTGCTCCTGCGTCAGCGCTACGCCATCCGGCCATTTACCAATCTCCACCGCGGTCGCCAGTCGCTGATAGACTTCTGGCGTCATTGCGGCAAGCATCGCTTCCAGTTGCTGCTTCATCGCTTTTATCCTTTCGTCTGCTCACCCTGCTCATCGGTGAAATTCAATGAGGCAGAGTTAACACAATAGCGTTCCCCGGTCGGCTGCGGGCCATCCGGGAAGACATGTCCCAGATGCGCATCACACTGACCACAGCGGATCTCAATGCGCTGCATGCCGTGTGAGTCATCTTCAATATAACGAATTGCGTCGTCGCTCACCGGCTGATAAAAGCTCGGCCAGCCACAACCTGAATCATATTTGGTCTCTGACAGAAACAGCGGCGCGTTGCAGACCAGGCAGTGATAAATACCTTCCTGTTTGTTATGCAGCAGTGCGCCACTGTAAGGCGGCTCCGTTCCGCGATGCTGGGTAACATAACGCTGCATTTCTGTCAGCTGCGAAATTTTTGCTTCGGGTGCGGTGTCTTTAGCCATTTTTAAGATTCCGGAAGGGTGCCAATCTGAAAATTTCGACTACTATTCTAACAAATGATCAACATAAGACGGGTCTTTTTTCGTGCTCACCCTTTCAGTCCGACTCTCACAGCCCGGATTTGTGACTTCGATCACCTTTTATCCGGGGCATCCCTATATATTCGGCGATTGATTAAACGAAGCGCGATACAATTGGCGGTACGCAAGCGGTTGCGCATCGAATAATTCCTCTCAGGCGAATTGATTTGTCGCAACAATTGACACGATTCCGCTTGACGCCTGGTAAGGTTTTTGTAATTTTACAGGCAACCTTTTATTCACTAACAAATAGCTGGTGGAATATATGACTATCAAAGTAGGTATCAACGGTTTTGGCCGTATCGGTCGCATCGTTTTCCGTGCTGCTCAACAGCGTTCTGACATCGAAATCGTTGCAATCAACGACCTGCTGGACGCGGATTACATGGCGTACATGCTGAAGTATGACTCTACGCATGGTCGTTTCGACGGCACCGTAGAAGTTCAGGATGGCGCACTGGTTGTTAACGGCAAGAAAATCCGTGTTACCTCTGAGAGAGATCCGGCTAACCTGAAGTGGGACGAAGTGGGCGTTGACGTTGTTGCTGAAGCAACCGGTATCTTCCTGACCGACGAAACCGCACGTAAACACATCACTGCAGGCGCGAAGAAAGTTGTTCTGACCGGTCCTTCTAAAGATGACACCCCAATGTTTGTTCGCGGTGCAAACTTCGACAAATACCAGGGCCAGGACATCGTGTCTAACGCATCGTGCACCACTAACTGCCTGGCGCCACTGGCAAAAGTGATCAACGACAAGTTTGGTATCGTTGAAGGTCTGATGACCACCGTTCACGCCACCACCGCGACTCAGAAAACCGTTGATGGCCCGTCTCACAAAGACTGGCGCGGCGGCCGCGGCGCGTCTCAGAACATCATCCCTTCTTCAACCGGCGCAGCGAAAGCAGTGGGTAAAGTCCTGCCAGAACTGAACGGCAAACTGACCGGTATGGCATTCCGCGTACCAACCCCTAACGTCTCCGTTGTTGACCTGACCGTGCGTCTGGAAAAAGCGGCTTCTTACAAAGAAATCTGTGCGGCTATCAAAGCGGCTGCAGAAGGTGAGATGAAAGACGTGCTGGGCTATGTTGAAGATGATGTGGTTTCTACTGACTTCAACGGCGAAATCCTGACTTCAGTGTTTGACGCTAAAGCCGGTATCGCGCTGAACGACAACTTTGTGAAACTGGTTTCCTGGTACGACAACGAAACTGGCTACTCAAACAAAGTTCTCGACCTGATTGCGCTGGTTTCTGCTAAATAAGGCAGCCAGACATCATTGAGAATAAGGGCGACTTCGGTCGCCCTTTTTTTGATCCGCTCAGGAAGGAATCGAACATGCAAGATAAACTGTTTTCTCTGCCGGTCGTTACCCAGATCTCCCCTTACCTCTCGCAGCGTCAGGTCGGCGAACTGCCGGCGATTGTCGTCAGTCATCCGAAAGTGCGTGCAGCCATTACGCTGCAGGGTGCTCATCTGATCGCCTGGCAGCCCAGCGGTGAGCAACCGGTTCTGTGGCTCAGCGATAAGAGTCTGTTTTCGCCCGGCAAAGCCATTCGCGGCGGCGTACCAATCTGCTGGCCCTGGTTTGGTCCGGCAGGTGAACCGGCACACGGTTTTGCCCGCAATCAGCCGTGGACGCTGTCTGCCCATGATGAAAATGAAGATGGCGTGATGCTGACGCTGGTGCTGGAAAGCAATCCTCAGACGCTGAAGCTATGGCCACATGAGTTCACTCTCATCGCCCGTTTCCGGCTGGGTCAGCACTGTGAAATTGAACTGGAAGCGCATGGCGATTTTGAAGCCACCGCCGCCCTGCACAGCTATTTCACCGTCAGCGATATCAGCGGCATTGAAGTGTCGGGCCTGGGTGAAACCTACATCGATAAGGTGAATCAGGGCGAGATCGGCAGCAGCGACGGCAAGCAACGCTATCCAGGCCGGATTGATCGCATTTTTACCGCGGCTGAAGATTGCTCAGTGATTAACGATCCAGCTGCACAGCGCCAGATCGAGGTCTATCACCACCATCACAGTGACGTTGTGACGTGGAATCCAGGAGTTGAGCTCTCCTGCAGCATGGCCGATATGCCGAATGAAGGTTATAAGACCATGGTTTGCGTTGAGACAGCGCGCATCAATAAGCCGCTGCGCAGTGCAGGCGAAAAACCGGCCCGCCTGGCGACCACCTTCCGCCTGAAGAAAAAGCTCAGCGGCGACGCAGTTAAGGCTTAAACCACGTCGAGCGGTAACTTATGCTGCGGTGCCGGATAACGCTGGTTGACGAGGGTGAGATCGTCGTCAGTCAGCACCACGTTCAGCGCCGCCGCATTTTCCTCTACGTGAGCGACAGAACTGGCTTTAGGGATAGCAATAACGCCAGGCTGACGGATCACCCAGCTAAGCAGGAGCTGGGCCACGCTAATGCCCTTTTGCTGTGCAAGCTGCACCAGTTGCGGGTCGCTGAACAGGCTATCGCGCAGCCGTCCGGCCTGCGCCAGCGGACAATAGGCCATAATCGGCAGGTTACGCTGCTGGCAGGCGGGTAACAGATCATATTCAATGCCCCGTGAGCCGAGATGGTAAAGCACCTGATTGGTCGCGCACTGCGTCCCACCCGCTTCATCCCACAGCTCAGCCATGTCATCGGTATCGAAATTAGAGACGCCCCAGTAGCGGATTTTACCCTGCTGCTGCAACTGTTCCATCGCCCGCACCGTCTCTTCCAGCGGGATATTACCGCGCCAGTGCAGAAGATAGAGGTCGAGGTAGTCCGTTTTCAGCCGCTGCAGGCTACGCTCACAAGCCTCGATGGCATCGTGTTCACCGGCATTCCACGGGTACACTTTTGACACCACCAGCGCCTGATCACGACGACCCTGTAACGCTTCGCCGACCACCTCTTCGGCTGCGCCGTCGGCATACATCTCGGCGGTATCGATCAGGCGCAGACCACACGCCAGCCCGTGCTGAAGTGCAGCGACTTCCGCCGCGCGCTGAGCGGGATTCTCGCCCATATACCAGCTGCCCTGACCAATCACCGGCAGATCGCTGTGGCCGGCAAAATTCATGATGTTGCGCATTTCGCTCTCCCGCCCCATGCTGAGGCCCCATAAAAGAACAGAGGGCATAAAATGCCCTCTTTTAGTGCGTTATCAGAAACTGTAACTGACGCCGGTCCAGAGTGTCGCCTGGCCGCTTTTGTCGATCATCGGGCTATCTTTGATTTCGCTGTCGAAACGGGTATAGCGGCCGACCACGCCGACGTTCCACTGCGTCGAAATCTGATAGCTGGCGCTCAGTTCAACATAAGGTGACCAGCTGTCATCCGGATTGTAACGGCTGATGCCGGTGCGGGCGCTTTCATGGCCGGAAACACCGTAGTAATAGCGGTTTTGATTGGCACTGTTCCACATCGCACCAATGCCTGGCGTCAGACTGAAGTCGCCCATTTCAAAGCGATAGAGGTAAGTTAAATCCCAGATCATGCCGTTGCTGTTGTTCAGCACGTCGCCCAGCAGTGCGGTACGAACGATACCCCAGTCGGCTGTGTGACGGTATGTTGCGCCCGCCATCAGGGTCATGCGGCGTTTATCCAGCCCTTTCATGTCGCCCAGGTCGTTGTCGCTGGGCTTGTACTCCTGCGGTGAACCGAGCAGCGTCAGTGACAGCTGGTTCTGAGGATCTTTCCACAGGTAGTAACCGCCCTGCAGGCTACGAAACCAGAAGTTCTCACCCTCGTAATTGATTACCGGAACCGGCAGATAACGGTCCTGGCCGCCGCGATAAGGCGACTCGGCATAGATGACTGAAGCCCCGACCGAAAGCGGTGCGGCATTTACGCCGCCAGAGAGTAAATAACAAGGTAAAAGTGCAACAAGCGCCTTAAGTTTGAATTGGTTCACAATTTATTCATTCCATAAATATAACAATCAAACATGAAGTCTAACGTTTTTTTGCGACTGGATTAACTTATATCGAAATCCTTTAAGCGCCCAGCCGTAGAAAGTGGCATTAAAGGTTAAAATCACGTTAAGTTAACTCATCAGAGGCGCATACCGGCCTCACCTCAGACTGATTATGCTGTTGATCTCACCCTCATTCACCCACAGCCATGGAGGAAATTTCTTAGAAGCCATCTACAGTTAGAAGTAAGACCAGACAATATGTACGAGCAGAGTAACCAGTAAAGTTGTGTATCCCGATAAAAATGATCAGGTTGGCATAAGGGTTGCTGTACTCAATAGAGAATATCTTCCGGGAGCTGCATGAGCCTCTAATTACGCTCCTTACCTGTGCTAAAAACGAAAGGACGGGCATCGCTATGAATATATTCGATCACTATCGTCAGCGTTATGAAGCTGCCAAGGACGAAGAGTTCACACTGCAGGAATTTCTTGCCATCTGTAAGCAAGATCGCAGTGCATACGCCAACGCTGCAGAGCGACTGTTAATGGCAATCGGTGAGCCAGTAATGGTCGACACTGCTCAGGAGCCACGCCTTTCCAGAATATTCTCCAACCGTGTGATGGGACGCTATCCGGCGTTCGAGGAGTTTTACGGCATGGAGGAAGCGATTGAACAGATCGTCTCCTACCTGAAACATGCCGCTCAGGGACTGGAGGAGAAGAAGCAGATCCTTTATCTGCTGGGGCCGGTCGGCGGCGGTAAATCCTCGCTGGCTGAGCGGCTTAAATCGCTGATGCAGCGCGTCCCTATCTATGTGCTGAGCGCAGATGGCGAACGCAGCCCGGTCAATGACCATCCGCTCTGTCTGTTTAATCCGCAGGAGGATGCGCACATTCTTGAAAAAGAGTATGGCGTGCCGCGCCGTTACCTTGGCACCATCATGTCGCCGTGGGCCGCTAAACGCCTGCACGACTTTGGTGGTGACATCTCCCGCTTCAAAGTAGTGAAAGTCTGGCCGTCGATTCTTGAGCAACTGGCGATCGCGAAAACCGAGCCAGGCGACGAGAACAACCAGGACATTTCGGCGCTGGTCGGTAAAGTGGACATCCGCAAACTGGAAAACCACGCGCAAAACGATCCTGATGCGTATGGTTACTCTGGCGCACTGTGCCGCGCGAACCAGGGCATCATGGAATTTGTCGAGATGTTCAAGGCACCGATTAAAGTGCTGCATCCGTTGCTGACCGCCACCCAGGAAGGTAACTACAACGGGACCGAAGGGATCTCAGCGCTGCCGTTTAACGGCATCATTCTGGCGCACTCCAACGAATCTGAATGGGTCACTTTCCGTAATAACAAAAACAATGAGGCGTTCCTTGACCGTGTTTACATCGTCAAAGTGCCTTATTGCCTGCGAGTCTCTGAAGAGATCAAAATTTACGAGAAACTGCTGAACCACAGTGAGCTGGCAACATCGCCATGCGCCCCTGGTACGCTGGAAACACTGGCTAAGTTCTCGATTCTGTCGCGCCTGAAAGATCCGGAAAACTCCAGCATCTACTCCAAAATGCGGGTCTATGACGGCGAAAGCCTGAAAGATACCGACCCGAAAGCGAAATCGTGGCAGGAGTATCACGATTACGCCGGCGTTGATGAGGGCATGAACGGTCTGTCGACCCGTTTCGCCTTTAAGATCCTGTCACGGGTCTTCAACTTCGACCATGCCGAAGTGGCGGCCAACCCGGTTCACCTGTTCTATGTGCTTGAACAGCAGATCGAGCGTGAGCAGTTCCCGCAGGATCAGGCGGAAAAATACCTTGAGCACCTGAAAGGTTACCTGATTCCAAAATATGCGGAGTTCATCGGCAAAGAGATTCAGACCGCTTACCTGGAATCCTATTCCGAGTATGGTCAGAACATCTTTGATCGCTACGTCACCTATGCCGACTTCTGGATTCAGGATCAGGAATATCGCGATCCCGATACCGGTCAGCTGTTTGACCGCGAATCGCTGAATGCGGAACTGGAGAAGATTGAGAAGCCTGCGGGCATCAGTAACCCGAAAGATTTCCGTAATGAGATCGTCAACTTCGTGCTGCGCGCGCGGGCACACAATAACGGTCGCAATCCGAACTGGACCAGTTACGAGAAATTGCGCACCGTGATTGAGAAGAAAATGTTCTCAAATACGGAGGAGCTGCTGCCGGTCATCTCATTCAATACCAAGACCTCGACCGATGAGCAGAAGAAACATGATGATTTCGTCGATCGCATGATGGAAAAAGGCTATACCCGCAAACAGGTACGCCTGCTGTGTGAATGGTATCTGCGTGTGCGTAAATCGTCCTGATAAAAGTCTGTAAGCAAGCCGGTATTGCGGTACCGGTCATCTAAAGGTCGGGCATGCCCGACCTGCTTGCAATGTAGTTTGGGGGAACACTATGGCCTATTTCATCGATCGCCGGCTTAACGGTAAAAACAAGAGCGCGGTCAACCGCCAGCGTTTCTTGCGCCGTTATAAGTCGCAAATCAAGCAGTCGATCTCCGAGGCCATTAACAAACGCTCGGTTACCGACGTCAGCAGCGGTGAATCTGTTTCAATACCCATTGATGACATCAATGAGCCGATCTTCCATCAGGGACGCGGCGGGAATCGTCACCGCGTGCATCCCGGAAACGACCATTTTGTGCAGAATGACCGCATTGAGCGACCTCAGGGTGGCGGTGGCGGCGGCAGTGGTCAGGGCAACGCCAGCCAGGATGGTGAAGGTCAGGATGAATTTGTTTTTCAGATCTCGAAAGATGAATATCTCGATCTGCTGTTTGAGGATCTGGCTCTGCCCAATCTGCGCCGGAATCAGCATCGTCAGCTGAATGAATACAAAACCCACCGCGCCGGTTACACCTCCAACGGCGTTCCTGCCAACATCAGTGTGGTGCGTTCGCTGCAGAACTCGCTGGCGCGCCGCACGGCGATGACGGCAGGTAAACGCCGGATGCTGCACGAGCTGGAAGAGACGCTCAGCATGGTGGAAAAATCGGAACCGGCACAGCTGCTTGAGGAGGAGCGGCTGCGTAAGGATATCGCCGAATTACGCGCGCGCATCGAACGCGTGCCGTTTATCGATACCTTTGACCTGCGTTATAAAAACTTCGAGAAACGCCCGGAGCCTTCCAGCCAGGCAGTGATGTTCTGCTTAATGGACGTTTCCGGTTCCATGGATCAGGCGACCAAGGATATGGCGAAGCGTTTCTATATTCTGCTCTATCTGTTCCTGAGCCGGACCTACAAGAACGTGGATGTGGTCTATATCCGCCATCACACTCAGGCGAAAGAGGTGGATGAACAGGAGTTCTTCTATTCGCAGGAGACCGGCGGTACCATCGTTTCCAGCGCCCTGAAGTTGATGGATGAGGTGGTCAAAGATCGCTACGATCCGGCGCAGTGGAATATCTATGCGGCGCAGGCCTCGGACGGCGACAACTGGGCCGATGATTCGCCGCTGTGTCACGAAATCCTGGCGAAGAACATCCTGCCGGTGGTGCGTTACTACAGCTATATCGAAATTACCCGCCGCGCGCATCAGACCCTGTGGCGCGAGTATGAACATCTGCAGGCGATGTTCGATAACTTCGCGATAGAGCATATTCGCGAACCGGAAGATATCTATCCGGTGTTCCGTTCTCTGTTTCATAAACAGGCGACCGAAGCCTGATCAACCAAGCCGGCTTATCACCGGCTTGTTTTTTATCTGCCGAATAACCTGCTAAAAGAGTGGCTTTTCTGCCGCTTGCCTGCCAACTCCCTCATTCTTCACATTAATCTGATTCCATAAGCCAGTTAACAATTGGTATAATTTTCATTTTGACCATGACAACTCTTTGATAAAACATTATCTTTTAGGGATAGCATGGACATTTGTCACCCTTTGCAGCCACGCAACGCCATAACTCAGGAGCCCGGGTTTGAACCACACCATTGTTTACAGTCTGTTTATCATCGGTTCCGTGCTGGTAGCCTCGAGCATTTTGCTCAGCTCTTTCTCCTCACGCCTGGGTATTCCTATCCTGGTTATCTTCCTGGCGCTGGGTATGCTGACCGGCGTGGATGGCATCGGCGGCATCGCCTTTGATAACTACCCCGCCGCTTACCTGATCTCTAACCTGGCGCTGGCTATCATCCTGCTGGATGGCGGGATGCGAACCAAAGCCAGCTCGTTTAAGGTAGCGCTGGGGCCCGCCCTGTCGCTGGCTACCGTCGGCGTGATGATTACCGCGGGCTTAACCGGCGTGGTGGCCGCCTGGCTGTTTAATCTCGATATGATGCAGGGCTTTCTGATTGGCGCGATTATCGGTTCTACCGATGCGGCGGCGGTATTCTCGCTGCTGGGCGATAAGGGCCTGAACGAGCGCGTCAGCTCAACCCTGGAGATTGAATCGGGCAGCAACGACCCGATGGCGGTGTTTCTGACCATTACCCTGATTGAGATGATTGAGCAAGGCCAGACCGGGCTTGACTGGATGTTCCTGGTTCACCTGGTGCAGCAGTTCGGGCTGGGCATTGTGTTAGGCCTCGGCGGCGGCTGGGCGCTGCAGCAGTTAATCAACCGCATCAGCCTGGCGGGCGGGCTCTACCCGCTGCTGGCGTTGAGCGGCGGTATTCTGGTGTTCGCCCTGACCACGGTGCTGGAAGGCAGCGGCATTCTGGCGGTCTATCTGTGCGGCTTCCTGTTGGGTAACAGCCCGATTCGTAACCGTCACGGCATCCTGCAGACCTTCGACGGCATGGCCTGGCTGAGTCAGATCGGGATGTTCATCGTGCTCGGCCTGCTGGTGACGCCTTCTGATTTGTGGCATATCGCCGTGCCGGCGATGATTCTGTCGCTGTGGCTGATTCTGGTGGCGCGCCCGCTCTCGGTGTTTATCGGCCTGTTGCCGTTCCGCAGTTTTACCACCCGCGAGCGCTTCTTTATCAGTTGGGTCGGCCTGCGCGGTGCCGTGCCGATTATTCTGGCGGTGTTCCCGATGATGGCCGGACTGGAGAACGCCTCACTTTATTTCAATATCGCCTTCTTTGTGGTGCTGGTCTCGCTGATGCTGCAAGGTACCTCACTGGGCTTTGCCGCGAAAAAAGCCAAAGTGGTGGTCCCGCCAACGGCCTCACCGATCAGTCGGGTAGGCCTGGATATCCATCCGGAGAATCCGTGGGAGCAGTTCGTTTATCAGCTCAGCGCCGACAAATGGTGCGTCGGTGCCGCGCTGCGCGATTTACAGATGCCGCGTGAAACCCGGATTGCGGCGCTGTTCCGCGACAATGTGCTGATGCATCCCAATGGCGGCACTCGCCTGAAAGAGAACGACGTTATCTGCGTGATTGGCCGCGAGCGCGATTTGCCGGCGCTGGGCAAGATGTTCAGTCAGTCGCCGCCGGTTTCGCTCGATCAGCGCTTCTTTGGTGACTTTATCCTTGATGCGGAAGCCCGGCTGCGTGATGTGGCGCAGATATACGGTCTGGAACTGGACGAGGAGACCAATGACCAGCAGTCGCTGGGGCAGCTGATGCTGAGTATGCTGGGCGGCGCGCCGGTGGTTGGCGATCAGGTGGAATGGAACCAGCTGACCTGGACCGTGGCCGAGAAAGAAGATAACCGTATTGTGAAGATTGGTGTGCGCCCGGCTGAAGAGAAGGAATAATCCTAATCATTCTGCCCCGTTATTTTCTGCTGATGCACTAAGCTAAGAGTTCAAGCCCGCTTAAACAGGAGAAATGAATGGGACACGTGGTTAAAATTGGTCGTTATGAGATTGTGGATGCCGATCTTGACAGTGAGAACCCCGACACCGTCAGCATCCCCTGTGATACCAATCCCGGCTTAATTACGCAACTTGATGGCTGGGATCGTGACACCAGCATTCCGGCCTGGATCGACGGGGAACCGGTCAATCTGCAAATTGGTCATTATGATAAACAGCAGGACCGCTGGATTTTAAAGAAGCCCGCCTGAGTTGACTTCACTACCGCCGGTCGAGAGATTTGGCGGTAATTCCTAAAAACAGTCTTAAACAGTTTGGTTATAACCACCCCTTCTCTTATTTTATCCTTATTAAACAAAGAATTATAACTTTAAAACTTTAATCAGTTTTAACGTTTTCAGATTTTTTCCGTATTAACTCTGTCAAATAACTCCTGCATACTCTTACTCAACGCTGCAATATTTCGTGAGTGACATCACGCTTTATCCGTCACTCTTTTCGCAGCTTCTTTTGGCTGTACTGACTGCAACAGACTGAAAATGATTTTTTAATTTTTTCAGTAGCCCACTCCTGAGCGCGTACTTGATTCTGGTCAGGCCATCTTTTACTTGAGAAAGAGAGCAGGTTTTATGGCAAGTACATTGATAATGAATAACCCGAGCCGCTCCTGGAGCGGAACGCGAAAAAATATCATCGTAAAGTTCGCCCTGA
Source organism: Pantoea sp. USHLN298 (assembly GCF_037149395.1). NCBI lineage: Bacteria > Pseudomonadati > Pseudomonadota > Gammaproteobacteria > Enterobacterales > Erwiniaceae > Pantoea > Pantoea sp. USHLN298. The sequence continues at coordinate 400,474 of NZ_JBBCRO010000002.1, forward strand.
GTTTTTCCGATCTGATTGCACTTAATCTGGCGTTGTTTTTATCGGCCGCCACTGTTCAGGGTATTTGGGGAGAGCTGGATACATTTATTCCCCCGCAACAAATTGAATATCGTTTTGTTGCACAATTTATTATGTCCGTCATGTGTACCGGCTGGTTCTGGGTACGCCTGCGCCACTACACCTATCGCAAACCTTTTTGGTTCGAGCTGAAAGAGATCGTTAAGACACTTTTCGTTTTCTCCCTGCTCGATCTCGCCCTGATCGCTTTTTCGAAGTGGGATTTCTCCCGCATGGTGTGGGTGTTCAGCTGGACTTATGCCCTGCTGCTGCTGCCGTTGATGCGTGCCGTAGTGAAGCGCGCGATTAATAAAGCCGGTCAGTGGCAGAAAGAGACGATCATTATCGGCTCCGGCCGGAATGCCACCGAGGCCTACGCGGCGCTGCAAAGCGAAGAGATCCTGGGCTATAACGTACAGGCGTTTATCTCGGTAGACGATGTGCCCGCCGAGCAAAGCGTTAATGGCGTCCCGGTTATCACCTGGAAAGATATTAACTGGCAAACCATCGACCGCGACAACGTGCAGTTCATTGTGGCGATGGAGTATGAGCAGCAGCCTATGCGTGATCGCTGGCTGAAGTTCCTGTCGAAGATGAACTGTCGTTCCGTCTCGGTGATCCCGACCCTGCGCGGTGTGCCGCTCTATGGTACCGATATGTCATTTATCTTCAGCCATGAAGTGATGATCCTGCGGGTCAGTAATAATCTGGCTAAGCACTCCTCGCGGTTCCTGAAGCGCGCCTTTGATATTATTGTCGCGTCAATGCTGCTGCTGTTCCTCGGCCCGATTTTTGCCCTGCTCTGCTACATGGTGAAGCGCGATGGCGGCAATGCTATCTATGGCCATGAGCGCGTCGGTCAGGATGGTAAAAAGTTTAAGTGCCTGAAATTCCGTTCCATGGTGACCAACTCGAAAGAGGTGCTGGAAAATCTGCTGGCCACCAGCGAAGCTGCGCGTATTGAGTGGGATAAGGACTTCAAACTTAAAAACGATCCGCGCATCACCAAAATTGGTGGCTTCCTGCGTAAAACCAGCCTCGATGAGTTGCCGCAGCTGTGGAACGTCATCCGTGGCGAGATGAGCCTGGTGGGACCGCGCCCGGTGATTGAAGCGGAACTGGAGCGCTATGCCGGTGATGTTGATTACTATCTGATGGCGAAGCCTGGCATGACCGGTTTGTGGCAGGTCAGCGGACGTAATGACATTGATTACGATACCCGCGTCTACTTTGACTCCTGGTATGTGAAAAACTGGGCGTTGTGGACCGATATCGCCATCCTGTTTAAAACCGCTGGCGTGGTACTGCGTCGTGATGGTGCCTACTAACTGACAGTAAGCGATGCCTGTTTCGCACAGGCATCGCAACTTCCGCATCTTCTCCTCTATCTTTTTTTGTTGTGAATCATTACCCTCTGCGGCTCGTTTTTTAACAGAACGTTCACCCTCTGGTCGTTATGCAAAAATTTACTCTACTGTTATTGAGCCTGGTGTTGCTGGCACCTTTAGGCATTGATCTCTATTTGCCCACGCTGCCGCAGATTGCGGAAGGGCTGAATACGCCGGTTAACCTGGTGCAGACCACCATCCCGCTGTTTCTGCTGGTGATGGGGCTGGGACAACTGGTGACTGGCCCGCTGGTGGATAACTATGGCCGTAAGCCGATTGCCCTGCTGGGCCTGGCGCTCTACATCGCTGGCAGCGCCATTGCCGCTACCGCCACCTCATTTCCGCTGTTTCTGCTTGCCCGTCTGGTGCAGGGCTGTGGCGTCTGTTGCAGCGCGGTCGTCGCCTTCAGCGGCGTACGCGATCGCCTGAGCGGTGATGAGGCGGCACGCGCCTATGGCTTTCTGAATGGCGCATTAAATATCGTTCCGGCACTGGCTCCCCTGCTGGGCGGCCTGCTGGCCAGCGCGTTCGACTGGCGCGCGCCCTTCTGGTTCCTGTGCGGCTACGGCGCGCTGATTATGCTGCTGGTCATTGTCTGGCTGCCCGAAACGCGCCCGGCCGATACCCTGCGGGTGAAAGGATTGCCGATTGCGCAGTATGCCGCCATTTTACGTCAGCCTCGCTTCCTGGCGTTTGCCTTTGCCAACGCGGGCGCACTGGGCATGGTGCTGACCTATGTCTCTCTGGCTCCGCAGGTATTGATGACCGAAGGCGGCTTATCACCGATTGAGTTCTCTTTTGCCTTTGGTGCCAACGGCTTCTGGATCATGTTCGTCAGCGTCTTCGTCAATAAAACCATCCGCAAAGCGGGACGGCCTTTCTGTCTGGCGATGGGCTTTGTCACGATGCTGCTGGGTGCGCTGTTGCTGCTGGCGGGAATGATGCTGTTTCCGGCATCGATGCAGAGCCATTGGGCGTTGTATATGTTTCCGGTCGCGGTTTCGGTGGCGGGTCTGGCGTTCACCGTCGGTCCCGCGACCAGCTATGCGCTGGAGCCCTATCAGCAACAGGCTGGCGTGGCATCCGCGCTACAGGGATTTATTCAGATGGCGGGCGGTGCGGCAGGCAGCCTGGTGATTGTGGCGCTGCCGCTGGCTGAGAAGCTCTCGCTGAGTCTGATGATGCTGCTGGGTGCCATGCTGGCGTTGATCGCCTGGCGCTGCAGCCGGAAGATGCGCGGCCGGGTGACCGCGCTTAATCACTCTTAACTGAGCTGAACCGGAACGCGAGGTGCCAGCGCACACATCAGCTCGTATCCGACCGTTCCGGCCGCTTTTGCCACCTGATCGATCTTCACCTGTTCGCCCCATAACTCCACCCGCGAGCCGATGCCGGCTTGCGGACAGGGCGTTAAATCGACGGTGATCATATCCATCGACACCGCGCCTACCACCTGCGTCATCACGCCATCGACGCTGACCGGTGTGCCGTTGGGTGCGTGACGTGGGTAACCATCCGCATAGCCACAGGCTACCACGCCAATCCGCTGCGCCTGCGCCGCATGATAACGGTAGCCATAACCGACGCCATCGCCCGCCTGTAACTGCTGGATACCGATGATCTCACTGCTCAGCGTCATTACCGGCGTCAGTCCGCTGCCGGCAACATCCTGCCAGTCGCCGCTCGGTGACGCGCCATAGAGAATAATACCGGGACGAACCCAGTCATAATGCGCCTCCGGGTGCCACAGCGTGCAGGCGGAGTTAGCGAGCGATCGCGGACAGGTCAGCCCCTCAGCCGCCTGTTCAATACGCTGCAGCGGAGCGATTAAGCCGTCGGGATTTTCCGCATCCGCGAAATGGGCCATCAGCGTTATCTCAGCCACGTTGTTAAGCGCGCGCAGTTTTTGCCACGCCGCATTAACCTGCTCAGGGCGAAAGCCCAGCCGGTTCATGCCGCTGTTGACCTTGAGATAGATATCGATCGGTGCCGACAGCGTTGCATTAGCCAGCGCTTTAATCTGCCAGTTACTGTGTACGCTGGTGGTGAGACGATAGCGATCGATCAGGTGCAGATCGTCCGGCTGAAAAAAGCCTTCCAGCAGCAGGATCGGCTTTTTCCAGCCCTGCTCGCGCAACAGAATCGCCTCTTCCAGATTCAGCAGCGCAAAGCCGTCGGTGGTAGCCAGACTTTCCCAGACGCGGGCCAGACCATGACCATACGCGTTAGCCTTAACCACCGACCAGACGCGGGATGCAGGTGCGGCCTGGCGAACCACCGCCAGGTTATGCCGTAATGCCTGCTGATTAATGGTAGCGACAATCGGACGTGACATCCTTCCTCTCCCTGAAAGCTTAACGAGTAGCGTTGGCGTTACGCAGCGGCGCGGCGCTGGCCACAAAACCGGGTAAGTAACGGAACACCGACAGGTCATCGGCGGCAATCGCCGGTTGAATACCGGAGATCAGATCGGCAAGAAGCTGACCCGAACCGCACGCCATTGTCCAGCCCAGCGTCCCGTGACCGGTATTGAGCCAGAGGTTAGACACCGGTGTGGCACCGACAATCGGCGTGCCATCGGGCGTCATTGGACGCAAGCCGGTCCAGAAACTGGCCTGGGCCAGATGACCGCCTTCAGGATAGAGATCACTGACCACCATCTCCAGCGTTTCCCGCCGTGCTTCAGTCAGTCTGGTGTTAAAACCAACAATTTCCGCCATTCCGCCGACCCGAATACGATCGTCAAAACGGGTTACCGCAACTTTGTAGGTTTCATCGAGAATAGTTGAGACCGGCGCAGCATCCGGATTTTTAATCGGGATGGTGAGTGAATAGCCTTTCAGCGGATAGACGGGAATATCCACCACGTTACGCAGCAGCGCGGTGGAATAGGAACCCAGCGCCACAACATACTGATCCGCTTTAACGATCTCCTCGCCACACTTCACGCCGTAGATGCGGTTACCGTCACGCAGCAGATGATCAATCGGTGTCCCGAAGCGGAAAACCACGCCCGCCTCCTCAGCCATTTTTGCCAGCCGCTGAGTAAATAGCTGACAGTCGCCAGTTTCATCGTTAGGCAGGCGCAGACCGCCGGTCAGTTTATGCTGGGTGGCGGCCAGTGCCGGCTCGACGCGCGCCAGCTCATGTGCCTGCAGCAATTCGTAGGGCACGCCCGCGTCACGCAGCACCGCGATATCTTTGCTGGCACTGTCGTACTGCTGTTGCGTACGGAACAGTTGCAGCGTGCCGCCCTGCCGTCCTTCATACGCGATGCCGGTTTCAGCACGCAGGGCTTTCAGGCAATCACGGCTATATTCAGCGATGCGTACCATTCGGCTTTTATTCTGCTGATAGTGGTTGATATCGCAGTTACGCAACATCTGCCACATCCACTCCAGCTGGAAGCTGCTGCCATCCAGCCGCACCGCCAGCGGTGCATGACGCTGGAACATCCACTTAACCGCTTTCAGCGGTACACCCGGTGCAGCCCAGGGTGCCGCATAGCCCGGCGAAATCTGACCGGCATTGCCTGCGCTGGTCTCCAGCGCCGCGGCAGGCTGACGATCGATAACCGTCACCTGATGTCCGGCACGCGCCAGATACCACGCGCTCGCCACACCCACCACACCACTTCCCAGAATCACAACGTGCATATGTCCCCCACCGGCATGTAAAAGCATAATTCACTATTCATCAGGCGACATTCAGCGGATCCACTCAGCGGAAATCACCTCTAAATTCCAGCAACTATTTCACATCTTTTTTACTTAGCAGGTAACTAAAATCATATCAGGCGGCAAAATACAGAGATTTATGCGCCATATCACTCCTGGCCAGAAATAAATGACAACAACAGCAGTTAAATCTGCTTTTGGCAGGAGAATCATTCAACCCCATACAAACAACTTATAAACAGGATTATATGCTGGATTTTAAAATCATGGTCGAGTTAAAGGCTATTAAATTCCACGTCATTCCACTATGAATGATTTTCTGCCAAAGAATTCATTTGAGTTCGCATTTCGGATAAGCGACAGTGGGCTATCATTGTTGTGTTCGCTCAGTTTTTTTCGGGTTCCCTTTCTCAGGATGAAGCCTTAAATAACCGGAACGGGTTGCCTTTCGGGTCAGCCAGTTTGCAAAAAAAGAGGTGCGCTATGACGACAATCTTTGACGATCCCATCAAGGACAGCAAACGACTCAATGACGGACCAGACTGGACATTCGAACTACTGGATGTCTATTTAGCCGAGATCGACCGCGTGGCGAAACTCTACCGGCTCGATACCTATCCGCACCAAATCGAAGTGATCACCTCTGAGCAGATGATGGACGCTTATTCCAGCGTCGGTATGCCGATCAATTATTCCCACTGGTCATTCGGTAAAAAGTTTATTGAAACCGAACAGCGCTACAAGCATGGTCAGCAGGGGTTAGCCTACGAGATTGTGATTAACTCCAATCCCTGCATCGCCTATCTGATGGAAGAGAACACCATGACCATGCAGGCGCTGGTGATGGCGCACGCCTGTTACGGTCACAACTCTTTCTTCAAAAATAATTACCTGTTCCGCAGCTGGACGGATGCCGGTTCGATCGTTGATTACCTGCTGTTTGCGAAGAATTACATCAGTGACTGCGAGGAGCGTTACGGCGTTGAAGAAGTCGAACGGCTGCTCGACTCGTGCCATGCGCTGATGAACTACGGCGTTGACCGTTATAAACGGCCGCAGAAGATCTCGCTGCAGGAGGAGAAAGCGCGACAGAAGAGTCGGGAAGAGTATCTGCAGAGCCAGGTGAATACCCTGTGGCGCACCCTGCCACGGCGTGAAAAAGAGACGGTACAGGTTGAAGCGGCGCGTTATCCCTCTGAACCGCAGGAGAACCTGCTCTACTTTATGGAGAAGAACGCGCCGCTGCTGGAGCCGTGGCAGCGTGAGATCCTGCGCATCGTGCGCAAAGTGAGCCAGTATTTCTATCCGCAAAAGCAGACTCAGGTGATGAACGAAGGCTGGGCCACGTTCTGGCACTACACCATCCTGAATCATCTGTATGACGAAGGCAAAGTGTCGGAACGCTTTATGATGGAGTTCCTGCACAGTCACACCAACGTGGTGTTTCAGCCGCCCTATAACAGCCAGTGGTATAACGGCATTAACCCCTATGCTTTAGGCTTCGCGATGTTCCAGGACATCAAGCGTATCTGTCAGTCACCCACCGAAGAAGATCGCTACTGGTTCCCGGATATTGCCGGTTCGGACTGGCTGGAAACTCTGCACTTCGCGATGCGTGAATTTAAGGACGAGAGCTTTATCAGCCAGTTCCTGTCGCCGAAAGTGATGCGCGATTTCCGCCTGTTTACCGTGCTGGATGATGACCGCAATAACTTTCTTGAGATCGCCGCTATTCACGATGAAGCCGGTTATCGGGCCATTCGCCAGCAGCTCTCTGCACAGTACAACCTGAGCAATCTTGAACCGAACATTCAGGTCTACAATGTGGATTTGCGCGGTGACCGCTCACTGACGCTGCGCTATGTGCCGCAAAGCCGCACGCCGCTGGATAAGAGCCGGCGCGAAGTGCTGAAGCATGTGCATCGTCTGTGGGGCTTTGACGTGATTCTGGAACAACAGAACGAGGATGGCAGCGTCGAATTGCTGGATCGTAATCCGTCACGCGGCTCGCCGCTGTGACTTTAAAAAAACCGGACGCGGTCTCTGATGCTCGTTAGTTAAGCGATCGGTGATAGCGCAGTCTGGTGCTGCTCAGGGGCTGGCGGTCCTCGCGCCGCTGCGCGGTACCTTCACGTCATTCCTCTGCCTGACGGACCGCCGGGGATGGCACATCCTGTGCCGCCCCGCCTTTCGCCCGCGTCCTGCGGGCTCTCCTGGCTAATGTTCAGCGCTGCGGATTGCCTGCCCCTGATCGGCCCCAGCCTGCTCTGAAACTTCAGTACGTGTTGTTAAAAAGGGCACGAGCGTGAAGGCCTGAGCGCCTCTGCTGCTGAAAGGGCTATCCGCAGCGCTGAGGCGTGACGTTGGGCCAGAACGCCACGCCGGGAAGCGTGGAGAGTTCGGGGCCGGCCAGGGAGGGCCGATCCCCGAACGGTTCGTCGGCACGACGTCAAAGCCGAAGGTACCGCGTGAGCGGCGCGAGGACGGCCCGGCAGCAGCAGCGGTGCGCAGGCCCGCACTCCGGCATACTCACCCAAAAAAAAAGCTGCCACGTTTAACCATGACAGCCTTTGCAAATTTAACCTTAACGGACGAGCCTGAGGCGAGATGCCCGGCTTTTTAGCGTTTACTGCTGAGATCGTCTGGCATACTTTTCTGCATACTGTGCCAGATTTCACCGCTGCGACGCCCGTAGTGGCGCACCGCATCTACAATTTCATCCTGGCCCGGCTCTTTGTCACACAGCGCCAGTAACGAGAGATAAAAATCACGCGCCACCTGACGAGCTTCCGGATTAGAGAAGTAGTGACGACCGACGCGGGTATAGAGCCCTTTCAGTCCATTCAGGATCAGACCGTAAATCGGATTCCCTGAAGCAAAGGCCAGACCGCGGAACACCCGATAGTCGAGTTCAGTGTAGGCATCCGCCTGATCGTCGGCACTGGCGACGGTCTCCAGCACGGCACGCGCTTTCTCCGGATGGTGGCGCAGCGCGCGACTGATAAAGATGGAGGAGATGTTGGTGCGAACCGACAGCAGGTTATCGATTAACACCGGCACGCTGTCGTGATCGAGACGGGCGAGCGTTTCCAGAATGTTCAGTCCGGACGTTTCCCAGAAGTCGTTAACCCGGGTCGGTTTTCCGTGCTGAATGGTGAGCCAGCCATCACGCGCCAGCCGCTGCAACACTTCACGTAATGTGGTGCGCGTAACCCCAATCAATTCAGAAAGCTCACGTTCAGCAGGAAGAATCGACCCTGGCGGAAAGCGGCTGTTCCAGATGCTTTCAATAATATACTCTTCAGCAAATCCCGCTGGACTCTGAGCCTTTATGACCATAGCAGTGTGTTCTCGTTGCTTTCTTAATCGTAATGGGCACTCATCATACCAGACGCCCTATAGCGGATATAGCCTGCGCAACTATTTAAACCGGATGCAGGTACCATTTTCAGGCCTGCCTCACGGCGAATTTGCCGCGATTTGCGCCAGACCCTGCTAAAGATTATTCTTTGCAGCAAAATCGATACACAACAACAGGATACTTATTCCGATGGATATGACTTATGGGCAGGCGTTAAAACGGAACTTTCTTGGCCAGTCTCCCAACTGGTATAAGGGATTAATGCTGGCTTTTCTGATCGTTAATCCATTAATTTACGCTTTTGTCAGCCCGTTTGCTGCGGGTTGGTTATTAGTAGCAGAGTTTATTTTCACCCTGGGTATGGCGCTTAAATGCCATCCGCTGCTGCCTGGCGGTCTGCTGGCGCTGGAAGCTATTTTCATCGGCATGGCCAGCGCGGAGCAGGTTAAAACCGAGCTGGCAAACAACCTGGAAGTGCTGCTGCTGTTAATCTTTATGGTGGCCGGCATTTTCTTTATGAAGCAGCTGCTGCTGTTTGTCTTTACCCGGCTGCTGCTGTCGATTCAGTCAAAAGTGCTGCTCGGCGTCACCTTCTGCCTGGCCGCCGCCTTTCTCTCCGCCTTCCTTGATGCCCTAACGGTGCTGGCAGTAGTGATCAGCGTCGCCGTCAGTTTTTATCAGATCTATCACCGCGTCGCCTCCGATCCACAAAATCAGCATCACCCGCTGGCACAACGTGAGACGCTGGAGCAGTTTCGGGCATTTCTGCGCAGCCTGATGATGCAGGCGGGCGTCGGTACCGCGCTGGGTGGCGTGATGACCATGGTCGGCGAGCCGCAAAACCTGATTATTGCCCATGCCGCCAGCTGGGACTTTACCCAATTTTTCCTGCGTATGGCGCCGGTGACCGTTCCGGTGCTGCTATGCGGCATCCTGACCAGTGTGCTGGTGGAAAAGTGTAAATGGTTTGGCTACGGCGTAACCCTGCCCGCCAGCGTACGTCAGTTGCTGGAGGAGAGCGAAAAACAGGAGGCTGCCCAGCGTACCCGTCAGGACACCATCAAACTGTGGATTCAGGCGGCAATTGGGATCTGGCTGATTATCGCGCTGGCCTTTCATCTGGCCGAAGTGGGACTGATTGGCCTGTCGGTGATCATTATGGCGACCGCGCTGTGCGGCATCACCGATGAGCACACCATCGGCCAGGCATTCACTGAAGCCCTGCCTTTCACGGCGCTGCTGACGGTGTTCTTTGCGATTGTGGCGGTGATCATTGAGCAACAGCTGTTTGCGCCGCTGGTCTCATTCGTTCTCAGCGCGGAGCCTGAGGCCCAGCTCAAATGGTTCTACGTCTTTAATGGCCTGCTCTCTTCCATTTCCGATAACGTTTTTGTCGGGTCGGTGTATATCAATGAAGCACGTCATGCCTTTGATCGCGGCGCGATTGACGCGCAGCAGTTTGAGTTGCTGGCGGTAGCGATTAATACCGGTACCAATCTCCCTTCGGTCGCTACCCCGAACGGTCAGGCGGCGTTCCTGTTCCTGCTGACTTCAGCACTGGCACCGCTGATTCGCCTCTCATATGGGCGGATGGTCTGGATGGCACTGCCGTTTACGGTGGTCCTGTCGCTGGTCGGCTATCTGTCTATCCATTTTCTGCTGCTGCCGCTGACTGACAGTATGCTCAACATGGGATGGTTGTTACCGCCACACTGATCAACGCTTTCCCTGGTCTGGATCAGGTTCAGGTCATATTTGAACATGATTTTTCCCTGGCCCAGGCTGGTTTGACGGCGCTTTTGGTTTACACTGCGTGACATTGACGTTTACAGGGAATGCAATATGTTACGATATCTGAATCAATGTTCTCGCGGTCGTGGAGCCTGGTTATTACTGGCCCTGACGGCGCTGGCGCTGGAACTCACTGCGTTGTGGTTCCAGCATGTTATGGGGCTCAAACCCTGTGTGATGTGTATCTATGAGCGCAACGCGCTGTTCGGCGTGATGGGTGCCGGTCTGGTCGGTGCCATTGCGCCAAAAACGCCATTAAGACTGGCTGCGCTGGCGTTGTGGATATACAGCGCCTGGCAGGGTCTGCGTCTCTCCTATGAACACACCATGATTCAGCTGCATCCCAATCCTTTTACCACCTGTGATTTTGCTGCCCGCTTCCCGAGCGGCTTACCGCTGGATAAGTGGCTGCCGTCCGTGTTCCTCGCCAGCGGTGATTGCGCAGATCGCAGCTGGAGCTTCCTGACGCTCAGTATGCCGCAGTGGATGATTGTGGTGTTCGCCGGTTATCTGCTGGTGGCGCTGCTGGTGCTGATTGCTCAGCCGTTTAAAGCCAAACGTCGCGATCTCTTTAGCCGCTGACGCCATAAAAAAGGCTGCCATCGGCAGCCTTTTTTAATTCTTTCCGGGCTTAGCCGTTGCGGTCTGGTCGATCAATGATGTGATCTTCCCAGTCGCGTACTTCACTCTCCCGCACCGCAATATATCGCACCGAAATGCGCTGGGCGTGCATCGCATTTTTTGAGCCTGCACGCAGCGGATGCCACGCAGGCAACGGCTTGCCCTCACCCAACAGGCGATAGGCGCAGGTGCGCGGCAGCCAGTTGAACGTGGTGAGGTTTTCCCGCGTCAGCTTGATGCAATCCTCTTCATATTCAAAGCGACGCTCATAGTTGCGGCACTGGCAGGTTTTGATGTTGAGCTGGTTACAGGCGACGTTGGTGAAGTAGATCTCATCGGTATCCGCATCCTGCAATTTGTTCAGACAGCACTGCCCGCAACCATCACACAAGGATTCCCATTCCTCATCGCTCATTTGTGCCAGGCGTTTGTGTTGCCAGAAAGGGGTGTCAGTCATGATGATTGTCCGGGTTTAGCGTAAACCGCACCTTATAAAGCCTCTGGTGCGGCGATGCAAGTTTTTACAGAACGCGCGTGCTGATGCCGTGACCGGCCAGTGACACTTCCAGCGTGTCGCCGGAACGCATCGGACCGACCCCTTCCGGCGTTCCGGTCAGGATCACGTCGCCAGCGCGCAGGGTGAAATACTGACTCATGTGCGCAATCAGCGGCAGGATTTTATGGATCATATCCGCGGTAGAACCGTGCTGGCGCACCTCGCCATTGACCCGCAGTTTCAGTTCAGTATTTTGCGGATCGTCACTAAATTCGGCCACCGGGATAAAGCCGGAAATCGGACAGGAGTTATCGAATCCCTTGGATTTTTCCCACGGCTGTCCGGCTTTTTTCAGTCCGGCCTGCAGGTCACGCAGCGTCAGGTCGAGCGCCACACCATAACCCGCAATCGCCTGCGCCACATGCGCTTCAGATGCCTGCTTCAGGGTCGCGCCGATCAGCACGGCCAGTTCAACTTCATGATGGACTTCGCCAAACGCATCCGGAATCGAGAGCGGCTGGCGTAAATCACACAGAGCGGTTTCCGGCTTGATAAAAATCACCGGCTCAGTTGGCGTGGCACTGCCCATTTCCTTGATGTGTTTCGCATAGTTGCTGCCAACGCAAACCACTTTGCTGACCGGAAAATCCAACAGAGCGCCTTGCCAGTTACGATGCTGATACATGCTCATCCCCTGCGTAGGTTAGGTGTGATGCCAGCGTGGCTGGCGGGTTGATGTTTGCTGATGAGTTGATCGAAATGCCAACCTCATCGCCTGATAATAAGACGCTTTTTGCGGTCAGGTGAGCAGAATTTGTCAAAAAGCGTGAATCAGAGCGCGGAAGTGATGAATAAATGCACAAATGACGCTAAATATCAGGCAGGCGATTTAAAAATAACTGGATAGATAAGCAGTACGTTTAATTTTAGCGGGGACAAAAAAATATTAAACCTGACGGCTTCAGCGCGACAGGATTAATATTTACAGATGAATCCGAATTAAACTTTTTTATCGGTCTGTAGATGAAGGGTAAGCAGACTTTCTATCGGCGGCGGCAGTTGTAAATAATAGCCCTGCTCACTCAATCCCTGCTTAACTTTATTGATATCCGCATTAGCCAGCCTGTCGCGGCCCGCCAGCTTCAGCACCATTGCCAGCTGAGGCTTGCCAAAGCCTTTCAGCAATTCGGGCGGTACGCGAGAAAAATCGTCTTTTTTTTCAACATAAAGATAAGTCTGGTCGCGCAGTGGGCTTCTGTAGATCACACAAAACATATTTTTTACTCGAATTAACCAGCGTTGAGGCTTGTCTGAATATAGCTGTAACTATAACATGCTTGCAGAACTTCGAATATTCACCGTTGGCGCTTTAATGATGATTTTATCGTCGCTTAGCCAACGGTAGTGAAAACAGGACTGAGTCGGGACAGATGTCGCAAACGCCAATCGAATTCAAAGGTAGCAGTTTCACCCTATCTGTCGTCCATCTGCATCACCACGATCCCGCGGTGATTCGTAAGGCACTTCAGGACAAGATTGACCAGGCTCCGGATTTCCTGAAAAACGCCCCGGTGGTGCTGAACGTTGCGGCTTTAAGTGCCGATATTAACTGGAAGCAGCTACAGCAGGCGATTATCGCCACCGGTTTGCGCATTGTCGGCGTGAGCGGCTGTAAAGATGATGCGTTGAAACGCATGATTTCACGCGCAGGCCTGCCGGTTCTGGCGGAGGGCAAAGAGGCGAAAAGCCGCAGCGATGCTCCCGCACCTGAACCTCAGCCGGTGGTGGCTGAACCGCTGGCGGCCAAAACCCGCATCGTGAATACCCCGGTGCGTTCTGGTCAGCAAATTTATGCCCGTGACGCGGATTTAATCATCACCAGCAGCGTCAGTGCCGGTGCCGAACTGGTTGCGGACGGCAACATTCATATTTACGGCATGATGCGCGGTCGGGCGCTCGCCGGCGCTGGCGGAGACCGGGATTGCCAGATTTTTTGTACCAATCTGGCGGCAGAGCTGGTCTCGATTGCTGGCGAATACTGGATCATGGATCAGATCCCCGAAGCTTTTTTTGGTAAAGCGGCGCGCCTTTGCCTGCAGGATGGCGCGCTCACCATCCAGACACTTAATTAGGCCCCTTTTCTTTTGTTAAGGAAATCAACATTTATGGCACGCATTATTGTAGTTACATCCGGTAAAGGGGGCGTTGGTAAGACCACGTCAAGCGCGGCCATCGCCACCGGTTTAGCGCAGAAAGGCAAAAAAACGGTCGTTATCGATTTCGATATCGGTCTGCGTAACCTGGATTTGATCATGGGTTGTGAACGACGCGTGGTCTACGATTTCGTCAACGTGATTCAGGGCGATGCGTCGCTGAATCAGGCGTTGATTCGCGATAAGCGCACCGAGCAACTCTACATTCTGCCTGCGTCACAGACCCGCGATAAAGATGCCCTGACCCGCGAAGGTGTCGAAAAAGTCCTCAACGATTTAGCGGCGATGGAGTTTGATTTTATCGTCTGCGACTCTCCGGCAGGGATTGAAACCGGCGCGCTGATGGCGCTCTACTTCGCTGATGAAGCGATTATCACCACCAACCCGGAAGTCTCGTCGGTGCGTGACTCTGACCGTATTCTCGGTATTATCTCTTCCAAGTCCCGTCGCGCAGAAAACAGCCAGGAGCCGGTTAAGGAGCACCTGCTGCTGACCCGCTATAACCCTGGCCGGGTGAACCGTGGCGATATGCTGAGCATGGAAGACGTGCTGGAAATCTTACGCATTCCTCTGGTCGGCGTGATTCCGGAAGATCAATCGGTGTTACGTGCCTCTAACCAGGGCGAGCCGGTGATCCTCGATGGTGAATCAGATGCTGGCAAAGCCTATGCCGATACCGTTGAACGGTTGCTCGGTGAAGTACGCCCCTTCCGCTTTATTGAAGAAGAGAAGAAGGGTTTCCTGAAACGCCTGTTCGGGGGATAAACCATGGCATTACTCGATTTCTTTTTATCCCGGAAGAAGAACACTGCCAATATAGCCAAGGAAAGGCTGCAGATTATTGTGGCAGAACGCAGAAGGGGCGACAGTGAGCCCCACTATCTTCCGCAGCTCAAGCGCGACATTCTGGAAGTGATTTGTAAGTATGTCAAAATCGATCCGGAAATGGTCACGGTTCAGCTCGATCAGAAAGGTGACGACATCTCTATTCTGGAGCTGAACGTCACGCTACCGGAAACGGAAGAAGTGACTAAATGACGCTGACCGTTTCCTGAATTTCCCCTGCGCAGTAGCAGGGGAAATTTTATCGGTCACACTCCGGCCAGAATCTCATCAATGCCGGGTTTCAGCAGTTCCCCGCGCCATCCGGTCAGTAACTCCGGCTGACGTCCCTGTGGCTTCAGGCCCCAGTGCTGGCTCAGCACTTGGTTGATCTGACGCCGTGACGCCAGTAACTCCTGGCTGAATCCGCTCTGCTCGCTGACCTGCTGTACCAGCGCTTTCATCGCTTTGAACACCTGCTTGTAATGCGGATGGTCGATCAGATTGCCAAGCGCGGCGGGCAATTCACTCTCATCCAGCGCCTGGGCTTCTGCCACCAGCGCCACCAGGGTTTTGCCGTGGAAACGGATCTCGTGCCCTGACAGGCCGAGATGGTCCAGTTCGCCCAGCGAACCTGGCATAAAGCGCGCCACTTTCCACAGATGCTCTTCACGCACCACAAAGTTAACCGCCATATCTTTTTCACGCGCCAGTTTCAGACGCCACGCGGCCAGCCGCTGCAGCGCCGCCAGCTGACGCGGACGCAGTTGCCAGGCATTGGTGATCTCACGCCACGCTTCCTCAGGTGCCAGAGTATCAAGACGACGCTGACAGAGGTTGTCACACTCACTGAGTGCGGCAGCCATGTTGCCGGCCGCCTCAGTCTGCACCATCAGCTGACGAGCAATGGGCAGCAGATAGTGAACATCGGCTGCCGCATACTGACATTGACGCTCGGTGAGCGGGCGCGCTAACCAGTCGGTACGCGACTCACTCTTGTCCAGCTCGACCTGGGTAAAGTGGGCCACCATTGAGGCAAAGCCCCAGGAAAGCGGCTGGCCGGAGAACGCTGCCAGAATCTGGGTATCGATCATCGGCTGTGGCAGCACACCAAAACGGTGCAGGAACACTTCCAGGTCTTCGCCACCGGCGTGCAGGAATTTGGTCACCGCGGTATCAGTGAGTAAGGCAATAAACGGCGACCAGTCACGGATCGCGAGGGGATCGATCAGCACAAGCTGGTGGTCATCGAACAGCTGGATCAAACCGAGTTGCGGGTAGTAGGTCCGGGTGCGGACAAATTCAGTATCCAGCGCGACAGCCGATTGCTGGCGCGCTTTCTGGCAGACTTCAGCCAGCTGTTCATCCTGGTCGATCAGAGAGTAGTTCACGTCTGGTTTTTTCCACCGCAGCTAACAACGTGCGGCGCTCCATGTTAAAAA
This sequence comes from Pantoea sp. USHLN298, assembly GCF_037149395.1. NCBI lineage: Bacteria > Pseudomonadati > Pseudomonadota > Gammaproteobacteria > Enterobacterales > Erwiniaceae > Pantoea > Pantoea sp. USHLN298. The sequence goes on from NZ_JBBCRO010000002.1 coordinate 416,342, forward strand.
AGTAAAAACGCCGGACATGCCGGCGTCTGACCTGAATCTTTCCAGCGCTTAGCTTGCGCTGGGTTTCACTTCGTCGCGCAATTCGCGGCGCAGAATTTTGCCAACGTTGGTTTTTGGCAGCTCCTCACGAAACTCGATGATTTTTGGCACCTTGTATCCGGTCAGCTGACGGCGGCAGTGATCAAGCAACTCCTCTTTGGTCAGTGAGGGATCTTTCTTCACCACGCAGACTTTGACCGCCTCGCCGGAAAGATCGCTGGGCACGCCGATAGCGGCCGCTTCACGCACTTTGGGATGTTGCATCAGCACATCTTCGATCTCATTCGGATAGACGTTAAAGCCGGAGACCAGAATCATATCTTTTTTACGATCGACGATGCGAATAAAGCCTTCCTGATCAACGGTAACAATATCGCCGCTGTGGAGCCAGCCATTTTTCAGCACTTCCTCGGTGGCATCCGGACGCTGCCAGTAGCCGAGCATCACCTGAGGACCGCGGATACAGAGCTCGCCCGGTTCACCCGGTGACACCTCATTACCATTATCATCAACGATCAACACGTCGGTTGAGGGAACCGGTAAACCAATACTGCCGGTGTGACAGCTGATGTCGTAAGGGTTCACCGATACCAGCGGTGAACACTCGGTCAGGCCGTAGCCCTCCAGCAGATAGTGGCCGGTCAGCTTTTCCCAGCGTTCTGCCACCGCTTTCTGCACCGCCATCCCGCCACCGGCTGACAACCGCAGCGTACTGAAATCGAGCTTATTGAACTGCTCATCGTTCAGCAGAGCGTTAAACAGGGTATTGACGCCGGTAATAGCGGTGAAGGGAAATTTCGCCAGCTCTTTCACAAAGCCGGGAATATCGCGTGGATTGGTGATCAGCAGATTCTGCCCGCCCAGTTCCAGGAACAGCAGGCCATTTACCGTCAGAGCGAAGATATGATAAAGCGGCAACGCCGTGACTACGCACTCTTTACCGTCACGCAGCACTTTACCGTAGGTGGCTTTGGTCTGTTCAAGGTTGGCCTGCATATTGCGGTGAGTCAGCATCGCGCCTTTAGCAATGCCGGTGGTGCCGCCGGTGTATTGCAGAAAAGCGAGGTCGTCATTGGTCACCGTCGGCCGCTGATAAGTCAGCGTGGCGCCGGCCTCCATCACCTCACGAAATGAGATCGCGCCTGGCAGATGGTATTTGGGCACCAGTCGTTTGACATATTTAACCACGAAATTAACCAGCGTAGCTTTTACCGGCGCCAGCTGATCGCCCATCCGGGTCAGGATCACATGGCGAACAGCGGTTTCTGCCACCACTTTTTCCAGCGTGTGGGCAAAATTCGACACAATAACGATGGCGCTGGCACCGCTGTCATTCAGCTGATGCTTGAGCTCGCGCGGCGTATAGAGCGGGTTGACGTTGACCACCACCATGCCAGCACGCAGCACACCAAACAGTGCCACCGGATACTGCAGCAGGTTCGGCATCATCAGGGCGACCCGGTCGCCCGCTTTCAGTCCCAGTTGCTGTTGCAGATAAGCGGCGAAAGCGCGACTTTTCTCTTCCAGCTGGCGGTAGGTCATCTTCTGACCCATGTTCCAGAAGGCAGGTTGATCGGCGTAGCGTTTTGCGGCCTGCTCAAACAGATCCACCAGCGAAGTATAACGATCTGCACTTATTTCGGCAGGCACATCTGCCGGGTAGCGTTTCAGCCAAACCTTATTCAAGGATCCACCCCGATAATCATGTTGTATTTCCATCGCTGCCTCAGCCAATCTGGTTTGTTAACAATATTTTAACTGATTGTACCAGTTTGCCTGCTTCGGCATGTTGAGGTTGCGAAGTCCATCACTAAATTTCGTGCTGTTAAAACAGCCAAATAAAAAGCCCGGCGGCGAGCAGCGCTACCGGGCTAAAAAAAGGGCACTACGGGTTACTCAGTCAGAATCGTTTCTACCTGGGCCGGGCCGCTGCTGTACATTCCCCAGTAGGGATTCGGTCCCCAGTAGCCAGGGCGATGACGCGTCGGGCCATACCAGATCCACGGATCGATCGGCTGCGGCGGTGTCGTCACCTGTCGGGTGAGATGCCAGCGCTGATAACCCCGCACGTCAATCACCACAAATTTGTAATTCGCCTCACCGATTTTACCCGGCTCGGTGCCTTTGATGGTTCCCAGCACCGTGACAAACTGATCTTTCACATCCACGGGATCAACGAAACCGTGGATGTCGGCATAGATACGCCCTACCGAAGCGGCTCCCAGCCGGGGCCGGGCACTCTCATCCAGCGGCTGCGTGGCGATCTCCAGCCGGGTTTTGCCATTGAGGTTGGTGACATTCACGACTTTGCCGCCAAAACGCGATTCCTGGCCGGTATAGATGGCCGGATCGTTCATTACCCGCAACAAATCCTGTTGCGGTTGTGGTGAACTGCCCTGCAGCGTGTCAGGAATCGACACACAACCTGTTAAAACCAGCGTACAGGTCAGTAGCAGACCCGTTAGCCCTTTAGCGCACATAGACATAGGCGTTCTCCAGTTACGTAATGGCTTAGACTGGACGCATAACAATAAGTTGCGTGCGATCTAGCGGCCTGGCAACTTTTTCCATGCCACTTCATTACGCAGATAAGTTGGCTCGGCATTTTCCGGCTGCAGCGTCTTGCCCTGCTGCAAGGCAATGACGGCCAGCGGCAGCATATCTTCTGCCGCCGGTAGCGTGACCTCACTGGCATGCAGCGTCAGCGCATGACCCTGCTGCAGTGCAGGATAGGCTTGCCAGCCGGTACCGGCAGTCATCCATTCGCCGGACAGCGCCTGCATCCTGGCCAGTGCGGCCTCAGGGGATAATACGCTTTCGCTGGTTTCGCCCTGCCAGACACCATTTTCGTCACGCTGATACTCGGCCCAGTAGACCTCCCCCATTCGCGCATCAATGGCGGCTAAAACGCGGGTCGCGCCCTGCAGACGCCAGGCACCTTCAGCCAGCGTAGCCAGGGTAGAAATGCCGATCATCGGCAGCGCTGCACCCAGCGCCAGCCCTTGGGCGATACCAATACCGATGCGTACGCCGGTAAAACTGCCGGGACCGCGGCCAAAGGCCAGCGCGTCGAGTTGCGTCAGGTCGAGCTGCTGCGCCAGCAGTAACTCTTCAATCAGCGGCAATATGCGCTGCGTATGATCGCGCGGGGCGATCTCAAATCGGGCATCAATCTGTTGCTGATTCAGCAAGGCCGCTGAACAGGCTTCTGTCGCCGTATCCAGCGCTAAAATTCGGGCTGACATGACCACCTCAGGAGAATGAAAACGGCGCGCATCTTACCATAAAATCAGGCGTCCGGTTGCTGACGTACAAAGGCGATGGCGCGTGCAATGTCGCGGGTGCGCGGCGTCGGCGGCAGACTGTTGAGAAACAGCGCACCGTAAGGACGCGAAACCAGCCGCTGATCGCAAATCACCAGAACGCCACGATCGTCGGTATCCCGGATCAGTCGCCCGACGCCCTGCTTCAGCGTGATCACCGCATCCGGCAGCTGCACGTCGTTAAACGGATCGCCGCCGCGGATGCGGCAATCTTCCATCCGCGCCTTCAGCAACGGATCTTCCGGTGAGGTAAACGGCAGTTTATCGATGATAACCAGCGAGAGCGCGTCGCCGCGTACGTCGACGCCTTCCCAGAAACTGCTGGTCGCCACCAGTAAGGCATTGCCTTTGTCGATAAACTGCTTCAGCAACTGACCTTTGCTGGTTTCACCCTGCACCAGTACCGGCAGCGTCATAGAGGCGCGAAACTCCGCCGCCAGCTCACGCATCATCAGATGCGAGGTACAGAGAAAGAAACAGCGCCCTTTGTTGGCATCAATCAGCGGTTTCATCATGGCAGCCAGCTGACGAGCGCCGCCGGGCCGGTTAGGTTCAGGCAGGTTGCGCGGCACGCACAACAGGGCCTGCTGCGCATAATCGAACGGGCTGTTGAGAATCAAACTTTTTGCGGCGTTGACGCCCAGCCGCTCGGCGAAGTGATCCATCTTCTCATCCACCGCCAGGGTGGCCGAAGTGAAGATCCATGCGGCTTTACGGTTATCCATCACTTCACGGAAGCGTTCAGCCACTGACAGCGGCGTCAGGGCGAGGATAAAGTGACGCGAAGTGCATTCATACCAGTAGCTGTAGCCCGGCTCGTTGATGGCGCGCAGCCGCTTCAGCCGGCCACGATAGAGCGCCGCCCGTTCAAACGCCGCATCAAGCAGCGCTGAACGTCCCAGCGACAGTTTGATCACGTCGTAACAGAGCTCAAGCGCATCATCCAGCAGCGTGAACATGCGCAGAATAGTGTTATCGCTCAGCAGTTCGCGCAGATTGCCGCGGTAGCCTGGATCGCCTAATGACAGGCGAAAGTCCTGCGCGCACTGCGCCAGGCGATCGGCGGACTTCTGCAGTTGCTGCACGTCACGCACTTCGGTGCGGTAGGCGGTAATAATATCTTTTGCCAGGTCGAGCAGTTGCCGGCTGGAGAGCTGCTGGCCGAAATACTGGCTGGCGATATCGGGCAGCTGATGGGCCTCATCAAAGATCATCACATCCGCTTCCGGGATCAACTCACCGAAGCCGCCCTCCTTGACCACCAGATCGGCGAGAAACAGATGATGGTTTACCACCACCACATCCGCATCCATGGCCCGCTTACGTGCCTTCACGACAAAGCACTCTTTATAGCGCGGGCAGTCGGTGCCCAGACAGTTATCGTTGGTGCTGGTGACCAGCGGCCAGACCGGGCTGTCTTCCGTCACGCCGGCGCAGCTGCTGATATCGCCATCCACCGTCTGCGACGACCAGCTACGTAACGTCACCAGGTCGGTCAGCGCCTGGACAGTAAGATCCCCGCCCGCCATCGATTGCTGCTCCAGCCGCTCCAGACAGAGATAGTTGGAGCGCCCTTTCAGCAAGGCGGTTTTCCCTTTAAATTTGAGTGCATCGATCATGGTGGGCAGATCGCGTCCATACAGCTGATCCTGCAGGGCTTTCGATCCGGTCGAGACGATCACTTTCTTGCCGGCCCGCAGCGCGGGTGCCAGATAAGCATAGGTTTTACCGGTGCCGGTACCCGCTTCGACCACCAGTTCGCCCTGCTCTTTTACGGCGTCGGAAACCGCCTGCGCCATCTCACGCTGCGCTTCGCGCGGCTTAAAGCCCGCTATCGCCTGCGCCAGCGCGCCATCAACTGCAAAATCGTCTGCCACATACCCTCTCAAAGAACGGCAAAAACACTGTAATTATGTCAGTATTAAATTCACAAAGCAAAATGGAGGGTAATCAGCAGGTTAATCCTTTGCAGCGCGCTGAGCAGCGGCTTCCGCCAGCGCTGCTGGTATCAGGAAGACATGAAAAAGGCGGCTCGTGGCCGCCTGAAGAACGCGTCTGCTACGCCCGATGGGATATCGGGCATTGAGGCAGTCAGCCCGCGATCGGCAATCAGGGATTATTCAACAATCATACGACCATTCAGATGCTGCAACGGACGATTATTGGTGGTTTTGAGTGCCTGTTTAAAGGCGTCAAGCTGAGCCTGGGAGAGCGTCACCGGCTGTTTCAGCACCAGCCAGCGTATCCCTTCACTGCAGGGTGGCGTAGTCAGTGAACCACTGAAACGATAATAGTGCAGGTCTTCCGGGAACAGGGCGCGTAAATCGACTTCACGATCAATACTGTTCTGCTGATTTTCCTCTTTCGGCATGGCAGCAATTAACGGTACCAGCGCCGGATTTTCTTTTCCTACTTCAAACATCACCGCGACAACAGCCAGATCGCCATCCTCTTTACTGTGTACAAAGTGGGCTTCCAGTGGAAAGGTGTGACCATTGATCTGGTTTTCACTCGGCGTGTGGAAGTGATACTGCCTGAGGATAAATTTTTCATTATCCAGCACAAAGGTGTCTTCATCAGCGACAGTGACCTGAATGGTATGACCGTTGTTGATCACTTTCTCTGCTGAGCTAAGGTAATGCAGATTCAGCGGCTGTAAATGTCCTTCAATTGGATCTTTAATGTTGATGGGTGACTGAGACTTGCCTTCATGGCAGATGTGGAAATCGTTGGTTAACTGACTCCAGTGCTCCGGACCCGCCTGACCTTCATACGTCCAGTGCGGAGCCTCAGCACTTACTGCGCTGAAGGTGGACAGCGCCAGAACCAGACTGAACATCCCCTTTAATTTCATTTCTTAATCCCTGTTTTATCGTCTTAATGCCGGAGCGAAAAATGATATTCCTGTTAACTTTGAGACGGCAAGCGAATAGCAGAGGCAGAGCCGGTTTCAGCCGATATAGTCGGTCCCGAATGCGCATTAAAGATAATTTTTGTTAACAATGTCGGCGCTAATAAACAGGCTGGCTACCCTGCCGGGATGAGAGTGACGCGCCCTTAACGGTTCATTGAGCCAGCTGGCTACCGGCGGTTCAGCAGAAACAACAAAACCGCCTCGGCGGCGGTTTTGTCGGGATAACGCATTGATGTTGTTGCATCTACTGCCTGCGGATCAGGCTAGTTATGCAACGTCGGGCGAACAGGGCCGATTAAATATCTTTTTCTAACGGGTCCTGGCCGGGCTCCTCATCCTCTTCTTCATCTTCCGGATAGATTTCAGCGTCATCTGGCAGCGGTTCATCGTAATCAGGACGTTCAGACATAATTACCTCCGGTGATAAATAGCAGTGCTGCTATTTGATCTCAGCATAGTTAACCGGCACCTTCTCCCGCCCGTTTTTGGCTGGAACTGTGAGCTAAGCGGAAATAAACCGGCGGCCATTACCGCTAATGATGAATATACAATGCCCCGGCCAGCATCAGAACAAACAGCACGGCAAAGGTGATGAAGCCCTGCTTTGCGCCACGCGACAACCCGACAAAGGCTGAGACCACAATAAACAGCAGCGTCAGCGCGCCTGCCATGACCCAAAAAAGATACTGCGTATTCGCCATGCTTTGATCCTCATCCTGTGGCGCCATTTACGGCTGATTTATATCATTTTTCCGTGCCGGGTGCGCCCCTTCTGTTGAACGCGGCACGGGTCTGCGCCCTTCACTGCGCCAGACAGTGTGATGCAGCTACCAAATGCGAGGGATTGCAGCGAGGAAATAAGTGCACAGATTATAATCATGACATCAGCTTACCTTTCGCCTGCGCGCCGGTAAGGTGATGCGCCGTCGGCAGATTCCTGCAGACCGCCTCTACCGCACTGCCTGTCTCAGGCGGAGGAACGTTATGACTCATTTCCGCATCGGTTCTCTTTTCGGCGTCCTGCTGATTTGTGGTTGTCAGGCGCCGACACCGGAACAAGCCCGGCTGAATCAGCCGCTATTCCAGGGACAAAGCGCCCGCACGGTGCCACAGCTCAGCGACTGTATTTATCGCGGCTGGTCCACCACCGAAGTCATCGCCAGAGATAACACCACCCATACTCAGCCGCAGGGTGAACAGATCACCATCCTGACCTGGGAAGATTCGATCTTTGCCGATGTGACGCCACAGCCACAGGGTGCGGAGGTGAAATTTTTCACCACCTTCAATATGGCGCCTCAGGTAATGGCTGACCGGCAGGCTATCGTCAGGCGCTGCCTGTGAGGCGAAGAGATGACAGCAGCATAAGGAATGTGCCAGGCTAATGCCCATCAAACCAGGGAGAAAAAGATGAGTATTACCCGCATCGATCCGGAACATCGTATGTCCGAAGCTGTGATTCACAACGACACTATCTATTACACCAGCGTGCCGGAAAATCTGGATGCTGATGCTGAAGCGCAGACAGCCAATGCGCTGGCGGTGATTGATGCCCTGCTGACGCGACTGGGCAGCGATAAGAGTAAGATACTGGACGCCACCCTGTTTCTGGTGGACAAAGCGGACCTGCCCGCAATGAACCGCGCCTGGGACGCCTGGGTTTCCCCGGATAACGCGCCAGTACGCTGCACGGTTCAGGCAGGTTTAATGAACCCGAAATATAAAATCGAAATAAAGATTATCGCCGCACGCTAAGCTCGCCGGGCGTTATTCTTCCTCGTCTTCGTCTTCGTCTTCGTCGTCGAACATCGCCCGGACCTGTTCACCTTTATGGTTTTGTCGAATTTCCTGAGCCACCTGGGCGATCGCTTCGCCGCTCGACAGGCCTCCCGCCATCAGTTCCTGAATGCGTTCGACGGCCTGTTGCTGTTGCTCATGAGAGAGAGCCGGTAATCCTTTAAACATGTTTCACTCCTGCTTTGGGGCAGCGATTATCACACGCGGAACAAACAGGTGCCAGTCGGGAAAAAATATGGCAGTCTGGCGACCTCTTTGCTTGCTGATTTGTCTGCCTGATGATTGTTAAAACCCTCAGCCTTGATTATACCCCGGATGCGCTCAATCAGCGTTTTGCCCCGATTGCCGATCAGCCTTGGGCCATGCTGCTCTCTTCTGCCAATGCCGACCACAGCGACAACCGGTTTGACATTCTAACCGCCGATCCCCGCGCCACGCTGGTGACCCGGGGTGACATCACGCAGATTACCGATGCCAGCGGCACAATTGAGTCCCGCGAAGATCCGCTGTTGCTGCTTCAGCAGCAGTGCGATGCGCTAGGTGTGACGCCCGTTGCCAATGCGACCCTGCCGTTTCAGGGAGGCGCGCTGGGCCTGTTCGGCTACGATCTGGGCCGCCGGTTTGAGCAGTTGCCGCAGCAGGCGCAGGCCGATCTCACTACCCCGGATATGGCGGTGGGCATTTATGACTGGGCATTAATCGCCGATCACCATCGTCAGACGCTGACGCTGCTGGCCTTGCAGGATATCGAGGCCCGTGCCGCCTGGCTGGCGCAGTGGCCTGAGCGTGACGCCGTCCCGTTCAGCCTGACCAGCCGCTGGCAATCCAACCTGGATTACGCCGCCTACGCCGCGCGTTTTTCCGCTGTTCAGGCCTATATCCAGGCGGGCGACTGTTATCAGGTCAATCTGGCCCAGCGTTTTCAGGCCGGTTATCAGGGCGATGAATGGCAGGCATTTTGTGCGCTGAACCGCGCCAATCGCGCACCGTTCAGCGCCTTCCTGCGTCTGCCGCAAAGCGTGATCCTCAGCCTGTCGCCGGAGCGCTTTCTGTCGCTGAATGAAAAACAGATCGAAACCCGACCGATCAAAGGCACCCGTCCACGCTGTGCCGATCCCGTCGCCGATCGGCAACAGGCCGACGCGCTGCAAAATGCAGAGAAAGATCGGGCCGAAAATCTGATGATCGTCGATCTGCTGCGCAACGACATTGGCCGTGTGGCCGTGCCGGGCTCCGTCAGCGTGCCGGAACTGTTTGTAGTTGAACCCTTTCCAGCCGTACACCATCTGGTCAGTACGGTGCGGGCGCAACTGCCGGACACATTGCAGGCGACCGATCTGCTGCGCGCCTGTTTCCCCGGTGGCTCCATCACCGGCGCACCGAAAATCCGGGCGATGGAAATTATCGATGAGCTGGAACCGCATCGTCGGAATGCCTGGTGCGGCAGTATTGGCTATCTCAGCCTGTGCGGCCGCATGGACACCAGCATCACCATCCGTACGCTGATTGCTGAAGGCCAGCAACTTTACTGCGCGGCGGGCGGTGGCATCGTCGCCGACAGCGAACCGGAAGCGGAATATCAGGAGACGCTGGATAAAGTGAGCCGCATTCTGCCGGCGCTGGCTCAGGGGGTCTGAATGGCGCTGACGCTTGACACGTTTCGCAGCCGTTTCCTGTTGCAGCCGCCGCAACATAATACACAACGCCTTGCCGGACGGCACGCCGCCGTGCTGGTACCAATTGTGGCGCGGCCTGAACCTGGCCTGTTATTGACGCAACGCTCCCATGCGCTGCGCAAACATGCTGGCCAGGTCGCGTTTCCTGGTGGTATGCAGGATGAGTCCGACGCCTCGCTGATCGCCACCGCCCTGCGGGAAGCCCAGGAGGAGGTGGGTATCGACCCGCAGCAGGTCGAAGTGCTGGGTACGCTGCCTGCCGTCACCAGCAGTACCGGCTTTCAGGTCACGCCGGTGCTGGGGATCATCCCGCCCGATCTCCGGCTGCAGATCAATCCGGATGAAGTGCGAAGCGCCTTTGAAATGCCGCTGGCCGAAGCCTTACGGCTCAGCCGCTACAGCGCGCTGGAGGTCCACCGGGCGGGCGTACGTCATCCGGTCTGGCTCTCCCGCTACCAGGATTATCTGGTCTGGGGCATGACCGCCGGCATTATCCGTTCGCTGAGCGAGCAAATTGCGTTCTGACGCTCACTTTCGCCCTTTACCTGCCCGATTCCGGCCTGCTGAGCCGCTGGCCGCGCTATAATTTTTTCTATCGCTTTTAATAAGTTTATTTCATGCGAAAAGCTGCTCTTTTCCCCGGCATGACTATTACTATTAGCGCCATAAACTGCCCCGGCAGACTGAGAATAATTTGTGAGGAGTGTCACCTGTGATTAGTGTTTTCGACATGTTCAAAGTGGGTATTGGCCCATCAAGTTCGCACACTGTCGGCCCGATGAAAGCGGGAAAGCAGTTTGTGGATTTGTTATCCGAACAGGGAAAGCTGCAGGAGGTGACGCGCATTGCGGTGGATGTTTACGGCTCGCTGTCGCTGACCGGTAAAGGCCACCATACCGATATCGCCATTATTATGGGTCTGGCGGGTGAATCCCCTGACACCGTCGATATTGATGCCATCCCCGCTTTTATTAAAGATGTCGCAGAGCGCGAACGTCTGCTGCTGGCCAAAGGGGCGCATGAGGTTGATTTCCCGCGCGAGGGCGGCATGGTGTTCCGCAGCGAAAACCTCTCACTGCATGAAAACGGTCTGCGCCTGCTGGCCTTCGCCGGTGACCTGCTGATTCTGTCGAAAACCTACTACTCGGTGGGCGGCGGTTTTATCGTCGATGAGGAGCATTTCGGGCAGTCGGCGCTGGATGAAGTCTCGGTTCCCTGGCCGTTTCACTCCGCCAAAGATCTGCTGGCGCACTGCCGCGAAACCGGGCTGTCGTTATCCGGGCTGGTGATGAAAAATGAACTGGCGCTGCACAGCCGCGACGAGATCCACGCCTACTTCGCCACCATCTGGCAGACCATGCAGGCCTGTATCGATCGCGGTCTGAATACCGAAGGCGTGCTGCCTGGTCCGCTGCGCGTGCCGCGTCGTGCTGCCTCTTTGCGTCGCTTGCTGATCTCCTCCTCTAAGCACTCTAACGATCCGATGATCGTTATCGACTGGATCAATATGTTCGCGCTGGCGGTGAATGAAGAGAATGCGGCCGGTGGCCGGGTGGTCACCGCGCCGACCAACGGCGCCTGCGGTATCGTGCCGGCGGTCCTCGCCTATTACGATCACTTTATTGAGCCGGTCACGCCCGATATTTTCCTGCGCTACTTCCTCGCATCTGGCGCCATTGGCGTGCTGTATAAAATGAATGCCTCAATCTCCGGTGCGGAAGTGGGTTGCCAGGGCGAAGTGGGTGTCGCCTGTTCGATGGCGGCTGCCGGTCTGGCGGAACTGCTGGGCGGCAGCCCGGAGCAGGTCTGCGTGGCTGCGGAGATCGGCATGGAACATAACCTGGGTCTGACCTGTGATCCGGTCGCGGGCCAGGTGCAGGTCCCGTGCATTGAGCGTAACGCGATCGCCTCGGTTAAAGCGATTAACGCCGCACGCATGGCCCTGCGCCGCACCAGTGAACCGCGCGTCTCGCTGGATAAGGTGATCGAAACCATGTATGAAACCGGCAAAGACATGAACGCCAAATACCGTGAAACGTCACGCGGCGGTCTGGCAATTAAAGTGCAATGCGATTAAGCGAAACGTTTCACTGTTTAATTATTGCGCAACTGTAATAAAATCCGCATCCTGCGCTATCTCAGCGCAGCCTAAACCGGTAGAGTGATTTCCGCGCGACCGTCCTGGTCGCGCAACATTTCAGACCCGCTTTTCTGCTTTCCGGCCTCAATGTTGATTAGGCCGTGCCGATAACAACCCCGTTATTTTTGGCTTTTTTCTGGTTTTTTGGGAAGGTGGTTACTGATGCTCATGGCCCAGCAATTTGTTGGACAATTCAGACGCAAGCGTTTGCTGATTGCGCTGGCAATCGCCACCGTGGTGCTGATTCTGACGCTGGCATTTCGTTATATAGAAGAGAAGTCGCGAATTGAGCAGCAGGCGATGGATTTCGCCGATAAAGCCATTCTGCGTTTTGACCGGATGTTCTCACCGCTTGATGTCTCTGCCAATAACACGCTCGGGCTGGTGGGTGTACCCTGTCGGGACGTGCGCTTCCCGCTGATTGAGAAAATTTCAGCGTTGCAGACGGTACGCGCCATGCTGCTGGTCGATAATGACGCGATTTACTGTTCCAGCATCTTTGGCCCGCGAGCCATTCCGTTTAGCGACACCTATCCGGATCTGGCCTTTAACGGCCAGCGGATGACGCTTGCCACGGATAATTATTTATTAAAGGGTTCGCCAATACTATTGCTGTGGACGCCGAGAAGCCTGGATAATCGCTCGGGTATTTTGCAGGTGGTTAACATCGAAATGATGAGTAATTATCTGCTGGAGCCGCAGTTGCCGTGGGTGGAGCGCGCCGTCTTCAACGTTAACGGGGAGAGTCTGGAATATGGCAATCCGCTGATTGAACCGACGCAGCCGTCCGAAGATGAAGTGACCTATAACCAGGCCTCGCTACGCTACCCTTATTCCCTGACGCTGTATGGTCCTTCACCGACCCGGCTGGCACTGCACACGCTGCCGTCGCAGCTGCCGCTGGCGCTGCTGCTTAGCCTGCTGATGGGGTATATCGTCTGGCTGGCCACCGCCAATCGCATGAGTCTGAGCTGGCAAATCAGCTATGGCATCACCGCCAATGAGTTCATGGTCTATTGCCAGCCGCTGATTAACGCCAGAAGCGGTGAGTGTGACGGCATTGAGTTACTGCTGCGCTGGCATAATGCCCGTCAGGGCTGGATCGCGCCTGATGTCTTTATTCCGCTCGCAGAACGACAGAACCTGATTAAGCCGCTCACCCGTTTTGTGCTGAATGAGGTGGTGAAGCAGTTGCCCCATCTGCCCAACTGCCCGGGTTTCCACATCGCGATTAACGTGGCGGCCAGTCATTTTCGCGATCGCGCCATCCTGCAGGATCTGCAAAACCTGTGGTGGCCAGCTAATCCGATACCGAAACTGGTGGTTGAATTAACCGAACGGGATGCCCTGCCGGTGGTCGATCAATCGGTTATCGCGCAGCTGCATGAGATTGGCGTGCGGCTGGCGATTGATGACTTCGGCACCGGCCACAGCTCGCTCTCCTACCTCAAGGACCTGAAGCCCGACGTGCTGAAGATCGACAAAATCTTTACCGCCGCTATCGGCACCGACGCGATTAACGCCACCGTGACCGATATGGTGATTTCTCTGGCGCAGCGCCTGAATATCAGTCTGGTCGCGGAAGGGGTCGAGACCGCAGAACAGGCCGCCTATCTGCGGGCGCGCGGCGTTGATCATCTGCAGGGCTACTACTACGCCCGCCCGATGCCGATCGGTGATTTTCCCGGCTGGCTGGCCAGGCACCAGCCAGACGTTGAACCGTTATCCGTCTGACGGCAGCGGCGCAACCCGCCTGCCCCGTGTCAGGCCGCAGAGAATTAAAAAAGCCGCTGCATCCCTGCAGCGGCTGACCAGATTGAAGCGAGCTGACGTTACCCTAACGGCGCTTGCGGTAATACCTCAGCGCCTGTCGCCTTAACGCTCTTCCTCTTCATCCAGCGGCTGATCTTTGGTGACCCGCACCAGATCGATACGGTAGTCGGTCGCTTCGATAATCCGGAAGTGCAGCGGTGTGATATCGATGACGTCGCCTGGCTGCGGTAACTGCCCTTTCTGAGCAATCAGCAGGCCCGCCAGCGAGGCGTGATCTTCATCCGGATCGACCAGTTCATGGAAGTCGAGCAACTGTTGCAGCGAGTGCAAATCGGTGCCGCCTTTGACTAACCAGCCGTCGCCATCGGCGATGATATCCGGCGTTTCATCCTCATCCGGAAATTCACCGGCAATCGCTTCCAGCACGTCCAGTGGCGTAATCAGGCCCTGCACCACGCCAAACTCGTTGGTCACAATCACAAAACTGCCTTTGGCCCGGCGCAGTACGCCCAGCAGGTTGATCGGGTCCAGCGTTTCCGGCACCACGATGGTCGGCGTATTGGCGGCAAAGGTCGCCACATCGACGCCGTGCTCCAGCGCCACCAGTAGCTCTTTGGCCCGCACCACACCTACAATTTCATCCAGCTCACCGCGACAGACCGGGAACAGGCTGTGCGGCGTATCCAGCAGCTGAATACGGATCTCATCCACCGGACGATTCGCATCCACCCAGGAGATCTCACCGCGCGGCGTCATGATGCTGCGAATCGAACGGGACGCCAGCGTCAGCACACCGTTAATCATATAGCGCTCTTCATCTTTAAACGCTTCCTGCGGCATCGCTTCGGTGAGCGCGGATTCATCGTTACTGCTGCTGCTCGCCGTCTGGGCACGATTGCGACCGCCCATCAGCCGCAGAATCGCCTCTGCGGTTCGTTCACGCATCGGCCGATGCGACTGATGGCGAATAAAGTTCCGGCGGGCAATCTGGTTAAACAGCTCAATCAGGATCGAGAAGCCAATCGCCGCATAGAGGTAACCTTTAGGAATATGGAAACCAAAGCCTTCTGCCACCAGTGACAGGCCAATCATCAGCAGGAAGCTCAGGCAGAGCACCACCACGGTCGGATGGGCATTCACAAAGTTGGTTAACGGCTTAGAAGCCAGCAGCATCACACCCATGGCGATCACCACGGCGGTCATCATCACCGGCAGATGGTTCACCATACCCACGGCGGTTATCACCGCATCCAGCGAGAATACCGCATCCAGCACCACAATCTGCGTCACCACGGCCCAGAAACTGGCATAACCCCGATTACCCGAACCGTCGAGCTGGCGGTTCTCCAGCCTTTCATGCAACTCCATCGTCGCCTTAAACAGCAGGAACAGACCACCCGCCAGCAGGATTAAATCCCGTCCGGCAAAGCTGAAATCGCCTACGCTGAATAGGGGCGTGGTGAGCGTCACCATCCAGGAGATCAGCGACAGCAGGCCCAGACGCATCACCAGCGCCAGCGACAGGCCGATCAGCCGTGCTTTATCACGCTGCTTCGGCGGCAGCTTATCCGCAAGGATGGCAATAAAGACCAGGTTATCGATACCCAGCACGATTTCCAGTACCACAAGCGTCAGCAAACCCGCCCAGATTGAGGGGTCGAATAGAAATTCCATTAATGACTCCCGAACGAGGAACAGTGTGAACCGATGCGTGTCAGCGCGTTAAAGCGTGACAGAGGGACAATCGGAAAAGCGGTGAAAACGCCCGCAGGCGATAGATGACGCGCCGGGAGGCGCAAAGAACAGGTTAAGCGACGTCGGTGACGATCCATAAAGGTGGGCTGAGGCCCGTTACTCCTGAATAATAAACAGATCGTTAATGTATCAGGTCGCGCTATGGCGTCAAAAAATTTTCTTATTTTTACAATCTGCAGATCAAATGACGGAGCGCATTTAATTGCAGGTTCGGTTAATCAGGCTGCGAATAGCAGACAGCCATCACATAATTTATTTTTTCGATCACTAAAATAAATCGCGACTTTACGACCTTATCGCGGTTACCCGATGATTTTCCGGCACTATCCGGAACCCTCGGGATCAGAATTTTCACATAACCGAAGCGGTAACTCATACAGTTCATTGACTCAGATGAGCATCTCAAGCGAACGGAGGTAGCAAGTGACCATTGCGATTGTAATTGGTACACATGGCTGGGCAGCGGAACAACTGCTTAAAACGGCAGAAATGCTGTTAGGCGAGCAGGAAAATGTCGGATGGATCGACTTTGTGCCGGGCGAAAATGCAGAAACGCTGATTGAAAAGTATCAGGCGCGGCTGGCGGAGCTGGATACCGCGCAGGGCGTGCTGTTTTTAGTCGATACCTGGGGAGGCAGTCCCTTTAATGCGGCCAGCCGCATTGTGGTGGATAAGCCCGATTATGATGTGGTGGCTGGCGTTAATATCCCGATGCTGGTCGAAACCCTGATGGCGCGCGATGACAACCCCACTTTCGACGAACTGATTGCCGTGGCGGTTGAAACCGGCCGTGAAGGCGTGAAGGCGCTGAAAGCCAAAGAAGCGGCCCCTGCGCCGGCGGCAGCAAAACCGGCGGCAGCACCGGCACAGCCGGCCAAACCGATGGCACCGGGTGACCATATGAAAATCGGGCTGGCACGTATTGATGACCGCCTGATCCATGGTCAGGTGGCGACACGCTGGACCAAAGAGACCAACGTGCAGCGCATTATCGTGGTCAGCGATGAGGTGGCTAACGATCACGTGCGTAAAACGCTGCTGACGCAGGTTGCGCCGCCGGGCGTCACCGCACACGTCGTGGATGTCGATAAGATGGTGCGGGTGTGGAATAACCCGAAATATGGTCAGGATCGGGTAATGCTGCTGTTTACCAACCCTACCGATGTACTTCGGGTGGTGGAACAGGGTGTTGATATTAAAACCGTCAATATTGGCGGTATGGCATTCCGTCAGGGCAAAACCCAGGTGAACAATGCCGTCTCGGTTGATGAAAAGGACATTGCCGCGTTTCGTAAACTGAATGAGCGCAATATTGAACTGGAAGTCCGTAAAGTTTCCAGCGACCAGAAACTGAAAATGATGGATCTGATTGCGAAGGTTAATTCGTAACGCAGTGCCGTCTGCGCCTGCTTCGCCAGGCTCATTTTCGTTATCCTGCTGAGGACAAGAAGTATGATGGAAATAACCTCGCTACAAATCATTTTGATCTTTATTGTCGCCTGTATTGCCGGTATGGGCTCGATTCTGGATGAGTTCCAGTTTCACCGCCCACTGGTCGCCTGTACGCTGATTGGTGCCGTATTAGGAGATATGAAAACCGGGATTATCATCGGCGGTACGCTGGAGATGATTGCACTGGGCTGGATGAACATCGGTGCCGCTGTTGCGCCGGATGCCGCACTCGCCTCCATCATCTCGACCATTCTGGTTATCGCTGGCGGTCAAAGCGTCGGTGCCGGTATTGCACTGGCGATCCCGCTGGCGGCGGCCGGACAGGTGCTGACGATTATCGTACGTACCATTACCGTGGCGTTCCAGCACGCTGCTGATAAGGCGGCCGAGAAAGGGAATCTCACCGCTATCTCCTGGATCCATGTCTCTGCCCTGCTGCTGCAGGCGATGCGTATCGCGATTCCGGCACTGATTGTGGCGATTTCTGTCGGAACCAGCGCGGTTCACGCCTTACTCAGTTCGATTCCTGACGTTGTCACCAATGGCCTGAACATCGCCGGCGGGATGATCGTGGTGGTTGGTTACGCGATGGTCATCAATATGATGCGCGCAGGCTACCTGATGCCGTTCTTCTATCTGGGCTTCGTGACCGCGGCCTTCACCAACTTTAACCTGGTCGCGCTTGGCGTTATCGGTGTGGTGATGGCGGTGCTCTACATCCAGCTCAGCCCGAAATACAACCGGGTCGCTGGCGCGCCTGCAGGCCCAGCCAGTGCTAACGATCTCGATAACGAACTCGATTAAGGAACAGGTGAGAACATGGTTGATATTACCAAAGTCGAAAAGAAACTCACGCCGGGTGACGTCCGTGCTGTCTTTATGCGCTCTAACCTGTTTCAGGGATCGTGGAACTTTGAACGTATGCAGGCGCTGGGCTTCTGCTTCTCGATGGTGCCGGTGATCCGCCGTCTCTATCCGGAAAACAATGACGAACGCAAACAGGCGATCAAGCGTCACCTCGAATTTTTTAACACGCACCCTTACGTGGCGGCCCCGGTGCTGGGCGTGACCATGGCGATGGAAGAGCAGCGTGCCAATGGCGCTGCGATTGATGATGGTGCCATTAACGGTATCAAAGTGGGTCTGATGGGGCCGCTGGCCGGGGTCGGCGATCCGATCTTCTGGGGAACGGTACGTCCGGTGTTTGCAGCGCTGGGCGCAGGCATTGCGATGAGCGGCAGCCTGCTCGGCCCGCTGCTGTTCTTTGTGCTGTTTAACCTGGCGCGCCTGCTGACCCGCTATTACGGCGTGGCCTATGGTTATCGCAAAGGGATCGATATCGTCAGCGATATGGGCGGCGGTTTCCTGCAAAAACTGACGGAGGGCGCCTCGATACTGGGCCTGTTTGTCATGGGCGCGCTGGTGAACAAGTGGACGCACGTCAACATTCCACTGGTCGTCTCGCGCATTACCGACTCAACCGGCAAAACCACTGTCACCACGGTGCAGTCGATTCTCGATCAGTTGATGCCGGGCGTGGTGCCGCTGCTGCTGACCTTCGCCTGTATGTGGCTGTTACGCCGTAAGGTCAATGCGCTGTGGATTATCGTCGGCTTCTTCGCCATCGGTATCTTCGGTTACTGGATCGGACTGCTCGGCCTGTAATGCCAGCCGGTCGGGAGCCCAGGCTCCCGACTTTTTTTAGCGTGGTGAGCTGAGCCCTGACGGGCTGATCTCACCCTGTTTGAGGAGGTTCCATGTCATTGACCGACATGTTGATTGCAGGCTGTATTGCCGCCCTGCTGCTGTTTGCGATTTACGATGAGGTGATTCTGCCGCGTCGTCGCGGGCCAACCCGCTTACGGGTGGCGCTGCAGCGGCGACACAAAATCGACAGTCTGATCTTCATTGGTCTGCTGCTGATTCTGCTGTGGAATAACGTCAGCCATCACGGCCCGCAGCTCACCACGTCTTTACTGATGGTGCTGAGCTTTCTGGCGTTCTGGCTGTTCTGGTTACGCCGGCCAAAACTGCTGATGAAAAACGGCGGCTTGTTTTATGCCGGCGTCTGGATCGATTACCGGCGGATTCAAGGGATGAATCTTTCTGAAGATGGCATTCTGGTGATCCAGCTCGAACAGCGTCGGCTGCTGGTAGCGGTGCAGCAACTTGACGATCTGGAGCGCATCTATAACACCCTGGTGGAGGCGCGTTAGTCGCGCTGCCACAGCGTCAGGGTGAAATCGGCGTCACAGTTGAACTGGTCGCTCTGCTGCAACGTTTGCCAGACCTCATCACGCGCTCGCCAGGCGAAAGGCGTCATCTGCAACAGCGTGGTGGCCGCCGCGCCGGTCAGCGCCATCGGATAACGCAGCGAATGCTGCGCCAGCAGGTGAAAATCGGGATAGGTTTTTTGTTCCGCCGCGTGCAACTGCACCTCGCGATAGATCAATGCTTTAAACTGCTGCAGATGGTGCGGGCCGGGAGTAACGGTAAGCACGATGCCGCCGGGCTTCAGCACCCGCGCCAGCTCCGCTTCATTACAGGGTGCGTAAATCCGCACTATGGCATCCAGCGACTGGCTGGCAAAGGGTAAGCGCTGGCTGGAGGCCACGCAGAACAGCACCTCAGCGTAGCGCTTTGCCGCCAGCCGGATCGCCATTCTGGCAACGTCCAGCCCGTAAACCTGACCCGTCTCGCTGTTGGCTGCCGCCAGCGCCGCGGTGTAATAACCTTCGCCACAGCCAATATCAAGAATCTGGCTGCCCGGCTGGGAGAGCGTCGGGGCCAGCAGGCTGACCACCTGGTCGCGCAGCGGCTGATAATAGCCCGCCTCCAGAAATTCACGCCGTGCCTGCATCATTTCCGCGCTGTCACCCGGCTCACGCGAACGTTTATGCTGAACGGGCAGCAAATTGACGTAGCCCTCTTTCGCCTGGTCAAACTGATGACGGTTTTCACAGCGCCAGCTGCGCTCAGTCAGGATAAGAGGGGAATGGCAAAGGGGGCAGATCAACGACATGAGGCACTCCGGCAGCAGATAACGCGCCGCAGTGTACCCTTTACGTTTGCGCATCGGAAGCATAAAGAAAGCCCCGGCGAATTCGCCAGGGCTTTAAGATTCCGTGTCGAGGTGCAGTGCACCGAGTCGGAGTCGAATCAGATAGCAGTAACGTTTACTGCTGCCGGGCCTTTCTGGCCGTCCTGAATTTCGAACTCAACGCTTTGGCCTTCGGCCAGGGTTTTGAAACCATTGCCCTGGATAGCGGAGAAGTGTACGAACACATCTTTGCTACCGTCAGCAGGCGTAATGAAACCAAAACCTTTAGACTCGTTGAACCACTTAACCTGACCTTTAATCTTTGCCATTTTGCAAATTCCTTTGAATGTTTATTTAGCCCGAAGGCTGACCTACAGAGAAACCAGAGACGTTACTGAATGAGGCACTAATTAAGGTTCGGCAAGGAAGCGGTATTCAACGTCAACGTCTTTACTCGTAACTTCTTTACTGAAGATGCCATGCATAAACAGAACTGTACCTCGTTTAACCCACGAATTGTTATCACATATCCTTAAAATAATGGCAAGCCATTTTTAAACGAGGTGAGAAGCTTTGTCCACAATTGCCAGAGTGCTCACAATGAATGTTCCGTCTGGTACAGAAGACGCGCTTTTCGGCCCGATGAAATAAAGACTTCCGCTATTCCACCAAATGCCTTCGCAGTCGCAGTAGCCTGCGCTTCTGCGCCCGGCTTCGGCTAAACTGATGGATACCATAAGAAATTATTATTTCACAAATATGGCAAACGCTAAAAGAATAAGCGAAGCGGTAGACCACAAAAGTGATTAACGCAGCGCCAATCCTGTACAGCGCACCTTATTTAGTACAAATATAAAAAGCACGTTGCACCAAAAACAGGATTCATCATTTTGTGCTGCGCCAAATAAAAGCATCAGTTCAGATTTTACTTATTAGAAATTTTGCTTTTGAAGTGAAAAATTGATGTCAGATAAAACAGAGGCTGATTAAAATCATTTCCTCTGCTTTAGGATTATTCCTGGTCGGTATTATCCAGTGCCCGGCTTTCCCCTATTCGCCAGGCAGAAAAACAGGTCTCCTTCTCCCCTGCCCGCTGCAGCGCACGGTTCAGTTCGGCCGGTGGGACATCTAAAGATTCATCAGCCAGTTCAAACACGCCCCAGTGGATCGGAACCGTTAACGGCCTGCCTGCCGCCTGCCAAAGCGCAACAGCCTGATCCGGGTCCATATGCTGGCTCGCCATGAACCATTTTGGTGCCCAGGCTCCGATGGGTAAAGCCGCAAGGTTGAAGGGTCCGATACGGGTCGCAATCTCCAGCAAATTGTCACTGTAGCCGCTATCGCCCGAAAACCAGAAACGCAGCCCTGCCGAACGAATGACCCAGCCGCACCAGAGTGAACGATTGCGATCGCGCAGCGTTCGCATACTCCAGTGGCGCGCCGGTACCGCATCAATGTAGAGATCGTCAATCTGCAGCGACTGCCACCAGTCCAGCTGCTCCACCTTTCTGGCACCCTGACGGCTGAACCAGACAGCCAGGCCGAGCGGCACCACAAATCTGACCTGCGGAAACCGCCGGATAATCTGTTTAATCGTCGGGGTGTCGAGATGATCGTAATGATTATGTGAGACCAGCACCAGATCGAGCTGCGGTAAATCGCGGATGTGCAACGGTGCAGGCGTCCGGCGCGGCGGCCCGGCAAAACGCAGCGGTGAAGCCCGCGGCGATAACGCGGGATCGATCAGGATATAGCGCTGGTTAATCCGAAGTAACAACGCAGCATGTCCCAGCCACCAGATGCGGTCATCGCTGCCGCTCAGATCGGCCGGTTGCCACCACCGCGCGGTAAAGCCGGCATAGCCCTGCTGCGGCGGCAGTGGCAATCCCTGCGCTTTACGCTCACGACGCCAGCGTTGCAGATCGCCGGGCTGACGCGCTTCGGGTTCCGGATTGCGAAAGCCCTCAGGCGTGTGATGCGCTTTACTGCTGTCATACCACGGATTTTTCCAGGCCATCCAGCCTCCCTGCGGGAATTAACGTTCCGGGATCAGACGGATGAAATCGCGTTTATCCTGATCTTCCTCAGTTTTTTTGCTCTCTGAACCCGGCTGCGCCTCAACCAGACGGCGTAACAGCAGGTTCTGCTTCTTCTGCTCTTCCAGCAGCAATTCGAGTAAATGAATCTGCTCACCGGCGCGCACGCTGGCCCGGTTGACAAAGAACCAGACGATAAAGGCCACAATCAAAATTATCACCAGCAGACCATAACTGACCAGTGGTCCCGAATTTGCGGCTAACTCATTCATAACTGCCTCATACACCTTAGTGGAAAGTCTGAAAACACGACAACCGCCCATTCTACCCTCAGGCCTGGTAAAAGATAATGGCTTTGCGCGAATACAGAATTTACCGTTTCAGTTATCTCTGATCGATCCGGCCAGAAAAGCGAGGCATGCTGGTACAATCACGACCAGCAGCAATATGTGGATCGCTGCGTTATCTGTCACAAGGAGACAAAATGAAACTGTTGATTCGGACAATAGGTTTACTGGCGGTCATCTGGCTGGCGATGCTTTTTACCGGTTACGGCGTATTGACCGGCAGCACCAAAAACGCAGCGGGTCTGGGATTGCAGTGCAGTTATCTTACCGCTCGTGGCCTTATCAGCGCGCAATATCTGCATACTGACAGTGGCGTAATCGGCGTTACCGATTGTCCGTTACTGAAGAAGAGCGGAGAAGTGATTGATAACTGATTTTTGAAACGGCGGGCGCAGTGGCCCGCTGTTGTCAGAAGTCGTAGTGATGAAATCCCATTTCTGCTGACAGAGTGCGTGCTGCGCGGTGCAGCATGGCCACATAGTCCTGTCTGGCGTCTTCTGAAAAACGGATGGTCGGGAAGGAAATACTCAGTCCGGCGATCACCACGCCAAAGCGATCAAACACCGGTACCGCGATGCAGCGTAATCCCTCTTCCTGCTCTTCATTATCTTCGCCGTAACCCTGGATTTTAACCTGATCCAGCGTCTCAAGCAGCGCCTCTGCGCTTAACAGCGTATTGGCGGTGCTGCGTTTGAACTCAACGTCGCGCAGGATCTCTCTCACTTCCTGACGATCGCGCCAGGCGAGCAGCACTTTACCAATGGCGGTGGTATGCAGCGGATTACGCCGGCCGATGCGTGAATACATGCGCAGGTTGTAGAGTGAATCAATTTTGTGGATGTAGACAATGCTGTCCTCTTCCAGCGCCCCGAGGTGAATCGTCTCTTTGGTCAGGCGCGACAGCTCCCGCATCTGCACGTCGGCGCTGCGGATCAGATCGACGTTCTGCAACGCTTTTGCGCCCAGCTCAAACAGCTTCAGGGTCAGCGAATATTTTTCACTCTCCCCTTCCTGAGTAACGTAACCCAGCGACTTCATGGTTTGCAGAAAACGGTAAACGGTACTTTTCGACATCATCACGCGCTGCGCGAGTTCCGTAATACCGTGATCGCGCTCTTCACCCAGTGCCTGCAAAATACCGAACACTTTAAGTACCGAGGAGACTGAATCGGGCTGTTTGTCATTTTCAGCAGAGGACATCGCGCACCTTGTTAAACCTGTTTCAAAAAAAATGGAACGGACTGTCAGTATAGAGCGAGGCTGGCGACGGCGGAAATGATTTCGCGCCTCAGCCGCCTTTATCGATCAGAATCGTGACCGGTAAGACGCCAGCAACACCGCGTCGTGCGGTGCGTTTCCGGCACTGGCCCAGCCGCGGAAAACCAGGCATTCCGCCGGTCTGGGTGAGTGGCAGCCGGGATCAGCGGATGAAGCATGAGCGCCGCAGAGGCCGCTGCCGGCGCTAAGACATATTTTAAGACAACTTTTTGTCACGTTGCGCGCTGCTTTTTCATGGCAATTTCATTAGCATGGTGATATTCACCCTCTTTAGTAATTACCTTATGCCGACCTCTACTCCGCAAGACGGACTCCCTGTTGCCCAGCGCTACTGGGCGATTCTGACCATCGCGCTGGGCATCACCATGGCCGTGCTGGATGGTGCGATTGCCAACGTGGCGTTACCGACCATTTCCCGTGAACTGAATGCCAGTCCGGCGGAATCGGTATGGATCGTCAATGCCTACCAGATTGCGATTATCGTTTCGCTGCTGTCGCTGTCGTTTCTGGGCGATATGCTGGGCTATCGCCGTGTTTATCAGGCCGGGCTGGCGCTGTTTATTGCAACCTCGCTGTTCTGCGCCCTCTCTACCTCGCTGAATATGCTGACCTTTGCCCGTGTGCTGCAGGGCTTTGGCGGCGCGGCCCTGATGAGCGTGAATACTGCGCTGATACGCATTATTTATCCGCAGCGCTACCTTGGCCGCGGAATGGCAATCAACTCGCTGATTGTGGCGGTATCGACCGCAGCCGGCCCGACTGTGGCCGCGGCGATTCTCTCCGTTGCCAGCTGGAAATGGCTGTTTCTGATTAACGTGCCGCTGGGCATAATTGCGCTGTGGCTGGCGCTGCGTACCTTGCCGGATAACCCGCAGAAAGCGACCTCGCAGAAGTTTGATATTCCCAGCGCTATTATGAATGCGCTGTTTTTCGGCCTGCTGATATCCGCTTTAAGCGGCTTTGCTCAGGGTCAGAATGGCTGGCTGGTGCTGGCGGAATTGGTGGCGTTGCTGCTGGTGGGGCTGTTCTTTATTCGACGTCAGCTGAACATGGCGGTCCCGCTGCTGCCGGTGGATCTGCTGCGTATCCCGATTTTCAGCCTGTCGATGGGCACCTCGGTCTGTTCATTCTGCGCGCAGATGCTGGCCATGGTGTCATTGCCGTTCTTCCTGCAGAACGTGCTGGGCCGCGATGAGGTGACAACCGGTTTGCTGCTGACGCCCTGGCCGCTGGCGACCATGGTGTTTGCCCCGATAGCCGGACGACTGATTGAGCGCGTCCATGCCGGCCTGCTTGGCGGTATCGGTCTGGCGATGTTTGCGGCCGGACTGTTTCTGCTGGCGATGCTGCCGGTCCAGCCTACCGATGCGGATATTATCTGGCGGATGATGCTATGCGGCGCAGGTTTTGGCCTGTTTCAGTCCCCCAATAATCACACCATTATCACCTCTGCACCGCGTCACCGCAGCGGTGGTGCCAGCGGAATGCTCGGCACCGCCCGCCTGCTGGGTCAGAGCATCGGTGCGGCACTGGTGGCGCTGATGTTTAACCTGTTTGACCAGAGCGGCACCCATGCTTCTCTGCTGCTGGCCGGTGGCTTTTCAAGCGTGGCGGCGGTGGTCAGCCTGTCACGCATGACCCAGACCCGCGCCGCGGCATAAAAAAAGGCGACCCGAGAGGGTCGCCTTCATACTGTCATCACGCTTACTTCAGATACTGACCGCTGCGCAGGGCTTCAATACGCTTATCTAACGGCGGATGCGACATAAACAGCTCGCTGAACGATTTGCCTTTACCGTTAATACAGAACGCCATCATGCTGCTGGGTTCCTGCGGTTCATAGCTGGTTTTCAGGCGCTGCAACGCTGCAATCATCTTCTCACGACCCACCAGCTTCGCAGAACCGGCGTCGGCATGAAATTCACGGTGACGTGAGAACCACATGGTGATGATGCTGGCAAGAATACCAAACACCAGTTCCAGCACCATCGATACCGCAAAATAGACCAGCGGATTACCGTTGCTGCTCTCTTCACCATCACGGTTACCGGACATAAAGCCCGCCGCGATCTGCGCCAGAATACGTGAAACAAAGATCACAAAGGTGTTCACGATACCCTGAATCAGCGTCATGGTGATCATGTCGCCGTTGGCGATGTGGGAGATTTCGTGTGCCAGCACCGCTTCCGCTTCGTCACGGCTCATGTTTTGCAGTAAGCCAGTGGAAACGGCTACCAGCGAGGCGTCACGCCGTGCACCGGTTGCAAAGGCGTTGATGTCCGGCGCGTGGTAGATCGCAACCTGCGGCATCGCAATACCGGCCTGCTGCGCCTGGCGTCCAATGGTCGTCATCAGCCAGCGTTCCGTTTCGTTACGCGGCTGTTCAATCACTTCACCGCCAACCGAACGCAGTGCCATCCACTTCGACATCAGCAGTGAAACAAACGCACCGCCAAAGCCAAACAGACCCGCCATGATCATCAGGCCCTGAACACTGCTTGACTGGATCCCTGTCAGGCTGAGAATCAGCCCGAAAACCAACATCACAGCCAGGTTGGTCATCAGGAAAAGAGCAATACGCATCATATTTGTTAATCTTCCTCAGTGGTTCACGCGCATGTGCGCGGATACATATCCTATGTCCATTGTGCCGCTTTTCAAGCGACCTTAACGTTTAAGTGTCTAAAAAGACATAACTTTACACTTTGTCATCTTCGCCGCTCAGCATCGCTGCTGCATCGGTTTACTGACGCTTATCAAAGATGACCGGCACGCGATTTTTCCAAAAAAAAAGCACCGCTGAACGGTGCTTTTTCATCGCGACGGCGGCTTATTTAGCCGCAGGCGCGTCGGGCTGAGATTTATCGAGCTGCGCCAGGTCGTTGGCAATCTTCACCGTCTCATCAAGATACGGGTCCGGCTCTTTATAATCCTTCGGCAGTTCATCGAGGTTTTTCAGCGGTTTTTTGCCTTCGGCCTGATAACGGGCATTGATCCGCTCCAGTCGCGACGCATCATCTTCGTGATTCTCTTTCTCACGCTGAGCGAGATTGAGCGACACGATGTTGCGTTTATCTTTCAGGGCATTGTAACGGGCAATGTCCTTCATGATGTACTGGAACTCACGATCCTGAGCGATGCGATCGGCATGCTGACGGGTCAGCTGCGGTACCAGCGGTTTCACATCGCCGGTTTTGACGTAGGTCGCCGCATTGATGCTGTCCCACGGCAGCGCATTGTCCTCGAACTTCTCACCGGTTTCAGCCGCTTCTACGCCGGTTGGCATCAGCAGATCGGGCGTAACGCCTTTACGCTGCGTACTGCCGCCGTTGATGCGATAGAACTTCTGAATGGTGTAAGAGACCGAGCCCAGCGCTGGCCATTCCGGGCGCAGCATCTGATCGTAGATGCGGTTCAGCGAGCGATACTGCTGAACGGTGCCTTTACCAAAGGTCGGCTCACCGACAATCACCGCGCGGCCATAATCCTGCATTGCCGCCGCGAAAATCTCTGAGGCTGAGGCACTGAAGCGATCGACCAGCACCACCAGCGGGCCTTTATAGTAGACCACGCCATCGTTGTCGCTGTCTTCGCGCACCCGACCGTTGTTATCACGCACCTGCACCACCGGGCCACTCGGAATAAACAGGCCGGAGAGTGAGACGGCTTCGGTCAGCGCGCCACCACCGTTGGTACGCAGATCGATCACCACGCTATCCACGTTCTGCTTTTGCAGTTTCTGCAGCTGCACTTTAACGTCATCAGTCAGGCCGACATAGAAGCCGGGAATATCGAGTACGCCGACTTTCTGCTTACCAACATTCCGCACGCTCATTTTCACCGCCCGATCTTCAAGACGGATCTTCTCACGCGTCAGCGTGACGGTGCGGGTTTTGGTGCCTTTACCGGCAGGCAGCACTTCCAGACGGACTTTGCTGCCTTTCGGGCCTTTAATTTTTGCTACTACGTCATCCAGACGCCAGCCAATCACATCTTCGATAGGCTTGCCAGGCTGACCCACACCAACGATGCGGTCACCCACGGTAATGGCTTTACTTTTCGCAGCCGGACCGCCCGCCACCATGGAATTGATCACGGTGTAGTCGTCATCCATCTGCAGCACCGCGCCGATCCCTTCCAGCGACAGGCTCATTTCGGTATTGAACTGTTCGGTGTTGCGCGGTGAGAGGTAGCTGGTGTGAGGATCGATTTCGTGGGCGAAGGCGTTCATCGCCAGCTGGAACACATCTTCACTGTTGCTCTGCGCCAGACGACGGATCGCGAAGTTATAGCGCTTGGTCAGCACATCGCGAATCTCTTTCTCGTCTTTACCGGCCAGCTTCAGGCTCAGCTGGTCATATTTAACCTTGGCATCCCACAGCGCGTTCAGCTCAGACTGATCTTTCGGCCAGGGTGCTTTGGCGCGGTCAATGTCGATGGTGTCGTTGCCGCTAAAATTCATCGGGCGAGCCAGCACCGTCAGCGCATACTGATAGCGCTCAAAGCGGCGTTTCTGGGCCAGATTGTAGAGATCGTAAAACAGGTCCAGCTTACCGCTGCGCAGCTCATCGCCGACGGTGGTTTTTCTGCTGGCAAACTGGGCCACATCCGAGGCCAGCAGCACGTTATGGCTGTAATCGAGCATGTTCAGGTAGCGATCAAAAATTTTCGCTGAAAAGTCCTGATTAAGATCGAACTGGCGGTAGTGGGAACGGGTAAAGCGTGACGTGACGCGCTCACTGACCGTCGGGTCCTGCGCATCCTCATGTAACTGGGGGATCTGGTCGGCGCGGGTAATATTCTCCGCGCCAAAGGAAGGGCCTGACAACAGCAGGCCCGCAATAAGTCCAATTTTAAAAAGGGTGTTCATGCCGGGGTCAGCCTCCGTTTCAGAACTGCAAGTGTTCTGCGCGCACAATCATTGCCATGCCGGAAGCGAGCTGGACCCGAACGCCGTCTTTCGATACTTCAAGAACGGTCGCGTCCATCGCACTTTTGCCTGCTTTAACTTTAATACTCTGGCCGGGCTGCAAAGTTGAGGTATCAGTGATGGGTCGGGCTTGCTGCTCCGGGCGTGGGGCCGGTTTGCGGTGCTGTGAGGCGGTCGGGCGTTCTGCTGCGGTCTGCGGACGCGGTTTACGCGCGGCGTCGCCTTCGGCAGGTTTACGCGCAGCCGGCTTGCGTGGACGACGCGGTGCGGCGCCCTCTTCGCTTTCGCCTGCTTCACGACGTGCGGCACGCTGCTGATCACGCTGCGCCTGAACACGCGCTTTGGCGTCTTCCAGTTGCTTACGTGCATGCTCTACGTGTTGCTCATCCAGCACGCCACAGGCGTTACCGTCAAGATCGACACGGGTCGCACCGGCTTTGATGCCGTACAGATAGCGCCAGCTGGAGGTATAAAGGCGTAAGGCAGAACGCAACTGCGTTTTGCTCAGATTCATTTCGCCCTGAACACGCTCGACCAGATCCTGAAAGATACCGATCTTGAGCGGACGCGCTTCACCTTCAGCGCTAAAGCAGTGCGGAAAGCGCTCCGCCAGAAAGCTGATGACTTCTTTACTGCTATTCAACTTAGGTTGATTTTCCATGAAATTTCCTGATTACAACGGGTTTGCCGACCAGCGCAGGCATGAACAGGCGACATTATAATGACAACATCGCTAAATGCCATGTGATCCAGTCGATTAGCTGCGCGTCAGCTGCAGATATTTTTCTAAGTCGCTGTTCGCAAGCACTTCACAAAGCCCATCAGTAAGTGTGACCAGCCCCGATTCGTCGTCGCTGTCAAAGCGATTGTATTCCACACTGTCGATGTCCAGCACCCCAACCACAGTGCCATTCACTTTCAGAGGAATCACAATCTCAGCATTACTGGCTGCGTCGCAGGCGATGTGTCCCGGAAAAGCATGCACATCATCTACGCGTTGCACTTTCTCTTCGGCCAGCGCGGTACCGCATACGCCTTTACCGACCGGAATACGCACACAGGCAATTTTGCCCTGGAACGGCCCCAGCACCAGCGTATCCGCTTCCGTCAGCAGGTAGAAACCTGCCCAGTTCACGCCTTCGAGACGTTCATACAACAGCGCGCTAAAGTTACCCATTGCGGCGAGGAACGCCGTTTCTCCCGCCAGCAAGGCGCGCATATCGCGATTCAAATCGGCGTAAAAGGCAGTTTTGTTCATTATTTGACCGTTACCAATGACATCTGAGCAGGGTTATTTCCCGCTCGTTAAAAATAAGCACTAAATATCCAGAGCCACAAGGTGAATCATAGCGTTAGTTACTATACCCTTAGCATTCTGTGGATCGAAGCGTGATGCCCGAGACAGGCACACAGGCGCTGTCTTAACGACCGATATGTGTTACTTACGATGAGCGAAGATTGCATCACCCTATGAAAATTCACGCTATCAGCCAGACATTGCCTCACGCACGTTATCAGCGTTGTCCGCAATGCGATACCCTTTTTTCCTTACCGGATGTGAAATCGCATCAGTCGGCCCATTGCCCGCGCTGCAATGCAGAAATTCTCAGCGGCCGCGACTGGTCAATGACCCGATTAATGGCGATGGCCGCCACGATGATGGTATTGATGCCATTCGCTTTTTCTCTGCCACTGGTGGATATCCGGCTGCTTGGCATGCGGATTAACGCCAGCGTGCTGGAAGGCGTGATCCAGATGACCCAGCAGGGTGATGTGCTGACCGCCTCAATGGTGGCGTTTTGCACCATCGGCGCACCGGTCACGCTGGTGGCGGGCATCTGTTACCTCGGTATCGGTCATCGGCTGGGAATGAACTTACGTCCGGTGCTGTTGATGCTGGAGAAGCTCAAAGAGTGGGTGATGCTGGATATCTACCTGATCGGTATCGCCGTTGCCTCAATCAAAGTGCAGGACTACGCTTCGCTGGAGCTCGGCTACGGCCTCGCCGCCTATATTGCCCTGACGGTGCTGAGTGTGCTGACGCTGATCCATCTCAACATTGAGCAGCTGTGGGATCATTTCTATCCGCAAAGCCCCGGCAATGTCGCACGCGATGACCTGCAGGTCTGTCTCAACTGCCACCACACCGGCGTGCCGGATGCGCGGGGGCGCTGTCCGCGCTGCCACACGCCGCTCGACTTCCGCCGCCGTCACAGCCTGCAAAAATCCTGGGCGGCGCTGATTGCCTCTATCGTGCTGCTGATCCCGGCCAACCTGATGCCGATTTCAGTGGTTTACCTCAATGGTTCACGGCGCGAAGACACCATTTTCTCCGGTATCGTTTCGCTGGGCTCCGGCAATATTCCCATCGCGGCGATCGTATTTATCGCCAGTATTCTGGTGCCGTTCACCAAAGTGCTGGTGATGCTGACGCTGCTGCTAAGCATCCACTTCCGCTGCGAACAGGGGCTGAAAACCCGAATCCGGTTACTGCGATTTGTCAACTGGGTTGGCCGCTGGTCAATGCTCGATCTGTTCGTGATTTCGTTAACCATGTCGCTGGTCAACCGTGACCAGCTGCTGGCTTTTACCATGGGACCGGCAGCGCTGTTTTTTGGTGCCGCCGTGATCCTGACCATTATGTCTGTTGAGTGGCTGGACAGCCGCCTGCTCTGGGATGCACATGCAACAGGAAACGCCGACTACACCGACTAACGCCACGCTGCGCAACAAGCGTAAAATTTCGCCCTTCTGGCTGCTGCCGATCATTGCGATGCTGATCGCCTGCTGGCTGCTGTGGACCAATTATCAGGAGCGCGGCACCACCATCACCATCAATTTCCAGACGGCGGATGGTATCGTGCCGGGCCGCACACCGATTCGCTATCAGGGTGTGGAAGTGGGTACCGTGCAGGGCATTAATCTGAGCGATGACTATCGCAGCATTCAGATCAAAGCCAGCATCAAGAGCGACATGCGTGATGCGCTGCGTGAAGATACCCAGTTCTGGCTGGTCACGCCGAAGGCATCTCTGGCGGGCGTATCGGGGCTGGATGCGCTGGTCGGCGGTAACTATATCGGCATGATGCCGGGCAAAGGCAAGCCGAGCGAAGCCTTTACCGCCCTGGATACCCAACCCAAATATCGGGTGAATACCGGCGAACTGCTGATCCACCTGCATGCCCCCGATTTAGGATCGCTGAGCACCGGCTCGCTGGTCTATTACCGGAAAATTCCGGTGGGTCGGGTCTATGACTACAGCATCAACAACAAAACCGATGGCGTGGCGATTGATGTGTTAATCGATCGTCGCTTTACCAATCTGGTGAAAACAACCAGTCGCTTCTGGAACGTGTCGGGCGTCAATGCTGATGTCAGCCTGAGCGGCGCCAAAGTGCAGCTGGAGAGTCTGGCGGCGCTGGTTAACGGTGCGGTGGCCTTTGACTCACCTGACGATGCGCAACCGGCTAAAGCGGATCAGAATTACCAGCTCTATCCCGATCTGGCCCACAGCCAGCGCGGGGTGCTGATCACCCTCGACCTGCCTGACGGCAAAAATCTCAAAGCGGGCAGTACGCCGCTGATGTATCAGGGCCTGGAAGTCGGCACTCTGACCAAACTCAATTTGCAGGACGGCGGTAAAGTCACTGGCGAGCTGACCATCGATCCTTCCGTGGTGGGCCTAATGCGCAGCGGCACCCGCATTGAGATGCGTAGCCCGAAAATCAGCCTGACTGATACCAGCCTCAGCGCGCTGCTGACCGGTAACACCTTTGAACTGGTGCCGGGCGAAGGCCCGCCGCAGCAGCACTATACCGTGCTGGCGTCGAATGAGTCGCTGCTGCAGAGGCCCGACGTGCTGACGGTAAAACTCAGCGCGCCGGAAAGTTACGGCATCGATCAGGGCCAGCCGCTGATGCTGCACGGGATGCAGATTGGCCAGGTGATGTCGCGCTCGCTGGATGAAAATGGCGTCAACTTCGTGGTGGCGGTCAATCCGGAAAACCGCGAACTGGTGCATGGCGACAGCAAATTTATCGTTAACAGCCGGCTGGATGTGAAATTCGGACTGGATGGGATGCAGGTGCTGGGAGCCAGCGCCCGTGAGTGGGTTGATGGCGGTATTCGCCTTGAGCCCGGTCAGAAAGGACAGCCGAAAACCCGCTATCCGCTGTTTGCCGATGCGGAAAAAGCCAAAGAAGGGATTATTGGTGACGCACCGTCAACCACCCTTACGCTGACCGCCACCAGCCTGCCCGACGTGCAGGCCGGTTCCATCGTGCTCTACCGCAAGTATCAGGTCGGTGAGATTGTGAAGGTGACGCCACGCGCCGATGCGTTTGATATTGCGGTGCATATTCAGCCGGAGTACCGCAAGCTGCTGACCAGCGAAAGCGTCTTCTGGGCGGAAGGCGGCGCGCGGGTACAGCTGAACGGCAGCGGCCTGACGGTACAGGCTTCGCCGCTTAACCGCGCGCTGAAAGGCGCGATCAGCTTCGATAATATGAGCGGTGCGCTGTCAGCCAAAGGCGACAAACGCATCCTCTATCCGTCGGAAACTGCGGCGCGCGCAGTGGGTAGCCAGATCACGCTGCATACCTTCGATGCCAGCAAGCTGTCGGCCGGTATGCCGATTCGCTATCTCGGCATTAATGTCGGCCAGGTGGAGTCGCTGTCGCTGAGCAGCGATAAAAATCAGGTGGTGGCGAAAGCGGTGCTCTATCCGGAATATGTGGATGATTTCGCCCGCCTCGGCAGCCGTTTCTCGGTGGTGTCACCGGAGATCTCCGCGACCGGCGTGAATCATCTGGAAACGCTGCTGCAGCCTTACGTCAACGTCGATCCCGGCAAAGGACGCGCGGCGCGCACTTTTGAACTGCAGGAGAGCACCATTACCGATTCGCGCTATCTGAACGGTCTGAACATCTACGTCGATGCTACCGAAGCCGGATCGCTGTCGCTGGGAACGCCGGTGCTGTTCCGTGGGGTGGAAGTGGGTACCGTGACCGGCACCTCGCTGGGTAACATGGCTGACCGGGTGCAGATTGCGCTGCGTATCAGTAAGAAATATCAGCATCTGGTGCGTAACAACTCGGTCTTCTGGCTGGCGTCAGGCTATAACCTCGACTTTGGTCTGATTGGCGGCGTGGTGAAAACCGGCACCTTCCAGCAGTTTATCCAGGGCGGCATCCAGTTTGCCACACCGCCAACCGTGCCGCTGGCACCACAGGCGAATCCGGATAAACACTTTCTGCTGCAGGATGAAGCGCCGAAAGAGTGGCGGAGCTGGGGAACGGCGATCCCCTCTCCACGCTAAGCTAGCCTGAAACGGGCAGCCTGGCTGCCCGTTTCCTTTCTCCATGCTACACTGCCGCCTTTGCCTTAACTGGAATGTGCCCGTGTCAGACTCCTCTTCGCTTTTCCCCGCTGATTTTCTCGCGTTAATGCGTCAGAACCTGCCTGATGATGCCAGCTTCGAACAATTTATCGCCATCAGCCAGCAACCGCTGCGCCGCAGCCTGCGCGTCAATACCCTGAAAATCAGCGTGGCCGACTTCCTTACTCAGACCGCGCCCTATGGCTGGCAACTGACGCCGGTGCCGTGGTGCAGCGAAGGATTCTGGATCAGCCGTGAAGATGAGAGCCTGCCGCTCGGCAGCGTAGCTGAACACCTCAGCGGCCTGTTCTATATTCAGGAAGCCAGTTCGATGCTGCCGGTTACCGCGCTGTTTGATGCACAGCCTGAGGTCACGGCAGTGATGGACATGGCCGCCGCGCCCGGATCGAAAACCACCCAGATTGCCGCGCGGATGAATAACCAGGGCGTCATTCTGGCGAATGAGTTTTCCGCCAGCCGGGTTAAAGTGCTGCACGCCAATATCAGCCGTTGCGGCGTCAGCAACAGCGCCCTTACCCACTTTGATGCCCGGGTTTTCGGCCCGGCGCTGCCGGAACAGTTTGACGCGATACTGCTCGACGCGCCCTGCTCTGGCGAAGGCGTGGTGCGAAAGGATGCTGATGCGCTGAAAAACTGGACGCTGGAGAGTACCGCACAGATAGCCGCCACTCAGCGCGACCTGATCGACAGCGCCTTTCACGCGCTGAAGCCCGGCGGGACGCTGGTCTATTCAACCTGCACGCTCAATCAGATCGAGAATCAGCAGGTCATCGCCTGGCTGCTACAGCGCTATCCCGATGCCGTCGAGGTGATGCCGCTCGATCAGCTGTTTGAGGGTGCCGCGCAGGCTGCAACGCCTGAGGGCTATCTGCACGTCTTTCCGCAGCTGTTCGATAGCGAGGGCTTTTTCGTGGCGCGGTTGCGCAAAACCGCCCCGGTTGAGCCGCTGCCTGCGCCGACTTACAAAGTCGGTAAGCTGCCGTTCTCCCACCTCAGCCGCAAGCTGGAAAGCGAAATCCGGCAGGCCGCTGCCGCTGTCTCGATCAAATGGGATGACTCACTGGAACTGTGGCAACGCGATAAAGAGATCTGGCTGTTCCCCGCCGCCGTGACACCGCTGCTGGGTAGAGTGCGCTTCTCGCGGATTGGCCTGAAACTGGCCGAAACCTTTGCTAAAGGCTATCGCTGGCAACATGAAGCGGTGATCGCGCTGGCCCAACCCGCACCGGAACAAACGTTTGAACTCAGCGCCGCAGAGGCTGAGGAGTGGTATCGCGGCCGCGATATCTATCCGGAAACGGCGGTAACGCGTGATGAGATGATTGTCACCTGGCAGCGGCAACCGCTGGGGCTGGCGAAAAAAGTCGGGAGCCGGATTAAAAACAGTTATCCGCGCGAACTGGTGCGTGACGGGCGTCTGTTCCGCTAGGTCACTGCAGCTGAATCAGCGTCAGGTGATTGCCAAACACCGCGCCGGTATCGATGTAATGCAGATTATCCACCTCCAGCGGCTGCTGGAGGGGCGTGTGTCCGAAGTAAAAAGCGTCGGCGCCTTCAATCGCGCCCCGCTGACCCGATTC
This sequence comes from Pantoea sp. USHLN298, assembly GCF_037149395.1. NCBI lineage: Bacteria > Pseudomonadati > Pseudomonadota > Gammaproteobacteria > Enterobacterales > Erwiniaceae > Pantoea > Pantoea sp. USHLN298. The sequence goes on from NZ_JBBCRO010000002.1 coordinate 451,820, forward strand.
TATCGCCTGCAGCCGGCGGCGACTCCACACCACATCCTGCCAGTTAAGCGGTTTTTCCCAGCCGTAGCGGGCTGAAGGATAATCGGCATGGGCCACCACGATAATGCGCTGCTCAAGCTGCAGATGCAGAATCAGCGGCAGTTCACGACAGCGCAGCAGAGCGTGACGCGCACTGATCATCGCCGCACCGCGCAGTTGCCAGAACCAGTCACCGCCGTTCATCTGCCAGAGCGCCACGTCGTGACCCTGTAACGCCGACAGCGCCATCTCCTCATGGTTACCGCGCACACAGCGAAACCAGGGTTCGTCAAGCAGTGCCAGACAACCCGCGCTCTCTTCACCCCGATCGATTAAGTCACCGGTACACAGCAGTAAATCCTGTTGCGGATTGAACTGATGACGCAATAACAGCGCATCGAGTTCGCGACGACAGCCGTGCAGATCGCCGACAATCCAGATCCTGTCCCAGTTTTCACCGTTGAGATAGTGATAGTGCATAGTGTGACCTTCAGCGGAGGATTAAGGACGATAGCTGAAGTATAGATCGGGGCGATGGGCTGCGCGGCAACAGAGAGCCAGTCAGGCGCCAGAAAAGGATTGTCCCTTCCGGCGCTTATCTCCGGCACTCAGTAAAGGTGGTAGCTCTGTCAGGGACGACCTGCATCATAGCGATATCGCCGCCTTAAGACTATTCTGTACAGAAAATAACCCGTGTCATTTGGGCCAGAAACGGCTCAGGAGCGGGTTTTAGCCGGAAATTTTACCAGCTTTTCTGCCGGACGAATCGGCCGCCGCACCAGTTCACCGCCACAGTTGGGGCAGAGATGGTTCAGTGACTGTTCGGCGCACGCTGCGCAAAAGGTGCATTCAAACGAGCAGATGCGCGCCTCGGTCGAGGCTGGCGGCAAATCGGTGTCACAGCGTTCACAGTTGGGGCGAAGTTCCAGCATGGTGTTTATCCAGACGAAGACGAGTTCACCAGCTTCGCCTGGCGAGGCGCGATTGTCGAGCCTCTCATCTGAGCAATCACTGGAACTTATCGGGATCGCTGGCGGCGACCGGTGCCGCCACGCCCCGACTGTGGTTATTTTAACGGCGCATCTTCGCGCTGATCTTCCCCCTCTTCCTGCTCTTCGTCCGGCTCAGGCTCGCTGTTGCCCATTGATGCCTGGATCACCTCCTCTTCCAGCGTGGGGATCAACGCCGCACCCAGCGGTGAGGTGGCGAGGCTATCCGGCATCACCACATGCGGCAATGGCACTTCAGTAGTGGGCAGCGGTCCTGGGGCTTTGACATAACTCAGTCCGGCAATCACCAGCGCGCACAGGCTAAAGAACAGGTAGAGCATATTGCTGCCAAATGGCTGTATCAGCGCCCCGATCACCAGCGGGCCAATACTGGCACCAATGCCAAACGCCATCAGCAGACAGGCGGTTAACGAGACCCGCCGTTCAGCAGCGACCTGATCGTTCGCCAGCGCCACCTGCAACGGATAGAGCGAAAACTGCATCATACTGGCGACAAAGGCGATGCCGATCATCCAGTTAAAGGTCAGATGCGGCAACAGCACCAGCGGCACGCAGGCCACGGCAAACAGGATAGCCATGCAGAACAGCAGCCGCTGACGGTCATAACGATCCGACAGCCAGCTGAGCGGAAACTGCGACACCAGCCCGGCAAAGATAGTCAGGCTCATAAAGTAGCCGGTCTGGCTGGTGGTAAAGCCTTTACTGCTGCCGTAAACCGGCGCCAGACCATAAAAAGCACCGATGACCATGCCGGTCACCAGCGTGGTCCCGAGCAGTTTAGGAATGGTGCGAATGAAGTAGCCGAGCTCCATCGGCGCGGGCGACATTGGCTGAACATGGGTACGGGTGGTGAGCGCAATCGGCACCAGACAGAGAGCAAAACAGAGCGCCACAATCAGCAGCGTGCTGACGTCAAAGCCGCTTTGCAGGCTGAGGATCACCTGCCCGCCGCTCAGACCGAGATAGGTGGCGACCATGTAAAAACCAAAAATCACGCCGCGCTGCGACGATTCCGCCTGATCGTTGAGCCAGCTCTCCAGCACCATGTACTGACACATCATGCACAGCCCGATAATCAGGCGCAGGAAGACCCACAGCGGAATAAAATCAGTCAGCCCGTGACCAATGACCGAGGCGGTAATAATCCCGGCACAGGCAACGTAGGCGCGAATATGACCAACGCGGGCGATCAGGTTGTGCCCGACTTTGCCGCCAATCACCAGCCCGATGTAGTTAGCGGCGATAATCGCACCGATCAGCGCGCCATTGACCTGCTCACTGGCGAGCCGGAGTGAAACATAGGTGGTTAACAGGCCCGACCCCAGCAGCATCAGCAGCGTGGTGGTGTACAACGGCAGAAACGTACTGAATATTTTACGCATACGACTCCCTGTCTACAGCTGGCAGGCATCAGGCCAGTAAGCCCTGAATATAGCCGATTTGTCACCGATGCGACGCAGGATCGCCGCACCGGCGATAAAAAAAGCCCGTAAACAACAGAGTTTACGGGCTGACAGTTACATGCTCGGGAAGGTGATATTACTGCCCGGCGCCTCACGGTTGAGATGGATAAAGTTCAGGTGGCGCTCATACTGATCGAGAATATCGATGATCACCTGCTCTTTGCTGTAGTCCATCAAATCGTTACCCTGGCTGCCCTCCAGCAGGAAGGTTTCCAGCCGGTAATAGGTCGATTTACCGCTGCGGGCGCGATAGGTAAAGCCCGGAACCGAGTATTGCTGCGGCCAGACCTGATAGACAAAATCCTGCTCTTCGCCAAGGTGGACGCGCAGGTCCAGATAGCCAATCGGATTGTTATCATCCGGTGCCACTTTTTCCAGCGTGACGCCACCACCGCGCAGCTCCAGCTCTTTCGCCACTTCCTGCATCGCCGGATAGATGGTGTTTTCCATCATCTGCTGGGTATAACGCGAGCCAGGATAATTCATCAGGCGCGACAGGCGCTTTTTCCAGGTCAGACGATCGGTGGCATGGGCCAGATAAGGTGCCGTATCACGCGTGGCACTGGCGCGACGGTGGTCCTCCACCTTCAGCGATTTATACAGTCCGGCCATCACAAAGAAGATGACGAAACTGAACGGCAGTCCCATGATCACCGTGGTGTTCTGCAGCGCAGAGATCCCGTTGGTCATCAGCATACTCAGCGTCAGTACCCCGATCGCAATCGACCAGAAAATACGCAGCCAGTTTGGCGCATCGCTGTTGATATCCTTCAGCTTTGAGGTGAAGTTACCCAGCACCAGCGAACCGGAGTCGGCCGAGGTGACGTAAAACAGCATCCCGGTAATGGTCGCGACCGAGGCACTGAGTTTAAATGCCGGGTATTGCGCCAGCAGGCTATAGAAACCGCGTTCGGCATGGGCCATCACTTCCTGCGCGAAACCGGCATTACCGTGAATGATCTGGTAGAGCGCGGCGTTGCCAAATACCGACAGCCACAGCAGCGTAAAGGTAAACGGAATGATCAGCGTACCGAGCACAAACTCGCGGATAGTACGACCCCGGGAGATACGCGCCAGGAACAGCCCGACAAACGGTGACCAGGCGACCCACCATGCCCAGAAGAACAGCGTCCAGCTATTCATCCATTGCGTCGGTCGATCAAAGGCAAAGGTATTGAGCGTCATGCCCATGAAGCGGTTGATGTAATCGCCGACGTTCAGCACCAGTGCATTCAGCAGAAATTCGGTATTACCGAAGAACAGCACAAACAGGATCAGGCCCAGCGCCAGCACCACGTTCAGCTCTGACAGGATACGAATCCCTTTGTCGACGCCGGAGGTCACTGAAATCGTGGCGATCACCACCGACAGCACAATCAGCGCCGTCTGCGCGGTCAGCCCTTCCGGAATATCAAACAGCACTTTCAGCCCGTAATTGAGCTGTACCACCCCAATGCCGAGCGTGGTGGCGATACCAAAAATGGTGCCGACCACCGCAGCGATATCCACGGTATGTCCAATCGGGCCGTAGATACGTTTACCAAATATCGGATAGAGCGCCGAACGAATGGTCAGCGGCAGGTTATAGCGATAGCTGAAGTAGCCGAGCGCAATGCCCATCAGCGCATACATCGACCAGCCGGTCAGGCCGTAATGGAACAGCGTCCAGACCATCGCCTGGCGTGCGGCCTCCAGCGTCTGCCCCGCCCCTTCCGGCGGCTGCATGTACTGGGTCACCGGTTCGGCGACCGAGAAGAACATCAGGTCGATACCGATACCGGCGGCAAACAGCATTGCCGACCAGCTCAGCACGCTAAATTCGGGTTTGGACTGCTCCGGCCCCAGTTTGATCGAGCCAAACCGTGAACAGGCCATGTAGAGCACAAACACGATGTAGAGCGTAGCAGCCAGCATGTAGTACCAGCCGAAGGTCGCGGAGACCCAGTTCACCGCCGAGAGGATCCAGCCGCCGGCCAGATCGCTGTAGAGAATCGTCACAAGTGAAAACGTCAGAATCAATCCGGCAGAGGTGTAGAACACAACGGGATTGAGTCTGTCTTTTTCACCGGCAGGTGGATTATTCATCGATTACCTCTGGTTAGTTTTCCTGAAAATATGCAATGGGTAAATGTCGCCGCCTGCGGCTGACGCGCCGTGCGGCCTGTTGTTGTACTCTCTTTTCCTGATTTGCCGCTTCGGCAAACGAGTCTATTTTAGCACTCAATGCCGTTGCGCTTTCGCTACATTTAAAGAACAGCATCCTAACAACTTTTCTTTTTATATTGAACGTGCAATCAAAAAAAGTTTTAATAGGCACTCGATTTGAGGGTGGAGCTGGAGCTATGCCAAAGGTGGGGATGCAGCCGATACGACGTCGGCAATTGATTGATGCGACCCTGAGCACGATTAACGAAGTGGGGATTAACGATGCCACCATCGCCCAGATTGCCCGCCGTGCGGGTGTGTCGACCGGCATCATCAGTCACTACTTCAAAGATAAGAACGGCCTGCTGGAAGCGACGATGCGTGATGTGACGCGCCAGCTGCGCGATGCGGTTTCAGCCCGGCTGCAGCCGCTGGCTGATGCCCCGGCAGAGCAGCGTCTGCGGGCAATCGTCGACGGCAATTTTGATGAAACCCAGGTGCACAGCGCCGCGATGAAAGCCTGGCTCGATTTCTGGGCAAGCAGTATGCATCAGCCCCAGCTGAATCGACTTGAGCGGGTCAGCAGTCGACGACTTTACTCGACGCTGGTCGCCGAATTTCGCCGCGAACTGCCGCTGGAACAGGCGCGTCTCGCCGCACATGGGCTGGCCGCCCTGATCGACGGCTTATGGTTACGCGCCGCGCTGAGCGGGAAGCCGTTTAAGCCGGTGGTAGCCCGCACACTGACTACCCAATTCATCCGTCAGCAACTGGCTGGCGAGCACGAATAACGGAAGGAGATAACATGTCCCGATTTACCGAGCAGAAACTCTATATCGATGGCGCTTACGTTGCCGCGACGTCTGGCGAAACGTTCCAGACCATCAATCCGGCCAACGGCGAGGTGCTGGCCGAGGTTCACGCTGCCGGTCAGCAGGATGTTGATCGCGCCGTTGCCGCAGCCAGAAAAGGCCAGAAAATCTGGGCCGCGATGACCGCCATGGAGCGTTCACGCATTTTGCGCCGCGCCGTCGATATTCTGCGTGAACGTAACGATGAACTGGCTGAGCTGGAGATGCTGGATACCGGTAAACCGCTGAGCGAAACCGCCAGCGTCGACATCGTCACCGGCGCGGACGTGCTGGAATATTACGCCGGTCTGGTACCGGCGCTGGAAGGTCAGCAGATCCCACTGCGTGACACCTCTTTCGTCTATACCCGCCGTGAACCGCTGGGCGTGGTCGCCGGTATCGGTGCCTGGAACTACCCGATTCAGATCGCGCTGTGGAAATCCGCACCCGCACTGGCGGCCGGCAACGCGATGATTTTCAAACCCAGCGAAGTCACGCCACTGACCGCATTGAAACTGGCGGAAATCTACACCGAAGCGGGCCTGGCGGACGGCGTATTCAACGTGTTGCCGGGCATCGGCTCGGTCACCGGCCAGTTGCTGACCGAACATCCGGGCATCGATAAAGTGTCGTTTACCGGCGGCGTAGTCAGCGGCAAAAAAGTAATGGCTAACGCGGCGGGATCGACGCTGAAAGAGGTCACCATGGAGCTGGGCGGTAAATCGCCGCTGATCATCTTCGACGACGCGGACCTCGATCTGGCGGCTGACATCGCCATGATGGCGAACTTCTACAGTTCCGGCCAGGTCTGCACCAACGGTACCCGAGTGTTTATTCCGACAAAACTGCAGGCGGCGTTCGAAGCCAAAATCAGCGAGCGCGTCGCCCGCATCCGGGCCGGCGATCTGCGCCAGCCGGAGACCAACTTTGGCCCGATGGTCAGCTTCAGCCATCGCGATAACGTGATGCGCTACATCGAATCCGGCATTGCTGAAGGCGCGCGGCTGCTGTGCGGCGGTAAACGCCTGACCGGTGGCGAATTCGATCAGGGTGCCTGGGTGGCCCCAACGGTGTTCACCGACTGCCGCGATGAGATGAAGATCGTCCGTGAAGAGATCTTCGGACCGGTGATGTCCATCCTGAGCTACGACAGCGAAGAAGAGGTGATCCGCCGCGCCAACGACACCGACTTTGGTTTGGCTGCCGGTCTGGTGACCCAGGATCTGAACCGGGCGCACCGCGTGATCCACCAGATCGAAGCTGGCATCTGCTGGATCAATACCTGGGGCGAATCGGCGGCGGAAATGCCGGTCGGTGGCTACAAGCACTCCGGCATTGGACGCGAAAATGGCCTGATGACGCTGCAAAGCTATACCCAGGTGAAGTCAGTGCAGGTTGAGCTGTCGCGTTTTCAGTCCGTATTTTAATCATTAAAACCTGAGGAACGATGAATGGAATTTGATTACATCATTATTGGAGCCGGATCCGCAGGGAACGTTTTGGCCACCCGTCTGACCGAGGACAGCAACGTGAATGTGCTGTTGCTGGAAGCGGGCGGCCCGGATTATCGATTTGATTTCAGGACCCAGATGCCTGCGGCGCTGGCCTATCCCTTGCAGGGAAAACGTTATAACTGGGCGTACGAAACCGAACCTGAGCCTTACATGAACAATCGCCGCATGGAGTGTGGTCGCGGCAAAGGTCTGGGCGGTTCGTCGCTGATTAACGGCATGTGTTATATCCGCGGTAATGCGATGGATCTCGACAACTGGGCCACCGCGCCCGGTCTGGAGCACTGGAGCTATCCCGACTGCCTGCCCTACTACCGTAAAGCGGAAACCCGCGATATCGGCCCGAATGAGTTCCACGGCGGTGACGGTCCGGTTTGTGTGGCGACGCCAAAAGCGGGCAATAACGTGCTGTTTGAAGCGATGATTGAAGCCGGTGTGCAGGCGGGTTATCCGCGCACCGACGATCTCAACGGTTTCCAGCAGGAAGGTTTTGGTCCGATGGACCGCACCGTGACGCCGCAGGGACGCCGTTCCAGCACCGCGCGCGGCTACCTGGATCAGGCTAAAGGCCGGCCAAACCTGAAAATCATCACCCATGCCACCACCGATCGGATTGTGTTCGACGGCAAACGTGCGGTCGGCGTGGAGTATCTGCAGGGTGACAGCAACAGCATCAACAAAGTGACCGCGCGTCGCGAGGTGCTGTTGTGCGCTGGCGCCATCGCTTCGCCGCAGATCCTGCAGCGTTCCGGCGTCGGTTCGCCTGAACTGCTGAAGCAGTTTGATATCCCACTGGTGCACGATCTGCCAGGCGTGGGTGAAAACCTGCAGGACCATCTGGAGATGTATCTGCAGTATGAATGCAAAGAGCCGGTGTCGCTCTATCCGGCCCTGAAATGGTGGAATCAGCCGAAAATCGGTGCCGAATGGATGTTCAACGGCAGCGGAATTGGCGCCAGCAACCAGTTTGAAGCGGGCGGCTTTATCCGCAGCCGTGAAGAGTTCAGCTGGCCGAATATTCAGTATCACTTCCTGCCGGTGGCGATTAACTACAACGGTTCGAATGCGGTCGATGCACACGGTTTCCAGTGTCACGTCGGCTCAATGCGCTCACCGAGCCGTGGTCACGTTCGCCTGAAGTCACGCGATCCGCGCCGGCATCCGGCCATTCTGTTCAACTACATGTCGCATGAGCAGGACTGGCACGAGTTCCGTGATGCGATTCGTATCACCCGTGAGATCATTAACCAGCCGGCGCTGGATAAATACCGCGGCCGTGAAATCAGTCCGGGGCTGGAGTGCCAGACTGACGAGCAGCTGGATGAGTTCGTGCGTAACCACGGCGAAACCGCTTATCACCCGTGCGGCACCTGTAAGATGGGTTACGACGAGATGTCCGTGGTCGATGGGGAAGGCAAAGTGCATGGCCTCGAAGGCTTACGCGTGGTCGATGCGTCGATCATGCCGTTGATCATCACCGGTAACCTCAACGCCACCACTATTATGATTGGCGAGAAGATTGCCGATATCATCCGTGGTCGCGATCCGCTGCCGCGTAGCACAGCCCGCTATTACGTTGCCGGCGATGCCCCGGTGCGTAAGGTACCGCAGCGTGCTGAGTAATCAGTGACGTTGTCACGCAATTCCGGCCGGGCACCTTGTTGCCCGGCTGTTTTTTACCTTCACCTCTGATTAACACATTCCTCCTGATCGCGATCACTTTTCATTGTGATAAACCTAAATCAACCCAAAACGAAGCATATCCTGCTATTGATTACCCATCAGGCAAAATGCTATAAATCTGGCGTGTTTATAACCGGAGGCCTGCTTCGTCCACTGATGAGAAGCAACAAAGTGGATGCGTCGTGAATATTATGAGCAGAATGTTCATTTCAATCCCTGTCACTTTTACCCCTTTCCTCTCTGGCTGGAACGCCGCCGATCGGCACTGGCGCAGCGCCCTGTAGTCCCCTTTCCACTTCGACTGAATTCTGCGTCTGCTGACACCGTTGTGATGGCAGGAATAGTTATCGTTGCTGGAGAAAAACCATGCGTGCATGGATCATATTATCACTCGCTATTGCTACTGAAATTATCGGCACCCTGTTTATGAAATGGTCCAGCCTGAGCGGCAGCCAGTCGGGCTACCTGATGATGCTGGGGATGATTGCCTGCTCCTATATCTTGCTGAGCTTCGCCATTAAACGCATTGCGTTAGGCGTGGCTTATGCGCTGTGGGAAGGGATTGGCATTATGCTGATTACCCTGTTCAGCGTGCAGCTGTTTGGCGAAACCCTGACCCTACTGAAACTCGGTGGCCTGGTGACGCTGGTGGCTGGCATTGTGCTGATCAAAACCGGCACCCTGGCCACGCCGGAGGTGAGTCATGGTCATCGCTGATCTGGTTCATCCCGCCTGGCTGGCGCTGGCGATCGTGCTGGAAATTGCCGCTAATATCTTTCTTAAATACTCCAATGGCTTTAAGAAACCGCTGATTGGTGCGCTCTCACTGGCGTCGGTTCTGCTGGCCTTTAGTGCGCTGGCACAAGCCGTCAAAGGCATCGAATTGTCGGTGGCCTATGCGGTCTGGGGTGGTTTTGGGATTATCGCCACTGTCGCGGCCGGTTGGGTCTTATTTGGCCAGCGTCTCAACAGAAAAGGCTGGGCCGGGTTAACCCTGCTGCTGGCCGGTATGATCCTGTTAAAGCTGGCCTGATGCCGCCTGACGAATGATTTGCGCGGGTTGACGCCAGGCCGTTAACCTGCCGCATTTTCTTGCCTGTTCCTCCTGAGGTGTACTGCTAAAACGCGCTCAGAATTTTCCCACTTTGTTGTCGCCCCGTTTACTTAATCACAGCCTTGAGGCTAAGTGAGCGCCCAAAGACGGATAAAACGGAAACCGAGGAATTTTTCATGTCTGCAACACGAGGATGGTCAACGGAGCTGGAGGGGTTACGCGGTATCGCCTCTCTTTGGGTACTGGTCGGCCATATCAGTCTGCTGGTGCATTGTCATATCACGCTGATTTCGTCACCGGGGATTGGGGTCGATCTGTTTATTTTGCTTTCCGGTTATCTGATGGCGAAAAACTACGTTGAGCGCCAGCAAAAAGAGCCGTGGCAGCAAGCTGAAACCATTAAAAAATTCTGGATCCGTCGTTTTTTCCGTATCGCCCCGCTCTATTACCTGTTGCTAATTATCGCCCTGATTTACGGTCCGTGGTTCGGTGAGATGCGCGATACCATTGCCCATTTCTACTCAGGCACCGCGACCGAGTCATCCCGTTATACCGATCAGTCACTGACCAATATTCTCACTCATTTCAGCTTCCTGTTTGGCCTGTTGCCTGAATATGGCTTCAATACCGTGCTGCCGGACTGGAGCATTGGTCTGGAGATGCAGTTCTATCTGCTGTTCCCGTTCATCATGCTGGTGACGCTGCGATTCGGCTATGCGGCTTCACTGATTGGTATTATGGCGCTGTGCTGCGCCGGACGTTATCTGCTGGCGGATTACTACGAAGCCTTTGAGATGCCGTCGATGATCCTGATTAAGCTCAACATGTTCCTGTCGGGAATGCTGCTGGCCGAAGCGATTCGCCGTAAATCCCTGCTTTACGTGGCCTATGCGCTACTGGGCCCGGTCGCCAGCGTGGCGATTGGTCTGGAAGCGATTAAGCTGCAGGTGATTATGGAAGCGCTGATGATTGTCGGGATGACCGCGATTCTGTGGCAGTACCGCGAAAACAGCGTGATGGCACGACTGATTATGCTGCCGCGTAAGCTGCTCAATAACCGCCTGAGCACCTGGCTGGGCGACGTGTCGTTTTCGGTTTACCTGCTGCATCTGCTGATTGTGATTCCACTGATCGCTCTGCTGCTTAACCATACCGACATCGAATTTAAAAGCGATCTGGTGCGCTTTCTGATCGTCTGCGTGACCGCTATTCCGGTCACCTATGCGCTGGCGTCGCTGCTGTATAAATATGTCGAGAAGCCAGGTATCCAGATCGGCAAACGGGTGCTGAAACCTAAACTGGCCAACCAGCCTGGCTGATCTCAGCGTTGTGCCCCTCTCTGCATTAAGCCCCGTCAGCGGGGCTTTTTTAATGGTCAGCAAAAGCCTTTGCCACACCCACTGCGCCCTCACAGCCTTGCGCTACACTTTTCCGGTACCCATGAGATCAACAGAGGAGAGACAATGAGCGTTCAGCATCTGCTACTTTCCAGCGACGGTGGTCATCTGATTATCGAAGCTGATGAACTCGAAACGGAGCTGGTGATCCCGCCGCATCTGCGAACCGCAACCGGCGATGAGGCTGATGGTGATACCGGTCATCGGGTAACCGTGACGCGGCACTACTGTAAAGGCCGCTACTACGCTGTCGCACTTGATCGCCACGCGGCCAGCAATGAGATCGATGACGTGATTGACCTGCTCCATCCCGCCCCGATTGAGTAGCCAGCATCGCTGGTCACGTGGTAAATGATTTAAAACAGAGAAGGAAGCTGATTATGCAGAATAAGAAGTGGTTCGTTTCTTATGTGATAAAGCCGAAAGGCGAAGATCACGTTACCGCCCATGCTTTCATCGAAGGCCATGATGTCGAAGAGGCGCTGGAAGCCTATATGTTTGAGATTAAGAAGAACATGTCGCTGCAAACCGCAGAGATTACCCTGCTCTCGGTCAGCCTGGTGTAAGGCAGCCTGACGCATTAACCTCGCTACGGCGGGGTTTTTTCTTATCGTTCAGCAGATGCACCGACCTGCACTTCTGCTTTACTGGCAGAATCAGCCCACAGTTGAAGCCTACCTGGTACTCTCTTCCTTTGCTGGCATCCAGTTGTGGCGGTGCTGGGGCGTAAAAAAGCCCGCCTAGCGCGGGCTACAGATTCGAACGTTCCGCTATCAGGCTGACTGACCGGTAAAATCGATCACCATCCTGCCGCGAATGGTTCCCTGAAGCATCTCATCGAAGATGGTATTGATTTCGCCGATTTTCCGTTTGGTGACTTTAGGCACCACCTTCCCTTCTGCAGCAAACTGGAAAGCCTCAGCCAGATCGTTACGGGTTCCGACCAGCGAGCCCACTACCTGAATGCCGTCCAGCACCAGTCGCGGAATATTCAGGCTCATCTCTTCAGGCGGCAGCCCGACCGCGACAACCCGACCACCGGCACGGACCGCGTCAACAGCCGAGTTAAACGCCGCTTTAGCAACGGCGGTCACCACTGCCGCATGTGCGCCACCGGTTTTTTCCTGAATAACTGCAGCCGCATCCTGCGTAGCGGAGTTGACTACCAGATCGGCACCCATCTGTTTCGCCAGTTCAAGCTGACCTTCGCTGATATCCACGGCGATAACCTTGGCGTTGAAGACATTCTTCGCGTATTGCAGTGCGAGGTTGCCCAGCCCGCCGAGCCCGTAAATAGCAATCCATTGACCGGGTTTCACTTCTGACACCTTCACCGCTTTATAGGTGGTGACGCCAGCGCAGGTCACGCTGCTGGCCGCATAAGGGTCGAGCCCTTCCGGTACTTTGACCGAATAATCCGCTACCACGATACACTCTTCAGCCATGCCGCCATCAACGGTATAACCGGCATTGACCACGTCGCGGCAGAGCGTTTCGTTACCCGAGTTACAATATTCGCAGTGTCCGCAGCCCTTAAAGAACCACGCCACGCTGGCGCGATCGCCAGGCTTGAGCGAGGTAACATCGGGCGCCACTTCCTCCACGATACCGATACCTTCATGCCCCAGCGTTACGCCCGTTTTGTCGCCAAAGTCACCGTTCTTCACATGCAGATCGGTATGGCAAACTCCGCAGCACTCCATCCGCAGCCGTGCTTCGCCATTCTTCAGCGGGCGCAGAGTTTTTTCTACAACATCAACCTGGTGCTCACTGTTAGCAATTGCAGCTTTCATAAACATACCTCCCTTTGATTGAGCTGTAAGGATAAGCCAAACGCGAGTGATAACAAGTTTATTGGCGGGCTGAGGATGGCGATGTAATGGTTTTGTACTGACTATCCGGCTGAGTCTGTTTGTGGCCAGTCATGACGTTGCAGATGACGCCAACCCGATCAATCAGAATGATACGCAGGTCGGGCCATGTATGTGCCTTGTTGAGCGCGGCTTGCTTAGTGAGTATCAGCTGATCGAAGAGGTTATAAAGTACGGTGAAGAAACCGTTGGCATCACAGATGATTAAGTTATGAGTGTTGGCGATCCAATGCCGATCGTCACCTATTCAACAGGTGACAAACTGCTCTGAGTAGCGTTTGGCTGCATGCCGGACTCTGGTCTGTCCGCCTAATTTGATGCCGGGTTGGTATTGCTCTCGTTCCAGAAGAAAATGCAGTCAGGTGACATTTTAATAGGCTCTCCGATCACGATAACGCCTGGTACTAACAGGCCTGACCATTCAACGCCGCCAATAAATACTCCCCTCTCAATTTTTGCCAAATGGCAAAATCGACCAATGGTATATCTAGTGAGCAGATAACCGCGACCAGCTTAATGGCTCAGCATTATGAATAGTGAGACAAAAAGTAGTAAAAAGTCCACCAGGGTGGACTTTAAATTCAGCCCATCAGGATTTTATAATACATCGTATTAAAAAATCAGCGACCTTATTACTTATCGTCACAGCCCCGATAAGGCTAGTGAGGTATAATGCATATCTGGAAATATCTCTCGGTATGTCAAAATACGTCGAATCCCACAGGCAAACACCATGCAGAAAAGACACATTAAAAACGATGCACAGGGCCATTACCGCAAAATCTATAAGCCAGGTGATTTTTTTTGCATGCTTTTCTAATTGCATACGCCACCTATTCCACCAGAGCAGTTTCCGGCCCCTGATTGAGATGCCCCTCCCCCAGTACCATTGTTTGAGCTACCAATACATGCGCTATACCCGTTTGACAGGTCACCGATGAATGCTCCCCCTGGCTCCCCTTTTATACCGCCCAACGCGCCTGAGCCAATTGATATCACACAGTCATCGGTACCTGCATAAATGTCATCATTTCCATTACTGCCAGCGGTGCGATTGCCACCACTCTGTTGGCTTTGTCGGGCGCCGGCACCAGCATAGGCAGGACCACAGGCCCCCCTTGCACCAGCAACAAAGGTTGACTGCATAATGTTTAAAATTTCCATATTTTAAATCTCCCAAAGAAGTATCAAGCTTAAAGGAAGCAGCGCTGCAGGTTGTTTATACCATTTAAGCAAACCGACCTCAAAATCAAACCCTGCTTTAATAAAATCCAATAAAGCCTCTGATAGCAAAGGAAATTAAATAATTTACAGGAAAAAATAAACTTCAAATGGTGACAAAAAGACCATCTTTATCCTATTACTTCTAAAATAATGAGACCTGACGCACACCTGATGATTAGGCATTTAATTAACCGCTTTATGTAACAAATTTTTCAACGCGATATTTGGCAACAACTTTTTAATTGTTACTTAGGATAGATAGGGCACTCAATCATCAAAATGGGATAACACCAATTAAGGCCTGTCGACGTAACCTGGCTTTTCAAATTACTTATCAGATTGATCTCTGCTGAACAGGGGATTCGCCCTAGCAACAGGATGATAAAATTTCTTGTATCTGCCTTCATTTAACCGTGATGGAAACCACAACCTGCTGGCTACGGTATCCTGAAGTACGGCTATCTAGTGAGCAAAAAACTCGCTAATGGTTGGAATTCCGAGGATCAAGCTAACTTTCGGGGAGACCGTTCTGAACAAAGTTAAGGCGGCTTTTGCGTGCGCGTTGATCTTTTTTTTAAATTCGCCTTAAACTGAGTTAAGTTATCAGGGAGGATAGGTGTGACGAACCCTTTCTGACTATAAATTCCTGTCTGCATCACAACTCCACGCAAATAACCCTGACCTCCTGAGATAAGCAATTAATTGTATTAATAATGGATTACCATGACACCTGTGAATTGATCAATTCAATAATCTGTAAAGGATTTTAACCCGATTGTATGTCAGACCCGATAAAGCTCATTCTGATAAAATCATAATACCTGGCATTGATCCTGCCGTCTCGTAAGCATCTGCATGATCAGCCCTGATGATTTTTTTACTCCGAAAGTCTGGCTGAAGGGTTCGTTAAAACGCGGAACAATGCCGATATCGGGCTAATCATTAATCCCCTCATCTTTTCTGGAATCAGTTAACTGCCGGTGCGACCGTTGAAAGTGAATGTGACAAATTATTCGCTAAACACAGCAGGACATCAGCCAGAAATGATGACTGAAAAGTATCTCCATTCCGGAGAGGAAAATCTGCGATGGTCTGAAAGGACAATATCGGATAGGGAATCTTGTGGATCTGATTTTTATCTTGATATTTAAACAAAAAAAGACCGAATACTATATTATCACTTAATTTTCAACAACTTGAAATTAAAAGTGGCGATGTAATGGCGGCAAAGATTAAGAGTGAATGAGATTACTACTTTTTTTACCGCCGACAGCCCTCATTTGACTAGTAGTGTGGATTTGTTTCACACATAAATGAATAATTTTGAGTTAAAAGCTTTGCATAATGTTGGGCAAGAAATTCTGGGTCAGTGTTATCGTTCTCATCGAATCCCATAGTCGAGTATGTTGTTATTCCAATAGAAGCACATAGTGCTATAAAAATTGCGATGGCGTTGCTGACATCATGTTCAGTACCATTATCGTCAATGTCCGAAAATTTAAGAGGTGACCATTTTTGAAAGTCTGATAGTGGATATATAAAATCCGGATCTCTGAAAATTAATGGTACGACACCACTATTAAGTTCTTCATAAAACTTAGGAAAATTAAGCACAGCTAACGTTTTCTTAACGCCACAGACTCTAGCATTAATAAAAAGTTTATTCTTAGTACGAGTAAGCTGCCCTAAATGGAAAACCTTGGTAAGAATTTGAGAAATCATCCCAACGCAGTATGACATGTCAACAATAAAGAACTCGTTTGCTCCAGCATTACTTATAAGATACTTTTCTAATCTTATATAATCATTTAATTTCTCCGAAGCAATATTAAGTTCTTCATCATGCCACCTCATCGTTGCAAGAGGGATACTTATATGATGTAGTCTTCTTTTCACATCGTAATCCCATAAAACCCCCAATTCAATCGAGGTTGTATTCATACGTTGAGCAATAAAAGAGCTATCTAATGGATATGCACTATTAAATATGCTTGAAGATCCACGATGGAATTCTTCTAAAGCAAGTTTTTTAAATTGTCTGAAATTAACCACATCGTAGTCATTAGGGTTGCTCTCATCCTCACAAATAAAAATTTCAACACGAGGAACATTTTTTGGCAGAGCGTCTTGAAGCAATTCTATTCTCTTTTTTATCTTGTATCTGTGGCTCTCCCCCTCGCGCCACATCCTTTCTAATAATCCCAGATCATTAAGATGAATAGGACTTGATGAGTCGCCGGTCCGACTGTAAATCACGCCACTACTATGTAGATATGGGCCTGAGCTCCCCTTTGGAATTTTTACCCATACTAAAAATTCATCATTAGTGTCTGGAATTGCGATTATCTTAGCTTCATAAAAAGGGCTGGGGGTGATATGTGCTTGAACAGATTGCCTTATGTTTAATATTAACGATTCAGCTTTGGCCAAAGCCATTCCATTAAAGGATTTTGCTTTTCGTGTTTTCTGATCTTCAATTACTCCAAATATTAATATTCCTCCATATGCATTAGCAAAAGAACTAATGCTTTTTGCTACTTTTGAATTTTCTGGAGCTATTGATTTAAACTCAACAAACCAACCTTCTTCAAGCTCATATAATTCTTTTAAATCCTCGCTAGTTATGTAATCAAGTGTTCTCTCAAATAATGGGGCATTTTCGTATAAATTATTCATATTATTTCCTTTATAAAGAATCTTTACCAAAATAAATCTGATTTACTAAACACTTAGTTTTTTCATATGCTCAACAGGGCTGCGGGAAAAATCACCACAGCCACAATTAGGATATTTATTTTAATTGAAGACGCACTTGCGGCCAGAAGGTGATCCAACAACTCGTGACATGCGCTCACAGATGATCACAACTTGTTTTCCCTTCTTGAGACCCATTGCCGTAGCCTTCTCTGAATCCTTCATATCCATACGAGCTGGCATGAATTGGTTATCAGTTTTAAGACTGATAACAATCGAATCAGTGAAGTCTTTGTCGATTGATTGAACAATACCAGTAACCGCAATGAGCTTGCCCTTGAGCTGCTCATCAACAGCTACTTCATTTTCATCATAATCATTAAACAACTTTCGTGCTGTAGTTTGATAAACGGGTTTTTGCGGTGGAGTTGCTTCCGCTGGAGAGGCGTTAGCAGCTGATGTAGATTGACTAGTTTGTGTAGAACTTGTTGAAGTATTGCCATCTTCCTTTTTACCCGCGAAGTATCCAATCACCATCAACCCAACAAAAATATAAAATATCCACTTTAAGAATTTTTTCATCTTTATATCCTTATATCTAAATATTATTTTCTAACGTTTTTACCACTACTCCAATTGGAGTTACTTCATCAACATTGCATTCAAAGCTCGACGTCTTGCCAACAATGTTAATCTTGTTCCCCGGAACTCTGGTAACATCATAAACATCAAAGTTACCATCAATATTAATAACCCATCTTCCATTGCTAATATTTTTCTGGCTTAAGTCAATTATCCAAGATTTCGATGCTGACTCGATTAGAAATGGTTCTAGTATCTCTTTAGACAGAAATGAATTATCGAAATAATAGAATCCATTATCTGCGAGTTTACCTGCAGTCAATTTACCTTTTGCAATTTTTATAACTTGGGAAAAGTCAGACGCAGGATCAATGCTATTGAGCGATGGTTTATCTTTGCCCGTCGCCAGCCATTCTAACGACACTCCAGTATCAAGAGCACAAGTTACAACTACATCGCCAGGGAAATAATTACGACGTACCCACGTACTTACTGTGCCGGATGAAATGTTCAAATGCTCGCAGAGTTGTTTTTGCATTGTGAAGCCATATGCATCGAGGATGCGTCTCAGCACTGGCTTACCACCACTTGCCATAATCTCTTGGTAAAGAGCACTACCAGAGATTCTTTCACCCAAAATACTCGAACTTGCATTTGCAAGTTTACCAGAGACTAACCACTGCAAATCAACACCTGTGTCTAATGCACATTTGATGATTGCATTACCTGGCACGCTGTCTCGTTGTGTCCAACCACTGATGTTGTTTGCTGGAATATCCAGTGCTGCTGCTAAGTCTTTCTGAGTGTTGACGCCGTAAGATGACATCAATCTTTCGAGAATCTGAGCACTTCCGCCCTTCTCTTCAATCATAAAAAAACACCGATTAGTGATAAATAATCATTTACCAAATCGTTTTTACGATCTAAAGTGCATTCACACCACATGAAACACCGTAGAACAAAACGATTACGAGGAGATATTGCGTTATGCATACTGAAAATGCAAATAGTCAGAACGCATTTGACTTAGTGCAATCTCAAGATTTTATTGCCAATGTCGCTGCGATTTTAATGCCAGCGATCAGCGAAGCGGTAAACGATGCCGTAAACAAAGCCGTCACGCTCGCCACATCCCCAACAATGTCCAAGCAGGACTTTGCTACAGCCAACCGCATTAGCCTGTCTGTGCTGGAGAAATGGATTGCCAACGGGGTTGTGCTGCTCGCCCCTACCCCATCTTTCACCTATACGCAGAACCGCACCAATCGTAAGACAGGCGAAGTGGTAGAAACCACCATGACTAAACATGGCAATCCGCTTATCAATGTTGCTGCATGGCGTGAAAAGAATCGCCAGCAGGCAATCAAATGCCGCTACATCAAACCATAACTTGATTTTGCAAGTTAAGAAGGATCTGAGCATGTTTGATTTCAAGGTTTCTACCCATACCCATTACGACGATGCCTGTCGCAAATTCGCATTAGCTCACAACATGGAAGAAGTCGCTAAGCAGTCCGGCATGCGTGCGCAGACGTTGCGTAATAAGCTGAATCCAGACCAGCCACATCAGCTTACCGTCTTAGAGGTTTTAGCCCTTACCGATGTCACTGAGGATGCAACTTTGGTTGATGGCCTGCTGGCGCAAATCCAGTGCCTCCCCTGTGTGCCGGTAAACGAAGTCGCTGATGAGAATTTTCCCCTGTATGTCATGAAAGCTACTGCAGAAGTGGGCCAATTAGCAGCAGGCGCAACCTCTAAAGACCCTATGACAGCCAACTGTAAACGCGGCCTGCTGCAAAATGTTAATAGCGGTATTCGCTGCTTAACGCTGGCGGCAATGGCGGTACAGGCGCGTATTCAGGCTAACCCAGCATTGTCCTCAACTGTCGATGCTATCAGCGGCATCGGTGCATCATTTGGTATGAGTTGAGGGGGAATCATGATCTCATTGGCAGCAAAACTTACACGCCAAAGCCCATCCATGTCATACGGACATGGCTGGATAATGGGAGAAAACGGTAAGCGCTGGAATCCGGTAGCGCCGTCATCTTCAGAAGTAAAAGCACAGGCATTACCTAAGAGAGGCAAATCATGGCTATCGAAGGCGATTCCATGCTGGTCGAACTGACAGCCGGTCAACGCGTTGCCGCACTGAATCATGTTGCTCTGCTTCGGGCTCAACTGATGGGAGGAAATTGTGAAAAAGATTTAGCCCGTTTTATTGCTGACATGCGCAACGTGACCGACAGCAATTATCAGGATAACAAACGTGTGTTAAGCGCCATTTTTTTCCTGGCGCACATAGGTAAAGACCGGCACTCAGCCGATTTTACTGATCTCACTACTGATGAAAGAAACGCACTGATTCGCGCAATGAACCACCTGAAAGCCGTTGTGAGTTTGTTCCCCAAACGAATGACTATTTCGAACTAAATAACCCAAAGCAATTAATTGGCGTAAACCCGCCTGGATTCGCTTTGCCTGAATAAAGGAAATCACATGCTGAATAAATCATCTGGCACCAGTAAATCTGCTTCATATATTGAACTCGATATGATGCTGAATGATGCGCGTCGCGAGGAACGCCGCGGTCGTGCTGACCTCATGATATCCCGCCTTAACATCCTGGCCTCGAAAATTCGACGGGAAGAATTAACCTGGGTCGAAGCAGCCGAGCTGCTTAATCAGGAAGCGGAAAAAATCCAGGCACAGATTGAGGAGGCGCACTAATGGCTGACTCAATGGACATCGTACAGCAGCGCACTGACGAAATGCTGGCTCGCAACATTGCGTTAATCACTAATCGCCATGTCGGTGTATCTGCATTTTTCTGTGAAGACTGCAACGCTCCTATCCCAGAAAAACGTCGCCGCGCCATTTATGGAGTTACACGCTGCGTTAACTGCCAGGACATCGAAGAAAGATTCGGCAATTCACGCAAAGGCGGTGCGGCATGAGCAATTCTAAATCTCACGTTCAGCATAAATCGGATGCAGCCCATTACGGCATCCCGGTGTCATTTCGCTATCAACCGTTGCGATCCATGCAGGACTCACAGATCCGGCAACAAGTGAGCAAAGAAATTTCCCGAAGTGATCAGGGACTAAGAACAAGTCTGTCGGCATTGGCAGAAATCGCGGGTCGCCCGCGCAGAAAAACTCAACAGTCTTGCGAGTCGCTTGAAGCGAAATATGAATATCTGACTGTAGAGATTCCCAATCGTCCCACTCATCGAATTCGTGTCTACGGTTGCTCATTAGCTGTTGGCGCACGTTATTCAATGCGCGCTGAACTGAGCCTTTCCATTCTCCGTGAGGTAGCCACTCTGCTCCAAAACTCCATACGAAAAGACGAACAAGATCGTCTCGACTGGATTTTGAGCCAAGCCAGCGCTCTGGTCGGTAGTTTTGTGTCTGACTCAAAAACGCGTCGCAAGCAGCATACATGTCGTGCGCTGATAAAAGTCTTACAGCGCGTAGAGGCGCTCTCACGCCATCCAGAAAATGAATATTCTCGGCGTAATAAGGGCGTTGAATAGATGATTCCGGTTCCATTGGATGCCTCCCTTTTCAATATTAGCGACGAAACTAATACCATTTCTGATATGCCGCAAGCATACGCTTACCCGTGGAATGCTCCACGGGAAGCTATTGCCAGCCCATACCCTACCTATGAGGAAACGCACAGCCGCAGTCAGATGATTGCGGCTTTAGTGCGTGCGCAGGAACTACTCGAAAAGCAGCCGACTCTGATACAGCTCGACGTAAAACTCCGTGTCAGTGATCTGGAAAAAACGCAGGGAACAGCTCGCGCCAATGCGTACTTAACAAAAACATTTGTTGAGCGCACATTGCCACGCGCTGAAACCGTTAATACTCAATATCGCCTAGGTGATATGAGTCACGGCACGTTTAACATGCTGGCCAGAAACGTCACGAATGCGGCTGGCTCGGCCAGTGCAGGCGGTCAGCTGTGGGAGCTGATGCGCCGCTTCAACCGACTGCCTGACATGGCGCGCGCCGACGTTGATCTACTGGCCGGAGATGTGGCTAATTTCATTCTCGCCGAGCTGGTACAGGCACATGCGCAGGCCAGCGATGAGTCAGATTACAAATACACGCACCGCGTTTACATGACCGCCGCCACCATCACCCGTGAGCTGAGTCAGATGCCGCCATTATGGGATAAAGTCACGTCACGACTGTTCGACCCGGAGGAAGTTACCCCGGCGATCATGCGTATGCAGACGGAAAAATGGTGGAAAGGCCGACTTCGTCGCGTGGCTGCATCATGGCGTGAACATCTTCAAATTGCCCTGGCTAACGTCAGCAAGAAGCATACCCCCTACGCCAGCAGCATGACCGTTTCAGAGTGGCGCGAGCAGAAGCGACGCACCCGTGAATTTCTGAAGGGAATGGAGCTGGAAGACGAGGAAGGCAACCGCATCAGCCTGATCGAGAAATACGACGGCAGTGTGGCCAACCCGGCGATCCGCCGCTGCGAGCTGATGACCCGCATTAGGGGCTTCGAAAACATCTGCAATGAAATGGGCTTTATAGGCGAGTTCTACACGCTGACAGCCCCGTCACGCTATCACGCCACAATCAAAACCGGGCATCGTAACCGCAAATGGAACGGTGCCAGCCCGGCCGACACGCAGCGTTATCTCTGCAGTGTCTGGCAGAAAATCCGCGCCAAGCTGCACCGCGAAGAAATTCGCATCTTCGGGATCCGCGTTGCTGAGCCTCATCATGATGCAACACCGCACTGGCACATGCTCATGTTTATGCGCCCGGAACAGGCTGAACGTGTGCGCGAGATTATGCGCGACTACGCCTGGCAGGAAGACTGCAGCGAGCTGACAACCGACAAGGCCCGTAAGGCCCGCTTTCACGCCGAGGCTATCGACCCGGAGAAAGGCAGCGCGACGGGTTACGTTGCTAAATACATTTCAAAGAATATCGATGGCTATGCGCTGGACGGCGAGACGGACGACGAAAGCGGCAAAGACCTTAAGGAAACCGCCTCGGCCGTTTCCGCATGGGCGGCACGCTGGCATATCCGGCAATTCCAGTTTGTGGGCGGCGCGCCGGTCACGGTTTACCGCGAACTGCGCCGCATGGCTGACAGCGAAACCGCGCACGGCCTGAGCGTTGAGTTTGCCGCCGCGCATGACGCAGCTGATGCAGGAGACTGGGCCGGATACGTTAACGCGCAAGGAGGCCCGTTCGTGCGCCGCGACGAGCTGGCTGTGCGCACCTGGTATCAGGCAAGCGAAGACTTTAATGAATACGGTGAGGAAACCGTGCGCATCAAGGGCGTTTACGCAACTGAAGTTGGCGACGATACGCCAATTTTAACCCGTCTGATGCAATGGAAGATTGTCCCGAAACGTGCCGTTGATTTGGGTTTTGAATTTCAGGACGCGCCCGCGTCCTCTCGGAGTTCTGTCAATAACTGTACGGAGCCAAAAAGTTCTGAAGCTCCTATCGATTTCACAACCCCCCCTACTCGCGCCGAGCGCAGGAAGATTCTTAAACGATTAAGAGAAAAGTCACTGCTGCAACATTTGGAGCCGGACAAATATCATCCTGAACTGAGTAATGGCACAGAACGGGAGGCTTTGAAAAAGAGTTTCTTTGAGATCTCAAGGTTAACACTGTCCGACGGTGAAGCTGTGCGCATGATGAAAGGCCACATCATCAAGGTTGGCGAGCTTTCTTACTGGAGCGGGACAAGTGGTTACCTCTTTCATAGCCGCCGCAAAAATCCCAATCCATTAAAGCGCTTTAATGCACTCGCGAGAAAAAGAGGCATACATCTGCCTGATTAATAAAACGGCAGTCGGACTAATCTGAGCCGTACGATTCTTTACGATTTGAAGTCACCATGATACTGTTTATACATACAGTATATGTTGACTAGAAGGAGTTAATTATTTGATGAACATAGATAATATAAGTGAAACGGTTGCACGCATTCAGTTCATTGCCGACGTATCACTGATCGCACACTGCAAAGAAGATGAATTAAAAATGGCACTGTCGATGATCAGCGATATGGCTGGTACAATCGATACATCTGTTTTCGAAGCCGCAATATACTGCCAGGCAGAATGATTAAGACCTTCTTCCCTCCCCTTCACTAGCCACCATTTAGGTGGCTTTTTGCTGCTGCATAAAAGTGCATATGCTTGCATGAATTCGCATGATCCAAATTGGATCGCTAAGCATGTGTGAGGCCAGCACTGGCGCGTTTAGCAGAGGTACATGCACTTGCATGAAAAGCGATGCATAAAGCGGGCAGGCGTGGCGGGGATAGCATTGCGCGCGAAGGGTGCAAACATGTATGCGGAGGCTGCGTCTGCTGCATGAAAGCTGGCGCACGTCATCGCAGCGGATGTGAGTGTGCGAAACGGGTAAACCCATCAAAAATCATCTGAGTACGTTCCGGGGGCTATTCGATTGTAGTATTTTTTCCAATACAAATAGGTGCTAAATTACTTAAACACGACATGATCTATAGCTACATCATATACCTGCGAGGTTGTTAAAATGTTCACTTATTTTTTTTGGGGTAAGGTTCTGCCGGAGCGTGCACGACTCGATTTAAATCTTAATAAGACGTTCAAGGCGCTGGATATAGAACTCGAAGGCGAAGTTATTATTAGCATTATTCTCAATCAAGTCTTAGTTACAGTAAAGGTTATAAAAGAAGAAAATATCTTCCTTCTTAAAAGAATTGTTAATTCCCTGTTGGATGCTGAAATGTCCAAACTGGCTTTTATTCGAGGATTCAGTTACTCAGCAATTATTGACAGGTGTCTAAAAGAAGATGGTGCGGAGGATTGGGTGTATGGGATTGATTACCCCTTAGAAAAAGGTGTACACACCGTAGGGGCTATTAATGAAATGCTTAATTGGATGCAGCCTCTTTCGGTTGGTGTCGAAGGGATTTTGATAGAGCGATGCCTCAACGATTTCAAATCTGCGTTGACACATCTTGATGACGCACCTTTTTATTGCTATAGAGCGATTGAAACTCTAAGAAATCATTGCGCTGACATCAATGGAATCAGTAAGAGTTCTGAAAGTCGAGCTGCGCAATGGCAAACCATCAGAGACGCGATAGGTATAACAAAAGAAGAAATTGGGTATTTTACACAGTGGGCTACTCAACTAAGGCATGGGCATATGGCTTACATGTCTGGTGAAGATGAATCTAACGTGCTGAACAAAACACATAGCATCCTTCATTCCTACTTTAAATATCTTCGTGAGAAAAAGGGGCACTAGCCCCATGCTTGTTAAGTTTCTAATGAGTACTTTTTGAAATTAATCACATCGTCATTTAGCCAATAATTAATTTCCCTCATACGCTCTTGAAGCGGCGTCAGTTCATTACGCACAAACACCTGCGCCGCCTTCACCGCATCACCGAATCCGCCAGAGTTATCCGGGATAATCCCCATCATCTGCGGTGGTACCCGGTGTGCGCTCAGCAGGTCGTCACGGCTGGCCTTTTTGATGTTAAAGAAATCGTCTTTTGTCGCCACCTCGCTGAGCGGCAGGATCTTGATGCCGTCGGCTTTGCCGTTCGGGGCGTACATGAACAGGTTACGGAAGTTGCCGATCCCTTTGGTGTCGCGCATCGCCTGGCGCATGCGGTCAACGTCGCTGCTGCTCTGCGCCGCGTCGGTCATGTAAAGAATGTACCCAGCGTGCGCACCGTTCTGGTAGTACTTGCGGCGGAACAGCGTCGCCGCCTCATTCAGCCAGGCAGAGTTAAGCGCGCTCAGATATTCCGGCAGGCCGTAAAGCTCCTGATTAATATCCGGCTCCATCAGGTGAAACACGCTGCCCTTTTTAAACTGGTGCGGCTCTTTCCAGTCATGCACGAACCAGTAAACGTCATCCTCAACACCCCGGCGCGTAAATTTGGCCGGTGAAGCCTCCAGGCGCAGCGGCTTACCCAGCGCGTTGTCGCGTCGTTCCGGGTAGGCGTTGCCAAAAACGAGGTAGTCCAGGGCAAGTTTGCTGAACTCCTGCTGGCTTAACATCGGGTGCGGAATAAAGGTGGATGCCAGAATGTTGCGTTTCACGTAAATCGGCGAGCTGTGGTGAACGGCCGAGCGCAGGCTTTTTGCCAGCCCGTGCAGGCTCACCGGCGGCTCATACCAGCGCCCGTTACCCACGCACTCCGCGTAATCCAGAATGTCGCGCTTATCCATCACCGGCGTCGGGTCACCGAAAGAAAATACCTCAGTCTGCTGCGGCGCTGCCGCCTGCGCGTCCTGCCCGGTTCTGGCGGTGAATGCCTTGCGGCCCTTGCGTTTGCTCATCAGTAAAATTCCAGAATTGAAGGGTTAGCGCCGCCGCTGGCAGCGGTCAGCGGTTCGTTGAGAAGTGCGTGCATGATCGCCCAGGCGACGTCGGCATGGCTGGCATCCTCGCTGCGGCTGGCCTCGTAGGTCGAGCGGTTGCCGCTGGCGGTCATGGTTTTGCGGATCGCCATAAAGGACTGCGTGATATCCGTCGCACCGGCGTCGTACTCAAGACGCCCGCTGCCGATGGTGTCCTTTGCTTTCAGGACCATTGCGGTTTTCACCTCGGGCGAATACTTGATTTCACGCGCCGCCGGGTAGAACTGGCGTACCAGCTGAAAGACGCCCTGGCCGATGCCGGTGGCATCCACGCCGATATAGTCCACGGTATATTTCCGCGTCAGGTCCTCAATGGATTTGGCCTGTGCGGCAAAGTCCATGCCCCGCCACTGATGGCGCTCCAGTACGCGAAACTTGCCGCCCGCGGCCATCGGCGGAGCGATCACCGCGCAGCCTGCGCTGTCACCGGTGTGCGACGGGTCATAGCCGATCCAGACCGGCCGGTAAGCAAACGGGCGCAGCGCATACGGGTTGAAGTCGTCCCACTCTTCCAGACTGTCAACCATGCAGCCCTGCAGCTCGGCGAACGGAAACACGCTGGCCTCGTCATCGACAAACTCACACATCAGCAGGTTCTGGTATTCGGACGGGCTGTATTCGAGCTGCAGCTGATCGATATCGAACAGGTTACAGCCGCCGGTCAGCGCATCCTCAACCGTGACAATCTGGCGCCACTGGCCGTCACCGCACAGCGCACCTTTTGCGAGGTGAGAATGTGACAGGTCAATCTCGATCCGGTCATCCCGGCTGCGCCGTCCCTTATTGAACAGCTCGCCGGACCAGAACGGATACGCGCTGTGCGACAGGCTCGACGGCGTGGAAAAGTACGTCGTACGCCACTTCTTATGCAGCGACATGCCGCTGGCCACCTTTCGCAGCTCCTGAAATTTCGGTATCCAGAAATATTCATCCAGGTAAAGGTTACCGGTGTAGCTCTGCGCGGTGCGCACGTTGGTGCCGAGAAAAATCAGGCGGGCGCCGTTCGGCAGCACAATCGGATCGCCTTTCAGGTCAACGTCAGCCTGGCGGGCAAAGTCGATGATGTAATTTTTAAATACGTGCGCCTGCGCCTTGCTGGCGCTTAAGAAAATCTGGTTGCGCCCGGTGGTCAGCGCATCGATCAGCGCCTCGCGGGCAAAATAGAACGTGGCGCCAATCTGGCGCGACTTCAGGATGTTGCGGATGCGGTGAGTCAGCCCGGCCCTGTGCCAGTTGAGCTGGTACTCAAAGCAGTTATCCATAAACACTCCGGTCAGCTTCGCAATCTGCTCCTCACTGAACTCGTTTTTAATGACCGGCTGGCGCTCACCCTTGTTGCGGTTGCGCACGTTGGGGTTTAAATCAGCCTCATTGCCGGTGCCGCGATAACGTTCGACGCGGGCGAGGCGCTCAATCTGGCGGCCGAGCGCGTCTATCTCTTTGTAATCACCATTCCCTTTTACCTCTTTCATAATCAGCTGAATCAACCGCGCTTCCATGCTGGCCTCAACGCGACTGATGGGCGCGATATCGTCCCACGCGTCACGCAGTTTCCAGCTCTGCACGGTCGGCGTTTTCTGGCCCAGCGTTTCCGCAATCTGGCGCACGGAGTATCCCTGCCAGTAAAGCAGTGCGGCCTGGCGGCGGGGATCGCTGATGGTTGTCGTCGGTGTCATGTTCATGCCGTCAAGGCTACCGGTGCCGGAAATGGCCCGCCTGCTGTCCGTGTTTGCTCATCGCTCAGCAGGCTGGCATTCATTGAGGGTTTGCGCCACGGCGGGGAAACTGGCCCCGACCTGAACCAACCCACTGACCGGAGCCTGATCAATGGCAACTAAAGCAAAGCGTTTTCGCATCGCAGTTGAAGGCGCGACAACCGACGGCCGCGTGATTTCCCGCGACTGGATTTCGCAGATGGCGAAAAACTATGACCCGGCCATGTACGGCGCCCGCGTCAACATGGAGCACATCAAGGGCTATACCCCTGACAGCCCGTTTCGCCGCTACGGTGACGTCACCGCGCTGACGGCTGAGGAAATCACCGACGGCCCGCTTAAGGGCAAGCTGGCGCTGTACGGCGAAATCGACCCGACGCCGGAGCTGGTCGAGCTGACCAAGGCGCGCCAGAAAATCTACACCTCTGTTGAAATCAACACGAAGTTTGCCGACACCGGCGAAGCCTACCTGATTGGCATCGCCGTTACCGACGACCCGGCAAGCCTCGGTACGGAGATCCTGAGCTTCAGCGCCACCGCCAAAGCCAACCCGCTGGCGTCCCGCAAACAGGATAAAGACAACCTGTTTACCGCTGCCGAAGAAACCCTGATCGAGTTTTACGACGAAGCCGACGCAGGCCCATCGCTGCTGGCCCGCGTGAAAGAGCTGTTTACCCGTAAAGAGAAAACCGACGACGAGCGTTTCAGCGACGTCAGCGCGGCGGTCACCGCGATTGCCGAGCAGGTGCAGCAGAACGGTGACGCGCAGACGCAAAGCCTGTCGGCACTTGAGAAAACGCTGACCGGACGGCTCGACGCGGTTGAACAGCAGGCCGGAGAGTACCGCACTGAGCTGGCCGAACTGCAGGCGCAGCTTGCGAAAACCGACGGCGGCTTTACCCGTCGCCCGGCCTCAACCGGCGGCAATGAAAAAGCCAGCGTGCAGACCGACTGCTGATAACGCGCGATCTGACCACAACAAAATCTGAACCGAACAGGAGCGCCAATGCGCAAGAACACCCGCTTTAAATTCAATGCTTATATGTCCCGCGTCGCCGAACTGAACGGCGTTGAAACCGAAGACATGAATAAGAAATTCAGCGTCGAGCCGTCCGTGGCGCAAAAGCTGATGACCCGGGTGCAGGAGTCGTCCGCATTCCTGACCCGCATCAACATCGTGCCGGTACCGGAAATGAAGGGCGAAAAAATCGGCGTCGGCGTATCCGGCTCCATTGCCAGCACAACCGACACGGCGGGCGGCGATGAGCGCGAAACGGCAGACTTCGCCGCGCTCGACAGCCAGGGCTATGAGTGCGTGCAGGTCAACTTTGACTTTCATATCCGCTACAACACCCTCGACCTGTGGGCGCGCTATGACGATTTCCAGACCCGCCTGCGTGATGCCATCGTGCAGCGTCAGGCGCTGGACCGCATCATGATTGGCTTCAACGGCGTGGAGCGTGCCAAAACCTCAAACCGTGCCAAAAACCCGATGCTGCAGGACGTCGCCGTGGGCTGGCTGCAGAAGTACCGCAACGAAGCGCCCAAGCGCGTGATGAGCAAAATCACCGGCGAAGATGGCACGGTGATCTCAGAAAAAATCCGCGTCGGTAAAGGCGGCGACTACGCCAACCTCGACGCGCTGGTGATGGATGCCACCAATACCCTGATCGAGCCGTGGTATCAGGAAGACCCGGAGCTGGTTGTTATCGTGGGCCGTCAGCTGCTGGCCGACAAATATTTCCCGATTGTGAACCAGACGCAGGCGAACACCGAGCAGCTGGCCGCTGACGTGATCATCAGCCAGAAACGCATCGGCGGTCTGCCAGCCGTGCGCGTGCCGTACTTCCCGGCCGACGCCATGTTTATCACCCGCACCGATAACCTGTCGATCTACTGGCAGGAAGGCACTCAGCGCCGCCACATCGAAGAGGTGCCGAAGCGTGACCGCATCGAAAACTACGAATCCGCCAACGAAGATTACGTGGTCGAGGATTACGCGGCGGGCTGCGTTATCGAAAACATCGTGATGGGTGATTTCAGCGAACCGGCTGCGGCCAAAGACGCGGAAACCCCGGAAACCACGGAGGCGTAACGCATGTTGAGTCCTGCCCAGCGTCACCGCATGCGCCAGCAGGCCATTGAAGCCTCGCAGGTGCCTGACAGCCCGCACCGCCACGCCAACGCCTATGAGCAGATGATTATCAAGCTCAATGAAGACAAGCGTCGGCTGAAAAAGGTGCGCTCAAACGAGCGCAAGGCGGAGCTTAAGCGCCAGATGCTGCCGGAGTATCTGCCGTGGGTGGCGGGCGTGCTGGAAAAAGGCAAAGGCGCACAGGATGCCGTGCTGATGACCGTCATGATCTGGCGGCTTGACGCAGGCGACGTGACCGGCGCGCTGGAGATTGCACGCTATGCGCTGGCGCATGGTCTGGTGCCGCCGGACCGCTTCAAACGTGACAGCACGCCCTATCTGCTGGCCGAGGAAGTGGCAAGCGCGGCGATGCGGGCATGGACGGTAAAGGAGCCGGTTGATACCGGTCCGCTGCTGGAAACCCTTGCGCTGACGGAATCCGAAGACATGCCCGATCAGGTGCGCGCCAAGCTGCACAAAATCACCGGGTATGTGCTTCGCGATGCGGGCAGGACTCAGGAGGCGATGACCCATTTAGTGCGTGCGCTGCAGCTCCATGAGGGCTGCGGCGTGAAGAAAGACATTGAGCGGCTGGCGACTGAAATGAAAAAGCAGGCACAGGCCCGCCGCTGACCGAACGCGACCCCGCGCACGGGCGGCAGGACGGCAACGCACTTTCAGTGTCTGCGCCGTCCTCCACCGCCCACCTATTCAGAGGCCAACTATGACAACGGTAGTGATACCCGCACCGCGACCGGCAGAGACTGCCGAGCCGCCGGTAAAGAACACGTTTTTCTGGCCTGATATCGACCTGCAGCTGCTTCGCGAAACGCTGCGGTATGAGGGAACGGTTACCGCACAGCGCCTGCGCCTCGCGGTGAAAACGGCAATCTCAGAAGTTAATGCCGAGCTGTACGACTGGCGCGCCGCACAGATGGATGCCGGATTTAAGACGCTGGCTGACGTGCCGGCCGAAAGCCTGGATGGCGAAAGCGAAAAGGTGACGCACTACCTGGCCGCCGTGGGATCTATTACTGCCGCCACCATTGCCGAGCGTTACCGCAGCTATGACGCCAGCGGCACGAAAAAGGCCACCGAGATTGAGGCGACGGCCGACGAGTACTGGCGCGACGCCCGTTTCAGTATCAGCCGCATCGGCGAGCGCCACGGCTGCATTGTGAGCCTGCTCTGATGAAGGTTTACGCGCAGCAGGGCGACACCGTTGATGAGATCTGTTTTCGCTACTACGGGCGAACGCAGCAGGTCACCGAGTGGGTTTACGAGGCCAATACCGGCCTCGCCGATGCGGGACCGGTGCTGCCGCACGGTTACCCCGTCGAGCTGCCCGACCTGCCGGAATCTTCAACAGGTGAAACCGTTAACCTGTGGGACTAAAAATGGAAAAAATCAGCTCCGTGATCAACTACCTGATCGGCGTCATTCTGATGTGGTTCGGCCGTCACACGCCGCAGGATATCGCCTTTATGGTCGGATCGGGCGTGGCCGTGGTTACCGTCGTGATTAACGTGGCGACGTTCTTTATCAACTGGCACTACCGCCGCAAAACCTATGAGCTGCAGCAGCGTTTACAGGGGGTGAGCCTTGAGCCAGACCGCTAAGCGCTGTGCCGTGGCGGCCGTGCTGGCGCTCGCCGCGCTGCTGCCACAGTTCAAAACCCTGAAAACCTCCGAGGCCGGGCTTGCACTCATTGCTAATGCCGAGGGGTGCCGCACCTCGCCCTATCAGTGCAGTGCGGGCGTCTGGACCAACGGCATCGGCCACACCGAAGGTGTGACGCCGCACAGCCAGGTCAGCGAGCGGCAGGCCGCAGTTAACCTGGTGTATGACGTGATGCGCGTTGAGCGCGGGATCGATGCCTGCATGCGCAGCGACATGCCGCAGCCGGTTTACGATGCGGCCGTGTCGTTTGCTTTTAACGTGGGCGTTAACGCTGCCTGCAAATCCACATTTACCCGATACATCAACATGCAGCACTGGCGACATGCCTGCAATGAGCTGAAACGCTGGGTGTTTGTTAAGGGGGTAAAAAATCGTGGGCTGGAGAACCGGCGCGCCATCGAGACGGCTTACTGCCTGCGGGGCGTGTCATGATGCGCCTGTTTGCGGTTCTGCTCGCCGTGGTGCTGCTGGCGCTGGGCTTCACCGGCTGGCGCTGGTCAGTTGCCAGTGAGGAGTTAGCCCAGGCGCAGCGCATCATCGGCACGCTGTCTGCAGGTATCGAAAGCCGCGACAGGGCCATAAGCCGCCTTAATGACGAATCCCGCGAAGGGCAGAAACGTGAGGCCGCGCTGAGACTGATGCAGAGCCGCGCCAGTACTGCCGCGCTTACCCGTGAAATGCAAATACAGAGGGAAACCGATGCGAATCCAGCACTGCGCGACTGGTCTGCTGCTGCTCTGCCTGCTGATGTTATCCGGCTGTACGCCCGTCCCGCCTTCGCCACCGCCCGAGATTATCTGGATTGGATGTCCGCGCGTGACAAGCTGCCCGGTGCCGGGCAACAGCCTGCAGACAGCGGGCGATCTGGCGGCCGATAACCGTCAGTTAGAGGCGGCGCTCGCGTCATGCGGGCTGCAGGTCGAAATCATTAAAGAGTGCCAGGAGCAACACGATGTTAAAGCCGAAACAACTGCGCGAGGCCCTGACGGCAAGCGTGCCGCTGCTGCAGCGCAACCCTGACAGCCTGAATATGTTTATTGACGGCGGGCGCATCGCCTCAACGCTCGCCAGCTCGCTGTCGTTTGAATATCAGTATCAGCTGAACATCGTCATCACCGATTACGCCGATGATATCGATCTGATTATGGTGCCGGTGCTGGCCTGGCTGCGCGAGAACCAGCCCGACATTATGGCGACCGAGGAAAAGCGCCGCACCGGTTTTACCTTTAAGGCCGATGTGATCGGCGACTCTCTGTGCGACGTGAGTATTGACCTGCAGCTGACCGAGCGCGTGCTGGTGAAGCAGGAGAACGGCGCGCTGCATGTGACGCATCTGCCCGAGCCACCATTGCCGGAAAACGTTGAGCGCCCGCTGCAGCTGTATGTTCACGGTGAGCTGGTCAGTGAGTGGCCGCGATGAGCGAGTTTGATGCGCTTGAAAAGCGGCTCGGTGCATTGATAGGTAATCTGTCTGCACCGGCACGCAGGGCGCTGGCGTCAACGGTGGCGAAGCGGCTGCGCGCCAGCCAGCAGCAGAATATCAGACGCCAGCAGGCACCGGATGGCACCCCGTTTGCGCCGCGCAAAACGCAGGCGCGCAAAAAGAAAGGCCGGGTTAAGCGCGAGATGTTTGCGAAGCTGCGTACCGCGAAATACATGAAGGCGCAGGCCACACTCGATGAGGCCGTGGTGCAGTTTACCGGACGGGTGCAGCGCATGGCCCGCGTACATCACTACGGATTGCGCGACCGGCCATCGCGTAACGGTAAAGAGGTTCAGTATGAAAAGCGCCCATTGCTAGGAATCACGGAATCTGACATAAAGTTTATTGAAGATCTGATTATTGATAACTTGTAATGGGAGAGCCTATATCAATGGAGATGCATTTCCGAGAGTTAAGGAAGAAAATTAGAGAAAGCCAGCGTAGTGTAATGGATGCCTTTATTGCGGACCATAAAATCAACATTTGTTTCTTTTGTGGGACAGATAAATACCTCACGAGAGAGCATATGATGCCACAATGGGTTTTTGAGAAGAAACCTGAGAAGTTTTTTAGTGCCACTATCAATGAAATGCCTCAGCCTTATATAAAGTCAACAATCCCCGCCTGCGCCCGCTGCAATAACGTTCTACTAAGTTCCGTAGAAGAAACAATAATCAATATCCTACAAAGCAAGCTGCCGGGTGATTATGATTTCTCTGAAAGGGATATGATCATATGGTGGCTTGAACTTATTGGTTTTAAATTGCAGGTTTTAGATTTAAGGCAAAAATTTATTAAGGCTAAAAATGGCCCTTACGTGCCTTTCCTTGCTGAAATACCGCTGGGGATAATGCGGAGAGGTGGGGAGGAGTCGCCTTATAAAATACTTCTTAGCGTAAGGGCTGCGAGAAGAAGACTATTCAAGAAAACAAAAATACAGGAGGAGAATTCGTTAGTTGTTTTTGAAACTTCTAATCCTGATATGCATTTCTTCCATAAGAGCGGAGAATTTATATTTCTTGAGCTACCAAGATTCAAATCTGCTTTTTTTTACTTCTTCAATAAACAGTTCGACACTATTGATGAAGCTAGTAAATTAGCCCATGCATTAATAGAAAAGGTTTATTGATCTCTGTTTGCTGATGACTGAGCAAACGCACATCCGTTGTCGTATTTTCCTTTCAAAGTGACACTAATGCCATGAACGAACAAATGGCAGAAATCCTGCGCCTGCTTCGCAACCTGATCCGTATCGGCACCGTCTCTGAGATCAATCTTGACGATGCGCTTTGCCGTGTGGATACGGGGCAAAACACAACCGGCTGGCTGCACTGGCTGACCGCCCGTGCTGGTAAAACCCGCGCCTGGAATGCACCTTCCGTCGGCGAGCAGGTGCTGATTCTGTGCCTCGGCGGTGAGCTGGATACCGGCTTTGTGCTGCCGGGCATTTTCTCTGACGCCAGCCCTGCCCCCTCAGCCTCTGCCGATGCACTGCACTGGTCATTCCCCGACGGCGCTGTGATCGAGTACGAGCCGGAAACTGGCGCCCTGATCGCGACCGGCATACAGACGGCCACCATTAAAGCGGCCGTTAAAATCCTGTTTGATTCGCCGGAGGTGGAATGCACTGCACATCTAAAAGCCAAAACATTTGATTTTTCAGAGGGCGGGAAGATGACCGGCGACGTCGAACATAGTGGAGGAAAATTGGCGTCAAACGGCGTCATTGTTGACGACCACGACCACGGCGGCGTACAGCGCGGTGGCAGCAGAACGGACGGCCCCAAATGACAACGGCAAAATTTACCGGCATGAACCGTGAAACCGGCGGCGCAGTCGCTGACCTCGATCACATCCGTCAGTCAGTGCGCGACATTCTGCTGACGCCGCTCGGCTCCAGGGTGATGCGCCGCAATTATGGCTCATTGCTGTCGGCACTGATTGACCAGCCGCAGAACGAGGCGCTGTGCCTGCAGATTATGTCGGCCTGCTACATGGCGATCCTGCAATGGGAGCCACGCGTAACGCTGACCGGCATCAGCTACGAACCTGCGTACAACGGCGGCATGGTGGTCGAGCTGACCGGCTCCCGCGCTGATACCGCGCAGGATTTTACCTTAACCGTCCCTGTGAGCTGAGAACATGGCAACCATTGACCTGAGCCAGCTGCCCGCGCCCGACGTGGTGGAAGTGCTGGACTATGAAACCCTGCTCGCCGAGCGCAAGGCGACACTCATTTCCCTTTACCCTGCCGACCAGCAGGACGCCATCGCCCGCACGCTGACACTTGAATCGGAGCCGATCGTCAAGCTGCTGCAGGAAAACGCCTATCGCGAGGTCATTCTGCGTCAGCGCATCAACGAGGCGGCGAAGGCCGTTATGGTGGCGTATTCCGTGGATGATGACCTTGACCAGCTCGGCGCCAACAATGGTGTTTCACGGCTGACGATCACCCCGGCGGATGATACGACCATCCCGCCCACGGCGGCAGTGATGGAAAGTAACGACGATTACCGCGCCCGTATTGCGGCCGCTTTCGAAGGGCTGAGCGTGGCCGGGCCAAGCGGTGCCTATGAGTATCACGCCCGTAGCGCCGACGGCCGCGTGGCCGATGCGTCTGCCATCAGCCCGTCGCCCGCAGTGGTAACCATCACCGTGCTGTCGCGAGAAGGTAATGGCGCCGCCCCCGCTGACCTGCTGGCCGTGGTAGACAGCGCTCTGAATGATGAGGACGTGCGCCCCGTGGCTGACCGCGTGACCGTGCAGTCGGCAGAAATCATTGAGTATGAGATTGAGGCGCAGCTGTACCTCTATCCGGGACCGGAGGCCGAGCCGATCCGCGCTGCATCAGAGGCGAAGCTCACCGCGTTTATCAGCGCGCAGGCGCGCCTCGGAAGGGATATCCGCAAATCCGCGCTGTATGCCGCGCTCCATGTTGAAGGGGTGCAGCGCGTCGAACTCAAGATGCCCGCTGCTGACGTGGTGCTGGATAAAACCCAAGCCGCGTACTGCACCGGCTACAGCATTGTGGTCGGGGGTTCAGATGAGTGATCGTCTGCTGCCCGCTGGCTCATCGGTGCTGGAGGTTGCCGCCGCCGAAGCCTGCGCAAAAATCGAAACTATCCCGGTGCCGCTGCGCAGGCTGTGGAATCCGTGGGATTGCCCGGTCGAGCTTCTGCCCTATCTGGCGTGGGCGTGGTCGGTTGACCGCTGGGATACCGCGTGGCCGGAGAGCACAAAGCGCGCCGTCGTGGCCGCGTCGGAGTACGTGCATAAACACAAAGGCACCATCGGCTCTATCCGGCGCGTGGTGGAGCCGCTCGGTTACCTGATACGGATCATTGAGTGGTGGAAAACCGGCGAGACGCCAGGCACGTTCCGGCTTGACGTCGGCGTACTCGATACCGGCATTACGGAGGAAATGTATAACGAACTGGAGCGGCTGATAGCGGATGCAAAGCCGGTCAGCCGACACCTCCTCGGGCTGTCAATTAACCTCGATGCCAGCGGCACTATCCCGGTTGCCGCCGCCTGCTACAGCGGTGATGAGCTGACCGTTTATCCCTACACCCCTGAACTTATCAGCGTCGGCGGGTCGGTCTATTCCGGCGCGGCGGTGCATCTTATTGACCTGACGGAAGTGAGAGCGTGAGAGCATGACGACAAAATATTTTGCCCTGCTGACCAATCAGGGCGCGGCTAAGCTGGCGAACGCCGCCGCGCTCGGCACGAAAGTAGATATTGCCTTAATGGCCGTGGGTGATGGCGACGGCACGCTGCCAACGCCAGACGCGGCACAGACAAAGCTCATCGGTGAAAAGCGCCGTGCGCCACTGAACGCGCTTGCGGTTGACGCGGCCAACAGCAGCCAGATTATTGCTGAGCAGATTATCCCGGAAAGCGAGGGCGGATTCTGGATACGTGAGATTGGCCTGTTTGACGCCGACGGTGTGCTGATTGCCGTTGCAAACTGCGCGGAAACCTATAAGCCGCAGCTGCAGGAGGGCAGCGGCCGCACGCAGACCGTGCGCATGATCCTGATTGTGAACAGTACCAGCGCGGTGACGCTGAAAGTCGACCCGTCCGTGGTGCTGGCGACGCGCAAGTATGTTGATGATGCCGTGATCGAGGTGAAGGCTTACGCAGACAGCGTAATGAAAAAGCATACCGATGCTGATAACCCGCACAGCCAGTACCTGCAGATCGCAAATGCCCTTGCAGAAATCAAAGACGCCGGTCTGATTGCTGACGTTCTCAAAAACCTCGGTTTAGGCGACGCAGCAAAAAAGGCAGTCGGGAACGGAGCCGGGCAACTGCCTGATATGAGTTTCTTTTCAATCGTGGGAAGCGGAAACGGATACTGCAAATTTCCGCACGGGCTGATCTTACAGTGGGGTTTTGGCAGCTTTGCGCAGCAGGCAACCACGACAGTTACGCTGCCTGTCGCGTTTCCAGCAGGGGGATTTACGGTTGTTGCTAATAAGGGAACTTCGATCCCGCTTAAAGGCGAGTACTGCGTAGGGACGCAGTTTAAGGATAAGTCATCGTTTCTTCTTTCAAATACCGGTCCGGATGCCACTACTCCGCAAGGCATTTGGTGGCTGGCAATAGGGCACTAAATGAAAAAATACTCACCTTCAAATAATGCGTTTTACGATACCGCTATCAATAAAGCGATCCCCGATGATGCGGTGAATATTACTGAAACAGAGTGGGCCGGTTTGCTTGCCGGGCAGGCAAAAGGGAAGCTGATTGCCTGCGGTGCTGATTTCCGTCCGTGCCTGACTGAGCAGCCGCTGCCGACAGCAGATGAACTTATCAGCCAGGCAGAATACAAGCGCAGCAAGTTAAGGGCTGAGGCCGATACGGCCATACTGCCCTTACAGGATGCGAACGATTTGGGGATAGTGACGGATGATGAGGCCAGCCAGCTTATCGCCTGGAAGAAATACCGCGTCATGCTGATGCGGGTGAATACGGAAGATGTTGAAAATATCCTTTGGCCTGAACAACCAGCATGATAACAAACTAAATAGTTCATTCAGTTCTTCAGCGTTTTTAGCTTAACTATCTGTCTTTATTTTATAAAGGAGTAAAGTTTTTTTACCGCTTACGCTTGCGATTTAATCGTGCATTAATAAAAATCTTAAATGTTGTGTCATAGCCGGGCGCACCTACCGTTCGGGGTAATTAGAAAACTCGCAGGAGTGCTTGATTTCGCTGGCATAGCGTAGAGAATAAAAAAATGAATGCTTACGAGCGTTCAGGCGCTTCACCTCATTTTGTACCTGTCCTTTCATTGGGGGGCGGGTATTTTTTTTGAGAGACATTCAGACATATTACCAATTCCGTATAGCTAAGATACATATCAGGACCTTCTTAATGCCAGTTTTTCAGTTATATCTGGCCGAACTTCAGTCCTGTACTGACGGCGCAGGCTGACCTTAAGCAGGAAGAGTATTGCCCGGAACCGGACAGACTCAGGCCCGTGACGCATGACGAATTTCCAAAGGGGTACCACCATATAATTTCCTTACCTGCCTGCACTATCCCCGGATAGTGAGTCCGGGGATATGATTTGCTTATCTTTAAGCGGCCCTAACATGATAACTTGTTTTTTAATAGGGCTGTTATTCGATCAGTCATAACCCTGATTCAATGACTTAAGCCTCCTTTCCACGCCGGCTCACTTTTCCTCCTTTACGTCCAGCCTCAACTGCTCTTTCCGGATCGTTTCTGAAATTACCGCCGCTGATCTGACCGCCCTTGCGACCTGCTTCTGAGGCCCGCTGCGGATTTTCTGCAAAATTACCTGCTCCACCACGACGTACAGTCATTATCAATACCCCATATTTTTGGGTAACATTAAAAGAGATTTAAACATCGTGCAGGTTTGGATAAAAATCCAGAAAAAACAACAATATAATTTATCATGAAAATTCACCTTATTGCTTACCGTTTCGCTTTTTATGATATTTAATCCTTTCAGTATCAATATGCGCAGACTTAAATTTGTACACAAGAGCCGAATTATGTATAGGTTTTTGCTGACATAGTTTTAAGAGTAATCTTAAAGGTCGGTAGGTTAGAAACAGAAGTTAAAGGTGAGTCATAAAGAGAAGACGATTTTAAGGGGCTATTTCATTTAGATAAAGCTCACTCTAATTAAAAATGGCATTGATGACGATTACGGTAATTGATTGCCAAAATTACCTCCTAAATTAATAACCATTTTTTACCATGTAGTTATGAATTTTACTTCTGCAAGTCGAGCCCTGAATAGAAAACATTTTAGATTTATCATGCCATAATAAAGGCCAATATCAACTGTAATAAATTGCTCTCTGTAACTGGAATGACATAAGGGGTGGCAAGTCAGCTTACCGCCGGAATAGATACCACGTCATACTGATGCGGATTAACACGGAATATGTTGCAAAAACCATATGGCCTGAACAACCCCCTTATAGTAAAGCCCGCAACGTTGCGGGCTTTTTTGTTACTGCGGTTTCAGCGGCCAGGTGATGGCGGGTGCCTCCTGAACATTCACCGCCTGAACGCCCTGCACGTACTTCATCCATTCTATAAGTGAAGCCTTATCTGAAGCGGTGATCATGTCGAGGCGCAATTGCGTCTGCCATGCCTGCGTGATGCTGTTCGCTTCGCTAATCAATGCGGCTTGCCGTTCTTTTGCCGCTTTAATACTTGCCGCTTTTTCTTTCGCCGGATCAGTCACCCATTTTTGGCCGTCCCACTTATCCCAGGCTGTTGCCGGTTTGAGCGGCGTTGTATCTGCCGGATAGTCACCTGGTGCATCAATCAGCACTGCTTCGCCATCAGTGACTGAATAAACTGTTTCCCCACGATGATCAGCAACGGCCAGCCAGCTGCCATCACGATATAGCGCGACGTGACCGGCCTCAGTAGCGGGCGGTGCGGTGATACAGGCGTTAGCGGGCAGGCCGACGCCCTGTGCAAAAAACTCATCGCTGGAGCCGGTAAACTCGCCGCTTACTGCATTGAAATTGTATACCGTCAATATGCCAGCCGATTTAGCGAGGCCATTTTTATCAAGTGTTACCTTAGCCATTAAGCAGCCCTCACAATATAGTTGTACGCCACGTTTCGCGGTCGGGTTTCTGTGCCCCCGTTCGTGGTGGTGGCGTATTTTGAATTAACCGCCCCGTTGTATCCCGATGAAGACGGGTCAGTAACGGAGTTGTCCGTAGCCAGCAGTCGATCACCTTGCTTGTCATTGGGCGTAAACACGCTGCTGTTATAGGCATCAAATGCAGGCACGTTATGCGCATGACTGGCATACATATGCCCCTGTGCGCTGAGTATGGCGCGCCCGCTGTCAATTCCCCGGCCGTCATCCCAGCCACGTATAAACTCGCCGCGAAGATCAGCCAGCTTTAGCTCCGGATAGGCCAGCGCCAGTTTCGGGTATAACGTGCCGCTGAAACTTGCCCCGTTACTTTTCAGAAAGACCATGCCAGACATTGAGGCAAACAGTTCATTAGGCATTTTCACGTGCGGCCAGGGGAACGGCGAACCGATAACGGGCGTGCCTTCGCCTAAACCGAGGTTTACGGGAAGCAATCACCTGGCCCTCTACCGGCACGCGCTGGCACACTTGCGGTCATTTGCGGAGAACTCAGCGTGCTGATTGGCTATATCAGGGTGTCAACAAATGACCAGAACACGGATCTACAGCGGATTGCACTGCAGAGCGCAGAATGTGAGCTGATTTTTGAGGATAGAATAAGCGGTAAGACCAGCGACCGGCCGGGGCTGAAAAAGGCGCTGCGCTGCCTGCAGCCCGGCGACACGCTGGTCGTGTGGAAGCTCGACCGGCTCGGCAGAAGCATGCGGCATCTGGTTATGCTGACCGGGGAGCTACGCGAGCGCGGCGTTAACTTTCGCAGCCTGACAGACAGCATTGATACCAGCACGCCAATGGGGCGATTTTTCTTTCACGTCATGGGCGCCCTGGCGGAAATGGAGCGCGAGCTGATCGTGGAGCGCACCCGAGCCGGGCTGGCGGCTGCACGGGAAAAAGGCCGCGTCGGAGGCAGGCGCCGCGTAATGACGCCTGACGTTATCGGGCGAGCTGAAAGAATGCTGGCGAACGGCGCCACGCTGCAGCAGATTGCGCTGGTGCTTGAAGTTTCTGTTAAAACCCTTTACCGGTATATCCCTGCGGAACGTCAGCGGC
This sequence comes from Pantoea sp. USHLN298, assembly GCF_037149395.1. NCBI lineage: Bacteria > Pseudomonadati > Pseudomonadota > Gammaproteobacteria > Enterobacterales > Erwiniaceae > Pantoea > Pantoea sp. USHLN298. The sequence goes on from NZ_JBBCRO010000002.1 coordinate 492,975, forward strand.
GAATCGTTAATTCTGTCTGCTGACAGACCAGCAAACCCCCATCAGATGCACGACTCAACCTGAGCTGACACCCTGAGCACACCCTCAAAACGGAGTGCATCAGATGTCTGATTATCATCACGGTGTCCGTGTCGTCGAAATCAACGACGGCACGCGCACCATTTCCACCGTCTCAACAGCAATCGTCGGCATGGTCTGTACCGCTGAGGATGCCGACGCGGCGGCGTTTCCGCTCAATACCCCGGTACTGCTGACCAACGTCCTGTCTGCTATCGGTAAGGCCGGTAAAAAAGGCACCCTGGCAGCAGCGCTGCAGGCCATCGCCGACCAGGCTAAACCCGTCACCGTGGTTGTTCGCGTGGCCGAAGGTGAAACAGAGGCCGAAACGATTTCCAACGTTATCGGCAAAACCGATGAGAACGGGCAGTACACCGGCATGAAAGCGCTGCTGGCCGCGCAGACGCAGCTCGACGTCAAGCCGCGCATCCTCGGCGTGCCGGGCCTCGACTCGCTGGAGGTGGCGACCGCTCTTGCGGGCATCGCGCAGCAGCTGCGCGCCTTCGCCTACGTCTCAGCATGGAACTGTAAAACCATCAGCGAGGCCATGAAGTATCGCGACAATTTCAGCCAGCGCGAGCTGATGGTGATCTGGCCCGACTTTATCGCCTGGAACACCAACGCCAACGCCTCAGAAACTGCCTACGCGACGGCGCGTGCGCTGGGCCTGCGCGCCAAAATTGACAACGACACCGGCTGGCACAAAACCCTGTCAAACGTCGGCGTCAACGGCGTGACCGGCATTTCGGCAGGCGTCTTCTGGGACCTGCAGCAGACCGGCACCGATGCCGACCTGCTTAACGAGGCGTGCGTGACGACCCTCATCCGTAAAGACGGTTTCCGCTTCTGGGGTAACCGCACCTGCAGCGACGATCCGCTTTTCCAGTTTGAGAACTACACCCGCACCGCGCAGGTGCTGGCCGACACGATGGCCGAGGCGCACATGTGGGCCAACGACAAGCCGCTGACGCCGGTGCTGGTGCGCGACATTATCGCGGGCATCAATGCCAAATTCCGCGAGCTGGTCAACGCCGGTTACCTGCTGGGCGCGTCCTGCTGGTATGACGATACAGCGAACGATAAAGACACCCTGAAGGCGGGCAAGCTCTTTATCGACTACGACTACACGCCGGTGCCGCCGCTGGAAGACCTGACGCTGCGCCAGCGCATCACCGACAAATATCTGGCGAACTTCGCCGCATCCGTAAACAGCTGAGGAGCCGGATAAATGGCACTGCCACGAAAACTTAAAGGGCTGAACCTTTTCAATGATGCAAACAGCTATCAGGGCGTGGTGACGGCCGTCACCCTGCCGAAACTGTCGCGCAAGCTCGATGCCTATCGCGGGGGCGGCATGAACGGCGCCGCGTTTATTGATAACGGTCTGGAAGATGACGCGCTGGATATGGAATGGACCATCGGCGGCATGGATGAACTGGTGCTTTCTCAGTGGGGCGCGTCTGACGTGCCGCTGCGTTTTACCGGATCTTACCAGCGCGACGACACCGGCGAGGAAATTGCCGTCGAGATCGAGGTACGCGGTAAGCACCAGTCGTTTGATTTCGGGGAGGCTAAACAGGGTGAAGACACTGAAACCAAAATCAACAGTAAAAACAGCTATCTCAAGCTGACGTTCAACGGCAAAGAGCTGATCGAAATCGACACCATCAACATGGTTGAAAAGGTGAACGGCGTTGATCGCCTGGAGCAGCGCCGCAAAAACCTCGGCCTGGTGTAACCCTGACGCCAGCGCCCGGCGCTGGCTTTACCTGACTACAGTGAACAGAGAATAATCATGGAAAAGAAAGAGAATGTTGTTGAGCTTGAAACCCCGCTGCAGCGCGGTGAAACCGAAATCAAAAGCGTGGAACTGATTAAGCCGACGGCAGGCAGCCTGCGCGGCGTGCGCCTGGCTGACCTGTGCGCATCAGACGTTGACTCGGTGCTGACCGTTCTGCCCCGCATCACCCTTCCGGCGCTGACGAAAGCCGACTGCAATGCGCTCGATCCGGTTGACCTGATTGCCCTCAGCGGCAAGGTGATCGGTTTTTTGTCTGCGAAGTCGGACGAGTAGACTGGCCGCGCGGCCTGACGGTTAATGACCTGATGGCCGATATTGCCGCTATCTTCCACTGGCCCCCCTCTGAAATGTACGACATGCCGCTGGCCGAGCTTATCGGCTGGCGGCATCAGGCCCTGATCCGCAGTGGAGTTAACCCCGATGAGCAATAACCTCAAGATTCAGGTGCTGCTGAAAGCGGTTGACCAGGCGAGCCGCCCGTTTGCCGCCGTCCAGAAAGAAACCCGCAGGCTGTCAGGCGATATCCGCGAAACGCAGAACAGCATCAAAGAGCTGGACGCACAGGCGGCGAAAATTGACGGCTTTCGCAAGGTCAGCGGGCAGCTGGCCGTCACGCAGCAGAAGCTGAAAGACGCCAAAGCAGAGGCGGCAGCGCTGGCCGTGCAGTTTAAAAATACCGAGCGCCCGACCACGCAGCAGGCCCGTGCACTGGAAAAGGCGCGGCAGGCGGCGTCTGAGCTTCAGACGAAAACCAACAGCCTGCGCCTGTCGGTGCAGCAGCAGCGCGAGGCGCTTAACGCGGCGGGCATTTCCACCAAAAGCCTGAGCAGCGAGCAGCAGCGCCTGAAATCCGCCTCGGCGCAGGCAACGGTCAGCCTGAGCCGCCAGAAAATGGAGTTGCAGCGCCTGAGTCAGCAGCAGGAGCGGCTGAACCAGACCAGCGAACGCTACCGGAAAGGGCAGGAGCTGTCAGGCAAAGTGCGCAATATGGGGGCGGCCGGTATCGGTGCCGCCACGGTCGGCGGCGTGGCGGCGACGTCACTGCTGATGCCGGGCTTTGAGTTTGCGCAGAAGAACTCCGAGCTGCAGGCCGTGCTCGGCGTGGCAAAGGACTCGCAGGAAATGAAAGCCCTGCGTGCGCAGTCGCGACAGCTCGGTGACACAACTGCCGCTTCTGCTGATGATGCGGCAGGCGCGCAGATTATTATCGCCAAAGGCGGCGGCGATGCCGCTGTCGTTCAGGCCGTTACGCCGGTCACGCTTGACATGGCGCTGGCAAACAAGCGCACGATGGAGGAGAACGCCGGGCTGCTGATGGGGATGAAATCAGCCTTCCGGCTTTCAAACGATAAGGTCGCACACATCGGCGATGTGCTGTCGATGACCATGAATAAAACGGCCGCTGACTTTGACGGGCTGAGCGACGCGCTGACCTACGTTGCCCCGGTGGCGGAAAATGCAGGCGTCAGCATCGAGCAGGCGGCAGCAATGGTCGGCGCCCTGCACGATGCCAAAATCACCGGTTCGATGGCCGGTACGGGAAGCCGCGCCGTGCTGAGCAGGCTGCAGGCACCGACCGGCGAATCATTCAAGGCTATTAAAGAGCTGGGTATCAAAACGGCAGACGGCAAAGGAAATACCCGCCCGATCTTCACCATCCTGAAAGAAATGCAGGCGAGTTTTGATCGCAACAGGCTGGGAACGGGTCAGCGCGCCGAGTATATGAAAACCATCTTCGGCGAGGAAGCCAGCTCATCGGCTGCTGTGCTCATGACTGCCGCATCAACCGGTAAGCTCGACCAGCTAACCGCCACGTTTAAAACCTCTGACGGCAAAACGGCCGAGCTGGTCCAGGTCATGCAGGATAATCTCGGCGGCGACCTGAAAGAACTGCAGTCTGCCTATGAGGCTATCGGGACCGACCTGTTTGATCAGAATGACGGCAGCCTGCGCTCGCTCACCCAGGATACAGCAGCGCTGCTGCTGCAGGTAGATAACTGGATTAAGGCCAACCCTGTGCTGGCAGGCGGTATCGCTAAGGCTGCAATGGGCGGGCTGATGCTCGCCGGTGCGCTGGGCGCCATCGGGCTGGTTGCGTGGCCGGTAATTGCGGGTGTTAACGCCATCATTGCAGGTGCCGGGCTGCTCGGGACGGCATTCAGCATCGCGGGCGGCGCCATCACGACGGCGCTGGGCGCTATCACGCTGCCGGTTCTGGCCGTCGCCGCCGTCGTTGCAGCTGGTGCGCTGCTGATCCGTAAGTACTGGGAGCCGATAAGCGCCTTTGTTGCCGGTGTTGCCGAAGGCTTTGCGGCCGCGATGGGACCGATCAGTAATTCATTCGGTTCGCTAAAGCCGGTATTCGACTGGTTCAGCGGCAAGATAAAAGAGCTTTGGGACTGGTTCGGCAAACTGCTGGAGCCAGTGAAATCAACACAGGCCGAACTTGCCGCCGCCGGAGATATGGGTAAGCGGTTCGGCAACATGCTGGCCGAGGCGCTGAAAATCCCGAGCCATGCGCTCGATCAGCTGATGGGCGGTATTGATTGGGTGCTGGATAAGCTCGGCATTATCGACACCAAATCTGACGGGCTGGCCGACAAAATGCCTTCACCTGACCCGATTGCCACCGGCACCGCCGGGGTGCAGACCGGCGGCCTGCAGTACAACCTCGCGCTGGGCGGCGCGCCATACCGGCCCGTCACCGCACCGGCGGCGGGCGGAGGTTTTGCCGACCATAGCCAGAATAGCTACCAGTACGATATTCACATGCACCCGGGCATGACAAAAGACGACGCGCTGGCGCTGATGGCGCAGCATCAGGCCCGCGAGCAGCGAAACCAGCAGGCAAAGCAACGCAGCAAAATGGGATGGGAGGATTAAACGATGATGATGATCTACGGCATGATGCCATTCATGCGCCGCACCCTGCCTTACGGCGAACTCCAGCACAGCGTCGATTATCGCTGGCCGACTAACAGCCGAGTCGGGCAACGGCCATCGGCGCAGTTTATCGGTCCCGGCGATGAAAAAATCACGCTGTCAGGGGAGCTGCGCCCGGAAATTACGGGCGGTGCCGTATCCCTGCTGACGGTGAAGCTGCTGGCTGACGAGGGAATGGCGTGGCCGCTGATTGGCGGCAACGGTACGATATTCGGTATGTACGTTGTCGAAAACTACGCGGCGACGCACAGTGAGTTTTTCAGCGACGGCACCGCCAGCAGGATTCAGTTTACGCTGAGCCTCAAGCGGGTCGATGAGTCGCTGACCTCGATGTTTGGCGATCTGAAAAAGCAGGCCGACGGGCTGATCAGCGGCGCCGGTAATCTGCCAGGGCAGGTTACGTCAGCTATACAGGGTGCCAGAACGGCAGCCGGCAGCCTGATTTCTTCAGCCGGAGGGCTGTTAGCATGACCGGTATCAGCAGCCTGTCGGTGCAGGCCGGGGCGCGGATGGCGCCAGACTTTCAGCTGACGGTAAATTCAAAAGATGTGACGGCCAACATCCGCGACCGGCTGATCTCCATGACGCTTACCGATAACCGCGGCTTTGAGGCCGATCAGCTTGATATCGAGCTGGATGACGCCGACGGTCAGTTGGCAATGCCGGTGCGCGGTGCCGTGATAAAGCTGTCCCTCGGCTGGAAAGGTCAGGCGCTTATCGGCAAAGGTGAGTTTACCGTTGATGAAGTTGAGCACCACGGCGCGCCGGATACGATGACCATCCGGGCGCGAAGTGCGGATTTTCGCGGTTCGCTCAATTCCCGCCGCGAGGTGTCCTATCACGACACCACCCTGGGCGATATCGTTTCGCAGGTGGCCGGACGCAATAACCTTAAGCCGCAGCTGGCCGAGGGGTTTGCCGGGATCGCCGTAGCGCATATTGACCAGACGCAGGAAACTGATGCCAAATTCCTGACGCGCCTCGCCTCGCTGTATGGCGCAGTGGCGGCAATTAAAGCCGGGCGGCTGCTGTTCATCAGGCCGGGGAACGGCGTCACCCTCAGCGGCAGGCCGATCCCTCAGCTCACCCTTACGAGGCAGGATGGTGACCGGCACAGCTTCAGCATTGCCGACCGTGGCGCCTATACCGGCGTTTCTGCAAGCTGGCTGCATACCAAAGACCCGAAGCCGAAAAAGATAAAGCTGCAGCGCAAGCCGAAAATAAAGCACCTGCGCGCACTGGAGCACCCGGCGGCCAAAAAGAAAAAGGCGACTGCGGCCAAGGTACCTGAAGCCAGGGAGGGGAATTATCTGGCGGGGAGTGAAGATAACGTTTTTACGCTGACTACGGTTTACGCCAGCAAGGCGGCGGCGATGCGGGCTGCTAAGGCAAAGTGGGAAAAACTGCAGCGCGGTGTCGCGGAATTTTCCGTCACGCTTGCGATGGGCCGCGCAGACCTGTACCCGGAAACGCCGGTGCGGGTAAGCGGTTTTAAGGCAGTAATCGATGCGCAGCCGTGGATTATCAGCAAGGTGACGCATAACGTGAGCAGCAGCGGATATACAACGACGCTTGAGTTGGAAGTGCTGCTTTCAGATATTGAATATCAGTCAGAAACAGAGGGTGAAACGGAAACTGCTTAATTAGGGTGTAATTTGCAAAACACGATTTGCATATTCAAACTAAGTGGCTTCTACCCTACCCCTCTTAAGGATCATGATTATGATGCACTGCCCGTTATGCCAGACAGCTGCCCATGCAAAAAGCAGTCGCTATGTTTCGAAAGAAACAAAAGAACGTTATCACCAGTGCCAGAATATTAATTGCAGCTGCACGTTCAAAACGCATGAGACCGTTACTGGAATGATTGTCTCACCTGGGCAAATCAATAAGGTGCCTCTCTATACCAGCCATCAACAACAACCTTCCCTGCTGCATTAATTTAGCCCGCTCAGCGGGCTTTTTCATGTTTGAAAAGCCATAATCAAACATTGAATACTGTTTTTATATACAGTATTTTATCCCCCTTTTCTCAAGGGGGTTGCATGGCAATAAGGAAATTAAATACAGGTAAGTGGCTCTGCGAGTGCTATCTCAATGGAAGGGATGGTAAACGAGTGAGACGACAGTTCAGGACCCGAGCTGAAGCCATTGCCTTTGAGCAATACACTCAGGACGAAATGAAGGCTAAACCCTGGCTGGCTGAGAAAGAGGATAACCGCAAGCTTAGCGAACTTATCGAGCTATGGTACAAATTACACGGTTGCTCGCTAAGTGACAGAAAAGGCCGACTCGGCAAACTTAATATTATTTGCAATGGCATGGGGAACCCCGTTGCTGCCTCTATCACTTCGAAGGATTGGGCACATTATCGGGATCGGCGTTTACAGGGCCTCATACAGAACGGATACAAAACCAGTGATAAATCGTTAAAGGTCTCACCGGGTACCATTAACTGTGAACATGCATTCCTTCGCGCTCTTTTCAATGAACTGGAACGGCTTGGCGAAATCAGCTACCCCAACCCACTTAAAAATATCCGCGAGTTTGATCAGCCAGAGAAAGAAATGGCATGGTTGACTGAAGCCCAGATACAAAAGCTGTTTGCTGCCTGCAAAGTTCACGATAACTCTGATCTAACGCTGATTATCAAAATCTGCCTTTCAACCGGATGCCGTTGGAGTGAAGCCGCGAATCTTAAAGCCTCACAATTGTCTCCAAACAAAATCACCTTCATCAACACCAAAGGCAAAAAAAACCGCTCGGTACCCATCGACAATGCCTTGTATAACGAGTTAAAAGACAAAGAGGGCCGTTTCTTTTCAGAGTGCTATCGCCAGTTTTATCGGGTCATTCGCCTGGCCGGCATTGAACTACCAGAAGGCCAGATGAGCCATGTACTGCGCCATAGCTTTGCCAGTCACTTCATGATGGCCGGGGGAAATATCATCGTGCTGCAACGTATTCTCGGGCATTCCGACATTAGGGTGACGATGCGTTATGCCCACTTCGCACCCGATCATCTTGAGGATGCAATTCGTTGCAATCCGCTGGCATTGATGGCGAAGAAAAATGGCGACAAAGTGGCGGCACAGGTTCCAGCAGAATAGAACAGAGGGCAACAGGATGAGGCCTAACTGATTGATTTTGATATAATCTATTGATTGTAAACACCAGGCAAAAAAAGACCGAATACGATTCCTATATTCGGTCCAGGGAAATGGCTCTCAAGGAGCCGTGCGCTAAAAGTTGGCATTCATGAAGGCGGTTTCGCCTTACACGTTAAGATTAGATCAGCGCACAGGATTTGCCAGTCAGCGCGAGGCTGGAGGCCGGAATCTGGAACAGTTTGTGATCGCAACGGCAGAAAACAGTGAAATTCGGGTACAGCGTGGCACTGTACCCGGCGGGTTTATTTACCGCACAACGCCTGGGTGCGCTCAACAATCGGCTGCAGGCTCATCATATGGCCTGGATTCGCTTTATCTTCACTCTGAATCACGCTGATCGGTTGTGCTTTCACCTGTTTGTTTTTAAACAGCTGCTCTGCTTTGTCATTCAGCGGATACTGCATCAGGGTGCTGGGGTTAATGGCAAACAGCGAACCGTCTTTTTCACAGGTCAGCATCACCTCTTCACGGTTAAACGGCCATTTGTCTTTACCGATTTCAAAACGGCTGACGGTAATGATCTGCGCCGCCAGCGCCTGGCCGCATAGGGATAACAACAGGACTGCGGGAATCACTTTCTTCAGCAACATAACTTACCTTTACGCATCTCTTAAATAATATTCAGGCTGGCGACAGCGTGGCAAAAACGCTGACCAGCCCAACCACTCCACACGCCAGCAGCAGTTCCAGCTGGGTCATGCGGATAAATTTTTGCTGCGTCCCACTGCCCGCCAGACGAAAGCGTGGCACCAGCCAGTAACGATTGATCAGCGCCACCAGCACCATTAACGCCACCAGCAACACCTTGCACAGCAGTAATATCACATAAGGTGAATCGGGCCACGTCAGCGGCCAGCCGAGGATCATCAGACTGTTGATCGCGCCAGTGAGCAGCGTTAACGCGACGGCCAGATGACCATAACGGGAAAAACGCATCATGGTACGGATAGCATCCGTGCGGCGCTCAATCTGCCGCGCTTCGCGCATCAATAACAGCAGCGGTAACAAACCACCGGCCCAGAACGCCGCCGCAATCAGATGCAAAGCCTGATTGAACGGGTGTAACAGGCCGGGCCAGCCTTCATGCATCGCTGCATGTCCGGTGAAGGCCAGAGAAGCCAGTTGCAGCACGCCCGTCAGCAGTAACGTCTGCGCTCGCAGTCGCCCGTTCAGCCACAGCCCTGCGACGGCTAAAACGCTGAACAGCATCTCCCATTGCCACACAACGCCAAAGCGGGTACCCAGCACCGCCAGCCAGATGGCACCCTCGGCCAGGTTGGCGCTGTCGCCGCTCATCAAGACGTTCTGGCAGGCCAGCATCGCCAGTGCGCTCAGCAGCGCCAGCCACGCGCTCAACTGCAACAAGGGGTTTAAGCCAATCGCCAGCCGTGGACGGTAGCGTGCCGGTGCCAGTAGCGCAGAGTAACCTGCACTCGCGGTCAGCAGCATCAGAGCGGCAAAATGCAGCCCGCGCAGGCTTACCCACAGGGTCTCCACCACGATTATTTCACGCTGAAGCGGTAGCTTCCTGAGGTTTTATGCCCATCAACCGACAGCACATGCCAGTTAACCTGATAGTCACCGGCTTTAAGCGGCTGCGGCAGATCAATAATCAGATGACTGGCCTGTTTCGCCGCGACACGCGCTTTGCCGGTCGCTACCGGCTGTTGTGCCGCATCCAGCAAGGTCACGCCGCTGAATGCCGCCTCAATATCTTCGCTAAAATTCAGCGTCAGCGCATCCGCTGAAGAGGTCACCTGCGCGTTAGCCGCCGGATTTGATGACTGAAGATGAGCATGGGCCAGCGCAAACTGACTGAAACTCAGGCCAGCGACAACCGCCAGCGCAGCGATCATGCGGGAAACCGCTTTTTTCTGCATAAGATCATCCTTTTAACAACCGTTGACGCGACAAACGTGGCGAAAGGATACGCTGCTCGTTTTATGGTGTCGAGGCCAGCGATGCGATCCTTAACCCTTGATTCAGGCCGGGGAAAACATTACTTTTGCCCCACATCATCAGGAGAACACTATGAGTCATAACCTTGCCCGGCTGTCCCGGGAAGAGAAAGACAAAATCAATGTCGATTTGGCGGCAGCGGGTGTGGCGTTCAAAGAGCGCTATAACATGCCGGTGGTCGCAGAGATGGTCGCTCAGGAACAGCCCGAGGCGCTACGCGACTGGTTTCGTCAGCGTCTGATGCACTATCGCCAGGCGTCACTCAGCCTGTCGCGCCTGCCTTATGAACCGAAGATGAAATAATGATGTTACGCGTAATTGATACCGAAACCTGCGGCCTGCAGGGCGGCGTGGTGGAAGTGGCGTCGGTGGATGTGATCAACGGCCAGATTGTTAACCCGATGAGCGATCTGATCCTGCCTGACCGCCCTATCAGCCGGCAGGCAATGGCGGTGCATCGCATTACCGAAGCGATGGTGGCCGACAAGCCGACCATTGAGCAGGCGATTTCCCGCTACCACGGCAGCGCCTTCTACGTGGCGCATAACGCCAGCTTCGATCGTCGCATGTTGCCAGAGATGTACGGTGAGTGGATCTGCACCATGCAGCTGGCGCGTCAGCTGTGGCCGGGCATCAAATATGGCAATCAGGCGCTGCGGCACTCGCTGAAGCTGGACGTCACGCCGCCCGCCGACCTGCATGCGCACCGCGCGCTCTATGACTGTTATGTCACCGCCGCGCTGTTAATACGCATTATGGAGACCTCAGGCTGGAGCGCATCCGAGATGATTGTGCGCTCGCAACCGGCGGCGCAGCGCGACGATGTTCTGCCGTTCGGCAAATATCGTGGTCAGGCGATTGCGGTGATCGCCCGTAAAGATCCGGGCTACCTGAAATGGATGCTGGATAACGTGGCCGATCTGCGCCCGCCATTACGGCAGGCGCTGCGGAAATGCCTCAGCGAGGCTCAGTAGTCTCCGGCCGGGGGTAGCGTCCTCTGCGCCAGTCCGAGGATAAAGGCGTACTCCATCGCCACCCCTTCGTAGGCTTTATAGCGACCGGACTTGCCGCCATGACCGGCATCCATGTCGGTACAGAGCAGCAACAGGTTATTGTCGGTTTTCATTGATCTGAGCTTCGCCACCCATTTTGCCGGTTCCCAGTACTGTACCTGCGAATCGTGCAGGCCGGTCGTCACCAGCAAATGGGGATAGGCTTTGGCTTCGATATTGTCGTAAGGGCTGTACTGGCGGATGTAGTGATAGTATTCCGCCTGATTGGGATTGCCCCACTCATCATATTCGCCGGTTGTCAGTGGGATCGACTCATCGAGCATGGTGGTCACCACATCCACAAACGGCACCTGCGCCACCACGCCATGGAAACGCTGCGGTGCCATATTGATCACCGCGCCCATCAGCAGGCCACCGGCGCTGCCACCCATCGCGTAGAGCCGTTCGGGATGCCCGATGCCACGCGCCACCAGCGCATGGGTTACGTCGATAAAATCGGTAAAGCTATTCATCTTATTCAGCAGGCGGCCCGCATCGTACCATTGCTGGCCTAACTCGCCGCCGCCGCGAACCTGAACCAGCGCATAGACAAAGCCACGATCCAGCAGGCTCAGACGGCTGACGCTGAAATCGGCATCCATACTGCTGCCATACGCACCGTAGCCGTAGACCAGCATCGGGTTCTGGCCCGGCTGATAGTATTTACGGTTATAGACCAGCGAAACCGGCACTTCGGTGCCATCGCTGACTTTGATCCAGTGATGCTCGCTTTTGTAGTCGTCCGCGTCGAACCCTTTTACCGCCGTCTGTTTCAGAATGCGGCGTTCACCGGTATCCATATCCAGCTCAAACAGCGTGGTTGGGGTGGTCATTGACGAGTAGCCGTAGCGCAGTTTACTGGTGCGGGGCGTCGGGTTATAGGCCAGCCAGGTAACATAGGTCGGATCGTCAAACGCGATGCCGCTGTTTTCGCCGCTGGCCCAGTTAATCTGGCGCAGGCTGGTCAGGCCGCGCTGGCGCTCCTCAACCACCAGCCAGTCACGGAATAGCTGGAAATCTTCCATCACCACATGATCCCGCGCCGGGATCAACGTCTCCCAGCGGGACTCAGGCAGATATCGGGTGCGGTAAAGTCCGAAGTTCTTGCCGTCGCGATTCGAGCGGATAAAGAACTGGTGATCGTAATGGTCGAGGCTGTACTCATGATCGCGGCGGCGCGGCAGGAACACATGCGGTAGCGCATCCGGGAAGTTAGCGTCGATCAGCTGAATTTCACTGGTGGTCGTGCTGTACAGCGCGATCAGGATGAACTGTTTTGAGGTGGTTTTATGCACGCTGAGGTGAAACGTATCATCCTTCTCCTCATACACCAGCTGATCGTCGCACTGCGGCGTTCCCAGCTCATGCCGCCAGACCTGATAAGAAAGCAGCGTCTGTGGATGCTTCTGCACATAGTAGACGGTGCGGGAATCGTTGCCCCAGGCAAAGCTGGAGGAGGCGTTGCTCAGCACTTCCGGATACCAGCTGCCGCTGTGCAGATTGCGGAAGCGAATGCCATATTGCCGCCGCGACAGAAAATCTTCTGCCATCGCCATCACCTGGTTATCCGGGCTGATGTGCAGCGCGCCCATGGTGTAAAACTCACTGTGCGAGGCGCGCTGATTGGCATCGAGCAGCAAGGTCCATTCATCAGACTCCGCGCTGTCGGCGGGTTGCCGATAGTAAGCCGGATATTCATTGCCGCTCTGATAGCGACTCTGATAACGATACCCGTTCTTTACATAGGGCACCGAATGGTCTTCCGGCGGCAGACGATCGATGATCTCTTTGAGTACCCGCTCCTGAAGCGGTTGCTGAGAGGCCATGATTTTACGGCCATAATTATTTTCAGCCCGCAGGTAATCGAGAACTTCGTTATCTTCACGTTTGTCGTCGCGTAGCCAGTAGTAGTTATCGACGCGCGTTTCACCATGCAGCGTCATCTCATGCGGTATTTTCTTTGCGATGGGTGCTTTCATGACATCCGTCTCCGTGAAAGTAATGATCTGTAAGCGTGGCACCAAAGGCGCAGGAAGCCAAGCTTCAACTGGTACGGAAACAGCAAGCTGGCCACCGGAGGTGGCCAGTGGGGGATTAACTGGCGGGTAAGCGGGCCTTCTCTGCCACGATATCCTGCTGAATACCGTCACGGACATCCTGCGGGATTTTAAGCGCATCGCCCAGCGCCGACAGGTAACTGCGTTCCATAAAATGATCGACGTCGATCGCCGCGCAGCTCAGGAAGTAAAGCTCCAGCGCCTCCTCTTCGTTCTTTACGTCGGCGGCCAGCCACTGCGGATCGAGTGGGCGGTTCATCGCTTTCTGAATCAGCTGTTCCGCCTCCTGACCGTAACCAGACTGATGAATATTCTGCTCAATCGCTGCCCGTTCCTGATCGTCGATATGACCATCACTTTTGGCGGCGAATACCAGCGCTGTGACCAGACGTTCGGCGCGCAGGTCAATGGGCGTCTGCGCTGCGCCAAAGTCAGGTTCATTCTGGTGCGCTTCGCTGACCCGCTGCTTATATTTGTTCCACAGCACCGCGCCTGCGGCAGCACCGCCGCCAATGATCAGCGCTTTGCCGCCATATTTGGTTAACAGTTTGCGTGACGATTTACTGGAAATCAGCATACCCGCCAGGCCGCCCAACGCGCCCGGTGCCAGCATATCGCTTAAACCACCGCCAGACTTGCTGTCGCCGCCCTTCTTCGCCAGTACCGACTGAATTTGTTGCAACCAGTTGTTCATCATCCACTCCTGTTTAAGATGGTAGTCCGTCATCCTGACGAAAAAGATGTCAGGAAACGTCAGAGCGGGAAAAGTAAGGCAAACGGCGGAGCGTTCGGTAAGAAAGATGAGTACGCAATCGTTTTCGTTTATACTGCGCGCGCATTTTGTGACTGCTTAGGTGAATTTATGACGACTCTCGGAACTGCGCTGCGCCCTGCGGCCACGCGTGTGATGCTATTAGGTTCAGGTGAACTGGGTAAAGAGGTGGCGCTGGAGTGTCAGCGTCTGGGTGTGGAAGTGATTGCCGTTGATCGCTACGCCGATGCCCCGGCGATGCAGGTGGCGCATCGCAGCTATGTGATCAACATGCTGGATGGCGAGGCGCTGGCCGCGCTGATCGCGCAGGAAAAACCTGACTTCGTGGTGCCGGAAATTGAAGCCATCGCCACCGACACCCTGGTGGCACTGGAGCAGCAGGGACAGCGCGTGGTGCCGACTGCCCGGGCGGCAAAGCTGACCATGAATCGTGAAGGTATTCGTCGTCTGGCTGCCGAAGAGCTGTCACTGCCGACCTCCCGTTACTGCTTCGCCGACAGCAAAGCGCGTTTCGACCAGGCTGCCGCGGAGATTGGCTTTCCCTGCATCGTGAAACCGGTGATGAGCTCCTCCGGCAAGGGCCAGAGCTTTATCCGTGATGCCAGCCAGCTGGACAGCGCATGGGAATACGCGCAGCAAGGCGGCCGTGCCGGTGCCGGTCGGGTGATCGTCGAAGGCGTCGTGACCTTTGATTTTGAAATAACCCTGCTGACCATCAGTGCGGTGGACGGCATTCATTTCTGCGCACCCATTGGTCATCGTCAGGAAGATGGCGATTACCGTGAATCCTGGCAGCCGCAGCAGATGAGCGATCTGGCGCTGCAGCGGGCGCAGGCGATTGCAGCGCAGGTGGTTGAGGCGCTGGGCGGATATGGACTGTTTGGCGTTGAGCTGTTTGTCTGCGGTGATGAGGTGATCTTCAGCGAAGTGTCGCCACGTCCACATGACACCGGCATGGTGACGCTGATTTCACAGGATCTGTCAGAATTTGCGCTGCACGTCCGGGCCTTCCTCGGTCTGCCAATTGGCGGCATTCGCCAGTATGGTCCGGCTGCGTCGGCGGTGATCCTGCCGCAGCTGACCAGCCAGAATGTGCAGTTCGTGAATGTCGGGGCGGCGCTGGGTGCCGGTCTGCAACTGCGTCTGTTCGGCAAGCCAGAGATCAGCGGACAGCGCCGGCTGGGCGTGGCGCTGGCCAGCGGTGACACCACCACTCAGGCGATTGCGCGTGCGGTCGCCAGCGCGGCAGCGGTGAAGGTCGAGGGATAATATCAAGGCGGTGAGCCTCGGCTCACCGCCAGAACTTACTTCGCCCCTTCTACCGCTTCACGCGCCAGTCGGGTAATCCGATCCCAGTCGCCCGCTTCCAGCGCATCGTTAGGCACCAGCCACGAACCGCCAATGCACAGCACGCTTTTCAGCGCCAGATAGTCACGGTAGTTGGCCGGAGAGATACCGCCGGTCGGGCAGAAACGCACCTGCGGGAAAGGCCCGCCAATCGCCTGCAGCGCTTTCACACCGCCGTTGGCTTCCGCCGGGAAGAATTTGAACTCACGCAGGCCGTAGTCCATGCCGGTCATCAGTTCTGAAACGGTGCTGATGCCAGGAATCAACGGAACCGGGCCTTCAACGGCAGCTTTCAGTAACGACTCCGTGACGCCAGGGCTGATGATAAATTGCGCGCCCGCCTCGGTCACTTCCTGCAGTTGCTGAGGATTAATCACTGTACCCGCACCGACAATCGCTTCCGGCACTTCTTTGATCATCGCACGCAGCGCATCCATCGCCACCGGCGTACGCAGCGTTACTTCCAGCACCCGGACACCGCCCGCGACCAGCGCTTTCGCCATCGGGACCGCGTGTTCCAGCTTGTTTACCACGATCACCGGCACGACCGGTCCGGTGGTCAGAATCTGTTCAGCACTTGTTTTCCAGTTCTTCATCACTTCCCCTTGCTTGATAAAACCGGGATTAGCGGCCCGGTCATGGAGCCTCGGCTCCTGCCCTGTCAATTGCGCCACTACCATACATGATCCGGTTCCTGAGCGTCCATCGCCCGACGCGATTTTTGAAACGCCAGTTCACTTTTCTGCCTTTGCGTCGGACAAAAAAAAGGCCCGCACAGTGCGGGCCTCAGAGGTTCCGTTATTCAAATTCGTTCCACGAACGGCCATCGCGGGTGATCATCGCCACCGAGGCAACCGGGCCCCAGGTGCCGGCCTGATACGGTTTGGAAGAATCACCATCCGCCGCCCAGGCTTCAATGATGGAATCGACATAGGTCCAGGCCGCTTCCACTTCGTCACGGCGGACAAACAGCGCCTGAATGCCGCGCATACTTTCCAGCAGCAGGCGTTCATAGGCATCCGCCAGATGTGACTGGTTGAAGGTTTCGGAGTAGCTCAGATCCAGCTTAGTGGTCTGCAGCTTGTGCTTGTGATCGAGGCCTGGCACTTTGTTCAGGATCTCAATATCCACCCCTTCATCCGGCTGCAGACGAATGGTCAGCTTGTTCTGCGGCAGCTCTGAATAAGAATCTTTAAACAGGTTCATCTCAGGGTTTTTAAAGTAGACCACCACTTCGGAACATTTGGTCGGTAACCGTTTACCGGTGCGCAGATAAAACGGCACGCCTGCCCAGCGCCAGTTGTCGATATCCACCCGGATGGCGACGAAGGTTTCGGTGGCGCTGGATTTATTGGCACCCTCTTCTTCAAGGTAGCCCGGCACTTTTTTACCCTGCACGAAGCCCGCGGTGTACTGACCACGTACCGTTTTCTCACGCACGTTGGTCTGATCGATGCGACGCAGCGAACGCAGCACCTTCACTTTTTCATCACGGATGCTGTCAGCGCTGAGATCGGAAGGCGGCGACATGGCGATCATGGTCAGAATCTGCAACAGGTGGTTCTGGATCATGTCCCGCATCTGGCCCGCTTTGTCGAAGTAACCCCAGCGGCCTTCAATCCCGACCTCTTCCGCCACGGTGATCTGTACGTGGTCGATGGTGCGGTTGTCCCAGTTATTGACGAAAATCGAGTTGGCAAAGCGCAGTGCCAGCAGATTCAGTACCGTCTCTTTGCCCAGATAGTGGTCAATACGGAACACCTGGCTCTCATCGAAATATTCACCGACGCTATCGTTGATTTCCTGTGAGGTTTCCAGTGAGGTGCCGAGCGGCTTCTCCATGACGACACGCGCCGGTTTGGCATTCAGCTTCGCGGTGCCCAGACCCTGACAGATGGCGCCGAAAGTGCTCGGTGGCATGGCAAAATAGTTGATGGTGGTGCGTTTTTTCTGATCCAGCATCTTGCCCAGTTTCGGGAAGTGCGTGGTGTCATTCACATCGAGGTTGCAGAAGTCGAGACGGCCGCTGAGCTTATCCCACAGCGCTTCGTCAATCTTCTCCTTCATGAAGGTTTCCAGCGCTTCACGTACCACTTTGGTGTATTCCGCTTTGTCCCACTCGGCGCGGCCTACGCCAATGATGCGGGTCTCTTCGTGAATCTGACCCGCTTTTTCTAACTGATACAGTGAAGGCAACAGTTTACGGCGTGCAAGATCGCCTTTGGCACCGAAAATCACCAGATCGCATGCCTGGGCTGTTTGTGTAACCGCCATTTTCCTCTCCTCGTTGCAGGATAATCCGATGGTGATGCATCCTCTGCCACCGGGTCCAGGTTGTTATTTTCTTTCAGCACAATGTACTTTTTTCCCCGCGCCAGGTAAACCGACGCGCCGGGTCAACCGCATTAACTCTGTACCGGATAGTGTCAGCGCGTGTGATGACGCGTGCGCATTTCTGCTTTTTTCTGTGTCTGATGTTGTCAGGCAAAATCCGGCACCGCTCAAAGTATGCCAAAAAAAAGCGCGTCCGGCTTATCCGCCCTTGCGCCCGACCCGCGCTAACGCGATATAGTCTCTGTTAATGGCTGCCAGCGACAGCAATAATTGAAATCGATAAAAGTGATAATGGTCATCCACTTATGAATATGCTGGAAAAGATTGAGGCGCAGCAGGCTGCGTTGAGTAAAGCGGAACAGAAAGTGGCCGGGCAGATTCTGGCAGCGCCGCAGGCTGCGATGCACTCCAGCATTGCCACGCTGGCGCGCGCAGCGGGCGTCAGCGAACCCACGGTCAACCGTTTTTGCCATCGGTTAGGCGCGCGCGGTTTTCCGGACTTCAAACTGCAGCTGGCGCAAAGCCTGGTGAAAGGCAGCAGCTGGGTCAGCCGTGGCGTAGAGCAGCATGACGATGTGGAAAACTACAGCCATAAAATTTTTGATTCGGCGCTGGCTGGCCTGCAACAGGTCCGCAACCAGCTGGACGCCGCGCGTCTGCAGCAGGCAGTCACGCTGCTGACCGGGGCGGATAAACTCGCTTTTTTTGGTCTGGGCGCTTCAGCGGTGGTGGCGCATGACGCCTTCACAAAATTTCTGCGCTTTGATTTGCCGGTCTTCTGGTCGGACGATATTGTGATCCAGCGCATGAGTTGTATAAATAGTCGAGCCGGTGACGTTTTTGTTCTCATTTCACATACTGGCCGCACAAAAAATATGGTAGAACTGGCTCGCCTGGCCCGTGTAAACGGTTCCACCGTTATTGCCATCACCTCTCCCGACTCGCCCCTTGCCGACGAAGCCGCGCTGGCTTTAGTGCTTGATGTACCGGAAGATACTGATGTCTATCTACCGATGGTGTCGCGCCTGGCGCAGTTGACCGTGATCGATGTGTTGGCGACCGGTTTCACTCTGGAACGCGGAACGCCTTTCCGGGAAAACCTCAAGCGCGTTAAACAGGCGCTGAAAGCGTCGCGTTACGAAAAGCACGCCATTCGGGAACAAGATACACAACAAAATAATTAACATCACATTTACAATGTGAGTCGTATCACAACCCATCGATCATATAGAATAGCTAACCATGCCGCGTCCGGAGATCAGGACCGGCTTATTTGTTAACGGAGTCCTTCATGTCAAGACGTCTCAGAAGAACCAAGATCGTAACAACCCTCGGCCCGGCTACCGATCGTGATAATAACCTCGAAAAAATCATCGCGGCTGGCGCTAACGTTGTTCGACTCAACTTCTCCCACGGCACGCCAGAAGATCACCAGCTACGTGCAGATAAAGTGCGCGAGATTGCGGCAAAACTGGGTCGCCATGTCGCGATCCTCGGTGACCTGCAGGGTCCAAAAATTCGCGTTTCTACCTTTAAAGAAGGCAAAGTTTTCCTCAACATCGGCGATCGTTTCCTGCTGGATGCCAGCCTGGGTAAAGGCGAAGGCGACAAAGAGCGCGTTGGTATCGACTATAAAGGTCTGCCAGCCGACGTCGTGCCTGGCGACATCCTGCTGCTGGATGATGGTCGCGTGCAGCTCAAAGTGCTGGAAGTGCAGGAGATGAAAGTGTTCACCGAAGTGACCGTCGGTGGCCCGCTGTCGAACAATAAAGGGATTAACAAGCTCGGCGGCGGCCTGTCGGCTGAAGCGCTGACTGAAAAAGACAAAGCAGACATCATCACCGCGGCGAAAATCAAGGTCGACTATCTGGCGGTCTCGTTCCCACGCTGTGGCGAAGACATGAACTATGCGCGTCGTCTGGCCCGTGAAGCGGGTTGCGATGCCAAACTGGTGGCGAAAGTAGAACGTGCCGAAGCGGTGGCCAGTCAGGAAGCGATGGATGACATTATTCTCGCCTCTGATGTGGTGATGGTCGCGCGTGGCGATCTCGGCGTGGAAATTGGCGATCCGGAACTGGTCGGGATTCAGAAAGCCTTAATCCGTCGCGCCCGCCAGCTCAACCGTACCATCATCACCGCCACTCAGATGATGGAGTCGATGATTACCAACCCAATGCCGACCCGTGCAGAAGTCATGGACGTGGCCAACGCCGTGCTGGACGGAACCGATGCCGTGATGCTGTCGGCTGAAACCGCCGCCGGTCAGTATCCGGCAGAAACCGTCTCGGCGATGGCTAAAGTCTGCCTTGGCGCAGAGAAGATCCCCAGCGTTAACGTCTCGAAGCACCGTCTGGATGTGCAGTTCGACAACGTAGAAGAAGCGATTGCGATGTCGTCGATGTATGCCGCTAACCACCTGCAGGGTGTAACCGCCATCATCACTATGACGGAATCGGGCCGTACGCCGCTGATGACCTCCCGTATCACCTCCGGCCTGCCGATTTTCGCCATGTCACGTCATGAGCGCACCCTGAACCTGACCGCGCTCTATCGCGGTGTGACGCCGGTGTTCTTTGACAGCAACAACGACGGTGTGGCGGCCGCGCACGATGCGGTTAACCTGCTGCGTGATAAAGGCTTCCTGGTCTCAGGCGACCTGGTGATTGTTACTCAGGGCGACGTCATGGGCGCCACCGGCACCACCAATACCACTCGCGTGCTGCGCGTGGATTAATTGACACCGGGTTGAGATTGCCAGTGTAGAATAAAAGACGCGACTGCCTGCCAGTCGCGTTTTCTTTTCTGACAAGGAGGCCAGATGGCCCGTTTTCACCCCATCAGCCAGCTCACCGGCCGGGTATTGTTATTTCCTCTGGCATTAGTGTTATTCGAATTTGCTACCTACATTGCCCATGACATGATCCAGCCGGGTATGCTGATCGTCACGGCAGAATTTAACGTCGGCCCGGAATGGGTCTCTACCTCGCTGACCGCCTACCTGATTGGCGGCGTGGTGCTGCAATGGCTGCTGGGCCCGCTCTCCGATAAGTTTGGCCGCCGTCCGGTCATGCTGTTCGGTATCCTGTTTTTTGCTGCCGCCTGTCTGCTGACTAACTGGGTCAGCTCTATCGAAGAGTTTGTCAGCCTGCGCTTTGTGCAGGGGATCAGCCTGTGCTTTATCGGTGCGGTCGGCTATGCCGCAATTCAGGAGGCGTTTGATGAAGCGCTGGCGGTACGAATGATGGCGCTGATGGCCAACGTCGCGCTGCTGGCCCCGCTGGCCGGTCCGCTGGCGGGCGCCGCCTGGCTCACCGTCGGCAGCTGGCGCAGCATGTTCTGGCTGTTCGCTGCCTGTAGCCTGCTGGCCTTTGTGGTGCTGTGGCGAGTGATGCCGGAAACCGCCGGCGATCGCACTCATTCGATTGCGCTGCCGAATCTGGCGCGCAACTACGGTCGTCTGATGAAAGATCGGCTGGTGATGACGGGATCGTTCGCTATCGGCCTGGTATTTATCCCGATCCTCACCTGGGTGGCGCTGTCGCCGGTGATCCTGATGCATGACGAAGGGCTGTCGCGTATGCAGTATGCGTTGCTGCAGCTACCGGTCTTCCTGGCGATGATCGCCGGTAACCTGACGCTGAGTAAGCTGGCTGGACGGGTGCCGATTGAGCAGCCGGTGAAGTTTGCCGCCTGGCCGATCCTTATCGGGCTGAGCCTGGCGCTGGTGGCGAGCCTGATGAACAGTCACGGCTATCTGCTGATTACCGCCGGGCTCAGCCTGTACGCCTTTGGCGCGGGCATGGTCAACGCCGGACTCTATCGCCTGACGCTTTACGCCAGCGATGAAGGCAAAGGCAGCGTGGCGGCGATGCTGGGAATGATCAGCATTCTGACGCTGGCTATCGGCATTGAACTGGCGAAAAGTGGCTACTTCAGTGGCGGCACGCTGTGGTTCTGTCTGATTAACTTTATCAGCGGTGTGCTGTGGTTTGGTCTGGTGATTGTATTTATGCGGGAACGCAAACGGCGCAGTAAGCTGGAAGCACTGTAAGAAAAAGGCCGCTTGCGCGGCCTTTTTGCTATTTGCGCGGGTAGAGTTCTTTGCGCGAATAGGGTTCGATATCGTCGCCTTTGCGCGTTTTCAGCAGCTTCAGTATCCAGGTATACTGTTCCGGATGCGGGCGCACGAAAATTTCGACTTCTTCATTCATCCGGCGCGCCAGCTGATGGTCATCCGCTTCCAGCAGATCGTCCATCGGTGGCCGCACATAGATTTCCAGCTTATGCGTGTCGCTGTTATAGACCGGGAACAGCGGTACCACGCGGGCGCGGCACAGCTTCATCAAACGGCCCAGTGCCGGCAGCGTCGCTTTATAGGTGGCGAAAAAGTCCACGAACTCGCTGTGCTCCGGGCCATGATCCTGATCGGGCAGATAGTAGCCAAAGTAGCCCTGACGGATGGAACTGATAAAGGGTTTGATACCGTCATTGCGGGCATGTAACCGGCCGCCATAACGGCGACGCGCGGTGTTCCAGGCATAGTCGAGCAGCGGATCGCTTTGGTTATGGAACATCGCAGCCATTTTCTGCCCTTCCGATGCCAGCAGCATCGCGGGGATATCTACTGCCCAGCCGTGTGGCACCAGAAAAATGACGTTCTGCTGCTCAGCCTGCACCTGATCGATAATCTCACGGCCATGCCACTCTACGCGCTCGCGAATACGGGCCGGATCGCGCAGCACTAACTCGGTCATCATTGCCATCGCCTGCGGTGCCGTGGCGAACATCTCGTCAACCAGCGCGGCACGCTGGGTCTCACTCAGTTCCGGCAGGCAATAGTAGAGATTGATCAGGGCACGACGACGTGCGCCTTTCGCCAGCTTGCCGGCAAAGCGGCCTAAACGACCCAGCAGCGGATCGCGCACTTTGGGCGGTAACATCGCCATACCGGCCAGTCCAGCAATCGCCAGCCAGCTTCCCCAGTATTTAGGTTTGAGAAATGAACGTTCAAAAACAGGAATAAATTCAGCGTTATTTTTTTTTCGGGTTTCCATGCACTCGCCTCAAGCAATGACCGGCTAATGATAGTGACGACGGGCAAATTTGCAATCATCGTGCGCCAGATAGAAAAAAACCGACGGGATTGCCGTCGGTTTCTGCGCGATTTGGCGAAATTCGCTTATTTCAGCCCCAGCTGCGGCAGCCAGGATTTCACCTGCGCCATATACTGGCTGCGATCTTTGCCGGTCAGGCCTTCCATCCGCGGCAGCTTCGCCGTTAACGGGTTGACTGCCTGGTTGTTAATCCAGATTTCAAAGTGCAGATGCGGCCCGGTTGAGCGGCCGGTGTTGCCTGACAGCCCGATGCGATCGCCGCGCTTCACTTTTTGTCCCGGCTTCACCAGCACTTTCTTCATGTGCATGTAACGCGTCATATACTGACGACCGTGACGGATCGCCACGTAGTTACCGGCGGCCCCGCCGTTCTTCGCCACTACGATCTCCCCGTCGCCCACTGCCAGCACCGGCGTGCCGATCGGCAGCGCAAAGTCGACGCCTTTATGCGGCGCGATGCGTCCGGTCACCGGGTTGAGACGGCGCGGGTTGAAGTTAGAGGAGACGCGATACTGCTTCACGGTCGGGAAGCGCATGAAGCCGCGCGCCAGGCCGGAGCCGTTGCGATCGTAGAATTTGCCATCTTCAGCACGGAAGGCGTAGTAATCTTTACCTCCGCTGCGCAGGCGTACGCCCAGCAGCTGGCTCTGGGCGCTTTTGCCGTCGAGCATTTCACGTGACATTAACACGCTGAACTGATCGCCGGCCCGCAGCTTGCGGAAATCCATCTGCCATTGCATCGCTTTAATCACGCCGCTGGCTTCGGCACGGCTTAACCCGGCGCGCTGGGCACTGGCGGCAAAACTGCCGCGCACTTCGCCCTGCAGCACGCTGTTGCGCCACTCGCCCTTCTGCAATTCCGCGTCCATTTTAAAGCCACCTTTTGGGGTGCGCTCATAGGTACGGGTTTCGCGGCGGGAGATCTCCCAGCTCAGGGTTTTCAGGCTGCCATCGTCGGCCAGGGTCCAGCTCAGCTGCTGCCCGACCTGCAGGTTGCGTAAATCACGGTCGCTGACCACCAGCGAATTGATGTCGCCAATGTCGATGCCATACTGATT
The DNA here is from genome assembly GCF_037149395.1 of Pantoea sp. USHLN298. Taxonomy (NCBI): domain Bacteria; kingdom Pseudomonadati; phylum Pseudomonadota; class Gammaproteobacteria; order Enterobacterales; family Erwiniaceae; genus Pantoea; species Pantoea sp. USHLN298. The sequence goes on from NZ_JBBCRO010000002.1 coordinate 516,639, forward strand.
CAGCGCACTGCTCAGCGTATCGCCGGAGGAGACCGTGTATTCATGAACGCCTGGGGTGTCAGGCACGCCGGTATCGACGTCGTCTGCAGGCAGCTCTTCGTCCGGCTCCGGTGTGCTTTGATCAATCGGCTCACTGGCTTCCGGCAGCAGCGTACGAAGTTCGTTTTTATCCAGCTCGATGGTTTTGACGATAGGCGTCACATCATCGGTGGGGTGATAGACGTAAGGCCGCCAGACGGCGACGGCCAGTGTCACAACAGTTAAAGAACCCAGCATAACGCGGTGGGGGCGCGGCAAATTATTAAATGCGAGGGCGACAGAGCGGGCTATCTGCTGCACTTTTACCTATTCCTCATGCTCCATTCAGGCAGCTTGCATACTGGCTCGACAGCTGTGAGAGGAATTTCACGTAGCTATCTTTAGCTAAGCTGATGTCTGTTCCCAGCGGATCGAGCGTACCTTTACGCACCTGCGTTCCGCGGGCGACAGCATCGATGACTGCTGGCCTGAATTGTGGCTCAGCAAAGACGCAGACCGCCTTTTGCTCAACCAACTGTGTTCGTATCTGGTGTAAACGCTGAGCGCCCGGTTGAATCTCAGGATTGACGGTAAAATGCCCGGTGGGCGAGAGACCGTAGTGTTTTTCAAAGTACGTGTAAGCGTCGTGAAAAACGAAATATCCTTTATTTCTGACCGGCGCGAGTTGTGCGTTAACGCGTTTGTCCGTGTCCGCCAAAGTTACCTCAAACTGCTGGAGGTTGGCGTCAAGTTTGGCTTTATCTTGCGGCATAAGTTCCAATAATTTTTCATGGATTGCAACCGCGGTTTTCCGCGCTATCTCCGGCGACAACCAGAGGTGCATATTAAACTCGCCGTGATGATGGTGATGGGCATCGGCCTCTGCGGCTTCGGATTTTTCCGCTGTGTGTTCATCTTCATCTTCACCACCGCTAATCAATAGCGGTTTCACCCCACTGATATCGGCCATCGACAGATTTTTTTTAGCCGGCAGTTCAGCCACAGACTTCGCCATAAAGGCTTCCATTTCCGGCCCGACCCAAACAACTAAGTCCGCGTTTTTTAAGCGTTTTGCATCAGATGGGCGCAGGGCATAATCGTGCTCCGAGGCCCCGTCCGGCAGCAGAACATCGACCGGGGTCACGCCATCAGCAATGGCCGCCGCGATAAATCCGACCGGTTTCAGTGAAGCCACAACATTGGCGTGAGCAGGAAAGGTAAAAGAAGCTGTTGCGGAGAAAGCAGTTAAGGCGAAAAGTGCACCTTTTTTAATATGTAACATTATGCGTCATTCCATCGTGACCGGGTGATGGGATGTGATATTATAACATTCGAAATTCTGTGCAACCTGTAAATACTATGACCTCACTTGTTAGCCTCGAAAACGTTTCGATCAAATTTGACCAGCGCACGGTGTTGTCTGGCGTCAGCCTGGCGCTGCAGCCGGGCCGTATTCTGACGTTGCTGGGTCCCAACGGCGCGGGAAAGTCGACACTGGTGCGCGTGGTGCTGGGATTATTAGCCCCGACCAGCGGTACGCTCCGGCGTGATGCTGGGCTGCGCATCGGTTATGTGCCGCAAAAACTGCACATCGATCCAACGCTGCCGGTGACGGTAGAACGCTTTATGCGTTTATCGCGCGGCAGTAAAAGCGCGGAGATTCTACCGGCGCTTAAACGCGTCCAGGCGGGTCATCTGCTCAATGCGCCTTTGCAAAAACTCTCCGGCGGTGAAACCCAGCGGGTATTGCTGGCGCGCGCCCTGCTCAACCAGCCGCAGCTGCTGGTGCTGGATGAGCCGACCCAGGGCGTGGATGTTAACGGTCAGGTGGCGCTGTACGATCTGATCGATCAGCTACGCCATGAACTGAACTGCGGCGTGCTGATGGTTTCTCACGATCTGCATCTGGTGATGGCCAAAACCGATGAGGTGCTGTGCCTTAATCACCACATCTGCTGTTCCGGTACGCCGGAAGCGGTGTCGCAACATCCCGAATTTATCGCCATGTTTGGTCCTCGCGGCGCGCAGCAGCTGGCGATTTACCGTCACCACCATAATCACCGTCACGACCTTCAGGGACGCATTGTTTTACGCAAAGGACAGGGTTCATCATGATTGAGTTGTTACTACCGGGCTGGATAGGCGGCGTGATGTTAGCGCTGGCTGCAGGCCCGCTGGGGTCGTTTGTAGTCTGGCGCAAAATGTCCTACTTCGGCGATACGCTGGCCCATGCCTCACTGCTCGGCGTCGCCTTTGGCCTGCTGTTCAACGTTAACCCCTATTACGCCGTGATCCTGGTGACGGTCTGTCTGGCGCTGGGCCTGGTCTGGCTGGAGCGACGTCCGCATCTGGCGATCGATACGCTGCTCGGCATCATGGCGCACAGCGCGCTGTCGCTGGGTCTGGTGGTGGTCAGCCTGATGAAGAACGTGCGGGTTGACCTGATGGCCTATCTGTTTGGCGATTTGCTGGCGGTCACGCCGGACGATCTCTGGATGATGGGTGGCGGCGTGGTGGTGGTGTTACTGGTGATGGCGTGGCAGTGGCGTTCGCTGCTGTCGATGACCATCAGCCCGGAGCTGGCACAGGTGGATGGCGTCAATATTCAGCGAACCCGGTTGATTCTGATGCTGGTCACCGCGCTGACGATTGGGGTGGCGATGAAGTTCGTGGGTGCGCTGATCATTACGTCACTGCTGATCATCCCGGCCGCCACCGCACGTCGTTTTGTCCGTTCCCCCGAAGGGATGGCTGGCGTGGCGGTGGTTATCGGCGTGCTCGCCGTTACCGGCGGCCTGACCTTCTCGGCCTTTTATGACACGCCCGCCGGTCCGTCGGTGGTGTTGTGCGCCGCCATCCTGTTTATCTTCAGCATGGTGCGTAAACCGGCGGTCTGATCAGACTTCGCGGGTGATACCGAAATGACGATACGCATGCTGCGTGGCCATCCGGCCGCGCGGTGTGCGCTGAATGAACCCCTGCTGGATCAAAAACGGCTCGATCACATCTTCAATGGTTTCACGCTCTTCGCCAATGGCCGCCGCCAGGTTATCCAGCCCGACCGGTCCGCCCATGAACTTATCAATAATCGCCAGCAGCAGCTTGCGGTCCATGTAATCGAACCCTTCACTGTCGACGTTCAGCATATCAAGGGCGCTGGAGGAAACCTCACCGCTCAGCTCACCGTTAGCGCGCACTTCGGCGAAGTCACGTACCCGACGCAGCAGACGGTTGGCGATACGCGGCGTTCCGCGGGCGCGACGGGCAATCTCTAACGCCCCTTCTTCACTCAGCGCCAGCCCCAGACAGGCGGCACTGCGGCCGACGATATGCTGCAGATCTTTCACCTGATAGAACTCCAGCCGCTGCACAATGCCAAAGCGATCGCGTAACGGGGAGGTGAGCGAACCGGCGCGAGTGGTGGCACCAATCAGGGTAAAGGGTGGCAGATCGAGCTTAATCGAGCGGGCCGCCGGGCCTTCACCAATCATGATGTCCAGCTGATAATCTTCCATCGCCGGATAGAGCACTTCCTCTACCACCGGTGACAGACGATGGATCTCATCAATAAACAGCACGTCGTGCGGTTCAAGGTTAGTCAGCATCGCCGCCAGGTCGCCCGCTTTCTCCAGCACCGGACCGGAGGTGGTGCGCAGGTTCACGCCCATCTCATTGGCGACGATGTTCGCCAGGGTGGTTTTCCCGAGCCCCGGCGGACCAAAGATCAGCAGATGATCCAGCGCATCGCCGCGCAGCTGGGCTGCCTTGATGAAAATCTCCATCTGCTCACGCACCTGCGGCTGACCCACATACTCGGTCAGCATCTTCGGGCGAATGGCGCGATCGAGACTCTCTTCTTCGTTAACGCTTACAGCAGAGACCAGGCGGTCGGCTTCTATCATGACTTACCTCAAATGGCGGCGCGTAGCGCTTCGCGGATCAGGGTTTCGCAATCCGCATCCGGTCGACCGACTTTACTGATCATACGACTGGCTTCCTGCGGTTTATAACCCAGCGACACCAGCGCTGCAACCGCTTCGGCTTCCGCATCATTGGTTTCCGGTTCCGCGTTCGGCGTGGTCAGCGTAAAGGCAGAATCACCGCCAAACAGATCGCCATGCATCCCTTTAAAGCGGTCCTTCATCTCAACCACCAGACGCTCAGCGGTCTTCTTGCCCACGCCCGGCAGTTTCACCAGCGAGGCGATCTCCTCTTTCTCGACCGCGGTGACAAACTGCTGCGCCGACATGCCGGAGAGGATCGCTAACGCCAGTTTCGGGCCGACGCCATTCACCTTAATCAACTCACGAAACAGCGCTCGCTCCTGTTTGCTGTTGAAGCCAAACAGCAGCTGCGCATCTTCGCGCACCACGAAGTGGGTAAAAATCACCGCTTCATGATTCAGTTCAGGTAACTCATAGAAACAGGTCATGGGCATATGGACTTCATAGCCTACGCCGTGCGCCTCAAGCAGCACCAGCGGCGGCTGCTTCTCCAGAATATTGCCCCGTAAACGACCTATCACCTGAATACTTCCTTAACTAACGAATGTGGCGGATTTTATAACATAAAAAAGGCTGGATGAATATCCAGCCTGCGGGGGAGCGCTGCGACAGTGCGCTTAACCCGATCGTAAACGCCCGCGGGTCAGCACCAGCTTGCTGTCGCTCATCCGCGCGGCATTCTGCGACACATGGCAATGGGTAATCGCGATGGCCAGCGCATCGGCGGCATCCGCCTGCGGGTTGGCCGGCAGTTTCAGCAGGGTTCGCACCATGTGCTGCACCTGGCTTTTCTCGGCGCTGCCGATGCCGACCACCGTCTGTTTCACCTGACGCGCGGCGTACTCGAATACCGGCAGATCGTGGTTGACCGCCGCGACAATAGCCGCGCCGCGCGCCTGTCCCAGTTTCAGCGCGGAATCCGCATTCTTCGCCATAAACACCTGTTCGATGGCGAAGTAATCGGGCGAAAACTGGGTGATGATTTCACAGACGCCCGCATAAATCAGCTTCAGGCGGGCGGGCAGCTCTGTGGTGTTGGTGCGGATACAGCCGCTGCCCAGGTAGGTGAGCTGGCGGCCAGTCTGACGAATGACACCATAACCGGTGATGCGCGAACCGGGATCGATACCCAGAATAATCGACATTACGCCTCTCCGGTTAAGGGATTGCGGCTCAGCGCCATTACAGCGTTTCCGCCACCTCGTCGGAGATCTCACCGTTGTGATAGACCTCCTGCACATCGTCGCAATCTTCCAGCATGTCGATCAGACGCAGCAGTTTGGGAGCGGTTTCCGCATCCATTTCGGCTTTGGTGGTCGGGATCATCGCCACTTCTGCGGTATCCGCTTTCAGGCCGTGTGCTTCCAGTGCATCACGCACCGTGCCCATCTCTTCCCAGGCAGTGAAGACATCAATTGCGCCGTCGTCATAGGTGACCACGTCTTCTGCACCCGCTTCCAGTGCCGCTTCCATTACCGCATCTTCATCCTGACCTGGCGCATAGGAGATCACGCCTTTCTTGTTAAACAGGTAAGCCACGGAGCCGTCGGTGCCAAGATTGCCGCCGGTTTTGGTGAAGGCATGACGCACTTCGCCAACGGTACGGTTACGGTTGTCGCTCAGGCATTCGATCATGATGGCGGAGCCGCCTGGACCGTAACCTTCATAAATGATGGTTTCCATGTTGGCGTTGTCATCGCCACCCACACCGCGCGCAATGGCGCGATCCATGGTGTCGCGGGTCATGTTGTTCGCCAGCGCTTTATCCATTGCTGCACGCAGACGCGGGTTTGAACCCGGATCGCCGCCGCCCAGCTTGGCCGCTGTCACCAGTTCACGAATGATCTTGGTGAAGATTTTACCGCGCTTAGCATCCTGCGCCGCCTTACGGTGTTTGGTGTTTGCCCACTTACTGTGTCCTGCCATTTTAAATTTTCTCCGATCTTTTACAGGGTGCAGGCTATCCTGGCTACGAGCTTGTTCGCTGCCCTTCTCGCAACGCCGATACCAGAGTATGCGGGTCAGGTTGCGCTGGCGGTGAACAACCTTGCGGCGCCGATTACGCCTGACTGTTCAATAGGTTGGTGTAGTCCTGTTAAAACTCACCAGATTCATAAAATTTAATCGATTCGCCGCCGGAAAAATGCGCGGCAGCAGCAATTCAGGTAAATTCTTCAATCGCCTGGCGATTACTCCAGGACTTGGTGAGTGCCGCAGCCTCCGCCGGTCGCAGCCAGCGAAATGCCAGATGCTCGGTCAGCGTGATATCACGCTCTGCTGGCAATCGCAGCCGGAACCAGTGCTCGTGATTATGGGTGACGCCGGGTGCATAACGATGGCGATAGTGCGGAAAGATTTCAAAGTCGATCTGACGCTGACAATCTTCCATTTCCAGCCGCTCGGCCAGCACGTCGATGCCCAACTCTTCGCCCACTTCACGCACCGCGGCCGTCAGCGGCGACTCACCGGCTTCAAGGCTGCCGGTGACCGACTGCCAGAAGGCCGGATCGTCCTGCCGCTGCAGCATTAACACCCGGCCTGTGTCGCGCGCCATTATGACCACCAGCACCGAAACCGGGTGTTTATAGCCCATTATTTATTCTCAGGCTTTTCTTTTTTGACTACCTGAATGCCCAGCTCCAGCAGCGAGGCGGGATTCGCTTCGCTTGGGGCTTCGGTCATCAGGCAGGCTGCGGCGGTGGTTTTCGGGAACGCAATCACGTCACGAATATTATCGGTACCGGTCAGCAGCATGGTCAGGCGATCCAGACCAAACGCCAGGCCAGCGTGTGGCGGCGTACCGAACTTCAGCGCATCCAGCAGGAAGCCAAACTTCTCACGCTGCTCATGCTCTTCAATACCCAGAATGCTGAACACCGTCTGCTGCATTTTGCCGTTGTGGATACGTACGGAACCGCCACCCACTTCATAACCGTTGATCACCATGTCATAGGCATTCGCCACGGCACGGGTCGGATCGGCAGCCAGTTCCTCTGCGCTCATCTCTTTCGGCGCAGTGAACGGATGGTGCATCGCCGCCAGGCCGCCCTCTTCGTCCTCTTCGAACATCGGGAAGTCGATGACCCACAGCGGTGCCCAGGCTTTCTCATCGGTGATGCTGAGATCGCGGCCCACTTTCAGACGCAGCGCGCCCAGCGCGTCAGCCACCACTTTGGCGCGATCGGCACCAAAGAAGATGATGTCGCCATCCTGAGCGCCAGTGCGGCTCAGAATGCCTTCCACGATCTCCGCATTCAGGAACTTAGCTACCGGGCTCTGCACGCCTTCCAGACCGTCGGCGCGCACGTTAACTTTCATCCATGCCAGACCTTTGGCACCGTAAATTTCGACGAACTTGCCATATTCATCAATCTGCTTACGGCTCAGTTGCGCACCGGTCGGCACGCGCAAGGCGGCCACACGGCCTTTTGCATCGTTGGCCGGGCCAGAGAAGACCTGGAATTCGACGTTTTTCAGCAGATCGCCGACGTCCACCAGCTCCATCGGGTTGCGCAGATCTGGCTTATCGGAACCGTAGCGATGCATCGCTTCAGCGAAGGTCATCTGCGGGAACTCACCGAGATCCACACCCTGCACGTCCAGCCACAGATTGCGGATTAAACGCTCCATCACTTCACGCACCTGTGGCGCGGTCATGAAGGAGGTTTCGACGTCGATCTGAGTAAATTCTGGCTGACGGTCAGCACGCAAATCTTCGTCACGGAAACATTTAACGATCTGGTAGTAGCGATCGAAGCCCGACATCATCAGCAGCTGTTTGAACAGCTGTGGCGATTGCGGCAGCGCATAGAACTTGCCTTTATGCACCCGGCTCGGCACCAGATAGTCGCGTGCGCCTTCCGGCGTCGCTTTGGTCAGCATCGGGGTTTCAATATCGAGGAAACCTTCATCATCCATAAAACGACGCACGAAACTGGTGATTTTCGCGCGGGTTTTCAGACGGGTCACCATCTCCGGGCGACGCAGGTCCAGATAGCGGTATTTGAGGCGCGCTTCTTCACTGTTGGTCTGGTTTGCATCCAGCGGCAGCGGCTCAGAACGGTTGATGATGTTCAACGCATGGGCAAACACTTCGACTTCCCCGGTCGCCATCTCGCTGTTTTTATTCTTATCGTCACGGGCACGCACGGTACCGGTGATCTGGATACAAAATTCGTTACGCAGTTCAGAAGCCAGCTTAAACGCGTCCTGACGATCGGGATCAAAGAACACCTGCACGATGCCTTCACGGTCGCGCATATCGATAAAAATCAGGCTTCCCAGATCGCGACGGCGGTTTACCCAGCCGCAAAGAGTGACTTGCTGACCCACATGAGACAGATTGAGCTGTCCGCAATATTCTGTACGCATAACGCTATCCTTTTAACTTCGCCGCTGCAGCTGACAGCATCCGGCCGCGTAACCTGATGCGATGCTGTCGCAAAAATGGCGGTCATTATAATGGAAAAAGGCAACCAGGATAAGTAGAGCCGCGCCAAAGCGGCGATTTCATCGGCAGTTGACCTGTTTGCACCGGGGCGTGACCTTAGAGGATAATCGTAAATCTTCATTCTGAGCCAGGAGAGAGGGCGTGACGCTTCGTATTGGCCTGCCACAGTGGCAGCATTCACACTGGAAACGCTGGGGCATTGAGAATCTGGCTGACTACGCCCGCTATTTTCACTGTGTTGAAGGTAACACCACGCTGTATGCGCTGCCCGCGCCCGACACCGTACTGCGCTGGCGTGAGATGACGCATGATGCCTTTCGCTTCTGCTTTAAATTTCCCAGTACCATCAGCCATCAGGCGGCGCTGCAGCACAGCGATGACCTGCTGACCGATTTTCTGCGGCTGATGGAGCCGCTGGCCGATCGCATCGGTCAATACTGGCTGCAGCTACCCGCCACTTTTTCTCCGGCGCAGCTGAACGATCTCTGGCGCTTTCTCGACAGCCTGCCCGCGCGTTTCGAATACGGTGTCGAAGTGCGTCATGCGGCGTTTTTCGCCAAAGGTGAAGCCGAGCGGGCGCTGAATCGCGGCTTGCTGGCGCGCGGCGTTAACCGGGTGATGCTGGACAGCCGTCCGGTCCACGCCTCAGCATCGCAAAGCCCGGCGGCGCTGGCGGCACGCAACCAGAAGCCGCGCGTGCCGCCGCATGCCCTGCGCACCGGCGCGCAGCCGATGGTGCGCTTTATCGGCAGCGACAGCGTGGAGGAGAGCGTGCCGCTGTTTCAGATCTGGCGGGCAAAGTTAGCGGAATGGCAGCAACAGGGCGACGCGATGCTGTTTCTGCATACCCCGGATATGGGCCAGGTATTTCCACTGGTGCAGGCGCTGTGGCCCGAACTGCAACAGATTGACCCGCAGATTGGCAGCGGTCCCGACTGGCCACAACAGGAATCACTGTTTTAATCACTGGACAGGACAGCGCCCTCCGCGCTGGTTAGAATAGCCGCCTTACTGATGCTGATGGAGTCACAATGGTTAGCGCGTTATACGTGGTGTGGGGTGCGTTGCTGGTCATGAAGTTTACGCTGGACGTGGTGCGTTACCGCCGCTTCTATCGGGTGGCGTATGGCGACGGCGGCTACCATGACTTAAAGATGGCGATTCGCATTCACGGCAACGCTATCGAAACCATCCCGCTGGCGCTGCTGTTGCTGGTGATGATGGAGATGAACGGTGCCGACATCTGGATGGTGCACCTGACCGCCCTGCTGTTCTTTATCAGCCGCCTGCTGCACGCCTGGGGTCTGCGTCACAGCGCCATGCCGGGCCGGAAATATGGCATGCTGCTGACGCTGTTTTCGTTGTGCGGCATGGTGATTTTCAACCTGATCTATCTGCCCTGGGAGCTGGTGCTGACGCTACACTGAGTGTTGCCGGGTTAAGGGGTGCAGCCCGCCCCACTTTCTGCCAGAATAGCGCCCTTTCCGTCGTCTCTTCGGATTTTCGATATGTCTGACCGCGATCAACTCTTCTCAGCGCCCATTGCAAAACTGGGTGACTGGACTTTTGACGAGCGCGTTGCTGAAGTCTTTCCCGACATGATTCAGCGCTCGGTGCCAGGCTATTCCAACATCATCTCGATGATTGGCATGCTGGCAGAACGTTTTGTGACCCCCGACAGCCAGGTCTATGACCTCGGCTGCTCGCTCGGCGCGGCGACCCTGTCGGTACGCCGCAACATTCAGGTGCCCGGCTGCCAGATCATTGCGGTGGATAACTCCCCGGCGATGGTCGAGCGCTGCCGTCGCCACATCGATGCCTTTCGCGCTGACACGCCGGTGACGGTGCTGGAAGCGGATATCCGCGATATTGCGATTGAGAACGCCTCGCTGGTGGTGCTCAACTTCACGCTGCAGTTTCTTGAACCACCGGCGCGGCTGGCGCTGCTGGAGAAAATCTGGCACGGGCTGAAGCCTGGCGGTGCGCTGGTGCTGTCGGAAAAATTCAGCTTTGAAGACGCCGAAGTGGGTGAACTGCTGTTTAACATGCATCACGACTTCAAGCGTGCCAACGGCTACAGCGAACTGGAGATCAGCCAGAAGCGCAGCATGCTGGAAAATGTGATGCTGACCGACAGCGTGGAAGCGCACAAAGCCCGCCTGAAACAGGCCGGTTTCTCGCACGCCGAACTCTGGTTCCAGTGCTTTAACTTTGGATCACTGGTGGCATTGAAATGATCGATTTTGGCCGTTTTTATCAGCAAATCGCCGTGGGTCCGCTGGCGAAGTGGCTGGAAGTGTTGCCGGCGCAAATCAGCGAATGGCAGCGGGAAAACCTGCATGGACACTTCCGCGACTGGTATAAGTCGCTGGAGTATCTGCCGCTGCTGGAGCCGCAAAAACTTGACCTGCTGCACAGCGTCAGCGCTGACCGCGACGACATCAGCGATCGTCATCGTCAGGGCATTGAGAAACTGCTGCGTAACCTGATGCCGTGGCGCAAAGGGCCTTACTCGCTCTACGGCACCGACATCAACACCGAGTGGCGCTCCGACTGGAAATGGGATCGCGTTCTGCCGCATATCTCGTCGCTGGCGGGCCGGACGGTGCTGGATGTTGGCTGCGGCAGCGGCTATCACATGTGGCGGATGATCGGTGCGGGCGCGCATCTGGTGGTCGGTATCGATCCGATGCAGCTGTTCCTGGTGCAGTTCGAAGCGGTACGTAAGCTGCTGAATGACGATCGTCGCGCCCACCTGTTGCCGCTGGGGATTGAGCAACTGCCGGCGCTGCAGGCGTTCGATACCGTTTTTTCGATGGGCGTGCTCTATCACCGCCGTTCCCCGCTGGATCACCTGCTGCAGTTAAAGAATCAGCTGGTGAGCGGCGGCGAACTGGTGCTGGAAACCTTAGTGATTGAGGGTGACGTTAATCAGGTGCTGGTGCCGGGCGAACGCTACGCGCAGATGCGCAATGTGTTCTTTATTCCCTCTGCCGAGGCGCTGAAAAGCTGGCTGGAGAAGAGCGGTTTTGTCGATGTCCGCATCGTCGACTTCGCTCGCACCACCACTGAAGAGCAGCGTCGCACCGACTGGATGACCAGCGAATCGCTGGCCGAGTTCCTCGATCCTGACGACGCCAGCAAAACCGTTGAGGGTTATCCCGCGCCGCTGCGTGCGGTGCTGGTCGCCACCAAACCCTGAGTTTTAGCGGCGAGACAACGCCAGTTTCGCCGCAAAACCGATAAAGACACAGCCGGTCAGACGATCCATCACCTTCAGCACCCGTGGCTGACGCAGATGACCGGCGAAATAGTGGCTGCCGCCAATCAATACCGCATTCCACACCAGCCCCAGAACCATATGTGCCAGCGCCATCAGGCTACACCACAGCGCGACCGATGCCCCGGCCGGAATAAACTGCGGCAAAAAACTCACATAGAAGATGCCCACTTTGGGGTTCAGCAGATTGCCCAGCAGACCGCGGCTGAAGCAGGTTAGATAGCCCTGTTGCAGCGCCGGTTGTTGCGTGTCGATGGCTCCCTGGCGGGGCTTCAGCAACAACTTCAGCCCCAGCCAGAGTAACCAGCCGGCACCCAGCCACTTCAGCAGGTTATAGGCCATTTCGGAGGCCAGCAGCAGCGCGCCTAATCCGAATCCCACCGCGACACCCCAGACCAGACAACCGAGCGTGATCCCCAGTGCCGTCACGCTGGCGCGCTTTGCGCCCTGAGCGACTGCTGAGCGCAGCACCAGCGCGGTATCAAAACCTGGCGTCAGCGTCAGTATGGTGATGGCAAACAGAAATGAAAACAGCGTGGTGGTCATGGCATTCTCCCTGGAGGTAACAGCCGGTCAGCAGCGTCTGGGTGTCCTGCTAGCGTAACAGGCCCGTCGAATTATCTCACCCTGCTTACTCTCCCTGTTCGTCAGCGTGTGCCAGGCTAAGGGCGGTTTAACTTCATATTAAGGAGCTGTGATTATGAGTAAATTTATCTTCTCTTCACCCCGTAAATATGTACAGGGCGCGGGCGTGCTGGATGAGCTGGGACCTTATGTGGCCGAACTGGGTGATAACGCTTTCCTGGTCGCAGATGACGTCGTCTGGAAATTGATCGGCGAACGCGCGCAGCAGGCGCTGCAACAGGCGGGCGTGACCTTCAACTGGCAGCAGTTCAACGGCGAGGCGTCGAGCAATGAGATCACCCGCCTGAGCCAGCTGGCAAAAAGTCAGGGCTGCAATGTGGTGGTTGGGTTGGGCGGCGGCAAAACGCTGGATACCGTTAAAGCGGTGGCGGATGAGCTGAAGCAGCCGGTAGCGATCGTGCCGACCATCGCCTCAACCGATGCGCCCTGCAGCGCCCTCTCCGTGATCTACTCGGACAGCGGCGTGTTTGAAAGTTACCGTTTCTACAGCAAGAACCCCGATCTGGTGCTGGTGGATACCGCAGTCTGTGCCAGCGCGCCGGCGCGGCTGTTCGCCTCTGGCATCGCCGATGGCCTGGCGACCTGGGTCGAAGCGCAGGCGGTGGCGCGCTCGCACGCCAAATCAATGGTTAATGGCGATCCCACGCTCGCCGGGCTGGCCATCGCCCGTGCCTGTGAAGAGACGCTGCTGACCTGGGGCTACAGCGCTTACGTGGCGGTGAGTGAAAAACGGGTAACGCCAGCGGTCGAGGCGGTGGTCGAAGCGAATACGCTGCTCTCCGGGCTGGGCTTCGAAAATGGCGGTCTGGCCGCGGCTCACGCCATCCACAACGGCTTTACCGCAATTGATGGCGATATCCATCACCTGACGCACGGTGAAAAAGTTGCTTACGGCACGCTGACGCAGATGGTGCTGGAGCAGCGGCCGGATGAGGAGATTGCGCGTTATATCCGTTTCTATCGCGCAATTAAGATGCCGACCACCCTGAAAGAGCTGCATCTGGAGAATGAGAGCTGGGAAAATCTGGTCAAAATCGGTGCGCTGGCGAACAGCGAGGGCGACACGCTGAAGAATCTGAATCCTAACCTGTCGCCGGAAGATATTGCCAACGCCCTGCTGGCGCTGGATGCGTTCAGTAAAACGGTGGCGTAAACCGCTGCGGGCGATTGCCGAGTCGCCCGCTACTCTTCAGCGGCGGGCTGATCCCAGTACTCATATTTGTAGGCGGAGCTGAGATGGCGTTCGATGGTGCCGCGGGTAAACATCTCGGTTTCATGCAGATAGCTTAGAGTGCAGTTACCCGCCTGGTCCCACGACTGGCATTCATCGACGGTGCGGATGGTGCTCAGCGGCGTGGTGGCGGTGCCATTCAGACGCAGCTCGCGCCACTGGTTATCGTAGCTGTAGCTGTCGGTGCTGCGGGCTGAACTGGTACGGGTTACCAGACCCTGCTGATTCCAGCGATAGAGATATTCCCCGTTGGTCAGTTGATCGCTGCCGCGCGCCACGCTCTTTTGCAGCCGGAACTGGGGATCGTAACGATAGGTGGTGTCGGTAAATCCGCTGCTGCCCATGCTGGTAAATTTGTCCGACGCGCTGATGATGTTACCGTGCTGGCCCTTGTGCCAGTTAATCGTCCCCTGCCGGTTATCCACCACCACCTCTTTCCCCTCTTTCAGCACTTTCACCAGGTAAGCATATTCCGCCACCCAGCCGCCCTGCACTCTGGCGATGTGCTGCTCCATACTGAGGATCACGTTGCGCTCGTTCTTGTCATAGCTGACGTCAGCCACCAGCAAATCGCCACAGGCGTCAAACTGCCCCAGCACCCGCTTTTGAGAATTGACATCTTTGCCAAACTCACCGGCGATCACCTGCTTAACCGCGCCTTTTGCGCTTCCGCCCAGCAGGATCCAGTTATTACTGCTGGCAATAGCCCCGCTGTGCGGACCGCACTGGCTGGCCGCAAACAGCGGAGGACTCAACGCAGCCAGTAACAGGCTTGCGGCAACAATCGGTTCGCATTTCATAGGGTAAGTTCCAGACAACGTTGCGTTAAGTGTAAACGCTGCAGCGACGAATGGCGGTGTAGCGCAAAAATATCCGTTGTCAGATAGCGTCAATTATTTCATCGCCCGCAACCTAAAATCGCGCGCACTTTGTTCCGGTTTTATAACGTTTTTTAGCCTCTAAGCCAGACGGCACAAGGGTTAAGCGCGTTTCAGGCCGGGCGGAAAAATGAAATTCTGCCGATATACTTTTCACTCTGGCGTGAGTTAACCGGAGAAAAGATGAGTCATGAAGCAGGATGAAATCGCTTTGTCAGATATTGCGCGTCTGGTTTTTGGCCAGAATCCGCCAACGTTTCTGCTGGAGGTGATGGGACGGGCAGTGATCTGCTTTGTCCTGATAATTATCACATTACGTCTGCTGGGGCGTCGCGTGGCCTCACAATATACGTTGTTCGAACTCTCTGCGGTGGTGACACTGGCGGGTACGATGGGCGTTCCGTTGCTGGATGACAAACGCGGGCTGTTGCCGCCGCTGGTGATTATTGTCAGCCTGCTGGCGTTACAGCATCTGGCAGGCCATCTCAGCCTGGGTTCACGCCGCTTCGATCGGCTGCTGGCGGGTGGCGAACGGGTGCTACTGGATGAAGGTCGCCTGAAGCTGGAAACGCTGCGCGCCACCGTACTGTCACGCGAGAAACTGTTTTCGCTGCTGCGCGGTCGTGGCGTTCAGCATCTGGGCCAGCTCAGCCGCATCTACATCGAGCCTTCCGGTGCGTTGACGCTGATCTGGAGTGATACGCCGCGGCCCGGCCTGGCGATTGTGCCTCGCGGCGATCACGCCCTGATCGCCGCAATGGAGACCGGCGAGCATCAGGTCTGCGCCTCCTGCGGAAACCTGGCTGACCGCACCACGCCTGCTGACAGTGCCTGCCACGGTTGCCACGCGCACCAATGGCTGCCTGCGTCTGCGTCGCTGGAGGAGTGATCATGGGTGATCTTCTGCACCGCTGGCTGATAGGTGAAGCGCCCTGGTCCTTTGCGGCGGAAGTCCTGCTGCGCTTTCTGTGTATCTATCTGGTTTTACTGCTGGTGCTGCGGCTGATGGGCCGACGCTTCGCCGGTCAGTTAAGCATTATCGACCTGGCGATCATGATTATGCTGGGTGCTGCAATTGGTGCACCGTTACAGACGCCTGAAAAAGGGATACTGACCACTATCGTGTTGCTGATCACCCTGCTTGGCTGTTTTCGCCTGCTCTCCTGGTCCACGTTTTTTTCGCATCGGCTGGAAGTGCTGACCCAGGGTGACGCCACGATGCTGGTGATGGATGGGCGGCTGGCGCTGGAGCATCTGCACCATGCGGAGTTCTCCCGCGAACGTACCTTTTCCGAACTGCGCTCAATGGGGATTCAGCATCTGGGAGAGGTGCGGCGCGCCTGGCTGGAACCTTCCGGCCGGGTCAGCCTGTTGTGCTACCGGCAACCTCGTGCCGGATTATGGTTATTACCTGAACAGAACCAGCAGTTTAACCAGCATATTGCGGTTGATGACCGCTTCGCCTGCGGTCATTGCGGTTATGTAGTGCAGAGTAAAGCGCAGCCGGAACAGCGGTGTGATTATTGCGAACAGCAGGCATGGCGGCCGGCGGTGAAGCGACTGGGAACGGAAAAAATTTATGATCCGCATCAGAAAGAGCATCCGCGCGAGGCGGGCGAATAACAGAGCGCAGTTAAGTACGTGAGGGTTCAGTTAAGCTGGGTAAAGCATGACTTCTCACCCGGTTGAAGGGGAATAGCGCAACGTGAACCAATCGAAACGCTATGCGTTGAGCAACCCTGGAACCGCCCGAAAACAGGTTGCGCCTCGCGAGCGCTGAATCACGATCGGTTAAGATTAAAAAGTAAAAAAGGCTCTCTATGAGAGCCTTTCAACATCGTCTGTTACGCGGTGATTAGTTCAGGCGCTCAGCATCGTCCTGAGCTTCTTTCAGGTCAATTTTAGCGGATTCAAGCTTGAGTTTTTTCTCTTCAACTTTATGTGTTTTCTGAGAGATTCTGTCGAGCCGACCCTCTTCTTTCGCTTCCGCCAGTTCCTGCTGCGCCTGCTGCAGTTCAAGCTCTGCTTTTTTAACCTTTAACTCTTTCTTACTGACGTTATGGGTCGCCTGGCGTGCCTGACGGTCGTCTGAGCAGTAGGTTTGCACCTTATTACGTGCAATTTCCAGCCTGGAGACCTCCGCGCTATTTCCGCTATTTCTGGCCATTTCGCTTTTAGCGCTAATATCAGCAAGCTGTTCGCTGCATGACTGTGTAGCAGCAAGCGTTACCGCTGGCGACGAAAGTAATAGTATCGTTAAGAAAGTCTTTTTCATTAAATTTCACTCCTTGTTAAAAACCAGGTCTTACCTGGAAAACATCCACGGCGGTATATCAGCGAAAATCGACGTAATAAGAATCTACCTTTCCTTTCATTCAAGTCAAATAAAATAATAGCCAGGCCTGAGGAAATATTTTATTGCACTCTATGCATTCCATAATGACAATAATAAAGACGCGCGGTGATCTTTACTTTTTTATTTACGCCCAATGACAGATGGCGACACCCATGCAGATCTCTTTACAATGCCGGACTTTACGCTAATTGCTTTCTGTATTTCAGGCGTCACTTCTTTACTGACAGTTAGCGCAAAAAATAAAGCAGTGAGATGAAATTCCAGCGTTTCCCTGCAGGGGATTAAGAAAAGTCGGCGCAGCGTTCAACGTTTCGCAGTCGTTGCGGACTGGAAAGAAAGCATTGGAATAAGTTACGGAATAATACTACCAAAAATGATAACGTAACCGGCGTAGATTGTGGATCGCTGAATATAAAACCAGCGCACAACGATAAAAAACATTATATCGAAAAGTCAGCTTACCGGACGGAAAAATAATCAGAAAAATCGCGAGTGGTTATATTCAGTAGTCCGATGTTTAGCGTGAAGGTGCGACGGATTAAGCTATAAAGCCTTGCCGAAGACGACATGGATGATTTCAGCTCACAGATTACGTCCGACGCGCAGCGCCTTCTGTCCGCACGGCATCAGACCAGAATGCTGCACTATGCTGCACTATGCCGCAGCGCCGCGGCCGCGTGGTTCGGCTAAAGATTTTGTTGCGGGCAAAAAGAACCCCAGCAAGCATACTGGGGTTTGGTACTTGCAAACACCACGTCAATGATCGGCGTGCTGCGCGGCAAAATCGGTCATGATTCAGGCCACCCGAACGGTGCTCATCTGCATCACGCTTTTCATCGCTTCCACCACATCGCCATCCACACAATAGCGGCTGAACTCGTCGGTTTCGGCTTCAGAACACATGGACACACCCGCTTTACGGTAGCGCATCGGCGAAGCGACTAACCGGCTTGCCGAGCTGTGAACTTCACGTATACCCATGTCGAGGAACTTTTGCAGGTTACTGAGACGAACACCGGCACCTGCCATAATGATAGGACCTGTACTCGCCTCATTAAGTTCCTTGAGTAATGCAATTCCGTTCTCCGCGCTCTGCTGCTGGCCGGAAGTGAGAATGCGCGCCACGCCGAGATCGGTCAGCTCTTCCAGCGTCCGCTTCGGACTGTGGCACAGGTCGAAAGCGCGGTGAAAGGTCACCGCCAGTCCGTCGCACAGCGCCATAATCTGCCGCATCTGACCCCGATGGATATGCGCATCCTCATTCAGCATGCCGATGACCAGCCCGGGAAAACCGAGCTCACGGATCAATGCAACGTCAGATTTCATCGCCTCAAATTCGCGTGCGGTGTAGCAAAAATCTCCGCCGCGTGGCCGGACAATGGGATGAACCGGAATTGAAACCTCACGTCGGGCCGCATGAAGCATGCCTGCCGACGGGGTTAATCCCCCTTCTCGCGGTGCGGCACAGAGTTCAACCCGATCGGCGCCGGCCTGCTGCGCGGTCACTGCGCAATCCACGCCATAGCAGCAAATTTCCAGTGTGGTCATTCTCTTCTCCTTTACATGACTCTGGTTCAAGGCAGATTCATCAGTTAGTCTGGCTGCTGGAATGAGTTTACCGGGAAAGTTAACTATGGCATTCAATTTCGACCAACGGATAGACCGTCGTCACAGCGATAGCCTTAAATGGAACAAATATGCGGACCAGGACATTCTGCCGTTATGGGTGGCGGATACGGATTTTCGATCCCCTGAGGCTGTGATCGAAGCGATACAGGCCCGCGCCGAACATGGCATTTTTGGTTATGGCGATAAGCCTGTCGGTTTCATTGACAGCGCGATTGCGTGGCTGGCCTCGCGCTATCACTGGCACGTTAATCCCGAATGGATTGTGGTGCTGCCTGGCGTGGTGACCGGGTTAAATCTTGCGGTGCGTGCCTTTACTGCTCCGGATGAACGCAGCATTGCACCGACGCCCATCTATCCGCCGTTTCGCGGTGCAGCAAAACTGGCGGAGCGAGGTCAGCTGAACCTGCCGCTGATTCTGCAACAGGGACGCTGGCTGCTGGATCTGGCAGCGGCAGACGGGCAGATGACGGGCAAAGAGCGGTTGCTGATGTTGTGCAATCCCCAGAATCCGGGAGGCACGGTCTATCGGCGTGATGAACTGCAGGCGCAACTGGCGTTTGCTCAGCAGCATGATCTGATCGTCTGTTCCGACGAGATCCACTGTGATCTGGTGCTGGAACCCGGCGTGCAGCATATTCCGTTTGCCACCCTGAGCGAAGACGCGGCACTGCGCTCGATTACGCTGCTGTCACCGTCCAAAAGTTTCAATATTGCCGGACTGGGTGCGTCCATCGCCATCATCCCCAATCCTGAACTCCGCGCACGCTTTGATCGTGTCCGGCGTGGCATCGTGCCGGATGTTGATATTCTGGCGCTGACGGCCGCAGAAGCGGCGTGGCGCGAAGGCAGTGACTGGCTCAGCGCACAGAATGACTACCTGCGCAGCAACCGTGACTGGCTGGTGTCGCAGGTGAATAAGCTCAGCGGGCTGTCGCTTTCAGCGCCTGAGGCGAGTTATCTGGCCTGGATCGATGCGCGCGGTCTGGGTGTGGCCAGCCCGGCGCTCTACTTTGAAAAACATGGGCTGGGGCTGTCAGCCGGACGCGAGTTTGGTGACGACCAGTTTGTCCGTCTCAACTTTGGCTGTACCCGCGCCCTGCTCGATGAGGCGGTTGCTCGTCTGCAGCGCGCCGTTGCTGCCCGGCCTTAGCCTTGCTCGCTGGCGACGATCTCCTCCAGTCGCCACGGATGAAATTTAATGGTTGTCTGCCCATCTGTGACCGCCAGGGTCGGATTCGGCAGACGCTCATTTTCGCCCTGCGGCGAGCTGGTTTTGAACGAAATACCGGGCTGAGTCAGGGCGTCATCGGATAACAGCGCCATAGCCCGCACGCCCAGCGTCTGATGATCGCCGCGCAGCACCACTTCGATATGCTCCCATCCTTCATGACGGTAACGTTTCTCGCCGGGCCACGGCAACTCAACCACATCCACCGGCCAGCCTGCTACCTGCAGTGGCTGATGCAATTTAAACAGGCAGATTGGCCGGCCATTAATCATGGCCTGGGAAAACTGACTGCCGATCTGTTGCAGCCCTTGCTGCCAGCGTATTGCCGTCGCTTCCTGATGACAACGCACCGCAATGTGATCGATTTCAAGATCGTTAAGTTGTAAACCCAGCCTCTGTGCAAAACTTTGCAACGATTCTTCAAAACGTTGCAAATCTGTCTTTAAATCATCCAATTCAGCGGGAAAAGATCGGTTCAAAACGGGAAATCCTCTCGGTTTGTTTAAACTTTATTATCAATCGAACCCCTGGCCTGCGCGGCCTTGCGCATGACAAAATGGTAAGATTCATCCTATTTAACCCATTATTTCCTGCAAAAGCGTATAAGAACAGCTTTCAATTCGGATTAATCCCCTCTTTAGGTCCATGAGTTAATTGATGAAAGTGACTTAAATTCATGATTTATATCACCTTCTTTAATACAATAAGATAAGTCTTATTTGGCACTCAAACAATTGCAGCCACCTCCTCTTTCTTATAAATTTGACCCAACACAACCAAAAGGAATGGCTATATGTCTATGCTCATCGTTGTCGCAGTCCTGATCGCACTGATGGGATTTGCAATTTCCCGCCATTGGAAGGTGCGTGAAGATAAAAGCGTCAAGAACCCTCGCCGTCATCCACGACGTCGTTAAAGCCCCTGGGAAACATCTTCGGCTCTGTTTCCCCGCTTCATCCAAATACTGACGCCCACCGACATTTCACGTATACTTTTCCCCTCATTTTTTTCCATTTTGTCTGTTCCATCCGTTTCTGTCACTCCGTTGCGCGATGCTGCCAGGCAAGATGATGACGGCTCGACTCAACAGGTTCGGGCGTTGTTCAGCACATGAAGGTAACTCGGTGAATATTCAGGCTCTTCTTTCCGCAAAAGTCAGTCAGGCAATGGTTTTAGCCGGCGCTCCCGCCGATTGCGAACCGCAGGTTCGTCAGTCCGCCAGGGTCCAGTTTGGTGATTATCAGGCCAACGGTATTATGGCCGTGGCGAAAAAGCTGGGACAGGCACCGCGACAATTAGCGGAAGCAGTGATCCAGCATCTCGACCTGACCGGCATCGCCAGTAAAGTTGAAATTGCCGGACCGGGCTTCATCAACATCTTCCTCGACCACCACTGGCTGGCGACCCACGCCCGCGAAGCACTGACTCTGCCGCGCCTCGGCGTGCAACTGGCCGAGCCGCAGACCATCGTGGTGGATTACTCTGCGCCGAACGTGGCCAAAGAGATGCATGTCGGCCATGTGCGCTCCACCATCATTGGTGATGCGGCGGTCCGCACGCTGGAGTTTCTCGGCCATCGGGTGATTCGCGCCAACCACGTCGGTGACTGGGGTACCCAGTTCGGTATGCTGATTGCCTTCCTCGAAAAACAGCAAAACGAGCATCACGCCGAGATGGCGCTGGCCGATCTGGAAGCGTTCTACCGTGAAGCCAAGCGGACTTACGACGAAGATCCAGAATTTGCCGAGCGGGCACGTAGCTATGTGGTCAAACTGCAGGGCGGCGACGACTATTGCCGCCAGATGTGGAAAAAACTGGTCGACATCACCATGAGTCAGAACCAGAAAATTTATGACCGCATGAATGTCACCCTGACGCGCAAAGATGTGATGGGTGAGAGCCTCTACAACGATATGCTGCCCGGCATCGTCGCTGACCTGAAACAGAAAGGGTTAGCGGTGGAAAGTGAAGGCGCGACCGTGGTGTTCCTGGATGAGTTCCAGAACAAAGAAGGCGAACCGATGGGCGTCATCATCCAGAAAAAGGATGGCGGCTACCTCTACACCACCACCGATATCGCCTGCGCCAAATATCGTTATGAAACCCTGAAGGCCGATCGGGTGCTCTACTACATCGACTCGCGTCAGCATCAGCATCTGGTGCAGGCCTGGACTATCGTGCGTAAAGCGGGCTATGTGCCGGAGTCGGTACCGCTGGAACACCACGCGTTCGGCATGATGCTGGGCAAAGATGGTCGTCCGTTCAAGACCCGTAGCGGCGGCACCATCAAGCTGGCCGATCTGCTCGATGAAGCCTATCAGCGTGCCTATACCCTGGTGCGTGAGAAGAACCCGGAGATGAGCGAAGCGGAAGTGAAAACGCTGGCGGAAGTGGTGGGCATCAGCGCGGTGAAATACGCTGACCTGTCGAAAAGCCGCACCACCGACTACATCTTTGACTGGGATAACATGCTGGCGTTTGAAGGCAACACCGCGCCTTACATGCAGTACGCTTATACCCGCGTGCTGTCGGTATTCCGTAAAGCCGGTATTGACGCTGATGCACTGGATGCAGAGATTGTGATCAGCGAAGAACGTGAAGCGCAGCTGGCCACCCGTCTGTTGCAGTTCGAAGAGGTGATCACTCAGGTGGCGCGCGACGGTACGCCGCACGTGATGTGTGCCTATCTCTACGATCTGGCCGGTCTGTTCTCCGGCTTCTACGAGCACTGCCCGATCCTCAGCGCGGAATCAGAAGAAACCCGCCTGAGCCGGCTACAGCTGGCCGCGCTGACCGCGAAAACGCTGAAGCAGGGTCTGGATACGCTGGGTATCGACACCGTCGAGCGCATGTAATCTCAGAAACGGAGAGGTTTTCCCTCTCCGTTTCTGATCTCAGTATCCTCTCTGAACTTCCCCCCAATCTCCGCAGCAGGAGCGTGTTATGTCTGTCGCCGCGCACCTCATCAGCAGCCACCTTCCCACCATTAAACAGTTGCAGTGCTTTCTGGCTGTCGCGCACGAGCTTAATTTTCGCCGGGCCGCAGAGCGACTCAGCATGACGCAGCCTCCGCTTACCCGCCAGATTCAAAGCCTGGAAGATCTGCTCGGTCAGTTGCTGTTCAGTCGCACAACCCATGAGGTAACGCTCACCGAAGCGGGCCGTGCGCTGGTGGCGAAAGCAGAAGCGATCCTCAGTGCGCTGAGTGCCTTAAAGCAGGAAGCGCAGCCTGCCGCACGGCTGCGCATCGGGCTGACCCGCACGCTAAACTTTGAACTGATCGCGCCGCTCAATAAGCAACTCGCCGCTTTTCATGCCCGTGTTGAGATGGAAATGCCCAGCCTGACTTCCGCTCAGCTGTTGCAAAGCCTCGCAAAAAACAGCCTGGATTTGATCCTCACCGGCGAAAAAGGTCCGGAAGCGGAAAAAGCTGTCCAGTACGCCTGGGTTCACCGCGAGCCGCTTCTGGTCGCGATGCCGTCGGCCCATCCGGCCAGTCTGGCGGCAAAAGTCTCACCGGAGGCGCTGGCTGACCTGCCGCTGTTCTGGTTCGCGCGCAGTGCCAATCCGCAGTTTTACGATAAATGCGAGCGCTACTTCGCCATGCTCAGCGTCACGCTGAAGCGAGTGAGAGAGCCGGAAGATTCCCTGCTGATGCTGTCGCACATCGCCAGAGGTAAAGGCTGCGCGCTGATGCCGCAGTCAAAATGTACCTTTAATCAGGCAGGACTCTGTTACCGCCCGCTGACGGAAGGCGCGGCGCAACAGCTGGCGATTGATGTTTATGCGGCCATTCGCGCTGATGAAAACAATGAGGCGGTTCTCGATGCGCTGAGAACACTCTCGCAGTCCGCTGAACGCTGAGCCCCGCGCGTCTGCGCGGCTGAGTCGCGGTTTCCCTTCTTCCGCGCGGCCTGTCGCCCGTCCTGATGTTGTCCCCTCTCGTCCCTGATACCTTTTTTGCATGACGGAAAGAGCAATTCATTGCTGTCGCACGGAGTGAAACAATCGCGTCTCACTTACGAGGAGAGACAATGAAAAAGCGAACGTTAACTCAGGGTCTGGATGTCAGCGCCATCGGCTACGGCGCGATGGGGCTAAGCGAATTTTATGGTCAGATCGATGATCGTCACTCCCTGCAACTGCTCAGCCAGCTGCGCGAGCTGGATATCACTTTTATTGATACCGCCGATCTCTACGGACGTGGCCACAACGAGCAGCTGATCGGAGAGTTTCTTGCCGGGCTGAGCAAGTCTGAACGGCTGAAATTCACCGTCGCCACCAAATGTGGCATTGAGCGTCCGGCGGATGCGGCCTATGCCCGCACCATTAATAATCAGCCAGACTACATTACCCGCAGCTGCCATGCCTCCCTGAAACGGCTGGGCGTCGAGCGTATCGATCTCTTTTATCTGCATCGCATCAGTCCGGCGACCCCGATTGAGGAGAGCATGCAGTGTCTCAGCCGCCTGGTGCAGGAAGGTAAAATCGCCCGGATTGGATTGTGTGAAGCCTCTGCCGCAACGCTGAACCGGGCGCAGGCGATCCACCCGCTGGCCGCGCTGCAGACGGAATATTCACTCTGGACGCGAGACATCGAAGAGGAAATTCTGCCAGCGGTGAAAAAGCTCGGTATCGGCCTGGTGCCCTATTCGCCGCTGGGCAGAGGTTTCCTGACCGGTAAATACCGTAAAAACAGCGATTTTGCTGAAGGTGATTTCCGCAAAAATAATGACCGTTTCCAGCAGGAAAATATCGATCACAATCTCCAGCTTCTTAACGCGGTAACGCCGCTGGCGGAGAAGTATCACGCCACTACCGGGCAGATTGCGCTGGCCTGGCTACTGGCACAGTATGAAAAAATTGTGCCGATTCCAGGCACCAAACAGATCGCTTATCTCACTGAAAACGCGGAAGCCGCAGCTATCGAGCTGGAAGAGGAAGATATCGGGTTGCTGGATGCTGTTCATCAACAGGTTGAAGTTAAAGGCGGCCGCTACTCTGAGGAGGGAATGAAGGGGGTTAACGCCTGAACACAAACTATGCACTTGCGCACTGTGCCCAGGTGCGCCAGTCAATTCAGCAACGATATCCTTACTCGTAATTGACCATAACTTCACTGCTCACCACCCTTAAACCGGGTGGCAGAGCCCCGCTTCCGGCAAAACCAAACACCATGTGCAAAGTCTCACCGGCGCTCAGATGTGCCAACCCGCGTGTGGTGCCGCTGGCCCCCTCCAGGGAAGTGCAGCGCTGTTCGCCGCACAGCCGCACCTGCAGGCCGGACGGGGCCGGTCTGCTCAGCTGATAACGCCAGTTAACGACGCTGACCTCCCCGCTAATGTCGGCGGGCGGCGTCAGCGGCTGCGCCCGTTGCCAGCTGCCGCGGTTAGCCAGCAGCGGCCCATTGGCCGAAGCACTCCAGGCACCACCGGCCGCCTGCGCCATCAGTGGCAGCATCACGAATGCCATCACCAGCCAGCGCATTATTTGCCTCCGATGGTGGCGGTCATCCGAATCTGGCGGTTATCGCTCAGCTCCAGATTCGACAGCACCACCAGCTGCGGCAGGTTGCGTCGCAGGAAGCGCGCCAGTAACGCCCGCAGCGGATGGTTCACCAGCAGCACCGGCGGTGCGCCGAGCATCTCCTGACGCTGCAGCGCCGCCTGCGCCTGGCTCAGCAGCCGATCAGCCAGGCCCGGTTCCAGTCCGCCGCCGCCCTGCAACGCCTGTAATAACAAGCGTTCCAGCGTGGAATCCAGTCCGATCACCTGCACTTCATCGTTGCCCGGGAACCACTGCTGAGTAATGGCGCGGCCCAGCGCCACGCGCACCACGCTGGTCAGCTCCTGAGGATCGCTCTGCACTGGCGCATGTTCAGCCAGCGTTTCGATGATGGTGCGCATATCACGAATGGATACCCGCTCCACCAGCAGGTTTTGCAGCACCTTGTGCAGCGTGGTCAGCGAAATCACGCCCGGCACCAGGTCTTCCGTCAGCTTCGGCATCTCCTGAGTGACGCGATCCAGCAGTTGCTGCGCTTCCTGACGGCCAAACAGCTCGCTGGCAAATTGCCCAATCAGATGGTTAAGGTGGGTGGCCACCACGGTGCTCGCTTCCACTACGGTAAAGCCCTGGATCTGCGCCTGCTCTTTCAGCGCACTGTCAATCCAGACCGCTGCCAGCCCAAACGCCGGATCGACGGTGGCTTCACCCGGCAGACTGCCTGCCGCGGTGCCTGGGTTGATCGCCATCCAGCGGCCAGGATAGGCATCGCCGCTGCCGATTTCGACCCCTTTCATCAGAATACGGTAGCGCGCCGGTGGCAGTTCCATGTTGTCACGAATGTGGACCACCGGCGGCAGGAAGCCCACGTCCTGCGCCACTTTTTTACGGATACTGCGGATGCGGCCCAGCAGTTCGCCATTTTGCAGATGATCGACCATCGGAATCAGCCGGTAGCCCACTTCCATTCCCAGCGTGTCTTCCAGCTGGACATCGGTCCACGACGCTTCGGCGGTGGCGGGCGTGTCCGGCGCTTTGGTGATGCTGCCCGGCGTTGCTTCCGACTTTTTGTTCGGCTGCATTTCACGTCCGCGCAGCCACCAGGCCAGACCGAGTAAGGCCGCGGTAAACAGCAGGAACACGAAGTTTGGCATACCCGGCACCAGCCCCAGCAGGCCGATGACGCCGGCGCTCAGCATCAGCACCCGCGGATCTTTGAACAGCTGGGTCACCATCTGCTCGCCAACGTCCTGATCGGTCGCCACGCGGGTTACGATAACGCCCGCCGCGGTAGAGATCACCAGCGCCGGGATCTGCGCGACCAGGCCGTCACCGATGGTCAGCAGGGTATAGGTTTCCGCCGCGTGCCCCACGTCCATGCCGTGTTGCACCACGCCGACCAGCAGGCCGCCGATAACGTTGATCACCATGATCATGATACCGGCAATGGCATCGCCGCGAACGAACTTACTGGCACCGTCCATCGAACCGTAGAAGTCCGCTTCCTGGGTCACTTCAGAACGGCGGCGTTTAGCTTCATCTTCGCCAATCAGACCGGCGTTGAGGTCGGCGTCGATCGCCATCTGCTTACCGGGCATCCCGTCAAGCACAAAGCGCGCGCCCACTTCTGCGATACGGCCCGCACCCTTGGTGATGACCATAAAGTTGATGATCACCAGGATGATAAACACCACGATACCGATGGCGAAGTTGCCGCCGACCAGGAAGTGACCAAAGGCCTCAACCACCTGACCCGCCGCTGCCGCACCGGTATGCCCTTCCATCAGAATGATACGGGTTGAGGCGACGTTCAGCGCCAGACGCAGCAAGGTGGAGAACAGCAGAATGGTCGGGAATGCCGCAAATTCCAGCGTACGCTGGGTGAACATCGCCACCAGCAGGACCATGATCGACAGCGCAATGTTAAAGGTGAACAGCAGATCGAGGATGAACGGCGGTAACGGCAGCACCATCATCGACAGGATCATCAGGATCAGTACCGGACCCGCCAGTACCTGCCACTGCATATCTTTAAAGTTGCCCGGTAAACGTAGTTTTGCGGCCAGGTTATTAGCCATCGTTTTTGCTCTCTCCTGCAAAGTCCATCTCTGCCGGGACCGGCAGGTTTTTCGGTTTGGTCGGGATCAGGCCGCCTTCGCGCTTCCAGCGGCGTGACTGCCAGACCCATGCCAGCACTTCCGCCACCGCCGCATAGAGCGCGCCGGGGATGTGCTGTCCAATTTCAGTGTGTCGGTATAACGCACGCGCCAGCGGCGGTGCTTCCAGAACCGGTATGCGGTGTTCCGCACCCAGTTCACGAATACGCAGGGCAATCTCGCCCGCGCCTTTGGCAATCACCTTCGGCGCACTCATCTTCTTCTCGTTGTACTGCAGCGCCACCGAATAGTGGGTCGGGTTAGTGACGATGACGTCAGCCTTCGGCACATCGGCCATCATGCGGCGGCGGGCGGCGGCGCGCATCTGCTGGCGAATACGCCCTTTAACGTGCGGATCGCCCTCCTGCTGCTTGTGCTCATCGCGGATTTCCTGACGCGACATGCGCAGCTTTTTGTAATAGCTGTAGAGCTGCCAGAAAACGTCGTAACCCACCATCGGCACCAGCCCCAGCATCACCAGGGTGCAGCAGATGGCGATCATATCCATGCCGTGTATCAGGGCGGTGATCGGGGATTCGCTGATCAGACGCAGCATCTCCGGCCAGTGAGCGTAGATGTACCAGCAGCCAACGGCGCCCACCAGCACGGTCTTGAGAATGCCTTTAAACAGTTCGGTCCAGGCCTGTGCGGCAAACATGCGCTTGAAACCGGCCATCGGACTGAGCTTGGTGAAGTCGACCTTGATCGACTTGCCGCTGATCACAATGCCGCCCAGCAGCATCGGCGCAGCAATCGCGACCAGCACCAGTCCGCCCATCAGCGGCAGCAGCGCCATCAGCGCCTGACCAATCAGGCTGCCGATGTGGCTGATGATAATTTTATCGTCGGTCACCATGCCGTGATCGAAACGCAAACCGGTGGCGACCATGCTGGCCAGCCGGTGCGCCATCATGGTGCCGCCCATCCACAGAATCATGATGCCGGCCAGCAGCATCAGTAATGAGGTCAGCTCGCGCGATCGCGGGATCTGCCCATCCTCACGCGCTTTTTCAAGTCGGTGCGCGGTGGGCGATTCTGTTTTGTCCTCGTCGCTCTCTTCAGCCACGACAAACCTCGGTTGGCAGGAATTCTGAGCATAGAATGCCAAATTTGAGTGGGGTTAAAGCGCAGATAAAACGGGAAAAAGGGGCGTTCTTTGACGGATGAGTCGGGCAAAGCAGAGCGGGCCCACCGTCTGGTGGACCCGTAACAGAGAGGTGCAGCCGTGTCGCCAGCCCGCAGGCTGGCTTCAGCCGATTAAAATCCTAAGCTGTCCAGCAGGTCATCAACCTGATCCTGGTTCGCCACCACGCCAGGTGCATCGGCGTGAATCTGCGGACCGTTCAGCAGGCTGGTGCCTTCCTGACGCTTCTCGGCACTGACTTCCGGCATGTTCTCCAGCAGCACCATTAACAGCTGGCGCTCAATCTCCTGGATCACATCCATCATGCGCTTGATGACCTGACCGGTCAGGTCCTGGAAATCCTGCGCCATCATGATTTCAAGCAGCTGCTTGTTGGTAAAGGACGTATGATCCGGCACGGCAGCAAGGAATTCGCGAGTATCCGTTACCAACTCACGCGCATCGGCCAGTTCAATTGGGTTTTCAAACCATTGGTCCCAACGCCCTTTCAGCTGGGTTGCCCCGGCTTCCATCTTATCCTGATGCGGTTGTGCCGCCTCAACGCAGTTCAACGCACGGTCGGCGGCCTGCGCCGTCATCTGCACCACATAATCCAGACGATCGCGGGCATCGGGAATGGCTTCAGCCGCATCGGCAATCGCCTGATCCAGCCCCAGCTCGCGCAGGCTGTCGCGCAGCATACGCGTCAGAGAGCCGATGCGGGTAATGATGTCGTGTGCCGAGGCATCCTCAGTTGGTTTCGGAAGGTCGCTCATCACATCTCCTTACATGCCCAGTTTTTCGAAAATTTTGCCCAGCTTTTCTTCCAGCGTCGCCGCCGTGAACGGTTTCACGACGTATCCGCTGGCGCCAGCCTGAGCGGCAGCGATAATGTTCTCTTTCTTCGCTTCTGCGGTGACCATCAGTACCGGCATGCTGCTCATCGCGGCATCGGCACGGATGGTTTGCAGCAGCTGCAGGCCATCCATGTTCGGCATGTTCCAGTCGGAAATGACGAAGTCAAAACCACCCGCTTTCAGCTTTGAGAGCGCATCCACGCCATCTTCTGCTTCTTCAACGTTGTTGAAGCCCAGCTCTTTCAGCAGGTTACGCACAATACGACGCATCGTATTGAAGTCGTCTACCACCAAAAAGCGCATGTTTTTATCAGCCATATCTACTCCTGTGTTATCTCGCCCGGCAGGACGGGCCTGTTAAATACGCAATGCCTGTCCGGCGCTAATTTTCGCCAGCATGTGCTGGCTGATGTTGCTTAAATCCACGACTTCACTCACGCCGCCCGTGGCTATCGCCTCACGCGGCATGCCAAATACCACACAGCTGGCTTCGTTCTGGGCAATGGTCCAGGCACCAGCCCGATGCATTTCCAGCATCCCGGCGGCCCCGTCGTTGCCCATGCCAGTGAGGATCACCCCGACCGCATTGCGTCCGGCGTTGATCGCCACCGATTTAAACAGCACATCCACAGAGGGTTTGTGCCGGTTGACCGGTGGCCCTTCGTTCAGTTTCACCACGTAGTTGGCACCGCTGCGGCCCAGCTCCATGTGCATCGCACCCGGCGCGATGTAGGCGTGTCCCGGCAGAATACGCTCGCCGTCTTCGGCCTCTTTCACCGTGATCTGACACAGCTTGTTCAGCCGCTCAGCAAAAGAGCGGGTAAAGCCTGGCGGCATATGCTGAGTAATCAGCAGCGCCGGGCTGGTGGCTGGCAGCGGCTGCAGCACATGGCGAATCGCCTCGGTACCGCCGGTTGACGAACCAATCGCAATCAGCTTCTCGCTGCTCAGCAACGGACCCGCTTTCAGCGTCGCCGGCACCGGCATCGCCGCCCGGTTATGCAGACGGGCGCGGGCGGCAGCACGAATTTTGTCGCCAATCATCTGGCTGTAAGCCAGCATCCCTTCACGAATCCCGAGTTGCGGTTTGGTGACGAAGTCCACCGCACCCAGCTCCAGCGCCCGCAGGGTAATTTCCGAGCCTTTTCCGGTCAGCGATGAGACCATCACCACCGGCATTGGCCGTAAACGCATCAGTTTTTCGAGGAAGTCGAGGCCATCCATGCGCGGCATTTCCACATCCAGCGTCAGCACCTGCGGATTAAACTGCTTAATCAGATCGCGGGCGACTAACGGATCGGGCGCAGTCGCGACCATCTCCATATCCGGATGGCTATTGATGATTTCCGTCATCAGTTGCCGCATCAGCGCAGAGTCATCTACGCACATCACGGTGATTTTGCTCATCATCTTTCCTTCGTCAGTCCATAGACGGTTTGCCCACGCAGCCAGAACTCTTTACTGATCTGACTAAAGTTCTCTGAGTGACCGGCAAACAGAATGCCGCCGGGCTTCAGCAAGGGAACAAACCGACGCAGAATTTTCTCCTGCGTCTCTTTATCGAAATAGATCATCACATTGCGGCAGAAAATGGCGTCGAACTGGCCTGGCAGCGCCCAGTCATTCGCCAGCAAATTGAGCTGTGCGTAGCTGACCATGCTGGCCAGTTCAGAACGTACCCGCACCATGCCAGCATGTGGACCGGTACCGCGCAGGAAGAAGCGTTGCAGTTGCGCCGGTGACAGCGTACGCAGCTCCTCCTGGCGATAGACGCCCGCCACCGCTTTTTCCAGCACCTGGGTGTCGATATCGCTGGCGTGAACCTGGAACTTACCCGGTCCGGTCCCCAGCGTTTCGGCCAGCGTCATGGCAATCGAGTAAGGCTCTTCACCGGTCGACGCGGCGGTACTCCAGACGCTGAAATTACCCTGACGCTTACGCGCATGGTCCGCGAGGATCGGAAAGTGATGCGCCTCGCGGAAAAACGCGGTCAGGTTGGTGGTCAGCGCATTGATAAACGCCTGCCATTCCGCACTGTTCGGATCGTGTTCCAGCAGCGCCAGGTAACGACCAAAATCATCGATATTCAGCGTGCGCAGACGACGTACCAGACGGTTGTAAACCATTTCGCGCTTGTGATCGGCCAGCACGATACCGGCACGCTGATAGATCAGCTGGCTGATACGACGGAAATGCGTATCTGACAGCGGTAAGCGCTGCACCATTTGCGACAGCAGCGTCGTCGTCTCATTTTGCTCGAATGTCGATTTTTTCATTTCTGCACCTGGCCTGAACTAAAACACATTAACTTTCTGCTGCGATGCCCGACCGCCAGACAGCGGTCGGGCCTTCCAGGCGATTAAAAGGTTTCCCAGTTGTCGTCGCTGCGTGACGCAGACTGACGGGCAACGGTTAACGGCGCATCCAACTGAAGGCTTTTTGTCGCCGTTGTCTTGTTAACGGCCTGGGCGACAAATTCTTTACCAATATTGAACACTGAGACCGCTTGTTTTAAGTGGCTGGCCTGATCTTCCAGCGCCGCTGCGGCAGCAGCCGACTCTTCCACCAGCGAGGCGTTCTGTTGGGTCACGCGATCCATCTCGGTGACCGCCAGCCCCACCTGATCAATGCCACGGCTCTGCTCATCCGACGCGGAGGCGATTTCGCCCATAATGTCGGTGACGCGGGTCACCGCACTGACGATGTTGCTCATGGTGTCGCCTGCGCTCTCCACCAGCACCGAGCCGGTATTGACGCGGCTGACTGAGTCTTCAATCAGACCTTTGATCTCTTTGGCCGCCTGCGCGCTGCGCTGTGCCAGGCTGCGGACTTCACCCGCTACCACCGCAAAACCACGACCCTGTTCACCGGCACGGGCGGCTTCCACCGCGGCGTTCAGCGCCAGGATATTGGTCTGGAAGGCGATGCCATCAATCACGCTGGTGATATCGGCAATCTTTTTCGAGCTGCCGGCAATCTCTTTCATGGTGGTGACCACGCCATCCACCACTTTGCCGCCCTGCTGCGCGGTTTCAGAGGCGTTAAGCGCCAGCTTCGAGGCCTGACGGGCGTTCTCGGCGTTCTGCTTCACGGTGGCGGTCAGCTGCTCCATGCTGGCAGCGGTCTGCTCCAGTGAGGCGGCCTGCTGTTCGGTGCGTGAGGAGAGATCGTTGTTACCGATGGCGATTTCGCTGGCACCGGTATAAATCGCGTCCGATCCATCGCGTACGCTACGAACGGTGCGCGCCAGCTCCTGCTGCATGTTCTGCAAGGAAGCCAGCAACTCGCCGATTTCGTTACGCACCGAGAGATCGATGGGCTGGGTCAGGTCGCCGCGCGCAATATGCTGAATATGCTCGATGCTCTGACGCAGCGGGCGGATTAGCACGCGGCGCATCACGTTCCACACCAGAATAATCATCAGCAGCGTGACAGCCAGCGTCGCAACCACGATGGTGATGGAGCGGCTATAGGCCTGCTCATTGGCATCCACGCCCTGCTTCGCCAGC
Source organism: Pantoea sp. USHLN298 (assembly GCF_037149395.1). Classification (NCBI taxonomy): domain Bacteria; kingdom Pseudomonadati; phylum Pseudomonadota; class Gammaproteobacteria; order Enterobacterales; family Erwiniaceae; genus Pantoea; species Pantoea sp. USHLN298. Next base: position 549,508 of record NZ_JBBCRO010000002.1, read on the forward strand.
ACCTGGTTGTATTCCAGCCAGGCGTTGTAATCTTTCTGAAACTTGTCCTGATAACTCTGAGTAGGCTGGTCAACAAAGCCCTTAAAGTTGCCGCTGTTGAAGAACACCATCAGTTCGGCCAGCGCGTCGTGATAAGCCTGATAATTTGCCTGCAGCGTTTTGACGTTGTCGGCGTTTTTGCCTTTTTCTGACAGGTTAGCGTTGAAGGTTTGATAGCCCAGCTCAGCCTGTTTCAGCTCTTCACCCGCCAGTGCCACCAGATCTTTCACCGTGGCGCCCGATCCGGACATCTGCGCATCCTGCAGAAAACGAATACCGGCGCGGTTAAGGGTGTTGCGCGCCTGAACCAGCGAAACCCATGAGGTGCCCATCGCCTGTTGCAGCGTATTCAGCCGCTGGTTATAGGCAAAATTCTCTTTATCTGAACTGACGGTTTTGAAAAACATTCCGCCGGAAAACAGCTGCAGCAGCGCAAACAGCGCCAGCACGCACAGCAGACCGGTAACAACACGTACACGACTAAACATACACACCTCATTGGTTGGCGATTCGCTTCTGTTTATCGGCGCATCTGAAGGGAACTTTATGCATGGCGGCGGCTTTACCGCTGCCGCCATGAGGAGAGGAGAGAAAATCAGACGCGGGAAACTTTGAAAACGGAGACGGCCTGGGTCAGAACGCTGGCCTGCTGCTCCAGGGCGGCGGCCGCGGCGGCGGATTGCTCCACCAGCGAGGCGTTCTGCTGGGTGACGCGATCCATCTCGGTCACCGCCTGACCGACCTGCTCGATGCCACGGCTCTGTTCATCGGATGCCGAGGCGATCTCGCCCATGATGTCGGTCACGCGGGTGACCGCGCCGACGATGTCGTTCATGGTGCTGCCCGCGCTTTCGACCTGCAGCGAACCGCTGTTGACGCGTGCCACTGAATCTTCGATCAACCCTTTGATCTCCTTCGCCGCCTGGGCGCTGCGCTGCGCCAGATTACGCACTTCACCAGCCACCACCGCAAAACCGCGGCCCTGTTCACCGGCCCGCGCCGCTTCCACCGCGGCGTTAAGCGCCAGGATGTTGGTCTGGAAAGCAATGCCGTCAATCACGCTGATAATATCGGCAATCTTCTTCGAACTGCCGGCTATCTCTTTCATGGTGCTGACCACACCGTCCACCACTTTGCCGCCCTGCTGCGCGGTTTCTGAGGCGGTCAGCGCCAGCTGCGACGCCTGACGCGCATTGTCTGCGTTCTGCTTCACCGTGGCGGTCAGCTGCTCCATGCTGGCGGCGGTCTGCTCCAGCGAGGCGGCCTGTTCTTCGGTACGCGCTGACAGATCGTTATTACCGGCAGCAATCTCACTGGCACCGGTAAAGATGGCGTCAGAGCCGTCACGCACGTTGCTGACGGTCATCACCAGCGACTGCTGCATTTCCTGAATGCCGGCCGCCAGCTGGCTCATCTCGTTACGCCCCTCGACCTGGATCGGCTGGGTCAGATCGCCGGAGGCGATAGATCGGATATGCGCCAGCAGCTGTTGCAGCGGCTGAATTAACACCTGCCGCAGGCCAAACCAGCAGGCGACAATCACCACCAGTACCGACACGGCAATCACACCCAACAGCCACATCATCTGGGTAAAGGCCTGCTGGTTTTGAGCAATGCCCTGTTCAGACAGCGCGGTCTGACGGGCGCGCCACTCACCATAGCTGCCCTGCATCGCCACCTGTTTCTGTTCGATATTCTGTTTAAACATCCCTTCCAGATCGCGCGCCTGCAGACTTTTCACCATCGCTTTCAGGCCGTTGTCGTAACTGGCGTAATCCGCTTCCAGCCGGTCGCGCAGCGCCACCGCAAGGCCAGCGGTCGCAGGCAGGTTGTAGTAGATCTGGAAGTGACGATCGGCCTCGGCCAATTGCGCGTTAGCTTTGTTCATCAGATCGTCGAGCTGACCGCCGTTCATCTGCGAGGCCATGCTGGTCTGTAACCGCAGCATGGCGCGGTTCAGGGTGGTGCGGCTGTTGTTCAGCGAAATATAGGCGTCGGTCATCGCCGTGACGTTGCGATTGGAGACTTGCGACAGGGCAAAAGCCGCTTTGTCTTTATTCAGCGCCGACCAGAACAGGCTGCCGGAGAGCAGCTGAAGCGCGCCAAAGATCACCAGTACCGCGATTAAACTGGTGACCACTTTTATTCTTTTTAACATCTTGTTCCCCTGCAGGTTGATTAAGGTGCAGCGGCTTTATCGGCGCTCTGACGCGATGTGTTAGCGGTTTTCGCCGCTTTTCAGCGACAATCGGCTTTTGTAATTAATGATATTGCTACCGGGCGGCGGGTTTGGCTTTAGTCAGGCTGGCGGGATGAGGCGCAGGTGCACGCCCCGGCTGGAGGCAGACGGGGCGTGCGGTCGATCAGAAGGTTTCCCAGTGAGTGTCGCTGACCGGTGCGGTCAGCGCTTTACGCGGTGCCAGAGCGGTCACCGGCGCGGCAATCGGCAGATGCTTCGTCAGCGTCTGCCCGCCAGACGCGCGCTGGATCTTAAACACCGCCACTGACTGGCTGAGACGGCTGGCCTGCTCTTCCAGCGAGGCCGCCGCCGCCGCTGACTCTTCGACCAGCGAGGCGTTCTGCTGGGTGACCCGATCCATCTCGGTAACCGCCTGACCCACCTGATCGATACCGCGACTCTGCTCATCGGACGCCGAGGCGATCTCGCCCATGATGTCGGTGACGCGGGTCACTGCACTGACGATATCGCTCATGGTTTCACCGGCGGTTCCCACCAGCTGGGAGCCAGCATTGACCCGGTTAACCGAGTCTTCAATCAGTCCTTTGATCTCTTTGGCGGCCTGGGCGCTGCGCTGGGCCAGATTGCGCACTTCACCCGCTACCACCGCAAAACCGCGACCCTGTTCTCCGGCCCGCGCCGCTTCCACCGCGGCGTTGAGCGCCAGGATGTTGGTCTGAAAGGCGATGCCGTCAATCACGCTGGTGATATCAGCAATTTTCTTCGAGCTGCCCGCGATGTCGCGCATGGTTTTCACCACACCATCCACCACATTGCCGCCCTTCTGCGCGGTTTCTGAGGCGGTCTGCGCCAGCTGCGACGCCTGACGCGCATTGTCTGCGTTCTGCTTCACCGTGGCGGTCAGCTGCTCCATGCTGGCGGCGGTCTGCTCCAGAGAGGCAGCCTGCTGTTCAGTACGGGCAGAGAGATCATTATTGCCGGCAGAAATTTCGCTGGCACCGGTAAAAATGGCATCAGACCCTTCGCGCACGTTGCTCACCGTGCGCACCAGTGACTGCTGCATATCATGCAGGCTGGCCGCCAGCTGGCTCATCTCGTTACGCCCTTCAACCGCGATCGGCTGGGTCAGATCGCCCTGCGCGATGTGCTGAATATGGGTGATGTTCGTGTTCAGTGGAGTAATTAATACCTTGCGCAGACCGAACCAGCACAGGACGATCACACCTGCTACTATCGCCATGATGGTGCCCAGTATCCACAGCATCCGGCTGTAAGCAGAACTGTTCTCTTCAACGCCGAGCGTGGTCAGTCGGTTCTGATCGGCGCGCCAGTCGGTATAGAGCTTCAGAAACGCACTCTGGCCCGGTGCCACCGGCGCTTTGCCAGCCGCCACCAGATCGTTCGCCTGCAGTGCGGTCTGCAGATCGTTTAATGCCGTAGCATAGGCGCTGTAGCGCTGATCCAGCTGGTCATTGAGTTGCAGATTTTGCCCTGGGGTATCGGGCGTCTCCTTAAAGACTTTGTAATAGCCCGCGGCCGCCTGCTGAAAGGCTTTGCTGTCGTCAAACAGTCCGGCAACGTCGGCGTCTTTTCCTTCCAGTTTACTGGTGGCAAAGCGCAGCTGAATGCGGGTGAGTAAGACCCGGCTCTGGTTAAGACTCATATAGGCATCGTTGAGAGCCTGAGTGTTCTGCATCGCCAGCTGCGACACGGCAAAACTACGCTTGTCATGGCTGAGTGCCGAATAAAAAACGGAGCCGGAAAAGGCCTGTAACAGCCCAAACATCAGCAATACCAGCAACAGGCTGGTGACAACGCGAATTTTCGTTAACATGATTAACCCTGGAAAATGTAAGTGATAAAGCAGCAACGTGATTATCGGCAGGTGCGTGCGGGAAATTAGAGAAGAAAGTGAGTTTATTATTTGAAAAATAAGAAATTATTCAGCAGTAAAACTGTCACAGGCCGGACATAACCGGCCTGTGACGTGACGCTTAGGCGCTACGCAGGTTATCCACCAGAGCCATCTCGTCGCTGCTCAGCAGCTTCTCAATGTCAACCAGAATCAACATGCGATCGCCCAGCGCGCCGAGACCGGTCAGGTACTCGGTTGACATGGTGACGGCGAACTCCGGTGAAGGGCGGATCTGATCCTGGGTCAGTGACAGCACGTCAGAAACGCCATCCACCACGATCCCGACCACGCGATTCTCCAGATTCAGCACGATCACCACGGTGTTATCGTTGTATTCGACATCGGGCTGGGAGAACTTCACCCGCAGGTCGATAATCGGCACGATCACGCCACGCAGGTTGGTGACGCCGCGAATAAATTCAGGGGTATTTGCGATACGCGTTACCTGATCGTAACCGCGAATTTCCTGAACTTTCAGGATATCGATGCCGTACTCTTCATCGCCCAGCGTGAAGACCAGAAACTCCTGGCCGACAGTTTCGCCAGCGATTTTTGTCACGGTTGCCATTCCATTCATGTTATTTACCCTTTCGTTATCAATCAGGCGGCAGCGCCAGCCACACGTTTTTCACGGTTCAGTGATTGCAGTGCTGAAACATCGACAATCAGCGCCACGCTACCATCGCCAAGAATGGTGGCGGCGGAGATGCCCGGCACTTTGCGATAGTTACTTTCCAGGTTCTTCACCACCACCTGATGCTGACCAATCAGCTGATCGACCAGCAGCGCGTAACGCTTGCCCGCGCTTTGCAGAATGACGACGATGCCCTGGGTGGCCTCGGTTTTCGCCCCCTGCACCTCAAACACGTTCCACAGTTCGACCAGCGGCAGATACTCACCGCGCACTTCCAGTACGCACTCGCCACCGGCCAGCGGTTTCAGCTCTTCAGCACGCGGCTGCAGCGATTCCATCACCGCATTGAGCGGCAGAATAAAGACTTCATCCGCCACGCGAACCGACATGCCGTCGAGGATCGCCAGCGTCAGTGGCAGCAGGATACGGATGGTGGTGCCTTTGCCCTGCTTCGAGGCGATTTCGACGTGACCGCCCATCTCCTGGATGTTTCGTTTCACCACATCCATGCCGACGCCGCGGCCTGATACGTCGGTGACCTGCTCGGCCGTTGAGAAGCCAGGCGCGAAGATCAGCATCCCGACCTCTTCGTCGCTCATGCTTTCGCTGACCGGCAAGCCGGATGAGAGCGCTTTCGCCAGAATACGTTCACGGTTCAGACCGGCACCGTCATCAGAGACTTCGATACAGATGTTGCCGCCCTGATGTTCCGCCGACAGCGTCAGGTTACCGGTTGCCACTTTGCCGGCCGCCAGACGTTTATCCGGCGATTCGATACCGTGGTCGAGGCTGTTACGCACCAGGTGCGTTAACGGATCGATGATGCGTTCAATCAGGCTCTTATCGAGTTCGGTTGAGCTGCCGAGCAGCGTCAGCTCCACTTCTTTGCCGAGCTTGCTCGCCAGGTCACGCACCAGACGCGGGAAGCGGCTGAAGACATATTCCATTGGCATCATACGAATCGACATCACCGATTCCTGCAGATCGCGGGCATTACGCTCCAGCTGACCCATGCTGTTCAGCAGGTCACCGTGCGCCACCGGATCGAGTTCACCGGAACGCTGCGCCAGCATCGACTGGGTAATCACCAGTTCGCCGACCAGGTTAATCAGCTGATCGACCTTCTCAACCGCCACGCGGATGCTGGTGGATTCGCTTGATTTGGCCGGTGCCGCAGCGCGTTTGCTTTCGCGTTTCACCGCGGCCACTGGCAGTTCGGTGACGCTGGCGGTCTGCACTTCAGCCACCACCGGCGCAACAGGCGCTGGCGCTGACACCGGTGCCGGCTCTTCCGCCTGCGGGAAGCGAATCTGCGCTTCATCAATCACAAAGCAGAGCACCGCCACGATGTCATCTTTGCCGACGCCATCAATGCAGACATCCAGCGTGTTGCTGCCCTTCTGGACGTTGGTCAGGGTGCCGAGATTGCTCATCTCTTCCAGCATCAGATCGACTTCTTTCTCTTTCAGATCGATCAGCTGCACGCGCAGCGCACTGCTGGCCGGTGCTGCGCTGGCAACGGCGGCCACGCTGACCGGTGCTTCAACCGGCAGACCTTTGGCCTCCAGCGCCAGCTGGCGCAGCGCTTCACAGATATATTTGAAGCTCTCCGCGTTCGGCTCTTGCGCGGTTTTATAAGCATCGAGCTGTTCCTGCATAATATCTTTGGTTTCCAAAAACAGGTTGATGATGTCGGTGCTGAGCTGCATCTCGCCGCGACGAGCACCATCCAGAATGTTTTCCAGGATGTGAGTAGTTTCCTGTAATACCGTAAAACCAAAGGTTCCGGCGCCACCCTTAATCGAGTGGGCGGCGCGGAAGATGGCGTTAAGCTGTTCAGAATCTGGTTCCTGCGGGTCGAGACCCAACAGGTGTTGTTCCATATCCGCTAACAGCTCATCGGCTTCATCAAAAAACGTCTGGTAAAAATCGCTGATGTCCATACTCACGGGGATCACCTCGGCTGTGAGGGGGCTGCTGTATTCACCGCGCTGCCCTGGGGAGCTGACGGTGCGGTAATTTGTTCAATGGCCGCCGGATCGCTGATCTGGACGGCATCACTTTCTGCGTTCTCTTTTTCTATTGCCGCTTCGGTGTCGTGGTTCAACACCAGCAGGCTGATGCGACGGTTAACCGCATCATTCCCGCCACGATTTTTCAGGCGCATGGTGTCGGCCATGCCTAACACGCGCAAAATTTTGCCGCTGTCTAACCCGCCAATCACCAGTTCACGCCGCGAGGCGTTGGCACGATCGGCTGAGAGTTCCCAGTTGCTGTACCCTTTATCACCGCTGGCATACTGAAAATCATCGGTATGGCCGGCCAGACTGATACGGTTGGGAATGCCGTTGAGGATCGGCGCAATGGCGCGCAGAATATCGCGCATATAGGGCTCCACCTCGGCTCTGCCGGTCTTAAACATCGGGCGGTTCTGGCTGTCGATAATCTGAATGCGCAGCCCCTCTTCCACCATGTTGATGATCAGATGCGGACGTAACGCTTTCAGACGCGGATCGGCTTCAATCAGCTGATCGAGCTTTTCCCGCAGCCGGTTAAGGCGAATATCGTCCAGCTTGCGTTTCTGCTCATCCATATCGACCACTTTCTTCACTTCACCGATCTTTTTCGTCGGATCGTCGCCGCCGCCAGGAATCGGACTGTCGCTGTCGCTGCTGCGCTGGCCACCGGTTATCGCCACTTTCAGCGGCGTTTTAAAGTAGTCAGCGATCTGCACCAGCTCCTGCGGGTTGGCGATGGAAAGCAGCCACATCACCATAAAAAATGCCATCATCGCCGTCATAAAGTCGGCGTAGGCAATTTTCCACGACCCGTGGCTGCCTTCATGTCCTTTATGTTTGCGCTTTTTGATCAGCACAATTGGGCGATTGCCATGCTTCATGAGGTCTGATCCGAAGTCTGTTTAGCCGGGTTCTTCGCGTTACGTACGTGCTCTTCCAGTTCGCTGAATGAGGGACGTTCAGCGGAATAGAGCGTTTTACGACCAAACTCCACCGCAATCTGAGGCGCGTAGCCATTCAGGCTGGAGAGCAGCGTCACTTTGATGCACTGCATCATCTTGGTGGTTTCAGCACATTTCTGGCGCAGTACCGACGCCAGCGGCGAAATGAAGCCATACGCCAGCAGAATGCCGAGGAATGTTCCGACCATCGCATGAGCCACCAGCGCACCCAGTTCCGCCGCCGGACGATCGGCGGAAGCCAGGGCATGTACCACGCCCATTACCGCCGCCACGATACCGAATGCCGGCAGACCATCGCCGACCGCCGCTATACTTTGCGCCGGTACGTCACACTCGTGTTCGTAGGTCTCAATCTCTTCATCCATCAGCGCCTCAATCTCAAAGGCGTTCATGTTGCCGCTGACCATCAGACGCAAATAATCGGTAATAAAATCCACTAACTGTTTATCGGCAAGAATACGCGGATAATTAGCGAAAATTTCGCTCTGGCTGGGATCTTCAATATCCCGTTCCAGCGACAACATCCCCTGCTGACGGGACTTGGCCATCAGGCGATAGAGCAGCGCCATCAGGTCCATGTAAACCGCTTTGTTATATTTTGACCCGCGAAATAACAAAGGTAACGCTTTCAGGGTTTTTTTAATCGACTTGCCGTTGTTGCCCACTAAAAAAGCACCGGCCCCGGCGCCACCGATCATTAATAATTCAGCCGGCTGATAAAGTGCGCCAAGATGGCCACCCACCAGCGCATATCCGCCCAACACGGAGCCTAAAACAATCAAATAACCTAAAATTATCAGCACAAGAAATCCTTACGTCCGTAACGTGTTGGTGGAAGTTAAGCCAGAGAGCCGCAGGTGTTATTCGTAAAACGGAAGCAAAAAAAAAGCAGCGGTATTAACCGCTGCTGGATGGCTTCCACAGTGCGAACAAACTTAAACGGCGCGTTTAACCTGTTCATCCAGCAGTTGTGGAAACATATCGGCAGAATCTGCAGAAAGTTTACGTCTTTTTACGGCACGTGATGGCGGCTGGCACAGGCTGCAGACAAAACTGCCAACCGGCTGATGGGCGTGATTAATAAAGCTGCCATTACAGCTTTTGCAATCGGCCAGTTCCAGCATGCCACTTTCAACGAATCGCACCAGGGTCCATGCACGCGTTAGCGCCAACAGCGGGCCCTCGTCCGATTGCGGACACTGTTCGAGATATAACCGGTAGGCTTTAATCACGGCGTTGACGCCGTTGCACAGTCCGGTTTTCAGTAAAAACTTCCAGGCGTTACAGAACATGGAAGCGTGAATATTCTGCTCCCAGGTCATAAACCAGTCGGTAGAGAAAGGCAGCATGCCTTTCGGTGGCGGACTACCGCGCAGCTCTTTATAGAGCTTAATCAGACGACCACGACTCAGTTGGGTTTCGCTTTCTAACATCTGTAAACGCGCGCCCAGGGTAATCAGCTCCATCGCGAGCTGAATATCACGCGCTTCCTGAACAATACTTTTCTCAGTCATCACATCGCCCTCTTTTTAGCAGGCACGTCATCTTTAGACGCGTTACGCAGTAAACGGCTCGATAATAAAATACCGGTGTGGATTTGCTGTAAATCATCCACGCGTGATTCCTGCGTCAGGCGATTAATTGTGCTGCTATCGGTAAAACGGAACTGGCAAACCAATTGATTGGTTTCCGCCATTTTTACCATTTCAGGCAGTGTTAATTCAGATAATGCGTCCGCCATTTTCTCATCGATACCGAGGCGAAACATTGCCGAAGCTTTTTCCTGGTTAATTAATCGCTGCGCAAGCAGTAAATATGACAAGTTGAGATCGTAAATATGTTTTAGTAATTCAGATGTACCCATTTTTCCATCCTGAGAGACGCGACGTAACTTCACCACAGATTATTATCTGCGTATTGAGCTGCTGTTTGGTAAATCTAAAGATGGCAAAAAAAATGTCATGTGAAGCCAATGTCACTGCTTTTCGCCTTCATCTTATGTGTGGGTTCATGACCCACCGAAAGTCAAAAATCCAGGCCATTTTATTTTCGAGTTCTGACCATCTTCCGTGACGTCTTCTTACATTTTTTAAGACTATTCCGAAAACAAGGCAAATCTATATCGTCTGATTTCGACATACAACGACAGTACTGTGAAATTTTAGATAAAGTGTGACGCAGATCACACTTTTAAGGCAAATTTCTTCAGCAACCCTTTACGATCCTTTGTCTGTTGTTCAATTTTTGATCGAAAAAAGCCGATTTTAAGTCGAATTGGTCCTGAGAAAGGTTTAATAGGGGGTAAAAGCAGCTCTATTCGAGGCTTTGAGACGGCGTCGATCTATTGTCAGTGTTAATCGATTTAACACCCTATTTAGAACCATTTAAAACGACTAAGTCAGCATATTATGCTGAACGAAGCGGCAGAGAATCACTTTGTAATTAGTCACTTAGGGTGAGTATCGCAGAGGGTGAGTAATGAAAGCGTTAAGGTTTATACGGCAGTACTGACTTCAACTGGCAACCAAGCGTTAACAGTTACCGCTGGATGTTTAGTATACGACACCAGATGTAACAATGAGTTACATAAGCAGGATGAATGAATCGGGGAAGGGTTTAATCAGGCTTAGTCAGTATCGGCAGCGGGAAGAAAAACTTGAGTTTAAAAATTAAAGAAAGCCGCCTGATACGCTTATCAGTGGTTTTTTTGACCGTTTGCTTTTTTTTGAGCCCTGTGCCGGGTGAAGCGGCGTAAAGCGAACGCCAGCCAGGGTAAAGATTGTGGCAGGGAGCATGACGGAATGTAACCGGCGAGCACAGCCGGTGCTGGCTGTAAAAAAGGGCAACGACACCCAAAGATGTCGTTGCCCGTCAGAACGGCTTCAGGCCGTTTAATCAGGCCAGTTTAGGAAAGGTTGCGACCTTGTTCGCCGTACCATGGTCGGCACTGCGAGGGGCGATGCGATAGAGGTCTTTGAGGAAGTTTTCACGCCAGGCGGTAATGTCATTTTTACGCAGCACCGTCATCATGTCGTTATAACGTGAAATCCTTTCAGTGCGCGGCATAGTAATCGCTTTGTCGAGCGCCGCCGCCACTTCATCGCGGTCATAAGGATTGACGATCAGCGCAGAGGTCAGCTCATTGGCGGCACCGGCGAAGCGCGACAGCACCAGCACACCCGGATCGTCCGGGTCCTGCGCCGCCACATACTCTTTCGCAACCAGGTTCATCCCGTCACGCAGCGGCGTTACCAGACCGACATCGGTCAGGCGGAAGATTTTCATCAACAGCCGGCGATCAAAGTGCTGGTTGAGATAGTAGAGCGGCGTCCAGCCCAGCGTGCCGTATTTACCGTTGATGCGCCCTGCTTCGGTTTCCAGCTGATGACGAATATCCTGATAGGCCTGCACATCACTGCGTGAGGTCGGCGCAATCTGTGAGTAGCGAATTTTACCGCGGTGCTGGGGGTAGTTCTCCAGCAGCGCTTCATACGCCAGGAAACGCTCAGGCAGACCTTTGGAATAGTCGAGGCGCTCACAGGCAATAATGTTGCGCGCGTCGCCCAGCTCTTTCTTCATCGCCGCCATTTTCGGTGGCAACGGCCCTTCAGCCATCTCTTTAATACTGTCGGGTTCAATCCCAATCGGATAAACCTCGGTCATAAAGGTATTGCCGAAGGCGCGATGCTTCTTATCCCCTTTATTCTGCAACTGTGTCAGCTGGCTGACGCTGTCGAGGAAAGCAACCCGATCTGATTCGGTCTGGAAACCCAGCAGATCATACTCGCACAGCATTTCCAGCAGTTCCTTGTGCGGTGGCAGCGCATTGAATATCTCAGGCGTCGGGAAAGGAATATGCAGGAAGAAACCGATGCGGTTATTAATACCGGCACGACGCAGCGCTGCGGCAAACGGCAGGAAGTGATAATCGTGGATCCACAGAATATCATCCGGTTCAATCAACGGTTTTAACCGCTGGGCCACCGCATCATTCACTTCGCAATAGCCGTCCCAGGCTTCGCGCTGGAACTGCACCAGATCAAGACGATAATGGAAGGCGGGCCAGATTACGGTATTGGAAAACTGGCAATAGTAGAGATCGTATTCGTTCTGGCTTAACGGGAAGGAGGCATACTCAATGCCTTCATGCTGCTGGACGGTAACATCGTCCTCTTCTTCGCCTGAGAACTCGCTGATTTCACCGTTCCAGCCAAACCACAGTCCGCCTGTGCTTTTCAACGCGTCCAGAATCCCGACGGCCAGGCCGCCTGCGCTGGTTTTAGCCCCATTTGGAATGGCAATACGGTTAGATACAACCACTAAACGACTCATAACCTAAACTCCTTACCGACGTTGTCTTGCTTTAATCGTAATAATGTTCGTTCCAGCCAGCCATATACCGCCTCGACATTGTTTAATCGATAGCGGGCCTGAGTGGAACCTTCGCCGACCTTAATAGAGATGCCCTGCATGGCGTTAACCGCGAGAAAGCCTTTCTCATCTGTCAGGTCGTCTCCAATAAATACCGGAATGCGTCCGGCAAAAGGCACCTGTTGCATAAAATCGCCAATGGCAGCGCCCTTATCAATCCCTAAAGGTTTAATTTCAACGACACATTTCCCCGGCTGAAGCGCCAGTCCTGGAAAACGTTTTACAGATTGCTCAGCCAGTCGCATCACATCCTGTTCATGCTGCATCGCCTGGCGATAGTGGAGTGCAAAGGCCATGCCTTTGATTTCCAGCTGGGTGCCAGGCCATAACGCCATCGCGTTTTGCAGTTCCGTCCGGAGTTCCTGTTCAACCTCAACCGGCAGGCTGATGCGCTGCATCTCGCCGTCGGCGTCACGGCGCTCGGCACCGTGTACGCCAGCGGCAGGACCGCGCCACGGCGCGGCCAGAGCATCGAGTTGTTCAATCGGCCGGCCAGAGACCAGCGCCAGCGCACCCTGACTGAGTGCGGAGAGTTGTTGTAACTGGTCAACGACCTGTTCAGGAATAAACACCGCTTCGGGACGGGACTGTATCGCTGCCAGCGTGCCATCGACATCAAAAAAGAAGGCATAAAGCCCGCCATCGAGTGTCGGGAACGCGTCAGAGGTATCTACCGCTTGGGTCACGTCACTTCTCCTGAATTTGGAAATTTGAGTTCAAATCAAGGATGTCCTGACGCAGTAGGGTCAGCAAGAGGGAAATTCTGATAACGTGGCGATTGAGGGATAAAGCCGGGCGATTCGATAGGTCACTCTCCTCAAACTTGCAAGCTCATTACTGACAATACTGGCTGACTGAGAACATCACCCGATTAAGTGTAGACAGTAATAGTGGCTTTGCCAGAAAGATGCAGGTTTCATGCCAGCCGCTGCGGTTAAGTCAGCCAGCCTTGCCGACGCTGAATAGCGGGTTATTTTCTCTTCATTCCTTTTTTTGCAGCCGATGGATGGGGAATAGCCCTTGTGTACCGCGGCTGAACCACCGGAGCCGGGCCAACCTTAAGCGTCTTAAGGTATTCCTAATATTGAAAGTGCACTCTCAGCACACAATTGATATTCGGATATTTCTCAACATGGCATTTACACTGAACCGGCCGGTTATCAGCCGCCTCACTTTGCTGATCCTTGCGGCTTGTTATATCTCGGTTTTCCTTAATCTGGCCTATTACCGTCAGGTGCTGGCTCTGATGCCACTGACCAGCCTGCACGCCTCGCTGGTCTTTTTCTCTATGCCGCTGGTGGCGTTTAGCGTGATCAACATTGTGATCACCCTCGCCTCGTTTCTCTGGCTGGACCGACTGCTGATTGCGCTGTTTATCCTGCTCTCCGCCAGCGCACAGTTTTTTATCCAGACCTATAACATCGTGGTCGATCGCTCGATGATCACCAATATGATGGATACCACCGCGTCGGAATCTTTTGCGCTCATCACCCCACAACTGCTGTTTACCCTGCTGACATCGGGCCTGTTGATGGCGCTGCTGGTGTTCTGGCCGCGGCTGAAGAAACAGCACTGGCGTGGCGTGTTGCAGCGACTGCTCAGCATCGTGATCTCCGTGGCGGTGATCCTGCTGGTTGCGCTGCTGTTCTATAAAGATTACGCCTCGCTGTTTCGCAATAACCGCGAACTGGTGAAGGCGCTTAGCCCGTCAAACAGCATCGCCGCCAGCCTCTCCTGGTATAAGCATCAGCAACTGGAGAACCTGCCGCTGGTGCGCATTGGCGAAGATGCCCATCAACAGCCCGATCGGCTCAGCGGCGGTAAACAGAATCTGACCATTTTGATCGTTGGGGAAACCTCACGGGCGCAGAACTTCTCGCTGGGCGGCTACGCCCGTCAGACCAACCCGCTGCTGGCAAAAGATAATGTGATCTATTTTCCGCACACTACCTCATGCGGCACGGCCACTGCCGTTTCGGTGCCCTGCATGTTCTCTAATATGCCGCGCGCACATTATGATGATGTACTGGCGGCGCATCAGGAAGGGTTACTGGATATCATCCAGCGGGCGGGCATCAGCGTGTTATGGAATGAGAATGATGGCGGCTGTAAAGGCGCCTGCGACCGGGTGCCGCATCAGGATATGACCAGCCTGAATCTGCCTGGCATGTGTATTAACGGTGAATGTTACGACGACGTACTGTTTCATGGCCTGGATGACTACATTAACCAGATTAAGGGCAATGCGGTGATTGTGCTGCACACCATTGGTAGCCACGGCCCGACCTACAGCCACCGCTATCCGCCGGAATTGCGTCAGTTCGTCCCGACCTGTGATACCAATCAGATTCAGGATTGTTCGCAGCAACAGCTGGTCAATACCTATGACAATACGCTGCTGAATGTGGATCACATTGTGGATAAGGCGATTAACCTGCTGCGTGCCCATCAGGATCGCTTTACCACCAGCCTGGTCTATCTTTCCGATCACGGTGAATCGCTGGGCGAAAATGGCGAATACCTGCATGGCCTGCCCTACGCGATTGCCCCGGAGACGCAAAAACATGTGCCGATGTTGATCTGGCTGTCAGAGGATTATCAGCAGCGCTATGCGATTAATCGTGGCTGCCTGACCAGACTGGCGGCGACAGACGATTTTTCACAGGATAATCTGTTCTCAACCATGCTGGGATTAACCGGCACCGCGACCCACGAATATGTACCCGCGGATGACATTTTGACGATGTGTCGGAGCCGACCACAATGAAGATTCTGATCGTAGAAGATGATGCTCTGCTGTTGCAGGGATTGATCCTGGCGCTGGAGGGCGAAGGTTACGTCTGTGATGGCGTCACCACGGTGCGGGATGCTGAAGCGCATTTTGCCAGCGGCCTTTACAGTCTGGTGGTGCTGGATCTCGGTTTACCGGATGAAGACGGACTGCATTTTCTGCTGCGTCTGCGCCGGCAGAAGAAGATGACGCCGGTACTGATTCTCACCGCGCGTGACACCATCAGTGAACGTATTGCCGGGCTGGATGCCGGTGCCGATGATTACCTGATTAAGCCGTTCTCGCTGGAGGAGCTGCTGGCACGCATTCGTGCCCTGATCCGCCGCCATGTCAATCAGGGCGACAGTCATCTGATGGTCGGCGCGCTGGCGCTGGATATGACGCATCGCCAGATCTCACTCGCCGGAACGCTGCTGGATCTGACGCCCAAAGAGTATGCCATCCTCTCCCGCCTGATGCTGAAGGCGGGTAACCCGGTGCACCGCGAAATCCTCTATCAGGATATCTATAACTGGGAAACCGAGCCGTCTACCAATACGCTGGAAGTTCACATTCATAATCTGCGTGACAAAATCGGCAAAAGTGCGATCCGCACGGTGCGCGGTTTCGGCTATGCGCTGGTAACGACTGACGTGATGCGCGAGGCACCATGAAATCCCGGATCGATCATCGCAGTATGCGTTTTCGCCTGATCCTGACCATAGGCCTGATTCTGCTGGTGTTCCAGGTGATCAGCGTCGTCTGGCTGTGGCATGAGAGTAAAGAACAGATTCAGTTTCTGGTCGAAGCGCAGTTGCAGAAGCGCAATATGGATCGCCACGTCGAAAGAGAGGTGCATGAAGCGGTTGCCAGCCTGGCGGTGCCGAGTCTGGTGATGATTACGCTGACGCTGCTGCTCTGCTATCAGGCGGTGAAATGGATCACCCGGCCGCTGTATCAACTGCAGCGTGAACTGGAGAACCGCAGCGAAGAGAATCTGGACCCAATCGCCTGCCATAGTTCGGTGCATGAGATCGATGCCGTGACCCAGGCGATCAACCAGCTGGTGGCGCGGCTGAATAACAGCCTGGAGCGCGAGCGGCTGTTTACCGCCGATGTGGCGCACGAGCTGCGCACCCCGCTGGCGGGATTACGACTGCATCTGGAACTGATTGAACGCAACGGCGAGGCCCATGTTCAGCCGTTACTCCAGCGGCTCGATCAGATGACGCACAGCGTGTCGCAGCTGTTGCAGCTGGCGCGTGCCGGGCAGTCTTTTACCTCCGGCACCTATCAGAATGTGGCGCTGATTGAAGATGTGATATTGCCAATGGAGGCGGAGCTAAGCACCATGCTGGATACGCACCAGCAGACGCTGACGCTCGATCTGCCAGAGGAGCTGTTTGTGCGCGGGGACGCGACGTTGCTGAAAATGTTGCTGCGTAATCTGGTCGAGAATGCCCATCGTTACAGCCCCAAAGAGAGTGCGATTACTCTGCGGCTGGCGTCGGGCGCACAGCCGACCCTGACGGTGGAAGACGAAGGTCCGGGTATTGATGAAAGTAAAAGCGGTGAGCTGAGTAAAGCCTTTATCCGGATGGACAGTCGTTACGGCGGGATTGGACTGGGGTTAAGCATCGTCAGCCGCATTGTGCAGCTGCATCGCTTTCAGTTCTTTTTGGAAAACCGCCGCGACCGCAGCGGCTGTCGGGCGGTGATTAAATTCTGATGGCAGACAACTCAGGCGCTGAACCATGCCGCCAGAAACAGGATCACGGTTGCGGCGGCGATCAGCACGGCCGCATATTCACTGACAGGTCGGGCAGGTGCAGCAATTACCGCAGTAGACGCAGATTTCATGGCATTCTCCTCATGTTGTCCCTGGAGTATCCTCGCGCCAGATTAAGGAAACCTTAAGCTCGCCGGGATCAGGTTAAAAATCGCCCTTTCCCCACGACTAATGAGCACAGTTCATAAACTCATCTCTGTTCAGGGATCTAATCAGCGCGCGCGATGTGCTCTATTCTCAGGCGATTCCCGCAACACTTCCGAGGAGAGCAACAATGCAAACACGCAGATTAGGTCAGTCCGGCCTGGAGGTCTCCAGCCTGGGGCTCGGCTGCATGGGGCTGAGTCACGGTTATGGTCCGGCAACTGACAAACAGCAGGCCATTTCCCTGATCCGCGCCGCCGTCGATCAGGGCGTCACTTTTTTCGATACCGCTGAAGTTTACGGCCCGTGGCTGAATGAAGAGGTAGTGGGCGAAGCGCTGGCACCGGTTCGCGATCGGGTGGTGATCGCCACTAAGTTTGGCTTCACTTTTGGCGAGGATAACAAACAGCAGATTCTTAACAGCCGGCCAGAACAGATTCGCCGGGCAATTGAAGGTTCGCTGCGTCGGCTGAGAACGGAAGTGATTGACCTCTATTATCAGCATCGGGTCGATCCTGAGGTGCCGATTGAGGATGTCGCCGGAACGATTAAAGATTTAATCGCCGAAGGTAAGGTGAAACATTTTGGCTTATCCGAAGCTGGCGTACAGACCGTGCGCCGTGCCCACGCGGTTCAGCCGGTGACGGCGTTGCAGAGTGAATATTCGATGTGGTGGCGTGAACCGGAGGCGGAGATGCTGCCGACGCTGGAGGCGCTGGGCATCGGTTTTGTGCCGTTCAGTCCACTGGGTAAAGGCTATCTGACCGGCGCCATTCAGCCGGACACGACCTTTGGCAGCGACGATTTCCGCAGCCAGGTGCCGCGCTTTTCGCCTGAAGCGCTGGCCGCTAATCAGGCGCTGATCGATCTGCTCGGCACTCTCGCACAGGATAACGCTGCCACACCGGCACAGATTGCCCTCGCCTGGCTGCTGGCACAAAGACCGTGGATTGTCCCGATCCCTGGCACCACGAAACTGCACCGTCTGAGCGAAAACCTGCAGGCGGCAGCGTTGCAGCTCACGGCAGAAGAGTTACAGCGCATCAATCAGGCACTGGACGCGGTCCAGATACAAGGTGACCGCTACCCTGCCACCTTGCAGGCGCGGGTTGGCCGTTAAGCCCAAACGCTGACGCGCGCTGAACCGCGCCGCGGCAGCGCTTTTTTCCATTCTGCGGGTTGGCTCCACCGCTGCGTCGGCGTGGTGCTCTACACTTAGTGGCACCATTCCGTTCAGGGAGTTCCGCCATGAGTCAACGCATGCACAAATATGCTTTTCCGGTCAGCAAAGCGCGTAAATATCTTGAGCCGGGTCCGGTCCTGCTGCTCAGCTCGCAGTTTGAGGATCGGCACGACATCATGACCCTCGGCTGGCACACCGTGCTTGAATTTTCCCCGTCACTGGTCGGCTGCATGATTGCCGGCATGAACTACAGTCATGAGCTGATCCGTAACAGCGGTCAGTGCGTGCTCAACGTGCCTTCGGCCTCGCTGATTGATCAGGTGGTGGCGATCGGTAACAGCCACGGTGACCAGCTGGATAAGTTCGACGCCTTTGGCCTGACGGCTGAGCCCGCGCAGGTAGTTCGCGCGCCGATGATTGCCGAATGCTTTGCCAGCTTCGAATGCCAGCTGTATGACGATTCGATGGTCGATAACTACAACCTGTTTATTTTTGAGATTGTTAAAGCGCACGTTGCCGAACATCCCGACTATCCCACCACCCTGCACTACACCGGTGAAGGCCGCTTCAGCGTGATGAGCGATAAGCTGCTGGATAAGAGCAAAGATTTTAAACCGGAAATGCTGATTTAGTTGAAAGCGGGCGCTCTCGTCCCCATTCTCCTCTTTCGACCTGACAGGAGTAATTCATTATGGCAATCGAATATGCAGTGATCGCGGGTGGCTGTTTCTGGTGCACCGAAGCGGTATTTAAGGATGTGATCGGCGTGGAGTCGGTAGAGAGCGGTTACACCGGCGGTGCCCGGCCAAATCCGACCTATGAGCAGGTCTGCAGCGGTGCCACCGGTCACGCTGAAGCGATCCGCATCGGCTTTGATCCGGAAAAAGTCAGCTACGGTGATTTACTGGATATCAGCTTTGTGACCCACGATCCGACCCAGCTTAATCGTCAGGGCAATGATATCGGTACCCAGTATCGCTCAGCGATTTTCCCGGCCAATGCAGAGCAGGAAGCGGAAGCCCGTGCCGCGATTGAACGCGCGCAGGCCGATCACGATGTGCCGGTGGTAACCACCATCGAGCCGCTGAAAGAGTGGTATCCGGCTGAAGCCTATCACCAGGATTACTGGGACGGTGCTGGTCAGCGTAACGGTTACTGCCTGGCGGTGATCCCACCGAAATTGCAGAAACTGCGTAAGAGCTTTGCCAATAAGGTGAAGAGCTAGTTTTTTCAGCTGCGGGGTGGTTTCCACCACCCCGACCCGGTTTTACTGACCGGGCAGCTTCAGCCCCATCGCATTCCCCAGGGTAAAGAACAGATCGGTTTGATCGGTCAGTCCCACCACGTTACCGGCATGTGGCCCATACGCCGCAATACGCAATTGTGAACCGGTATGTTCCTGCGAATCCTCTTCTGAATTGCCATAGCTGATGGTCATCACCGCGCCGTCTTTGGTGTTCAGCGCCTGCGTCAGGCCCGGCGCTTTGGTGCCGTTCTCGACGATCTGACTGCTGTGAGCATGATCGGCCGTCACCACCACCAGGGTATTCCCCTCTTCACGCGCAAATGCCAGCGCCTGCTGGACCGCTTCATCCAGATCCACCGTCTCGCCAATTTGTCCGCACGGATTGGCGGCGTGATCCTGCTTATCTATTGAGGCGCCTTCCACCTGCAGGAAGAAACCATCGGGATTGTGACGCAGCAGGTCGATCGCTTTAGCGGTCATCTGTGCCAGCGTAGGCGTCGACAGCGGGCGATCTTTATTCACTTCGCAGGTTACCACCGGCTTATCGATATTGCCGTGATAGCTGGCTTTGGGTCCCTGCCAGCGCACCGGCATGTTGCCAGGCGAGAACAGGCCCAGCAGCGGTTTCTTCTGGTCGGCCTGGGTTACGGCATTGAGTCCCTGCCAGTCACTGACCAGCTGATAGCCCAGCGCCTGCGCCTGCTCGTTCAGGGTTTTACCCTGATACTCGCCCGCTTTCGCCACCTCAGCAAAGGACTTCGCGCCACCGCCCAGGGTCACGTCCGGGCGGGTTTTCAGTAATTGCTCGCTGATCGACCCTTTACCACCCTGCTCTAAAGCGTTGGTTGGACAGAGTTCGCTGGTCTTTTCTGGTCCGTAGCATTTACGTGAGGTGACGTGTGAGAACAGCACGGCGGGCGTCGCATCCTGTAATTCAGCTGTCGAAACGTCACCGGTGGCTTTGCCCGCCGCTTTCGCCAGTTCCAGCAACGTCATTTGATCCTGACCATTTACGTCAACGCTGATCGCACCGTTATAGCTTTTGGTGCCGGTCGCCCAGGCGGTGGCTGACGCGGCAGAGTCAGTGACGTAATTGGGCTTATGGGTTTTCTTGTCTAACGAATAGTGGGTGTACTGGCCGGTCAGCGGCAGCGCATCGATGCCTTTAAAGAAGCCGCCCGCCCCTTCTGCCAGGTT
This sequence comes from Pantoea sp. USHLN298, assembly GCF_037149395.1. Lineage (NCBI taxonomy): Bacteria > Pseudomonadati > Pseudomonadota > Gammaproteobacteria > Enterobacterales > Erwiniaceae > Pantoea > Pantoea sp. USHLN298. The sequence continues at coordinate 570,036 of NZ_JBBCRO010000002.1, forward strand.
ACGCGCCGCAGTAATTTCAGAGTCGCCCATCCCGTCGCCAATCAGCAGGATGACGTTTTTTGCGGTGCTATTGCGTAACGAGGCTTTTAACGCCTCAGTCTGATCACCGGTCAGCCTACGCGCCCCGCCGTGCTGGCTGATATCACCCTGCGCCGCGCGGGAAGCAAGGTCGGTATCTGCCAGGGTCGGCGTGGCGATCACGGAGGCGAGCAGAGAAAGGGTAAACAGAGGAAGCTTTTTCATTAATCGATCCTTGTAAGCAAAAAATACCAATGATTTCAGTCGGTAATTTTGCGACGATCGGGTGATCTTTTTGTGTCATCCGGGTTTCAGTTTGATGACAAAACCGGCGTAGCGAACAAGGCTAAATCGATTCGTTCAGAGGTTAAGCGAATAGAACAAAAGAGAAAAATAGTGCTTGACCCTTTTCAGCCGACTCCCTATAGTAGCGCCCCGTTGACCCGGCGCGGTCAATGGAAAAAATGTGGTGAGGTGTCCGAGTGGCTGAAGGAGCACGCCTGGAAAGTGTGTATACGGCAACGTATCGGGGGTTCGAATCCCCCTCTCACCGCCACATTCAAAGAAGAGCCTGAACGAAAGTTCAGGCTTTTTTTTATGCACAATTCAGAGAGGGGGGTGAGAAGCCCCGCCGGGGTTCGACAACGGGCGCAGCCCGTTGAACAGCGGAGCCTGCGACGCTGCCCGCAGGGCGAGCGCTACAAGGTGCGAAGCTATCCTGCCCTGGCGATCCGTTATCAGCACTCTCCAGTTCCGCAGCCCCCTTATATAAGCCAATCCTTTGTTCATTATTGTTATTTGAGACTGTTAATTAAACTTCCAATATCGTTAATTCGAATGACTTTTATTTAACTCTGTTTTAAGGTAAATGACCTGGCGCAAAAAGTGTTTACTGAAGCCTGCTAATATACGCGGTTAATTATTTGAAAGTCGCAGATAAAAACATGAAAAAAGATGAATTAAAAAAACACCTGCATGAATGCTTACGCCGCGAAGTTATGATAAGTGATAAACCCTTTAGCTGGGTACGTACGTTCCACAAGGCGTTTAAGTGTCCGGACAGGCGGTTTAACTTCTGGTGGCGAATTGTTTCCTTTTTATACAATTCCGACAGCAGGTTATTAAAAAAGATGGCGCATAGAATTAATAGAAAATTAATTCAGAAATACAACACTGAGATTCAGCCAGGTACCCAAATAGGACCAGGTTTAAAAGTCAGTCACTTTTTATCGGTAGTGATCAATGGATGCACCGTTATCGGCTGCAATTTTAAGATCCGCCAAAACTCAACCATCGGCATCTCCGGTCGCTCAGATAACAGCATGCCAGTCCGCATTATCATTGGCGACAACGTTGAAGTCGGGGCCGGAAGTTGCATCATCGGCGACTCACTGATCATAGGAAACAACGTGACTATCGGAGCCATGTCATTTATCAATCAGAACATCCCCGACAATAGTGTTGTTTACACAGAAAAAATGCAGGTTATCAGGCCTGAATGATTTTCTGACGCTTCTTTAACCTTGCTAAAATGTCTGTTGAGTTTAATGATTACAGGTAAACCGCCCTAATCGCTATCCTGCAAAGAGTGACGGCAGCGACTAAAGCTGAATAGATCAGCGTTGCCAGAGCAAGCCTGCAATTCGCTGCCGTAAAGTGGTTAGCTGCTCTTAATCCATATTACCTGTTTAAATTAAGGTTCAGGCTGTGCCGTATTTAACAAGGTAACGTCATATGACCTGACCGGTAATATTATGTCGACACCTGACGCTCACTGCGGCGCGTTATCATTACCAATAAAGACAAAAAGAAAACCCGGCCGAAGCCGGGTTTGGGCGCTACACTTCTACTCAATCAAACGCTAGCTATACGCGTGCAGGGTGCGCTGACACAGCGCAGAACGCACACAATCCTCTTTGCCAAAACGTACGATGCCAACCATCTCGTCCTCTTCGAAACGCGCCAGCGCGTCTGCGAGACCGGAAGGCACCCCAGCGGGCAAGTCGCACTGGGTAATATCACCATTGACAATGACCGTGACGTTTTCGCCCAGTCGGGTCAGGAACATTTTCATCTGGGCGGCGGTGACGTTCTGCGCCTCATCCAGGATAACAACCGCATTTTCAAAGGTCCGGCCGCGCATATAGGCGAACGGAGCGATCTCGACCTTGGCAATTTCCGGGCGCAGACAATATTGCATAAAGGATGCGCCGAGCCGTTTAACCAGAATGTCGTACACCGGTCGGAAATAGGGCGCGAATTTCTCAGAGATATCGCCGGGAAGGAATCCCAGATCCTCATCGGCCTGTAATACCGGGCGCGTAACGATAATCCTGTCAATATCCTTATGAATCAGGGCCTCTGCCGCTTTCGCAGCGCTGATCCAGGTTTTGCCGCAACCGGCTTCACCGGTGGCAAAGATCAGCTGTTTCGTTTCTATGGCGTTGAGATAGTGCGCCTGAGCTTCATTACGGGCTTCAATCGGTCCCCGGTCACGCACATCGCGCGCCATACCAATCGAGTCCAGCCCACCCATTTGCACCAGCGAAGTGACCGATTCTTCTTCACGCTGACGATGACTCCGGGAGTCATTGCGAAGCACTCGTCTTGCTTCCCGACGCGCTTTGATCACTGCTTTCTGTCTTCCCATAGTGGCACCTTACAGTTGGTTTCATTTCCCGCGTCAGGCGAATTGCCCGTTGCGATTACGTGAACGCTTTAGAGGTTTCAGTTGGCTTCCTTTAGAGCCGTGACAGGCCATGAAATCAGGCATGCAGCAGCACCACAGCGTTGCTGTACACCGGTAAAAAAAGGATGCGAAATGACAAGAGAGAACGTTGAAGAGAGGAGGATATGACGAGGCAGAATAGCCCTCGCGGTTAAGCGTAATCTATTTACTGATACAGACTTTCCATAAAAGAATCGACCCATGCGCGAACTCCAGTGTGATACATCAACACGTCTGATTACGCTTACTGATTAAAGTGCACCATTTTATTGGCGCTTTGCAACAGTAATTTTACTTCATGGCAAAGTAATTGCGAATTGCGCAGGATAACTTTAGCCTCAACAAATAACAATATCCATAAAAATCATATAGTTGTTTTATTCTGTCACACTAAAGATCGCGTTAAAATTTCAGTAAAAGCTGAGCCAGGAACCGCCCCGGCTCGCTGTTACGCCAAAAAAAAGCGCTGTCCGGGGCCAGACAGCGCGATGTGGATGAAATTTAATCAGGCTTCCAGCAGCGGCTGGGCTAAATAATGATTCGCATCGGTGACGCCGGGCAGAACAAAAAAATAGCCGCCGCCAAACGGCCGGATATATTCTTCCAGCGCTTCGCCATTCAGACGCTTCTGGACCGTAATAAAACCCTTTTCCAGATCGTGCTGATAACAGACGAACAACAGCCCCATCTCCAGCTGACCGGAAGCGGAGATGCCGGCAGAATAGCTGTAGCCGCGACGCAGCATCAGGCTGCTGGCGGTTTCCGGCGTACGCGGATTTGCCAGCCGGATGTGCGCATCCAGCGCAATCACCTCGCCTTCCGGATCGCGCTGATAATCGGGGATATCGCGTTCATGCTGCATACCCAGCGGCGCCCCGCTCAGCTTATCGCGGCCAAAAATGGTCTGTTGCTCGCCCAGCGGCGTACGGTCCCACATCTCAACGTGAAAACGGATCAGGCGCACCGCCTGATAGCTGCCGTTACGCGCCCAGGCGGGTTCATCCTGATCGTCCGTCACCCACAACAGCTGATTCATCAGCGCCCGATTGTGAGTATCCGGATTGGCCGTCCCGTCTTTGAAGCCCAGCAGGTTGATGGGCGTCTCCTGCCCCTGGCTGCGCGCCGCGTGATCGGAGATAAAGCCTTCACGCCGCCAGCGTACGCCAAGCAGGTCAGGCGTATGCTTGATGATATCCCGCAGGGCATGAATCACCGTATCCTGAGTGTTGGCACAGAGCTGCAACAGCAGATCGCCATGACACTGACTGGCATCCAGCGAATCATTGGGAAAGCGAGTCATCGGCTGCAATTTTTTCGGCTTGTGCGGCGCCAGACCAAAGCGTTCATCAAACAGCGAATGGCCGACCGACACGGTAATGGTCAGGTTATCCGGCGCGATGGTCGCGCCCAGAATACCGGAATCCATCGGCGGCAGGCGGGGATTGGTCACCACAGGTGCCGGACCGCCCGCCGTGAGAAAAGCGATGCGCTGCGTCAACAGGCGAAACAGCCGTTCCAGCTCCGCTTTATCGCTGCTCAGCAGATCGAACGCCACCAGCATCATTGATGCCTGCTGTGGCGTCACGATGCCTGCCTGATGCGGACCGTAAAACGGCTGCGTCTGCTGCCGTGCCTGCGACGTTACCGTACCCGGTGAGAAGCTGTCGGCGGCGGCGTGAAACGGGCAACCGCCACCCAGTGCGGCCGCCCCGCCCAGCAGGCCCAGCCCTTTTAGTAAACGACGACGCGCGGGCTGCGCGTCATCTTCCTGACGACTCATGATTAATCCAGACCCAGGGTGCCACGCAGTAATGAAAGATCTTCCGCCAGCGCGGTAATCGGTCCTTTCAGCGCATTACGATCGGCGCTGGTCAGTTTCTCATAGGATTCGAAACCGGTTTTGGTGCGATATTTACTCAGAATCGCATCCACTTTTTTGAAGTTGCCGTCGATTTTCGCCAGTAACTGCGGGTTAGCCTGGCTGACCATCGGCCGCAGCAGCTCAACAATTTTCTGCGCACCGTCAACGTTGGCCTGGAAGTCCCACAGGTCAGTGCGGCTGTAGCGATCTTCTTCACCGGAAATTTTGCTGGAGGCGACCTCTTCAATCAGCCCAGCCGCGCCGCCAACCACTTTGGCTGGCGGGAAGGCCAGTTCGCTGATGCGGGTCTGCAAATCTTTAACGTCTTTATTCAGCTGATCCGCGTAGCCGGCCATCCCTTCGGTGCTGCGATCGGCGAACAGCGCTTTTTCCAGCCGGTGGAAGCCGGTAAATTTAGGATCTTCCGCTTTCTTCTCATAATCATCTTCACGGGCGTCAATGCTGCCGTCGAGATCGGAGAACAGCTCAGCAATTGGCTCAATGCGCTCATAATACTGACGCGTCGGAGCAAACAGCGCTTTGGCTTTTTCGACATCGCCAGCTTTGACCGCATCGGTAAAGGCCTGGGTATGGCTCACCAGCTGGCTCACCTGCTCAGTGACGTAGGCTTTGTAGGCGCTGATTGGGCCGACCAGTTGCATCCGCTCAGAAGGCGCACTTTTTGCCGCACCCTCACCTTCCACTACCAGCTTACCTTTCGGGTTGCTCAACAGGCCGCAGGTCATCTCATATTCGCCCGCCTGCAGGTTGGCAGTCAGTTTCTGGCTGAAGCCTGGCGCGATATTTTCGCGCTCTTCGACCACCATTACTCCTTTCAGGATCTCCCACTCCAGCGCTTTCTGGCTGTTGTTTTTAATCAGGAACTGGGTTTTACCGGCCTTGACGGTTAAGGTCATTGGCTCACACTGCTTGTCATTAACCGTTACGGTCACCTGTGGCACCGCCGCTGCCGCGGAGGCAGAGATCGCCAGCAGAGGAAGCAGCAGTGCCTTGCGGCGAAAACGCATTGTCATATCTCTTTCCCTATCACGTTAATGAGCGCGGCTGGCGCGCCCGATAAATGGCTTAGCGCACCGTCGCCGACGCAGCAGGCCGCGCGGGCATAAAAAACAGAATCAGGGCCGGGATCAGATAGAGGCACCACACCGCCACTTCGCTGACGCTGGGAGCTTCCTGATAACCCAGCACGCCTTCCAGCAGCGTGCCGAACAGCGAGTGGGTCGATAAGGTGTTGCTGAGATCGAACGCCACATCCTGAAAGCAATTCCACAAACCGGCTTCGTGAAAAGCGCGAATCGCCCCGGCGGCCAGTCCCGCCGCAACAAACAGGATGAAGATGCTGGTCCAGCGGAAGAAATGGGCCATGTTGAGGCGAATCCCGCCCCAGTAAAGCAGCATTCCCAGCACCACAGCGGTCGCCAGCCCGAGCACTGCGCCAATCGGCGGCGCGTAGCCGACATCCTGAGTAAAAGCCGCCAGCAGAAAGAACACTGACTCCAGCCCTTCACGCGCGACCGCCAGGAAGACCATCAGCACCAGCGCCAGGCCGCCGCGTCCTGAGCGCTGTAGCGCCTGGTCCACCGCCTGCTCCAGTTCGACCTTAATGTTGCGCGCCACTTTGCGCATCCAGAACACCATTGAGGTCAGGATCACCACCGCCACCAGCGCCACCAGCCCTTCAAACAGCTCCTGCTGTTTCTGCGGAAATTCGCCGGTTGTCGCGTTGATGAACAGGCCCAGCCCCAGGCAGAGCGCTGCGGCGATAAACACCCCGGCCCACATGGCGGGGAACCACTGAGTGCGCTGGGTGCGCTTCAGATAGCTGGCGATCAGGCTGACAATCAGTGCGGCTTCTAACCCTTCGCGCAGCATGATGAGAAACGGAACAAACATCGCCAACCTCTTGAATGTTAAGCAGCGTCAATGAAAGTAAAATCAGGTAAAGTGTAAACGATACCGATTATCATTATCGCCACGAAAAAAACAAGTTGCCGGATGAGATAATTTCGCATTTGAGTGGTTTATCTTTGTAACAAAAAAAAGCCCGCCGGGATCACCGGGCGGGCTTTTTCAGACCGTGCGGAGTTTATTTCGTCTGGAACTCCGCTTCTGCCGCGTCAAAGCGCTGTTGCGCTTCGGCTGAAGGTTCACGACCCAGCAGGCTGAACACGACAATGGCGATGCTGGCGAACAGGAAGCCTGGGATGATTTCATACAGTCCCAGCCAGCCATACTGTTTCCACACCAGCACGGTTAATGCGCCGACGATCATGCCAGCCAGTGCACCGTTGCGGTTCATCCGCTTCCAGCAGACACCAAACAGCACCACTGGCCCAAAGGCTGCACCGAAACCTGCCCAGGCGTAGCTGACCAGGCCCAGCACCCGGTTTTCCGGATTCGACGCCAGCGCGATCGCAATCAGCGCCACCAGCAGCACCATCAGACGTCCGACCCACACCAGTTCCTTCTGGCTGGCGTTCTTACGCAGAAAACCTTTATAGAGATCTTCCGTCAGGGCGCTGGAGCAGACCAGCAGCTGACAGCTCAGGGTCGACATCACCGCGGCCAGAATGGCTGACAGCAGAATACCGGCCACCCACGGGTTGAACAGGATACGTGCCAGCTCAATAAAGACCCGCTCGGCGTTATCGTTGACGCCGGAAGCCAGCGTCGGGTTGTTCTGGAAGTAAGCGATACCGAAGAAGCCTACGCCAACCGCACCAATCAGACAAAGGATCATCCAGGCCATGCCGATACGGCGCGCGGTACGGATTGAACGGTGCGAGTCTGCCGCCATAAAGCGCGCCAGAATGTGCGGCTGACCAAAATAACCCAGCCCCCAGCCAAGCAGCGAAATCACCGCCACAACGTTAAGCCCTTTCAGCATGTCGAGGTTTTCGAGGCTTTTCGCTTCGATCACCGCCAGCGAGTCAGACCAGCCGCCCACCGCGATAATCACAAACACCGGCGTCAGGATCAGCGCGAAAATCATCAGGCTGGCCTGCACCGTGTCCGTCCAGCTCACCGCGAGAAAACCGCCGACCAGCGTATAGAGAATGGTGGCGGCAGCACCGGCCCACAGCGCCGTCTGATAACTCATGCCGAAGGTGCTTTCAAACAGACGCGCGCCCGCCACCACGCCCGAAGCGCAATAGATAGTGAAGAACACCAGAATGACGATTGCCGAGATGACGCGCAGGATTTTGCTGTGATCTTCAAAACGGCTGGTAAAGAAGTCCGGTAGCGTCAGGGCGTTGTTGTGATGCTCGGTCTGCACCCGCAGACGACCGGCAACGATTTTCCAGTTCAGCCAGGCGCCAATGGTCAGGCCAATCGCAATCCAGCTTTCCGAAATGCCGGAGATGAAAATGGCTCCCGGTAATCCCATCAGTAGCCAGCCGCTCATGTCTGATGCCCCAGCCGAGAGTGCCGTCACCACGCTGCCGAGACTGCGACCGCCAAGGATGTAGTCATCGAAGTTTTTGGTTGAGCGGTACGCCACAAAACCGATTAGCACCATCCCAAGAATATAAACCACAAAGGTCACCAGCATCGGTGTACTTAGACTCATCTGTCTCTCCACTTATTATTTGATATCCCAGAGAAATCGCCAGCTGCCTGCTTGCCGGAACGGGGCAAAACGGACCGATTATCCTCGTCAGGGCGTTCGCCGTTTCCCTGCGGCGCGGTATCCTGCCGGAAAGGCGTTCCGCGCACAATGGATTTAACACAGGCGTTACAGCGATTTCACTAACCGATTGCGAAAATGTGCTCAGAGGTTGCACTCGCTCACAGATCTCAAGTTGCACCCTGGCACAACCTCACAGAAAGCGCGGTTTACCGGGCCTGCCAGATTGGCGAGGATCTTGCAGCAATATCCGTGCCGGTCTGCAAAAGTTAACAATCGGCGGCATTAAAAGGGTGTTAACTGGCTCACATTTAACACGGTTGCACAAAGTTGCAACTTCAGTGATAGTGCAGCCACGCCGTATCGAACCACTATAAGGAGCACTGGATTCATGGGTACAACCACCATGGGTGTAAAACTGGATGACGCGACTCGCGAGCGCATCAAACTGGCTGCCCAGCGTATTGATCGCACGCCACACTGGCTGATTAAGCAGGCGATCTTCAACTACCTCGGCCAGCTTGAGTCGGGCGATTCACTGCCTGAAATCCCGTTATCCGGACAGGCAACCGTGGAGGCGGATGAGGTGCTGACCGAGGAAGCGCATCAGCCGTTCCTGGACTTCGCAGAGCAGATTCTGCCGCAGTCGGTGACCCGTTCCAGCGTGACCGCCGCCTGGCGTCGCCCGGAGACCGATGCGGTGCCGATGCTGCTGGAGCAGGCGCGCCTGCCCGCGGCGCTGGCCGAAAAAACGCATCAGCTGGCTTATCAGTTAGCCGATAAGCTGCGGCACCAGAAAGGGGCAACCGGACGCGCTGGTATGGTGCAAAGCCTGCTGCAGGAGTTCTCTTTATCCTCGCAGGAAGGCGTCGCGCTGATGTGCCTCGCCGAAGCGCTATTACGCATTCCGGACAAGCCCACCCGAGATGCGCTGATCCGCGATAAGATCAGCAACGGCAACTGGCAGTCGCATCTTGGACGCAGCCCGTCACTGTTCGTGAATGCCGCCACCTGGGGACTGCTGTTTACCGGTCGCCTGGTCTCTACGCATAATGAAGCCAACCTGTCGCGCTCGCTGAACCGCATCATTGGCAAGAGTGGCGAACCGCTGATCCGCAAAGGCGTCGATATGGCGATGCGTCTGATGGGTGAGCAGTTCGTCACGGGCGAAACCATTGCTGAAGCGCTGGCTAACGCCCGTAAGCTGGAAGAGAAAGGTTTCCGTTACTCCTATGACATGCTGGGTGAAGCGGCGCTGACCGCCAGCGATGCTAAAGCCTATCTGATCTCCTATCAGCAGGCGATTCACGCCATCGGTAAAGCGTCGAATGGTCGTGGCATTTATGAAGGCCCGGGCATCTCGATTAAGCTGTCGGCGCTGCATCCGCGCTATAGCCGCGCCCAGTATGAGCGGGTGATGGAGGAGCTCTACCCTATTCTGAAATCGCTGACGCTGCTGGCTCGTTCCTATGACATCGGCATCAACATCGATGCGGAAGAAGCTGACCGGCTGGAGCTGTCACTCGACCTGCTGGAAAAACTCTGTTTCGAGCCGGAACTGGAAGGCTGGAACGGCATCGGCTTTGTCATCCAGGCCTATATGAAGCGCTGTCCGTTTGTGATTGACGAGCTGATCGATCTGGCGCAGCGCAGCCGTCGCCGCCTGATGATCCGTCTGGTCAAAGGGGCCTACTGGGACAGCGAAATCAAACGCGCCCAGATGGAAGGGCTGGAGGGCTATCCGGTGTATACCCGTAAGGTCTACACCGATATCTCTTATCTGGCCTGCGCCCGTAAACTGCTGGCGGTGCCTAACCTGATCTACCCACAGTTTGCCACCCACAACGCCCATACGCTGGCGGCGATTTATCAGTTGGCCGGTAACAACTACTATCCCGGTCAGTATGAGTTCCAGTGCCTGCACGGCATGGGCGAACCGCTGTATGAGCAGGTGGTCGGTAAAGTGGCGGACGGCAAACTGAATCGTCCCTGCCGCATTTATGCCCCGGTCGGCACGCACGAAACGCTGCTGGCTTACCTGGTGCGTCGCCTGCTGGAAAACGGTGCCAACACCTCCTTCGTTAACCGTATTGCGGATACCTCGCTGCCGATTGATGAGCTGGTTGCCGATCCGGTCAGCGCGGTGGAGAAGCTCGGGGCCAGCGAAGGCGCCATTGGCCTGCCGCATCCGAAGATCCCCCTGCCGCGCGATTTGTACGGTGCTGAACGCGTCAATTCAGCCGGTCTGGATATGGCCAACGAACATCGTCTGGCCTCACTCTCCAGCGCCCTGCTGAGCAGTGCCGCGCAGCCGTGGCTGGCGCAGCCGATGATTGAAGGTGAACCGGGCGACGGGGAAACCCGCACTATCATTAACCCGGCGGCGCCAAACGATGTTGTCGGCCAGGTGCGTGAAGCGACAGAGCAGGAAGTCTCGCAGGCGCTGGACGCTGCGGTCAACAGCGGACCGATCTGGTTCGCCACGCCGCCGCAGGAGCGTGCCGCGATCCTGGAACGCGCCGCGCAAATCATGGAAGGCCAGCTGCAGCAGCTGATTGGCATTCTGGTGCGTGAAGCGGGCAAAACTTACAACAACGCCATTGCCGAAGTCCGTGAAGCGGTCGACTTCCTCTATTACTACGCCGGTATGGTGCGGGAAGATTTCGATAACGAAACCCACCGTCCACTGGGTCCGGTGGTCTGTATCAGCCCGTGGAACTTCCCGCTGGCGATCTTTACCGGACAGATTGCCGCAGCGCTGGCAGCGGGCAACAGCGTGCTGGCCAAACCGGCGGAGCAGACACCGCTGATTGCGGCGCAGGCGGTACAGATTCTGCTGGATGCGGGCGTGCCGGCGGGCGTGCTGCAACTGCTGCCTGGCCTGGGTGAGACGGTCGGCGCGCAACTGACCGGTGACGATCGGGTTCGCGGCGTGATGTTCACCGGTTCAACCGCGGTCGCCACGCTGCTGCAACGTAATCTGGCGGGTCGTCTCGACCCACAAGGTCGTCCGACGCCGCTGATTGCCGAAACCGGCGGGATGAATGCGATGATCGTCGACTCCTCCGCGCTGACTGAGCAGGTGGTGATTGATATCGTCGCTTCGGCCTTCGATAGCGCCGGTCAGCGCTGCTCGGCCCTGCGTCTGCTCTGCATCCAGGAAGATGTGGCTGACCATACCCTGAAGATGCTGCGCGGCGCGATGGCGGAATGCCGGATGGGCAATCCGGAGCGTCTGTCGACCGATATTGGTCCGGTGATTGATGCCGAAGCCAAAACCAATATTGAGCGTCACATTCAGGCGATGCGCAATAAAGGCTTCACGGTCTATCAGGCGGTGCAGGAGAACCCGCAGGATAGCAAAGAGTGGAGCAGCGGCACCTTTATCAGGCCGACCCTGATTGAGCTGGATAAGGTGACCGATCTGGATAAAGAGGTGTTTGGTCCGGTGCTGCATGTGGTGCGCTTCACCCGTAATGCACTGCCGCAGATTGTGGATCAGATCAACGCCTCGGGTTACGGCCTGACGCTGGGCGTGCATACCCGCATCGATGAGACCATTGCCCAGGTGACGGCGAACGCCCGGGTCGGCAATCTCTACGTTAACCGCAACATGGTCGGTGCCGTAGTGGGCGTGCAGCCGTTTGGCGGCGAGGGCTTATCCGGCACCGGCCCGAAAGCGGGCGGTCCACTCTACCTCTATCGTCTGCTGGCGCATCGTCCGGATGGCGCGCTGCGGCTGACTTTCGATCGTCAGGATGCTATATGCCCTGCCGACACGACGCTGCGTCAGGCGCTGCTGGCACCGCATCAGGCGCTGGCAGGCTGGGCGAAAGAGAAGCCTGAGCTGGCGGCGTTGTGTCAGCACTATGCCGATCTGGCGCAGGCAGGCGTAGTGCGGTTGCTGCCAGGCCCGACGGGCGAGCGCAATACCTTCTCGCTGCTGCCTCGTGATCAGGTGCTCTGTCTGGCCGACAATGAGCAGGATGCTTTAGTGCAACTGGCGGCGGTGACCAGCGTCGGCAGCAAGGCGCTGTGGCAGGATGATGAGTTGCATCGTCGCCTGCTGGCAAGCCTGCCAGACGCAGTGAAAGCCCGTATCACCCTGGCGCACGATCCGTTAAGCGCTGAGTTTGATGCGGTGATCTATCACGGTGATGCCGATCAGCTGCGGACCCTGTGCGAGCAGATTGCGGCGCGTGAAGGCGCGATTGTGTCGGTGCAGGGCTTCGCCCGCGGTGAGACTAATCTGCTGCTGGAGCGGTTGCTGATTGAGCGTTCGCTCAGTGTGAATACCGCCGCGGCTGGCGGCAATGCCAGTCTGATGACCATAGGGTAAGGGGCGCCCGCTGGGGCTGATTGGGTTCGCTGCGCGAACGGGCTGAAAGCGGGTTTCGAGCCGCCGACCGGCTGGTGGGGTTCGCTGCGCGAACGGGCTGGGAGCGGGTTTCGTTCCGCCGGCTGGCTGGTGGGGTTCGCTGCGCGAACGGGCTATGAGAGGTTTCGTTCGCCGGATGGCTGGATGGGGGTCGCTGCGCGAACGGGCTGGGAGAAGGTTTCGTTCGCCGGCTGGCTGTGGCAGTTTCAGCTTCGCCGCTGCCGGCGACCGACAAGGGGGCGCCAGTCGCCGCGCCCCCTTGACCCCGGGCTCCGGCCTGCTTCACCGCCGCTTCGCGGTCCCTTCGCTTCTTCCGGATTTCTTACGGACCGGCCGGGACGCGCCATCCCTGGCGCGGCCCCGCCTCTTCGCGACATCCCTGTCGCTCGTCCTGAAATCCCTCATCCGCTCAGCGCTTCAGACGGCCTCCCCACCCCTCGCTGTTATTTTTGTGTTTCTTTTCAGATTCTCCGTTGCTGTAGGGACTAGCTTCCGCTGCTGTCAGTTTTTTAGTTTGCCAGCGACCACACCGGGCAGAGCCGGATAACCATTCAGGAATTACGTACCGGAGTTTGCCAGACACATCCGTATTCGTGAGCCGCCAGACAATGCCGGGCCACATAACATTTAAGAATTTACAGGCGGGGGGTTGTGAGAGGCGTCCGCAGCGCTGAGGAGTAAGCGAAGGCCAGGAAGAGCCGACAGGACGTCGGCGAAAGGACGGCCTCGCCAGGGACGGCGAGTCCGGACGGTCCGTCGGCCGCAGTGAGTGACGAAGGTACCGCGCGCAGCGTGGCGCGAAGGCAGCCGGACGCCGGGATTGTTAAGGGGCGGGCGGCCGCCCCTTGACGCGTCCGCCCGCTCGGGCAAACTGAAACTCCCCAGCGCCTGGCGGGCGAAACCTCACTCAGTGCCAGACCGCAGCCATGCGTAACCAGCCCCAGCCCGCTGCCAGGCGAAACCCGCTCAGTGCCAGCCCGCCGCTAGCGTAACCTGACCCCAGCCCGCCGCCAGGCGTAATCACCCACTCATCAGCCAGCTCCGAACCGCATGAAAAATGTAAGAAATCACAGACGGGGGTTTGTCAGAGGCGTCCGCAGCGCTGAGGAGTGAGCGAAGGACAGGAAGAGCCGACAGGACGTCGGCGAAAGGACGGCCTCGCCAGGGACGGCGAGTCCGGACGGTCCGTCGGCCGCAGTGAAAGACGAAGGCACCGCGCGCAGCGTGGCGCTAAGGCAGCCGGACGCCGGGATTGTTAAGGGGCGGGCGGCCGCCCCTTGACGCGTCCGCCCGCTCGGGCAAACTGAAACTCCCCAGCGCCTGGCGGGCGAAACCTTACTCAATGCCAGCCCGCTGCCGTGCGAAACCCGCTCAGTGTCAGACCGCAGCCATACGTAACCAGCCCCAGCCCGCCGCCAGGCGTAATCACCCCGTCATCAGCCAGCTCCGGACAGCATGAAAAATGTAAGAAATCACAGGCGGGGGGTTGCCAGAGGCGTCCGCAGCGCTGAGGAGTGAGCGGAGGCCAGGAAGAGCCGACAGGACGTCGGCGAAAGGACGGCCTCGCCAGGGACGGCGAGTCCGGACGGTCCGTCGGCCGCAGGGAATGACGAAGGCACCGCGCGCAGCGTGGCGCTAAGGCAGCCGGACGCCGGGATTGTTAAGGGGCGGGCGTCCGCCCCTTGACGCGTCCGCCCGCTCCGGCAAACTGAAACTCCCCAGCGCCTGGCGGGCGAAACCTTACTCAATGCCAGCCCGCTGCCGTGCGAAACCCGCTCAGTGCCAGCCCGCAGCTATGCGTAACCTGACCCCAGCCCCAGCCCGCCGCCAGGCGAAACCGGCCCCAGCCCGCGGCTAAACGTAACTTACCCACTGCTCGCGCCGCCAGGCGCCCTTTTCATCAGTGTTGGAAACACAAACAGTGACTGCCCCAGTCCACGGTTGGTCAGCGACCAGATCGCCACCGAACAGAGCGAACAGAGGCCCACAATCGCCAGCGGATAGAAACAGGCCCAGAGGAATGAAAACCACGCCTGCTCAAACAGATGGTGGCGCTGTGCAAACAGGATCGCTGACATACCGAAAAACTCGATAAAAATACGGTGTATGACATAGATCTGCAGCGTATTCCGGCCAATCCAGTTTATATAACGCATGCTGAAATGCTGATTCAGCCAGCGGCAGGCGGCAATACTGAACAGCACCGCCAGGATGCACATGAACAGACTCTTATCCAGACCGAATATCGCGTGAATACCCGCCAGCGCGGCCAGGATGGCCCAGGGTGTGTAGTTTTCACGACGCCACTCGCTCAGGCGCAGCATCGTCTGGCTCCAGAACGCGCCCAGCAGGAAGAAAAGGAAATATTGCGCCAGACTCTGTGGGCCCCAGTAGGGAATAATCTTTTCAACTGCCAGGTAGTTCAGCAGAATTGCCGCTGCCATCAGCACCAGTTTATATTGCCGAAACAGTTTGGCGCAGAGGAAATAGAGTCCAAGCCCATATAAGTACCATGACGTACTCATGGCCATAAATGTCAGCTTCAGAAACTCAATCAGCGATCCGGCGTAGGCCGCATTCAGATTCTGTGAAATGCGCTGGCCGGTAATTTCAGTGGAGATACCTAAAATCGACCACCACTGGATGAAGCCCCATAAAATATAGAGATAAAAAAGATTGGTGATGCGGCTGGTAAATACCTGTTTCCAGGGCCGGTTAATAATACCGTTAGTCGCCAGCAGACCCGAAACAAAAAAGAAAGCGGGCATACGTAGCGGCGACAGGACCGTATTAAACTGCACCCATATTTCGGCGGGGATCCATCCGGCAGAGAGATATTTAACTGTTCCTTCAAATCCAGGTAACACCGTGTGGTACAGGACCACCAGTAATATACAGGCCCCTTTCAGGGTGTTTATCCAGGCTATATGTTCGGTTCTGGTATGTTCGATTCTGGTGTCGTTCATTCAATGACTCCGGCTGTGTAGGTCAGAACGCTGAAAAGTAAAAGCGAGGAAATCAGTCGTGCTTTTATGGTTATCCAGCGATTATTCGTCATTGAATCGGTGGTGAATGTAGCGAAAGTCTTAAAAAATCCCGCATGGTCCTGTTGCTACAGTTATTTACGCAGTGGAACCTTTCCTTACACTTATCGTTAAAGCACACGCTGACGCGATTAATTACGCCAGAACAGAGATAAAGGATAATGTTTTCTGATAATCCCGAAAAAATAAATAAGAGGAAGTGGCAATAATAAAAACCACTCTATATCCGATGAAAGGAAAAGATTTGTCAGATGTGCCAAAAGGTTTAACGATGGCTTATTGAACTGTGATAATGCTGAATATCGGCGGCAATAACCGCTACGCTATTCAGCCAAAATCGTGATTTTTAAACAGATTAACGCAGCCCTCCCTGGGGAAGGCTGCGGCATTACTGACTGAGAAATTTATCGAGGAACTGACGGGTTCGCGGCTGCTGTGGATTGCTGAACAGCGCTTTTGCTTCGCCCTGCTCGACGATACGCCCCTGATCCATAAAAATGGCGCGGTCGGCCACGTCACGGGCAAAGCTCATCTCATGCGTCACGATCACCAGCGTGCGTTTCTCCTCGGCCAGCGCGCGGATGGTGTTGAGCACCTCCCCAACCAGCTCCGGATCCAGCGCCGAGGTCGGCTCATCAAACAGAATCACCTCAGGTCGCATCGCCAGCGCACGGGCTATGGCTACGCGCTGCTGCTGACCACCAGAAAGACGGCGCGGATAACTCTCCTCTTTGCCGTGCAGTCCGACTTTTTCCAGCAGTTCACGGGCGCGTGCCACCGCTTCCGATCTGGCTTCGCGTTTAACGATGACCGGGCCTTCAATAATGTTCTCCATCACCGAACGGTGCGGGAACAGATTGAAGTTCTGGAAGACAAAGCCCACCTGCTGACGCAGACGACGCACCTGCTCTTTTTGCTTACTCTGCGCCAGTGCCGCATCAACGGTGATATCGCCCACTTTGATGGTACCGCTGTCCGGCACTTCCAGCAGGTTAATGCTGCGCAGCAGCGTGGTTTTACCCGAGCCGCTGGGACCGATGATCGCCACCACTTCGCCTGCCGCGACATCGAGATCGATGCCGTGCAGCACCGTCTGGCCATTGAAGGATTTCACCAGCTTTCTGACTTCGATGGCACTCATTTCGACTCCTGATCCTGACGATTAACGTGCTGCTCCAGCCGGTTCTGCAGGGCGGACAGCACCGTCGCCATCACCCAGTAAATCAGCGAGGCAGCCAGATACATGGTAAAGACTTCCAGCGTACGCGAGGTAATCAGCTGCGCCTGACGGAACAGCTCCGGCACCTGAATGGTCGCCGCCAGTGAGGTATCTTTAACCAGGCTGATAAAGCTGTTACCCAGCGGCGGCAACGCGGTGCGGGCTGCCTGCGGCAGAATCACCCGGCGCAGGGTTTGCCAGCGCGTCATACCAATACTCGCTGCCGCTTCCCACTGACCACGCTCAATCGCGGAAATCGCGCCACGCAGTGACTCTGAGGCATAGGCCGCCGTATTCAGCGACAGGCCAATCATCGCCGACGGAATCGGGTCCAGTTCAATGCCAAACTGCGGTAAGCCGTAGTAGATCATAAACAGCTGAGCGATCAGCGGCGTACCGCGGAAGATAGAGACGTAGATGCGCGACAGCCAGCTGATCGGCCAGAAGCGTGACAGACGCATCAGCGCCAGAATGAATCCCAGCACCAGGCCGAAGAACATCCCGCCGATGCTGAGTTGCAGCGTAAACAGCGCACCCTTTAATAAAAAAGGTGCTGAATCCAGCACCAGTTGAAGACTTTCCTGCATTATTTCGTCACGTCCGCGCCAAACCATTTCTGAGACAGCTTGCTCAGCGAGCCATCTTTCTGCATTTCAGCGATAGCCTGGTCGATCGCTTTCAGCAGGTCGTCGTTGCCTTTACGAACCGCAACGCCCGATTCCTGACGAGAGAACGCATCACCCGCAACGGCCATGGTATCGCCGGTTTTCTTCACCAGATCCAGCGCGGCCAGGCGGTCAACCAGAATGGCGTTCAGGCGGCCTGAGCGCAGATCCTGATATTTCGTCGGGTCATCATCATAGGTACGCACATCCACGCCTTTCACGTTTTCACGCAGCCACTGTTCGTAGTTGGTGCCCAGACCGACGCCCACCTTTTTACCGGCCAGGTCAGCAGGTTTGGTGATGGTGCCCGCGTTGGCTTTCATGGTCAGCGCCTGAATGCCGGAGATGGTGTATGGCGTAGAGAAGTCATACTTCTTCTTACGCTCATCAGAGATGGTGACCTGGTTAATCACCACATCAATGCGCTTCGCATCCAGCGAGGCCAGCATACCGTCCCATTTGGTCGGTTTCAGACTGGCCTTAACGCCCATATGCTGCGCCAGTTGTTGCGCGAACTCCGCTTCAAAACCGGTCAGCTTGCCCTTTTCATCCTGGAAGCTGAACGGCGGATAAGTGCCTTCCAGACCCACCAGCAGCGTGCCGCGCTCTTTAATTTTATTCAGCAGGTTTTCCGCTGCGAAAGTTTTAACGTTGACGCCCGCGACCAGCGCCACGGCCATGACGCCCATCACCAACTGGCGACGTACAAGAGAAAAGGTCATATTCACCCCATTATTGATTGTGTTGTGTGTAGTTTATAACGGCAACGCTGCGATCCCGCTGCCGGTCTGTCGTGATAACGGCAAGATTATAAACTGTTTTTTTTGCTTGTCTCAGACCGAAGGATGATAAGCAAATAACGCCGGCGCACCGCCAGTATGAATAAACAGCAGTGGCCCTTCACGACGGAAACGGTTCTGACTGATGCCGTCCAGCAGGCCCGCCATCGCTTTACCGGTGTAGACCGGGTCCAGCAGAATACCTTCCAGCCGTGCCAGCAGTTTCACCGCCGCCATGCCTTCGTCGTTTGGCTCGCCGTAGCGCGGCGCAAAGTAGTCATCCCACAGGGTAATCGGTGCCTTAGCCTGCACTTCCAGCGTCTCCGCCAGCGACTGACGCAGCCGCTCAACCAGCGGTAACTGCGCCTCAGTCTGGCGTGAAACGGTGACACCCACCAGCTCGGTCTCCGGCAACAGATGCTCCAGACCCACCGCCAGACCGGCATGGGTGCCGGCACTGCCTGAAGCGACCACCACGGCGGCGAAATCAACCACGCCTTCGCTCTGATGGGCAATCTCCTGCGCGCACTCCACATAGCCTAGCGCACCCAGCGCATTGGAGCCGCCGACCGGCACGATGTAAGGGCGGAATCCCTGGGCTTCAAGCCGCGCAGCCTGCTCAGCCAGCTGTTCCGCAGGGTTGTGCAGCGCATCGACCATGATCACTTCCGCGTCCATCAGCTCCAGCAGCAGCCGGTTACCGTTGCTCAGGTAATTTTCAGCATGGGTACCAATCGGATTTTCCAGCAGCGCAACGCATTTCAGGCCAAGACGGGCTGCAACGGCAGCGGTCTGCCGCACATGGTTGGACTGAATCGCGCCAGCGGTTAGCAGCACATCCGCGCCTTCGCGCAGCGCATCGGCCGCCAGAAATTCCAGCTTACGCAGTTTGTTGCCGCCCATCGCCACGGGCGTGACATCGTCGCGCTTAATGAAAATATCGCGGCCCAGATAGTCGGAGAGTCGCGGCAGGTGCTCTAACGGCGTCGGTGCGCCCAGCAGCTCAAGCCGGGGAAACTGGTGTAACAGATGTAAAGACAATGCTGCCTCCATTCGGGCATTGGAAATTATCCTTACAGTGTTGCAGAAGATGCGAAAAGGATCACTCTGATTCAGGTGGCGTGAGATGCGGTGACAGGCGTGCTCCCCCGCCCCGCCATTTTTTTCAGATTAAAAATGGCAGGAACGCACCGGCGGTGCGCAGGGGGAGCAATGGGTGTGCAGCAGGGATCTAGCCCTGTTGCCACCCTAAAAACTGATCGTATTTGCGCAGAGCAATACGGTAATTGTTATTGCCCGCATCCGGCAGGTCGCTTTCCAGACATTGATGCCAGCTATTGCCCTGTAGCCGATCGGCCGGGAAATTTTTTGCCTTCAGCATGTCGTCAAGCCGACGCAGCCGCACCACGTATTCACGAATGGTGCTGGGGCTCATCTCTGTCTGTTCGAACAGGTACTGTTTGAACGCCATAATGTCGAAGTAATTAGGATGGGTATTGCAAAAAATATCGCTGCAAAAGCGACAGAGAGCAGTCAGTTCTGGCTGAAGTTTCAGCCACAGTGGCTCATCAATCATCTGGTCCATCCGAGCGATGGCCTCTTTATTGATGATCTGGCCGCGAAAAACGAGCGCCATACGATCTAATACCTTGCCACAGTGTGAACAGTTGCTCTGGCTGTGTTTATAGTCTTTAAGATAACGACTTAACGGTCTGGCCTTGGTCTTGGCTCCCATTGCTGAGTCCCCGGTTTCTTATATTTTTGAATCGCCAGGAACTGATACTGCTAGCGCGCTCCCGTAAGTCGGGCCCGCAGGCGTTTAATCGCCTGACTGTGCAGCTGGCTGACACGGGATTCCCCCACATCAAGTACCGCGCCAATCTCTTTCAGGTTCAGTTCTTCCTGGTAGTACAGTGTCAGCACCATCTTTTCACGATCGGGTAACGCTTCGATCGCTTCAATGACGCGCTCACGCAGACTCCCTTCCATCAACTGATGAAGCGGGTTGGCCTCTTCATGCCCTTCCGTCACCAGCTCCGCACTGTCGCCATGTTCTTCCCGATACTCATCGTAGGAGAAGAGCTGACTGTTGTTGGTGTCCAGCAGGATCTGCCGGTACTCCTCCATTGAAACATTCAACTGCTCAGCGACTTCCTGCTCGGAGGCAGCACGACCCAGCGCCTGTTCCACCTTATGCATTGCTCCGGCCACCTCGCGCGCGTTTCGACGCACGCTGCGTGGAGCCCAGTCCCGGCTGCGAAGCTCATCCAGCATTGCGCCACGGATACGCTGCACGGCATAGGTGGTAAAGGCCGTACCCTGTAGCGCGTCGTAGCGCTCCACGGCATTTAACAGGCCGATACCTCCCGCTTGCAGCAAATCGTCCAGCTCAACGCTGGCTGGCAGACGCACCTGCAGGCGCAGCGCTTCATGGCGCACCAGCGGGACGTAGCGCTGCCAGAGCGAATGCTTGTCCATCACGCCTTCGGCGGTATAGAGATCGTTCACGTTGACTACCCTGCGTTAATGAAGTTATCGGCATGATTATCCAATTCTGTAGGGTTATTGATTGGGGGAATAGGCGGGGTAAAACGAGGTTATTTCATTTTTGTTATCTGCAGGGGCAAATCCGTCTGCCCCTGATGTGGACTAGCGTCGCGCCCGCAGCCGCTGGCGGGTGGCGGGAGGAACTGCCGACCACAGGGTGCAGACGCGACCATCAAGTTCCTGATAATAAGGGCTGATGTTTTCCTGCGCCTCGTCACCCGGATGCACCTGAATCTGCCCCGATTCACCATCGATGCTGATCAGCCGATTGATAAACAGTCGTTGTAGATCGCTGCGCAAAAATAAACCGTTATCGATACTGTTATCCGCCAGCACCCCTTCGTCATTCTCCTGCGTGTCGATGTGACACGCTTCCACCCACGGCCAGTTGTGCCGTTCGGTGAGTCGGGTTCCGGTCATCACACAGCCACCGTAACGCGCTTTTACCCCCGCGCTGAACTCCGCCTGACTGGCGCGCTGCAGCACCCGCGCTTTCACCCGGCGCCCCACTTCTGTCCCCGGCATCACCGCCGCCGGGACTTTATGCTGGGGCGTGCTTAACACCACGATGAACTGGATGCGCCGCGACTGCGGAAAGCAGGGATTCGCCTGCGGGTTAAATAGCTGCCAGTAGGCCTCGTCTTCATCCTGATACATCAGCACCAGTTTGTAGCCACGACTGTTGATCAGGTTCTGGGCGGTAGCCGAATGGGGATCGATCATCGCGAACACCTGAGTGCTGCCCATCACTTTCCAAAGATTGTCGCGTTTCTCTTTCTCGCTGCGCCGGAAATAGAGAAAGGAGAGATTCTGCTTCAGGTAGTGCTCAAAGCGGCGCAGATAATTTTTACGTTCATTATCGTTGGCGATGAACAGCAGATCCTCCAGCGGACTGTTGCTCTCTTCCTGCGCAAACACCGCACGGATTTTCAGGGTGCGAAAGCTGGTTGACGGGCTGAGCAGCGCGCGCGCCGTCAACTCCTTCTCCTCAGGATATTGCTGGGCATAGCGCAGCGCGATCTCCTCAAAGGTCAGCCGCTCACCCGGTAACAAGTCATAATTGAAGCGCATAGACACTCCACAAAATAAGGAAAATGGATCAAAAGTGATGTTGTTCTGCAAGGAGTTATCGGCAGGCTGGAGGGGAACTGTAACCGGGTGGTCGATTACGGCGGCGCGGCGGCGGGACCGTCACGCTGCATCAGCCGGGGCATTCAGCGTACGCTGCCGCCCCACGCGTTGAGGATGGCGGGACAGCGCCCGCAGAGGAATCAGTGACTGGAACGGTTTAGTCTGCCTTTGACATCAACAATCGGATGTAAAAGCGGCACCACTGCCCGACGGTAACGATGACGCAATTTTGCTTTTACCGGACGCATCGTCATTAACCTGTCCCAGATCTGGCGTTTTTTTCTGTCGTGGTTTTCCACGTCATCAATCTGCTGGATCGTCGTTTGCTGCGCCACCTCGTGCAGCAATACCGGCGCTGGACAGACCGCCAGTAAACGGAATGCACCCAACTCCTCAAACAGGCACCATTTGTCCGCGGCCATCCAGACCGGATAAAGCAGCTTCAGCAGTCGTCTGGCGGCGTCGAGATTAATCACATAGGCATGAGACGTGGTCGCGCTGTGTACCGGATATAAACTGGCGGCTGGCGTAACCGGTGCAACAACCTTATTAACATATTTATTAACTTGCGATAACAGTACCAGCACAGGGCTATTTTCTGGCAACTGTAATGCGGGGCTGTTTAATATTTCCGGTAACTGTTCAGTTAGCAGCGCGTCATCTTCCAGAATCAAAGCCTGCGCAATGTTTTCATCAACCATTTTCCGGTAAATATTGATATGGCTCAATGCACAGCCTATTTCACCAGGTTTAAACGCATAGTTAACCGGCCGCGTATGCTGAGAAATTTCTTTCTCACTCAGTGCTTTACCGTTAACGGCATCAATAAACTCATAGGCTATTCCTGCCTTATGGCACTGTGCGGAAATCATGGCACGGCGTTCAGTGGATGAAGCGAGGTTGATAATGAAGGTCTTCATTGCGGAGTTATTTACGCCCTGGTAACTAAATGTGTCAGAAACGACAAGCATACCGTTCTCAGGCTTAATACTGAAGATTTAAAAATGCTAAGTCGCACTGAATGCAGAGAAATTAGCCTCATTTGCGAATTTTAAAATTAACCCCGCTAACGCGGGGTCGTATTTACTTCAATAATAACAGCAGTGACAGGTCATCGTTGACTTTGGTTTTATTGATTTCGGCGATGAAGGCAGCGGCAGATTGCGGATTGTGTTTGGTAATAGAATGATAGCTGTAAATGATATTAATCATATCATCTTCGTTCATCTCTCCGACCAGCTCAACATTGGCGGCAATCAGTGATTTAAGTAAAAACCATTCTGCCGTCAGCAGATAGAGGCTGAGTAAGTGGCTACGGCCTTCGTCATTGGGGAAAAAATCATCGTAAATGCGGTACTGAACATAGTTGTTCATTATCCACGGACGTTCGGCGAGCCACGGCATCACTTTATGCTGCCAGGCATGGTCCAGTCGTATCATCGACTGGTGAATGTCATCCGACTGCGCGCCTTCCGCCTGAATATAAATCAGCTTATTTACGTAGTGGTTCAGCGTTGGCCAGCCCCGCTTATCCGCCATGACCCCGAGATAGCTCTGAAGCCTTAACAACAGCGACCACTGCAAATTGTAATCTGGCTTCAACTGTGCAATTTGTTGCCTGATCTCGCCCTGCTCTAAACCCGCCAGCGTTTGAGAAAAATAGTGCTCCATCTGCGCAACCCGATCCTCACTTGCGTTCAGTTTCTCCACGCCCAGCAGGAAACTGGCCAGCGCGTACAGCGCCTCATCAAGCTGAACGCCGCTGAACTTAACAATGTTAAGGCACATCAAATTAAGCAGCTTTTTCTCATGATCGAGATCCTTCGCCTTAAAGCCTTCTGGCAGACGTCTGAGCGTTTCCCCGAACAGCATCGCATCGGGCGAGGCGAAGAGCTGTCGCGTGGCTTCCGGGCAGGATAACGCGAGGGTTCGTTGCTGCTCGGATTTAAAGGTATTCGCCGCTCTTGGGTAGGTGGCGCAGGTAGGACTTAATGCTGATTCACCTAACGTTGCGTGGACTTTACACAACCGGTTTTCATCCATAAAGGCACAGTTACCTGCAGCATTCAGCTTCATCACTCCCCAGCTGGCATGGCTTTTACGGGTCGTGATGATGTTTTCAGCCGCCAGCGTCTTAATTTCAATCCGGGAAGATTTCAGATAACGATTGACCGTCGACTTATCGAGAGTGATATCCCAGCCTTTACAACAGTGGTCGCGGCACGCGCTGCCAATACATTTAAAGGCACTGACAAACAGCGGTTCAACGACAGTGATATTTTTCATTATTTACCTGCTCAACAGAGGCGCTTAACAGAATGCGGCACAGTGTCAGGATAATAAGTCAGCGGGCAGCGATTGATGGGTGGAGAAGCCGCTAAAAAAGCGGCTAATCACAGGCATAAAAAAACCCCGCCGAAGCGGGGTTTGACGTTCAGAGTAGAGCCGATTAGCCCTGCAGCAGAGACAGAACCTGCTGTGGAACCTGGTTAGCTTTCGCCAACACTGAGTTACCCGCCTGCTGAATGATCTGCGCTTTAGACATGTTTGAAACTTCGGTCGCGTAGTCAGCATCCTGAATACGAGACTGTGCTTCAGACAGGTTAGTAGTGGTGTTGTTCAGGTTAGTTACCGCTGAATCCAGACGGTTCTGAATCGCACCCAGTGAAGAACGGAATTTATCAACGCTGGCAATCGCGTCATCCAGCTTGGCCAGTGGGTCAGCAGTTGCACCCGTGGTCAGCGTAGAGAGGCTCATGTTGGTTGTGTCCAGGGTAAACGCGGCGGTGTCACCACCTGCAGTGGTAGCGGCTGACTGCGCATCAACTGCAACGTAGAAGTCCTGGTTAGAACCGTTAGCGATGTCGAAACCGTTCGCTTTCAGGCTGTTAGTTTCGGCAGCGCTGGTTGAAGCAACGTTGACTTTAGCAAACAGGTTGCCGTTGTCATCTTTGTAAACTTTGTCTGCAGTAACGGTAACGTTAGCCGCTGCAACGCCCAGGCGAGTCGCCAGGTCATCAGTCGTTTTCTCAGCTACGGTCGCTTTAGAAACGTTACTGGTTGAACCGTAGACTGACTGGAAGTCAGCAGCAGTGGCGGCAGCCGGGGTACCCTGCGGGCCATTCACGTTAAAGGTGTTCAGTTTCAGCGTAGAAGAGTCAATTTTCTTCAGGTCGATAGTAATAGTTTCACCATCGTTCGCGCCAACCTGGATTTTCATGCTGCCATCTTTCGCCAGCACGTTCACGCCGTTGAACTGGGTCTGGCCAGATACGCGGTCAATCTCGTCCAGACGTGATTTGATTTCGTCCTGGATTGAAGATTTGTCAGAATCAGAGTTGGTGCCGTTCTGAGCCTGAACAGTCAGCTCACGGATACGCTGTAAGTTGTTGTTGATTTCTGACAGCGCGCCTTCAGTTGTCTGCGCAGCAGAGATACCGTCGTTGGCGTTACGCGCAGCCTGAGTCAGGCCCTTGATGTTAGAGGTGAAACGGTTGGCAATTGCCTGACCAGCAGCGTCATCTTTTGCGCTGTTGATACGTAAACCAGAAGACAGACGCTCGATAGAAGTAGACAGAGCTGACTGGTTCTTGTTGATGTTGTTCTGAGTGATCAGCGAGAGGCTGTTGGTATTAATGACTTGGGCCATGATAAATTTTCCTGTTAATCAAGTCTTTCGGTTAAGGTGTGGGCTTCAACCCGCCGGCTTCAGCGCCGTCAAAGTTGTTATCGTCTGCCGTTAAACAACCTTTAGAATTTTTTTAGTACCAGGCGAATTTTTTTGCTTCAACCTGTCACGCTTTTGGTTATCGCCACCCTGCCGCACTTCTTTAGACTTAATTGATTAATTTTCTAGTCGTTGAAATACCCTTCTCTATATGCCCTATTTACCTCATTACCCTAAGGCAAATAACCTTAAACTTTCGTTAATCAAGGCCGATAACTCAGGTATTCAAACTCCGTGTCGACCATATAAGGAAGCAACATGGCTACTATCTCCACCCTGGGTATCGGTTCAGGACTCGATTTAAGTACGATTCTGGATAATTTGCAGGCATCTGAAAAAGCGTCGCTGACACCGATCTCAACCCAGCAGAGCGCCTATACCGCTAAGCTCAGCGCTTACGGTACGCTCTCCAGCGCGCTGACGACCTTTCAGACCGCGAATACCGCGCTGAACAGCGCCGATCTGTTTAGCTCCACCACCGCCACCAGTACCGGCAGCGCCTTTAGCGCCACCACCGCGAGCGGCGCCGTAGCCGGCAGCTATACCATTAGCGTGTCGAAGCTGGCGCAGGCGCAAACCCTGACTTCCGGCGTGCAGAGCAGCAACACCGCCGTACTGGGCGACAGCTCAGCGGCCAGCCGTACGCTCTCTATCAAGCTGGCTGACGGCACCAGTAAAGATATTACACTGACCAGCGATCAGACCTCACTGAGCGGTATGCGTGACGCGATCAATAAAGCAGGTGCCGGCGTGAGCGCCAGCATCATTAAATCGGGTGACGGTGAATATCGGCTCTCATTAACGGCGGCGAAAACCGGTGAGAAATATGCGGTCTCCTCCGTGACCGTGACCGGCGACGATACGCTGCAAAGCGTTGTGGGTTTTGATGCCACTAAAACCGATGCAGACAATCCTATGGATCTGAGCGTGGCGGCACAGGATGCCCAACTAACGGTGAATAATGTTGCCATCACCAGCAGCAGCAACACCATCAGCGACGCCTTAGAGGGCATCACCCTTAATCTGAAAGACACCACCACCACCAGCCAGACCCTGAACGTCGCTAAAGACACCACCAAGGTGACGACGGCGCTCTCTACCTTTGTTGATGCGTACAATACCCTGCTCGATCAGTTCAACAGCCTGACCAAATATACCGCTGTTGATGTGGGTGCAACGGCGCAGGATACCAGCAACGGCGCGCTGGTGGGCGACAGTACGCTGCGCACTATACAGACGCAGTTAAAAGGTCTGCTGACTAATGCCGCGAGCTCATCCAGCTATAAAACCCTGTCGCAGATTGGTATCTCTTCAGACCCGACCACCGGTGCACTGAAGCTGGACTCGGCGGTACTGAAAACCGCCTTAGATAAAGATCCTGACGGCATTAAAGAGATGATGATCGGCGACGGCAAAACCACCGGCATCACCACCAAAATCGCCACTAACCTGACCGGCTGGCTCTCATCAACCGGCATCATTCAGGCGGCGAAGGATGGCGTGAGCAAGACGCTCAACAACCTGACCGATCAGTACAACAAAATGAGCACTCGCATCGACAACCTGATTGCCCGCTATAAGGCGCAATTTACCCAGCTCGATGTGACGATGAGTTCACTCAACAGCACCAGTAGCTACCTGACTCAGCAGTTTGACAACATGACGTCAAGCAGTTCCAAATCGTAAGGAGTGACCATGTACAGCGCTACAGGCACCAAAGCCTATGCAAAAATTGGCGTGGAAAGCGCCGTGATGAGCGCCAGCCAGCACCAGCTGGTGGTTATGCTGTTTGATGGCGCGCTCAGCGCGCTGATTCGCGCTCGCCTGTTTATGCAGGATGGCAATATTGAAGGCAAAGGTAATTCCCTTTCCAAAGCTATCAATATTATTGAAGGAGGCCTCAAACAGGGCCTCAGTGAAAACAGTGGTGATGAGCTGGCAGACAACCTGCTGGGTCTTTACAACTACATGACGCGTCGTCTGTTGCAGGCCAACCTGCACAATGATGCAGAAGCTATCGAAGAAGTCGAAGGCTTACTGCGCAACATCGCCGACGCGTGGAAAGAAGTGGTTCAACCTAACCTGATTCAGGACGCCGTTTAATGACTATTGCACCGCATCTGATTGCCGTTTACCAACAGTTACTCGATCTCAGCCAGGGAATGCTGCGTCACGCCGCACAGGGCGAATGGGATGAATTGATCAGCAGGGAGATGGACTATGTCAGCGCGGTGCAATCGTTAGCACAATCGACAGAAGCTGCCGCTCCTTCCGTTCAGGTTCAGGAGCAGCTGCGTCCGGTATTGCGTCATATTCTGGATAATGAGAGTGAAGTGAAACGCCTGCTGCAGGCGCGGATGGATGAGCTGGCCTCGCTGGTCGGCCAGAATGCGCGCCAGAAATCGGTGCTTTCTGCCTACGGTAAGCAAGGCGGTGTTGTGATGGTACCGCGCGAAACCCTCTCCTGATTGCTGCTCTCTCCCGCCGCCAGATTTATTTCTCTGCGCGGCGCCTCTTTTCTGCCGCTTACTCCATACTTGATTCTCATCATCCCCTGGAGTGCAGTAGATGCAAAACCCGACGTTATTACAGTTTTTCCATTGGTATTACCCGGATGGCGGCAAACTGTGGCCGGAAATCGCCGATCGCGCGGCCTGGCTCAGCGAAATCGGCATCACCATGGCCTGGCTGCCGCCGAGCTATAAAGGGGAATCGGGTGGCTATTCGGTCGGTTACGACAGCTATGACCTGTTTGACCTCGGTGAATTTGATCAGAAAGGCAGCGTTGCCACCAAATATGGCGATAAACAGCAGTTACTGGCGGCAGCAGATGCCTTGCGCAGCCACAACGTCGGCGTGCTGCTGGATGTGGTACTCAACCATAAAATGGGTGCCGATGAAAAAGAGCAGATCCGCATCAACCGCGTCAATCCGGACAACCGTGATGAAATTTACGACGAGGTGGTGGAGTGCGAAGCCTGGACGAAGTTCACCTTCCCGGTGCGCGCCGGTGAATATTCTAAATTCGTCTGGGATCATAAATGCTTTAGCGGCGTCGACCATATCGAAAATCCGGATGAAAACGGCGTCTTTAAAATCATTAATGATTACACCGCCGAAGGCTGGAACGATCAGGTGGATAATGAGCTGGGTAACTTCGACTATCTGATGGGCGCGAACATCGATTTCCGCAATAAAGCGGTGAGCGAAGAGCTGAAATACTGGGCGCGCTGGGTGATGGAACAGGTGCCGTGTACCGGCTTTCGTCTGGATGCGGTGAAACATATCCCGGCCTGGTTCTATAAAGCCTGGATCGACCACATTCAGGAAGTGGCCGAAGAGCCGATGTTCATCGTCGCGGAATACTGGTCGTTTGAAACCGACAAGTTGCAGGAATATGTGCATCAGGTGGAAGGCAAAACCATGCTGTTTGATGCGCCACTGCACATGAACTTCCACCAGGCGTCAACCGCAGGCAGCGCTTACGATCTGAGTCAGATCTTTGCTAATTCGCTGGTGGTGGCCGATCCCTGGCATGCGGTGACGATCGTCGCCAACCACGATACCCAGCCGCTACAGTCGCTGGAAGCGCCGGTGGAAGCCTGGTTTAAACCGCTGGCTTACGCGCTGATCCTGCTGCGAGAACAAGGGGTACCGACCATTTTCTATCCCGATCTGTTCGGCGCCAGTTACGAAGATACCGGTGGCGACGGTGAGAAGCATAAGATTGAGATGCCGGTGATCCCGGAGCTGGAAGGGTTAATCCGGGCGCGCCAGCAGTATGGCTGGGGCGTACAGACCGACTATTTCGATCATCCTAACTGCGTTGCCTTTAGCCGCAGCGGAACCGAAACGCAGCCGGGCTGTGTGGTAATCATGTCGAATGGCGAGGCGGGCGAAAAAGCCGTGGCGATGGGTGAAGGCTATGCCGGCAAGGTATGGCGCGATCATCTGGCAAACCGTGAAGAAACCATTACCGCCGATGGTCAGGGTAATGCAGTGTTTGTCTGTAACGGCGGCAGCGTCAGCGTCTGGGTCGTCGCAGAGTAGTGCCTCTTCTGGCAGGGCCGCGGCCCTGCCAGATCACGTTATTGCGATAAGGCCGCCGCATTGTTATCGGTAATGTGGGTCCGCAGCAGCTGCGGTTCAATATTCTGAATGATGGCGGCTTTTGGCTGCTTCGCCACCTCCTCCAGCGCCTGCTGGCACTCAAGGGTCGGACGATCCACTTTGCGCAGCGTCAGCCCGTCATAGCTCAGTTCACCATTATCCACCACCAGCGGCATCACCCGAACCTGACGCGTTACGTTAACGTAATCACCGCTCAGCAACGTCAGTTTGCCGGGTTTGGCAATCACTCGCTGCCACTGACGGCAATCCAGCGTACTGCCATCCGCATTGACAATAAGCGAGCCCATTGCCTGATCGCTAATCAGCTTTCCCTGAGGCCCGACGGTTTGCCAGTTACCCTGAAGATTCGCCGGCGCCGGCGTTTGCACCGCACTGTCATAATCGTTGATTTGCGCACAACCGCCCAGTGCCAGCGTGGCAATCAGCATCCACTTTTTCATGTTTAATCCCTAAGATCGCGTCAATGGCGGCTACGTTATAATTTTTCCACGCCAGTGCGCAAGGTATCCGGCTGATCCAGCCGCGCCCGGCGCGTTTTTTTTCATTGTCTTGTATAAAGTCGGCGTCAGTACCCTTGTTCTGCCACGCCGTAGCATCGCTTCCTGACAAGGCTGGCGCAACCCGCTACACTGGCGGGCTGCAACAGATATTCAGGAACCCGGCTATGAAAACCCCAGAAGCGTATTACGCGCAGGCGCGCGACATGTTCTTTACCGCTCATCCCGATTTCCAGGCAGCGCTGGATGAGCTGACCGAAAGCGACGCCCGCGCGGCCAATCTTTCCCTGCGTCAGTTGCGTGAATGGCACGCTGAACGCATCTATGCGGCTTTTTTACGTCAGAAAAATCTGGATGGGATGATCTTTTCGATACAGTTGGCTGAGCCAGACAAAGCGGTGGCGGCTGAGGCGATTGAGACCTATCTCAAATCACATGCTGAATCGCTGGGGATGAGCTGGGAAGAGTTTTGCATCAAAAACGAGCTCTGATCGGCCAGTCTTGTAAGGTGTATTCTTTATACACCTCCAACCAGTGATATAACCGCCGATAAAGTTGTACAAGGACGAGGAAAGTGTATAACTTCATCCTACGACTTCGGTCGTGATTGTCCTTGAACGAATAGTGCTTTTGCACTGCCTCTGGAGGTGTTGCTGGATTTCACCTCCAGAGGCGAATTTTTTTCTCCGGCTACTCCTCTTCTGCCATCTTTCCTTTTACTTCCACATATTGTGCCACTGCCAGCAGACGATTAATGTGCGTCAGCAGCAGGTCTACGTCAGACTGCAAAAAGTCGGTCGACGAACGTGACGCCGTGACAATAGCATCCTGAACCGTCTCGCTAATCGTCAGCGTGTTGTCCTGTTTGGCCTGCACCAGTAACGCAGCAACGAGCAGCGATTGCGCTTCAAGCTGGGCGGTCAGCTCTTTCGCGTCGACGTCCATCTTTGCCAGTTTAAGCAGAATATCAATGACCAGTTGTCGCATCGCACTTCTCCAGATGTTTGAGCTGCCATTATGTCGTGATGATGCAGTAATAAGCCAGATCAAGATGCAGTCCGGCATGACATAAAAATATTTCCCGTAATCGGGCGCGCCGCCTTGCCACTGTTTTTATTTACAGTATTATATCCCAGCGATTTTGCCCTGAATGGATTGCCATCATGTTTGTTGAGTTGATTTATGACAAGCGTAACGTAGCCGGTTTACCGGGTGCGCGCGAGATGATTCTCGAAGAGCTGGAAAAGCGGGTGCATCGGGTGTTTCCTGACATTGAAGTTAAGGTCAAACCGATGGAACGTAACGCTATTGATACGGATTTGAGTAAGAACGATAAAGCGACGATTGCGCGGATAGTTGAAGAGATGTTCGACGAAGCGGAAATGTGGCTGGTGGCCGATTAATCCCTTAATGGCCACCGCATCAGTTAGCGGGAGATCACTTAACTCTCCTGCTCGCTGTGATTAATTTCGATCTCAATGTCCTGAATGGCCGCATCCAGATCTTCCAGCATCTTACCCTGCTTGTTGAGTAGCGCATCGATGCGATCGGCGTTAACTTTGTCTTTGTATTCGCCCGCGTCGAAGGCTAACCAATGTGCTGACAGCGTCTCGGTGTTGGTTTGCGCATAGTGGCGCATCTCTTTCAGCTGAGAGGTGACATCACGCAGGTAATCATTTTTGCTCTTGGTTTCTGTTGAATCGCTCATGCTAAATGTCCTTCTGGTTAGTTATCCAAAGTGATTTGGCGTAGCGGTTCATCAACCGGCCAATCTGCGGGCCTTTTCTTCGCACAATACAGCGAAAGAAAATGTCGCCCGGAGATTTAAAACTAGTCGATAATAGCGAAGCCGCACTAAGAATAATCGGAAGTTATGGCCTGGGTTGCGAATGCATCGGTGACACTTCTTTTTCAATCACTACCTCTTTGACTTTATCCACCGTTTTGATCGCCGTGCGGTCCGGTAACGCATCAAGTTTGTGTTGTAACGTCGTCACCTGATTAGTCAGCAAATCGACCCGGGCATCACGTTTTGCCGCGATATTGCGATACTCCTGCCGAATCTCTGCTACTCGCCGGTTGGCCGTATTGCTGACATAAAGAAACAGAATCGTCATCAGCACGCAGATCATCGAGCAGCCCAGCATTACGCCGCCGAGGATAATTTTTCGCTTGTTTAACAGGGTTGTAGCAGGACTATTTATCGTCACCATCGCTGCGATCCTCCAGAGTTGAGATAAGGCGATCGACCTCGTTGCGAAACTTATCGCTGTGATCGGCCTCTGTCATTGCCAGCAGTATCCCTAACGCATTCTTGATAAGCCGAAGATCGGTTTCGAGCATGGAGATACGCCGCAAATTTTTATCGTGCCGTTCTCGTAGCTCGTCGTTCTCTTCTCGTATCAGCAGGTTGCTCTCCTTCAGCAACACCACCTGTTCTTTATAACTGGTTATAATTTCGCCGCCGGCCCGATTACTGGTCACGATTGACGCGATACCCGCCAATAACGGTTTCCAGAACAGTGCCGCCGCGCCCCCACCCAAAACCAACGCACCCATACTGGTAATTAAACTACTTTCCATGCCGCACCCCTCTACCCGGTAAGGTCACTGGAACACCACGGCGTGCAACAACAGGCACGTCCCCTGCCTGAAATTTAAGATTGCTTAAATGCCAGGGTTAAGTATACTTAAATCATTCTTAACCTGAATGTCAAGCAGATGAAAAACGAAACGCTGGGCGACCGTATTCGCCACCGACGAAAAAACCTGGGATTAACGCAGAAGCAATTGGCGGAACAGGTAAAAGTGTCCCATGTGGCGATCTCACAATGGGAAAAAGAGGAGACGTTACCGCGTGGTGAAAACCTGCTGCGGCTGTCGGAATCGCTGGGATGCGCGCCTGCCTATCTGATAGATGGCGATGGTCCTGTTTTCAGCGAAAGTGGATTTGCCGGGCTGCATCAGATTCCCTTACTGAATCAGCGCGACGTGGTGCCGTGGCTGAATGACGCCACTTCGGTGAAGTGTGATTTGCTGATGCATAACGACATGGCGCTCTCTCAGCAGAGCTTTGCCCTGCGGGTTGAGGAACAGGCCATGACGCCTGCTATCAGGCGCAATGATGTGGTGATCATCGATCCGGCCGTCTCACCGCTGCCCGGCGACAGCGTGCTGGCGCTGCAGCAGAACAGCGCACTGCTGCGTACATACCGGCAACGCAGCAGTGAGAGCGGTGTTGTGCAGTTTGAGCTGGCACCGGAGAACATCGACTTTCCACTGCTGCATTCCCGTCGTGATGGCATAAAGCTGGCCGGCACGCTGGTAGAACTACGCCGCTATCGTTAGCGGACATAAAAAAACCCGCTACGCTGCGGGTTAATTCCAACAAAGTTCACATTTTACTACGGCAAAAGTCGGACAACTTATAACGCGTCAGTCAGCTTATCCACCACCACATTGCCATGCAGATCGGTTTGCGTGATGCGATAGCCGACACACCATGAACGGCGGGTGCTCAGTTTATCAAACAGGGTCACGCCGCCTTTTTTGACGCCGTGCGGGCTGACGATGGTCCACTCAGTGACCTCTTCCTGACCGCGATTGTTCAGGCTCAGGGTACGGTTTTTAATCAGCTGATCGTCAGCTTCAATCTTTAAATAGTCTCGTAACATAATTTCTATCTCCTGGTAACGCAGGTCACTATATGCCTTTTATTAATCCGTTCAATCGAATTTATTAATCGATTAATTTGTGACCTGCCGCACGCCAGATAACAGATTTGTCCATTCCCGCGCCGGTTCTACCCCGTTAGCATGATCCCGCTACACACTGACACGCAACGAATAAAGCCGTGCAGCACACGAGAGAAAACTCCGATTCAGCCCGCTTCGTGCGGGCTTTTTTTTATCTGAACGTGGACCCGCCTGCCAGCTTCTGTTGGCTGGTCTAGACTTAACGGACAGAA
The DNA here is from genome assembly GCF_037149395.1 of Pantoea sp. USHLN298. Lineage (NCBI taxonomy): Bacteria > Pseudomonadati > Pseudomonadota > Gammaproteobacteria > Enterobacterales > Erwiniaceae > Pantoea > Pantoea sp. USHLN298. The sequence continues at coordinate 604,377 of NZ_JBBCRO010000002.1, forward strand.
AAAAAAGGAGTGAAGTATGTTTAAACATAAAACCAATGAAGAACGTAAACACGAAGGTGAAGTCAGTAAAAGCCTGCCGGAAGCGGCGCCACACGTCGGCAATGCCTATGAAGAGGACGATCATCCCGCTACTGATGCGCCAAAAGATCATGGCGAAGTGCCGCGTAAGAACGATGATAGTCAGGATGATAAAAAAGATCCCTACAAAGCGCAGTAGTGAAGAGATCGCGCCCCACGCAGGGGCGCATTGTGGTTTAGCGGAAGGCTACAGCGTATCGAGGTAATGATCCGGAAAAGGCACGCCCGATTTTTCCAGACGGGACAATTTCTGGGTGATGTCGTTTCTTATCGTTTCATCGCCCTCCTGCCAGTAAGATTTCACCACCGCTAATACCTGCTCTGCAGTCTGCGACGTAAACCCTGACGCTTCATCGGCCTGCAGCACCTGATGAATTTTCTCATTCATCTCTCGAAGATTGATCATCTCATCCTCCTCGTTGAAAAAAGGTAAGTATAGTTCAGGCTATTCTGTGCCGTGTCCGGCGCTGATTCAGGGCTGACGGAATGGACTAAAAAAATGCTGCAGCGTGATGAGGTTTGAGTTGATGAAGAAAACAGTTTTAGTACTCGCTTTAATGATGGTGGCCGGCTGTGTGGATACCGGTCGGGTTGGATTACATCCGCAAGTTAAAACCGCCTATTTTAATGCGCATCCTGATCAGGTGCAGTCCTGTCTCTACTCAGCTGCCATCAGCCGGCACCTTTATCTGGATCAGGACGATCCGCTACCTGGCGGTACGCAACGCTATAACCTTGAACAAGGTGACGGAACCGTTATCGCCTGGGTCGAAATAGCCAAATTTAGCCACAGCGAAACCAGCACTGAATTTTTTTATGACCCGCACGCCGCCGACATCAGCGCATCGGTAGCGGCCCTGATCGATGAGTGTAAAAAAGCGGAGTGAACGCATTCATCGGGCTGCCTGAAACCTGAGCGCATCACATCTGGGGCCAGAGGGCCTTAACCGGGTTTCACTCGTTATTGCCTGAAAAGGCGCGCATCGATATTTGAGCTAAGGCTGTTTTCAACGCGGTAGTTGATACGACTGTTTGCTTTCCGTCTGCTCAAGGTGCAGGAACTCGCGGTTACTTTATTTTTTCACAGTCGTAGCTGCCGCGAATTTTTATCTGACTCGGGCTGGTACGGACGATTTCAGCCTCTAACTCCGATTTACCCTCACGAGTCACCAGATCCATATCGATCATGCCTGGCGCTTTGGTGTTTTTGACCCGCCAGTGAAGCCTGACGTTATCGTCATCGTTTTTTGCTTTGAGAAAGGTGGTGCTCTTTATCTTCGCGCTGGCACCATTAACCGTGACTGCGCCCTTTTCATCAGACTCGATTTTGAAAGGTCCGCATTGCAGCGGCGTGCCAGCAGTAGCATACAGAGATGTCAGTAACAGTAATCCGGCGATCGTTTTTATCATTGTTGCGGTGTCCTGCTGATGGCTGAGAAGGTCTGTGTGGCAGGCAATTGCTGCCCACTATAGGTGGCATAATTTTCGCTCACTATCGGTGAAATGACCAAACGTCTTGATCCCTGATGCGGCGCATAAAGACCATTACTTAATGAGCAAAATGGGTCAGGAGCATTCACCCCACTGTCAGCATGCTTTCCACTTATGCTAATGATATTTAAGCATTATTTATGAAAATAAGATAATGGCATCTTTTTATAAAAAAACGTAAAGACAAAATCGCAGAGTTTAAATAGCCTAAAGAGCAGCTTTTAGTTCAATCATCTCACCATTGAATGTGCAAGCTTAGCCCTACACTTCACTTTGTCAGACAACTGCCCTTGGTTGCTTAGCACAAGTCTCTTTAACCTTTGACTGAACCTTTTTACGCCAAAATTAAGACAAGTCTCACAATTTACTTGATCTTTACCCTTTTTTAACAGAAATTTAATTACTGGTTTTTATCTGAAGAGGTCTTGCATGTCGCAAGCATCACCTGAACTCAATGGCGCAGGCATTGCCCAGACGTATCCTACATCGATATCTTCGTCTCGCGTTATTTTTGCAGGACAACTTAGAGCTATTGCCTTTTTATGCGTAGTCATTGTTCACTGGTTAGGAATTTACTCTTTAGATCATGAGTTCATTAGTAAAGTGACTGGAGCTTCAGGCAACAATATTGGTAACCCCAGTTACTATCTATCATTGGTTCCACCACTCCCCTATTTTAATTACGGCCCATTCGGCGTTTCGGTGTTCTTTCTGATTAGCGGATTTGTTATTTCCTATTCTTTAAGAAAAAAAAGCAGAAGCGGATACTTAAAATCACGAGCCTTAAGAATTTATCCTACATATATAGCTTGCTCTGTTATCATGATGGCTGTATATGCTTCCAGCCATGCGTACTGGGGAAGTGAAGCTCAGATAGGATTAAGCCGTTTCATTCTTAATATCTCTCTGTTAGGCTCTTTATTCAATTATGAAAGCATCGATTACGTAAACTGGACGCTTTCTATTGAGATAAAATTTTATTTATGCTGCGCCATAATATATAGCGCGTTAAAAAACGCCGCTCTGATAAAAGTTATTGCAATGCCATTTTTATTCATGGCTGTGACAGTTATAACCAGCCATTTTCAGATAGGATCATCTGAACAAGGGCATTTTTCCTTTGACGCGCTAAAAATTGAACTTATATATGTATCTTATATGATACTGGGTGTGCTGATAAACTTTTTTTATGAGAAAAAGATCACTTCTGGCAAGTTCATTGCTTCTACTATTATCGTTTCTCTCTGCATCGCCGCCTCATGGAGGATTGGCCCCCAGGCTAATCAATTTATAGGCACCGGCGTCAATTATATATATGGGTACATATTTTTCTTTGTAGCCTTCCTGCTAAATAAACACATTAAAGAAAACAGGGTTATTTCTTTCTTATCAGAAATAAGTTATTCGTTTTATGCGCTTCACTCAGTCATCGGCTATTGCATAATACGGTGGATGGAAAGCATGGGTTTCCATTACCTCTATTCGTTAACTGTTGCTTTTGCTTCGGTATTAGTAATTTCTTATATTATGTACATAACCATTGAGAAAAAAAGCATTAAACTAAGCAAGAAAATAAATTAGTATACACGGCAGATGAAAATTAAGCCTTGCAATTAATATTTGCTTATTTATTTTTTGGTTGATCAGCCGAAAAAAAATAACAGATCTCATACTCTCGTTACTGACGTGATCTGTGATCCTGCATCATCTGAGTGATCACGGTTCGAAACCTCTAAAAAAATCAGGCAGCACGTAAATATGTTTTAGTTGAAGACTACATGATCCGTACATAGCCGTCCCCACAAGGGTGACTTGCTTCCCGATTATTAGTACACCTCGATGTCAGTGATGTTTTCATCAACAATACTCAAGATAACCGCATGAAGAAGCATTTCCAACGCATAAGACGTTTGGCGAGATGGAATACCGGAAATGAAGCCGCTTAAATTACTTAAAGAGTGATAACTTCCGCTTCATGAAGCTGCTTGCCGATGCCATGCCGGATCAAAAGGGGCTTAAGTTGGCCCGCGGCGAAAGTTCTGACGAAAGACCAAAAACGGTAAATTGTGGCAGCAACGGGGCTGTCACAAGGTTATGCCTTCGGCTGGCAGGTTTGGCTCTTTCAACCTGTCACGCTTCGACCAGTGATTTAATGCCGTTGTCGCGGATTACCTTGCGGCGCAGGCGCACAGTAATGTCGTACCGGCGCCCCCATTGGTTGTTGATGAGCTCGGGGAAGCCTTCAATTAGCTGTATTCAGCGAGTGAAAGCTCTTTTTGTTTGAGTGTCTCATTGTTCTGCTCGATCTTCAGGCCGTCGCGAAACAGGTTTGCGATGGACTGACTTTGAGGGCCATAGAAGGATACGAGCGTTTCGATAACTTCGTGACGCCAGAGTTGATCGCTTTCTTCAGTCTGATTAGTGAATGCGGGGCTTTGTCGGAGGTGAAGCCGATAATGCCGAATCCGCACAAGTTTTTATCGGCTGCCAGCAGCGCGGCCTAAGTTGCGTCCAGCTTGGTCGCACCATGCCCGATGGATAGCCTTGAAGTTTGATCTATGAAGCCGGATGTCGTCTTTTGGTATCTCCATAGCAATACTGTTATCATTGGTAAATGTGGAATTTAAGGTTCTTAATGGTTTCCAGTCGTTGCGTTTTAGAACTAATAACTTTATAAGAACTATTTATAAAATACATTTCAGGAGTTCCAATGTCAGCATCAAAAGATTTTCTGATGTCAGTTTATGAAAGATGTAATGATCATATAAAAGAGCAGTCTTCTAAAAGAGATCAAACCATTGCTTTCTATCTGGTTATCTTGTCGTTTTACATTGGTTCATATACAGCCTTCAGCAAAATGATATCCAGCCAATATTCAGCTATATTTTTAAATTTAGTTATATGTATGATCGGAGGAATGGTAATAAGAACCCTCTCTGGCTTGCGCTCTTGGCAAATGCAATATACTGACTCGGCCCTGGCACTTAATAAAATACTTTCAAGGAATGAATTTGATTTCAGTGATGTCAACGAAAGCATTAAGCATTTCTTCCAAAAGCAGAACCAAAAATATAGCAATATGGATTTTAGAGGGATGTTAAAAGGTATTGAGAACAGAGTTATATTTTGCATGATCCTAATATCTGGATTTCCGACTGCTATATTGGTCAAAGAAATATTCTTGCTATTGAAGGTCAACAATGATTTATTGACCGCAACCGTTAAAGTGTTGGTCTATTTCACGTATGTCTTATATTACCTCTATAATACAAGAAAGATTATACGCCGTTCTGCTAACCAACCAACATGGATCGTCAATTTTGAATAAGGTTATTTTCGAAAACAACATGCTATCTGTCTCAGTTGATAAAATGAGACATCTTAAGTTGCATCAAAAAAATGGTGGTGTTGTAATAATAGCCGCCCACGAAAATAAATATGCAATCATTCAACACATCAGGAATAGTGAGGTTTTATACGAATTTCCTCGCGGATTCCTTGAGGCTGGAGAAAGCCATTTAATTGGCGGCGAAAGAGAACTGAAAGAAGAACTGAATTTAGAATCATCTAATAGTCATTTACTTGGACAACTATTAACTGACTCAGGATTAATCTCAGATAATATCCAGGTGATTCTTTGCGAAGTTGATGATATAGATCAACTCTCCCCTCAAAAAAATGAAGGCATCATGTGCTGTAAATTCTACTCACGCGAAGAGATCTTTGACATGATCAAACAAGGTTTAATAAAAGATAACTTCACTTTATCATCCATTATTTTATTGATTACTAAAAATTCAAGTTAAGACCCCTTGCTGAAATTGTACAAAAAAGCCGCCTGCTCTTTGCAAACCGAATTAGTAAAGCGCAGTCATGAGGATATATTAAACTTTTTTGTTAATTACTCATACAGCCTTCCGGTATTTAGCCCAACTGCTGCTCAAACTCAGCATCCAAAATTGTGTCATGTATCTCTTCGATTGCGTGCAGCCGGTACCGGAACTGCTCCCCGTTGATTAATACACCGCGATGTTAGTAATGTCTTCATAAGCCACGTGAGGACATCCCCATGAAGAAGCGTTTTTCCGACGAACAGATCATCAGTATCCTCCGCTAGGCTGAAGCCGGGATTTCTGCCCGTGAGCTCTGCCGTAAGCACGCCATTTCCGACGCCACCTTTTACACCTAGCGTAAGAAGTATGGCGGTATGGAGGTGCCCGAGGTTAAGCGCCTGAAGTCGCTTGAGGAAGAAAACACCAGGCTCAAGAAGCTGCTTGCCGAAGCCATGCTGGATAAGGAGGCGCTTCAGGTGGTTCTTGGGCGAAAGTACTGACGACAGCCAGAAGCGGGAAGCCGTGGTGTTGATGTGTGATGCGACCGGTCTGTCGCAACGTCGTGCCTGTAGGCTTACAGGTTTGTCCCTGTCGACCTGCCGTTATAACGCTCAGCGTCTGGCTGCTGATGCACATTTATCAGGGCGTATTACTGAGCTGCCGCTTGAACGCAGACGTTTTGGTTATCGGCGCATCTGGCAGTTGCTGCGTAGGGAGGGCCTTCACGTCAATCACAAGCGGGTATACCGAATTGACTACCTAATAGACTCAGCGTAAAACGCAGACGACGCCGTAAAGGGTTGGCGACCGAACGGTTTCCGCTTCTGCGCCCGGATGCACCGAACCTTACATGGTCGATGGATTTCGTTATGGACGCACTGGCCAACGGTCGCAGGATCAAGTGCCTGACCTGTGTGGATGATTTCACGAAGGAGTGTCTTACGATCACCGCTGCTTTCGGTATTTCAGGCGTTCAGGTCACGCGTATTCTGGACAGCATTGCGCTGTTTCGCGGCTATCCGGCTACGATAAGAACCGATCAGGGCCCGGAGTTTACCTGCCGCGCGCTCGATCAGTGGGCCTTTGAGCATGGAGTGGAGCTGCGACTTATCCAGCCCGGCAAGCCGACACAGAACGGATTTATTGAGAGTTTTAACGGACGCTTTCGCGATGAATGCCTGAATGAACACTGGTTCAGCGACGTCAGTCATGCCAGGAAAACCATCAGCGAATGGCGTCAGGATTATAACGAATGTCGTCCGCACTCCACGCTGAATTATCAGACGCCGTCTGAATTTGCAGCGAGCTGGAGAAAGGGAAATTCTGAGAGTGAAGGATCCGACATTACTAACTGAGTTTTGTATTTAATCCTGGGGGTAGGTCATCGATGTTGTTTAGCACCGAGTAATAGCCGCCGGCAAAGACTTTCGAAGCGATACGAGCTTTAGGCACCAGCTCACTATTGCCATTGAAGGCGCTGATTATTGATCCCTAAGCTTACGTTACGATGTCTGATGGCAGTGAAGATGGGCTTTCCAGCTCAACCCGGAAGTAGGTTTTGGTTTGCGTCGGCGTGTTCCAGGTGCTGGCAGTTACGTAACCTGTGGTCGCTGGCCGTCTACACCGGTAGAGGCATGGCGAAATCTGCGCACTGGCATGGGAAGATATCGACCTGATAAAAGGCACTATCACAGTGAAGCGTAACCTGACAATCCTCGGTGACTTTACCCCAACTAAAACTGCGTCAGGTCTGCGCACTATTTATCTGGTAGATGCAGCTGTCACGACTCTCAAAGATCAGCAGGAGCTGACCAGACTGAAGGGATCGTCCGTCATTACAGTGCATTCCCGGGAATATGGCAAAAAGAGCGAAGAGGAACTCACCTTCGTCTTCAACCCGACAGTGAATGCGGTCAACAATAAAAGTGAAAACTATTATGCGGTGTCATCTCTGCCACAGACATGGAGAGCTGCAATAAGGAAGGCCGGGCTGACTTATCGTAAGCCATACCAGTCCCGGCAAACTTATGCATGCCGGTCACTTTCTGCCGGCGCAAATCCAAACTTCATAGCCAGTCAGATGGGCCATGCAAATGCTCAGATGGTTTATCAGGTATACGGATCCTGGATGAAGGAAAACGACGAGGCACAAAGGAGTCTTCTGAACGAAAAACTCAACGAATTTGTCCCACAGGTGTCCCGCACCAAGGCGATCTGAACGATATACCCATATTATTCAATAAGTTAGATTCCCTAAACCTGCATATTCATAATATCGCTGTACGCCGATACCAGCTTGTTCCTGACCTGAATCCCCATCTGCATCGAGATAGATGATTTCTGCAGATCGACCATCACATCATTTAACGCGATGCCCGGTTTCCCCATCTCAAAATCCTGCGCCTGTGTGCGGGCAGTGGTTTGCGTCTCGCTGATCTTATCCAGCGCGGCTTTCATGGTTGCGCCGAAATCGATCTGGTTGGGCGCTTCGCTGCTGCGGTTGCTCGCCTGCAGCGAGGTGACCTGAAGCTGCTGAAGTACCCCGTCGATTGCCTGAATGGACATTAACGTTACCTTGTAAAAGTGGTGAAGTTTTTCTGTGTTCAAAAATCTAGCACGTTGTCAATGAGACAAAGGCGCTAAATGACAGCAAAAACCCCGGCTTATCCAGCCATCAAATTTTCGGTTTCAACAAATAATGCCTGGCATTGAAGTGGAATTTTTATTTACGCAGGTCAGGGAGTCTGTTTTGCCATCTCAACTAACCCGGTCAATTACGTCAGGCAGGAATCGGTCATGAATGCGAGTGCAGCCGCCACACAAGATCAAGAAAAGAAAGGCTTCGGTGACCTTCTCGCTCGCCTGCGCGCAAATCCGCGTATTCCTTTAGTCGTCGCCGCCGCCGCTGTTATCGCCATTGTGATTGCAATGGTGCTGTGGGCTAAAGCCCCCAGCTACAGCGTGCTCTACAACAACCTGTCAGATGAAGATGGCGGTGCTATCGTCACGCAGCTGACACAGATGAACATTCCCTATCGTTTCGCCGAAAATGGCGGCGCACTGATGGTGCCGGAAGAGAATGTCCATGAGCTGCGTCTGCGTCTGGCACAACAGGGCCTGCCGAAAGGTGGCTCGGTCGGCTTCGAACTGCTGGATAAAGAGAAATTCGGTATCAGCCAGTTCAGCGAGCAGGTCAACTACCAGCGTGCGCTGGAAGGCGAACTGGCTCGCACCATCGAATCGCTGGGTCCGGTCAAAACTGCCCGCGTCCATCTGGCGATGCCAAAACCCACCTTATTTGTGCGTGAGCAGAAAGCGCCTTCAGCCTCGGTCACATTAACCCTGCAGCCGGGTCGTGCGCTGGATGAAGGTCAGATTCAGGCCATCGCCCACATGGTTTCCAGCAGCGTGGCGGGTTTGCCGCCAGGCAACGTCACGGTGGTCGATCAGACCGGTCGCCTGCTGACCCGCTCTGATAGCGTTGGCCGCGATCTGAATGATGCACAACTGAAGTACGCCTCAGATGTTGAAACCCGCTATCAGCAACGTATCGAAGCGATCCTGAATCCGATTCTCGGCCAGGGCAACGTGCATGCGCAGGTGACGGCACAGATCAACTTCGACACCAGCGAGCAGACCGACGAGAAATATCAGCCTAACGCGAACCCGTCTAACGCGGCGATTCGCTCGCGTCAGACCAGCACCAGCGATCAGTCAGGCAGCCCGTATCCGGGCGGCGTGCCGGGCGCGCTCTCTAATCAGCCCGCGCCAGCCAATACCGCGCCGGTGAATACACCAGCCGCCAATGGCCAGAACGCCAACGGACAGAACGCGAATGGTCAGAATGCCAACGGCCAGAACAACGCGGCACAGACCACCAGTACCGCAGCGGCCAGCAGCACGCCGACCAACTCACGTCGCGACGACACGGTCAACTATGAGCTGGACCGCACCATTCGCCATACCAAACTCAACGTTGGCGACGTGCAGCGTCTGTCGGTGGCGGTCGTCGTCAACTATCGCGAAGACGATAAAGGTAAAGCGGTTGCGCTGAATGAGCAGCAGCTGAAGCAGATTGAAGATCTGACCCGCGAAGCGATGGGCTATTCCCAGACCCGTGGTGACAGCATCAACGTGGTGAACTCGCAGTTCAATACGACCGAGCCGACCACGGGCGACCTGCCCTTCTGGCAGCAGCAAGCGTTCTTTGATCAGCTGATGAATGCCGGTAAATGGCTGTTGGTGGCGCTGGTGGCCTTCATTCTCTACCGCAAACTGGTTCGTCCGCATCTGGTTCGTAAGAAGGCGGAAGAGAAAGCCGCTGCTGAAGCCGCCGCCGCGCGCGCCGCCGAACCGGCAGAAGAAGAAGCCTATAACGTACAGCTCAGCAAAGATGAGCTGGATCAGGAACGTAAGTCCAGTAACCGCATGAGCGCAGAAGTGATGAGTCAACGCATCCGCGACATGTCTGAAAACGATCCGCGCGTTGTTGCGCTGGTGATTCGCGAATGGATGAGTAAAGAGCTATGAGTCTGACCGGAACCGAAAAAAGCGCCATCCTGATGATGACCATCGGCGAAGAGCGCGCAGCGGAAGTTTTCAAACACCTGAACCAGCGTGAAGTGCAACACCTGAGCGCCGCGATGGCCAGTATGCGCCAGGTGTCGCACAAGCAGCTGACCGAAGTGCTACGTGAGTTTGAGACCGATGCCGAGCAGTTTGCGGCGCTGAGCCTCAACTCCAATGAATACCTGCGTTCAGTGCTGATTAAAGCGCTGGGTGAAGAGCGTGCCTCCAGCCTGCTGGAGGATATCCTCGAAACCCGCGAAACCACCAGCGGCATGGAAACGCTCAACTTTATGGAGCCACAGGCGGCTGCCGATCTGATCCGCGACGAGCATCCACAGATCATCGCCACCATCCTGGTCCACCTCAAACGCGGTCAGGCGGCGGATATCCTGGCGCTGTTCGACGAGCGTCTGCGCCACGACGTGATGCTGCGTATCGCCACCTTCGGCGGTGTCCAGCCAGCGGCGCTGGCCGAACTGACCGAAGTGCTCAACGGCCTGCTGGATGGAACCAACCTCAAGCGCGCGAAGATGGGCGGCGTGAGAACCGCAGCCGAGATCATCAACCTGATGAAAACGCAGCAGGAAGAAGCGGTTATCGAAGCGGTACGCGACTTCGACGGCGAGCTGGCGCAGAAAATTATCGACGAGATGTTCCTGTTCGAAAACCTGGTGGAAGTCGACGACCGCAGCATCCAGCGTCTGTTGCAGGAAGTGGAATCCGAGCAGTTGCTGGTGGCACTGAAAGGTGCCGAGCAGCCGCTGCGCGAGAAATTCCTCAAAAACATGTCAGCCCGTGCGGCCGATATCCTGCGCGACGATCTGGCCAACCGTGGACCAGTTCGTATGTCGGCAGTGGAAAACGAGCAGAAAGCGATCCTGCTGGTGGTACGCCGCTTAGCCGAATCGGGCGAGATGGTGATTGGCGGTGGCGAGGAAACCTATGTCTGATGCATTTTCTGCCCGCCCGTGGCAGCTGTGGCAGCCAACCGATTTAGGCCGTTTCGATCAGCCTGAACCGGAGCCACAGCCGGAGATCACCGAATTTACCGCCGAAGTGGATGAGCAGCAGCAGCAACTGGAACGTCTGCAACAGCAGATGCGTAAAGAAGCGCAGGGCCAGGGCTACAACGAAGGTCATCAGCAGGGGTTTGCCGAAGGTCAGAAAGCGGGCTACGACGCCGGTTTTCAGCAGGGCCTGGCCGATGCGCAGCAGCAGCAGGCGCCGTTACAGGCGCGGATGCAGCAACTGGTGACGGAATTTCAGAACACGCTGGAATCGCTGGATAGCGTTATTGCTGCCCGGTTGATGCAGCTGGCGCTGGAAGCCGCCCGCTCGGTGATTGGCCAGGCGACCACGGTCGATGGCAGCGCCCTGCTGCGTCAGATTCAGGGATTACTGCAGCAGGAACCGATGTTCAGTGGTAAACCGCAACTGCGGGTGCATCCGGACGATCTGCAACGTATCGAGCAGACGCTGGGCCCGACGCTGGATCTGCACGGCTGGCGTCTGCTGGCGGACAACACGCTGCATCCTGGCGGCTGTAAACTCAGCGCCGAAGATGGCGACCTCGATGCCAGCGTGGCGACGCGCTGGCAGGAACTGTGCCGTCTTGCCGCGCCGGGAGAAGTGTAATGACCACCCGCCTCAATCGCTGGCTGGGCGCGCTCGACGCGTTCGAAAAACGTATCGCCCAGGTTCAGCCAGTGCGCCGCTATGGTCGCCTGACCCGCGCCACCGGTCTGGTGCTGGAAGCGACCGGCCTGCAGTTGCCGCTCGGTGCGACCTGCATTATTGAACGTAACAATGGCAACTCCATCAGCGAAATCGAAAGCGAAGTGGTGGGATTCAACGGACAAAAACTGTTGATGATGCCGCTGGAAGAGGTGGATGGCATTTTGCCTGGCGCACGCGTCTACGCGCTGCAGAACGGTGAAAATCCACAGGCGGGTAAGCAACTGCTGTTAGGCCCGCAACTGCTGGGCCGGGTGCTGGACGGTAGCGGTCGTCCGCTGGATGGCCTGCCATCACCGGATACCGGCTATCGTGCGCCGCTGATCACCCCGCCGTTCAACCCGTTACAGCGAACGCCGATCACCGATGTGCTGGATACCGGCGTGCGTGCGATTAACTCGCTGCTGACGGTAGGACGCGGCCAGCGTATGGGCCTGTTTGCCGGTTCCGGCGTCGGTAAGAGCGTGCTGCTCGGCATGATGGCGCGCTATACCGAAGCTGACGTGATTGTGGTCGGGCTGATTGGCGAACGTGGCCGCGAAGTTAAAGACTTTATCGAGAACATTCTGGGTGCCGAAGGTCGTGCCCGTTCGGTGGTGATCGCCGCGCCCGCTGACGTCTCGCCGCTGCTGCGTATGCAGGGTGCCGCTTACGCCACCCGTATCGCCGAAGATTTCCGCGATCGCGGCAAACATGTGCTGCTGATTATGGACTCCCTCACCCGCTACGCGATGGCGCAGCGTGAGATCGCGCTGGCGATCGGTGAGCCGCCTGCCACCAAAGGCTATCCACCGTCGGTGTTCGCCAAACTGCCGGCGCTGGTCGAACGTGCCGGTAACGGCATTGATGGCGGCGGATCGATTACCGCCTTCTATACCGTGCTGACCGAAGGTGATGACCAGCAGGACCCGATCGCTGACTCCGCGCGCGCCATCCTCGATGGTCACATTGTGCTGTCGCGTCGGCTGGCGGAAGCGGGTCACTATCCGGCGATCGATATTGAAGCCTCAATCAGCCGTGCGATGACCTCGCTGATTGATGAGAACCATTACGCACGCGTGCGTCAGTTTAAGCAGTTGCTCTCCAGCTACCAGCGCAACCGCGATCTGGTCAGCGTGGGCGCCTACGCCGCCGGCAGCGATCCGATGCTGGATAAAGCCATCAAGCTCTATCCACAAATGGAAGCGTTCCTGCAACAGGGCATTTTCGAACGCAGCGATTATGACGACGCCTGCCTGCATCTGCATGCACTGTTCGGCTAATCGACGCGATTAACGCAAGGTAACGGCCATGAAAACTGCAAATGCCATCGACACGCTTCGCGATTTAGCGGAGCAGGATCTGGAGCGCGCCGCGATCTATCTGGGCGATATGCGTCGCGGTCAGCAGGCGGCTAATGAACAGCTGACCATGCTGCTCGACTATCAGGACGAATATCGCAACAAGCTCAACGACGATATGTCGAGCGGCATCGCCAGCACCCGCTGGACCAACTATCACCAGTTTATTCAGACGCTGGAAAAAGCGATCGATCAGCATCGCAATCAGCTCAACAACTGGAACCAGCGTTTAGAGCAGGCGCTGATCAACTGGCGTGAGAAACAGCAGCGACTGAACGCGTATCAGACCCTGATCACCCGGGCAGCAGAAAATGCATTACGACAGGAAAACCGTCTCGACCAGAAACGGATGGATGAATTTGCCCAACGGGCCGCATTGAGGAGAGGCGAATGATTACGCTGCCACACATTTCCACCAAAGCGGCGGTAAAAACCGACGCGGAACCATCAGTTTCCACTGACTTTGCGGCAGGCACCGATGCCCTGCCGCACGACTTTCTGACCACGCTGGGAAACCAGTTGCTTAACCTGGTAAAGCAGCAGGGAAAAGCTGCGCAATCGGCTGATGCCAAAACAGAAAGTGAGACTGACGCCCAGCCTGCCGCGCCGCTGAATGCGCTGATCGCGGCACTGGATAATCCGGCTGCGCTGAGCGCACTGTTTAAACCGGAAAATATTAAAGCCGGCACCAAATCAGCCGATGATAAAGACAAGCCGGAAGCCGCACCGTTAAGTGCCAGCGATATGCAAAATGTTCAGGCGCTGTTCGCCATGTTACCGACCGCACCAGCGGCGGCGAGCGCCAGCACCAGCCCGGTCAGCGAACTGCCGGGTGAGCTGGGGATTCAGAGCGACAGCACGCGCAAAAGCCTGACCTCACTGGCCCAGATGCTGACCGGCAGCGGTCAGGAGAATAAAGAATCCGGCGCGGATCAGCCGCCTGGCGTGAAAAACGCAGCGCTGAATGCGCCCGCGGTGAGCAGCGCCGCCAGCCCGGTCAGTACGGCTGCGGTAAACAGCAACAGCGCCAGCAGCACTCTGACGCTGGACAGCAGTTTTCAGCAGGCGCTGAGCCAACTCACCCGGCAGGACGATCAGGCCGCGATGAAAGCCAGCGCCAGCGATAGTTCGCTGATCGCCAGCACGCCGATCTCCAGTGCCAGCAGCCTGGCACCGCCGATGATGGCGTCGTCGACCACCAGCACGCCTTCCACGCCGATGCTGAATGCCCAGCTGGGCAGTGATGAGTGGCAGCAGGCGTTAAGCCAGCAGATTGTGATGTTCAGCCGCAACGGTCAGCAGAATGCCGAGCTGCGGTTACATCCGGCAGACCTGGGCGCTATCCAGATCAGCCTGAAACTGGATAACGACCAGGCACAAATTAATCTGGTTTCCGGCCATAGCCACGTCAGAGCGGCGCTGGAAGCCGCGATTCCGCAGCTGCGCAGCGCGCTGGCAGAGAGCGGAATCAACCTGGGTGAGAGTCAGGTCAGCAGTGACAGTTCCGCGCAAGGCCAGAGCTTCCAGCAACAGCAGGAGACGCGCCGCGACGGACAGCATGGCCGCTTCTCTCTCGCTCAGGAGAGTGATACCGACATCACGCCGATTGCCGTTCCCGCTGCCCTTCAGGCGCGCGTAAACGGTAATGGCGCGGTCGACACTTTTGCCTGATAGCGACAAACGCTGAAGGTAAGCGTAAAACCCGCGTCTTTTCTTCCCATTGTTTGACTTAAGACGCGGGATAATCTGTCCAGGTGAGCCGAGAGGCTTGCCCATAATTCACAGGAAGTAACTGCAAACATGTCTGATAACGCGAAAGCTAAAGGCCGCAAACGTAAACTCTTAATTCCGGTGTTGCTCATTGTGACGCTGGCCGCTTGCAGCGTGGCAGGCTATGCAGTCTGGCGAATGATGAATAAACATGAGGGCGATAAGCCGGAGGTGGCGAAAGTCGAACCGCCTCCCGCCCCGGTCTTTTTTGCACTTGATACATTTACGGTTAACCTGGTCAATCCCGACAACGATCCTGACCGCGTGCTGTACGTAGGCTTTACCCTGCGTCTGGCCGATGAGGATACCCGACGTCGGTTAAATGACTATCTGCCTGAGGTGCGCAGTCGTCTGCTGCTGCTGCTCTCGCGTCAGAGCGCTGCGGCGCTGGCGACAGAGCAAGGAAAGCAAGCGCTTGTTGAACAAATCAAACAGGTGCTGGCACCACCACTGGTAAAAGGTCAACCTCCGCAGGCCGTGAACGATGTGCTGTTTACTGCCTTCATTTTGAGGTGAATCAATGGGCGATAGCATTCTCTCCCAGGCTGAAATTGACGCCCTATTAAACGGCGACAGTGGCAGCGCGGAAGAAGAAAAGAAACAAAACGGGCCGGAAGGCGATATTCGTCCTTACGACCCGAACACCCAGCGTCGCGTGGTGCGCGAGCGTCTGCAGGCGCTGGAGATTATTAACGAGCGTTTTGCCCGTAGTTTCCGTATGGCGCTGTTTAACCTGCTGCGCCGCAGCCCGGATATCAGCGTGGGTGCGATCAAGATTCAGCCGTATCACGAGTTTGCCCGCAATCTGCCGGTGCCAACCAACCTGAACCTGATCCACCTGAAGCCGCTGCGCGGTACGGCACTGGTGGTGTTTTCACCGAGCCTGGTCTTTATCGCAGTGGACAACCTGTTCGGTGGTGATGGCCGCTTCCCGACCAAAGTAGAAGGTCGCGAGTTTACCCATACCGAACAGCGCGTGATCCGTCGCATGCTGAAGCTGGCGCTGGATGGTTACAGCGATGCATGGAAAGCCATTTATCCGCTGGACGTCGAGTATGTACGTTCAGAGATGCAGGTGAAGTTCACCAACATCACCACCTCACCGAACGATATCGTGGTTAACACGCCGTTCCAGGTGGAGATTGGTAACCTGGTGGGTGAATTTAACATCTGCATCCCGTTTTCAATGATTGAGCCGCTGCGCGAGCTGCTGGTGAATCCACCGCTCGAGAACTCCCGCCAGGAAGATAACCACTGGCGTGACAACCTGGTAAAACAGGTGCAGCACTCCGAGCTGGAACTGATTGCGCACTTTGCCGAAACCTCGCTGCGCCTGTCGCGAATTTTGCAGCTGAAACCCGGCGACGTGCTGCCGATTGAGAAACCGGAACGCATTATCGCCCATGTGGATGGCGTACCGGTCTTAACCAGCCAATATGGCACGATGAATGGCCAGTACGCGCTTCGTGTCGAACACCTGATTAACCCGATTTTGAATTCGCTGAACGAGGAACAGCCCCATGAGTGACAGTAATAAGCCGTCTGATGATATCTCTGCGGACGATCTGTGGGCTGAAGCAATGAATGAGCAGGTCGGCAGCAGCAGCGCGCCGCAAACCGATGACGTGTTTAAGTCATTCGACAGCGGCAACGTCTCCGGCTCCCTGCAGGATATCGATCTGATCATGGATATCCCGGTCAAACTGACCGTGGAACTGGGCCGCACCAAGATGACCATCAAAGAGCTGCTGCGTCTGACGCAGGGTTCGGTGGTGTCACTGGACGGTCTGGCCGGCGAACCGCTGGATATTCTGATCAACGGTTACCTGATTGCCCAGGGTGAAGTGGTGGTGGTGAACGATAAATATGGCGTGCGCATCACTGACATTATTACCCCGTCCGAACGTATGCGTCGTCTGAGTCGCTGAGAATGAATAGCCAGAATCAAAGTCTGCAACCTGCTGCGCCGCACGCGCAGCCGATTTCAACCGGCTCCATGGTGGTGCAGGTCAGCAGCATGTTAGCCGTGATTATTTTGTTGATTCTGGCCTGCGCCTGGCTGGCGCGCCGTTTCGGCTTCGCGCCGAAGAAGGTAAGCAGCCAGGAGCTGAAACTGACCGCCAGCGTGCAGGTGGGTCAGCGTGAGCGGGTGGTGATTGTCGATACCGCCGATGCCCGGCTGGTGCTCGGCGTCACCGCACAGCAGATTACCCATCTGCATACCCTGCCGCCGGGTGCGCCGCTGGCAACTACGCCAGTCAGTGCTGCACCTCAGGATTTTCGTCAGCTGTTACAGAATCTGGTTAAACGTCCCGGAAAACCTCAATGATGCGTCGACTGCTTCCTTTATTGCCGCTGCTGTTGCTGGCACCGGTTGCCCATGCCCAGCTTCCGGGCCTGGTGAGTCATTCGCTGCCGAACGGCGGCCAGAGCTGGTCACTGCCGGTGCAGACGCTGGTGTTTATCACCGCGCTGACCTTTCTTCCGGCCGTGCTGCTGATGATGACCAGTTTTACCCGCATCATCATCGTATTTGGTTTGCTGCGTAACGCGCTGGGTACGCCCTCCGCGCCGCCGAACCAGGTGCTGCTGGGGCTGTCGCTGTTTCTGACCTTCTTTATTATGGCGCCGACCTTCGACAAGATTTACCAGGACGCCTATCTGCCGTTCAGCCAGGACAAAATCAGCATGGATGTGGCGATTGAGAAAGGGGCTCAGCCGCTGCGTGAGTTTATGCTGCGTCAGACCCGTGAAGCCGATCTGGCGCTGTTCGCCCGGCTGGCGAACAGCGCGCCTATTGCCGGTCCGGAAGCGGTACCGATGCGCATTCTGCTGCCCGCCTACGTGACCAGCGAACTGAAGACCGCTTTCCAGATTGGCTTTACCGTGTTTATCCCGTTTCTGATTATTGACCTGGTGGTCGCCAGCGTGCTGATGGCGCTGGGAATGATGATGGTGCCACCGGCGACGATCTCACTGCCATTTAAGCTGATGCTGTTTGTTCTGGTCGATGGCTGGCAACTGCTGGTCGGCTCACTGGCGCAAAGTTTCTACTCCTGATCCCACCCTTTTCCCGGAGCACAACATGACACCCGAATCAGTAATGGTAATGGGCCAGGAGGCGATGCGCGTCGCCCTGATGCTGGCCGCCCCGATGCTGCTGGCTGCGCTGGTCAGCGGCCTGCTGATCAGCCTGTTGCAGGCGGCGACGCAGGTCAATGAGCAGACCCTGTCGTTTATCCCGAAAATCCTGGCGGTGGCCACCACCGGCATTATCGCTGGCCCGTGGATGCTGAATCTGCTGCTCGACTATATCCGCACCGTCTTTTCCAACCTGCCTTACATCATCGGCTGATGATTACTCTCGACAGCAGCCAGCTGGTGCACTGGGTAAGTCAGTTTTTCTGGCCGCTGGTGCGTATTCTGGCGTTGCTGGCCTCTGCGCCACTGCTTAATGAACGATCTATCAGTCATCGGGTCAAAATTGGTCTGGCGGTGATGATCACCTGGCTGTTAATGCCGCTGCTGCCTCCGGTTGACGTAACGCTATTTTCGCCCGCCGGCTTCTGGCTGCTGATCCAGCAGATGCTGATTGGTATTGCGCTCGGTTTCACCATGCAGTTTGCGTTTGCCGCGGTGCGTACCGCCGGGGAAGTGATTGGGCTGCAGATGGGCCTGTCGTTCGCCACCTTTTTCGATCCCGGCAGCCGCCTTAACATGCCGGTACTGGCGCGTTTTTTAGACATGCTGGCGATGTTACTGTTCCTGACCTTCAACGGACACCTGTGGCTGATCTCGTTGCTGGCGGACAGTTTTCATACGTTGCCCATCGGCGGACATCCGCTAAATGCCAATGCGTTTATGGCGCTGGTGAAATCGGGCGGATTAATTTTCCTTAATGGCATGATGTTAGCGCTACCGTTAATCGTTTTGCTCCTCATGCTAAATCTGGTACTAGGTTTGTTAAACCGTGTTTCACCACAGTTATCAATCTTCGCAATTGGCTTCCCTGTCACCTTATCAGTGGGCATTTTGACTATCAGTATGCTGATGCCACTGCTCGCCCCATTCTGTGAGCATTTGTTCGGTGAAGTGTTTGATTTACTCGCCCTGTTCCTCACAGAACTATCCCGTCCCTGAACATTAAGTTTCTAACTATCTTCATGAAGTGATACTTAAGTAACGCAAAACCATCCGTGCATTTTGCAAACCATATTTTCCAGAAAGCAACTAAGGAAAATCTGATAAATGTGCTGAGAGTCTGAAAATAATTCTTATTAAACCGGGCTTCGCGTATTTTAGTTGGGCGGTTCACAGTAGCGGTTAGACTGTGATTTTGTTGACAAAATCGGCAATACATTGAATTTGAACAAAAAAAATTCTTTAGTGATTTTTCTTGTTAAAAAATGTTTTTTCCGGCATTGTCAACACACGCTGAGACATCACACTTTCGTAAAACAAATGTTTTTAAGATTTGTCCTATCAGAAAACTCCGGGTTTTCAGCGATAGTGACAGCGCTCCCAAAAACAGAGTCTTACTTAACCTCCGGTATTTCACTGGCATTCCCCGCCATTGCCGGAGAATGCGTGACGTCAAAGCAGCACAAACTTTTTTGCAGAACGGGTCAGGGATGAAGACTTTTACGGGCGGTTGCCTGTTACCACACTGCACGAGCAGAATAAAAAAGTGCCTTAGAAATCTCTCTCGTACCGCAACGCGTAATTCATCGTTGATTTAAACGGATAACAAATTGGTGAGGGTCGCTATTATGCCAACGATTATTATGGATTCCTGCAACTACACACGCCTGGGATTATCGGACTACATGTCTTTTAAAGGAGTTAAGAAGAAAAATATCACTTCTGCCTCCGATATTGAGCAACTACAGCAAAAATGTGAACAATTAAAACCTGGTGTCGTCTTTATTAATGAAGACTGCTTCATTCATGAACCTGACTCCAGCGAACGTATCCGCAGCATTATTATGCAGCACCCTGATACGCTGTTTTTTATATTCATGGCGATTAGCAATATCCATTTTGAGGAATACCTCTACGTTCGTAAGAACCTGATTATTACATCAAAATCGATAAAGACCTCGACACTGGATTCCTTGCTGAGCACCTATTTGCAGAAAAAACTCAATCAGTCTGCGCGTATCTCTTCCGGCATGGATGTTCATCCATTGACGTTGAGCCAGACCGAGTCAAATATGCTGAAGATGTGGATGTCAGGTCACGACACCATTCAGATCTCAGATAAGATGCAAATTAAGGCGAAAACCGTTTCGTCACACAAAGGTAATATTAAACGCAAAATCAAAACCCATAATAAGCAGGTTATTTATCATGTGGTGCGTTTAACAGATAATGTCACGTCGGGTATTTACGTCAACGTACGATAATCTCCCGCAATGAAAACCGGCCGCTCTGGCCGGTTTTTTTTTGCTCTGAACTGAGATCCAGATCTCACTCCTGCCGCTAAGCCTTTCCGCCCTCTTGCCGATGTTAACCCTTATAACAACAGCCTCAAGAGAGCAAGGATATGAACACTGCATTGGTTAATGATGGACAGAATACCTCAGGCATATGGCAGAACCTGCGCCTGGTTCCGCTGTTTAGCCTGATCTTCGGCGGCATTCTGCTGCTGTTTGCACTCTGTATTGGTGTCGCCAGCTACTTTCTTATTTCAGGGAATCACTCGCTCAGCGATGCCACCGACGAAATTCAGGTGCGCATGGGGATCTCGAATAGCTCAAACCATTTACGCACCGCCCGTCTGACCATTATTCAGGCCGGAGCCGCCGCGCGTATTGGTGAGATGGATGAGTTCCGCGCCAACGTAGCGGCGGCGGAGAAACGCATTCAGCAGGCCAAAGACGGGTTTAAAGTCTATGCCGACCGTAAGGTGAAATTGCCTGAGGATGTCGCGCTGGATGACCAGCTCAAGGCGCGCTTTAACGACTACATTGAAAAAGGCCTGATACCGATGATTAACGCCGGTAAACAGGGCAGTTTCGAAGGCATCATCGCTCAGGAAACTGACGTCACCCGTAAGCTGGATGCGGATTACAATGCCGTGCTGCTGAAGGCGATCAAAATCCGTACCGATCGCGCCAATGCCATCACCGCAGAAGCGAATCAGCAGTCGCGTATTGGCTTTATTGCTATGGCGGTGGCTTTTGGCGCTGCGCTGGTGCTGGTGGTGCTGACCTTTGTGTTCCTGCGTCGGGTGGTGATTAATCCGCTGCGTCAGTCGGTGTCGCGCATAGAGCGGATTGCGCAGGGCGATCTCACCGCACCTCCGCTGCCGCACGGTCGCAGTGAAATCGGCACGCTGATTCATAATCTGCAATTGATGCAGCAGTCGCTGGTGAAAACCGTTGGCACGGTACGTGAAGGCGCGGTCGCCATTTATCAGGGCTCCAGTGAAATCTCTGCCGGGAATACCGATCTCTCTTCGCGGACCGAGCAGCAGGCTGCAGCCCTGGAGCAGACCGCTGCCAGCATGGAACAGCTTACCGCAACGGTGAAACAGAACGCCGAAAACGCCCATCACGCCAGCCAGCTGGCCGCCGATGCCTCAGGCAAAGCGCGCAGCGGGGGCGATCTGGTGAGCAACGTGGTAAAAACCATGAACAATATTTCCGGCAGCTCGAAGAAAATTGCCGAGATCACTAACGTCATTAACAGCATCGCTTTCCAGACCAACATCCTGGCCCTGAACGCGGCGGTAGAAGCGGCGCGCGCCGGTGAGCAGGGTCGCGGCTTTGCTGTAGTCGCCAGTGAGGTGCGTAATCTGGCTCAGCGCAGTGCGCAGGCGGCAAAAGAGATTGAGTCGCTGATTGGCGAGTCGGTAACGCTGATTAAGGATGGTTCGCAGCAGGTCGGTGATGCCGGTAGCACCATGGGCGAGATTGTCGAAGCGGTACGTCGGGTGACCGATATCATGGCAGAGATTGCCGCCGCCTCCGATGAACAGAGTCGCGGTATTCAGCAGGTCAGCCAGGCGGTCACCGAGATGGATAACGTCACCCAGCAGAACGCCTCGCTGGTGGAAGAAGCCTCGGCCGCTGCGGCCTCGCTGGAAGATCAGGCTGGTAAGCTGACTCAGGCGGTATCGGCGTTCCGCCTGCAGGATACGCCGGCCACTGCCGGGATGGCGCCCCGCGCGTCAGCACCGGTGAAAACCCCTGCCCTTGCAGCCCGTCCGGCGCTGGCAAGCGGTAATGAAAACTGGGAAACCTTCTGAGTGCAGTCACGCAGGCTGGTTAATGCGGCGTGACTAAAATCAGTTGTCCCCTCCTCCCTGTGACGGGGAGGAGGATCGCGTCACCGTTTGTGCTGCCTTACCGCACTACTCTGCACTGTTACTCTGCACTGTACGGCTCGACAAAAATCCCATCCTGGTGATCGCTTTCGTTAAAAAACCAGATGCCTAACGGGTAGTCCTCCAGCGCCACCAGAAACATGGTGCCCTCATTAAATGGCTCCATGGCCAGAATGGTACCGATGCGGCGCGGGCCACCATCGGTTTTAACGCTGACGCGGTCATTCACCTTCATTTCGGTTCTCCTGATGATTTCCTGTTGCACAGTCTAAACGAAGAACCGCAGAGATGCCGAGCGTTAGCGACGGGCAATCACCCAGACGGCGTGCACAATCCCGGGAATGTAGCCGCACAATGTCAGCAGGATGTTCAGCCAGAAGGCACCACCGAAACCGACCTGCATAAAGACGCCCAGCGGCGGCAGCAGGATAGCGATAATAATTCTCAAGATGTCCATAACCATTCCTTTAGGTATTGATAAAAATCAGCTTTGCCAGCAACTATAGCTGATTCTGCTGTTAATGAGCGAAAAGTCAGGTAAATCTGAGTAAGCGTGCGTTTTTTCAATTCCTTAACATTTCACCGCAAGACTTCTGACGCGCCTCCCCTTTACACTTCTCCTCACTGCTCCAACCCCATAGGCGCAGTCAACCTAAAAGTAACAAGGATTTTGCCCGCGCAGCGCGGGCTTTTTTTTGCTGCGATCGCCTCACGCCCCTTTCTCCGCCAGCCACTATACTTACTACTCTGCCCGCTGCCTGGAGTCAGAAAATGAGCGATGAAAAACAGATTATCGGGACGCAGCATTCCGCCATGACACTGGATGTGGACCGTTTACTGGAGGCGATTCAGGCCGGGAACGCGGGCGAAATGCAGGAATCGATGGCGCACGGGCCTCAGCCCGAACTGAAGGTGGAACCGCGGCTGTTGCATCGGGGTACCGAACTGGCGGATACCTTTGAAATGGAGATCGGCGACTGCCGCTCCTGTGAAGTCCATCGCTGAAATCGATTTCAAAAAAAATACCCGGCGGGATAGCCGGGTAAAAATTTCAATTCGTTACACCAGGGAATTCTTAACACCTCTGCAGACTACGCCTTCCCTTCGTTAAGACAACTATCTGATATGCACATTTCTGCAACCTGGCGGCCAGAATCAGCGTGCATGTTACCGAAAACACCGCAGCAGACAGCGACTTAGCGCCTGCACACTTCACGCATCGCCAGCATCCGTAACGTTTCGATTTAAGATTTATCCTGGATTTTCACGGCGTGCGCTGCAAAAAAAAGTGTGAGCCATATTCAACTATAATATTGAAAAATCGCCGCTTTAGCCGTGCTGACAGGAGCTGACAGATGCCCGATCTTCAACAGCCGTTAATGATAATTACCGATCTCGATGGATCGCTGCTCGACCACCACAGCTATCGCTGGGACGCCGCCACCGATTGGCTGACTACCCTGAAACAGCGGGCGATCCCGCTGGTGATCTGCTCCAGCAAAACAGCAGCCGAAATTATCCCGTTGCAGAAACGGCTCGGGATTGCCGGCGCGCCCTTTATTGCGGAAAACGGCGCGGTGGTTGACATGAATGGGCAGCGGACCCGTCTGCCCGACACTACCCTGACCTACGACGCCCTGTGCGCCCGGCTGGCTGAACTGCAGACCACCTTCCGGTTTACCGGCTTCCACGATTTTTCCGATCCGGAGGTCTCATCGATGACCGGGCTGACGGAGTCGGAGGCCGCCCTGGCGCGGCAGCGTGACGCCTCTGAAGTCGTGGTTTGGCGTGACAGTGACGAGGCGTTTGATCGTTTTCGTCAGGCGCTGAGCGCGGATGGGCTGATGCTGGCGCAGGGCGGACGCTTCTGGCATGTGATGCCGGCAGGCAGCGGCAAAGGGGAAGCCGTACGCTGGCTACTGGCGCAGCAGCCCGAGGAAGGACGCACCACCATCGGATTAGGAGATGGCCCT
Source organism: Pantoea sp. USHLN298 (assembly GCF_037149395.1). Lineage (NCBI taxonomy): Bacteria > Pseudomonadati > Pseudomonadota > Gammaproteobacteria > Enterobacterales > Erwiniaceae > Pantoea > Pantoea sp. USHLN298. The sequence goes on from NZ_JBBCRO010000002.1 coordinate 628,495, forward strand.
AACGACGCGCCGATGCTCGACGCCGTCGATTATGCCGTTGTGATTAAAGGCTACAGTAAAACACCGGTCACCCTCAGCCGGACCGATCAGCAGCAGGTCTATCATACGGCGCACTATGGCCCTGAAGGCTGGCGTGAAGGGCTGGACTATTTTTTGACTCAACCTCAGTGAGCTGCCCACGGGCATTAAAAGGATGGTGCGATGAGTGACTTCTATCAGAATGGCGTAATCACCAATTTTCATAATCTCACCCACCGCAGCGTGGAATCGCTGGAAAAAGAGATGGTGCGATTTGCCCGCAAACGGAAAATGGGACTGATCCTGCCGTCGCTGTTTTCAGAATTAGAAGGGCCGGCGCTGACAAAAATTGTCGATGAACTGGCTAAAGTGCCTTATCTCGATGAGATTGTGATTGGGCTGGATCGCGCTGACCGCGATCAGTTTCTGTTTGCCCGCGAGTTCTTCTCGCGCCTGCCACAGCGGCATCGCATTTTGTGGAATGATGGCCCACGCCTGAAGGCAATCGACGCCGAACTGGATAAAGAGGGTTTATCGCCCACTCATCCGGGCAAAGGGCGCAACGTCTGGTTCTGTACCGGCTATACGCTCGCCTCTGACCGCACCAGCTGCGTCGCACTGCATGACTGCGATATCGTCACCTATGAGCGCGGTATGCTGGCGCGGCTGCTCTATCCGCTGGCGAACCCGGCGTTCCAGTACGAATTTTGTAAAGGCTTTTACGCCCGCGTTGCGGATGGCAAGCTGAATGGCCGCGTCGGTCGTCTGCTGGTCGGTCCGCTGCTGCGTTCGCTGCAGAAGGTCTATGGTCATTCAGAATATCTCGATTATCTCTCCAGCTTCCGCTATCCGCTCTCGGGTGAGTTCGCGATGCGTACCCATGTACTGAACGGGATAAAAATTCCCGGCGACTGGGGTCTGGAGATTGGTGTGCTGTCGGAGATCTATCGCAACTACACCACCCGTCAATCCTGTCAGGTGGAGATCGCGGATAACTATGACCATAAACATCAGCCGCTGGCGGAAGATGATGGTACCGGCGGGCTGAAGCGCATGAGCAGCGACATTGTGCAGTCACTGATGCGCAAGCTGGCGACGATGGGCGTGCCGCTGACCAGCGATTCGTTCCGGGTGCTCAAAGCCACCTACTATCGCAATGCGCTGGATATGATGGAGATCTACAACCATGAAGCCGCGATGAATGGCCTGAAGTTCGACCAGCACGTTGAAGAGGCGGCGGTGGAAATGTTTACTCAGTCGATTCTCGAAGCGGGACAGGCGTTTATTGAACGTCCTAATGATAAGCCGTTTATCCCGAGCTGGAGCCGCGTGCAGTCAGCGTTTCCGGACATTCTTCAGCGTATTTATCAGGCGGTGGAAGAGGACAACGACGGCAACGTCTGAGGCGAGCAGCGGCACAGGGAGCGTGCCGGATAGCGTTGAGTCAGGCGAAAGAGGATGGCAAAGCCGGGCCTGTCAGGTATCGGTACCTGCAGGCCTGCTGCCAGGCCATTTAGCTGGCCAGCTGCTGCGGGGAAGAGCGCGCGCTCAGCTCATCGCTGCGAAACGCTTCGCGACGCACCGCATAACCATCGTACCAGCGACACTCCACCATGCCACTGGCATAGCCGGTGACCACCATCGTCTGACCATCTTCTTTGTGCTGAACTTCTTCACTGATTGCAAAAACCATGTTGCGCCCTCCTCATTGACCTTGTGTGATTATTTTCTTTATAGCAGCCGAAAAGGGTTCCTGCCTGTTAAGGCACACAAATAAGCGGCAAATTCAGAATTAAGCAGTTGGATATGTTGAAAATAAAAAAAGCGGATAATAAATATTATCCGCTTTGAAGAGACGTTCAGGCTGAAGTCAGATTTTGCAGCCTTCGCAATCCGCTTCGTCGCTCAGATCATCCGGCACTTCGCTGGCCTTTTTCTCTGCTTTCGCTTCCGCCTGCTCAAGTTGCGCGTCGATATCAAATTCAAACATGTCGTCGTTCATCATCATTCTCCTGACCGTAATAACAGTGCGCTTTATACCGATTTCCCGCGCAGTTTGGCAATAAGGTTCACCACTAACAGCACGATCGACCCAATGATAAATCCGAGCACCAGATTGGCGCCGTTGCTCAGCAGCGTGGCGATCCAGCCGCTGAATCCGCTGCTGGCTTCCTCAATCAGATGATGCAGTGGCGCGATGCCGTGTACCACAATGCCGCCGCCCACCAGGAACATGGCAATGGTGCCCACCACCGACAGAATCTTCATCAGCCACGGCGCTGCCGCCAGCAGGACGCTGCCGATGCCCTGGGCGATGCGCGACGATTTCTCCCGCAGCCAGAAGCCCAGATCGTCAATTTTGACAATCGCCGCCACGATGCCATAAACACCCACGGTGACCAGAATCGCAATACCCGCCAGAATAATCACCTGGTTCAGCAGCGGCGACTCCGACACGATGCCCAGCGTGATCGCCACAATCTCCGCCGACAGAATAAAATCGGTGCGCACCGCGCCTTTGATTTTCTTCTTTTCAAACTCGGCGGCATCCTGGTTTGCCAGCGCATCGAGACGCTGCTGGCGCGCTTCCGGCGATTTATGCTGCTTGTCGTTTTGCAGGCTGTGCATCACCTTCTCTACCCCTTCGTAGCAGAGATAGGCCCCCCCGATCATCAGCAGCGGCGTAATCAGCCACGGGGCGAAGGCGGAGATAATCAGCGCCAGCGGCACCAGGATCAGTTTATTCAGAAATGACCCTTTGGCGACGCCCCACACCACCGGCAGCTCCCGGTTGGCTTTCACGCCGGTCACCTGCTGGGCATTCAGCGACAGATCGTCACCCAGTACACCAGCGGTCTTTTTCGCCGCCAATTTTCCCATGACGGAAATATCGTCCAGAAGTGTTGCAATATCATCAAGTAAAGTCAGTAAGCTGGTTCCCGCCAAAATCGTATCCTTAGTCTGGTTCGTTATGTTGACAACATGGGCAGCGCTCGATCTCCGTGACTGTCATCTCGGCGATGCCCTCACAATCCCACTCCACCCGTACCGCTTCGCCTGCCGTCCCTTCAGCGTGCAAATACTTACTGACCGGGCTTTCGGTCATGCCGGTAATCTCTTCCGTGGCGATCAGCCTGTCGCCCTGATAGACGCGCGCGGTCGCTTTGGTATTCACCATCCGCTCGTCGCGAAGCTGGTAAAGGCGTTTTACCGTCAGTTTAATGCTGCTCATGTCAGGCTCCTGGCCACGGAGAAAGCGCAGATCTAACCAATTATGTTGCTGATTAGCAAGGTTCACTCTGCGTGATAATGATGAATGCCCTGGTGGTCAATCTCGGCGCTCTGCGCCATTGCCAGCAGCCACTCTTCCAACCGCTCCAGCAGATCGTCATCCGCCAGCCGGAATTTCCCACGCAGCGCGCATTCCCAGATGATCAGCACCTTCCAGCCGCTCTCCTGTAGCTGACGGACATACCGCCGATCGCGTTCGACATTACTGTTGATCTTGCCGGTCCAGAATTCGGTACGGGTGGCAGGCAGCTTAAAAAGATAGCAGTGATGCCGATGCCAGAAGCAGCCATGAACAAAAATGATCGCCTGCTGCTCCAGCAGCACGAAGTCGGGCCGTCCCGGCAGATTCTTATCCTGTACCCGATAGCTGAATCCGCGATCCTTCAGCAACAGCGCCACACGCTGCTCAATAGCAGTATCCTGTGCGCGAATGGCACGCATATTTTTGCTGCGTATTTCGCTGGAGTGAACGTCAGCCATAAACTCTCCTTTTTTGCTGGTCCTTCAACTTTAGCCTGCGCCACGAAAAGCGAAAGCCGCGAAGCGGCGCTATCAGATTGCTGCGGTAAAAATCTGGCTGCCGCGCAATCTGCATAGCGGCACACGCCGCCAATTTCCTCGCTGCGCCAGGAGTGATAGCATAGGCGCCTCACTGTTAAGGAAAAACGCATGCACCCCGCCGCCATCGCTGAACCACACTCCGCTGCCCTTTCCTCTTCTGAGGCGTCTCAACTGTTACAGCAAGTGCTCTCCATCTATTCGGTCCGGGATATCACCACCCGTTTGCAACAGGCCGGTTTTCTCAGCTGGACGCCTGCCCTGCTCAACCGGGTACGCCAGGGCAAAAGCGCGCTGCCGCCGCTGTGTGATGCAGAGCTGGCACTGTTGCAGGCGCTGCTGCCCAACCGGCCAGCCCATTATGATGCGCCTGAGTTTCGCTTTATCGATCTGTTCGCGGGCATTGGCGGCATTCGTAAAGGCTTTGACGCCATCGGCGGCAAATGCGTCTTTACCAGCGAGTGGAACAAGGAAGCGGTCCGCACCTACAAGGCCAATCACTACAGCGATCCGCTGGAGCATCACTTTAACACCGATATTCGCCAGGTGACGCAGCCGGAAGGCTTGAGCGATGACGCGGATATCTATCGCGCCATTGATGCGGCGATCCCCGACCATCAGGTTCTGCTGGCGGGCTTTCCCTGTCAGCCGTTTTCGCTGGCGGGCGTCAGTAAGAAAAATGCCTTAGGCCGCGCCCACGGCTTTGAATGTCAGGTTCAGGGCACCTTATTTTTCGATGTGGCCCGCATTCTGGCGGCGAAAAAGCCGCCGTTCTTCGTGCTGGAAAATGTGAAGAACCTCAAGAGCCACGATAAGGGCCGGACCTTCGCCATCATTATGGAGACGCTGGATGAGCTGGGCTATGAAGTGGCCGATGCCGCCGCCAGCAGCCCGGATGCGAAAGTGATCGATGCCCGTCATTTTCTGCCGCAGCATCGCGAACGCATTGTGCTGGTCGGCATTCGCCGTGACATTAAAGGCTGTCAGGATTTTACTCTGCGCGATATCAAAAAGTTTTTCCCGCCGGTGGTGCCGAGCCTGCAAAGCCTGCTGGAGCAGCAGCCGGATGAAAAATATATTCTGTCACCGGTGCTGTGGCGCTATCTCTACCAGTACGCCAAAAAACACAAGGCCAAAGGCAACGGCTTTGGATTCGGGCTGAACGATCCGCGTAATCCGGCGTGCTGCGTGCGAACCCTTTCGGCGCGTTACTACAAGGATGGATCGGAAATCCTGATCGATCGCGGCTGGGACAGCGCGCTGGGCGAAGCGGAGTTTCACAATGCGGCCAATATGGCACGCCGTCCGCGCCGTCTCTCCCCGCGCGAGTGCGCCCGCCTGATGGGCTTCGACGTGCCGGGCAGTGAGCCGTTCCGCATTCCGGTATCGGATACGCAAGCCTATAAGCAGTTCGGTAACTCGGTGGTGGTACCGGTTTTTGCCGCGGTCGCTCAGCTGCTGCTGCCCCATATTCGTCAGTTACGCGCGGATTAAGCTGCGCGGTTTAGGTTAAGAAAACCGATTCTGCTGTTCTCCCGCGATCCGGCGGGATTGTCACAAAGATGTCACGCAAGCCCTTGATACTGCCGTTTTTCTTTTTTCGGGTTGCGTGATGTCACTGCTTACTCTGCTGCCGCTCAGCGGCGCTAAACGCCGGTTTTCCCCTCGTCTGCCTGGCTGGCTTACCAGCCTGCGCGGCCAATTCATCCTGTTTGTGACGCTGTTCTGCCTGTTGCAATCGGCCGGCATCCTGCTGCTGACGGCCCAGGTCAGCCAGGCGCAGGTCAACCTGACGCACTCGCAGGCCCTGCGTGAGCGACTGGCGCTGCTGGATCGCGCCCGTATCGAACTGCTCACCGCCAGCGATAACAGCCACCGCGCCGGCATCTATCTGATGCAGGATCAGCTGAGCGGCTCGGTCGACAGCTGGAAAAGCCTGGCGGAGAGCGCGAACGCTTCGCTGCGCGAGGCCGAACAGCTGTTCAGCCGCTATCAGGCGGCCCCGCAGAGTGCGCTGCAACAGAGTTTCACCCTGTTAACGCAGGGGCTGGACGAGCAGCTAAAAGGCCTGGCCGCCAGCCAGATCGACGCCTTTTTTATGGTGCCGATGCAGGCCTATCAACAGCAGTTTAACGATGCCTGGTTTCAGGCGATCAGCGAGGCGAACCGCCAGCTGGCGGCCGTCAATCACCGTTCACTCTCAACCTTAACTGAAACCCGTAATGCCTCACTGCTGGTGACCGGGCTACTGTTCGGGCTGCTGATCGCGGGCGGAGCCTTGCTGGTGCGGGGCGTCATTACGCCGCTGCAGCAGGCCAGCCGTCAGCTCCAGGCTATCGCCACCGGCGATTTGAGAGTCTCTGACGCGCCAGCCCGGCGGCAGTCGCGTGAGACGCAGCAGCTGTTTCACGCTATGGATGAGATGCGCCTGGGTCTGCACCACATCATTCATGAAATTGATCGGGTGGCGGCCAGCGTGACCTCGGCGGCTGGCGAGATGCAGCACTATAATCAGCAGGCCCGTGAGCAGCACCAGGCACAAAATGCCAGCTTCAGTCATCTGTCACAGCGTCTGCATCGGGTTTCGGAAGAGGTGGAAAACAGCACCCGTTTTTCACTGCAGGCTACCGATCAGGCGCAATCCGCCGATCGTCTGATGCAGCAGTGCGCCGGTCAGGTCGATCAGATGGAAAGTCAGATGCGGCAGATCGTGCAGGCGTCGGGCGATATTGCCGGAATTGTCGATTTGCTGGATAGCCTGTCGCTGCAAACGCGGCTGCTGGCGCTGAACGCCGCTATAGAATCGGCCCATGCGGGTGTCTATGGCCGCAGCTTCTCCGTGGTGGCGAAGGAAATTGGACTGCTGTCGAATAAAAGCGGTGATTCGACCCGCCAGATTGACCAGTTGATCCAGCATACCCGACAACATGTGGATAGCGGATTCAGCAAAGTGAAGTCGCTGGAAGCGCTGTTCGGGCAGATTGGCGAGGCGGTCAGCGCGGTCGTCACCCGGCTAAATGAGCTGCAACACAACGCCAGCGCGCAAAGCGCGCGGGTATCACATATTGCCGCCGAGGTGCTGGCGCTGAATGAACAATTACAGACCAATGAAGGATTGAGTGCGCAGCAGCGCAGCGCGGCAGATGCGCTGCACCAGCAGGCCAGCCGGCTGGCACAGACGGTGCAGCAGTTCCGTCACGGTGATCTGACGCAATAAAACAAAAAACCCGTCAGGCGACGGGTTTAGTTTTACTTCTTCTTCTTGCCCTGCTTCTTCAGCAGCAGGCGAATTTGCTTCACTTCCGCACTGGTCAGCCCCTCTGATGACGCTTCGGGTGACGCCTCGGTCAGATCCTGATTATCAATGGCCGGATGCGGATGCGTTTCCAGACTGGCCTGCAAACGCTGCACAATTTCCTGGCTCATCGAAATCTGGTTCTCCAGCGCCAGCTGTTTAATATTTTCTTTCAGTGCGGGATCAATTTTAATCGTCAAATTAACGGTTTCGGTCATCGTGCTGCTCCTTTTTGTTATTGCTTCCACGCTACCGGATGACCGTTTCGATTAACATACTGTCACAAAAATTTAATATTCGGCCCGAAGCGGCGTAAAGTCCCGCAGCACGCCCTCGTCCATCCCGGTCAGATTGCCCTGTAACTCCGCATAGAGCTTGGCCATATAGCGCACCAGGAAGTCCGCATTGTGTTCAGCCAGCATCCGTCCGGTATCGGTGTGCATGGTTTCCGGCAGACGCAGCAACTTCTTCTGGAAGTGATCCAGCGTCCATTTCACATCATTCAGTTCACGATCTTTGCCCAGCGGATCGACGCTGTCGAACAGCGGACGATTCAGCGCCCCGGCGGTATAGAACACCCGCGCCAGCCCAATGGCACCCAGTGACTCCAGCCGGTCAGCATCCTGGACGATTTTTGCTTCCAGCGTCTGCGGCGGAATGCCGGCGCTGAAGCTGTGGGTTTTTACCGCGTGCATTACTGCTTCGGTCAAATCCTCAGGAAAATCGAGGAAGTCCTGCTGCAATATGCGCTGCGTTTCGGTGGCGGCATAAGTCGAAGCCAGATGGCGTTCAGGATGGTTTTTCGGCAGGTTAACCACATCGTGAAAATAGCAGGCGGTTAATACCACCAGCGGATTGGCGGCAGTGCCGGTCATGATGCGCTGTGCGCTCATCCAGACGCGGCGTAAATGCGCAATATCGTGTGCGCCATCATCATGGACCCAGTTGGCCTGAAACCAGCTTTCATAGCGAGATTGCCAGAGTGTGAGTGACATTATTTATCTCCCTGTAGTGATCGATGCGCAAACTTTGGTCGCGAACGCTGCGCAACAGCAAGACATCATAGCGAATGGCTAATGACACTTTTCTTACCGTGCTGAGGAAAAGAGCGGCGCTGCCAGGGATTTCCGGCAGGAAAATGAGATCTGGATCATTTTTATAGCACCTCTGATACAAAATAACCGCAATTTAAGCACTTTTCGGTCTTTCCTCAGCGGATGGCGGCTAAGCGCATTAGTTTAATGTGTGTAATGTTTGCTCCAGCAGAAAAATTTTCCAACGGGCCGATTTCAGGCGACCAGATTCCCGAAATAACTGTAAAACTGTCAATAATGACAGGTGAACAATTCTGAAAAGGTTCCTATTTTTACCGTTATAACGTACTGTAACCGGGCTGTTCAGCGCTTTATCTGACCAGCGTGATAAGCTTTGGTGCGGTTTTTGCATTTTGCTGGTTTTTAACACGAAAAGCGGCCATTTTCGCCTTCAGACCCACCGACAAATTATTAAGCAAAATGATTTATACCCTTTATGATAATCCCCTGAGGTGAGCAAGGGGATGTTTACAGCAGTAACCGGGTTCTACTAATAAAAAGAGGTAATCCATGAAAGAACGGCCGATTCTTTTTTCCGAACAGCGTGTTCGTGCCCTGTTGGTTGGCCAGCAAACGCAAACCCGGCGCATTATGAAAACTCAGGCTTTCGGACCGGGACAGGATCATCACGAAGGTGTGCATGCTTTCGATGTGAGTGCTAACCATCTGCATGGCTACAAAATGATGTCGATGACTGATATCAGTTATCACTGTCCGTATGGCAAACCCGGCGATGTGCTGTGGGTGCGTGAAACCTGGCGTGGTCCAATGGTGCCCGAGAACGATCTGGCAGAATATGAGCGCGATCCAACGCCCTTTCGTCAGCCAGCCTATTGCCAGTATCGGGCGGACAGTAACGAACTGGGTCAGCATGTGATGAGCAGCCCGGAAGCGGAACAGTTTGGCTGGCAGACCGCCATCCACATGCCCCGCTGGGCCAGCCGTATCAACCTGGAAATTACCGGAGTGCGGGCAGAGAAGATTCAGGACATCAGTGAAGATGACATTATGGCGGAAGGCGTTCAGACCGATTCGCACTTCCTCAATAACTTCTTCACTATGAACGTTAACTCAGAATCGCCGAAAGAAGCCTACCGCAAAGCCTGGGAAAAACAGTATGGCGCGACCAGCTGGGAAGTGAACCCGTGGGTCTGGGTGATAGAGTTTCAGCGCATCGAGCGTAAATAAGCTGTCAGCCCTGCGCTTTGCGGGCTGAATCACAGACAACGGCTGCGCTAACGGGTTGAATAGACAGCCTTAAGCCCTGCAGCCAGATTAATGGTGCCAGCATGCTGTTTTGGATGCTGGCATTTTTGTATCTGGCGCGCCAGGATAGCGAGATAGTCCGGTTCTGTGCGGGAGTGATGATGTTTAAATGGCCCTGGAAATCGCATAACGACTCGACGCTGGCCGCGCTGCCGTGGCAGGCAGGTCTGGCACAGCCGATTTTCACCCTGCTCAGTGAGGAGGAGCAGCAGGCGCTGGTGCAGCTGGCACAGCGCTTCCTGCAACAGAAAAAGCTGGTGCCGCTCGATAACGTTCAGCTTGATGAGTTGCGCAGCGTCCGCATCGCCCTGCTGTTCTCTCTGCCGGTGCTGAAACTGGGTCTGGAGTGGCTGGATGGTTTTCACGATGTGCTGATCTATCCGGAGCCGTTTGAGGTTGACGATCACTGGCAGGACGAAGATGGACTGGTACACAGCGCCGCCGCAGTGCATGCGGGTCAGAGCTGGACTCAGGGGCCGGTGGTGCTGAACTGGCTCGATATTCAGGACTCGTTTGATCTCTCCGGCTACAACCTGGTGATTCACGAAGTGGCGCATAAGCTCGATGCCCGCGGCGGCGGCTACACCAGCGGGATTCCGGTGATGCCGTTGCGTGACGTCGCCAGCTGGGAGAAAGATCTGCGGGCAGCGATGGCGGCGATCGAAAGCGAAGTCGAGCTGGTGGGCGAACAGGCGGCAAGCATTGATCCTTATGCCGCCAGCGATCCGGCCGAATGTTTTGCCGTGCTGTCGGAGTACTTCTTCACCGCGCCGGACCTGCTGGCCGAGCGCTTTCCGGCGATGTATCAGCATCTTCGCCAGTTTTACCAGCAGGACCCGCTCACGCGGATCGCGACGCTGTCGGCGCAAACTGCTTAAATCGCGATCGCTTTGCGCTAAAGCTAGCCAGTTGAATGATAATGTATTTTTTGCTGTTGACACCTTAGGGCGACGCCGTTAATATTCGCCTCGTTCCAACGATTCCTCTGTAGTTCAGTCGGTAGAACGGCGGACTGTTAATCCGTATGTCACTGGTTCGAGTCCAGTCAGAGGAGCCAGATTTAAAGAAGCCTGCTTTCGAGCAGGCTTTTTGCTTTTCAGAGGAGCGCTTTCAGACGCATTCTCATCTCCATTCTCAGTCATCTATACCTTCAGCATTGCTTTAATTCCCGCCAGCACGTCACTCTCTTTACCCTCAGATGCCCGTTCCCTGCGCTCACTGTGGCAGATTTTCGATTTGATGGAGCCCGCCCGGCGATTTATGCCCACTGGAAACAGAGGTCACGCGCCCACAGCAAAGCGGACCGGAAACTGATTTTCCAGCCCGCTGCGAATAGCTTCACCAGATTACTCAGGAATGTGTAACACCTGACCCACCACGATCTTGTCCGGGCTGCTTAACAATTCTTTGTTGGCCTCGAAGATCTTCATATATTTTGATGCGTCATTGTAATACTGCTTAGCGATCGCGCTTAACGTATCGCCTGACTTCACAGTATAAGTACGCTGATCCGACGATTCCGGCGATTCCGGTGTTTTTTTATTTTCAACATTATTATCTACAGCATGTAACAACTCGCCACCAATATTTTTTATGCTATCCAAAATGCTCATGGTTGACCCTCTTACGTTTGTGGAATGTTTACTTAGCCTGATTGCCAGGGACCTTTAACGCAGCGTACGATACGCTTGCTTTTACGCTAACAATTAAACCAACGCTAAACGCTGCGATTATAAAACTGAGAAAGGAAGAGAATAGATGGGCATATTGTCATGGGTTATATTTGGTCTGATTGCGGGTATTATTGCCAGATGCATTATGCCCGGCAAAGAACATATGGGCATTTTCATGACCATCATTCTTGGCGTCGTCGGTGCTCTGATTGGCGGGGTAATCAGTACAGCGCTGGGCTTTGGTAAGGTCAGTGGTTTCAATCTCTACAGTATTGCCATCGCGACAGCGGGCTCGATTGTCGTGCTCTTTGTGATGCATAAAATCAGGGCCTGTAAGCAGTCCTGAATCGTTTAAATTTAAAGGTAATAAAATGAGTTTACTGGAAAAAGTGCTGGGAATGTGTGGCCTGAATAGTCAAACCAGTCAGGAAGTCAAAGGTGTGCTGGAGTGGGTTGAGCAGCAAGGTGGCCTGCACGCCATCGTCAGCCATATCCAGAACGGCGATTTTAATGCGGTGGTAAACTCCTGGCTGGGTGATGAACAGAATATTGCTGTCAGCAGCGATATTGTGGAAAAAATGATTCATTCAGAGGCCATTCAGCAATTAGCCGAACGGATGGGTATTAATACTCAGGATGCGCTTAACCTGCTGGTGAAATATTTACCTCAACTGGTTGATAAAGCCTCCTCTGCGGGTTCACTGGAAAAGAATGCCGATCTCAGCGCCCTGGTCAGTCAGTTAATGCACTAAGCCGTCATCAATAAAAAGATAAAAGCCTGCTATTTAAGTATTGGGCTTTTATCTTTTAGATTAGTCAGGATAAATTAGGACGATTGCTGGCAAGCTCTTTTAAACGTTGATGGAAACTATTGAGATATTCCTGTAGAAAATAGCACAAACAGACTTTACAGCCTCACTTATATCCCCTGCCAGATAAACTCTAAAAACAATCGTCATCACGCGATTAAATGAAAGTGATTAAAATTATCTGAGTCACTCCCCTGTATCAGGAAATTATATTTAATCATTTTGCGGAACCAGCACAAGACACCCCTGCTCAATTTTCACCGTAATAATGCTTCCGGTATCAAATCCTGCCTCACGCAGCCATTTTCCGCTCAGATGTATTGCAGGTGTAGTGCAATCACCGCGTTTAGGCAGATAGCCGATGGTATAGCGACGTTGTGTTTTAGATGGCGCGCCTTCAGATGAGAAGTGGCATTGATCGAGGTTCGTGGTCATGGGGATGTCTCCAGTATGCTTTTAAACCGCACCCTGAGGTGCCCTCGCCCAGCCCACCATAGAGGTGAAGCGAGACGTACGACAATAATACATTGTCGCCAGCATGCTTAACCGGAGTTCCAATTCCGTCGCCTGATTTTGCAGGCGCTGAAAAAGAATAGGTCGATTAACGCTGGACGACAACAGGCAGAACTGGAACACAACTCGCAGATATTAAACGAAGTTTCCTGACATGCCTATCAGAGCTCTCTATCCTGTATTCATCGGAGAAATGATGTCCACACCCCATCCTGGCCCAAACGTAAAAAGGCCCGCGCAAAATGGCGGGCCTTTAATCCGTTAACGCACAACAGGGATTATTTTTCATGGTAGCGATGCAGTGCCGGATAATACTCCATGCCGTAAAGCTGGCTGAGGGGAAACAGCAGTTCAATGTTGATATCGCGTTCTGCCTCAGTCGCCGCAGATCCACTCAGCAGTTGTTCAAACCAGGCTTTCAGTTTCTGTTTCATCGTACGCGCTCCGTATCGGTTGATAAGACGAGTAAACCCGTTCAGGCGCGTAAACTGAACCAAAAATTTCTGCACTGCTATGCCAGAAATTAACTATGCGATCCGCCCTGCACGACCTCTGCGGGCAGCAAAGCGAACCGCATGGTCTTATCCGGCGATCAGCGTCACCCAGTTAGCGCCCTTGCCGACCGGCGCTTCAGCGACCCGTTTCAGTTCGCCACTGACCGGATCAATCGCGTAACTGCCAATCACCGCACTCTTCTCGCCGCTGGCAATCAGCCATTTCCCGCTGGCATCAATCGCAATGCTGCGCGGCTGCTTCTCGACCCGCCAGCTGCCTATCAGCGTCAGCTCGCCCGAGGCGGGATCGACCCGGTAGCCGCTCACCGTGCTGGAGGTCCTTTCGGTCACGTAGAGAAAGCGGCCATTCGGGGTAATTTTGATGTCCGCCGCCCAGATACGTGGCGTTGGATCGCTGTAACCTGCCGGACGCTGCTCACCGTGCTGCAGACCATATTTTCCGGCCACCGCATTCGGCCAGCGTTTCAGCTCCGTCAGCGATCCATCGGCCGCGCGCCTGAACTGGGTTACGGTGCCGCTCATCTCCGCCAGGTTATAGAGAAAGCGATTATCCGGCGAGATCACCGAATGGCGCGCACCGCTGTTCTTCTCGCCCTGGACAAAACCCTTGCCCAGCGGAGTGATCACACCGTTGTCGGCGAAGGAGTATTCCAGCACCCGATCGGCACCGAGGTTACCGACATAAAGCGAATGATTGCTGACGTCGGTGATCACCGAGTGGGCGTGCGGCCCGGTTTTGACCCGACCGGTCACCTGCGGCGTCACCACGCCCTGTGCGTCGATGCGGTTGCTGGTGACGATATCACTGTCATACGAGGCGGCGAGCAGATAGCGCCCGCTTCTGTCGGTGGTGATCCACGGAAAACTGGCTTCAACCGGCGTTACCGCCAGCCGCTGCAGGTCGCCATGCTGTCCCGTCACCCGCCAGCTGATGATGGAATAAGGCGGACTGCGCAGCGCGCCATACAGCCGCTTGCCATCCGGACTGGCCGCCAGCGGCATTATCTTTTTACCGGCTGGCGTGTCGCCGCGCCACTGCAAACTGCCGGTGGTGTCGTTGAGTTGATAGCGGGAAACGGTTCCGGAGTCGGCGTTCGAGACATAAACATAGCTTGTCGCCCACAGCGGGCTACTGCACAGCAGCGGCAGCAAGGCCAGCGCCGGTTTGAGACGGATCATAGGGTCACCTTCACTCTTATTATTAGCTGCTTCAGTTGGCAGGCGTTTAACGCTAACGGCAGAAATGCCGGCTGGCTTTGTGCAACTGACTGAAGATTGAGCCGGAAGCCTGGAGATGTGACGGGGATGGGGTTTTTGACGGTAGTGCAGCACGCCGTAACGCCTTCCCCGGCTAAAGGGAAGGCGTTTTGCGCGGCGCTAGCCTGATTTGGCGATCATCCGGCGGTAGTTATTCAGCCATTTGCCGCTGTTAAGTCGCCACCAGAAAAAGACGCCGCGCACCGTCCAGTCGAGGAACATCCCCAGCCAGACGCCGATGACGCCCATGCCCAGCTCAATACCGAGCAGATAACCGGCGACCACGCGCGCGCCCCACATGCTGAACATCGAGACGTACATGGTGTAACGCGCATCGCGCGCACCTTTCAGACCGGCGGGCAGCACCCAGGAGGCGGCCCACAGCGGCATAAACAGCGCGTTAAGCCAGATCAGCTGCTTCGTGACGTTAATCACTTCCGGGTCGCTGGTGTAAAACCGCGCCAGCAAACCGGCCAGCGGCACCGTCAGCAGCGCCATCGCGGTCAGACAAAGCGTCGCCAGCCAGAAGACATGCCGCACCTGACGCTCCGCCTGAAACACCTGATTTCGTCCTAAGCGGGTCCCGGTAATGATGGTTGACGCCGATCCCAGCGCATTGCCCGGCAGGTTAATCAGCGAGGCGATGGAGAAGGCGATGAAGTTACCGGCGATCTCGCTGGTACCCATCCCGGCGACGAACACCTGGGTGAGTAATTTGCCGCCGTTGAACAGCACCGACTCGATGCTGGCCGGCACGCCGATACCCAGCACCTCCATCAGAATGCTGCTGTTCCAGCGCCGGAAATAGCTCGACAGAGTAATCTTCAGCGAGGCGTTGAACCCAATCATCAGTACGTAGATCACCGCAATTGCGCCGATATAGCGGGTGATGGTCAGCCCGAGCCCGGCACCGATAAACCCTAAACCGTCCCACGAGAAGCAGCCATAAATCAGTACGCTACTGATGATGATATTGAGTATGTTCATCCCGCCGTTAATCAGCATCGGAATTTTGGTATTGCCTGCGCCGCGCAGTGCGCCGCTGCCAATCAGGGTGATGGCCGCCGCCGGATAGCTCCAGGCCGAGGTTTGCAGATAGCTCAGCGCCAGCGCTTTCACTTTGGGATCGGCGGCACCGGCTATCGCATCAATGATCAGATGGCCCCAGAACTCGATCGCGATCACCAGCACAAAGGCCAGTATCGTCATCATCCCCAGCGACTGACGCGTGGCGGCGCGGGCGCGCTTGCCGTTGCGTTTCGCCAGGCTGAACGCCACCACCACCGTGGTACCGAGGTCGATGGCGGCAAAGAATGAGATGATCACCATATTGAAGCTGTCTGCCAGGCCCACGCCCGCCATCGCCTCTTTACCCAGCCAGCTGACCAGGAAGGTGCTCAACACGCCCATCAATAACACACAGGCGTTCTCAAAAAAGATAGGCACGGCTAATGGCGATATTTCACGCCAGTAGAGCGTGCGGTAAGCGCGACGTTTTGGATACCACGCCGTGCGCTTGATCGCCTGCATCACTGCTACGCCAGGATTTTGCAAAGGATTACCAAATCAGAAGAGACTGGACAGGAGATCTAATGATGATAGTGGGCAGAGAAATATGCAAAGTCTTTCCTGCCCAAATTAATCATCGTTACAAACTTTTTAGCCCAACGACGGCAGGCACTGCTGCGCCGCCCAGATAAGCGCTGCGAACTTCTTCATTGTTCAGCAGTTCTGCGCCACTGCCGCTTAAACGAATTTCACCATTGACCATCACATAACCCCGATTGGCCAGCTTCAGCGCGTGGCGCGCGTTCTGCTCCACCAGAAAAAGCGTCATTCCCTGCGCCGTCAGTTCGCGCAGAATAGTGAAGATTTGCTTAACAACCAGAGGTGCCAGACCGAGGCTCGGTTCATCAAGCAGCAGCAGCGCGGGCCGGCTCATCAGCGCACGCGCAATCGCCAGCATCTGCTGTTCCCCGCCGGACAAGGTCATGGCACGCTGACGCCGACGCTCCAGCAGACGAGGAAACAGGCTGTACATCCGCGCCAGATCCTCTTTCTGATAACGATTGCCGATGGCGATGGTGCCCATCTGCAGATTCTCTTCCACGGTCATGTCCGCAAAGATCCGGCGGCCCTCCGGTGCCTGAGCGATGCCGTTGGCGGCAATAAAATGGGTCGACTTCTGACTGATGGGCTGGCCGCGAAACAGAATCTCGCCGCTGGCGATACGCGGCTGACCAAAGATGGACATCAGCAGGCTCGATTTCCCGGCACCGTTGGCACCAATCAGCGCGACCGTTTCACCGGCGTTAACCGTCAGCGAAACATTTTTCAGCGCCTGTAGCGGACCATAAAAGAGATCGACGGCCTCAAACTGCAACAGTGGTTCCGCCATCATTTACTCCTCTTCGTCACTGCCAAGATAGGCAGCGATGACCCGCGCATCCTGGCGAATCTGCTGCGGCGTGCCTTCGGCGATAACCTCGCCGTGATCCAGCACCACGATGCGATCGGAGATACTCATCACCATCGGCATATCATGTTCAATCAGCAGCACGCTGATGCGGTGATCGGCCCGCAGGCGATGCAGAATAGCGCTGAGCGCCTCCGTTTCCACCGGGTTCAGTCCGGCGGCGGGCTCATCCAGACAGATCAGCTCCGGCTGGGTACACATGGCGCGCGCAATTTCCAGCCGTCGCTGCTGACCATACGACAGCGTACCCGCCAGCCGGTTGGCGGTGGTGGCGAGGTCCACCGTTTCCAGCCAGTAGAACGCCCGGTCGAGCGCGCGGTTTTCCGCCGCCCGGTAGCTTCGGGTATTGAATACCCCTGCCAGCAGGTTGCGGTTCACCAGCATGTGCTGCGCCACCAGCAGGTTCTCAATCACTGACATCTCACGAAACAGCCGGATATTCTGAAAGGTACGCGCCAGCCCGGCGCGATTAACCAGATGCGCGCCGCCAAACATCTTGTACCAGAGACGGGAGCCGAGTTGCGCCGGATGCAACCAGTCGCTGGCATGGATTTTTTCGCCCAGCACCTGAATCACATCGGTAGAGCGCTGGTTGGCGTTGAGCTGTATCCGCCCGCCGCTGGCGCGATAAAAGCCGGTCAGACAGTTGAAGACGGTGGTTTTACCCGCCCCGTTCGGCCCGATTAACGCCGTGACTGACCCGCGTTCAACCCGGAGGCTGACCTCGTTGAGCGCCCGGATACCGCCAAAGCGCATCATCAGTTTTTCAACCTGCAAAATCGCATCACTCATGGCGGGCTCCCTGGCGCAGCGGGACGCCGACACGGCTGGTGCGCACCAGCCCGCGCGGTCGCCAGATCATCATCAGCACCATCAACATGCCAAACAGCAGCACGCGATATTCGGCAAAACTGCGCAGCAGTTCCGGTGCCACGGTCAGCACAAACGCCGCCAGCACCACGCCCAGCGTTGATCCCATGCCGCCCAGCACCACAATCGCCAGGATCAGCGCGGACTCAAAGAAGGTGAATGAGGTGGGATTGACGAATCCCTGATAGCTGGCAAAGAAGACGCCAGCAATCCCGGCGGTTGAGGCCCCGAGCATAAAAGCCGACAGCTTAACCAGCACATGATTCAGCCCCATCGCCCGGCAGGCGATCTCATCTTCCCGTAACGCTTCCCAGGCCCGGCCAACCGGCATACGCGTCAGGCGATGCTTGATAAACAGCACCAGCAGCACGACCAGCACCAGCACGGTGTAGATAAAGATAAACTTCATGTTGGGGTTGTAGCTGAGGTGGAAAAACTCGTGGAACGGCACGCCACCTTCGCGCGCACGGCGGCCAAACTCCAGCCCAAGAAAGGTCGGAGATGGCACCGAGACGCCATTCGGCCCGCCGGTAAACGACAGCCAGTTATTCAGCACCAGCCGGATAATTTCCCCGAAGCCAAGCGTCACAATCGCCAGATAGTCACCGTGCATTCGCAGCACCGGAAACCCCAGCAGCGCCCCGGCGCAGGCCGCCATCAGCGCAGCAATCGGCAACATGCTCCAGAATCCCAGCCCAAGATACTGGTAGCCCAACGCCAGGCCATACGCGCCGATGGCATAAAATGCCACGTAACCGAGGTCCAGTAATCCGGCCAGCCCCACCACAATGTTCAGACCGAGGCCAAGCAGCACATAGATCAGCCCCAGAATCGCCACTGTCAGCAGGTATTTGGTTGAAAACAGCGGGAACAGGCAGGCGGCGATCAACAGCAGCGGGAGTATCCAGCGCAGCCGGGAACGGTAACCCGGTTCACGTACGTAAACGCCGCCGCCCTCGCCGTCAAAGGTGCGCAGCAGCGCCTGACCACGGCGGGTTTGCAGAAACAGGCTGAACAGCAGACGACCCGCCATCACGATGCCCACCAGCACCGCCACCCGCAGCGGTTGTAACCGGAACTGATAGCCTTCCAGCACAATGCCAACGATCGGGCCAAAGACGATCAGTGCAATTAACCCGGCCAGCACCGTTTCCCGCAGCGCCTCAGCCACATTCACTCCCTGACGGGTTTGATTCATTGCAGCGCCCTCATACTTTTGCCACCAGCGGGCGGCCCAGCAACCCCTGCGGGCGGAAGATTAAGATCACCACCAGCAGCGCAAAGGAGAAGACATCTTTATAATCGGAGTTCACCAGCCCGGCGAACTGCGCCTCTGCCACGCCCAGCAGCAGGCCGCCGAGCATCGCGCCCGGCAGCGAACCTATCCCGCCCAGCACCGCGGCGGTGAAGGCTTTGATGCCGATAATGAACCCGGCGTAAAAATCGAAGGTGCCGTAATTCATCGTCACCAGCACGCCAGCCAGACCGGCCATCGACGCGCCAATCATAAACACCAGTGAAATCACCCGATCGGTATTAATCCCGAGGATCGCCGCCATCCGTCGATCCTGCTGTACCGCCCGGCAAATGCGCCCCAGCCGGGTATACTGGATGATCCAGGTCAGCAGCGCCATGCCGCAGGCGGCCGCGATTAAGATAAAGACTTTGGTCCAGGTGATCTGCACCACGCCGCTTTCCAGCTCCAGCCGCAACACGCCGGTTAACAAGGTGGGGACGCCTTGCTGGTTAGGTCCCTGGCTAAGCTGCACATAGTTTTGCAGGATCAGTGACATGCCGATGGCGGAGATCAAGGGTGCCAGCCGCGTGGAGTTGCGCAGCGGACGATAGGCGATGCGTTCGATGGTCCAGCCATAGACGGCGGTAATGACGATGGTGAACAGCAGCGTACCGAAAATCAGCAGCGGAAAAGAGTGAATACCAAACGCGGAGAGCAGCGCCAGACCAATGGCGCACAGATAGGCAGACAGCATATAGACTTCGCCGTGGGCGAAGTTGATCATGCCGATTATGCCGTAAACCATGGTGTAGCCAATCGCGATCAGGCCGTAAACGGCGCCCAGCGTCAGGCCATTCACCATTTGCTGTAAAAAGAAGGCATCCATAGCAGAAGTCTCACTGCGGGAGCCAGTGATACCGGCTCCGGAAAAGTCGTGCCTGAGTGATGCGCTTGCATCCCCCGGCTGTCGTCCGACGGTTTCAGGCTGCAATCGCGGGGATTACAGCCTGGCGGTTTACTCAGAGCTGATGATATTTCCCTTTATCATCCCATTGATAAACCACGTAATCAGAGACTTTTAAATCCCCTTTGCTATCCCAGGATTTTTTGCCCATCACGGTATCCACGCTGTTGGCCTTCAGCCATTCGCTGGCTTTTTCATTGTCCTTACCGGCCCCTTTGTAGGCCGCGGCAATGGCCTGAATCGAGGCATAGGCGTAAAGGGTATAGCCTTCAGGTTCGAAGCCCCCGGCGCGGAACTTTTCAATCACCGCTTTGCCATCGGCTATCTGGCGTGGATCGTTGCCAAAGGTCATATAGACCCCTTTGGTGTATTGCGGTCCGCCGGCGGCGGTCACCATCTCTTCCGTCACGATACAGTCGCCGGAGAAGAAGTCCGCTTTCACGCCCTGCTCACGCATCTGACGCACCAGCGGTCCCGCTTCGGGATGACAGCCGCCGAAGTAGACCACATCCGGTTTGAGCTGGCCGATCTTGGTCACCAGCGCGTTAAAATCTTTCTCGCCGCGCGACAAGCCTTCATACATCGCTTCCTTCACGCCGCGTTTTTCCAGTGCCGCTTTGGTGGCATCCGCCAGCCCCTGGCCGTAGGTATCTTTATCGTGGATCACCACGACTTTCTTCGCCTTGAGTTTGTCGATGATGTAATTCGCGGCAATAGCACCCTGCTGATCGTCACGGCCACACATCCGGAACATCGTCTTCATGCCGCGCTCGGTGATCTGCGGATTGGTGGAGCCTGGCGTAATTGCCAGCACGCCCGCTTCGTCATACACCTCTGAAGCGGGCATGGTGGAGGAAGAACAGAAGTGGCCAACCACGGCATTCACCTTGTCCTGATCCACCAGCCGGTTCGCGACCGACACCGCCTGCTTGGGCTCACAGGCATCATCGCCCTGAACCAGCACGATCTTCTCGCCGTTAATGCCGCCCGCCGCGTTGATATCCGCCGCGGCCTGCGAAGCACCTTTCCAGTACTGCGCACCATAGGTGGCGTTCGGACCCGAGAAAGGTCCGGCGACGCCAATTTTAATATCGGCGTGCGCCGATAAGGCGGTCATTAAACAGCCAGTCATCATCAGTTTGATAGGGAACTTGATCACTTTCACAGACATGCGGTCATCCTCAACAGGGTTAAGAGCCAATGCCAATCAGGAGAAATCAGTTTCTGAACAGAGCGTGGAGAGCGGTTTTCCGGGTACGGCCTGCGGTACCACAGAGGATCTAAGCAATAATCTCGCCATAATTTCTGCGGATAAGAAAATCATCTGCACGGCGGGCGAAGGTGACCGGCCACCAGATCAGCGAGTCACCGCTCACTAACAATAGAGCGACGCAGCCAACACACCAGCACCAGGTTGGTGCAAAATGCGGTCGATCACAGATTCTTCACCAATCTCTGCAACAAACCCGCTAAGCTTGGGCAAATTACGGTAACAAATGGAAGGAGAAACCATGCCGACACAACGGAAAAACCTGACCAGCCAGCAAGCGCTGGATGAACTTGAGCGCCTGTATGAGGGCGCGGTTGATGCGCTGCGCGCGGCAATCAAAGCCTTCACCGAAAACGGCACGCTGCCGGATGCAACCCAACGCGCAGAAGGGCTATTTGTTTACCCCGAGTTGCGCATCAGCTGGCACGGCGAAGGTCCTCAGCAGAACCGTACCCGCGCCTGGGGACGCTTTACCCACACCGGCAGCTACAGCACCACCATCACCCGTCCTGCGCTGCTGCGTCACTATATTGCTGAACAGTTGGCGATGCTGGAGAAGGAGTATCAGCTGGAGATCGATGTCGGTCCTTCCAGCCAGGAGATCCCTTATCCTTACGTGATTGACGGTTCCGATCTGTCGCTGGATCGCACCATGAGCGCCGGCATTGCCCGTCACTTCCCGACCACCGAACTGTCGCAGATTGGCGATGAGACCGCCGATGGCCTGTTCCATGCCGATGCAAAGTTTCCGCTGTCGCACTTCGACGCGCTGCGTACTGACTTCTCGCTGGCCCGTCTGCGTCACTACACCGGCACCTCGGTCGATCATTTCCAGCCGTTTGTGCTGTTCACTAACTACACCCGTTACGTCGATGAGTTTGTTCGCTGGGCGATTGAGCAGGTGCGCGATCCCAATACGCCGTATGACAGCCTGGCCTGCGCCGGCGACGTGGTGCTGACCGCTGAAACGGCTAACAGCGAGACGATGCTCTCTGATCTCGCCTGGAAAAAGCACCAGATGCCCGCCTGGCATCTCACCTCGCCGAACCGGCGCGGCATTACGCTGATCAATATCGGCGTCGGCCCGTCAAATGCCAAAACCATCTGCGATCATCTGGCGGTGATGCGTCCACACGCCTGGCTGATGATTGGGCACTGTGGTGGCTTGCGTGAGAGCCAGCGGATTGGCGATTATGTGCTAGCGCACGCCTATCTGCGTGACGATCATGTGCTCGACAGCGTGCTGCCGCCGGACATCCCGGTCCCGAGCATTGCGGAGGTGCAGCGCGCCTTGTATGACGCCACCAAGACGGTGAGCGGTATGCCAGGGGAAGAGGTGAAGCAGCGGCTGCGTACCGGCACCGTGGTCACCACCGACGACCGTAACTGGGAGCTGCGTTATTCAGCCTCGGCGCTGCGTTTCAACCTGAGCCGCGCGGTAGCGGTCGATATGGAGAGCGCCACCATTGCAGCTCAGGGTTATCGCTTCCGCGTTCCTTACGGCACCCTGCTCTGCGTGTCAGATAAGCCGCTGCACGGCGAGATCAAGCTGCCAGGCCAGGCGAATCGTTTTTATGAAGGCGCGATTTCGGAGCATTTGCAGATTGGGATTCATGCGGTGGAGTTGCTGCGTGCCGAAGGCGATAAGCTGCATTCGCGTAAGTTGCGGACGTTTAATGAGCCGCCTTTCCGGTAGGGGTTGGTTCGCCAGCTGGCTGGTGGGGGTTCGCTGCGCGAACGGGCTGGGAGAAGGTTTCGTTCGCCGGATGGCTGGTGGGGTTCGCTGCGCGAACGGGCTATGAGAAGGTTTCGTTCGCCGGATGGCTGCGGCAGTTTCAGCTTCGCCGCTGCCGGCGACCGACAAGGGGGCGCCAGTCGCCGCGCCCCCTTGACCCCGGGCTCCGGCCTGCTTCACCGCCGCTTCGCGGTCCCTTCGCTTCTTCCGGATTTCTTACGGACCGGCCGGGACGCGCCATCCCTGGCGCGGCCCCGCCTCTTCGCGACATCCCTGTCGCTCGTCCTGAAATCCCTCATCCGCTCAGCGCTTCAGACGGCCTCCCAACCCCTCGCTGTTATTTCTGTGTTTCCTGGTGAGTTCTTCGTCGCTGTATGTCTGAGCACAATGACTGTCGGTGCTGCTGTTTTTTTTCAGGGCCGTCAATAATCAGACGACATCAGGACAGACAGCAATCTGAGAATCCGCTGTCATGCAGATGCTGCGCAGGATGCAGCCGTGCGAAGCGCGCCTGACTATCAGGCTCAAACCATCAGCAGGCAGACAATATCAGGCCATAAAACAAAATAGCGGGTTTGCAGGCGGGGGTTTGCCAGAGGCGTCCGAAGCGCTGAGGAGTGAGCGGAGGCCAGGAAGAGCCGACAGGACGTCGGCGAAAGGACGGCCTCGCCAGGGACGGCGAGTCCGGACGGTCCGTCGGCCGCAGTGAGTGACGAAGGCACCGCGCGCAGCGTGGCGCGAAGGCAGCCGGACGCCGGGATTGTTAAGGGGCGGGCGGCCGCCCCTTGACGCGTCCGCCCGCTCCGGCAATCTGAAACTCCCCAGCGCCTGGCGGGCGAAACCTTACTCTGTGCCAGCCCGCTGCCAGGCGAAACCTGCTCAATGCCAGCCCACTGCCATGCGAAACCTGCCATGTCAGACCGCAGCCATGCGTAACCAGCCCCAGCCCGCCGCCAGGCGTAATCACCCAGTCATCAGCCAGCTCCGGACAGCATGAAAAATGTAAGAAATCACAGGCGGGGGTTTGCCAGAGGCGTCCGCAGCGCTGAGGAGTGAGCGGAGGCCAGGAAGAGCCGACAGGACGTCGGCGAAAGGACGGCCTCGCCAGGGACGGCGAGTCCGGACGGTCCGTCGGCCGCAGTGAGTGACGAAGGCACCGCGCGCAGCGTGGCGCGAAGGCAGCCGGACGCCGGGATTGTTAAGGGGCGGGCGTCCGCCCCTTGACGCGTCCGCCCGCTCCGGCAAACTGAACTCCCCAGTGCCTGGCGGGCGAAACCTCACTCTGTATCAGACCACCGCTAGCGTAACCTGCTCTCTCCCAGACCACACCTCAGCGCAATTACTCTGGAAAGTAACATTGTTAAATAATGACAGGTGAAAAAAGCCCATAACCTTTCGGCTATGGGCATAGTTTTTATTTTTTATAATTGCAGGCAATTTCCCTGGTGATTAGCCGCATTAATACTTTTATGATATTTTCTTTCTGTTATGAAGGTATGATTGCAGTACGGTATTTTATCTGCAGCGTGCTTTTTCAGTAGGGTTATTACGATGTAAGGTCAATTTAATGTAGGGTAATTTAAATGTAAGGATACGTTTATGAAAACAATTCCATTATCTGCCAGCTTGATCGAAATGTTTGAACACGATCCGATCGTTGGCTGGGCAGTTAAAGACAATAACTCCCGCTTTGTTTATGTCAATAACACGTTCAAAACCTGGCAAACCCTTTCAAATCGATATAACTATGAAGGCAGGAATATCAGTGAGATTCCCGTTCCCGTTGCCGAATTTTCAGAGCTGTTTAACCAGCAGGAAAGGGAAATAGAGCGCACGGGTCATCCAGTAAGGGCTATCACTACGCACATTCAGGGCAAAGAGAAAATCATGCAGCCCGCTTATAATGTTCAGGAACCGCTCTATGACGACGAGCATAACTGCATCGGCACCGTTATCAGCGTCAGGCACGTCAGAATCGTTACACCAACCTCGTTACTGGATGGAAAAATAATTCAGCATGCGACCTTCAAATCCCCCTCATCCGTATTTACCGAAAAAGAATGGGAGGTGGTATATCTGCTGGTCTGTGGAATGAACATCAAAGAAATAAGCAGTGTACTGGCAATTTCAATTGATGCCGTTAACGGCAGGCTCCGAAGCTGTTACCGAAAAACGGGTCTCAACTCCGTTTTTGCCCTGACTGACTATTGTCGCCAAAGCCAATTTGATAACTATATACCGGCGTTCTTTCTGAAGAAGGGACATATCATAATCAGAGGCTAAGCTGATGAATCAAGAACTCAATCATCTCGGATGCTATTTTGACCACTCCCTGTTTGGCTGGGCAATAAAGGACAGTGCTTCACGCTATGTTTATGGCAATAAACTTGCCTGCCTCTATTTCAACGTATCAGATGACACACTAGTAGGTTCCCTCGACACTGACCTGACGCCGGATATCGGCGATTATTATCGCCATATACGCCATGATGACAGAAAGATAGTGACCACTGGCCAGATGAGCCTTGTACTCAAAACGTTCGAGTATGGTAGGCGTAATAGGCTCAGATCATTTTTGGTGGAGAAACGCCCCTGGCCGTTCAGAGAGGGGGTTAATGGCATCATTTGTACTTACATGGAGATCAGCAATATTTACTTTTCTACCTTTCTGAAACCGAGCGGCAGGAAGCCTTTTGTTTTTACCCGACCAGCCAGTATTTTTACTGACAAAGAATGGGAAGTGATTCTGTTGCTGTTCTGTGGTGTAAAACAGCACAGCATGCCGGAGATTCTTGGCATCAGCCCGTCGGCCCTTCGCAACCGATTGACACGCTGCTACAACAAAAGCGGCGTAATCAATAATGCCGCACTGCAGCAGTACTGCTTCCTGAGAGGCTGGGACAACTACATTCCGCCATTTTTCCTCAGTAAAGGACATGTCCTGATTAACTGAAAGGTGGCTTACCTGATTTGTTCGCTGCGCGAACGGGCTGGGAGAAGGTTTCGTTCGCCGGCCGGCTGTGGCAGTTTCAGCTTCGCCGCTGCCGGCGACCGACAAGGGGCCGCCAGTCGCCGCGCCCCCTTGACCCCGGGCTCCGGCCTGCTTCACCGCCGCTTCGCGGTACCTTCGCTTCAGACGGCCTCCCTACCCCTCGCTGTTATTTTTTGTGTTTCCTGGTGAGTTCTTCGCCGCTGTATGTCTGAGCAGAATGACTGTCGATGCTGCTGGTTTTTCAGAGCCGTTGTTGTCAGAAAAAAGAAAACATCCAGCCCCAGCACGCCGCCAGGCATAACTACACAAACCACCAGACAGCACCGGACCATTAAAAAAACAGAGATACTTCAGGCGGAGGTTTGCCAGAGGCGTCCGAAGCGCTGAGGAGTGAGCGGAGGCCAGGAAGAGCCGACAGGACGTCGGCGAAAGGACGGCCTCGCCAGGGACGGCGAGTCCGGACGGTCCGTCGGCCGCAGTGAGTGACGAAGGCACCGCGCGCAGCGTGGCGCGAAGGCAGCCGGACGCCGGGATTGTTAAGGGGCGGGCGGCCGCCCCTTGACGCGTCCGCCCGCTCCGGCAAACTGAAACTCCCCAGCGCCTGGCGGGCGAAACCTTACTCAGTGCCAGCCCGCTGCCATGCGAAACCTTACTCTGTGTCAGCCCGCCGCTAGCGTAACCTGACCCCAGCCCGCAGCCATGCGAAACCAGCCCCAGCCCGCTGCTAAGCGAAACCTCCTTCAACCGCCGCCAGGCGAAACCTCCCCGATCAGGCGCTCAGCCACCCCAACTTAATCACAAACAGAATCGACAAAATCACCAGCGCCGCGTTGACCTCTTTAGTACGGCCACTCAGCAATTTCACCAGCGTCCAGGTAATAAAACCAAACGCGATGCCGTTGGCGATCGAATAGGTCAGTGGCATCGCCAGCGCGGTCACGGTGACCGGTGCGGCGGTGGTGATATCTTTCCAGTCAATCTCCGCCAGACCTGATGCCATCAGCACGGCGACAAACAGCAGCGCTGGCGCAGTCGCATAGACCGGCACGCTGGAGGCCAGCGGCGAGAAGAACAGCGCCAGCAGGAACAGTACCGCCACCACAATCGCCGTCAGACCGGTACGGCCGCCGGCGCTGACGCCCGCCGCAGATTCCACGTAACTGGTGGTGGTCGAGGTACCCAGCAGCGAACCAAATAACGCGGCCGCGCTGTCAGCGATCAGCGCCCGGCCCATTTTCGGCACGTTGCCCTGCTCATCCGCCAGACCGGCACGTTTGGTCACGCCCAGCAGCGTCCCGGTGTTGTCGAACACATCAACAAACAGGAAGGCAAAAATCACGCTCACCAGGCCAACGTTAAAGGCACCGGCAATGTCCAGCTGCATAAAGGTCGGGGCGATCGACGGCGGTGCGGAGAACACGCCGGCAAACGGTGACAGTCCAATGCCCATTGAAATAAAGGTCACCAGCAAAATGCCGATCAGCACTGCGCCGGTGACGCGACGCGCTTCCAGCACCACAATCACGATAAAGCCCAGCATCGCCAGCAGCGGCCCCGGCTTGGTCAGATCGCCAATCCCCACCAGCGTCGCCGGGTTATCGACCACAATCCCCGCCCCTTCCAGCGCAATCAGCGCCAGAAACAGCCCGATACCGGCACCAATCCCGGCACGCAGCGGCAGCGGAATGCTGGCAATAATCCATTCGCGGATTTTGAAGATCGACAGCGCAAAGAAGATCACCGCCGACAGGAAGACCGCGCCCAGCGCCACCTGCCAGGTGTAGCCCATGTGCAGCACCACCGTGTAGGTAAAGAAGGCGTTCAGCCCCATGCCCGGTGCCAGCGCAATCGGGTAGTTCGCAATCAGCCCCATCAGCACGCAGCCAATGGCCGCCGCCAGACAGGTGGCAACAAATACCGCCCCTTTGTCCATGCCGGTGGCGCCCAGAATGCTCGGGTTAACAAACAGGATGTAGGCCATCGCCAGGAAGGTGGTGATCCCGGCGATAATCTCGGTGCGAACCGTGGTGTTGTGTGCTTTGAGTTTGAATAATTTTTCTAACATCATCATCTCTCGATACAGGAGACGTCACGAATGTGCGTTCTCGCTTGCCAAAGGGGTTTGCATGCTGATTATTCTGTTCCCGGAACAGCGAAACGGGCTGCTGCATACTCGCGAGCCTGAATGGGGTAAAAAAACGTGTCTGGGCCCACTGCCCTAAGCAATTGCCATGCCATAAGCCGACGCAATCGATTACCTGGCGGGTCAATACACGGCTAAGACAATTCCGAACCAAAACAAGGCGCGATTATGGTGCAATGCACTGATTCTGCGCAATCGTTTTCCTGCGGCGACATCGGGGGTCAGAAAAACTCTGCGCCAGCGCACGATTCCGCACTCTGCCAGGCGAAGCTGGTCACGTTTCAGCAGGCTGAAACAGCAACCGTCATTAGCCTGTGTACACTCCAGAATTAACTCTTTCGTAACATTGAGGCCGCGCAATGAAGCCAGCAATTTTGGTGGTGGATGATGATCTTGCCGTCTGCGACGTGTTGCAGGACGCGCTAAGTGAACATGTGTTCAGTGTTTACAGCTGTCATCAGGGCAAAGAGGCCTTGGCGATGCTTCAGGATCACCCGGAGATCGGGCTGGTGATGCTGGATATGATGCTGCCGGATACCAATGGCCTGCTGGTGTTACAGCAGTTACAGCGCCAGCGGCCCGACGTGCTGGTGATCATGCTGACCGGGATGGGATCGGAAGCGGAGATGGTGGTCGGGCTGGAGATGGGCGCGGATGATTATATCGCCAAACCCTTTAACCCGAGAGTGGTGGTGGCGCGCGCCCGGGCTGCGCTGCGTCGCGGTGGTCGTCTGCTGCCTGCAGCCGAGGACCAGGCGGGCTGGCGCTTTAACGGCTGGCAACTTGACGATGCCCGCGCTCAGCTGTTTAACCCGCAACGCGAACTGATACCGCTCACCCAGGGTGAATATAGCCTGCTGCGGGCGCTGGTGCGTCATGCCCGCAAGGTGCTGACCCGCGATCAGCTGCTGGAGCTGACCCACAGCGAAACGCTCGACGTCTTTGATCGCACCATCGACGTACTGATCATGCGGCTGCGGCGTAAAATTGAAACTAACCCGCACCAGCCCAGCCTGATCCGCACCATTCGTGGCCTTGGCTATGTTTTTTCGGCCGATGTGGTCAAACCCGATGCCGTAACGCGTACCAGCCAGATCGCCTGAGTGACCGCGCCACGCCTGCCCTGCTCAGGGCAGCCAGTGCGCATAATCGTTGCACAGCAGCCAGCGCGGCGACTCATCCTCCTGCAGTGGATTGAAGCGCGCCAGCGGCGTCAGAAATACATTGTCGTTTTCGTCATCATTCGGCATCGATACCTCGCCCACCAGCACATCACCGAAGCCGCTTTCGCCCCAGAAACTGTGCCAGATGCCCGTTTCCAGCGTCACGCTTTCGCCCGGCGAGAGCCGTATCTGCGAACCGGCGGCGTGCGACTGGCGTATGCCGTCGAGCGACACCTGCACGGGCGAATGCGCCAGCCCGTCGCCATCGCGATTATGTAATTCGATAATCAGATTGCCGCCGCCGCGGTTGATAATGTCTTCCATTTTCTGCGGGTGATAGTGCATCGGCGTGCGCTGGCCTTCGCGCACGTGCATCACCTTTTCGGCATAGGGTTTGTGCCACGGCTGTCCGCCTGGCGATCCGTTACGCAGGGTAAACAGCGTCAGGCCGGTCTGCAGAAAGTCAGCCGCGCCAAAGCTGGTGACGTCCCAACCCAGCCGCAGCGCCAGAATTTCCTGCGCCTGCTGACGATCCTGAAGCTGCCACTGGCGCAGATCGTAATCCGCCCACGGTGGCAGATGCACATCCTGGCGGATGAAAAACTCGCGGGTCTGTTGCAGCGCGCGGTTCACTTCTGAACGTTGCATGAGCGTCCTCCTGCAGGCGGCACCCGGCGGTGCCGCCTGTGGCTTATTTCACCGTCCAGCCCTGATAGCTGCCGATGTTGTTACGATCGATCAGCTTCACCGGAATCAGCACCGGCTTATCGGGTGCCGGTTTGCCCTGCAGAATGTCATAGCCGATCTCCACCGCTTTGGCGGCCATCACCTGCGGGTCCTGCGCCGGGGTGGCGACGAACAGTGAGTTCTTCCGCTTCAGCGCCTCTTCACCGTCCGGCGATCCATCGACGCCGACAATAAAGAATTCGTTACGCTGCGCCTGTTTCGCCGCCAGATCGGCACCGATCGCCGTCGGATCGTTGATGGCGAATACCGCATCGATCTTCGGATTAGCCGATAGCAGGCCGGTCATCACTTCCAGCCCGCCTTCGCGACTGCCTTTGGCGTTCTGGTTGTAAGAGAGCAGCTTGATCTCCGGATGGCGCTTCAGTTCGGTCATACAGCCTTCAACGCGGTTCTGAACCGCAGAGACCGGCGGCCCGTTGATGATCACCACGTTGCCTTTGGCTTTCAGACGGTCAGAAATATATTTACAGGCCATCACCCCGGCTTCGGTGTTATCGGAGGTAATGGTGGCGTTGGCACCATCGGCCGCCACGTCAACCGCCACCACCACGATGCCAGCGTCCCGCGCCCGCTTCACCGCCGGGGCGATGCCTTTGGAGTCGGCGGCATTAAGGATAATCATGTCAACTTTCGCCGCGATAAAGTTATCAATCTGGCCGACCTGCTGACCGAGATCGTAGCCGCTGGAGACCAGCGTCACGTTGACCTTATCCCCCGCCAGTTCCCGCGCTTTCATCTCCGCACCCTTGGTGATCTGCACGAAAAATGGGTTAGCCAGATCGCCGACCGTCACGCCGATAGATTTGAGTTCTTTTGCCTGAGCCATGCCGGTACTGAACAGCGTCGCCGCCAGCAGTCCGGTTACAATCGGATTAAAACGCATAGACCTTCTCCTGCGGTTATCAAAGTGCCAACGACTAAATGGCGTTTTTTATGGTGGCGGCTGCGCGGCTGCGCGGCTGCGTCTCCGCCCTTCCAGCCTTAACTCACGTGATGGCGGGTGCGATATTTGTCGATCAGCACCGCAATAATGATCACCGCACCTTTGATCACCAGCTGCCAGAAATAGGAAACGCCCATCAGCGTCATGCCGTTATTCAGGGTGGCGATAATCAGCGCGCCAATCAGCGTGCCGGTAATGGTGCCGATGCCGCCAACGAAACTGGTGCCGCCGAGGATCACCGCGGCGATCGCATCCAGCTCATAGCCGACGCCGAGGTTACCGTTGGCGCTGTAGAGTCGCGAGGCGCTCATCAGCCCGCCCAGCCCCGACAGCAGGCCGCTCATGCCGTAGACAAAAATCAGCACCATACCGACCTTGATGCCGGTCAGGCGGGCCGCCTGCATGTTGCCGCCGACGGCATAAATATGTACCCCCAGCGTGGTGCGGCGCAGGATAAACCAGCAGATAGCGATGACGGCGAAAGCGATCACAATCAGCCACGGCACCGGCCCGAGATAGCCATTGCCGATCCATTCAAAGTTGATATCGGAGTTGATCACCGTGGTGCCGTCCGCCAGCAGATAGGCCGCCCCGCGCAGCGCGGTATAGGTGCCGAGCGTGACGATAAACGGCGGCAAACCGGCCCATGCCACCAGCACGCCGTTGAACAGCCCCATCACCAGTCCGGCCCCCAGCGCCATCGGAATGGTCATTGAGGCCAGCATCGGATCGAGCGAGGCCACCAGCGCCACCACGGCGGTGGTGCCCAGCATCGAGCCGACCGACAGATCGATGCCGCCGGTCAGGATGACAAAGGTCATGCCCGCCGCCAGCACGATATTGATGGAGGCCTGGCGGGTAATGTTCAGCAGGTTCGCTTCGGTGAAGAAGTTCGGCGTGACAAAGCCAAACACTGCCACGATCAGGATCAGAATCGGCAGGATACCGACGGTTTGCAGCAGATCGCCCATCAGCGCGCGTTTCAGCGTCGGGGCTTTGGTCCGGGCCAGTTGTGTCATGTTGGTATCCTTATACCTCGAGCGGTGACGCGCTGTGCGCACCGGTTGCCAGCGTCATAATGTTTTCCTGACTGATGTTGCTGCCTTCCAGCTCACCCACAATGGTGCCTTCGTGCATCACGTAAACGCGGTCGCTCATCCCGACCACCTCCGGCAGTTCGCTGGAGATCATTAAAATCGCCACGCCCTGCCGCGCCATCTGCTGCATCATGCGATAGATTTCGCTCTTCGCGCCGACATCCACCCCGCGCGTTGGCTCGTCGAGGATCAGAATGCGCGGACCAATGGCCACCCAGCGCGAGATCAGCAACTTCTGCTGATTGCCGCCGGAGAGACCGCCAGCCCGTACCTGGGCATGGGGCACCCGGATATTGAGTGAGGCGATCGCCTCGGTGGCAATCGACTGCCCTTTGCGACGGTCGAGCATCCCATAGCTGGCGTCGCGTTCCAGCGTAGCCATCACGATGTTCTCCTGTGCCGCCATCTCCAGAAACAGTCCCTGCTCCTTGCGGTTCTCGGTCAGAAAACCGATCCCCTGCGCAATCGCCTCGCGCGGTGAACGAATCCGTACCTTTTCGCCATCGATCCAGATCTCGCCATCTTTCGGTGGATGTACGCCAAAAATCAGCTGCGCCAGTTCGCTGCGCCCTGCGCCGACCAGTCCGGCCAGCGCCACAATTTCACCGGCCCGCACCGCCAGACTGCTGGGATGCACTTTGCCGCCGTCGGTAAGGTGATTGACCGCCAGCCGGATATCGCCCAGCGGTATGGTGCGGTCTTTGTTGAACAGGTCACTGAGCGGGCGACCCACCATCATCCGCACCAGTTCGCTGGCGTTGAGCTGGTCGCGGGTCAGGCTGCCGACATACTGGCCGTCGCGCAGCACGCTGACCCGATCGGAAAGCTCATAAACTTCGGCCATCCGGTGACTGATATAGATAATCGCCATCCCTTCGCTGCGCAGCCGTTTAATCAGCGCAAACAGCTGTTCGGTCTCGCGGTTGGAGAGCGCCGCGGTTGGCTCGTCCATCACCAGAATGCGGCTGTTACGCTGCAGCGCACGGGCGATTTCAACTTGCTGCTGCTCGGCAATGCTCAGTCGGCTGACCAAATCCCAGGCGCTGAACTGCGCGCCCAGCCGGTCGATCACCCGCTGCGCCTGCTCCGCCATCTGCCGCCGCTTTACCAGTCCGCCGGGCGCGATTTCGCTGCCGAGAAAGATGTTCTCCGCCACCGTCAGATTGGGTGCCAGATTGATCTCCTGGTAGATCAGGGTAATCCCGGCGGCCAGCGCCTCTTTGGGCCCCTTCAGCGCCCAGGGTTTACCCTCAATTAAAATTTCCCCACTGCTGGCGGTATAGGCACCGGCCAGAATCTTCATCAGCGTACTTTTACCGGCACCGTTCTCCCCCATCAGGGCGTGAACTTCGCCGGGATAAACGGTGAGATCGACCCCTTTCAGGGCATAAAAACTGCCGAAGCGCCGGGTGATTTCCCGCATTTCCAGTATCGGTGTGGCTGTCATCGGCCGGCTCCTGCTGATTATCAAGAGCCGCCAGTTAACCAACGCCAGATAAACGGAAAATGTCAGCGCCCGTTCATATTTGTCATAAACGCCCGGCTGCACGCTCCTATACTCGGCCCATCGTTGCAGTGAGGATGAGGTCGTGGGATGCAGCGCAGTTATCCGTGGCAGGCCGGGGCGCGAGGCCGCCTGTTGCTGTTCAATCTGCTGGTGGTGCTGGTCACGCTGATGGTGAGCGTGGTGGCGATCTTCGGCTTTCGTCATGCTGGCGCGATTCAGGAACAGGCGCAGGCGCAGACGCTGGCGGACATGAACGGCAGCCTGGCGCTGGCGCGCGATACCGCCAATGTGGCGACGGCGGCGGTGCGGTTGTCGCAGGTGGTCGGGGCGCTGGAGTACCAGAGTGAATCACAACGTCTGAAACAGAATCAGCAGGCGCTGCAGCACTCGCTAACGCTGCTGGCCAGTGCGCCACTGGCGGCGCGCCAGCCGGAACGTATTGCCCGCATCCGCGCCCGTAGCCTGATGCTGGAGCAGACCATCAACCAGTTATTGCTGACCGGCCATCAGCGTCACCTGCAACGCAACAACATGCTCAGCGACCTGTGGCAGGCGCAGCTATTGCTCAGCCATATTGACCAGCTGGTGCAACGTCAACGGCAGAGCCAGCCGGACGCCGCGCTGCGTCAGCAGACCGAGCGGCTGATCGGGATCGCCATCCGTACCCCGTCGCCCGTGGCGGTGATCGACCAGTTACAGCAGGTGATGACGCAGTGGCGTGCGGTGCCGTTGCAGGGCGTGACCAGCGTAAAAGTGCAGCGCCTGCTGGCGACCCAGCAGCGATTGCTGCCGCTGGCCGATGCGCTGGAACAGAGCGATCTGGCGATTGCCTATGCCACCTATCGCATCAAAGCGCTGGTAGCGATGCTGAATGAGGATATCAGTGCCTCGGTGCAGCAGGTGGCGCTACAGAGCGAGGCGCGGACCCTGGCGACCCACCGCGAGCTGGACTCAATCATCGGGTTTATTGCGCTGTTTGCGCTGCTGGCGCTGGCGATCACCGGTTACGCCGGTATCTATATCTATCGCAATCTCGGTTCAAGCCTGACGGCGATAGCCGGGGCGATGACCCGGCTGGCGCAGGGTGAACAGGACGTCAGCGTGCCGGGGCTGCAGCGGCGGGATGAGCTGGGCGAGCTGGCACGGGCATTTAACGTCTTCGCCCGTAACACCGCCTCACTGGCCCATACCTCGCGGCTGCTGAAAGAGAAGAGCAATCAGCTCGAATCAACCTTTCTGGCGATGCGCGACGGCTTTGCGCTGTTTGATAACGACGGTCAGCTGGTGGTGTGGAATGCGCAGTATGCCGAGCTGCTCGGTATCCCGTCGCGTGAACTGCATCGCGGCGTTCACTGGCAGCAGCTACTGGCGCCGCTGGCGGTGGATCTGCACGATCCCGGTGAACCGCAGGAGATCCGGCTGGCCGATGGCCGCACGCTGGAGCTGCGCTTCAGCCCGATTCCCCGGCGCGGCATGGTCAATACCGTGCTGGACCGGACCTCGCGTAAAACGCTGGAGGAGGCGCTGCAGCATAGCCAGAAGATGAAAGCGGTCGGTCAGCTGACCGGCGGGCTGGCACATGACTTCAACAATCTGCTGGCGGTGATCATCGGCAGCCTGGCGCTGACCGAAGGCCAGCTGACGCCCGGCCCGCTCGCCAGCCGGATTGAGCGGGCGCGCCAGGCGGCCGATCGCGCCGCCCAGCTGACCCAGCGCTTACTCGCCTTCTCACGTAAACAGGCGCTGTTTCCGCGCGCGGTGTCGGTGGTGACGCTGGTGGATAATCTGCAGGGGCTGTTGCAGCACTCGCTGCTGCCCGGTCAGCAACTGGTGATTGATGCGCAGCGTCCCGGCTGGCCCGCCTGGATCGATGCCAGCCAGCTGGAAAACGCCTTAATGAATCTGGTGGTCAACGCCCGGGATGCCATGCAGCAGCAGAGCGGCGAAATCCGCATCCGTATCTGGAATCAGCGGCGGCTGGAGCAGGATGAAAAACGTGACCGGGTCACAATTGAGGTGATTGACCACGGTTGCGGCATGTCGGCAGCGGTGCGCGAGCAGGTTTTTGAGCCGTTCTTTACCACCAAAGCCACCGGCAGCGGCAGCGGGCTGGGGTTGTCGATGGTCTATGGCTTCGTGCGTCAGTCCGGTGGTCAGATTGAACTGGAAACCGCGCCGGGCCAGGGGACCACGGTGCGGCTGCTGTTGCCGCGCGCCCCTGAGATGGCGGCCACCGCCCCGCTCCCGCCGGCCCAGCCGACGCCGCCCGACGCGGCCAACGATCGGCTGGTGCTGGTGCTGGATGATGAACCGGCGGTGCGCCAGACGCTGTGTGAGCATCTGCATCAGTTGGGTTATCTGACGCTGGAGTGCGGCGACGGTGAACAGGCGCTGGCGCTGCTGCGTCAGACGCCCGATATCGATCTGCTGATTAGCGATCTGATGCTGCCCGGCGAGATTAACGGTGCGGAAGTGATCCGCCAGGCGCAGCAGAACTGGCCGCAGCTGGCGACGCTGCTCATCAGTGGTCAGGATTTGCGTCACCAGCCGGTCACGTTACCGCTGTGCGAACGGCTGGCGAAGCCCTGGCAGCAGGCGCAACTGGTGCAGGCACTGCAACGTGCCTGGCAGCGCAGCGAACGGCTTAATCACGCCCGGCAGGCTGCCACAGCGGCACCGGTTTCCCGCTGATGTAGCGCTTGCGCAGGCGGCTGGAGAGCACATCCATCACCATGACCACCACCACCAGGATCAGCGTCAGGAACATCACCACGTCCCAGTTCCACAGCCGCATGTTCTCGGCGTAGACCAGCCCGACGCCACCGGCACCGACAAAGCCCAGCACTGCCGCCGATCGGGTATTGGATTCAATCTGATAGAGGCTGAGCGCCAGGAACTGCGGGAACGACTGGGTGAAGATGCCAAAACGGTGTTTCTGCAGGCTGTTCGCGCCAACCGCCCCCAGGCCGCGACTCGGCGAGCGCTCGACCGCTTCGTGGCCTTCGGCATAGAGTTTGCCCAGTAATCCGACATCCTGCAGGATAATCGCCAGTACCCCGGCCAGTGGCCCCATACCGACCGCCCGGACGAAGATCAGCCCCCAGATTGCCATGTCGATACCGCGCAGCAGGTCAAACAGCCGCCGCATCAGAAAGGCCACCGGTCGGGTCGCCCGGCTGTGCATCACGTTGCGCGCCGCCAGAAACGACAGCGGCAGCGCCAGCAGCGTGGCGGTCAGGGTGCCGGCAAACACAATGCCTAAGGTGATCCCGACCTGCGAGAAGTAATAGCCAAACGGCCAGTTGGCAAAATCCTGCCAGACAAACATCCGCAGAAAGTAACGCCCCAGTTGCTGACAGCCGTTCAGCAGGCGGGACACCTCAATGCCATAGACCGAAAAGAAGAACAGATAGTAGAGCAGCACCGCCAGCGCCAGCAGGCCGAGGCGACGCAGGTAACGCGGTTGCGCAGCAAACAGTTCGCGGTGCTGCGCTTTAAGATGAGTGATGTCCGGTACCACGCTGATCATGCGGTTTCTCCCACAACGCGACGGCGCAACTGGCCGGATAGCGTATCGAGCAGTGACACCACAATCAGGATCAGCAGCAGGGTGATGCTCACCTGGTCGTAGCGATCCAGTTTGATATTGGTCATCAGCTCCTGGCCGATGCCGCCCGCGCCCACCAGTCCAAGGATGGTTGAGGAGCGGAAATTAATCTCCAGCCGCATAAAGCTGTAAGAGAGAAAGATCGGTTTCACCTGCGGCCAGAAGGCGAAGCGCATCCGCTGCAGGGTGGTGGCGCCACAGGCCGCCAGGCCGCGCACCGGCTTGTCAGACGCCGATTCAATCGCCTCGTAAAACAGTTTGGTCAGGCTACCGACGGTATGCAGCGCCAGCGCCAGAAAGCCAGGGATCGCGCCGATGCCAAACGCCATCACAAACATCACCGCCCACGCCAGCTCCGGCATGGTACGCAGAAAGGCGACAAAGGCGCGAATCGCCAGTCGCAGGCTGGCGGGCGTACGGGTATTGTCGGCGGCAAAAAAGGCCAGCACCGCCGCCAGCGCTACCGCCAGCAGCGTCGCGGCCAGCGCCAGCTGCAGGGTTTCCCAGATCAGCGGCAGCTGGATCGGCAGGCGGTAGCCCCAGTAAGCCAGCGAGCCACTGGTTTTGCCGTCGGCAAACAGCAGCGGCAGATGCAGCACCGGCATGATTTCCCGCAGGTAGTCAAAGAAGTGCGGCAGCGACTGCCAGACGGTGAGCAGATTAAATTCCGCCACGTTGCCCGCCGCCAGATAGAGTGCGACCAGCAGCAGTGACCAGAGCAGCGTGTCGCGTTTCTGCTGGCGGCGGATGCGTTGGTAATAACGTTCGAATTCGGTCAAGGGGGGATCTCCGGGGCTGAAGCATCAGGACGCAGACGGACCTGCCGCGTCCCGCCTTCCCCGGACAGCCGGGGAAGGCAAGGTAGCCGTCACCGGGCGTTAGCCGCGGCTGCCTTTCATCAGGTCGCGCTTCATATCAATGATGTTCTGATAGTCAGCGACGGTGGCAGGGCCAATATGCTGCTCACCGCCAACCGCTTTGACGAAACAGGCGTGATCGTCTTTATCCAGCTTTTTAATCGCCGCCACCACTTTGGCTTTAAAATCCGCGGGCAGTTTGTTGCTGACCAGTACCGGACCGTTGGGGATCAGTGGCGACTGCCAGATAATGCGGATCTGCTTCATCAGATCCGGGTGGTCCATGCGGATCAGACGGCCAAACGCGCCGGAGGTATAGCCGCTGTTGTAATCGCCGACCAGCGAGGTCCAGGTCACCGCGCCGTCGAACTGGTTGTTCAGCACGCCGAGAATGTCCTGCTCATGGCCGCCGGAGAAGGTCACGCTGGAGAACGTGTTGTTGTACTTGTCGTCCACCGAGCCGCCAAATTCTTTCTTAAACGTCTGGTTCGGCATCAGGAAGCCGGAGGTCGAATCGGGATCGGCCATACCAAAGGATTTACCCTTCAGGTCTTCCAGTTTTTTATACGGGCTGTCCGCTTTAACGATCACCACCGAGTGATAGCCGCGTGACTGATCCTTGTCATCCACCACAATGCCGACCACATCGACCGCTTTCGGGTCCTGCAGGTAGACCGAAGCAAACGAGGCGGGTGACATGCTCAGCACCATATCGATTTTGCCGCCCAGCAGCCCCTGAATCACTCCGGAGTAGTCAGAGGCGTTACGCATCTGCGTATCCACACCCAGCTCTTTATCAAAGAAGGTTTTCACACACTGGTTATCACCAATCTGCTGGGTGGCGTTCTGTCCGCCCAGAATGCCGAGATTAAGTTGTTTCGGCGCATCCGCTGCGTTAACACCAAAAGCCATTACACCCGTCAGTAGCGCTAAAGAAGTCAGTTTCATTCGAGGTTGTTCTCTTGCCGTGGAAGTTAGTGGATCTGATTAAGTTCATCGCCGTACAGCTGGTGCAGCAGGCCGTCGGTAAGCTGCGACGGATGGCCATCGAACAGCACCACTCCACGCTGAATGCCGATCACCCGGGTGCAGTATTGCTTTACCAGTTCGATAGAGTGCAGGTTCACCATGACGCTGATGCCCTGCTCGCTCACCTGACGCAGCACGTCCATGATGCGTTTGGTATTTTTCGGATCGAGTGACGCCACCGGCTCATCGGCCAGCAGGATTTTCGGGTTCTGCATCAGCGCCCGGCAGATCGCCACGCGCTGCATCTGACCGCCCGACAGGTTTTCTGCCCGCTGCAGCGCCTGCGGCAGCATGTTCATCCACTGCAGCAGTTCAATGGCGTGAGCGCGGTCATGGTCGGAAAAGACTTTAAAGAAGGATTTCAGCGTGCTGGTCTGGCTCAGGCGACCCAGCAATACGTTGGTCAGCACATCCAGGCGCGGGACCAGACAGAAGTCCTGAAAGATCATGCCGCACTGGCTACGCCATTCACGCAGCTGGCGGCTGCTGAGCGCTACCACGTTGCGGTCCGCTTCGCCCTGATGCAGGCTGATAATTGCGCCGGAGCTGGCGGCAATGGTGCCGTTGAGCATATGCAGCAGGGTCGATTTCCCGGCCCCGGAGCGGCCAATTACCGCCACCAGTTCCCCGGCGTGCAGGTCAAAACTGACCTTATCCAGCACGGTGCTGTCGCCGTACGCTTTGCTCAGACTCTGCACCGACAACACTTTTTGTCCGCCGAGCGTGGCCGGTGGCAGGTCGTTATCGACCACCGTTTTCAGAAGTGCCTGTGCCATGTTGTTCTCCGTCGTCGCTGATTACGTTCTGCCGGTTATTAAGGCGTTGCGCCATGAAGGCGGGATGACAGCCAGATGATCAAACTGTGACAGGCCAGCCGGCACCGCATGACAGGATCAGACCATCGCGCGCGGGCTGAATCGCCTCGGGCAGCGGGTGATCGGCTAACCAGTTGTCCATCTCATGACTGAGGTGCGTTAACCAGGCCTGACGCGGCTGAAGCCGGTCGATGATCGCCAGCGCCAGATTAAGATCGTTGTGATTACGCGGGGCAGCCTGCGGCGGATCGTTGCAGTCGATCACCAGCTGATCGAGCGGCTGACCGCGCAGGAAATCTTCGGTGTCGGGCGGCAGGCCGCAGGTGTCACACAGCCAGGCCAGCCGGCTCCCCTGCCAGTCGAACAGGTAGCCGTGAGTCAGCCGTGAATGCTGTAGCGGCAGCGGCGTGACCTGCAGTTCACCAAAAGAGTGGGCGACAAACGGGGTTAAGGCGGGCCGGAAATCGAGCAGGCCAGGATGTTTAAACAGATCGTCACAGCCGCGCGTGTCGGGCGGCCCCCACACCGGAACAGACGCACCCTTGCCCCAGCGCAGCGCAAACAGGCCCTGTACGTGGTCCATGTGGTAATGCGTCAGCAGAATGCGGGTCAGCTCGCCAGGCCTGAACCGTGAAACCAGCAGCGGCAGACCGGCGTCGAGCAGAATCCGCTCGCTGCCCGCCTCAATCAGCGCACTGCAGGGCGCGCGATGATAACGCGAGTCCTGCTGCGCCCGCTGACAGGCGCGGCAGTCGCAGCCAAACAGCGGCGCGGCGGTGACGCCACCGGTGCCGAGAAAGGTCAGTTTCATTGATGCGCCTCCAGCAGCTGACGCAGTTGCCGGACCGTGCGGTCCAGCGCCCCGTCATTGTTGAGCAGCAGACAGCCGTCCGGCTGCGGCTGGGCGGCACGCGCCAG
The DNA here is from genome assembly GCF_037149395.1 of Pantoea sp. USHLN298. Taxonomy (NCBI): domain Bacteria; kingdom Pseudomonadati; phylum Pseudomonadota; class Gammaproteobacteria; order Enterobacterales; family Erwiniaceae; genus Pantoea; species Pantoea sp. USHLN298. The sequence goes on from NZ_JBBCRO010000002.1 coordinate 669,154, forward strand.
TCGCCGGGCGATCTCAGCCTCATCCTCCCGTCCGCGCTGGCGCAGCCGCGCCGCCAGTACCGACGGCGTCACCTGCAGACAGAGCGGCAGCAGCTGTGGTCCGAACCGCGCCTGTGCCTGCGCCAGATGCAGCCGCGAACCGTTGACCACTACGTTCTGACCGCGCTGCAGCCAGGCCTCAACTTCCGTGCCGATGCCGTAGTGAAAGCCGTGCGCCTGCCAGCTGACCGCGAACAGCCCCAGCGCGGCGCGGCGGGCGAACTCCGCCTCGCTCAGCGCCACATGGTTTTCGCCACCGGCATCGGCGGCGCGGGTGATGTAGCGATGGGCGATCAGCAGGCGGGCTGGCGGTGCCTCACGCAGCGCATTCAGCAGGCTATCCTTGCCCGATCCGGACGGCCCGATTAACCAGATAAGGCGCGTCATTAATAGACCTGCCGGCCTTTGCTCCAGACGTGCCGGACATGCGGATGACCGTGCGCGGTGTGCGCCAGCACCAGATCGGCACGGCAGCCTTCCGCAATCACCCCGCGATCCTCCAGCCCCAGCGCCCGCGCCGGATTACAGGTCACCAGTGCAATCGCCTGCGCCGTACCAAGGCTGTTGCGCTCATCTGCCGCCAGCTGGAATGCCGCATCCAGCAGGCTGGCCGGATAGTAATCAGACGACAGGATATTCAGCAAGCCGTGTGAGGCCAGCTCCCAGGCGGCGACGTTACCGGAGTGCGAGCCGCCGCGCACGATGTTTGGCGCGCCCATCAGCACCTGCATATTGCGATAGCGTGAAGCGCGAGCCGCCTCCAGCGTGGTCGGAAATTCAGCGATACGGCTGCCCGCCGCATGAGACTCCTCAACGTGCGCCGCGGTGGCGTCGTCGTGGCTGGCGATGGCGATACCATGCTCGCGGCACAGCGCGGCAATCGCCTGACGGTTAGGCTGCGACCACTCTGCCGCCAGGGTGAGCTGGTCATGCTCAAACCGATCCATCTCAGCGTCATTCAGCTGATATTTGCCCTGATAGTATTCGCGATATTTTTCCAGTGACGCGTACTGACGCTGGCCGGGTGAGTGATCCATCAGCGAGACCAGCGCCAGCTCCGGCGTCCCCATCAGCGCTTCAAACAGCGGCACGGTGGTCGGATGCGGCAACTCACAGCGCAGGTGCAGCAGATGTTCGGCCCGGTTCAGCCCTTTACGGTTACTGTCGCGGATTGCGTTGATCATCTTGCTGAGGTTCTCCAGCCGGTGCCCGCCGTCGCGCACGTCACCGACGCCAATCGCGTCCAGCACGGTGGTAATACCGCTGGAGACCATCAGCGCATCGTGGCTGCTCATCGCCGAGTGGGCGGGCCAGTCCACTTTAGGCCGTGGCGTAAAAAACTTGTCGAGGTTATCGGTGTGCAGCTCCACCAGCCCCGGCAGCAGCCAGGCGCCCTCACCGTCCAGCGCGCCCGGCTGCTGGCTGGCGGTTTCGCTGAAGCTGCTGATGCGATCGTCACGGAACTCCAGCGATCCGGCGACCACCTCGTTTTCCAGCACCAGTCGGACGTTATTAATGATCATGCTTGTGCTCCTGTGGCGATCGGCTGCATCAGGTGCAGCCGATCGGCTACCCGGTCGCGCACCGCTTCATCGTGGAAAATGCCGACAATAGCGGCACCGCGGGCGCGCGCCTGTTCAATCAGTCCGACCACCGCATCCCGGTTTACGCTGTCGAGTGAGGCGGTGGGTTCATCCAGCAGCAGCACCGGATAGTCGGCGATAAAGCCGCGCGCGATGTTGACCCGCTGCTGCTCACCGCCGGAAAAGGTCGACGGCGCCAGCGACCAGAGACGCTCCGGCACGTTAAGCCGGCTCAGCAGCTCACGGGCGCGCTTTTCACAGAAGGCACGCTCGACGCCGCGCTCCAGCAGCGGCTGCATCACAATCTCCAGCGTCGGCACCCGCGGGATCACCCGCAGAAACTGGCTGACCCAGCCGAGCGTGTCGCGGCGGATGGCGATGATCTGCCGCGCCGTCGCCTGCGCCATATCGATCGATTCGCCCTGATGCTGCAGCCGGATATGCCCGCTGTTGGGCTGGTAGTTGCCGTACAGGGCGCGCAGCAGAGTCGATTTACCGCTGCCGGAATGGCCGTGCAGCACCACACATTCCCCCTGATTCACCGTCAGGCTGGCGTTCTCTAATACCGGCAGCGCAGCACCGTTCTGGTTATGCAGCACAAAGGTTTTGCACAGATTCTCAACCTGCAACATAGGTGTGTGAGTCATCATTTAATTGAGCACCGAAGAGACCAGCAATTGCGTGTAAGGATGATGGGGATCGTCGAGCACCCGGTCGGTTAATCCGCTCTCCACCACCCGCCCCTGCTTCATCACCAGCAGGCGGTGCGCCAGCAGTCGCGCGACCCCGAGATCGTGGGTGACAATCACCACCGCCAGATTGAGTTCCCGCACCAGAGTGCGCAGCAGATCCAGCAGCCGCGCCTGTACCGACACATCCAGCCCGCCAGTAGGCTCATCCATAAACATCAGGCGCGGCTGGGTCACCAGATTGCGGGCAATCTGCAGGCGCTGCTGCATCCCGCCGGAAAAGGTGGTGGGCAGATCGTCGATACGGTTGGCGGCGATCTCTACCGCCTGCAGCCAGCGGCTGGCTTCGGCGCGGATGTCACCATAGTGGCGCTCGCCGACCGCCATCAGCCGTTCGCCGATATTGCCGCCGGCGCTGACCTGCGGCCGCAATCCGTCAAGCGGATGCTGATGCACCACGCCCCATTCGGTGCGCAGCAGGCGGCGGCGATCGCTTTCGCTCATCTGATAGAGATCGCGTCCCTGATAATGAATGCTGCCCTGCTGCGGCGTCAGACGTGCCGACAGGCTGTGCAGCAGTGTGGTTTTGCCGGAGCCGGACTCGCCGACGATGCCCAGCACTTCCCCCGGATAGAGGTCAAAACTGACCTGTTCAAAGCCTTTTCCCGGCGCATAAAGATGGGTGAGCTGGCTGACCGCAAGCAGCGGCTGATCACTGTGCATGTTGCTGTTCCTGCTGCTGATGGCAAAAGTCGGTGTCGGAGCAGACAAACATCCGCGTTCCCTGATCGTCCATCACCACCTCGTCGAGGTAGCTGTGGCGCGAACCGCACAGCGCACAGGGTTCATCCCACTGCTGAACGGTGAACGGATGGTCATCGAAGTCGAGGCTTTCCACTTTGGTATAGGGCGGTAAGGCGTAGATGCGCTTTTCGCGTCCGGCACCAAACAGTTGCAGCGCCGGCATCATGTTCATCTTGGGATTGTCGAATTTGGGGATCGGCGACGGGTCCATCACATAGCGATCGTTGACCTTCACCGGATAGGCGTAGGTGGTGGCGATGTGGCCGTAACGGGCAATATCTTCATACAGTTTGACCTGCATGACGCCGTACTCCTCCAGCGCGTGCATGGTGCGGGTCTCGGTCTCGCGCGGCTCAATAAAGCGCAGCGGTTCCGGGATCGGCACCTGGAAGATCAGAATCTGATCCTCTTCCAGCGGCGTTTCCGGAATGCGATGCCGGGTCTGGATTAGCGTGGCATCGGCGGTGCGTTCGGTGGTCGCTGCGCCGCTGACGCGCTGAAAGAAGCGACGAATTGAGACCGCATTGGTGGTGTCATCCGCACCCTGATCGATCACCTTCAGCACATCCTGATCGCCAATCACGCTGGCGGTGATCTGAATGCCGCCGGTGCCCCAGCCGTAAGGCATCGGCATTTCCCGTCCGGCAAACGGTACCTGATAGCCAGGGATCGCCACCGCTTTCAGGATGGCGCGACGGATGGTGCGTTTGGTCTGCTCATCCAGATAGCCGTTGTTATAACCGCTGAGTTCAGCCATGGTTGCGCTCCTGATGATCCTGTCGCAGGCGTTTCAGCAGTTCCAGTTCCGCCTGGAAATCGACGTAGTGCGGCAGTTTAAGATGGGAGACGAAGCCCGCGGCTTCGACGTTATCGGCGTGCGACAGCACAAACTCTTCATCCTGCGCCGGGCTGGTGATGCGTTCCTGCTGCTCACGGCTCTGCAGCGCCCGGTCAACCAGCGCCATCGACATCGCCTTGCGTTCGGCGCGGCCAAACACCAGGCCGTAGCCACGGGTAAAATGAGGCGCACTTTCATCGCTGTGGGCGAAGCCGTTAACCATTTCGCACTCGGTCAGCAGCAGTTCGCCAATCTCCAGCTCAAAGCCCAGCTCTTCCGGGCAGATAGTGACGCTGAGATAGCCGGTACGAATTTCACCGGCGAACGGATGGGTGCGGCCATAGCCGCGCTGGGTCGAGTAGCCGAGCGCCAGCAGAAAACCTTCATCGCCGCGTACCAGCTGCTGCAGACGTGCAGCGCGCGAGGCGGGAAAACTCATCGGCTCGCGAGTGATATCGACGGGTTCGCTGCCGTCATCCTCTTCACGCACCGCCAGCCCTTCGTCGCTCATCATGCTGAACATGTGCGGACAGGCCGTATCCAGCGCGCGATCGTCTCGTGGCGATGCCGGCGTTTCACCGTTGGCCAGCAGAGTAAAGTCGAGCAGACGGTGGCTGTAATCATAGGTCGGTCCCAGCACCTGGCCGCCCGGCAGATCTTTGTAGACCGCCGAGATACGCCGCTCGATACGCATTGATGCCGTCGCCAGCGGCTGGCTCTCGGCCAGGCGTGGCAGCGTGGTGCGATAGGCGCGCAGCAGGAAGATGGCCTCTACCAGGTCGCCGCTGGCCTGTTTAATCGCCAGCGCTGCCAGTTCAGGATCGTAGATCCCGCCTTCGGTCATCACCCGATCGACCGCCAGACCGAGTTGCTGAGCCACCTGATCGCAACCCAGCTCGGCGACATGCCGATCGCCGCGCCGCAGATCGGCCTGTAGCTGATGGGCGTTAGCAATTGCCTTTTCGCCCCCTTTCACCGCAACGTACATCAGCACACCTCCACAAGCGTGGTGCGCGGCACCGCCATCATCGCTTCGCCACAGGTAAAAATCAGATCGACGCCCTGCGGGAACGGATGTGGCCGGCTGCGCAAATAGGCCAGCACGCTTTCCGGCAATTGTGGCGCAATGGCGCGGGTTTCACGCAGGCCCGGTCCGGAGAGACGCAGCGTGAGACCGCCATTCAGCGACGGGACTTCAATAATCAGGGTGGTGCTCTTTTCCGGGGCCAGATTGTCACCGGCGGCAAAGTGGGCCGGATCGGGATGCGAGCTGGCATGACTGAGCGCGAAAGGCGCATCCTGCTGCGCGGTAATCGGCGCGCCGGTGTGGAAACGCAGGTTATTGCGCAGCTGTTCGTTGTCGATCTGCGCATCCAGCCATACCGGACTTTCCTGATCGACCAGCGTCAGTAACAGCGCGGTGGCGGCGGGCGACAGTGCACCCCAGCCCTGTTGCAGCGGCAGCGACACCATCACGCCCGGCTCGCTCATCGCTTTGAGGATGCGGCGGAATGCGCGCTGTGCATCCGCCACCGGATGGTTAAAACTTGCCAGTAAAGTCATCAGTTGTCTCCGCGTACCAGCGTAAAGAAATCCACTTTGCTGCTGGCGATTTCACGCGCGCGCAGCTGACGCTGCTCGTCACGCCATGCCGCCAGCGGGGTAATAATCTTCTCTTCTAACAACGCCCGGGTTTCCGGCTGCTGTAACAGGGCATCGATTAAGGCGCAGCGCTCGGCGTGGGCTTTATCACGTCCCAGCAGGTAGCTGTAACCCAGGGTGCCGTCGCTGAGCTGAACCACTGCGCGCGTCACCGTCGCATCGCCCATCACAAAGCGTTTACCGGTCGCGCCCATGCGCGCCTGCAGCCGGGTCAGGCCGATCTCTGCCGGACGGATCAGGGTGAAAACCGGCTGGAGGTTTAGCGCCTGCCAGTGCGCGTTAAGCTGTGCCGCGCTGCTGTGTGCCAGCACCGAAAGCCAGCGCTGGCGGGCCGTTTGCTGTTCCATTAGTGCTCCAGAGTCAGTTCAATCATGTCGCCACGCGTCAGGCTGACCGAGTATTCAGCCATTGCACCGTCGCGGGTTTTGTTCAGGGTACGCACGCAGAGCAGCGGCGAATGCAGCGCGATTTCCAGCTGCTTGCACTCTTTCGCCTGCGCCCGTCGGGTACTGATGCGGGTCTGGGTACGCACCAGCTGTTTGCCGGTGTGCTTGTCGAGGTAATCGTGCAGCGAACCGCTGTTAAAATGCTGCAACTGCGGCCACCAGCTGAGATCGGCGAGGAAGTGGTTGATGACACACAGCGGTACACCGTTAGCACGCCGCAGCGTGCGCAGGTGGATCACGTTATCGCCCTCGTTGACGCCCAGCGCGCTGGCAACGTCGTTGCTGGCGGGACGCAACACCGCCAGCAGCCGCTCGCTGGTCGGGTGACTGCCCTGCTCCATCAGGTTCTGGCTAAAGCGCGCCTGAGCGTGCAGCGGATAGTCGTAAGGCCGCATCAGCACCAGGATGCCGACGCCATGACGGCGTTGCAGCAGCCCTTTGTTCACCAGTTCATCTACCGCCCGGCGTAAGGTGTGGCGGTTAACTTCATAGTGATCGGCCAGCTGTTGTTCGGAAGGAAGATAGTCGCCACAGCGGTAGCGTTGCTGAAGCGCCTGTTCGAGTTGTGCAGCGACGGCCTGATAGACAGTGGTCGGATGTCTGGATAACTCCATCACGATGAAATCCTCACGGGTTACAGAGTGGGGACGCAGCGAAAGTCACTGCGGGATGGCATTACCTTGACCGGATCAGATGACAGAACCGTGACGGGGGAGTGAAGGAGAGGTGAATTTGGCTGTTAGCAGTGATCAGAATACCCTGTTCATAGAACAGACAGAAGGAGACGGCTGCCGGGTCGAATGGTCAGCAGGGAAGCGTGGACGATTCCCTTTTCTGCTCATGCAGAATCATGACGCTGCACAAGGCAGCCGTTGCAGTTCAGATAAATGGCCGGAATTTCTCTGCCTCTATGTTTGCCAGCATTGAAGCCTTCAGACTGGGAAAGTTTGTCAGGTACTTTCTGACAAGGTTGAACCCTGCGGTATATCCCACCCATTTCGGTAGATCCCTCGCCCCAAAAAACCATGCGTTATGGTCATAATCAGTGTGATGCCAGCTTTCACTGAGTTGCAGCGTGAAGGGCTGAACGGTGTCTGGGCTGAGGCTTTCCCAGGGCTCAGGCTTACCTTTAAAAAGCTCCAGAGAAAAATGACCAGCAAGCCCTTCAGAGACAATCGCTTCACCTAAAGTAGAGCCGTATCCCGGTCCGGCCCACCTCGCGGCATGATGTAGTTCATGAGCAAACATGCGTTCAAGCGAATGAGCATCATTTTTACAAAACAGGGCATTCTCATGATCGACGGTTATATAAATGATGCCGGGCTCAGGACAATATCCCAGATGCCCTTTCTCAGGAATGACATATGATCCGGCTTTTACAACAACATCCACAGAAGGGAGCGGCATAAAGCTATTAGCCAGCTGGTATGTCGCGTTCAGACAGCTTTGCAACCATTGAGCGTGAGCGGTTAGTTTGTTCTGCGCATTCAAAAGGTGAAGAGTCATTTGAGGCATTCTGTTTTCACTCAACAGCGTTAAGATATCCTGACCTTAACATACACAACTTTATGTCTGGATATCATTCTGGCACCATCAACATGCGCTTCTGCTGCAACCACGTCACCTCAAAACCTATCAACCATTAGCCTGACTGGATTAATCTCCTGTTGTCACCCCTTCATTCTTGCCGCACCAGCTCTTGCCTCCTCACCTTCACCACAAAAATCCCCATCCGCTTCACTGACTCTGAAGGTTTGTGTGAAAGTCCCGTTACCGTCTGCTAGCTTTTAAGCTGTACTCCTGCTTTTGAGAAAAACTAAAAAATGATTAACAGCCTTAAACTTTCTGGCGATTTCCGCCGCAGTTTCCTGCGTGAAGTGCTGGTGCCGCTGGTGGCGATTCTGCTGCTGACCTTTGGCGGCGCGGGCACGGCGCTGTTCATTGGCACCTCGCTGACCAACGTGGAGGCGCGGCAACAGCAACAGCGGATGATTGAAGCCTCGTTCACCCAGAGTCTGAACGAACATCTGCGCCAGTTGCGCAGTCTGTCACGCTGGCGGCCGCTTGAGCAGCGGCTGCTGGATGACGGTGCCGCCTCAGGCTGGCTGGATGAGAACATTGGCAACTGGCTGTTTGAGATGTTTGGCCATCAGCTGATCCTGGTGCTGGATCAGCAAAACCAGATCGTCAGGCTATGGCGTGACGGCCAACCGGTCGCGCCACGGCAGGCAGCCACGCTGGTCAACGACATCCTGAAAAATCCGCTGGTGCAGGAGAGTTCGCGCGAGGACAAAGCTGATTACGCCCGCTTAGCCGGTCGCACCACCGCGCTGGCGGTCGGCAATATTCAGCGTGACAGTGACGCCCAGCCACGCTTCCGGCTGGTCAGCCTGAAGTTCCTCGACGATGGCTATCTGACCAGCCTGGCCGAACGCAATCAGCTACAGGGACTCCATTTCTCCAACGGTAGCCCGCAGCCCGGCACCGGGGCGCGTTATCTGCTGATTGCGCAGTCTGGTGAGGCGGTCGGCTACCTCAACTGGGTGCCGTCACGCCCCGGCGCGCAGATGCTGCGCACTATCGGCCCGTCAACCGGCCTGGCGGTGCTGGCGATCTCCCTGCTCTGCCTGTATATGGTGCGCCGTCTCTGGACCTCGTCGATCAATCTGTCGCAGTCGATGCTGAAGCTCGGTGCCTCTGAGGCGCAGGCGCAGCATCTGGCGTTTCACGATGTGCTGACCGGGCTGCCCAATCGTGCGCTGGTCGAAGATCGTCTGACTCAGGCACTGGCGCTGGCGACGCGCCACGATCAGCGGGTGGCGCTGCTGCTGATCGATCTCGACCGCTTCAAAGCAATCAATGATACCTACGGTCATCACGCCGGCGACGAACTGATCGTTGCGGTGGCACAGCGTCTGAGCCGGATGGTGCGGGCAAGCGATACCGTTGGCCGGATCGGCGGCGACGAGTTTATCGTGGTGATGCCAGAAGTGGAGACGCTCTCTCAGGCTCAGGGTCTGGCGCAGCGCATCATCGACCAGCTCAGCCAGCCCTTTACGCTGTTTGGCAGTGAAGTCTGGAGCGGTGCCAGTATCGGCCTGGCGCTGGCACCTAAAGATGGCGTTGATCGGCTGGAGTTAATGCGCAAAGCGGACATTGCGCTGTATGAAGCCAAAAGTGGCGGACGCGGCAAATATCGCCAGTTCGAACGGGCGATGGATGAGTCAGTGCGCACCCGGCAAACCATCGCCGCCGATCTGCGCACTGCGCTGCAAAACCGTGAGGGCCTGGAAGTCTGGTATCAGCCGCTGATGGACATTGGCGGTCAGCAGATGGTTGGTGTCGAGGCGCTGCTGCGCTGGCATCATCCGATCCGTGGCCTGGTAGTGCCGGGTGAATTTATTGCGATTGCGGAAGAGACCGGGCTGATTATTCCGCTGGGTGAATGGGTGCTGACGGAAGCCTGTGCCACCCAGCAGCGTTTTCCCGACCTGATGGTGGCGGTCAACGTCTCACCGGTGCAGTTTCGCGCCACCGGCTTTGTAGAGCGGATGACTGACATTGTGCGGCAGCACGGCGGCGATCCGACGCGAATTGAACTGGAGATTACCGAAGGCGTATTGATCGACGATGAGCATGAAGCCCGCGCCATCATTGTTGCGCTGCGCGACGCTGGCTTCCGGATAGCGCTGGACGATTTTGGTACCGGCTACTCCAGCCTCAACTATCTCAGCCACTTCCCGGTCGATAAGATCAAAATTGACCGCTCATTTACCCAGTCGCTGGGCGTAGCGGATAACTCGGTGGCGATTATTGAATCGGTGGTGAAGCTGGGCCACGCGATGGGCCTGATGGTGACCGCCGAAGGCGTCGAGACGCCAGGCCAGATGACGGCGCTGGCGGATGCCGGGTGTAACCAGCTGCAGGGTTATCTGTTCAGTCATGCGGTTCCGGTCGATCAGCTTGCCAGCCTGATTGAGGCCAGCCCGCCGCGTGAGGCACGGCAGAGCTGAACGGCGGCAGACCACAGGCGTTATCCGCCAAGGCTATCCAGCAAGGCTGCCGAACTGGCAACCGCACCAAAAATTCCGCCCTGCATATGGATCATGCTCAGCGCCGCCTCATGATGTCGCCGCTCGGTGGCGGCGCAGCAGTCGGACAGCACCAGACATTCAAATCCGCGGTCGTTGGCCTCCCGCAGCGTGGTGTGCACGCAGACATCGGTGGTGATGCCGGTGAGGATCAAATTGCGGATGTGGCGGCTGCGCAGGATCAGCTCCAGATCGGTGGCGTAAAACGAGCCTTTGCCCGGTTTATCGATCACCACCTCGCCCGGCAACGGCGCCAGCTCCGGGATAATCTCCCAGCCGGGTTCGCCGCGCACCAGAATACGGCCGCACGGCCCGTCATCACCAATGCCCGCCTTCATCCGTCGCGAGCGCCAGTGCTTATTGGCCGGTAAGTCGCTGAGGTCCGGCCGGTGCCCTTCGCGGGTATGAATGATCGGAAACTGCCGGGCGCGCATCGCCGCCAGTACCTGCTGCAACGGCGCAATCGGGGCGCGGGTCAGCGCCACATCGTAGCCCATGGTATCGACATAGCCGCCGACGCCGCAGAAGTCAGTCTGCATATCAATCACCACCAGCGCGGTATCGGCCGGGCTGAAGCCACCGTCAAACGGCCAGGCGTAGGGGGTTGAATTGACGCTGTAATCAGGCATTTTTCTTCTCCATCACCGGTCGCGGCGCACGCACCCGGCTAATCAGGCTGTAACTGAGCGCGGCGGTCACCAGGCCGATCACCGCCTCACCCAACTGCGGAAAGGCCAGATGGGCGATAACTGCACACAGGCTTCCGATCGCCCAGGCCGCAAAGGCGGTAGCGCGAAAACGCTGCGACGGTCGCTGCTCGCTGATTTTCGCCATGAAAATCAGGTCAACAATCATCACTGCACCAAACGGCGGCACCACAATGCCCAGCAGGCTGAGCCAGTCCAGGAAGTAAGACCAGACGCCCGCCAGCGCCAGCGCCCCGCCGATCGCGCCCAGGATCAGCGTCCAGAGGCGCATTTTACTGCTGAACAGATGGCTGAAGCCCACCGCGCCGTTATACAGGCAGTGGGTGCAGACCGAGCCGAGGTTAATAAACACGAACAGACAGGCCACCACCGATAAAAAGGCGCTGTGCCCCATCAGCATCGGCAGAAAGTTGCCGCCGTTGGTCAGCGGATCGACCGCCGCGCCGACCGCAACGATGACCACACCAAACAGATAAGAGATGACGTTCGCCACCGGAAAGGCGGAAAACGCTGCGATCACCGCCGAACGGCCGTTTTTCGACCAGCGGGTAAAGTCGGCGGTCATGGTGCCGGAGTCGGCAAAGCCCGCCACCACCATGGTGACGGCGGTGCCCATACTCATCGCGCCCGCCGCACTGGCGCTGCCCTGCCAGTGAGTCACCGTGCTGAAGTCATGCTGCTGGCCTATCAGCCACAGCGCCACTCCGCCCAGCACCACAAACAGCGGCGCGGCGATCATCCCCAGCACCGACAGCGCACGCACCCCGAGAAAGGTAATGGCGGTATAAAGCACCATGGCAAAGGCGGTGACCGCCAGCGCATTCCAGCCAAAAGTCTGATTGATCACCGTGCCGGTCAGGCCGGTCTGGAAGGCGTACCAGCCAATCACCACCGTTGAGAGAAAACCGGAGACCAGAATGTAACCTTTGCTGCCAAAGGTGCGGCGCGCCTGTAAGGCAAAGTTCATCCCGGTGTTACCGGCGTACCAGCTCAGCGCGCCGACGTAGGCAAACAGCACCAGATTGCCGAGCAGAATGGCGATCAGCGCCGGCCAGAAGCCCAGGTGCCAGGTGATGATGCCGCCAAACAGCGCGTTGGTCAGGATCATCGGGAAACCGAACCAGACCGCCGAGACGGAGCGGGTGGAGTGGCGGTGCGACAGCGGCACCGGCTGATGTTCAAATTCCTGTTCTAATGCAGGCGCAGAAGCATTTTTCATTGGGCGATTCCAGGTTGAAGGTGGTTCCACGGCTGAATGCGCTCGAAAGCCGCGCTGGCAGCCAGCACTAAGGCATCATCAAGATGCCGTCCGACGATTTGCAGCCCCACCGGCAGGCCGCTGGCGGTGAACCCGGCGGGCACCGAGGCCGCAGGCTGGCCGGTGAAGTTGAACGGGAAGCAGAACGACAGCCAGTGATCGCTGCGGACCATGCGGCCATCAATGATTTCCGGTCCCTGCATACCGAGCGTAAACGGCGGCACCGCCAGCGTCGGCGTGATCAGCAGATCGTAGCGCTGCATAAAGCGCCACAGGCTGTTGCTGACCGCTTTGCGGGTGGTAATGGCGTCGGTAAAGGTTTCGGCCCGCCAGTCGCGTTGCAGCATGGCGACCAGGTGCGGCGACATCCGATCGCCCTGCTGTTCCATCATCCTGCGCATCCCACTGAGATCGCTTTCCATCGCCACCAGCGCACCAAAGGCCGCCGAAGGATCGCAAAATCCGGGATCGGCCAGCTCCAGCTCCGCACCGATCTCCTCAGCAAAACGCTGCGCGGCGGCACTGACCACAGCGCGCACCTCGGGATCGACCGCCACGTAACCAAAATCGGCGCTAAAGGCGATGCGCAGTTTTTCGACCGGCTGGCCGGGCGCGCCCAGCCAGTCAACGTCGCTGCAGGGAATGGAGTGGCGATCGCGCATATCCGGGCCCGCCATCAGCGACATCATCAGGGCGGCGTCGCGAACCGTGCGCGTCATCGGGCCAATGTGCTCCAGCGACTCCCAACTGGAGACGCCCGGATAGCGTTCATCGCGGCAGCCGGGCCACAGCGGCACGCGTCCCATTGAGGCTTTGAAACCATATATGCCGCAGTGCGCCGCCGGAATGCGCACCGAGCCGCCGCCATCACTGCCCAGCGCGATTGGACAGAGCCGCGCCGCCACTGCCGCGCCCGATCCGGCACTGGAGCCGCCAGGCGTCCTGGTCAGGTCCCACGGATTGCGCGGCGACGGGAACAGAGGATTGTGTCCGACACCGCTGTACCCAAACTCGGGCGCGGTGGTTTTTCCCAGCAGAATGGCGTCGGCGGCCAGCAGTCGCTCGACCGTAATATCATCGTCTTCAGGTATGAAATCCTGGTATGCCGCCGAACCGGAGGTGGTGCGGACGCTGGCGGTAGAGATCAAATCTTTCACCGCCAGCGGCACGCCCGCCAGCGCACCCAGCGTTTCACCCCGCGCCCGCCGCGCATCCAGCGCCTTCGCCTGTGCCAGCGCAAGGTCCGGCGTCGGAGTACAAAACGCCTGGATATCCGGTTCACGCCGTTCCATCCGCGTCAGCGCCGCCTGGGTCAGTTCGCTGGCCGAGACCTCACCACGGCGGACCAGTGCCGCCAGGGTGGTCGCATCTTCATCTAATAAGGAGTCAAACATGTGAACCTCGCCAAAAGTCTTCCCGATTACTAAGTGCAGAAAGGTGCAGGAAGCGTGCCAGTTAGCGGTGAACAGCGCGGTCTGAAACGGGGATGCCAGATGGAATACGGCCTGGGATACAAGATCGAATTCTTATGATGCCGGACGCGGGTCTCTGTTTATTTTTTCAGCACGATGATGACGCAGGCGTGCGCGATTACGGAGCGCATCACTGAAGTGAAGTGCGGCAAGAGTCGCAAAATGAGGTCGATACGCAGCAACAGCGGCGGTTACCCTGGAATGGGTATCCACATTTTTTATATGGATATTTGACGGAGCCGGGCAGGAGCAGAAGAATCGTTGCTTAAAGATTCACAGGCTGCATACAGGGATGACAAGTGCGCATAGAAGAAGAGATTTTTCTCGAAGATTACAACATCAGGCGAAAAAGGTTTATTTACGATCGCCGTGTTCATCACAGCTACGTGTTTGTTGCCGGTAATGAGACCTACACCGTCATCGTTGGCAATCTGCTGGATGAACAGACTTTTACCCGTATCGGATACCGGATGCCACAAGGCGTCTCCTTTCCGGTTAACGGCCTGGCGGAGGTCTGCTTTGACGTGTTCGATGGTCTGGGGTGCCTGGGCGATTTTCGCCATGTCAGCTTTGCCGGATTAGGTAGTGCTGTCGTTTTAAAAAGCGTAGTACTGGCGTTAATGGCACACAATGAACGTTTCTTTATTGGCGGGTTTGTTTTCCAGGCTGCGTCAGGAAAGATCGTTGACCGCAACCGTCCGACTCCCCTGGAGGAGATCTACGACGCCGTACTTGGGTTAAAAAATGAACTGCGCTACTATCCCCGAACAGGGTTGTCGGAAAAAGCGCCGCAACCTTTAATCCCGGACTGTTTCCGGGCTTATAAAGTCGTGACTACAGGGAGAGCTTGCTATGTCGTTTTACAATAAACACGATGAAATAACCCCTTTGGCTCCGGTCGAAACCCGGTATAAGGAGTTAAGAGCACTATTGATAGCTGAGTGGCTGGCCAATCCCGATCTGCCTGCCATTAAAGCCCAGTTAGCTCAGGCGAGAAAACGCTCCTCCTCTGCCCTGCTGCGCCGCAAGCTGCAAGAACTGAATGCGCGCGAAATGTAGAAAGCTAAGGTACGCGCTTAGTTCCTGAAGGCCCGATAAACGGGCCTTTCCTGTTTTTAACGACTTCAGGCTCACGCGCGCGCGGGCGGCTTTCTGCCACCCGCACAGTAATAAGTTCTACTCAGGAAAATCAGTCTCCACCGACGTCTGTTTCCACGCTTCAATCTGCGCCAGCCGCTCTTTGAGTTTGCTGGTTACCGCCTCATATCCCCATGCGCCCATCACCAGATGGCGTGGCGGATTATCATGCTCGGTAATTGCAATCATGGCCTGCGCCGCACGGGCAGGATCGCCTTTCTGGGTGCCGCTGTATTCGGCGGTAGCTTTCATCCGGGCGGCCGCGGTATCGGCATATTCCGGTAAGGTGCTTGGAGTCTGATGCAGCGAGCGGCCCGCCCAGTCGGTGCGGAACGGTCCCGGCTCCACGCAGGTGACGTGAATGCCCAGCGGACCCGCTTCCTGCGCCAGTGAGTCGGACCAGCCTTCCACCGCATGTTTGCTTGCTGAGTAGTAGCCGGAGCTGGCAAAACCGATAAAACCCGCCACAGAAGTAATGTTGATCACATGACCGCAGCGTGCCTTGCGCATCACAGGGAGCACGGCGCGGGTCAGGGCAAACAGGCCGAATACGTTGGCATCGAACTGCGCGCGGATCGCCTGTTCTTCAGCCTCTTCCACTGAGCTCTGATAACCGTAACCGGCATTATTCACCAGTACGTCAATGGTGCCGAACGCATTCAGCGCAGCCTGCACCGCCTGATCAATACTGGATTGCTGCGTGACATCCAGCGTCACCGCCAGCGCATTGTCATGGCCGTCGACCAGATCGGCAACTTTTGCGGTATCGCGGGCCGTCACCACCACCCTGAAACCGCGCGCGATAGTCTGCTGCGCCAGTTCACGTCCAAAACCGGTAGAACATCCTGAGATAAACCAGACAGGGCTTGTATGAGCCGCCATGTTAAGACTCCCGTTAGTGATGATGAAGAGGGGTATAAACCCGGACGCGAGTGCATCCGGGGAGAGAAGGCTAAGGTTAGCGGTGCGACACTGCCCGATTTAACCCTTAATGCTTTTTATGCAGCAGCTGACTGGCGGTATCACTGATGATTTGCGCCGCGCCACGGTCGCCTTTCGCCATCGACGCCATAAAGGCTTTTGCCTGCTTAAAGGTGATGTGCGGTGGCAGCGGTGCCACTTCCGGATCGGTTTTCACCTCCAGCAGCACCGGACGGTCAGCGCTCAGTGCACGCTGCCAGGCGGCCGCCAGATCGTCAGGGTTATCGACGAAAATACCGATCATGCCCAGCGATTCGGCAAACTTGGCGTATTTCACATCCGGCAACTGCTGCGAGGCGTCAAAGCGCGGATTGCCTTCCATCACCCGCTGCTCCCAGGTCACCTGATTGAGATCCTGATTGTTGAACACGCAGACGATCAATCGCGGGTCGGCCCACTGCTGCCAGTATTTCTGAATGGTGATCAGCTCCGCCATGTTATTCATCTGCATCGCGCCATCCCCAACCAGCGCCACCACCGGTTTTTCCGGATGAGCAAACTTCGCTGCGATGGCGTAAGGCACGGCGGCCCCCATGCAGGCCAGACCGCCCGAGAGCGAAGCGCGTTGTCCCTGTTTGACCCGATAATCGCGGGCGAACCAGTTGGCGCAGGAACCGGAATCGGAGGTAACAATCGCGTTGTCCGGCAACTGCGGTGACATCTCCCACACCACGCGCTGCGGATTGACCGGATTCGCTGGCGCCATCGCGCGCTCTTCCATCAGCGTCCACCAGTCACGCACCTGAACCGCAATATCTTCCTGCCAGCTGCGATCCTGCTTATGCTCCAGCAACGGCAGCAGCGCGCGCAGGGTTTCGGCGGCATCGCCATGCAGATTCACTTCACAGGGATAGCGCAGGCCGAGCATCGCCGGATCGATATCGATTTGTACCGCCCGCGCCTTGCCCTCTTCCGGCAAAAATTCGGTCCACGGGAAGCCGCTGCCAATCATCAGCAGGGTATCGCAGTTTTTCATCAAATCTGACGAGGGTTTGGTGCCGAGCAGGCCGATCGAACCGGTGACAAACGGCGCGTCGTCCGGCAGCACATCTTTGCCCAGCAGCGCTTTCGCGACTCCGGCCCCCAGCACATTGGCGGCCTGCACCACTTCAACCGCCGCGTTGCGTGCGCCTGCACCAATCAGAATCGCCACTTTTTTACCGGCGTTCAGCACGTCGGCGGCCCGTTGCAGATCCGCTTCATACGGCACCACTTTCGGCCGCTGATAGCCGCTGCCTGAATGGGTGAAGCCGTGCAGATGCTGCGGTGCCTGCCACTCTTCATCCTGAATATCTTTAGGGATAATCACCACCGCGACGCCGTTCTGGGCTTTGGCAATGCGTACCCCGCGATCGATCAGGTGTCGTACCTGGGCCGGGGCCGCCGCTTCCTGAACGAAATTCGCCACGTCTGAGAAGACGCGATCCAGATTCATCTCCTGCTGATAACTGGCTCCGCGTGCCGTGGCTTCTGCCTGACCGGCAATCGCCAGCACCGGTGCATGGTCCATTTTGGCGTCATACAGACCGGTCAGCAGATGGGTGGCACCAGGCCCGCCGGTTGACAGGCAGACGCCCATTTCGCCGGTGAATTTGGCGTGACCGGCCGCCATAAAGGCGGCCATCTCTTCGTGGCGCACCTGAATAAACTCGATGCCATCACCCTTTTTGTTGGCGCGCTGGATCGCCCCCAGCACGCCGTTAATGCCGTCGCCAGGGTAGCCATAAATCCGGGTGACGCCCCACTCTTTCAGGCGCTGGACAAAAAAATCACTGGTTTTCATGCTCATCGTCGCGTTTCCCTTGGTTGTCCTTGCAGACTTAAAGCGTAGTAGACGATGGCGCGTTGCCGTTAGTTGTTCGCCATTGCCGGATATCGCTGACGCAAATCACTGAATATCTGCGCCATATCCGCCGTTTCGCCTATTTCTTCCACCGCGCGGAATACCTGGGTTTTCAGGAAGTGCCGCCAGCTGACCGGCGCCGCAGCAAGAAAAACCGTAAGTAAGTGATACCGCTGCGTTGTCCAGAGCGATTCAAAGCGCTGCCGCGCTGCGCCGTGCTCAAAATGCTGGCTCGCCTGCTGTGGCATCGCGGCGCGCAGTCGGGCCGTCGCGGGCTGATCCAGCTGGTTATCGGTGATCACCACGCCATACTGCTGCCGGGCGGCGTCCAGGCTGAGAAAGCCGCAGCGCACATCCTGCAATACCGCTTCCGGATCGCGCTGCGACGGCAAGCCGTAGCCGCCGGCACCCGGCCCGCGCACTTCCACCACATCGCCCGGCTCTGCGCCGATCACATCGGTGTTGCCGTGGTTGATCACCTTCCCGTCGCGCAGCGTGCGAAAACAGGAGAGCGCCCCGCTCTGCCCGCCCATCACGCCTGCCGAGGCAAATACCGAGCGGTTGCGGTTACGCGCGGTAATGGTGGTGTTGGGCGAAAAAATTTCAAACGCCATTTCGGTGGCTAACCCGCCGCGATACTGGCCAGCACCGGCGCTGTCCTGCGCCAGTCCATAGCGGTGGAAGCGAATGGGGACCTCCGCTTCATTGATCTCAATCGGGGTGTTTTTCAGGAACGCGGAGAGGCCGCCCGAGCCATCGGGTCCATCATGTCGCGGCGTGCCGCCCGCGCCACCGCCAACCGGACCGAGCGAGGCGACCACGCTGCGGCTGGCGGTCTGAGTACGGATATTCATGATCGAGTTACCGCCCGGCGAGTTAGCCGGCAGACGGTCCGGCATCGCCAGCGAGAAGACGCCCAGCGTGGCGATCTGCGACAGTGCGCAGGTCAATGAGCGCATACCCACCGCCGCCGGGGCCTCACAGTTCATCACCGTGCCGGGCGGCAATATCGCCCGGGTCGGCCGCAGCGTACCGGCGTTGAGCAGCAGCGAGCGGTCCAGCGTGGAGAGCACATAGGTCACGCCGACCAGCGCCAGCGGATGGCGCTCACGGCCGCCGGTCGGCATATTCAGTGAGGAAGCCAGTTGAGGATCGCTGCCGGTGTAGTCGAGCTCCAGCTGGTCGCCCCTGACCCGCAGCGTAATCGCGATGCGACAGGGATAGCCGCCTTCGCCATCTTCGTCGGCGTAATCGGCATAAAAATAGTCGCCGTCCGGAATGGTGGTGATAATGCTACGCGCCTGTGCTTCGGCGTAATCGAGAATGCCTTCAATGCCCTGCAGGAAATCCTCCACGCCAAAGCGGGCGATAATGTCGTGAATTTTGCGCTCACCGACGTTCACCGACGCCAGTTGTGCTTTGAAATCGCCCCAGTTCTGATCCGGAGCCCGCACGTTAAGCCGCATGATGCGCGCCACATCGCCGTTCAGTACGCCATTGCTGACGATCTTCAGCGGCGGGATGCGAATCCCCTCCTGCACGATGTCGGTCAGCGAACGCGACAGCGAGGCCGGCACCGCGCCGCCGACATCGGTGTTATGGATGTGCCCGACCACGAAGCAGACAATCTCGCCCTGATGAAACACCGGTTTCCAGATATGGATATCGGGCGAGTGAGTCGCGACGTTACCGGCGTAGGCATCGTTGGTGATGCAGATATCGCCCTCGGCGTAATCCGCAATCAGCGCCAGCACCGGCGCATAGTCGATGCCGCTGTACCAGGGCGCGCCGAAACTGCGTGGTGAGGCGAAGGCCAGGCCGTCACGGCTGACGATCTGGCAGGAGAAATCTTCAGTCTCTTTTACAAAGGTTGAGTGCGCGGTGCGCATCAGGGTAAACGCCATTGCATCGGCGGCCGCCGCGCAGTAGTTGGCGAGGATCTGCAGGTTACGTCCGTCAATTGCCATATTACGCCTCACTCGCAGTGATCAGCAGGTTGCCAAAAGGGTCGACATTGACCCACATGCCGGGCGGCACGCAGGTGGTGCAATCATCCTGAGCGACGATCACCGGGCCGGTGAGCCGATGCCCGGCACGCAGTTCCGACCGCAGCACCACATCCACCTGATGCCATGCGCCATCGATCCAGGCGTCTGCCTGCTTCAGCACCGCAGCCGGTTCGGTGGCCACCGGCAGACGATTGATCGCCGGTTTCGGGGTGGGCGAAGCGATCACCAGCCGCAGATTGATCAGCTGTACCGGCGCTTCCGGGTCGCAGTGACCAAACATCTGCTGATGCTGGGCGTCAAACGCCTGATGCAGCGCCGTAACGTCAGCCGTCGCCAGCCAGTTCGCCTCCAGCGGCACTTCAATTTCAAACGACTGGCCGCGATAGCGCATGTCGGCGCTGAATTGCAGCTGGTACGGCATCTCGCTGCCGTGCTCCTGCGCCAGCCAGCCGCAGGCACGTTGCTGTAACGCCTGCGCTTCGCTGGCTAAGGTGTCGGCCAGCGCTGGCGTCAGGTCACTGTAGAGGGTGCGGATAAAGTCATTGCGGATATCCGCCACCAGCCCGCCGAGCGCCGAGAGAACGCCTGGCGTAAGCGGCACGATAACGCCTTTCATGTTCAGCTCGCGGGCCAGGAAACAGCCCATCATCGGCCCTGCGCCGCCAAAGGCGAGGAACCAGAATTCACGCGGATCGAGGCCAAAACGGGAGAGCAAGCCGCTGGTATCGCTGTACATGCTGGAGATCGCCAGCTGGATGGCGGTCTCTGCCGTTTCCTGCACCGTCACATTGAGCCTGTCCGCCAGCGGTTGCCAGGCCGCACGAGCGGCGGCCACATCCACGCTTACCGCGTTGTAGCCGAGCGCGCCGTGCCCCATCATGCCGCAGGCGGCAAAGGCATCGGTAGCGGTAGGCTGGGTGCCGCCGCGCTGGAAGCAGACCGGTCCCGGCAGTGATCCGGCGCTGTCCGGTCCCATCTGCAGCACGCCCTGGCCATCAATCCACGCCAGCGAGCCGCCGCCCTGCCCGACCGAGGTCACCGCCACCGACGGAATAAAGATCGGAAAATCACCGATGATTTCGCCGTTGCCCTGCGCCACCTTGCCATCGACGATCACCGCCACGTCGGCACTGGTGCCGCCGATGTCGAGGCTGAGAATTTTGTCAAAGCCGCAGGCGCTGGCGAGATAACTGGCACCGATGACTCCTGATGCGGTACCGGAGAGCACCATCTGTACGCATTCGCGTTTCGCCTGCTCAAGGCCCATGACGCCGCCATTTGATTTGGTAATGCGCGGCGGTGGTTTCACCCCAAGGCGATGCAGCGCCTGCTCAAAGGATTCGAGATAGTTGATCACCATCGGCTGAACGTAGGCGTTAATGGTGGCGGTGATGGTGCGCTCATATTCGCGGATGATTGGCCAGATGTCGGCCGAACAGGAGGTCAGCAGCTCCGGGGCCACTTCGTCGATAATCGCTTTCACTGCGGCTTCATTGTGCCGGTTGCGGTAGCTGTGCAGCAGCGAGACCACAATGCCCTGACAGCCCGCCGCCCGCGCCTGCTCTATCGCATCCAGCACGCTCTGGCGATCGACCGCTTGCAGCACGTTGCCGTAACAGTCGCTGCGTTCGCGGATGGCAAACACCCGATCGCGGCTAATCAGCGGCGCGGGACGCCGCGAAAAGAGATCGTGGATATGCGGGATTTTCAGGCGCGCCAGCTCCAGCACATCGCAGAAGCCTTCAGTCGCAAACAGCGCCAGCCGCACGCCGCGCCGCTGGATCACCGCATTAATCCCGACCGTGGTGCCGTGGGTAAAATAGCCAATCTCTGCCGGTTCAATGCCATCGCGCTGCTGAAACTGCGTCAGCCCGGTGACGATTTCGCTGCCCGGTTGATCCGGGCGCGACAGGACTTTAAGGGTATGAATCTGATTGGTTTGCTGATCGAGCACGGCGAAATCGGTAAAAGATCCGCCAATATCCACGCCAACGCGGTATCGCATCTCAGGTTAACTCCAGGGTCAGGAGGGAGGAAATTCCATCAGCGTCTGTGGATCCTGCACCACACGCCAGCCGAGTCGCTGGTAGACCTGATGGGCATCACGGGTTGACAGCATCCAGCGGTGCACCGTTTGCAGTTCGGGATGTTCACGGACGCAGGTCGCCAGCCAGCTACCCAGCCCGTGCCCGCGCCAGTTCTCATCGATCATCACATCGCACAGCCAGCCAAAACGGGTGTAGTCCGTGATCAGCCGGGCAAAACCGATCTGCGCCTGCTGGTGATAGAGGCCAAACGGCAATGAACCGGCAATCGCCCGCTCAGTTTTGGCCCGTGGCTGGCCCTGCGCCCAGTAGGACTTTTCCGCCAGCTGGTGGTGGACCCAGTCGAGGTCGAGCCGCTGACGTGCGGTGGAGACGGTAAATGCATCACGCTGCCATTGCTGGTCAGCAATCACGAATGAGCTCATGACAACTCCTTGTATCGGTTGAAATCAGTGTAAAAGGGTTTGCGGAACGGTTAAGACTGTAGCGCGTATCAGAAGGGGTTTTAGCGGCTGAATTTCAGCGGGGAATGAAATTTTATGCTGCGGGCGGTTGTGTTTGGTGGCGAGCCGGGTCAGCGGTGTCGCCGCTGCGCGCCAGCGTCGTCAAAACGGGCTGAGGTGGCGGGCATACAGACGGCGGTGAATCAAGTTTGGAGGCAGGCAGTGCGGGCTAAAGCAGATGAGTGACGGTAAACAGCACGGGGAAAACGGCTCCAGCACTCGCCCCCTTCCCCGTGTTGAGGGAAGGCGGGAATAAGCGACCAGAGGCCGCCCGTCAGACACCAAACTCGACCGAGTTCTGTTTGCTGATCAGCGAGCGCAACGGCACGCTGCTTTTCATGATCGGTGATTTAATGACGATATAGCTGAAGTACTTATCGATGCCGATCTGGGCGTCAAGCATCTTCTCAATCACTTCCTGGTAATGCTCAATACTGCGGGTTATAAAACGCAGCAAATAGTCATAGCCGCCGGTGATCAGATGGCACTCCATCAGCTCATCGACGTCGCGCATCGCACTTTCAAATTTCATAAAGTCTTCGCGGCGATGACCGGAGAGGGTCACTTCGGTAAATACCGTCACCGAATCGGTGATGCGCGTGAGGTTGATGTGCGCTTCATAGCCGGTGATAAAGCCCGCCTGTTCCAGGCGCTTGACCCGTTGCAGACAGGGGCTGGGGGAAAGGCCTACAGCATCGGCGAGGTTAACGTTGCTGATACGGCCATCTTTCTGGAGTTGCACCAGAATGTTGATGTCGATGCGGTCGAGTTTCATTAAGCCGTTCATAGCACCCCTCATTGTTAATCAAATGTGCAGAACCTCCCGAAGATATAACACGCTTTACGGTAAACGCGCCAGCGCTAAGCAGTGGTTATACCAGCGGGAGGTTTTCAAATTACTCCAACAATATCAATGAGGAAGCTGACTTTACCCTAACCGCCCGGTGGCGCGGGCCAGCGCAATATCGAAGATATGCAGCGCTTCTTCCAGTTGCGAGTCAGTGGTCACCAGCGGTGCCAGGAAACGGATGGTATTACGATGCAGCCCGCACTTAATCAGCAGCAGACCTTCCTGGCAGGCGCTGTCGAGAATCTTCTGGGTCAGGGCTGCATCGGGCCGCCCGGTTTCAAAGTCCAGAATCTCAACCGCCTGCATAAAGCCAACACCGCGCACATCGCCAATGCAGGCATATTTATCCGCCAGCTGGCGCAAACGCGCATTGAGCTGTTCGCCGAGCTGGCAGGAACGCTGCAACAGATTCTCCTGTTCGAACAGGTCCAGTACCGCCAGCGCCGCAGCACAGGCCAGCGCATTGCCGCCATAGGTGCCGCCGAGTCCGCCAGGCGTGGGGGCATCCATGATCTCTGCCCGCCCGACAACGCCGGAAATCGGCAGACCGCCGCCCAGGCTTTTCGCCAGCGTGACTAAATCCGGTTTGATCCCCAGCTGCTGGAAAGCGAACATCGTGCCGGTACGCCCGAAGCCGGACTGGATCTCATCACAGATCAGCAGAATGCCATGCTGGCTGGTGATACGACGCAGCGCCTGCATAAATGCCGGACCCGCGGGCAGGAAGCCGCCGTCACCCTGTACCGGCTCGATGATGATCGCCGCGACCCGCTCCGGCAGAATCTGTACCGCGAACAGCTGATCCAGTGCCTTCAGGCAGTCCGCTTCGGTGATACCGTGCAGCGGGTTCGGGAAAGGCACACGGTAAATGTCACCCGGGAACGGACCAAAATTCTGTTTATAGGGCGCAGACATGCCGGTCAGGGTTACGCCCAGCAGCGTACGGCCATGAAAAGCGCCATCAAAGGCGATAATGCCGGGGCGCTGGGTATGGGAACGGGCGATTTTCACCGCATTTTCTACCGCTTCGGCGCCGCTGGTGAAGAAGACGCTTTTATAGGCCTCATCTCCGCCCACCAGCTTGTTCAGCCGCTGGGCCAGCGTGATGTAGCCCGGATAGGCGACCACCTGAAAACAGGCGTGGGAAACCATGCCCAGCTGACGGGTGACGGCATTGACCACCGCCGGATGATTATGACCGACATTCAGCACGCCGATACCGCCAACGAAGTCGAGATAGCGATTGCCTTCCACATCCCACACTTCGCTGCCTTTCGCGCGTTCGATCACCAACGGATGTGCGGTGACCACGCCACGCGGCACGTTCTGCTCGCGTGCATCCAGTAACAGGCTGTTATCGGAGTATGCTTGCTGCTCTGCCATGACATTCTGCATTTTAAACCCTCATCCACGTAACGTTCGGTTGGCTCAAGTATCGCAACCCGTTGGTTTCTTACGCTGCCGTAATTCCGCAGGCAGCGGCATTTCCTGTCAAAATCCTGCGGCTTTCAGCAGGGAAATTTCTCTGCCAGCGCCTGTTGAATCAGCGCGACAAACACCTGGATACCATGCGGGATCAGCGCGTCGTTGAAGTCATAGGCCGCATGATGCAGCGGCTTGCTGGGTGCCGAGCCCAGCCACAGGTAAGCGCCGGGACGCGCCTGCAACATAAAGGCGAAATCTTCTGAGGTGAGCGCGGGCTGCGGCGCGAGGTCGGCCGGAATACCCGCCTGGCTGAGCGCCTGCAAACAAAACTGCGCTTCAGCGGCGCTGTTGATGGTCGCCGGGTAGTAGCGGTGATAGCTGACCTCGGCGCGCAGGCCGTGCGCGGCGGTAATGTGTTCTGCCATCTGGCGCAGCCGTGCTTCCAGCGTTGCCTGTGCCGCCGGATTGAAGGTGCGAACCGTGCCGGTCAGGCTGGCTTCAGCCGGGATCATATTGTGTGAGAAGCCGCCCTGCATACGGGTCACGGTTAACAGCCCGGTTTCGCAGGGGTCGAGCGCCCGCGCCACCAGCGTATTGAGCTGCACCACCAGTTCACTGGTTGCCAGCAGGGTATCGCGCGTCAGGTGGGGCTGTGCCGCATGGCCGCCCTCGCCGATCACCCGGATGTCGAAGCGGTCGGCTGCCGCCATAATCGGACCAGGTCGGGTTTGTACCCTGCCCAGCGGCAGTTCCGGCCAGTTGTGGATCGCGTAGACCGCGTCACAGGGAAAACGGCTGAATAATCCGTCGTCGATCATCGCCTTCGCCCCGGCCAGCCCCTCTTCCGCGGGCTGGAAAATAAAGCAGACGCTGCCATCAAATGAGATATCGCGCGCCAGCACTTCCGCCGCGCCCAGCAGCATCACGGTGTGACCATCGTGACCGCAGGCGTGACTCACCTGTTCCACCTGACTTTTCCACGCCGCATCACCCTGATCCTGCATCGGCAGCGCATCCATATCAGCACGCAGACCGATCATCCGTGTGCTGCTACCCTTTTTCAGCACCCCGACAACGCCGGTTTTACCGATGCCGCGATGCACCTCAATGCCGAGTTGATGCAGAAAGGCGGCCACGATATCGCTGGTGCGCTGCTCGTTAAACCCGGTTTCCGGATGGGCGTGCAGATCGCGACGCAGCGCGACTAAATGATCCATCTTAATATCCTCGCGAACGGTCAATCAGCCCGTGCAGCGGCTCCCCGCGCTGATAGCGACGCAGGTTATCCAGCAGGGCAGCAATGGCGCTCTCGTTTTGGGTCTGGCTGGCGATGTGCGGCGTCAGCCAGATCGCCGGATGGTGCCAGAAGGGATGATCCGCCGGTAAGGGTTCGGGATCGGTGACGTCAATCACCGCCGCGCGCAGCTGACCACTCTTCAGCGCCAGCAGCAGATGGTCGTGATTCAGCTGCGGCCCGCGGCCCGCCTGAACCAGCGCGGCACCATAAGGCAGCTGATTGAACAGCGTGCTATTGAGCAAGCCGTGAGTGGTGGTGGTGAGCGGCAACAGGCAGACCAGGATGTCGCTGTGCGCCAGAAAATCGGCCAGCTGGTCATCGCCGTGCCAGCAGCGGACGCCAGCGCACTGTCGTGGCGTCCGGCTCCAGCCCGCGCAATCAAAGCCCAGCGCCACCAACTGCCGCAACGCCGCCTGGCCCAGTTCGCCCATTCCCATTACCCCAACCCGACGCTGCGCGGCGGGCAGCGCACTGTGCGCCAGCCACTGCTGCTGGCGTTGCTGCTGCAAATAGCGCGGCATATCACGATGCAGGCCGAGCACCGAAAAGGTGACATATTCGACCATGCCCTGGGTCAGCCCCGGTTCAATCATCCTGACCACCGGCAAATCGGCCGGCAGAGCATTGAGGTCAAACTGATCGGCACCGGCACCCACCGAGAACAGCAGCTTCAGATTGGGAAAACAGGCGGTGATATCGGCGGGCGGCTGCCAGGCGATCAGCGCATCCACCCGATCCGGCTCGCCGGTTTCCGGCCAGATATGCAGCTGAATATCGGGTGCCTGCTGCGCCAGCCAGCGCTGCCACAGCCGGCCGCGTTCCGGCTCAGATTTATAGACTATCTGCATCAGGCCATCGCCTGCGTCATCAGGCCAAACGCCTGCATGTTCTGCGGCGTCCACGGCGTTCCGCGTACCATGGTGGTCGGCGCGTCAACCTGTTCCAGCCCCAGCGTGCTGAGCCAGCCTGCCAGCGGCAGAGTCGCCTCGGTATCTATGCGCAGAAATTCTCCCTCTACTCCCTGCATCAGCGCGGCGACCAGCGCCTGCGCCACCGGAAAATCATCGGCGATGATCGGGCCAATCGCCCAGCCGTGACCAAAGCGGCGCAGGCTGGCGAAACCGTGGATTTGCTGGTCAGCATCCTGCATCAGCAGGGTCTGCGTGTCGCTGAGCAGGTGATCAAACAGCGCCGGACGGTGCATCCCGTGCGCCTGGTAATCCAGCGCCACCAGCGATGAATGGTCGGCCCCGGTGGCGCGACGCAGTTCCAGTCCGGCAGGCAGCTGGATCGACGGTACCGTCGCCAGTGCGCGGGTCTGATGCTGGCGGATCTCACCGCAGCTGACAAACCCGAGCTTTTCATACAGCCCCTTGCCCATTTCCGTTGCATGCAGGCGCACATTGTAGCCGGGCAGCTTTTCCAGTTGCGCCAGCATCAGCTGTTTGCCGAGACCTCGTCCCTGCTGCTGATTGTCGACGATCACCAGGCCGATGGTGGCCGCCTGTTCGCCCCAGCGCCACAGCACCGCACTGGCGATCAGTTTGCCCTGCTCCTCTATCACCGTGCCCTCACCTAACTGCAACGCCAGTTGCCAGTCTTCGCGGCGATGCGGCCATTTCAGCGCCTGGGTCATCGCGTAGCAGGTATCAAGGTCGTCTGCCGTCATTGCACGTAGCGTTATGCTCATGGAGTCTCCTTACATCATGCCGGGGGTTTCGAGTCCGCTGCCGTCGACCAGACGGCTGTAGCGGTAAGGTCTGGGATCAACGATTGGGGTGGCGTCGGTGGCGAGGTCGGCAGCCAGCCGTCCGGCGCCCGGTCCGATGCCGAAGCCGTGTGCGCTGTAGCCGGCAGATAACACCAGGCCAGGCAGTTTCGCCACCGTCGAGATCACCGGAATCGCGTCCGGGGTACTGTCGATCATGCCGCCCCACGACTGGGCCAGCTTCAGATTTGCCAGCGCCGGGTATTCACGGCGCATTGCAGCCAGCCCCTCTTCAACAATGTGCGCATCCGCCGCCGGATCGAGAATCCGCATCCGTTCGAACGGCGACATGCGATCAAATTCCCAGCGTCCCATCGCTTCCGGGCCGTTGAAGAACGGCGTGATACCGAGATTCAGGGTGAGATTTTTCCGCCGGCTTTTAAAGGTCGGATAGAACTGGCGGGCATAGCGCAGCCCCTGCGCGCCTGGCTCCAGCCGTCCGCGTCCGGAGACCGACACGGTGTAGCTGCCGTCCAGCTGTGGCCGGCAGGCGAAGCCCGGCGTATAGAGCGGCATGGCAATCGCCTGTTCAATCGGCTGGGTGCGAAAGGCGGTGCCGATCACATTGCCCAGCGGCAGATCGATACCGTGACGGCGGCAGAACATCGAGGTCCAGGCACCCGCGGCACAGATCACCCGGCTGGTTTTGATCAGGCCGCGCTCGGTCCAGACGCCGCTGACCTGGCCTGCGGCGATATCCAGCCCGCGCACTGCACACTGCTGAAATACCAGCGCACCGTGCTTCTGCGCGCCGATCACCAGGCCCGGTGCGGCAAGGCGCGGTTCGGCATGGCCATCGGTCGGGGATGAGACACCACCACGCCAGGCGGTGGTGCTGCCAGGCGTCATCGCTTTTGCCTGTTCGGCGGTGAGAATGTCGCTGCGGACGCCGTAGCTTTTCGCCATCTGGCCCCACTTCTCCCACGCGGCGATATCCGCTTCAATTTGGGTGGCGTAGACCAGCCCACTGCGGCGAAAACCGAGCTCTTCACCGGTTTCGGCGTTGAGTTCGCCCCAGCGTTGCAGGGCATAGATGATCAGCGGCAATTCGCGCTCATCACGGTTCTGCTGGCGGCACCAGCCCCAGTTGCGGCTCGACTGCTCTGCCCCCACCAGCCCTTTTTCGATTAACACCACGCTGAGCCCCTGTTTTGCCAGCTCCCAGGTGGCGGCAGCCCCGGCGATACCGGCGCCAATCACCACCACATCGGCGGTCTCCGGAAA
Source organism: Pantoea sp. USHLN298 (assembly GCF_037149395.1). Lineage (NCBI taxonomy): Bacteria > Pseudomonadati > Pseudomonadota > Gammaproteobacteria > Enterobacterales > Erwiniaceae > Pantoea > Pantoea sp. USHLN298. Next base: position 697,825 of record NZ_JBBCRO010000002.1, read on the forward strand.
GTTTGCACTGTCCTGTACATAACGAATCGGTGCAGGCATAGCATTGCTACCTCTGTTATTGGTTATCAGGCAGGATGCGACCCGATAACGCGGCCACTTCCTGCTTCGCGCCTCTGCCACGACGGGCAGAGGCGTTGTCATATTCTCAGTTGCCTCTTTGCTGCTGCGGGGCGCGTCGCGCCTCAGCCTTACTCCGCTTTCAGCACCTCTTCATGCTCATCCAGCCAGCCCTGCCGCAGTTCCGGCACCGCCCGTTTCAGCCGCTCAAAATAGAGTTCCGTGGTCGGCTTATCGTAGTCGTTGCGCGCCAGCTGAGTGATGATTCGTCCGCTCTTCATCACCACGATTTCATCGCATACTGCGCGTACCGCATGCATATCATGGCTGATAAAGATCACTGACAGGCCGAGTTCACGGCGCAGCTCACTGATTAAGTCCAGCACCGCGGCGGCCACCACGGTATCCAGTGCCGAGGTCACTTCATCGCACAGGATCAGATCCGGTTCAGCCGCCAGCGCCCGTGCCAGATTGACACGCTGCTTCTGCCCGCCGGAGAGCGCCCACGGACGCCGCCACAACACGCTGCGCGGCAATTTGACCAGCTCCAGCAGCTGCCAGAGCCGCTGTTGCCGGGCCGCTCCGCTCAGTCCGTGAAACAGCGTCAGCGGACGCGACAGTATCTGCTCCACGCTGTGCGCCGGATTCAGGGCGGTATCCGCCATCTGGAACACATACTGAATGCGCCGCAGCTCATTGTCAGGGCGTTTTTGCATATCGCCAGCAATGTAGTGACCGTTGAACAAAATATGGCCATGACTCGGCGCATTCAGCCCGGCGATGGCGTGCGCCAGCGTGGTTTTACCGGAACCCGACTCACCAATGATGCCGATGGCCTGCCCCTTCCACAGCTTGAGGTTGATCTCTTCGAGGATGCGCACTTTCGGGTGGCCGTCGCTGTCGCGCGGACCGTAGCCTGCATTCAGGTCGCGTACCTCCAGCAGTGGCTGGACATCGGCCGCGGCCGGACACCAGTTGCTGGGGCGCTCTTTCTGCCGCGCCGCCTCCATCAGCAGGCGGGTATATTCCGCCTGCGGTGCGCCAATCAGATGCGCGGTGGTGCCATACTCCGCCATCTGTCCGCGCAGCAGTACCAGAATCCGATCCGCCATCTGCGCCACCACGGCCAGATCGTGGCTGACGTAAATGGCGGTGACGCCACGCTGTGCCACCACCCGGCGAAACGCTTTCAGCACCTCCACCTGAGTGGTGACGTCCAGCGCGGTGGTCGGTTCGTCGAGGATCACCACGTCCGGATCGCCAATCAGCGCCATCGCCGTCATCAGTCGTTGCAACTGCCCGCCCGAAACCTGATGCGGAAAGCGGTCGCCAATGGTATCCGGATCGGGCAATGCCAGTTCACGAAACAGGCCAATCGCTTTAGCTCTGGCCGCTTTGCGGGTCATGGTGCCGTGGATCACCACCGGCTCGATCACCTGATCAAGAATCTTCATGCCGGGATTGAAGGAGGCGGCGGCGCTCTGGGCAATATACGAGACTTTGTTACCGCGAAACGCGCGCAGCTGGCCCGGTGACAGGCTGTTGACGTCGGTACCCGCTACGTGAATATTGCCTTCGGCGATGCGACAGCCGCTGCGGGCATAGCCCATCAGCGCCATGGCGATGGTGGTTTTCCCCGAGCCGGATTCGCCAATCAGCGCCAGCACTTCGCCCTTCTGAACGGTAAAGTGAATGTCGGAGACCAGATCGATCTCTTCGCCGCGATCGGTCTGCGCGGTAACCCGCAGCTTGTCGACCGATATCACCGGCATTGCAGTATGTGGCGTCACGTTCATGCTCCCTCCTTCGCCAGCGTCATCGGACGCATCGCCTGCAGGCTGTCGATAAACAGGTTGGCCCCGATAGTCAGGCTGGCAATCGCCAGTGCTGGCATCAACACCGCGGGCGAGCCATCAAACAGTCCCTGAATATTTTCACGCACCAGCGTGCCCCAGTCGGCATACGGCGGCTGCACGCCCAATCCGAGGAAACTCAGGCCGCTTAGCAGCAGCACGATGTAGACAAAGCGCAGGCCAAAATCGGTCAGCATCGGGTGCACCATATTGGGCAGAATGTCGTGAATCGCGATGTACCAGCGGCTTTCACCGCGTAACCGGGAAGCACGAACATAATCCATGCTGCGCAGCGTGCTGGCCATAGCGAAAGCGATACGGAACGCGCCGGGCCAGTAGGTGAAGACCGCCGTCAGGATCAGCATCGGCAGTGACGAGCCAAATACCGCGACTATCATCAGCGACAGCACTTTGCCTGGCAGCACCAGCAGCGCATCGTTGACGCGGCCCAGCAGCTCTTCCAGCCAGCGACCGGCGACCGCCGCCAGCAGCGCCAGCAGCGTGCCAATCAGGCTGGCCAGCAGCGCGGCGCTGAGCGCCAGCCCGATCGAGAACTTCGCGCCGTAGAGAATACGGCTCAGCATGTCGCGCCCGAGATAGTCGGTGCCCAGCAGGTTATCGGGCGTCAGTCCGCCCATCAGCGGACCGCCGCCGATATCATCAATGCTGTGCGGTGCCAGCTGGGTGCCGAAGGCGGCCATCAGCAGCCAGAACAGCGACATCAGCAGTCCCAGCCGACCTGACCACGAGAGCGACTGGAAAAAACGGACGGGAAGCAAGAGTCTGTTCATGCGCTTCTCCATTTGGGGTTAAAGGCAATAGTCAGGACATCAGCCGCCAGCAGCAGCACCAGGTAACAGGCAGCAAACAGCATCACGCAGAGCTGCACTACCGGTAGATCGCGGTTACTGACTGCGTCAACCAGCTGGCTGGCGAGGCCGGGATAGCTGAAGATAGTTTCGATAATGATCACCCCGCCGAACAGATAGGAGAGGCTGAGTGAAATAGCGTTAGCAATCGGTCCGACCGCATTCGGCAGCGCGTGACGCAGCACCGCCCGCAGGGGTGAAACCCCTTTCAGCAGCGCCATCTCCAGATAAGGGCTGTCGAGCTGGTTGATGATCGCCGCGCGCGTCATGCGCGCCATCTGCGCCACCAGCACGCAGCACAAGGTCAGCACCGGCAGTGCATAGGCTTTCAGGTAGCTCAGCAGATCGCTGTCCGGGCTGCCGAACGACATCGCCGACACCCAGTGCAGCTTGACGGCAAAGATCAGTACCGCCACCGTTGCCACCAGAAACTCCGGTACCGCCACCGTCGCCATGGTGCCGATCACCAGCGCCCGGTCGAGCCGGGTACCGCGATTCATCGCCGCAATGATGCCGATGATCAGGGCCAGCGGCACGCAGATCAGGGTGGTGATCGCCGCCAGCTCAAAGGTGGCCGGAATGCGCTGCGCCACCAGCTGCGAGACCGGCAGATGGCTGGCAAACGAGGTACCAAAGTCACCCTGTACCATGCCCGCCAGCCAGCTGAAGTAGCGCATCAGCAGCGGCTGATCCAGGCCCAGCTGCTGACGTAACGCTGCCACCGTCTCCGGCGTGGCGTTCTGTCCAAGGATCATCTGCGCCGCATCGCCTGGCAGCAGGCTGGTGATAAAAAACACCACCGCCGAGACGATAAGTAAAGTCAGGATGCCGGCACCGACCCGCCGGGCAATCAGGAACATCATGTATCGGTTCATCGGCGTACTCCTTATTACGAGCCTGGCCCACCAGGCGTAATTGTTGCTGGCAGTCCGGACACGGACTGCGCGGAACAACCGGAACGTACACGTAGTACGTGTGGATGGTGATCACTGCCCAGCGTCAGACAGACCCATAAAATCGTCTGACTGGATAGGCTGGGATCAGGCGGTCAGCCAGGCGAATTCATGAAAGCGATAGCCCATCATCATGCCCGACGGCCAGGCCTCCACGCCCTTCACCTTTTTACTGTAACCGTCAGTCGAGCTGATAAAGGTCGGGATGATGGTGCCGCAATGGTCATAAATCAGCGTCTGCATATCGCCATACATCTGCTTGCGTTTCGCCTGATCGCGCTCGCCACGGGCGGCCATCACCAGTTGGTCAAACTGTGCGTTTTTCCAGCCCGATTCATTATTCGGTGCGCTAGAGAGATAAAACTGTGAGAACAGCATGTCGAGCGTCGGTCGCGGATTTATCGAGCCGTATCCCACCGGATCTTTGGTCCAGTGCGAAGACCAGTAACCGTCATACGGCACGCGTCGCACTTTGAAGTTGATGCCAGCACCCCGCGCCATCTGCTGAATCAGCTGGCCACCTTCATTCGCGCCTTCGATATTCGGGGTGGTGATGATCTCTACCGTCGACCCGGTCATGCCAGCTTTTTTGATGTGGAACTTCGCCTTCTCAACGTCGAGCGGACGCGGTTTGAGGTCAGCGTTGTAGAGCGGATGCCACGGCGGAACCGGCGTGTCGTTGCTGACGTCGCCGTAGCCCTGCAGCACGGTTTTGACCAGCATTTCACGCGGCTGCAGATATTTCATCGCCAGCACAAAATCTTCGTTGTTGCCTGGTTTGACGTCAGTGCGCACAATCAGGTTGGTGTACATGCCCGATTTGCTCTCCAGCACGCCGAAGTCGCTGGTGGCCTTGATCCGTTTGCAATCGGCCGCCGACAGGGTGGAGACAATGTGCAGATCGCCCGACATCAGCGCATTGACCCGCGCCGCCGCATCGGTCACGCCAATCAGCTCTATCTCATCGAGGTGCGGTAAACCGGGCTTGTAGTAGTTGGGATTGCGGGTGCCAATCGAGCGCACGCCCGGCATAAAGGCCTTGCAGATGAACGGACCGGTACCGATGCCCTTGCTGAAATCTTTAGTGCCATCCTGCACTATCAGAAACGGCGGCGTCGCCAGCATATAAGGTACATCGAAGTTGGCGCTACTCAGCTCCAGCAGCACCTCATGATCGCCGACCGCACTGAGGGTTTTGAACTGATCGGCCAGCTTAAAGGCGTTAGACGCGACCGCCGGATCTTTATGGCGGCTGAGCGAGTAGATCACATCTTTGGCGGTAAAGGGTTTGCCGTCGTGGAAGTTAACCCCCTGGCGCAGTTTGATATGCCAGCTGATGCCATCGCTGGACTCCAGCGATTCGGCCAGCGCCGGTTGTGCCATCAGGCTTTTATCCAGCTCGGTCAGGCCGCTGTAAAACATGTACTGACGGGTGTAATCGGCGCTGTTGTTGCTTTTCGCCGGATCGAGTGTGTCAGTGGCGGAAGCGTTCGACATCGCCGCCCGCAGTTTGCCGCCTTTGACGGGCTTGTCATCGGCCAGCGCTGCACCGGAAAAGCCGATCAGGCCGCTGCTCATTACCGCACCAGCCGAGAGCATTTTCATCAGGCTACGGCGTGACAGCGATCCTTCGGTGATCATTCGCGTCAGTGCCGGATTAACCGCGTCAGGCTCTTTATTATCAAATTTGCTCATCTGTACACCCTCAATAAACCATCAAGCGAACGTGAAGTAACTCTTCCGGCGGCCGGAGGTGGCCTGATCCGGCGGGAACTTATGACAGGCGATCCTTTGCTTTGTAATAGAGCCCGGCGAGGGGCAAAAACCATGGCTTGCCGTGATAACCGGGCAGCGCAGGCCATGACGCGCGCTGCCAGGGGTTTTCTGTCTGTTTTTCGGCCAGCAGATCGGCCATCACCCGACCCATCCACACCGACATCTGGGTTCCGTGGCCGCTGTAACCCAGCGAATAGAACACCCCATCCTGCTCACCGGCATGGGGTAACCGGTCCGCCGTCATATCGACCATACCGCCCCAGCAGTAGGCCAGCGGAGTATTGCTGAGCTGAGGAAACATCTGCACCATCGCCTGGCGCAGGATCTCGCCACTGCGCGAATCGGAGGTCGGGTTACTGACCGCAAAGCGCGCCCGGCCACCAAAGACCAGCCGGCGATCGGCGGTGCTGCGGAAGTAGTTGCCGATGTTCAGTGAAGTGACGTAGGTGCGGTTGTGCGGTAACACCTGGCGCAGCAACTCGTCATCCAGCGCCTCGGTGACCACGATAAAGCTACCGACCGGCACGATGCGGCGCTGAAACCAGGGAAAGGGGCCGACGTTGGAACAGCCGGTTGCCATCAGCACTTTGTCGGCCACAATTTCGCCCTGCCCGGTATGCACCCGATGCTGATAGCCATTAAGGCGCTCCAGCCGGGTTACCGCATGATGAGGATAAATTTTCGCCCCGCTGCGGGCCGCCGCCTCGGCGAGTCCGACGCCGAACTTGCCCATGTGCATCTGACCGCCGCGCTTTTGCAGCAGGCCGCCGTGAAAATTATCACTGCCGATCTCCTGGCGGACGGCCGCTTTGTCGAGCAGTTCAATCTCTGGATCGACCGTGCGGCGCATCAGCTCCGCGGCTTCGCGCAGCCCGGCGAGATGGGTCGCTTTGCTGGCGAGCTTGAGCTTGCCGCACAGGCGGAAATCGCAGTCGATCTGTTCGTGCTGTACCAGCTGTTCGACATAGCTGACCGCGTCGTCAAACGCCCGATAGAAACGACTGGCCTGTTCCAGCCCCTGACTCGCCACCAGCGAAGCGAAGTTCTGCGCCACGCCGGTGTTGCAGTGCCCGCCGTTGCGCGACGAAGCCTGACTCATCACTTCGCCGCTCTCCAGCAGCACCACGCTAAGGCCGCTGCGCGCCAGGCTGAGCGCCGCCGAGACGCCGGTGAAGCCGCCGCCAATCACCACCACATCAGCCTGTGACGGCAGTGGGTCGGTCGCGGCGCCGCTAAAGGCCGGTGCGGTGGCTTGCCAGAACGATTCCAGTTTCATGGCGCTTTCCTCAGAGTCCAACGACGCCAGGCAGGCCGCCAATGTCTTTAATTTCGGTGTACTGATAGTACGGATTGGCCGGTTCATGACCGCGGTTGACCCACACTTTGTGTTTGATGCCGAGATCGTGTGCGGTCATCAGGTCGTAGCGGAAACTGGAGGAGACGTGGAGGATCTCATCCGGGCGACAGTCGAGCTTCTCCAGCATGTACTCAAAGCCTTTCATCTGCGGCTTGTACGCGCCCGCCTCTTCCGCGGTGATCGTCATATGGATGGGTGCACCGAGGCGCGGGATATGATGCGGGATCAGGTCCTTCATCGAGTTAGTCAGCAGCACCAGCGGAAACTCCTCTGCCACTTTTGCCAGCCCGGCTGGCACATCAGGATGCGGCCCCCAGCTGGCGCAGTCGGTGTAGATAAAGTCGCTGTCGGCTTTGTCCCAGCTCACGCCCCACTTTTTACAGGTGCGCTGCAGCGCATTACTGACCACGTCGTAATAGGGTTTCCAGGCGCCCAGCACCTCATCGAGCCGATAGCTGGAGAAGTCGGTGGTGAAAGCGTGCATCTGCGCCGGGTCGATGCGGTCGCTGAAGCGACGCTGCGCGGCACCGGCCATGTCGAACAGAATCAGCGTGCCGTAACAGTCGAACGTGATGTATTTCGGTTTAAACAGAGCCATCTAATAACCTCGTCATAGTCAGTTGCGCTTAGAAATCGATCAGTACGCTTTTCTGGCGCTGGCAGGCCTGAAACGCCTGACGGCCTAAATCTTTCCCGATGCCTGACCCGAGAAAGCCGCCGGTCGGAATGATGAAATCGCCAGAGCGGCCATAGCGGTTGACCCAGACGGTACCGGCCTCCAGGGCGCGAATCGCCCGCAGCGCACGCGGCAGGCTGAGCGTATGCACACCGGCACACAGGCCGTAGGTGTCGTGCGCCGCCAGCGCCAGGCCCTGCTCTTCATCGTCGAACAGCTGAATGGTGAGCACCGGACCAAAAATTTCCTGCTGCACCGCCGGATTATCCTGCGCGACGTGGCTCAGTAAGGTGGGCTGCCAGAACCAGCCGCCGTCGGTGTCGGCGAAGCGTTCGCCGCCCACCAGCACTTCCGCGCCCTGCGCTTTGGCGGCCTCAATCACTGAACAGACTTTGTTGCCCTGACGGTCATCGATCAGCGGCGCGTAGCGGCTGCCTTCATGCCAGGTGACGCCCGGCTTCACCTCGCGACATAGCAGTGCCAGTCGCTCAGTCAGTGCATCGGCGATGCCGCGCTGCACGATTAAACGGGTCCCCGCCACGCACGCCTGGCCGCCATTGGCGGTGAAACCGCGCAGGATGCGCTGCGCCAGGATGTCCAGGTCACCGGCGTCATCAAACACCAGCTGCGGGCTTTTGCCGCCCAGCTCCAGCGTCACCGGCTTCATGCCGAACTGCGCCGCATCACTCATAATGCGCGCGCCGGTGAGGGTCGAACCGGTAAAGGAGACTTTGCGCACCAGCGGATGTTTCACCAGCGCACTGCCGGTTACCGCCCCGCTGCCCTGCACGATATTGAGCACGCCGGCCGGTAAGCCCGCCTGAATTGCCAGCTCGGCCAGCCGTACGGTGGAAAACGGAGTCAGCTCAGAAGGTTTAAGCACCACGGCATTGCCGGCGGCCAGTGCCGGTCCGCATTTCCATGAGGCCATCGACAGCGGGAAGTTCCACGGGGTGATGGCACCGATTACGCCGTAAGGTTCGGCAATCAGCATTCCGAGGCTGCTGTCGCGGGTCGGGAACAGGTCACCGCTGTATTTGTCGGCGCATTCGGCATAAAAACGAATCGCTTCGGCGGTGAACGGGATTTCGTGCAGTACCACATCGCTGATGGGTCGGGTCGATCCGAGCGCTTCCAGCTGGGCCAGCAGCGGGTCCTGCTCAATCAGCTCAGCCCAGCGCCGCAATACGCGACCGCGTTCACGTGGCGCGCAGCCTGACCAGCCACTGGTTTTCAGCGCCTGATGCGCCACGGTAACCGCGTGATCGACATCCTGCTGCGTGGCGTCATGCAGCGTGGCGTAGACCTTGCCGTCGGAGGGACGCTTAACCGCAAAGGGCGTGCCCTGGCTCTGAAGATGCTGGCCGCCAATATAATGACCAACCGGAAGAGAAACTTTTTCAGGGTCGAAACTTAACATGGAAGAATCCTTATTTGTTACACCCGTCACTCGCTGGCTTATTAGCCTTTTAAACCGCGCTTAGTTATCGCGTTAATAAGCTAATGCAGAAAGTATGCCAGCCGGGCAAAAAATAAAAATGCGTTTAAAACAGCGCAAAAAAAATTTCTGCCGTATTGATGAAGGAATTTTTGCGGAATTGCCGAACAATTAAACAGATGATTTACTTCACAAAATTGTTGCACTCTGCGGGTGCAACGCGCACGGAAATTGCACCATGACGGATATCAGTGAGCCAGCGTTGCACCCGACGACAGATTTTCACCGGTAAATAATCGACCTGCTTCACATTGTTGATAAATTTCTCTGTTATTCAGGGTGCAGATAATTAACGTCGGGCGGTAACAATGATGGGTGCAAAAAAAAACGCCAGCCCGGAAAACAGGCTGACGCGGTTAATAGAGTGAGATTATTCAGAGACTGCCGATATGAAATGTTTTTTGTTCAAGATACTCATCAATTCCATAACGTGAACCTTCGCGGCCAATACCGGATAATTTCACGCCGCCAAACGGGGCGACTTCTAATGAGATCGCTCCGGTATTGAAGCCGACCATGCCAAACTCCAGCGCTTCCGCCACCCGCCACGCCCGTCGGATATTTTCCGTGAAGAAATAGGCCCCCAGGCCATAAGGCGTGTCATTCGCCATCGCAATCGCCTGCTCTTCATCATCGAAAATAAACAGCGGCGCGACCGGGCCAAAGGTTTCTTCATGCGCGATGCGCATAGTGCTGGTGACGTTACCCAGCACCGTTGGCTCAACAAAGGTGCCGTTGCCCCGACTAATGCCGCCGGTCAGTAGCGTGGCTCCCTGGCTCAGCGCATCGTCAATGTGACCGTTCACTTTCTCTAGCGCCCGGTTGTTGATCAGCGGTCCAATGGTGGTGCCCGGCGTGAAGCCATCGCCGACTTTCAGGGTCGCGACCGCCTCCAGCAGCCGGGCGCTGAACTGCGGATAGATATCGCGCTGCACCAGAATCCGGTTGGCGCAGACGCAGGTCTGGCCGGCATTGCGGAACTTGCTGATCATTACGCCCGCCACTGCTATCTCAATATCAGCATCGTTAAAGACGATTAACGGCGCGTTGCCACCCAGTTCCAGGCTGAGGCGTTTGATGCTGTCAGCGCTCTGTTGCATCAGCAACTGCCCGACCTTTGTGGAGCCGGTAAAGGAGATCTTTCGCACCGTGCGGCTGGCAGTCAGCGTCTCACCAATTTCGGTCGGCAGGCCGGTGAGCACCTGCAGCACGCCGGACGGGAAGCCAGCGCGTTCCGCCAGTACCGCCAGCGCCAGCGCCGAGAGCGGCGTCAGTTCAGAGGGTTTGACGATGATCGGGCAGCCCGCGGCCAGCGCGGGGGCCACTTTGCGGGTGATCATCGCAATCGGGAAGTTCCAGGGTGTGATGGCTGCCGCCACGCCAACCGGCTGTTTCAGCACCAGAATACGGCGGTCATCGCTGGGGGCTGGAATAGTATCGCCGTAGATACGACGCGCTTCTTCAGCAAACCATTTAACAAAGCTGGCACCGTACAGCACTTCACCTTTGGCTTCTGCCAGCGGTTTGCCCTGCTCGGCGGTCATGATCGTCGCCAGATCGTCGGCATGATCAATGATCAACTGGTGCCACTTTTCCAGCAGCGCCGCGCGCGTGGCATTGGGCGTTTTTCCCCAGGCAACGCGTACGGATTCGGCATGCGCTATCGCCTGCTCAGTCTCTGTTTTTCCCAGCGCCGGAATGGTGGCGAGGGTTTCGCCGGTGGCTGGATCGGTGACCGGCAGCGTGGCGCCCTGCTGCGCGCCCTGCCAGCGTCCGGCGAACAGCGCCTGCTGGCGCAGCAGATCGCTATCTTTCAGTTGTAGTCGCGACATAACATCCCCTTGTGGTCAGTTGATTCCACTTTATCGCGGCGGGTCAGCGCAGGATGTTGTTGTCGGAGAGCAGAAAGTACCGGAAAGGAATTTTTGGCCGTGAAAAGAAATTTTATGCCGTGCAGTGAGAAGCGCACCCAAATGGATGCGCCTCAGCGTTAAATCTGGAAGTCGATTACCGGCTCATCTTCATTACCGTAGGAGAGCGCCTGGCGTTTAATCTCCTCCAGCGACAGGTTCGCGTTGCACAATTCGAGGAATTGCCAGACATAGTTACGCTGCAGCTGACCACGTTTGAGACCCAGCCAGACGGTGCTGGCATCAAACAGATGCGTCGCCTCAACGCGGACCAGATCATCGTTCTCTTCAGTTTCGCACGCCTGATCGGCCAGTACTCCAACCCCCAGACCGAGTTTGACGTAGGTTTTCACCACGTCCGAGTCCTGCGCACTGAGAACAATATCCGGTTTCAGCCCGGCGGCCTGAAACGCCCGGTCGACGCGTGACCGGCCGGTTATGCCCTGCCGATAGGTGATCAGCGGATAGCGGCTGAGGGTGCTGAGCGATACCGGCTGATTCTGCACCAGCTCATGCTCTTTCGGCACCAGCAGAGCGTGATGCCAGCTGAACCAGGGGAAGGCCGCCAGGCTGCTGTTATTGACCAGCATTTCACTGGCAATACCGATATCCGCCTCGCCCGCCAGCAGCATACTGACGATTTCCTGCGGCGATCCCTGATTCAGTTCCAGCCGGACATTGGGATAGAGCTGACGGAAGGCTTTAATGATCTTCGGCAGGCTGTAGCGCGCCTGGGTATGGGTGGTGGCAATCGTCAGGATACCGCTGGTTTCATTGGTAAAGACATCGGCCAGCCGCCGCACTTTCCCGGCTTCATCGAGGATGCGCTCAGCGATAGTCAGCAAGGCTTTTCCCGGTTCGGTCATGCCTAACAGGCGTTTGCCGCGGCGGATAAAGATCTCCACACCCAGCTCATCTTCGAGGTCACGAATATGTCTGCTCACACCCGACTGGGACGTAAATAGCGTATTGGCGACTTCCGTTAAATTAAATTCACAGCGGGCCGCCTCGCGGATGATTTTAAGTTGCTGGAAATTCACGGTATTTACCTCCCTTTACGTAATCTGATGAATTGATGGTAAGAACTATTATTGATAACAGGAAATACTAAAAAATTTACTTATATGACTTTAGGGAATAACGGGGTGGGAATGAGGGTTGGGGAGTTCGCTGCGCGAACGGGGCTAAGGGGGTTTCGTTCCGCCGACCGGCGTGTGGGGTTCGCTGCGCGAACGGGCTATGAGCGGGTTTCGTTCGCCAGCTGGCTGCGGCAGTTTCAGCTACGCCGCTGCCGGCGACCGACAAGGGGGCGCCAGTCGCCGCGCCCCCTTGACCCCGGGCTCCGGCCTGCTTCACCGCCGCTTCGCGGTCCCTTCGCTTCTTCCGGATTTCTT
>NZ_JBBCRO010000003.1:0-675737 GCF_037149395.1 Pantoea sp. USHLN298
GTCCGCAGCGCTGAGGAGTGAGCGGAGGCCAGGAAGAGCCGACAGGACGTCGGCGAAAGGACGGCCTCGCCAGGGACGGCGAGTCCGGACGGTCCGTCGGCCGCAGTGAGTAACGAAGGCACCGCGCGCAGCGTGGCGCGAAGGCAGCCGGACGCCGGGATTGTTAAGGGGCGGGCGTCCGCCCCTTGACGCGTCCGCCCGCTCGGGCAAGCTGAAACTCCCCAACGCCTGGCGGGCGAAACCTTACTCAGTGCCAGCCCGCAGCCATGCGAAACCCACTCAGTGTCAGCCCGCCGCTAGCGTAACCTGACCCCAGCCCGCCGCCAGGCAAAACCAGCTAGCCATGCGTAACCAGCCCCAGCCCGCCGCCAGGCGAATCCCAACAGAGCCCTGCCTGTTAACTCACTAACATCAACTCCCTCTCTTCGCTCATCGGCTTATTCAGCAGCGACAGCAGAATATTTTTCACAGCCTGTGCCGAAGGCGACAACGGTAAACGGGCGGAGATGTTCAGTGATAGCGGCAAACTCAGTGACGGGCTGTTGATGCGCGCCATCCAGGCATGGGTCGAGCCGACCAGCGAACGTGCGGCGGATTCCGGCAGCACGGTGACGCCCATACCACTGGAGATCGCTGCTGTCAGCGTGGAGATCGACTCGATTTCACCGATGATCCGCGCACTCAGGCGACGCAATGAAAATGCCTCATCGACACGTTTGCGCACTGCACTGTAGTCGCGCGGCAGGAACAGACTCATCTGCGCCACATCAGCCAGATCGACGCTGGCACCCGGGCAGTCGGTAGCCCCCACCAGATAGAGCTCCTCTTTCATCAGCGGCATACTGTTAATTCCGGCGGTCGGCGCACGGTCGTACAGCACCGCCATATCCAGCTGACCGTTCATCACTTTTTCATTCAGCGAACTGCCGCTGTTTTCATGCAGGTAAACCAGCACTTCCGGGAACTGATCGCGTACCGTCTGCAACAGCGGCATGGTCAGCGAGGATGCGGCGGTACCCGGTGCCAGGCCGATCGATACCTGGCCACTCAGCACCTGACCGGCATTGATTACCGCGGTTTGTGCCTGCTCACACTGACGCAGAATAGTACGCGCGTGGGCGTAGAGAATCTTACCGGCTTCGGTCGGCGTTACGCCGCGCTTGGTGCGGATCAACAGCTGTTGATCCAGCTCGTTCTCCAGCGTCGCCACCTGCTGGCTGAGCGCCGGCTGGGCGATGTGCAGCACTTCTGCCGCCTGAGTCAGACTGCCGATATCGACGATTTTAACAAAGTACTTCAGTCGTCTTAAATTCATCTTGCCTCCGTCACTAACCCCGAATAGCGAAATTGGTCTGAGCCAATCACCTTGTTGCTAAGGAAATTGCAAGATGCAGGCCAGGTTTAGTCAGCACAGCCGTTGCTCTAACCAGAATTTTCCTAACGCGCCGGAAAATAAGCGTTTCTGATTACCTCATAAGAGTTAATAAGCAGCGGCGATAGCCGCACGGAAGCGTAAAGCGCACCAGGCGCACCGGGATAGTGCAGGCGCTGCGAGTCAGATGTGCATAAAAGTGATGACCGGCAGACTGTTTTAGTGCAGCGGCAGCCTGAAAACGCGCAGAGAGTCTGGCTTCAGGCGTCGCGGATGCAGAAAGAAGTGTAAACGCTATCAGTGGGATTTCTTATCTTTAGCGGGAATCTGGCGGCAATTCGGCAGGATTAAGATGAACCTTGCCCTCTCTGCCAGGCAGCAGAGAGGGCAAGGCATGCGCCCGCTTTCCGGCGGCGCAACGCCGGGAGTGAATCAGCGTTTTTTACGGTTGCGATGCATATCAATCGAAACCGCAGCAACAATAATGATCCCTTTAATGATGTCCTGAATATAAGCATCGACACCCACGAAGGTGAATCCGCTCTTAATCAGGCCGAGGATCACGGCACCGATCAGCGTACCGGTAATGCGACCAACACCGCCCATCAGGCTGCTGCCACCGATCACGGCTGCGGCAATCGCATCCAGTTCGTAGGACATCCCCATGCTCGACTGTCCGCTACTGACACGAGCGGCCAGCACCACGCCCGCCAGGCCCGAAAGTGCGCCGGCGATGGAATAGACGATGATCAGGTATTTATTAACGTTAATGCCGGAGACTTTGGCGGAAGTCATGTTGCCGCCGATGGCGTAAACATATTTACCGTAGCGGGTATGCTTCAGCGCGATATGGAACAGCAGCGCCACCACCAGGAAAATCACCACCGGCATCGCACCCTGACCGATAGAGGTAAAGCCATCGGAAAGGAAGCTGATCGGGTTACCCTGGGTGTAATACTGTGCCAGACCACGCGCCGACACCATCATGCCGAGCGTGGCAATAAATGGCGGGATACCGGTGCGGGTGATCAACACGCCATTCACCACGCCGCACAGTAAGCCGACGCCGATACCGGCGGCAATCGGGATCGCTGCCGGCATATTCACCAGCGACGGATACATCGGCGACAGGCTATCCGAGGTTTGCGCCAGACTGGCGGCAACTACGGCCGTCAGGGCGATGACCGACCCGGAGGAAAGGTCGATACCGGTGGTAATGATCACCTGGGTGACGCCGACCGCAATAATCCCGATGATCGCCACCTGCAGAACAATCAGGATCAGGCGGTTGGTGTTGAGCAGAAAAGACTGGTCACGCACGTACCAGCCGAACATTTCAAAAATTAACGCAATCCCCACCATCACCACAAAAATGCCGGTATCTTTCGGCAATTTGTGACGCAGACTGGCGAAAAAAGAGGGTTGCTGCGGTGCTGCCGGAGTGGCAGTGGCTTTCATATTGCTCATAGTTGTCTCGCGCCTCACTCGGATGCCAACGACAAAATGGTTTCCTGATCGGCCTCTTCTTTATCGAGGATGCCGGTTATACGCCCGCCGTGCATCACCATCACCCGGTCGCTCATGCCGAGAATTTCCGGCAATTCAGACGACACCATAATGATGGCCACGCCACGGTTGGCGAGTTCACTGATTAAGCGGTAGATCTCCGCTTTAGCCCCGACGTCGATACCGCGCGTCGGTTCATCCAGAATCAGGATCTTGGGTTGCGCCAGCAGCCAGCGGGCAATCAGGACTTTTTGCTGGTTGCCGCCGCTGAGGTTGTTGATGATCTGATCCATGGTCGGCGTTTTGATATTGAGTCGCCGGATTTGATCCATACAGTCCTGCGCCATCTTCACATGGCTGACAAAACCACTTTTTCCGCTGTACTCCGGCATGTTGACGATGCTCATGTTCTCCATCACCGACAGCACCAGAAACAGCCCGGACTTTTTGCGATCCTCGGTGAGAAACGCCATCCCTTTTTCAATCGCGGTGGAGGGCGAGTCGATATTGACCGGTACGCCATCAATCAGAATCTCACCGCTGTCGAAACTTTCCATACCGAACAGGCTTTCCATCACCTCGCTGCGCCCCGCACCCACCAGCCCGGCCACGCCAAGGATCTCGCCACGGCGAACGCTGAAGTTGATGTCGGTGAAGCGGTCTTTGCAGCTCAGGTTGCGAACCGTCAGCACCTCTTCACCAATGGCATTGTTGAATTTCGGGAACAGCTGGGTCAGTTCGCGCCCCACCATCTGGGTGATTAATGACTGGCGGGTATATTTCGCCGTCTGGTCGCTGCCAATCCAGCTGCCGTCGCGGAAAATACTCACTTCGTCGGTGATGGTGAAAATTTCATCCATCTTGTGACTGATATAGATGATGGCTTTGCCCTGCTCCCGCAGGTCACGAATGATGGTAAACAGATGCGCGACTTCGGTTTCGGTTAACGCGGAGGTGGGCTCATCCATAATCACGATGTCTGAATCCCAGGAGACCGCTTTGGCAATTTCCACCATCTGCTGCGAGGCGATACTGAGATCGCCAACCATGCTTTCCGCTTTTAACCGGATGTTGAGCCGGTTGAGTAGCGTCTGGGTCAGCTGATTCAGTCGGGCATGATCGACAAAGCCAAACTTCATCGGTTCGCGGCCCAGCCAGATATTCTCCGCTACCGTCATGTACGGCACCAGGTTCAGCTCCTGGTGGATCATCGAAATACCGGAACGCAACGCGTCCATAGTGTCCTGAAACTGCACCGGCTCCCCTTTAATGCGAATGGTGCCCTTATCGGGACGATACATCCCGATAAGGCACTTCATTAAAGTGGATTTGCCCGCGCCATTTTCGCCCATCAAGGCATGTACCGTTCCCGGACGCACCCGCAACGAGACGTTGTCGAGTGCTTTCACGCCGGGGAAGAACTTGCTGATGCCTTCGGCTTCAAGCGCAAAAGCGGTCATACATCACCTCCGTACAGCTGGGTCGGGAACGATTATTTCAGGTTACGCTGGGTAAACTGTTCCATGTTTTCTTTGGTGATCAACTGGTAAGGGATATTGATAATCTTCTGAACCTTCTCGCCTTTCGCCAGCTTCACCGCGGTCTGTACCGCACCTTCACCCTGGCCCTGCGCATCCTGGAAGACGGTCGCGATCATTTTGCCCTGCTTCAGCATCTGCAACGCATCGGGCGTGCCATCAACGCCAGCAATCAGAATCTTGTCCGGATTTTTGCCCAGCGCCTGTAAGGCACCGATCGCCATTTCGTCGTTGTTAGAGGCGATAGCATTAATTTCATTACCGGCGGTCATCCAGTTGCTGACCACATCCACCGCGTCGTTACGCATGAATTTTGCGGTCTGCTTCTGCACAATTTTGATACCCGGGAATTTCGCGGCAACCTCTTCAACCCCTTTGGTACGGTCACGGGTCGCTTCATTGGCCAGATCGCCCATCAGAATGGCGACGTTGCCTTTGCCGTTCATCGCTTTAGCGAGGGCTTCCATCTGTAAGCGGCCAGCCAGCTCGGAATCGGAACCGACATAAGCCATTTTGTCTGTCAGCTCAGCCTGTGGACGACGGTTAACGAAGATCAGTGGGATGCCGGCTTTGGTTGCCTGATCCATAATCGGTTTCACCGCGTTGGTATCGACCGGGTTGACGATGATGGCGTCGACGCCCTGACCGATAAAGGTCTGAACCTGTTGCAGCTGCTGTGAAACGTCACCTTTTGCATCTTCGATCTGGCCTTTGACGCCATCTTTCTGCATCTCTTTCTGCATTGAGGTGCGGAGAATGGTCAGAAAGTTGTCATCAAACAGTGCCATAGAGACACCGACAGAGAGATCTTTTGCCATGACGGCGGCAGGCAACATGCAGGCTAACAGTGAGGCGACAATCGTTCTTTTAATGTTCATAGGGACCCTTCTTATTTGTTAACTTGCTCAGTGGCTGACACTGCGAATGAAAAATATCTTTTACATTCATCCAACCGGGCTGGCGTCTGTTTCGTTAAATTTGAGGTAAGACTTCCGGTTCTGGCTATTTTTGTGACCGACCACTCCTTTTCACAATCACTTGATTCACAAACAGTTAATTTCAAAATGTTGTTTTACTTTTTCACAACAGTTGCGTCCGTGATGATAAGCAGTTTATTTATTCCATATAATCACGTTTTGAAATTTTTATCATAAAAGCACTGAAATGATTGTTTTAACATCGCCAAATAACAAAACTTTGACATGCATCTAACATCTGTCAGGAAATGCCCTTAAATTGAGATCCTGTTGGCAGTTTGAAAAGTCACCGAAAACCCTAAAAAAACGCCGATCCGCTGCTTTTACGAGCATCTGAACGCAATTCATCAAAGAGGGCTTTGACAAGCTGAACCCACGCCGCTAATATTCGCCCCGTTCCAGCAATTCCTCTGTAGTTCAGTCGGTAGAACGGCGGACTGTTAATCCGTATGTCACTGGTTCGAGTCCAGTCAGAGGAGCCAGAATTAGAAAAGCCCGCTCAGGGAAACCTGAGCGGGCTTTTTACGTTTTTGGTCACGGCGGCATGGCATCCCCGCCTGAATGGTTTACACCTCAAACCCGAAGTGAGAGCCGTCCGGCAGTTCCACCACCAGCCGCAGCTTACCCCCTGCCGCATCGATATAGCGCTTGAGCGTGGAAAGCTTCAGGTCGCGGCCCGGCTTCTCCATACCCGCCACGGTAGGCTGTGTAATACCCAGCGCCTTTGCCATTTCGACCTGTGTTTTCTGGACTTTCTCGCGCAGTTCGGCAAGGTGAATGTTGAGCAGGATATCCGTCGCCATCGCCTGTGCGTCGGCAACGACTTCCGGTTTTTCATCCGCAATAAGCTGTTCAAGCGTTCTACCCATCTGGTTACTCCTCATCTTTAAAGCCATTCAGCCAGTGTGTAAATTCCCGATCGGCAACCGGAAGCATCTCCCGATAAAAACGCGTTTCATTGCCCACCTTATTTCCGGCACAAAGCACAATCGCCGTGCGGTTCGGGTCAAAAGCAAAGAAAGCCCTTATCGGCTCGCCGCGACTCTGAATACGCAGCTCTTTCATGTTGATATAAACAGAGCCCTTTAGCGTATCGGCATATGGCCTGGATAACCCCGGCCCCTTTTCGCGCAACACCATTAATCCTGCCAGTACACAGGCGCGATCGCTCTCATTAAGCAAGGTAAACCAGCGATCAAATCTCTCCGTCGTTTTAATCATCCACACGGGATCTCCTTAATAATATAGGTCAAATGCTATATAGGTGTAAAGCGATAATCGAGTGTGATGCAGGGGGATTTCAGATGCCTGTGCCTTTAGTGCAAAGTGAGAGAGGCGTTCAGCAGGGTCAGTGATGAATCCATACAACCTTCATCGATTTGCGAGCAGTACCAGATTTGTTATGGGGGTGAGATGATGTGAGGCGTTGTTATCAATAAGAAAACCCGCTCAGGCTTCCCGGAGCGGGCTTTCATTTTGTTCGCGTCGCTTCCCTGCCAATACAGAGTGACGCTTTTAGCGCGTGATTACTTCAGTGCAATCCGCACGATTTCGTCCGTGCCCTTAGTCGATGAGTCCTTGTTAAACTCCGCCTTCAGGGTGACATAGAGCGTGTTGTTGTCCGGGCCAATCAGCAGGCTGTTAGGACTTTTATCAAACGCCCAGCTCTTTTTCACCGCGTAGGTAGTGGCGTCCAGCTGCAGCACTTTTTTCGATTCGCGCTGGCTGATGTAGAGCTCATTACGCTGCGCATTGAATTTAATACCCAGCGCGTCACCTTCAATACGTTTGATCACCTTCCCGCTGCGTTCATCGAACACCAGCGTGGTTTTGGCTTTGGAATCGTCCGTGACAAACAGACGACCGGTGGCCGGATCTTCCGCCATATTAAGGAACAGGTACTCTTTGCCATCACCGGCGGTCAGGCGTTTTTCGATTTTGTGACTGCGCGGATTGATCACCAGGATTTCACCGGAACCGTTGGCGGCATAAATACGTTCGGTCAGCGGGGAATAGAGGAGACCGGTGACCCACTTACCGGCATTTTTAATCTCGGTTTTCAGCTTAAAGGTTTTGGTATCCACCACCGAGATATAGCCAGGATCGGCAACGCGACCGACATAGAGCTCGTTACCGTGCCACAGCACTTCGCGCGCCCCGGCCGGATAACCTTCTTTGCTGATTTTGCCAGGGAAGACCAGACGCTGCAGCACTTTGCCACTCTGCGCGTCGACTTTAGAGATCGCACCATCCAGTGAGTTGGTGGTGTAGAACACGCTGCCCTGCTGATCGATGGCGGTCCCGAAGTTTTTCATGTCGGTGTGGGTTTCACCTTTGGTCGCCAGCGTGGCCGGATCGAGGCGATAGATCATGCCGCCATTCACATCCTTAAACGCCTGAGCGCTGGCAACAAACAGCGCTTCAGAAACCGGTGAATAGACCATTTCATACAGACCGTCCCCCAGAGCGCGTTGCGTTATCGCCGTATCAACCGGTTTTGCTGCTTCAGCAGCAGGCGCATCGACTTTTTTGGCTGGGGCCTGACAGGCGGTGAGGCCAAAGGTGGCGGCGATGGCCAGAGCAACAGTGGCTTTGCGCGGACTAAACAACGATTTCATGCGTAACTCCATCAAGGGATGAATCGCACCGGTCCAGTGTGACCGGGCAAAAGAATGAGAATCATACGCATTATCAACCGGTAATCCAATCTCATCGCTGATTTCTGTTCTCTTTCCGCCTGAATGAGCTGGTGTCCTGCGCCATAGGCCGTTTTTGATGACGTGAGGCTTAACGCAATGGTGCGGCATCGCGACCTCAGTTCAGAACCGTTGCTGTAGATTCCGGCGCGGTCCTGACACCTCTGACCGGTGACGGGGAGATGCAGGAAAGCAGGTGCGCCAGGCGGCGGCGCCCCGCGCCTGACACGCCCTGCGCTGAGCCAGCTTTATTCTGCCAGGGTCGGAATCTCCCCCAGCGCGGCAATGGCCCGATCGCTGTAACCGGCCTGGCGCAACGGTGTTACCACTTCATCAGCCAGATCCGGCACATAACCGATTAACAGGTCACCCGCATCGTGCAGAATCACCTCATCCAGCGCGGCAGGCAACAGCAGTGATTCCGCCCGACCCATCTCTACACTGACGCCATTGGCTTCTACCCTCAGCGGCTCACCAGGGTTGGAAAGAATACGCGCGCTGTTGAAGCTGAAGCGTTGTGTCTGGCTGAACTGCCAGCGCTCCAGCGCAAAATAAGGACTGGCACAGCAAAACCGCCGCGTCAGATCCGCACTGTTCAGCGTCAGGCCCGGCTGAGGTTCGCAGCGCAGCTCCGGCCGCAGTTCCTGTAACAGCGCATCAATGTTCTGTTCCCACTCCGCCTGGCTCAGACGCGAGCCGTCTTCCATTTTCCACGGCATGGCGTGCTGCTGGATGTCGGAGGTCTGTTCGATTTCATAGATCAGCGTGTCGGGACCAAAGCTGTGCAGCATCCCGCCAGGGACGTAGAAGGTATCACCGGTTTTGACCGGCACCCGATGCATCACCGCATCGTAATCTTCCGCCAGCAGCGCCGCTTTGAGCCGGGCATGATCCACACCGGCGCGTACGCCCAGCAGACAGGTGGCATCCGGCGCCGCCCACAGAATATGCCAGGCTTCGGTTTTGCCGTTTGGCTGCTGCTCAAGACGCTGCGCCGCTTCATCATCGGCGTGCAGATGCACCGGCAGCATTCCGCTGCCATCGATAAATTTACTCAGCAGCGGAAAGTGCGGACCGCGCCAGCCGGGAGCGACGATGTCATCAGGGTAACGGGTGATCAACTCGCGCAGGCTGGTGCCCGCCAGTTCGCCGTTGGTGACCGAGGCGATCATGCCGTCGACATCGCTGATCTCCCAGGTTTCGGCTACGCGTGAGTCCGGCAGCCCTGCTTTACCCAGCTGCTGCCGGATACGCTGGCCGCCGAAGATGTGGGTGGCGAGTGGTGTTGTCAGCTTTAATGGATAGGCTTTCATTTTTCCTCCTTCACCTGTCAGAGACTTTTGATGCGGCCGCTCGTGATGGCGGTTTTCTCTTTCGAATGGTCAGAGCGCTGGTAACGCTCTTCACTGTGATGAGGTTTTGGCTGCCTTGTTACTGAGCCAGCAAACCCGGTTTGCGCTGGTCGCTGCTGAGGATAGTGTGGACGCTCTGTCATCGGTTTCTCCTTTTTAAGCGCGCGAGCGGCTGATTGATCAGCGTCTCGCCAGTGAGAATCGGTGCTGAATCGTTACTGATAAGCCAGTAAGTTTAGCAGCCGTCCCTGAGGCGCAAGGGCGATGAAGAGAAGTCCTGTGTGAGCGCAGCGCTTTTTGGCTGCCAGGCAGGAGCGGGAACTGATTACGCTTTCTGCAATCGATCGCATCCGGTGAAAAAGGCCATTGCGCCTGCGGCAGAAATCAGTAAACTGCGCGCCATCAACCGATTCCTCTGTAGTTCAGTCGGTAGAACGGCGGACTGTTAATCCGTATGTCACTGGTTCGAGTCCAGTCAGAGGAGCCAGATTTAGAAAAGCCCGCTCAGGGAAACCTGAGCGGGCTTTGTGATAATTTCTCCCTCCTTTACGGCAATTTCTCTTACCGGGAAAGCACAGATGCTGGATAAAAAAGTCAGTCAGGCTTAACTGGCCGGCATTGCGCCTCGGCGTATTTTTTGTCAGGACTTCTATATCAGGAAACAACCGACCCGGTGATTAGCGTATATTTCTCCCAAAGTTTTTCTTTGCTTTCGGCTAGTTCGGGTAACAGCGGAATACATTCCACCGGACACACTTGCTGACATTGTGGTTCATCATAATGACCCACACATTCAGTGCAAAGGTTTGGGTTAATCACATACAGTTCATCTCCTGCGGAAATCGCGCTGTTAGGGCACGCCGGACGGCAAATATCACAGTAGATACACTCTTCAGTAATAGTAAGTGACATCGTGCAGCCTTATGATTTCCAGGGTGGGTTGAAAGGAAGCTGTACATTTTCCGGTGCTGCCGTGCGCGCGACGTTAAGTTCCTGGGCAAGTAGCCCGAAATAACTGTCCAGCGCGGTCAGCTCAACCACACCCGACTCTCCAAAACGCGCTTTGAATGCGTCATAGGTGGCATCCTGCACCATATGAGTTTTATGAAGTTCGGTGACAAACTGATAGGTAATGGCTTCATCGTGGGTCATATGCGGAGGTCTGCGCTGTGCCGCCAGGGCATCGGCAGTTTCACGGGTCACCCCTGAGCGTAAGGCAATCGGCTCATGGATATACCACTCGTAGGGCGATTGCATTTCACGTCCGGCAATCAGAATGGCGAACTCACGGATGCGTTTAGGCAATTCGGAAGTGAAACGCACGTGCTCACCCAGCATCTGAACACGCGTCAGTAATTCCGGGCTTCTCAGTAACACTGAAAACGGCCCGAAAATACAACCGCGCGGTCCGGCACTGATTTTTTTAATCGCGGCAAGTTGCTCCGGGCTGGCCTTCTGCGGATCCATATCTGGCAATCTGTCCAGGCTCAGGTCGCTGTCAGAAAACCTGACTTCATCACACTGTGCGGGCCATTTCAGCGGGTCGCTGATTTTCTCTGCCTGTGCAGCATGCGCCGCACCGTTTGCCAGTAAAAATGCCATCGCCACTGCTGTTTTTTTAAACGTATTCATTTCTGACTTCTCTGTTTATTGTAGATATTGGCCTCAACGCTGAAGCCCATTTTTCTGAACCCGCCACCCGGCAGCGCCCAATGTTCCTTATGGAACCTCGTGGAAAGCATCAAGCTCATAACACAACGCATAAATGCCGAAGAGCAACTTGTGATGGCTCAGATCTATCCCCTGTTTACGCGCCGACTCACACTGAGCAAAAAGACATATATCCGCCATCACAGGAGAAGCACCACAGCAAAACGGCTGGTGTACGGCTCTCTGCGACAAGGTTTCTTCTGCCACTTGCAGGGATTCGTCCAGCCAATGCAGCTTCCACTGACTGATATCGGTTTCGGTCATGTCAGACGCACGCAGTCTGTCTGCCACACGACGGGTGATCAGCGGGTGATAATCGGCCGCGAACAGCGAGGCAAAACTCCGGCAGGCGGCCCGCTCCAGCGGATCGCGAGGCAGTAAGTCGTGCCCGGCACGGATATCGTTCAGGTATTCGATAATGGCCAGTGACTGCGTCAATATCTGACCGTTGTGCATTAACAACGGCAGCTTTCTTTGTGCATTGAGTTCGCGGTAAGAGGAGGTAAGATGCTCCCCCTGTTGTAAATCGACCTCAACATATTGATAGCTAATGTCTTTTAAACGCAATGCAATGCGTACCCTGTTCGTCGCAGACGACGTGCGGCAACCGTAGAGCCTGATCATAAGCTGTCATCCGCCGTCTTGAGTGAGCCACGCTTAATCACACCCACGAGCCATTTGAAGAAGCCTGGTGCCTGCAGGAGGATCATAAAACCAAACGCGGCCTGATAGGCTATTTGCGGATAATGACCTGCGACATCCATTGGCCAGAATCCAATGATCACCCCGAACAACGTTTGCGTGAGAAAGGCACCGAACAAGATAAGCAGATTGAGACAGGTTGCCGCGCGGCCGGTCATTGCCGGTGACACATTTTGCGCGACGATGGTGTATTCAAGGCCAGCGATGGTGCCGATGAGTGTGAAGCCTATCGACAATGCGGGAAGCAAAGGCACGATATTTAATGCACAAAGCACCTGCACGGCCAAAAACAGCGCAATACCGATTCCCCCCACGTCCAGCGGTTTAATGTTAAATTTTCCGGCCCATTGTGTTACCGCTCCCACGGACAATGACCCCACCACGACCGCGCCCATGCCAATGAAAAGATAAACGGAGGTTTCCGCGATGCTGTACTGCCCGACATCCTGCAACCATTTGCCCATCCACAGTCCCTGCAAACCAAAAGCGACAGTGTGCGGGAGCAGCAACAGACTAATCACTTTGCGAAACGCCCGGTTTTTATATACCTCAAGCAATGAGGCGAGGCTCGGCCACTTCACCATTTTGTGTTCAACAGGATCTTTCGGTACCCACAAGGCGATGGCCAACATCACCATCAGCGTGATGCCTGCCATGACAAAAAACAGCATCCGCCAGGAGATAAATCCTACCAGCCAGGCAACCGGCAAGGTTGACAACATCGCGCCCAGTCCACCTGCCGCCAGAAGATACCCATGAATCGAGGGTAATTTGCCTACCGGCACCCAAAATGACAGCACTTTAATTGAGCCCATAAAACATGCCGCCAACCCCAGCCCGATGAGTATTCTCGCCAGCAATAAGGTGGTGAAGCTGTGCCCGATACCAAACAGCACCGCCCCAGCCACCGCCACGCCAAGCAGAGTAAGCTGCACACGTTTCGGACCATAACGATCAAGCGCCAGCCCGACAGGCAACTGCGCCAGAGAAAATGAGAAGAAATACGCACTGGATAAAATGCCGAGCTGCCCGGCCGACAGCGACATTGCCGAAATCAAAAAGGGTGCTAATACCGCATTAATATTCCTGAACAGAAATGACGTACAATGTCCGAAAGCAAACGGTAAGAAAATGTGCGTCATTACTTTTGATGCGCTCAGCGACGGAGACGAAGATATTTCAGCCATGATGATACCTTTAATAATTAAGTAATTTATTTCGAATGAGGCGAGTAGGTTTTATCTCCATCGTTTCGTAATAATGTTCCCTGCTTTGCCATACCCGGCAAATTCTGGATCACATACAAAACCAGATTTTCATCCTCCTGATTAATAAACTGATGCTCACTCCATGCCGGCACATATATAACGTCACCGCTGGCAAACGGCGTCGGGGAGTTATTATCCAGCACCAGTTCCCCCTTTCCGGATATCACCACGTACAGATGCCAGAAAGAGTGAGAGTGTGGCGTAGTGCGGTCGCCGGCAGGAATAACCTGAACGGTGACAGACAGATCATGCAAGGTTTCTCCCTGCTTCTCGCGATGGGGATTTTCAAGAAACAGTGCACCACGGGCCGTGAATTCTTCAGTTTGCAGGGCCTGCAAAATAGATGACTGCTTCCAGATGACGCTCTCTTCGCGAGGCCGCTGGTTATCCTCCAGATAGCGACTGAATGAACGCAAGTTTCCCGGCTGTAAGACGTTCTGTTCAGTCATGCTGATGCCTCCACCGGTGTCGTGAGCGGATATTCCTGACGGACGAGACGGCGCAGGCAACTCTTCACGCTGATATTCGCATCCTCAAACTGTCGCGAGGGCAAATGTGGGCGAGGCAAGGCGTGGGTATAGTAATGTGGACCTTCGACGGGGAAACCGATCGCCCAAAGATTTTCGTCGGCCACTCCGCTGGCATTAATCGGATGCAGCTCTCTGTCTACCGCCATCCCCCCCGGATGATAATCACCATTCATATAAGGCGTAATGAGTCCGTTCCTGAGCAGATTACGAGTAAGCTCGCTGCCATCCGTCAGAGGGGAATATGCGTCGAGTCTGGCGATAATAATGGCGTCTACCGGGCTCTGGTAATTTTGCCGGGTAAACTGGCCGCGCAGTACGAAGCGGGACTGGCTTTCATCGCAAACAATCCTGGTCGCCGGACCGCCACCCAGTGTGACGACACCGGCCGCAAACAAGGCGAGTAGCTCCTGGTTTCTGCGCAGCGGAGGGCCGAAAGAGATGCGATTAATAATCGGATTAAAGGATTCGATAAAGTAACGGTGTGATTCTGGTGTCAGCCCGTTCCATTCAACCGCCCGGCGCAAGGCTTCCCGCACATCGCGCAATACATCGGTCGCCGCCTTTAACGGGCTGTTCATATTGCCTGATTTAGCCTGTTGCAGGTCATGATTAACCATCTCAAGGAAGAATGCACACCAGGACGGGTAGTCATCAAAGGTCCGGTTGCGCAGCGGCCAGAGCACCTGCTCAATCTGCGCAACAACATGTTCGTCGGCGCTGAATGTCTCCGGATCCAGCCGTGTCTGCATCAGCGCGCACTGCCAGGCATAAGCCATCTCTTTAATTAAGAGGGGCAATATCTGCGATTGGAAATCGATCTGTTTTGAATTCCGTTCGGCAATATTGCTGGCAGCGATCGCCTCTACCACCGCAGGCGTCAGAAATTGCCCGGTATGACGACCGGTTAGCCCCTTCTGATTAATACCCCTGCCCGCAAACGGCAGACACTGGCGTGAGGAGAGCACTATTTCCGGCTCCCTTCCCGAGGCGATATATTCAAGCCCGTCACCGGATTTGATATAGCGTCCCCCGCGCCCGAGGGTCAGCGCCGAAATCGTGTCATGCGCCGTCAGGCCGAATCCCTGAATAAGCACCCGGCATTTTGCCGAAAGCGTATCAAGCCGCTTAACCGGATAGGGAGAAGCGTGATAAGCCAGCAGCGGATTGCGATCACGATGACGCTCGCAAAATGCTGAAAAATGGCTATCGCTGTGCGTGGTTTTACGGTATCCGTGCCCGGTGGTCAGGAAAACGAAATCACAGGCAATACGTTTTCCGTCTTGCAGAGTGACGGTAAAACGTTCGTCTTTAGTCAGGTTTACGGCAAACTGACGATATTCGGTAATCGTGATATTTTCCGGTAAAAGTTTAAGCAAACGCTGATAGTAATCTGTGAGGTATTCACCCAGCAGCGATCGGGGCAAATACTCCATATCCGTCAGCTCTGCCCCGACGCCATTTTGCGTAAAGGTATCGTTATCACGCCGGTAACCCGCCGTTTTTGCCCACTGAATAAACGATTCGCCTCCGGCCTTCAATGCCTGGCTGTTACCTGCAAACAAGGTGATTTGAGAGGAGACCGTATTCACCAATAAATGCTCAGGTTGTTCTGCCGGATGGCTCCCCTGCCCCGGATTTCCCGGATTAATAATATGCAGGTGAATAGGATCCTGAATAGCATCGTTAATGACATTTTCGATAATACGGTCAAGGACATTCAGGCCACGAGGACCAAAACCAATAATAGCGAGATGATTAACGCGCACGGATCTCTCCTTCTGGCGGAAGGTGGAGTTGTACAATATTTTCTTCGCCCTTAAAGCGCGGGAATAACGTTCGCACCTGGGGATCATGGCCGGGAATAATGCAGGTAAGGTCGGATACAAGCTGCTTCAGGGTATTATGCGCCGCCAGCATGTCGGGAATGTCCATCACGATTGGAAACGGCGTTGAGGCATCGACATGGTGCCAGTAATGCGCAGAATCGCTGGCCAGGACAATTTTGCCACGCGCTGTATTTACCGTGACAATTTGCAACCCTGCGGTGTGCCCCCCCACAAGCTGCGTATGAATACCCGGTAAAATTTCCTCATGCCTGCCGACATAGCGCACTTTACCTTGATGCAGACGATAAACCGCATTGGCAATATTCTCGGGATCATAAGGCGCTCTCACATAGCGGTGCAGCATGTGTCTGCCGGTGCAGTAATGCATCTCTTTTTCCTGCATATACAGCGTGGCATTGGGAAAGGCCTTCAGATTGCCGATATGGTCATAATGCATATGCGTGACAATAATTTTTCCAATGCGGTTTGCGTCAACATCCAGCTTTTGCAACAGCGACTCTGGCGAACCGTAATAATGTCGATCACGTTTCACGGCCAGCTCGCGATTAAATCCGGTATCCACCATCAGCAAGGTATTTTCATGGCGAATTAACCAGCAATAAAAATCCAGCGGCATATCACTGTTATCGTGTTCATCGTGCGAAATAAAGTTTTCATTACGCGATCGGTTTTTATGCTCTGCATAGCGCAGCGCATAGACTTCATATTCAGGTATCATTTTTAATTCCGGGCAGTTTATACAGTGACGATTCTGGCCATTTCTTCGAAAGGCGTGGTTTTGTCTTTATTTTCGAAAAAGAAATGTGACTCACCAAAGGCAGGTCGCAGATGGTCCAGCCACGAGGCCTGCGGATCATATCTGGCAAAGAAGGGCCGACGTACCCAGTCCGGGTTACGCGCCTGAAGAAATTGCAGCGCAAAGACTTTCTCGCCACGGATTTCTGTTATCCCATCAATCATGACTTTACCGGGGAAGGCACTCATTGAAGGGCCGCGCACCGTCCTCGCCAAACCGGATACCGACTGATAAGCTTGCTGGAATATTTCCCAGGCCTTAAAGAGAGGAAGCCCAAAATATTCATTGGGGCCGGTATCCCGCTCGACAAACATGTAATAAGGGATAGCGCCGAGACGTACACCGGTCGTCCACAGGGTCGCCCACCCTTTTGGATCTTCATTAATATGGCGGATAAGTGGAGATTGCATTCTCACCGTAGCACCGGTGGCAATAATACGCTTCAGCGCAGCCTGGGCTATTTCAGGCTGGATCTCCTGAGGGTGATTATAGTGTGCCATCAGGGCAAGATTTTTCCCGGCAGCCACAACCTCTTCGAACAAGCGTAATACATCGTCAGCGTCTTTATCGGTAACATAGCGCTGCGGCCAGTAAGCCACCGACTTTGTACCGATACGAATATTCTTGATATGGCTAAGCTCAGGAATAAGCAGAGGACGAATATAATCACCCAGAGCGCGCGCATTCATAATCATTGGATCGCCGCCGGTGATTAATACATCGGAAACTTCAGGATGACGCTTGAGATATTCAACCAGCAGGGCGGAAGTGCGCGCCTCAAATTTAAGTTCATCCATGCCCACAAACTGCGGCCAGCGGAAACAAAAGGTGCAATAAGCATGGCACGTTTGACCTGCAGAAGGGAAAAATAGCACGGTCTCTTTGTATTTGTGCTGAAGCCCCTGCACTGCCTCACCGTTGAGCATAGGAACATTATGTGTAAGCTGACCCGCCGGGTGCGGATTCATACGATGGCGGATCTTATTAATGATCGTCTGCAATGTCGCTTCGTCTTTATTCTGACGAAGAGCATCACTGAGCTGGGAAAATTCATTTTCCCTTAGCATTTCACGATGCGGGAATGTCAGACGAAAAATAGGGTCATCGGGGATATTATCCCAGTCGATAAGTTCATCGAGGATATATTGATTGACACGAAAAGGTAATACCTGACTCAGCACCTCAACGGTATGTTTCATTTCGGGAGTGAACTTTTCCCATTGAGGGGCTTTACTGATAGTACGTTGGGTATAAGGGATAAACTTCGTTACGGCTGTCATTTTTATTACACACCTTGCCTTCAATTTTAAAACATGATTAATGGCCCTCGAATGGGGCGCATTTTTATTACTGATATTTATTTTTTATATTCACCGGGTACAGACAACAACAACAGCGAATCCATTAATTATCTAATTTTTCACCCACTGTGGCCGGCTTACTCCTCGTATAAGGCCATAAGCCCCATAACACAGCAGTTCAACTACGATCAGAGAGGAAAAAATACCCACTGAAAGCATCAGGCCATAATCAGCGATGTGAAAGAGGTAAAAGACTGCAACAGGCGTCACCAGCGCAGTGAAGATACTGAAATTAATCACACCAAGACGGTTATTCGTCATCAGGACAGAACGACAATATCCGCGGACAATCCACATTGTCGAAACACCAACAATAGCGATAAAAAAATACGCATTCATATATAACACTTTACTGTCTGCCGGAAACAAATTAAAGCTACCCAGAATGAAACACAATAATATAAACAACACCGGCGCAACCAGACACTGAACGCTGAGAAATGTGAATAGTGATTTTGCCGGCGGCTGGTGGCCCAGTATCTTGAGCAGAATACTTTCGATATCAAGCACCGAGCCTATCGAAATACATATCATCCCGAAGGTCAGCGGCCAGTATTTTAAAACAGTGTCTCCTTCGGCGACTTGCCCCAAACAGATCACAACGATGATATTACTCATCAGTGATGAAGCTGACATAAGGAAAGCCGAAGCGTACGGCGCTAACAGCGCAGCATAGTGATGACCTGTGCTGTCATATAAACGAATGCCCTGCCAGCGTACCATAATGAACAACAGGGCCGCCTCGGTGTATGCTCCGCAAACCAGCGCCACAATGGCCGCCATATCGACAGGAACCTGAAATCGGGTCAAGGTAAAACACCCGATGACCGAGACCAGCACCCGCACTAAAGAAGCCCGGCTCATTAGTGCAGTTTTTCCTTCCAAAATACAGCATCCCTGCAAATACCTCCTGACGGCTACGGCCAATAATGAGAGTGAAAAGAAATGCGTGATGAATACAATATGTGGCGTCATCTTCGAACTGAATATTGAGACGGCAATATTGAATATAACAAAGACACTGACAGCCAGCAGCATGGCGAATATCAGCGTCTCCCTGCTCTTCCTTATTTTGATAACCACTGCACACAAAGGAAAAACAAAGGCATTGGCAAACATAAAGGTACTCAAGGCTATGGCATAATCTCCGGACGCCTGCAGACTATAGGCGGACAGAATGACCGAAATAAGCGGCAACTCCAGATTAAGTAAGCTAATACTGATTGCGCTTGGCCACCACAGCCTCAACATACCCCATGTATTCATTCCGTGACCTCATTACCGACCTGTTGCATACGCTGATAAGGAATATATTGTTCAACCAGCCAGTGATAATCTTCTTTCAGAGACGAATAAGAGGATCCCCAAAGCAGGACACCGCCAATACGGTCGCGAACACTTTGCGGGCGAACAAGCAGCGAACCCTGCTTCACTTCCCACACCGTTTTATATTCATTTACGATGTTGATGTCTTTCGTCAGGTCGGCACATTCCCCTTCCCGATGGGGGTACCACACCCAGGCGGCATAAGTTTCTGACTGTGGCACCGGTTTCTGCCACTGCCCCATTTGTGAACGAAAATGCTGCTCTTCAATATTACTTCCGGAGCAGAGTGCATGCATTTGTGGGATCCAACCGCCCGGCGCCCGCGCTGCAATCTCTAAAAATACGATACGGTTATCCTGTGTGAGGAATGCTTCGAGGTGCGTGGCCCCGTCCGGCACATAGCCCAGAGCATCAAATACGCGTTGATTGTATTCATAAAACTGCTGATACAACGGGTCATTTTTTTCCAGCGGCAGGCTACCAATAGGTTTGCCCTCAATGAATTCCGCATTCGGATAGCTGTATTGACAGATATAAATCTCTTCGATTTTGCCGTTAAAAATCAGCGAGTCGATATGGTAAAGACGCCCTTCGATAAACTCATCGAGCTCATAGTTCGCGACGACACGGTTATCACTGCACCAGCGGCGTAACGCGGCAGGATCTTCAATTTTAGCGATCAGCTCACTCCCCGCCGAGTCAATCTGCTTGGCGAAAACGGGATACCCCACGGCCTTCTCAATCTGCTGACAATATTTTTCCGGCTCACGCTGATACTCTGCTGGCGAGAATGGCAGCACTCTGGGAATAGCTATGTTCCCGGCTTCCATTACCGCTTTCATACGCAGCTTGTTGATGAATGGCTCTATTTGCGCAAATGTCGCGCCCTTAATAGCCAATATTTCACGCAACCGGGCAGCATGGCCGAGGAAATACTCGTCATTAGTGATGATGCTGACTTCAGACATATCGCTGATATGGCGCTCAGCGAACAAATCGCGGCAAGCCTGCTCGAGATTGTCGACGGTAAAAGGGTCGCAAATTTTGATATCGTCAAAACAAACTTTTTGATCTTCAGGCAAATTTCCCCATCCCTGATGTCCGGTAAGCAAACAGACCGAAAACCGATCGCGGTCGATTAATTTATTCCAGTCAGCACGAAAGGTGACAATATTTTGAAGAATGATAAATGTTTTCATATTAACAATTCTCAGGCGAGCCCTGCTTAATAACCGTTGACCAGTCGTGAGTGTTTACTGTCTTGCCATAAAAATCAGTCACTGTCGCGGTGTCGGTATTCCAGTGTTCGCTGGGGACAACGACTTTTCCGGATGCGCTGGGAATATCGATAACATGCTGCGGGAAGGCCAGACCGGAAAGTTCATTGCGTAATTGCGTCATGATCGCCATTTCATCTTCCAGGCTCATAACAAAGCGACGCGTAGAGGTCACTTCCTGACCATGATAAATATAATAAGGTCGTACACCCAGTTCGAATAAACGCAGGAACAGCGTTTTAAGTGTTTCTTTATTATCGTTGATGGTTTTTAAGAAAACGGTCTGCGTTAACATCACATAACCCATTTTTCTGAATGCATGAATCAGCTCGATGACTTCAGGCTGAAGCTCATCGGGATGATCAATATGCAGGCTTAAATAGACCGTTGGTTTTGCTTTTGCCAACTCTTCCATTAATTCCATACGTACTTTGCCAGGGTTTTGTAACGGATAACGCGTATGGATCCTCACCACCTTAACATGTTCGATTTCTTTCAACTTGTTAAACAGGTATTGCAATCCTTTCGGGTTGGTCAGAGGGTCACCCCCGCTGGCAATGACTTCATAAATGGTCGGATCATTGGCGATATACTCTACAATATCATCGATCTGAGACATTTTAAGTCTGCCTTCAACGTCCAGACCTACTCCGACACGATCCTGACGTTCGCAATAACGACAGTTGGCCGCACAGGTATAAGAGAGCAATACCAGCAGCTGACCATCATATTTTCTTACCGTGCCGAATACCGGTGTCGAGGTCTTTTCATTTAATAAATCCACATCCAGATTAGCCGGCAAGGTTTCATATTCTGGGTTAAACTCATACATATCTCTGATTGCGACGCTTTTCTTAATCAGCTCTCTTAAATAAGGCGTGGTTTTTTCAGAGAATCGGGTTTCTTCTTCAAATTGTTTAATGTCAATCATATTATCTTTAGACATGCTCATAACCTTTGTATTTAGTAGGGTACAGAGTGCTCGCCGGAATTTTCATTAACGCAGTTTCTGACAGGTAGCCCGTTCATTTTTTGTCGAACCAGTTCAGCGGATTTGGTTCGCATTTCGAGAAAAGATTCTTCCGTATAAAAAGCGGAGTGTGCGGTCAGCAGCACGTTATCCAGCGTTCTGAAGCCGTCGGGAATATCGGGTTCATTTTCCAGCACGTCCAGACCAGCAGCTGCCACTTTTCCTGATTTGATGGCTGAAAAAAGGGCGTCAGAATCAATAATTCCGCCGCGCGCCGTGTTGACCAGCAAAACACCCATTTTCATCATGTCGAATTCGGCGTGTGACAACAGATGGTGAGAAGTGCGGTTTAAAGAGGCATTCACGGAGATGATGTCTGAGCTAGTCAGAAGCTCTTGCAGAGATTCGCAGCGAAAGACACCATGCGTTTTATCCAGCCCGCTGACCGCATAGGGATCGTAGAACTGTACATTCAGACCAAACGCCGCCGCCCTTCTGGCAACCGCACCACCGATACGACCAAAACCGATAATGCCTAATTTACGGCCGCGCAGGCGATAGAGCTTTTTGACACTTGCCCAATCCCAGCCACCTTGTTTGACGTGGATATGGATCTCTTCAAGTTTTCTCGCAATGCCCAGCAGCAGTGCCAAAGCATGGTCGGCAACTTCCTCCGTGCCATAATCCGGAATATTAAGCACAGAAATGCCCAACTCACGAGCAGCAGAGATATCAATATTGTCAAAACCCACCGCCGCTTTAACAATGGTTCGGCAATTTTTTAAACTGGATAAAAATGCTTTATCGAAATTAACGGCGGGTACACATGCCCAGATAATAAGATAATTGACTTCTGAAATAAAATTTAAAGGAATTTCACTTACATGGCTAATATGCAGTAACTGAACATCATGCCCGGCTAATATCTGTTGTTCGACAATAGCTGTGTTGAAATGCTTTTCAGTCGTTGAATCGATGATTAAAATCTTTTCTTTACTGATGTTCAAATTACCGTCCTTAATAAGGGAACCAAATGATGTATTTAAGCGCCATAACCAGGATATATTTAATAAAAACTCTTCGCCATTGCTGAAATCAGACATTTATAGCCTTGACTCCACCAGGCGACGGCTTACGCTGCCTGGAAGGTTAAGAATGAAAAAATATCTCATTTATTAATAATTTTTTATCTGCTCAATGACGTTTTCGCTCGAGACGACCGGCCGATGAAAGTTAATTTTTCGGAAAATCCTCACCGCCAGACGTTTTTTCGTACGCATATTTCAGTCAGGATTTTTCCGATAAGCAATATTTACCAAAATGAAAAACATGATACAATTTCATTAAATTGATTTCAGTAATGACGAACGGGAATGGTGATGGGCTTATATCTTGATATGCATTCAGTTGAGGCTTTTCTTAAAGTTGCCGAGCTAAATAGCTTTACCCTGGCAGCCGAGTCACTTTGCATCACTCAGTCAGGAGTTACCGTTAAAATTCAAAAGCTTGAGAATATTCTAGGATATCCGCTTTTCCACCGAACGCCGCGTCATATCTACCTTTCGCCGCAGGGCGAAGTGTTCCTATCCCGGGCTCAAAGTCTGATGGTGGCCCACGCCAGCGCGTTAACAACGCTCAACGTCTGTGAAAATATCCAAAATATCAAAATTGGTATTAGCGACCATGTACTGGATATCCCGCTCATGCAGACGATTCAAAGTATCAGACAAACTTACTCCGACCTTATGATTGAAGTTAAAGTAGACAGCTCTTCCAAAGTTCTGTACGCACTCGAAAATAAAAAATTAGATATAGCAATTATCACTCAGGATGGCGATAAAAAAGGCGGAGAATATCTACGGAGTGAAAACTATAGATGGTATTGCTCTCCAACTTTGGCTTTTAAGCAGGATAAAATCCCGCTAATTACCTTAAGAGAATCTTGCCGTATGAGGAAGCTCATTCTGGACTTATTACTTGAAGCTCGAATCCCGTGGTTTGATAGTTTCCAGGGCGGCGGAATGGAAACCATCATTGCGGCAGCAAAATCAGGGCTGGGGATTGTTCCCTTACCAGAAACCGCGCTCACAGTTTCGGATCTGAAAGAGCTAACGGACGCCAGTCACGTTGTCAGTCTTCCGAAAATACCATCGGCGCACATCGTTACCTATAATAACTGCCTGGATGTGCGCTCCAGAACGATGCTTAAAGATCTTTCTCAGGCAATCAAAAATCAGATGCTGAAGATGCCTGATGCCGATGAGTTTGTCTCACTGAGTAGACTGATGGCAGTGTAACGTTTCCGTCCTATTCTATTTTGTTGGAAAACCATACTTCGGCGTAATGCTTGTCTCCTGGCCTTCAGTATGTTCCTGTCAGTGTAGCTTTCAATCGATAACAGTCGGATGCGCAATGAAAAGCATTAGCCTCGACGGAGTAAAGTACCATGGGCGGCGGCCATTGTTACCCGCTCCCTGGCTACGCTTATTGCTGGGGGGACGTCATAGTCATGTTCACCACATACAACAAAGGCTCCAGACACCTTTTGCTCAACACAATCTTATTGGTGGTCACTCTGGTGGTCCTGACAGAAAGGCAATTCATTTTTAGCTTACTTACTAGCCAGTTACTGGCAAAGGCGATCCCAGTCAGAGGAGCCAGATTTAGAAAAGTTCACTCTCCTGCGGGCCTGCTCCGGCATCAATTTTCGCGAGTATCTGCTGAGCCTGGCTGGCCAGCTGTGCGACTTTTTTTCGGCTTACGCTGGCGGGTTTCATACGTTCAGGTAGCGGCATTGTTACTCCTTTAAAATAGCCTGCAATAAACAACGTGATCAGCGGATTAGGTTGCTCAAAATTTAACAGTCCCGATAGTGATTCAGATATCCCGATCCCGGTTAGTCTTTGTGGTATCGGGATGCCAGCGTCATGAAGTCACATCACCACTCACTGTCGATTTGCGGCATGGCTCATGCCATACCAATGCGCGTCTGCTGCCGATCAACAGATGATGACTGCCCTGCCGCCGGTGCCTGTGTTTTGCCTGACCACCGCTATCCACGTCCACGGTAGCGGTGGTCACCGTTCACATGCACCACCTGTGTAGAGAAAGGGTGCGCCGCATTGGTTGCCGTCAGTCAGCTCAGAATAAAATCACTCATAAACTGTCTGCGTGAGCCCGTTAAGCGCTCTCAGCTCAGCAAGCCAGGTACGGGCGTAGCCCTGAACGCATTCACTTTCTTATCCAGCAAAACCTGACTCTCACTGCCTGAATCCAGTACGGTATTTTGCAAAGAGGCTTCTTCGATCTGTACTGCGATAACCTCCAGAGCTACCAGCCCTTTTGTTGCCAGCAGTGCACTCACCTGAGTTGAGAAACAGGATTCGGTGGCCGCACTCTCCGCCGGTGAAACTTCGGTGGTCGCGACAATATGGTTATCCGAAATATAATTCCCCTCACCCGACACCAGCCGGATTATCACCGGTGTTGCGCCCTGCGGGATGATAGACTGCAGATCAATCGTTTCCGAAATATGATTAGCAATAATGGAGTTGTTGTTACCGCTGATATAAAGCAGACCATATAAATCATCTAATCCATTATTATAAGCCTGCATCGGTCCCCAGGGTTCACGCTCTCGGAAAAAATGGTTAGCCGTGACCAGGTTTTCTGAACTATTGCCTTCCAGAACCAGCATCCCCGGATAAAATGAATGAAATCTGTTGCTGGATATCGAAGAGCGAACTACCCCAGAAAAATGTACGCTGCTTTTGCCGCGTGGGAAAATATTATTGGCCGTAATCAGCAGGCCGCCAAAATTTTCTGCATAAATAGAATAGCCTCTGTAACCTGCACCAATCAGATTATCGGTGATTTTTGATGCCTGCCCCGAACCGCGCAACTCAATGCAGTTTCCACATTCAGCGATGAAATTATTGTGTATCGCCAGCGCATCAGCGTTAAAAATTGTCACCCCATGCTCTAAATAGACCAGTCCCATGCCGCTGATACGGAAAGAGTCTTGCGCGCTCGCGATATAGATACCGGTTTTACCGTTCAGATAACTATTTTCGGGATCATCATTGCCTGAACCATCATCGACAAAATGTAAGCCATCAATACAAAAATCAGCAAACTCGACCGAACTTATGCGTGGTTCACCGCTACGTTTCACATAAAAGGCAGCACCGGCAGAGGGGTCACTTCCGGCAGCGGGAGAAAGATTAACGCATAGTCGACTTCCCCCCGGCCACACTTCATGCCATTTTGCCCACTCACTTTCGGGCGTATTAAATCGAATACTTGAAGAGGTGAAGCCATGCCCGGAACCAATAATCTTCAGATAGCTAATATCAATTAACACCTGGGTAAGAAGCGGGTAGTCGCCGGGTGGAATATAGATAACCGCGCCCGGCTTACCGCCTTGATTGAGATCCGTTTCGGTTTGTCTGATTTTAATATCAGAAATAATACTGTTTATAACCTCACCAATATCCTGATAAGGGTTACCTTCCTTCCATTCTGTAACATCGTAATAGTTTTGGCTTGTCATGACTAATTCCTTCGGTGACAGTAATAAGAAAAAAATCAGCAGTAAATTGAGTTATGGCTGTGCGTAAGGGGAGTGATAGCGGGTTATTTTTGCCTGTGCGCCAGAGAGCGTTATTTCAGTCAGTGAACTGCATGAATAATAACGTCGCGTTCCACACACGCTCCCCTGCTGAGCGAAAACTTCCACTATTCCGGCATCAAAACATAATGTCACATCGCCCACGTTGGCCAGCGGTGCCTGATAACGGCCGTCATCCCGATCTTTTTCCAGCAGACTTAACGTGTGTCCATCGTGCGCCAGAATAATCTGCTGCCCGGTTTGACCGGTCAGAGTCAGGCAAAAATGCGAGGTCGGGGTAAAGGTAATGATGCAGGACTTACAGGCAGTGCTGCCTGACCAGTGACTACACGCATCCAGCCGCTCTTCACTGATGATCAGCGAGGCTGGCGGCAATACCGGTGTCATACAGA
Organism: Pantoea sp. USHLN298; assembly: GCF_037149395.1. Lineage (NCBI taxonomy): Bacteria > Pseudomonadati > Pseudomonadota > Gammaproteobacteria > Enterobacterales > Erwiniaceae > Pantoea > Pantoea sp. USHLN298. The sequence goes on from NZ_JBBCRO010000003.1 coordinate 26,251, forward strand.
GTTGTTGCCGGGCATTAAGATGAAAACGACGCGGCAGAGACATTTCGCCGGAATAGGCAGAATGAACATTCTTTTGTGTCGCCCAGTTGTATAACCAGGCAAACCCTGTGCGACTGTCGCTTTCACCCCAGGTCTGCAGGGCGTAGAAATCGGTGCCGAAATCCAGCATCTGCAGCGGTTGCGCTGAGGGAGTGAAATAACCGCGCCGAAAATCACCTGTTTGTGCAAATAACAGATTATGTCGTCCGGTTGTCGGCTCGGTGTAACCCACAATACCGATAATCATTACCCAGACGCCGTCAAGGCAGAAAAAGTCCGGGCATTCGACGCAGCGGCCCCCATTTTCCCGAAAATAAGGGGGCGCGGTGTAGAGCACATGATGGAATTGCCAGCTGTCACTCTCTTCGGAGTGAAACAGCAGCATGGCAGGATCGCCGTTCACCGACGCGCCCAGGATCATATAAAAGGTCGCGTCCGCTTCCTCATACCAGACTTTCGGATCACGGAAATCACAATCGACGCCTGCAGGCAGCTCTGTTAATACTGTTTTTATCAAAGCGGGTTTGTCGTAAGCAGGCTGCGGAACCGCCATTTTCTGGATTTCGCGATAACCGCGATAAAGATCGTAAGCCGGAAGCCTTTCGGTATACCAGAAACGCGTTTGCCCCTCGGCATCGATGAAAGCGCTGCCGGAAAATGCGCCGCCCGTTGCCCCAAGCGCAGATAAATTTTGCTCTGGCTGAAGGAAAACCGGATAGTGACGCCAGTGGTAAAGGTCCTGACTCACCGCGTGGTTCCAGTGCATCGGCCCCCATTGAGTACTATGCGGATGATATTGGTAAAACAGATGCCACTCCTCACCTTTCCGATGCAGACCATTAGGGTCATTCATCCAGCCGGTACGTGGAGAAAAATGTAATGCCGGGCGTAACTCTTCCTGCAGATAGTGCTCTGCAACTGCGCGGTCATCTCGCAGGCAAAGGTCGTTATTTTCGATATCAATAAAGCTGACGCCCTGCTGCGGGAGCGTGTCAGGGTGCCAGCTGTAACACAACGAAATCTCACTGTGCTCCGGTAACCACTCCAGAGAGACCATACCCTGCTGCCATGCGGTCCAGGTAAAATAGTGATAATACGGCGGTGCTGTTTCTATTTTGAAAAGCACCGCATTTTCCATGTGGATAGCAAACAGGGGCTGACCGGCCGGCTTTGTTTGCTTTATCCATAAATCAAGGCGCTGACCTTGCTTAACATTAATGGACAGGGACATTTTTAAACTCCTGCGATTGAACCGAACCTTTTTCAAGCTCGCGTTTTGCGAGATCGACTTTAATTTTTTCCAGGAAGAGGTTATCCAGTTTGAAGTAGCGCACCATAAATGCGCTGATGAAATAACTCACCATCGGCAGTAATGAGAACATGATAATAATGCCCTCAAGGGTCTGCGCATTTTGTTGCGGTTTGTTAGCGACATAGCCGGTATAGGAAAGAATCCAGGCGACGATGGCTCCAGCGACCGCCAGTCCCATTTTCAGCATAAACAGATTGCCGGCAAAGGAAATACCGGTGAGTCGTTTGCCAAATTTCCAGTCACCGTAGTCATCGACGTCTGACATCATTGCCCATAGAATAGGTCCGGACTGAATTAAATGCAGAATATTAATGATCACAAATAGCGTAAGCAGTGGCGTCAGCGATTTTGGGTCAACAAACCACAGCGCGAAAGAGAGAACACCAAGGATAATATTAATAATGCGGAATAGCTTAATTTTATCAAATCGGTCAGTCAGTGGCTTAGCTATTACGCTCCCCAACATATTACAGGCGACACCAAGCGCCATAAAAAAGGTAATAAACCCAACGGAGGCCTGCATCACATAGGTGGCATAATAAATAGTAACAGCCCCGCGAATAAAGGCCGGGAAGACGTTAAGAAAGGTAATCGTAATCATCAGCAGCCATTGGTCATTTTTAGCAATGTCTTTCAAATCTTTCATTAACGAATCGTCAGATTTAATTGAAACAACGCGCTCTTTGATACTGGCAAAACAGAACAGGAACATCAGCGTCGCGGCGCACCCCATGATCACCATGGTCAGCTGAAAACCTGAAGCGCGGTTACCGTTACCCAACCAGTCGGTTAACGGTAAAATTGAGGAAGAGACAATCAGCGTCGCCAGGCCATTCAGGAAGAAACGCCATGATAAACAGCCCAGTCGCTCTTTTTGATTCAGGGTGATCACCCCCGCGACTGAGCAATAGGGAATGTTGATTGCGGTATAGATCAGTGACATCACCAGATAAGTCACCCAGGCATAAATGATTTTTCCGTTCATGCTCAGGTCAGGTGTGGTAAACATCACGATGGCACCCAGGCCAAAGGGCACCGCCATCCATAACAACCACGGGCGGAACTTACCCCATCGACTTTGCGTACGATCGCAGATTGCACCCATAATCGGATCGCTGAAGGCGTCAAAAATACGGATCACCAGAAATAGTGTTCCAACGACGCCAGGCGCTAATCCATATACATCGGTATAAAACCACGTCAGATAGAGCGCCAGTACACTCCAGATCATACAGGATCCCGCATCCCCCATCCCGTAACCGATCTTCTCTTTCAGACGCAGTTTTCCATAAGCGCTTTGCTTTTCCATTACCGTTGCGGACATAAAATCACCTCAATAATGCACAGCTATAAAAATTAAACACAGAGCATTATCGCCAGCCCCTGTGCGGATGACTGAATAAAAATTTTCGGCTCGTTTAAAAAGAATTAAGCGGGAAAAGCAGAAATCAGACAGCCGTGATATTAAGCGCGATACTGCTCTCACGTATAATTAACCGTGAGACAATTTCATACATTTCGATACTCTCCTGCTTAGGGGTATTATTCACCATCTGGAATGCCAGGTGGGCGATGTCGCCAATCGGTTGAGCCACGCTGGTTATTTTTTTGGTCTGCGCCAGCAGGGTATTGTCAAAACTGGCGATAGCAATATCCTGCGGGACAGCCACCCCTCTTTCCTTTAAGCCATCGATAACATAACTGGCAGCAACATCGTTATAGACCCAAAGAGAAGAGCACGCTTTTTTCCGGTCAGCTAACATCCCGATAATATCGTCCAGTATCCGAATATGGCCGGATATTTTTTCACCTTCGCCTTTCGCTATCCAGAATTGATTCTCTTTAGCGAGTGTTAACCCCTGACTGGTGATTTTTTTACTCCAGGAAGAGACCTTTCGATTATCGACGCCCTCCTGAGCAATAAAACCAAAGGTGGTATGCCCGGTCTGGATAAAATGCTCCGCAATAGCTTCTGCACCTTTCCTTTGATTGATAGAGACAGAATTAAAAAAACGAGAAACCTGCGTGACCACCGCCACCGGAATGCTGGTCGCGGTCAACCATTCCGCAAGTTCGCTTTCGGCCTCTGTGGGCACCCATAGCAGGCTGTCGATCCCCATTCCGATTAGGCTGTGAATAATCTGCTTATCCTGTTGAGGCTGATTCTGATGGGTCTTAATAATCACCGATTTCCCGATGTATCTTGCTTCCTCTTCAAAGGTCGCCAGTAACTCAGAAAAGTGTGGATTCACCAGGTTTGGTAGCACCACGCCAATCAGCCCGGAACATTTACCACTCAGCTGAAACGCACTTTTGCTGGGGACATAGCAAAGGTAATCCATTGCATCACGTACTGCCTGGCGTGTTTCCGGCGTCACGCTGGGATGATGGTTCAGCACACGCGATACGGTAGCCGTAGACACTCCCGCTTTTTTTGCTACGTCTTTAATCGATGCCATGATAATGAGATGCGTCGTTTAATCAGGCGGTCACTATAAAGTGTGATGAAGGTCAAAAATGTAAGCCAGTTCACATGTTGCTGCGTTACATAAATCCCTGCTTATCCACTCAATTCAGTCTGAGTTACCTTTACCTTTAAAGAGAGACAACAGAGTATGTCATGGTTAGCCCGTTCCGCATTCGCTGGCGGCCAGACAACACGCCACCCCGCAGCGGGCTGATTAGACGGCGAGCATAACCGGCTGGTGTTCTGATCGCCCGCCATCCACCATTCGTCACACCAGGCAAAATTAGTTATCATCCGCCTCCCCTTTCCCGCCGGTAACCCGATGTCTGAGATAGTCGATACTTTTATTGCACCGCCGTGTCATGACCAGATTGAGATCCTCTATCAGGATGATCATCTGCTGCTGATCAATAAGCTCAGCGGGCTGCTGAGCCTGTCGGGCAAAAATCCGCTGAACCTTGATTCGGTACATCACCGGCTGGTGAAAAACTTTCCGGGCTGCACGCTGGTACATCGGCTCGATTTCGGCACCTCCGGGCTGATGGTGATTGCCCGCAACAAGGCGATCAATGCGGCGCTCTGCCAGCAGTTTAGCCAGCGCAGCGTGCGCAAAATCTACAGCGCGCTGTTGTGCGGCCATCTGGCTGAGGACGACGGGATGATTGAGGCGGCGATTGCGAAAGATGCGGCGTGCTTTCCACGAATGACGATTTGCGCTGCCCACGGCAAGCCTGCGCGTTCGCGCTATCAGGTGATTGAGCGTACAGAGTATGCGCAGCAAGATGGCAACGTGGTGCCGGTAACGCGAGTGGTATTAACCCCGGAAACCGGGCGCACTCATCAGCTGCGGATTCATTGCCAGCTATTGGGTTACCCGATTCTGGGCTGTGACCTGTATGGCGGGCTACAGAGGCCTGGTTGTGAAACAACGCCGCGATTGATGCTGCACGCCAGCGAGCTGCATTTTATGCATCCGGTCAGCGGCAAGGCGATTCACGCGCGGCACGCCAGCCCGTTCTGATGCCGGCGACGCGCAGCAGTGACCGTTATTGTCCTGCCGTCACCGCCGCCGCAACGCGGACTTACCACATCAGGTCGTCCGGCACTTTAAAGTCAGCATAGGGATCGTCTTCATCCTGCGCTTCCTGACTCAGTGCACTATTCAGTACGATGCTGCTGGCATCGCGCTGCGCAATTTTATCCGCCACGCTGGCCGGGATAATCGCATACTGATGCTCGCCGCCGTTCTCCGCCGCCAGACGGGCAATAGCAAGACGGCCGCTGATCAGCTGCGCTTGGGTCAGCTTATCGACGTTGATCTTTTTAATCAGGTTATTATCGGTGAAGTTAAAGCCGATGTTGCCCTTTGAAATGTCGATCCTGTTCATTTCAATCAGCTGTTTCACCTGCGCTTTATACTCTTTGGATAAAACCGCCTGTTTCTGCTGCTCGTTCAACTGCCTGTCGCGCTCAAGCTGCGCTTTCTTATTTTCTTCAACCGCCGCTCTGGCCTCACGCGCCTGAACGCGTGATTTCTTGGCGGTGCGCTGGACTTTGTCCATCTTTTTGCTGCTGACTAATCCCGCTTTCAGCATCTGCTCTTGTAAGGTGAGTTTGGTCATGTTGGTTTCTGAGCCTGTTACGAAATTTCCCCGATTATACCTGTAAATTCCCGGCCTGTGTCAGCTTGCCGTGGTGGATCGCGCTACGCGATCGTCGGCTGCGCCGCGCTGTCGGTTAAAGGCATCCTTCTGCCGCTGTGCTAACATTCTCCGGTCAAAACCACCCTGTTGAGCACTATGTCGGAATTAACCAAACGTAAAAATGACCCTGAAGGGCTGAAAAAACGCATTATCGCGGGCGCACTGAAAACTTTTGCCGAGTTTGGTATGCAGGGCGCGCGACTGGAGCAGATTGCCGAGCACGCGCAGACCACCAAACGAATGGTGGTCTATCACTTCGGCAGTAAAGAGCAGCTCTACATCGACGTGCTGGAGCAGGTCTACCAGCAGATACGCCAGCACGAAACCGGCCTTAATCTGGCGGCGATGGAACCGGAACTGGCGATGACGCGTCTGGTCGAAGCCAGCTTCGATTATCATGTCGCCCATCCCGATTTTATGCGGCTGGTGTGCAGCGAGAACCTGCTACGCGGTCGCTACATCAGCCAGTCAACGCAGATCAAAACCCTCAATCGCAGCGCGCTGGACGTGCTGGATGACATTCTGACCCGCGGTCAGCAACAGGGCCTGTTTATCGAAGAAGTACAGACCATCGACGTGCATCGCCTGATCAGCAGTATCTGTGTGCATCACGTTTCCAACCGCTACACCTTTAACGCGCTGTTCAGCCCGGATAACAGCGAAGAAGAGAGTATTCGCCGCAACCGTCAACTGGCTGTAACCGCAACGTTACGCTACATCCGCAAATAAACGGGCATCTTTACGGCCTGGCTTAGTCATGGTCTACGCTTAGTGAATATCGTCACAAAAACGCCATAAAAGGAATGCTGTTGTGAGCAGAGACGCCCACCTTTACCCGCTTCGCCACACCGATGTTGATCCCAACGATGACCGGCTCTGGAACTGGGCGCAAAACGCCCAGATCGGTAGCCGCCATCAGGTTCAGCGTCCCTCCAGCGAGGCGGAACTTCAGGAATTAATGCGCCAGTCAGGCGGTAAGATCCGGGTGATCGGCAGCAAGCTCTCCCCCGGTCGGATGCTGCACGTCAGCGAACAGGATCTGCTGCTCGATCTCAGCGCGTTCAGGGGCCAGATCGCTAGTGATGAACAGAGCGTGACCTTTGGCGGTGCGACACCGCTCGATCAGGTTTACCGCAGCCTGACCGGGATGAACCGGATGCTGGCTTCGTCGCCAGGGGTGATTGCGATTCAGACCCTGGCCGGCGCGATGGCGACCGGCACGCACGGCCAGGGTCTGCAACAGAGTTCGATTGCCGATGAAGCGCTGGCGATCCGTATGGTGCTGACCGATGGCAGCGTGCGGGAATTTACCCGTGGCGAGCCAGACTTCCCGGCGGCGCAGGTTTCACTCGGCGCGCTGGGCATCGTGACCGCCGTGACGCTGCGAACCGAGCCGTTCCGCATCTTTACCTGTCACAAAAATGCGGTTTCAGCGGATACGCTGGAGCAGGACCTGCTGCGCTGGAATGAAGAGTATCCGCTCAGCAAGGCCTGGTGGTTTGTTGATGACAACCGGGTACACGTCTGGAACGCCCACGAGGCGAGTGACGACGAGCGTCTACGCTATGAACAGCAGGATCGTCAGGTGGTTGAGCACGAAGGTCAGGCGGATGACAGCCTGAATGACACCATCGATCAGACGCTGGCGCACATGCATCGCGATACCCAGATTCAGGGCAAAGGCGGTAAGCAGTTTCGCACCGTGACCCGTTTTCGCGACTTCACCGATGTTACCGGAGACATCTATCAGCTGTTCTGTCGGGGCATCGCGGTGCCGCAGATTAATGTCGAAATCGGCGTGCCGCTGGCGAAAACGCCTGCCATTATCCGCCGGATTAAGCAGTGGTATGCGGAGAACCGCCCGCATATGCATTACCCAATCATCCTGCGCTGTACTGGTGCCTCTTCGGCCTGGCTCAGCCCGGCGTCTGACCAGCCAACCTGCTTTTTCGGTTTCGTGGTCTATTACGCCGATGACGGCACGCTGTCACAGGAAGGTCTGCATTTCCTGACCGAAGTGGAAAAACTGCTGGCCGACGAGGGTGGACGCCCGCACTGGGGCAAGTATTACGACGCCGATCGCTATAACTGGCGTGAGATCTATCCGCAGTGGGATGCGTTCCGCGCCCTGCGCAGCCAGCTCGATCCGCATGGCCGGTTAGGTAATGACTACATCGCCCCACTTTTTGACTGACTGAATAAGGAAAAATATGTTTGCCTGGGTAACGCTGTTAACTCAACCCGACTATCTGGTGGGCGTCAAAGCGCTGCACCGCTCGCTGAAACAGAGCAACAGCCAGTGGCCGCTGGTGGTGATGACCACCTCAGCGATTTCCGCTGACGATTGCCAGGCATTGCAGGCCGAGGGCTGCGTCATCGCCCCGGTTGAGCCCATCTATCCGCGCGCCGATCTGGATCAGCATTACGCCTCGGCGCAGTTTGGCGAAGTGTGGACCAAGCTGCGTGCCTGGCAGCTGACTGATTATCAGCGCGTGGTGTTTCTCGATGCCGATATGCTGGTGCTGCAGAATATGGATGAGCTGTTCACGCTCGATCTCGGGGATAACCTGATGGCGGCGTGCCACGCCTGTCGCTGTAATCCGAATCAGATCGCCTCTTATCCGGCGGACTGGCAGCCCGAGCAGTGCCACTACACCTGGCAGGCGCGGGGTGAAGCCGCTCCGCCCAGCCTGGACTACTACCTGAACGGCGGTTTTCTGGTGCTGACGCCCGATAACGCGGTCTACGACGCCCTGGAACAGCGTATCGCGGCGATTGATGACCTGAGCGATTATCCCTTCTCAGAACAGGACCTGCTGAATGAGGCCTTCGCCGGTCGCTGGATGCCGCTCTCTTACGTCTACAATGCGCTGAAAACGTTGCCGTTCCAGCATCGCCCGATCTGGCATGACGACGAGGTGAAGAATCTTCACTTCATCCTGGCGAAGCCGTGGAAGCGCGATCTGGCTCAGCCGGAAAGCCAGCGCGACCGCTACTACGCACTGGATAAGCTGTGGTGGGAAAAAAGCGGCCTCGCCTGCTAATACCGGACGGGAAGCGCTGGCTTCCCGTCTGCTGCGTTTTCCGTCGCTCGCCCTACACCGTCATCCAGCGGCGCTCCCGCGCAGAAAGCGCAATCGCCTCCAGCACCTTCTGCACCTGTAATCCTTCCGCAAAATCGGGCCACATACGATCGCCCGCTGCGATGCCGTTAATCAAATCGCGGATCTCAACCGTCTTCTGATCGTTAAAGCCGATGCCATGTCCGGCCGAGACGCAAAAGTTGGCATAATCGGGGTGCGCCGGGCCGGTCAGCAGCGTTTTAAAGCCCTGACGGCCAGCCGGCTCATCGTGAATGTAGAGTTCCAGCTCCGCCATGCGCTCCTGGGTATAGCGCAGCGTGCCTTTGGTGCCGGTCACCACATAGGTCAGCCCCATCTTAGCACCACAGGCGATGCGGGAGGTTTCAATCACGCCATGCGCCCCACTGTTGAAACGCAGCAGCGCACTGGCCTGATCTTCGTTTTCCACTGGCAGCTGGCGGCTGAGATCTTTTGGGTCCGGACGTGAAGTGATCACCGTCATCATGTCGCCACTGACCTCGGCGATATCCCCCACCAGATAGTGCGCCATATTGACGATATGCGCCGCCAGATCGCCAAGCGCGCCCAGACCGGCCAGCGCTTTCTGGCAGTGCCAGTCGAGCGGCGTCTCCGGTTTTGCCAGATAATCTTCGTTGTGGGTGCCGTAGAAATGCACCACCTCACCGATCTCACCATTGGCGATGATCTCTCTCGCCAGCTGGCTGGTGGGGTTTTTCATGTAGTTGAAACCGACCAGGGTTTTGACGCCAGCGGCCGTGGCGGCGGCCACCATCTCTTCGGCATCGGCCACGCTCAGCGACAGCGGCTTTTCGGAGTAGACGTGCTTTCCGTGGCGGATCGCCTCCAGCGCCATCTCTTTATGCAGGAAATTAGGGGCGCAGATGTCGACCACATCAATAGCCGGATCGCGCACCAGCTCGCGCCAGTCGCCGGTCGATCGGGCGAAGCCAAAGGTCGCGGCCTGGCGGGCCGCCAGCTCCGGGTTCACTTCCGCTAGCATCTCCCGCACGATCTCGCCTTTCAGCGCAAAAACGGTGGGGGCCTGGGCATAAGCAATGGCGTGACAGCGACCAATATACCCACTGCCAATCATGCCGATTCTGACTTTGTTCATTTCAACTCCATAGGCGCATCTCAAGGTTGAAATGAAATCTAAATTTCATTTATGCCGTTTACAAAGCCAAAATGAAATAAATGTGACGATGGTGGAAAACTATCCGGTAAAACCACTGATTACGCCGCCTGACAAGGGGATCGCTACGGCAAAACACCTCATAAATACCTCATTTTTTGCCGCCAGCGATTTTTAACTCCGCTGGGCGGAACGGGCGAAAAGCGAGTATTTTTTGTGGGGCATCAGGCGGGAGTGGCGACTATTTCAGCAGTCGGGCGATTTTGTGAAAAAGAGCTTTGACATGGCCCGGGCAGGCCGTTACTATGCGCCCCGTTCCAACAATTCCTCTGTAGTTCAGTCGGTAGAACGGCGGACTGTTAATCCGTATGTCACTGGTTCGAGTCCAGTCAGAGGAGCCAAATTTGAGAAGCCCGCTCAGGGAAACCTGAGCGGGCTTTTTGCGCTTGTAGTTATTAAATATCTCACCGAAACATTTACCCATCGAATAATAATGCGCTTTGGACGCTGCACTCGCGGCCCTGAAGATATAGCGCTTGTCATTCTTCAGTGCTTTCAGCCAGGAAGCAATATCGCTTTCATGCTGCACCTCTCCAGCGATCCCCCGATCCGCCATCAGGTACGCGCTTCCCGGCTCGGCGATCAACTCCTCAAAAGCCTGACTCGCACTGCCAAACTTCCCTTTCATTTCACGATTCAGGCGGCTTTTGCCCCAGTCCGGTGAACCCGCTCATGCAGACCGGTGGCGTGAAAATTGGCCGCATCAGTAAAAAGGTAACGCTCCGGCAACCCTGTAAACATCCCGTAAAACCCGGCTACGTGATTTTAGATATCTTTCCTTAACGTGTCGTGATGTTCGCGAAGTCAGCTCCTGGCACGAGGCGGACTGACATACAGGCCAATATCCATGAGGAGTGAGGAGTGAGGAGTGAGGAGTGAGGAGTGAGGAGCGGAAGTTATTTCTCTGCTTACCTAAACGACATAATGCAGTGTAACTATCAGATCATGCTAAAGTATTAGCAAAAGACAGGCGTTCTAAAATAAATCCTCTTATCCAGAAGCCATTTTTACAATGAAAACATTTACTAAAAAAGTTAGCGTTTTTCACTTCAGTCCTTTTCGTTATCTGTTTGCTGCTCGCCTTCTTACCGTTTTGGGCAATGGTATTGCACCGATTGCATTAGCGTTCGCAGTGCTTGATATTGGCGGATCGGTATCTGATTTAGGTCTCGTTGTTGCGTCCCGCTCAATTTTTAACGTTTTATTCTTGTTGATCGGGGGCGTATTAGCGGACCGCTACTCTCGTAACCAGGTATTGGTATCCTCTTCTGTTATTGCGGCAGTTTCACAAGCTATTGTCGCATGGTCTGTGTTGGACGGTTCAGCAACTGTGATGAGTCTGGCATTACTTGGAACTTTGAATGGAGCAGCAGCTGGCATCGCGTTACCTGCATCCTCAGCGCTGGTCCCTCAAACTGTTCCAGTGCAGAATTTGCGAGCAGCGAATGCATTAATTCAGCTTGGTATTTATGGCGGTACGATTATCGGCACTTCGCTTGGTGGGATGCTAATCAGTTCTGTCGGACCCGGTTGGGGACTGGCAATTGATGCGATAGGTTTTGCAGCCTCTGCACCGCTTTATTTCTTAATTCGTATTACATCAATCAAAGCATGCCCACCATCAGGTAATATCCTGCAGGACTTAAAAGAAGGATGGGAAGAATTCACAAGCCGAGCCTGGGTATGGGCAATTGTGGTCCAATTCACCATTATCAATGCAGCATTTAGTGGCGTAATGATGGTACTTGGCCCTGTGATTGCTGATGCTTCTTTTGGGCGAGCTAATTGGGGAATTATGGTTGCTGCGCAAAGCGTTGGCCTTATGACAGGTTCATTCTTCGCCCTAAGATGGCGTCCACGACGCGATCTTTTTATTGGTGCAATGCTAGTATCACTATGCTCACTGCCAATTTTTATGCTTAGTCAACCTGCTTCTGCAACGTGGCTGATTGCAGCTTTTTTTATTGCTGGTGCAACGTTCGGTCTATTCGGAGTCTCATGGGCTCATTCACTACAAACTCATATTCCTCAGGAAAAATTGGCTCGCGTGTACGCCTATGACGCTGTAGGTTCGTTTGTGGCCATTCCCTTAGGTGAACTGGTCGCTGGGCCGCTGGCAATTCATTATGGCAGGAGTAATGTGCTTCTGGTTTCAGCGATAGCAGTAGTCATAGCAACTTTAGGCACCTGCCTGGTCCCTGCGATTAGACAGCTCGACAATTTTTCACAGGTGAATTCGAAAAAAGCCACGAGCTCCTCATGACAATATTCAAAAAATTACAAAATATGAAATGTAAATTATTGCTTGAGACTCTATAAAACGATGGAAAATTCCCAGGAGATTAGTATTCCCTGAACGCTTAAATCTCCGTTATTGGCACACAGCGGTTGAGCTAACGAATCGGAAGGTCCGCTATGAGCGAAAAGCGGACATCAGTAAGTCCGCGTTGTATCAAGTAGAGGGTAGCAGGTCAATTGCTATGATGGAGACGCCTCTGGTTGGGGTGTTTAAAAAAATACCCCTTTAGGATCATCACCTTTTTGAAGGTGAGGACTCTGCTCATCAAGTTTATAATTAATCAGATGACCATCCTCGGTAAAAGATAAAGTAAGAATTTGTTCATGACCGAGTATTTTCGGCGAAAGCGGAACTATTACGAGTCTGCTTTGTTGACTCCAGATATAGCGCCAGCTCAGGGCTTCACTGAAGTTTTCAGGAAAATTGGGTGGCCCAAAACGGTTCAGGACTTCCCGTTTAGTTGTTTTTCCAGCAATTAACCAACTGCTAAGAGGTTTTTTTTCAGAAAATGTCTCCGGAAGATTATGTGAGCGCACGCCTCCAGACATACAGCCCTGCACGAAAGGTAAAGCCAACATTAAAGTATAAATGATTAATTTAATTGAATTTGGTCGCAAAGTAATCCTCTTTCTTAAACGGTTTAGCTTTAAGGATTTTCACTCCTGTAGCTGGATCGGTTACAATTTCACTAAAGTGGAAAACACATTTAGTAAACTGTTCATGTGCATCAAAATTCACGTCGTAATCTTTTCCAGCCTCAAGATTAACTAACGCTGACATTGAGCAGCTTCCCTGATCGGTATTGTCTGTAAGAATATGGAAAATAGCCTGACCTGGTTTTGCATATACTTCAAAATAATAATTCTTATAATCATTCTGGCGATAACTTATCTTAGGCATACCAATATCTCGGGTGTCATTATAATAACCAAATGAAGTATGCGGCACTAACTGTTGATATTCTCTGTTCTCTTTAGTCGATATCGATGTGCCGGTTACATTCCCAACAAAACGGATTCGAGCCAGATTGCTTTTTTCACCGACGGGGTCTTTATAAAGCGGCGCGGAATAATTAAAGGCTGAGCAGCCACTTAATAAAGAGATACTCAGGATAGTAAATGATAAATATTTTTTCATTACAATAGAAACCCGGAATTAATTTACCTGGTACTATCGGCAAAAACAGCCAATATTTTAATTGTTTCTGCCTATTGCTTTTTATGTTATCTGAGCCTCAGGCTTTCAATCGTTTGCCAAAGAGAACCGTGGTCAACCTTAAGCAAGTCACACAAGAGAACCGATCCGGAAGCAAAGAGACATCTTGCGCTGTGGACTGTTCGAGGTGACCTGCTTCCCGCACATCAACTTAACATGAAGTTAGCAGCGTCCGCTTCTGGCACAGAGCAGACCGTCAGAGCTCTTTGGCCACCCTCTCGCTTCGAGCCGACTTTTAGATGCTTGTTCTGAATACCCGTCTTTTGCAGAGAACCTCGTGGCACGATCAGCGATGAAGCGAAGTTTTTAAAAAAGCCCGCTCAGGGAAACCTGAGCGGGCTTTTTGCTGCTATTCCGCTTTACCCTTTGGCAAAGTTCGCCTGGATACGCTGTTGCAGATAATCTTCAGCGCTGATCGCCGGATACTTCGCCTGCGGGCCGAGGATCTCGACATCTTTATTCGCCTGACAGAAGAACGCCAGGCTATAGCGCGCGCCCTGATACTCTCCTGGCAGCGGGCTTCTCACCCGATGGAAGTTTGACGGCAGCTGGTCGTCACTCCAGCGCATCAGCATGTCGCCAATATTGCAGGTGATCACCTCTTCACGCGGTTCAATACTGGTCCACTGCTGGCTTTCGCGATCCTTGCCAGGGCACACCTGCAGGCCGCCCTGACCGGGGCGCTGGAACAGCAGCGTCAGGCAGTCGAAATCGGTATGCGCACCGGCACGCCACATTCCCTGCTCCGACTGTTCGGTCGCATAGTAGTGCAGCATCCGCAGCGTGCTCTGGTAGGTGTTCCGATCGGGATTGTGCGCCTGCTCGAAGAAGTGCTCAGGAAAACCGAGCTTGAGTGCAAAGCAGGAGAGCAATTTCATCCCCAGTTGCCAGCACTGTGATTCGAAGCTCAGCATGGTCTGCTTAAAGGCGGGCAACTCCTGCTCGGTCGGCCACAGCGAATCCATTAAGGGACGGGTAATCTGATAGGACTCTTTCTGATCCGGGGTTTTGGTCGAAGGACGGACCTGCGACTTATTTTCCCAGCCGGCGTTACGCGCCAGCGGATAGCGGGCTTTGACCGCATCCGGCAGTGAGAAGAAATCTTCCGTCATGCTGAACGCCTGACGGATATCGTCGAGAGCGATACCGTGATTGCTGACCTGGAAGAAACCGATCTCCACCGCGGCCTGCCACAGTTCATCGGCAATCTCAGGTTTACGCTGTTCAAAATCTGACAGGTCGATGCAGCGGACCTCACGGGCAAAGGTCTCTTCACCCATTGCGCCCATCGCCGCTTCTTTTTCCAGTTCCTGCAGTGCGTAGCCTTGTGTCTGGGTTGATTGTGTCATTATTTTTTTCCTTTACAGAAGAGGGTTAACCGGCGGCACGCTGTTGCAGGGTGCGGACGGCTGACATTGCCTGATGGCGCATGGCGTCGAGATCGAGGCCAGGGATGTGATCGTTTTCGACAATCACCCGGCCATTGATCATCAGTGCCCTGAGTGAAGCCCGGCCACCGCAGGCCACCGGGCCAATCGCCATGTCGTGCAGGCCGAAGTAGCGCGGGTCGTCCAGCCGGTAAATGGCGATATCAGCCAGCATCCCGACCTGCACGGTGCCGCTCTGTTGCAGGCCGAGGATCTGCGCGCCGCCAGCGCTGCCCCAGCGCACCACATCTTCGATGGTCGCCGCATCGCCGCCGCCTTCAAACGTTCCGCCGTCATAGCGTGGCGTGGCAAACATGCCTTTTCGGGCGCGCTGCAACAGCCAGGCCGCATGGGCTTCACTCTGCATATCTGCCGCTTCGTTCGATGCTGCACCGTCCACGCCCAGCGAAACCGGGACGCCCGCCTGCTCCAGCGCCAGCAGATCGGCAATGCCACTGCCGAGACGGCCATTACTTTGCGGACAGTGCGCAATCCCGGTCCGGCTGTCACCCAGCAGCGTGATCTCGTGCGGCAACAGCTTCACCAGATGCGCAAACCAGACGTCATCACCCAGCCAGTCGTGTTCGGCGCAGAACTGCACCGGCGTCATATTGAAGCGATCGCGCGCCGCATCCAGATAATCCACCGTTTCCGACAGATGACTGTGCAGCCGGATACCGAGCTGGCGCGCCAGCCCGGCCATTTCGCGCAGCTGCGCGCCGGGAGCCGAATGCAATAGCGTGGTCGGAGCCATCACCACCCGCCGCAGCGAGGCTGGTCGCGGATCGTGGTAGCGCGCCACCAGCCGTTCGATATCAGCCATGTAGTGGCCGAAATTCTCCGGGCGCAGCGCCTGTGGCAGATCCTGCTCAATGGTCCGCCCCTGCGTTGCGCCGCCGCGGCACAGCACAATGCGCATCCCCAGCGCCTCGCCTTCACTGAACAGAATCTCTGAGGGATCAAACGGCATATCCGGCCAGTAGAGATAGTTATGATCGGCGACCGTGGCGCAGCCGGACCGCAGTAACTCAATCAGGCCGATACGCACCGCCAGCCGGAACGTCTGCTCGTCAAAGGTGGCGCGAAAGCGATAGGGCGTCGCGCTCAGCCAGGCGGTCAGGCTTTTGTTCAGCCCCTGCGGCTCACCTTTGAGCAATGACTGAAACAGGTGGTGATGGGTATTGACCCAGGCGGGATAGACCACGCAGTCGCGGGCATCGATCAGCCGCTCGTCCGGCAAGGCGCTCAGCGAGCCAATGGCTTCGATCACGCCCTCACGGACGCGGATATCGGGTCCGGCCTGGCGCGCCCGATCGCCCGGCAGGCCAGTCAGAATGGCGTGCGCATTTTTAATCAGTAATGACTGAGATGACATCGCATCACTCCTCACGGTTTAACCTGCATCTGCTGAACAAACTCGGTGGTGTACGCCTGTTTCCAGTCGGTATCCGCCTTCAGCAGGCTGGCTTTCACCATGAAATCCCGGGTTTTCTGCCAGCGCTCCTGTGTCATGGTGCCCCAGCCGGCTGTCGCGGCATCGCCGCCGTCAATCAGATGGTGCTGTTTGATTTGCGTCACGCCCCAGGCCAGCAAATCATCGGTCATCTTCGGGTTATCTTTTTTAATCAGCGCATTGCCCGGTGCCGGGTTGTTCAGATAGCTCACCCAGCCCTCCATTGAGGCACGGACAAACTTCGCCATCGCCTCATTGCGGCTGCTGATCTGGTCTGGTCGGGTGATCAGAATGCCGCCGTAAGGGGGATAGCCGTGTTCGGAGAAAAGAAAGAAGTTCGATTTCACCCCGGCCTTCTGTGCCTGGAAAACCTCAGAGCTGACGTAAGCCTGCTGGGCCACATTCTGATCGGCAATAAACGGCTGAATATTGAAGGTATAGGGACGTACCTGCCCATCACTGAGCTGATACTGCGCCTTGAGCCACGGCCACCAGGTGGATTGGCCGGAACTGGAAACCAGAATGGTTTTGTCTTTCAGGCCGTCAAGGGAGGTAACGGAGGCGTGGGTCAGTAGCCCCTGCGGATCGAACTGGAACGGGGCGGCAATCGCTTTCGCCTGAAAGCCGCGCTGTACCGCTTCCAGTAACTGCAGGTCATAACCGATGATCACGTCGGCCCGCTTTGATAACAGCAACTGCATACCGTTGATCTGCGGTCCGCCGGACTGAATGCTGACATCCAGCCCGTAGCGCTGATAAATGCCGGTCGCCTGCGCCTGATAGTAGCCGCCCTGCTCAGCCTGGGCGTACCAGGAAGTGAGTAAGGCGATTTTCTCTGCGGCACCCACTGGGAAGACAAATGCGCCAGAAATCAGCGTGCTCAGCACGCAGCCAGACAGGGGAATGCGGAATAGTAACTTCATTGCTCCTCTCCTAATCGTCACCGGAGAGAGGCTGAGCCAATGCGGCTCAGCCCCCAACCGGTTCAACATGAACCGCGAAATGGTGGCTGAGCAATGTCCCGCGCAGTTACCTGCACTGACCGCTTCTACTCACACTGAGTTATACAAAAAGGATGCCAGGTCAGCGGATCGGCGTGGATGGCGGCTGGCGCAGCGATCGGTGCCGGGCGCGCTGCAACCTTTGATTCATTAAGGAGCAGAGAGCACCATGCTGGTGCAGAGTCAGGATCGGTGATGGCCTGGAGTCTGGATCTGACTGAACAGCATTTCCAGCTGTTTAAGCATCATTGAGGCCGCCAGCGAGAGCTGCCTGGCCGGTGCGACGCACAGCGACAGGGTAAAGGTTTTGAGCTGCGGATCGGTCAGCGGAATAAACCGCAGTTCGTCGCTTTTCACCTCATCCATGATATCGAGCCAGCAGAGAATGCCGATGCCGATCTTCTCTTTAATCAGCGAGCGAATCATGTGGATATTATTCGATACCGCCACTTCTCTGATGCTGCCACCGTGGATGTTGATCAGCGCCTGCACCGGTTCCGCCAGCATCAGCGGCGCGGAAGGCAGGATAAACGGATAATCCATGCACTGATTAAATCGCACCCCGCTTTTGCTGGCGAGCGGATGTCCGCCCGGCACCACAATCCCAAGGTTAATTTCGGCAAACGCCCGCACCTGCAGCTCACGTGAGGTATGCGGATTGAGCATCACGCCAAAATCAGCATCACCTGAGATCAGCGCCTGCTGAATATCGACGTTATTCATGGTGGTCAGGGTGAAAGAGATATTCGGGTAGTCGAGATGCACCTGCCTGAGCATCGACGAGAAAAACTGCCGATTAATGGCGTCGATGGTGGCGATACGCACATGACCGCGGCGCAGACCGCGCAGATCGTCAAGCTGTTCGCAGACCCGGGAAAAATCCTTTTTCCAGTTATTTGCCGCGTGCAACAACAGCTCACCGGCGGCGGTCAGCCGCAGGCCGCTGGGGTGACGCTCAAACAGCGGCATCGCCAGCTCTTTCTCAACCCGCAGGATCTGCCGGTCGATGGAGGATGCCGCCACATGCAGGGTTTCGGAGGCCTTACGAAACGATCCCTGACGGGCGACTTCAGTGAAATAGAGCAAAAATCGGGAGAAGGCGAACATAGCGAGTGCTCTCTTTTATGCAACGGGATGTGCGAATCAAAGCGCTGGACGCAACAGTTTTATCACAATAACGTAGATTTCATTGCAACGGGAACGATTGTTTCATCGCCGGACAGGCAGATGCCGGGCAGCGAACCGCTGTTTCGCTTCGGGTCAGTCGGCGAGTGCGTTTTCGTCCTTTTTATACAGGCCAGCTTAATGAAAAACGGTAAATGACGATGAAAGATGCCGGACTGATTCCTGTCACGATTAAATCTGTCGATATTAACGGTGTCGATAATCTTTCTCTGCAGCTTATTTCGCAGCACGGCGAAGCGTTACCGGCTTATTTACCCGGCGCGCACATTGACGTGATTATTCCGGATATCGGTCCGCGCCAGTATTCCCTTTGCAGCTACTCCCACAGCGGCGAATATTATGAAATCTGCGTCAGGCGGGCAGAACGTTCCAGCGGCGGTTCACATTATATTCATCATCATTTCCGGCCCGGCGATAAGCTGACGATTTCAGCGCCGCGTAATCACTTTCCGCTGCCCGAAGCGGGACGCTATCTGCTGTTTGCTGGCGGGATTGGTATTACGCCGCTGCTGACCATGGCGGAACAGATTGTCCGGCAAGGTATTGAATTTGAGCTGCATTATTATCTTTCTGCGCCACAACAGGCCGCCTTTGCTTCACGCTTATCAGCGCCCTTACTGGCCGACCAGGTTTATTTTCATTACAGCAGCGCCAGTGACTCCCTGCGTCACCTCACGCCGCCCTGTTTATCACAGCCTGACCCACAGACGCGAATAATCGCCTGCGGTCCGGATGGCTTTATTCAGCGCCTGCAACATCTTATGCAGCAGCATCACTGGCAGCCGCAACAATTATCTTTTGAGCGGTTCAGCAATGCGGCACTGAATAACAGCGCCAGCGATAACCCATTTTATATTCAGCTCAGCTCAACCGGCAGCCGTTATTTAGTTGGCCCGAATCAGACAATTGCTGAAGTCCTGTTAAGCGCCCGCGTCGATATTATGCTGTCGTGCGAACAGGGTATTTGTGGCTCCTGCATTACGGATGTTATCGATGGTATTCCCGATCATCGCGACTGCGTGCTGACTGCCGAAGAGAAAGCGGAGAATACGCAGATAACCTTGTGCTGCTCGCGATCCAGAACGCCGGTTCTGGTCCTCGATCTTTAATGCCACCCCGGAGCCTGAAGATGCCTGCTGCTTTCACTGACGCCCCACTGAAAGGCATTGCTAATGTTCGTCTGCCCGCCTGGCTGCTGCCAGCGAACTGGCCGACGGAAGCGGGCGAGCCGCTGCTGGCGGATCTGCGCTTTGAGGATGGCAAGATTGCCGCCCTGACGCCCGCCGGACGCGATCAGATTGGTCTGTGGGATCAGCACGGCGCGCTGGCGTTACCGGGGCTGATTGAACCACACGCGCATCTCGATAAAACCTTTACTCTTGCCCGCAGTCGCCCGTCGAAACCGGGTCTGCTGGCCGCGATTGAGACCCTGCATCAGGATCGTCAGCACTGGACGCCGTCAGATTTGCAGCAGCGCGCCCGCAAGGCGATCGCATTAGCGACGGCTAACGGTGTCACCCGCTTACGCACCCATCTCGACTGGTTTGACGCTACCGCCCCGCTCGCCTGGACGGAACTGGCCGCGATAGCCTCGCCAACGATGCGGCTGGAACGGGTCGCGCTGGTGCCGCTGGGCCTGTTTGCCGACCCTGAGGTCGCTGACCGCATCGCCCGCACCGTGGCGCAGAGCGGCCAGCATTGCCTGCTCGGCGGCTTTATCCACTCCTCAAACTGGGACCCGGCGGCGATGACTCACCTGATGCGCAGCGCCGCACGCTGGCATCTGGATCTCGATCTGCACATTGATGAAGAGCTGTCGCCCGTGGCCCAGGGTCTGAGCTGGCTGGCGCACTGGCTGGCTGAAAACAGCTTCAGCGGCCACATCTGTTGCAGTCACGGCTGCGCGCTGGCGTCCGGCAGTGAGCAGCAGGCGAGCCAGGTGTTACAACAGCTGGCGGCACAGCGCGTCACGCTGATTGCTCTGCCGATGACCAACCTGCTGTTGCAGGATGCCGTAACCGGGCGTACGCCGCGTCAGCGCGGCATCACTCTGCTGAAAGAGGCGCAGGCGGCTGGCGTTCCGCTGCTGATCGGCTGCGACAACGTTCAGGATGCCTTTTGTCCGGCAGGCAGTTATGACCCGCTGGATACCCTGAGCTGCGCCCTGTTCGCCCTGCAACTGAGCCACGTTTTTGACCACGCTTCACGGCTGATTTGTGATGTCGCCGCCCTGACCGGAGAACCTTCAGCCGTACCGCCGCTGTCACCCGGCAGCGACGCCACGCTGGTGCTGTTTCCCGGCAGCGACAGTGGCAGCTGGCCATTAAACAGTGCTGCCCGTCTGGTGATCCAGCGCGGCAGGCTGACCCATCAACGCACCTGGCAGCAGGAGAACCCCTATGAGTCTTGAAGAGGGCGCGGGCAAACCGCTCGCCCACTATGCCGCCTGGCGTCGCGCCGGCGATTTTGTCTTTCTCTCCGGCATCATTCCGGTTAACCCGCAGAACGGCACTCTGGTACGCGGCTTTAAGGATATCCCGGCCGAAGTTCGCCAGTTAGTTGGCGAAACCGGCGAGTTCTCCACCGATGCCAGACAGGGACCGATCCTCGCGCAGAGCTGGTACGTGCTGGAAAGCATTCGCCACACCATCGAACAGGCGGGCGGGCAGATGAGTGATGTCTTCAAGCTGGTGCAGTACTTTCGCAATCTCGATCACTTTCCCTGTTACAGCCGGGTCAGAAAGCTGTTCTATGACGGCCAGCCTCCGGTTTCAACCGTGGTACAGGTCAGCGAAATGCTGCCCAGCGCCGAGGTACTGATTGAAGTGGAAGCCACCGCCTGGCTACCGCTCCCCCGATAATTTCCGATCACGAGGCACAGCATGATTAACGGTTATATTCCCGCAGCGCGATTTCTGCCTTTTCTCAGCTGGACGGCGATTGCTGCCCTGCCCGACAAAGCCAATACGGTGATTGTGCTGCCGACCGGCGCGATTGAGCAGCACGGTCCGCACCTGCCCTGTTCGGTCGACAGCGTGATCGCCTCCGGCGTGGCGGGCCATGCGCTGGCGCGGCTGCCCGCGTCGGTCCCGGCCTACGCCATTCCGCCAATCACCTACGGCAAGTCAGACGAACACCTGAACTTTCCCGGCACGCTGACCTTAACCGGCGACACCCTGCTGCAAACGGTGCTGGAAATTGCCGAATCGCTTTACCGCGCCGGTTTTCGCAAGCTGCTGATGATCAACGGTCACGGCGGACAGCCGCAGGTGTTGCAGATGGCGGCGCGGGAAATGCGCCTGCGTCATGGCGATATGATCGTGATCCCGCACGACGTGTTTCGGGTGCCGAATGTCGAAAACCAGTTCCTCAGCGCCGAGGAGCAGAAGATGGCGATGCACGCCGGTCACAGCGAAACCGCTGTGATGCTGGCGCTGGCGCCGGAGTGCGTCCACCTCGACCAGGCGGTTGCGAACTATCCGCCAGCATTTCCCTGCCCGACGCTCTCGTCAGGCCGACCGGCGGCTGCCTGGGCCGCCTACGATTTCGGACCGAGTGGCGTGATTGGCGATCCCACCGGCGCTACCGCCGAACAGGGCCACGCGATCCTCGATTCGCTGGCGGCAAGCTGGGCGCAGGCGATCACCGAAATCCACCAGATGAGCTGGAAAATCCGCAGCGAACCCACCTGGGGAAAACAGCACTGGCACGGTTTTGTACAAACCACCTTTACGCCCCCTTCGTCTTCTTTTGTCTCTGAATAGTGGAGTGCTTACGATGAAACCTGGATGTCGATCGACTCTCTCTCTGCTGGCCCTGCTGCTGACCGGGGTTTCTGCCTCCGCGATGGCGGAAGAGAAGTTTACCTTCCTGACCAACTGGTATGCCCAGGCGGAGCACGGTGGCTTTTATCAGGCGCAGGCCGACGGGCTGTACAAAAAAGCCGGACTGGATGTCAGCATTAATATGGGCGGCCCGCAGGTCAACGTGATGCAGCTTATGGCGGCCGGACGCGCCGACTGTACGCTGGGCGATAACGGCCAGGCGCTGGAGACCTGGGAGGCTGGGGTTCATGCCGTTACGGTGGCGACGGTATTCCAGCATTCGCCGACGGTCTTTATCAGCCATGACAAGGTGGACCAGCCGCAGCAGCTCAGGGACAAAACCTTCCTGCTGGCAACCGAGGCCTATAACTCGTTCTGGCCGTGGGCCAAAAGCGAGCTGGGACTGGATAAAGTGAAAGTCCGGCCCTACACCTTCAGCGTTCAGCCTTTTCTCGCCGATAACAACCTGGTGCAGCAGGGTTACGTCACCTCCGAGCCGTTCTCGATTGCCAAAGGCGGCAAACCGTTTTACGTCTACATGCTCAGCGACTGGGGCTATCCGCCCTACGGTAACTCGATTATCTGCATGGCTGACACGGTGAAAAAACGACCGGCCGCCGTGGCCGCCTTCGTCAAAGCCTCGATGCAGGGCTGGAAAGCCTATCTGCAGGACCCGACCGCCGGCAATGCGCTGATCGCCAAAGATAACCCGCAGATGCGCGCCGACCAGATCGCCTTCGGCATCGCGCAGATGAAGAAATACCAGCTGGTTACCGGCGGTGACGCACAAACCGGCGGTATCGGCATCATCACCGAAGCTCGGCTGAAAAAGAGCTGGGAGATGCTGGTGAAAAACAAGCTGATCGACGCGGAGAAAGTGCCGTTCGACCAGACCTATAGCCTCGATATGATCAAAGACGCGAAGGTGATGCCATGAATTCCGCCCCCAACCTGACCGTGATGCGCGATCGTCGTGCCGCCACGCCGCACGCAGAGCCGGCTATCGAAGTGTTGTCGGCAGAGAAAATTTACAGCAACGGCACCCGCGCGCTGCTGCCGGTCAATCTCACCATTCATCAGGGCGAATTTGTCACCCTGCTCGGTCCGTCGGGCTGTGGCAAAAGTACGCTGCTAAAAATGGTCGCCGGGCTGACCGAGCCCAGCGATGGCAAACTGGTGCTGTGGCGTCGCGATAGCCGGGAAAGCGCGCAGGTTCCGCTCTCCTTTGTGTTCCAGGAAGCCACGCTGATGCCGTGGAGCACAGTGCAAAACAACGTTCGTCTGCCGCTGGATCTGGCGGGCGTGCCGCGGGCCGAAGCCAATACCCGCGTCACCGAGGCGCTGGAACTGGTCGGGCTGGGTCAGTTTGCCCGGGTGCTGCCGCGCGAGCTCTCCGGTGGTATGCAGATGCGCGTCTCGATTGCACGCGGGCTGGTCACGCGTCCGAAACTGCTGCTGATGGATGAACCCTTTGGCGCGCTGGATGAAATCACCCGCAATAAACTCGACAGTGACCTGCTGCGGCTGTGGCGTGAACAGGGCCTGACGGTGGTGTTCGTTACCCACTCAATACATGAAGCGGTTTTTCTGTCGCAGCGGGTGATCATGATGGCAGCCCGGCCGGGCCGGGTGGTGGAGGATATCGCCATCAATGAGCCGTTCCCGCGCAGCGAAGATTTCCGTGTCAGTCCGGCTTTTTCACGTTACGCAAAGCAACTGCAGGACAGCCTGCTACAAGCCAGCCAATCGGGCGGGGAGTAATACCATGCAGACGCAAAAATCTTCGCCGTGGATCGCCAATCCCGGCTTTCGCAAAGTGTTTTATCCCACCGTGGTCGCGGTGGTTGTGGTGCTGCTGTGGCAGGGCTGGGTGAGCTACTTCAACATCCCGCAGTTTCTGGTGCCGTCACCGCTGGTGATGCTGCAAAGCCTGTGGACTCATTTCGGGTCGCTGATGATGGCGCTGCTCTTCACCCTGAAAATCACGCTGATTTCGTTTTTACTCTCGATCGTCATCGGTGCCGCCGTGGCCTTTGTGCTGGTGCAGAACCGCTTTGTCGAAACCGCCCTGTTTCCCTACATCGTCTTCCTGCAGGTGACGCCCATCGTCGCCATTGCGCCGCTGATTATTATCTGGGTCAAAGACACCACCCTGTCGCTGGTGGTCTGCTCAACCCTGATGGCGGTGTTCCCGATTATCTCTAACACCACCCAGGGGCTGCGCAGCGTCTCGCCGGGGCTGCTGAGCTACTTCAGGCTGAGCCGCGCCAGTCGTCTGCAGGTGCTGATTCGCCTGCGCATTCCTTCCGCGCTGCCCTACTTTTTCGGGGCGCTGCGAATTTCCAGCGGGCTGTCGCTGATTGGTGCAGTGGTGGCCGAGTTTGTCGCCGGGACCGGCGGAAATAATACCGGGCTGGCCTACCAGATCCTGCAGGCGGGCTATCAGCTCGATATTCCGCTGATGTTCGCGGCGCTGCTGCTGATCTCCCTCGCCGGGATTGCACTGTTTGGTGTGATGTCGTGGATTTCCCGCCGCGCGCTCAGCGCCTGGCACGAGAGCGAAGCGGTTCAGTCTCATTAACCTCTATTTTCAGGCAGGAACACGATGCACATTGAACACCGTCAGCAGGCACTTACTCTGATACAACAGGCACTTCCCGATCTCGACTGGACATTGCAGCCGCCAAAGGTTAAACGCCTGTCGCGCGACTTTCACTGGTTCAGCCCGGTACTCAAACGGCAACTGGAAGATAAGCAGGCCGATGCGGTGGTTAAACCGCGCAGTGAAGAGGAGCTGAGTCTGCTGGTCAGCGCCTGCGTACAGCATCAGTTACCGCTGATATTGCGGGGTGGCGCAACCGGCAACTATGGTCAGCTGGTGCCGCTGGAGGGCGGCATTCTGGTTGATATGACCGGCTTTAATCAGCTGTGTGAACTCAGTGATGGCGTGGTGCGGGCGCAGGCCGGAATGCGGCTGGCGGAGATTGAAGCCCTGACCCGCCCGACCGGCTGGGAACTGCGCTGTATGCCTTCGACTTACCGCCTTGCCACGCTGGGCGGGCTGTACGGCGGCGGTTTCGGCGGCATCGGCTCAATCAACTATGGCCCGCTGGCCGCAGCCGGTAACGTACTCAGCGTCAAAGTCATGACGGTGGAGGCGGAACCGCGCATTTTGCAGATACCGGCACCGCAGGCGCTGCTGCTGCATCACGCTTACGGCAGCAACGGGATCGTGCTGGAGGTTGAGCTGGCGCTGGCCCCGGTTCACCACTGGATAGAGCGGCTCGACGTGTTCGACGATTTTACCGATGCGCTGGATTACGCCAATGCCTTTGCCCGTTCACCAGGAGTGGTGAAACGTCAGCTGGCACTCTTTGCCGCGCCGATCCCCGGCTACTTCACCCATCTTAATGGCCATTATCAGGCGGGTCAGCACGCGGTGATCAGCCTGATTGCCGGGGAAAGTGAACGGCTGGCAACGGGGCTGCTGGAGAAATATCGCGGCAGCAACGCGGTGCGGCAGCCTGCCGACGCAGCACGCGAGGCGAATGCGTCACTGATGGAATATTGCTGGAACCACACCACGCTTCATGCGCTGAAGGCAGACAGCACGCTGACCTATTTACAGACTGCGTTTAACCCGGCCTGTTATCGTCAGCAGATTATTGATATGGCCGCCCGGTTGGGTGATGAAGTGATGTCGCATATTGAGTTCCTGCGTGACGGTGAAGGCAATATCACTGCCAGCGGCCTGCAACTGGTGCGCTATACCAGCGAAGCAAGGCTGAATGAGATTATGGACACCTTCCGCGCTCATGATGTCAGGATCAACAATCCGCATGTCTATCAAATTGAAGAGGGCAAACAGGGCGAGATCAAACCCGAGGTGGTGTCGGTTAAACAGTGCCTCGATCCAGACGGGTTACTTAATCCCGGTAAACTCAAAGGCTGGGCGCTGCGTGACACGCTGGTGTTAGATGACGATCCGCTGTTACTCCAGCGTCAGCCTGGCGAGCCCGCTCGCTGAGCCATCAGGCTTTGAAAAATAAAAAACCCGCTTATCACTCAGCGGGTTTTTGCTTTCAACAGTTAACAGCGGGCGATCAGAGTTCGAACCGATCGAGGTTCATCACTTTGGTCCAGGCTGCAACGAAGTCTTTAACGAACTTCTCTTTAGCATCGCTGCTGGCATAGACTTCCGCCGAGGCGCGTAATACCGCATTGGAGCCGAACACCAGATCGGCGCGGGTAGCGGTAAAGCGGACTTCACCGGTCAGGCGATCGCGACCTTCGAACTGTTCGCTGGAGCCATCAACCGCTTTCCATTCAATGCGCATATCCAGCAGATTGACGAAGAAATCGGCGTTCAGTTCCCCGACGCGGCGGCTGAAGATGCCGTGCTGGCTGCCGTCGTAGTTGGTGCCCAGCGCGCGCATTCCGCCAATCAGCACCGTTAATTCCGGCACCGTCAGCGTGAGCTGCTGGGCCTTATCAATTAACAGGTTCTCGGTGGTGGTTTTACCGTAGCCGCGACCGTAGTTACGGAAGCCATCGGCGCGAGGTTTCAGCAACTCAAACGACTCGATATCGGTCTGATCCTGACGCGCATCGACCCGGCCCGGAATAAACGGCACCTCAATCTCAACGCCAGCCGCTTTCGCCGCCTGCTCAACCCCGACCACACCGGCCAGCACAATCAGATCGGCCAGCGAAACCTTGTTAAATTCACGCTGCAGCGCTTCCAGCGTCGGCAACACCCGGACCGCAATAGCGTTTACGTCCCACTCGCGTTGCGGCAGCAGCGCCAGGCGCGCGCCGTTGGCACCACCGCGTTTGTCACCGCCACGGAAGGTAGAGGCTGACGCCCACGCCACCGAGGTCAGTTCGCTGACGCTCAGGCCCGCGGCGGCAATCTTCTCTTTCAGCTGGGCGATGTCGGCGCCGGTCGGATGGTAAACCGGTACCGGCAGCGGGTCCTGCCAGATCAGATCTTCTTTCGGTACTTCCGGACCGATATAACGCGCTTTCGGCCCCATATCGCGGTGCGTCAGCTTGTACCAGGCGCGGGCAAAGGCTTCATTGAATGCCTGCGGATCGTTGTAAAAACGACGCGAAATTTTCTCGAACTCCGGGTCGAAGCGCAGGGTCAGATCGGTAACCAGCATGGTCGGTTTACGTTTCTTCGTCTGGTCGAACGGATCAGGAATAATCTCTGACGCATCGACCGCTTCAAACTGGATCGCGCCCGCCGGGCTGCGCGTCTGGACCCACTCATATTTGAACAGGTTCTCGAAGAAGTAGTTGCTCCACTGGGTCGGCGTCTGCGACCAGATCACTTCCAGACCTGAGGTAATCGCATCAGCACCAACGCCGGTGCCGTGGCTGCTCGCCCAGCCCAGACCCTGTGCTTCAAGCGGTGCGGTTTCCGGGTCAACGCCAACGTGGTCGGCCGAACCGGCACCGTGGGTTTTGCCCAGCGTATGACCACCGGCGATCAGGGCGACGATCTCTTCATCGTTCATGCCCATGTTGCCGAAGGTGGCACGAATGGCCGGGGCAGCCGAAGCCGGATCGCCGCTGTGTTCCGGGCCTTCCGGGTTGACGTAGATCAGCCCCATTTCCGTCGCGCCCAGCGGTGACTGCGCCAGCGCTTCCGGGTGACGGTGTTCCAGCCAGGTGCTTTCATCGCCCCAGTTGACATCCATATCCGGTTCCCAGACATCTTCACGTCCGGCACCAAAACCAAAGGTGCGGAAGCCGGAATTTTCCAGCGCCACGTTGCCCGCCAGGATATAGAGGTCAGCCCAGGAGATCTTCTGACCATACTTCTGCTTCACCGGCCACAGCAGACGGCGCGCTTTATCCAGGCTGACGTTATCCGGCCAGGAGTTTAACGGGGCGAAGCGTTGCTGACCGCGTCCTGAACCACCGCGACCATCAACGGCGCGATAGGTGCCGGCGCTGTGCCAGGCCATACGGATAAAGAGACCGATGTAGCTGCCCCAGTCGGCAGGCCACCAGGCTTGTGACTCTGTGAGCAAGGCTTTGAGATCGGCTTTCAGCGCAGCGTAGTCTAATTTGGCAAATTCTTTACGGTAGTCGAACGACTCGCCCAATGGGTTAGAGCGGGATGAGTGCTGGTTCAGCAGGTCGACACGCAGCTGGTTAGGCCACCAGTCACGGCTGGTCGTGCCGCCGCCTGATGTCTGGTTTGCCTTTCCTGCGTGAAAAGGACATTTACCCGCCGCCGCTTCGCGATCGGCTTCGACAATAGGCTTTGCATCTTTTGCATCTTCATCAACAGAATTGCTCATGGTCACACCTCTTTTATGTATTCTCAGCGCTACTCTATAGTGGCTTTTGAAAAAGGCACACCTGTCTCATCCTATACCTTTGATAGCCTGCTCCTTTGAATATGCTTAGCTGAAAAGGTTTTAACGATGAAAAGCACCGCGCCTGTCAACAGGCACGGCGTAGCGCAGGATGTTCAGAGGGGCGGCTTTCACCGCCCGCCGGTTACTCCGCTACCGGGCGGATCCGGAACCAGATGGCATACATCGCCGGCAGGAAGACCAGCGTGATAATGGTGCCGCCCAGCGTACCGCCAATCAGGGTATAGGCCAGCGTGCCCCAGAATACCGAGTGCGTCAGCGGGATAAACGCCAGAATGGCCGCCATCGCCGTAAGCAGCACCGGTCGGGCGCGCTGCACGGTCGCCTCAACCACCGCATCAAACGGGGCCAGCCCCTGCTGCTGATTGTGGTGAATCTGACCAATCAGGATCAGGGTGTTACGCATCAGAATCCCCGACAGCGCAATCAGCCCGACCAGCGCATTGATGCCGAACGGCTGATTAAACAGCAGCAGCGTCGGCACCACACCGACCAGTCCAAGCGGAGCGGTTAAAAATACCATCACCATTGCCGACATGGATCGCACCTGCAAAATAATAATCAGCAGCGTGATGGCGATCATGATTGGGAACAGCGGCGCCATCGCCTGGGTCGCTTTTCCCGACTCCTCTATCGAGCCCGCCAGCTCTATCCGGTAGCCTTCCGGCAGCGATGCGATGATCGGCTGCAGGCGTTTGCCGAGGGCGGCTGAGACATCCGGCGGTTGCAGATCGTCAGCGATATCGCCGCGCACGGTGATCACCGGCGTGCGGTCGCGCCGCCGCAGCAGCGGATCTTCCATCTGTACTTTAACTTCGCCAATCTGTGACAGCGGAATACGCTGGCCCGCCGCGCCCACCAGGGTAAAGTCGCCGATCCGCGCCGGATCGAGCCGGATATTGCCGGCCGCCCGTCCGACCACCTGCACCGAACGAATATCTTCCCGCACCGCAGTGATCGGCACGCCCGACAGCAGAAACTGCAGCTGGCGGGCCACGGCGCTGGAGGTCAGCCCCACCGCCTGCAAACGGTCCTGATTGAGGGAGAAATGCAGGGTCGGCACCTGTGAACCCCAGTCGCTATTGACCGTTCTCATCATCGGGCTGGCCTGCAGTACCGCTTCCACCTGGCTGGCGATAACCCGCAGCCGTGCAGGATCGGGTCCCATCACCCGCCAGGCCACCGGATAAGGTGAATAGGGGCCAAACACCAGCTGAGTGACGCGCACCCGCGCCTCGGGAGCCAGACCGCTGGCCGCGGCCGCGCGTAGCCGTAACTTCAGCGCGTCACGCGCCTGCTGGCTGTCGGTCAGCACCACCAGCTTGGCAAACGAAGGATCGGGCAGTTCCGGTGCCATCGCCAGATAAAAACGCGGTGGTCCCTGGCCGATATAGGCGGTGACAATTTTCGCCTCCTGCTGCTTTTTCAGCCAGGTTTCGATTTTTGCCGTGGCCGCCGCGGTCTGCTCAATGGAACTGCCGTAGGGCAACTGAAGTTCCACCAGCACTTCCGGACGATCGGAAGTCGGGAAGAACTGTTTTTTCACCAGCCCCATGCCGAACACCGCCGCCACAAACAGCACAATCACCGCGCCCGCCACCGCCCATTTGCGGGCAATTACGCGCGTCAGCAGATGGCGAAAGCGATTGTAGTGACGGGTGTTGTAGATCGCCGCATGGCCGCCCTCGACGGTTTTGATGGCTGGCAGCATCTTCACGCCGAGATACGGGGTAAAGACCACCGCCACCACCCATGAGGCGATCAGCGCAATGCCGACAATCCAGAACATGTTGCTGGTGTACTCACCGGCGGTCGACTGAGCGAATCCGTTGGGCATAAAGCCCACCGCGGTGACCAGCGTCCCGGCCAGCATCGGTGCGGCGGTGTGGCTCCAGGCATAGGCGGAGGCTTTAACCCGATCGTAGCCCTCCTCCATTTTGACCACCATCATTTCGATAGCGATGATCGCGTCATCCACCAGCAGCCCGAGCGCCAGTATCAGCGAGCCCAGCGTGATCCGGTCAAAGTTTTTCCCGGAGGCCTCCATCACCACAAATACCACCGCCAGGGTTAACGGCACCGCGGCCGCCACCACCACACCGACGCGCCAGCCCATGCTGACGAAGCAGACCACCATCACCACCAGCAGCGCCACGAAAAACTTCACCATGAACTCATCAACCGCCGAGCGGATATTCACCGACTGGTCGGTGACCTGAGTCAGCGACATGCCGAGCGGCATCGCCTGGTTAATTTTGACGGTCTCCGCCGCCAGCGCCTTGCCGAGATCCAGCCCGTTCCAGCCGTCACGCATCACAATGCCGAGCAGCAGCGCCGGTTCAC
This sequence comes from Pantoea sp. USHLN298, assembly GCF_037149395.1. Taxonomy (NCBI): domain Bacteria; kingdom Pseudomonadati; phylum Pseudomonadota; class Gammaproteobacteria; order Enterobacterales; family Erwiniaceae; genus Pantoea; species Pantoea sp. USHLN298. Next base: position 57,207 of record NZ_JBBCRO010000003.1, read on the forward strand.
CCTGATTGCGCACCAGAAAGGTGGCAGGATCGTCATAACCGCGCTCGACCGTTGCCACATCCGCCAGCTTCAGGCTTCTGCCCTGCACCACAATCGGCGTTTCACGGATCTTTTCCAGCTTATCGAAGGCCCCTTCCAGCCGGATAAATACCTGCGGTCCGGCAGTGTCGATGGAGCCGGCTGGCGTCAGAACGTTCTGGTCATTCAGGGCGGCGAAAATGTCCTGCGGCGAGATGCCGAGCGTCGCCAGTCGATCGTGTGAGAAGGAGACGTAAATGCGCTCGGCATGCTCACCAATGATGTTGACCTTTTTCACGCCCGGCAGATGCAGCAGCCGCTGACGCAGCGCTTCGGCATCTCGCACCAGCAGACGCTGCGGTTCCCCTCTGGCCTTCAGCGCCATCAGCGCAAACGTCACATCGGAGAACTCGTCATTGATCATCGGGCCTATCACTCCGGCAGGCAGATTGCTGGCCTCATCCCCGAGCTTTTTACGCGCCTGATAGAACTGCTCCTGCACCTGTGACGGCGGCGTTTTGTCCTGCAACGACAGCATGGTGTAGGCCATACCAGGACGGGTATAGGTTTCACTGCGGTCATACCATTTCAGCTCCTGCAGCCGCTTCTCCAGCGGTTCCGCCACCTGATCCTGCATCTCCTGCGCAGTGGCGCCCGGCCAGGCGGTGATAATCGTCATCTGTTTCACGGTAAACGGCGGATCTTCCGCCCGACCGAGTTCAAAAAACGACAGCACCCCAGCAACGGTAATCAGGATGATCAGAAACAGCGTGATGGCGCGCTCACGTACCGCCAGCGCCGAGAGGTTAAACCGTCCGTGACTCATGGCTGGCTCCCGGCGGCGTCAGCCTGGCTGAGACGGACACGTTCGCCTTCATGCAGCAGGTGCGCGCCCAGCGCTACAATCGGCTCTCCCGGCTGGAGTTCACCGCTGACGGTAGCCGACTCATCACCGAGACTGATGACTTTTACCGGCCGCCAGGCGACGGTGGCGGGCGGCCCGGCAATCTGCCAGACGCCGGGGCCTTTGCCCGCATCGTAGAGCGCGGCCAGCGGCACCTGCAGCAAAGGCTGCGTGGCCTTGTTGGGGATCGCGAGGTTGACGGTAGCGCCAAGGGGCGCAGCGGCCAGCGCCCCTTCCAGCACATATCGGGCTTCAAAGGTGCGGGTCAGCGGGTCCGCTGCATCCGCCAGCTGCCGCAACCGGGCCGGCACCGCCGCACTATTGCGGCCATAGAGGGTTGCCATCGCTACGCTACCCAGCGCCGGACGCAGCGTTTCCGGCAGCTCGACCCGCGCCTCACGCTGACCGGCGCGGGCCAGCCGGATCACCGGTTCGCCCGCGCTCACGACCTGGCCCGGTTCGGCGAGCGTGGCCATCACCACCCCATCGGCGTCCGCCAGCAGCAGCGCATAACCACTGGCGTTTCGCGCCACATCCGCCTGCGCTTCTGCCGCCCGCAGTTCAGCTTTCGCCGTCTCTGCTGCGGCGCGGATTTGATCGTAAGCCGATGCGGAAACCGCCCCGCTGCTCAGCAGGCTGCGGTAACGCGCCTGATCGGCCGCGGTCTGTCTGAGGCGGGCCTGTGCCGCGGCAACGGCCTGCTGCCGGGCCTGGACCTGCAACTGCAGATCGACCGGGTCGAGACGCATCAGCGGCTGACCGCGTCTGACGCTCTGGCCGTTATCCACCAGACGTTCAAGAATTTTGCCCGATACCCGAAAGCCAAGATCGCTCTGGACCCGGGCAACCACCACTCCACTGAAGGCGCGTGCGGCGTCAGTGGCGCTGACCACCTTTGCGACCCGGACCTGAGGCGGCTGGTTGCGCGGATCGTCATCACGGGCAGTGTCATGGCAGGCAGCCAGTGCCAGCGGCAGCAGGCATAGAGCAACGGTGGCAGGATTAAACCTGAACATAAGTGACCTTTATCAGTGAATGGGGAGTTAGCGCCATTCTCTTATCAAGTGACTAATTTTGTCAATGGTCACAAAATAGCGATTGAGGATCACTTTTGGTTCTGCACCTGCGGATTGTCATGCCCGCAAAGTTATCGGCGCAGTGCGCGGTCACAGGCGGGCGGATAAGCAAAAGAAGAGGTAACGAATAAAACAGTGACTACTGATAATTTACGTCACAGGATGCGGACAGCGAAACGAGCCGGCGCGGGCCGTCCGTCAGGTGGCGACGCTGAGGAGTGTGTTATTGCGTTAAGCGACTGACGCGGGAAGGGTTGCTGAAGAGGAAATCAGCGCCTTATTACTAAGGCGCTGTGTTGGGGAAGGGATTAACGCCAGCCGAGTTCCGGCGCGACATATTTCAGTATCGCCTCAATCACATGCGCGTTATACGCCACGCCCAGCTGATTCGGCACGGTCAGCAGCAGCGTATCGGCTTCAGCAATCGCTTCATCCTGAGCCAGTTGCTTAATTAACTGCTCCGGCTCAGCGGCATAGCTGCGGCCAAAGATGGCGCGGGTTTTTTCGTCGAGGAAACCCACCGAATCCTGGTCACTGCCGCTGCGGCCAAAGTAGGCGCGGTCCATGTCATTCACCAGCGCAAAGATGCTGCGGCTGACTGAAACCCGTGGCTCGCGCTGATGACCAGCGGCCTTCCACGCTTCACGGTAGGCGCGGATCTGCTTCGCCTGCTGAATATGGAAGGGCTCGCCAGTTTCATCATCTTTCAGGGTCGAACTTTGCAGGTTCATACCCATTTTTGCCGCCCACTCTGCGGTGGCATTGGAGCCAGAGCCCCACCAGATGCGATCACGCAGCCCTTCTGACAGCGGTTCGAGGCGCAGCAGACCCGGCGGATTCGGGAACATCGGCTGCGGATTAGGTTTAGCAAAACCTTCACCGCGTAGCACCTCCAGGAACTCTTCGGTATGACGACGTCCCATATCCGCGTCGGTCTCCCCCGCTTTTGGCTCAAAGCCAAAATAGCGCCAGCCATCCACCACCTGCTCCGGCGAACCACGGCTCAGGCCGAGCTGCAAACGACCGTTGGAAATCAGGTCGGCTGAACCGGCATCTTCCACCATATAGAGCGGATTTTCATAGCGCATGTCGATCACGCCGGTGCCGATCTCAATTTTTTTGGTGCGGGCACCCACCGCCGCCAGCAGCGGGAACGGGGAACTCAGCTGGCGGGCAAAATGGTGCACGCGGAAGTAGGCACCATCTGCGCCCAGCTCTTCGGCCGCCACCGCCAGGTCGATCGATTGCAGTAACACATCCTGCGCCGATCGGGTGGCTGACTGTGAAGAGGGTGTCCAGTGACCGAAGGATAAAAAGCCAATCTTTTTCATCTGTTACTTCTCCTGGCGGGCAACGCTGACCCGCACATGCTGAGGCGATTTTCGATAAGCAAAGGTTACGCCGTCGTCGTCGCCACTGATAGTCAATATCTTTCAGCGCCATATTCAGGATTTTCGACATAGCTAAGAAAAATAACGTCTTTGTCTTTGCGCCGTGTTTATTTCACTGTGGCTGCCTGTTCCTCTTCTGCCAGGTTGATCATGCAAAAAAGCCGTGCCGGTTACCTTCATCCGCAGCAGCGCGCCCTGCTGCAACAGCTGTCGCGCAGTGCGTTGTGGCGCACCGAACTGCCGACCTGGCTGCTGATCATCGCTATCTATGGCGGCTGGTTCGGTACGCTGCTCAACGGGCAGATGCTCGGACGGCTGCCCGCTACGCTGCTGCTGACTGGCTTTACCGCCTGGTACATGTCGCTGCAGCATGAGCTGATCCACGGGCATCCGACGCGCTGGCCGCGGGTCAATCAGCTGTTTGGTACCCTGCCGCTGGCGGTGTGGTTTCCGTTTGGCCTCTACCGCGATTCCCATCTGGCCCATCACCGTAATCACACCCTGACCGAACCGGATGACGATCCGGAAAGTTACTACCTCTCCGCCGCACGCTGGGCGCAGCTGTCGCCGTGGCAGCAGCAGCTGATCCATCTGCGGAACACTTTTTTTGGCCGGTTGCTGCTGGGTCCGCTGCTGGATATCGTCGGTACCTTCAGAGCGATGTGGCGGGCGATACGCGGCGGCGACCGGGCCGCGATTGGGATGTGGCTGCTGCACGGCACCCTGCTGGCGGTGCTGTTGTGGTGGATGGCCCAGCGCGGTTTTTCCCCGCTGTGGTATCTGCTGGCGGTCAGCTACCCGGCGCTGGCGCTGACCAAAGTACGCTCCTTCTACGAGCATCGCGCGGCTGACGATCCGCTGGCGCGTTCGGTCAACAATGAAGCGGCGCTGCCCTGGCGCATCCTGTTTCTGAATCTGAACTACCATTCAGTGCATCACGATCTGCCCGGCGTGCCCTGGTATGGCCTGCGCCGCCTCTATCTGCATGACCGCGAGCGCTACTATCAGCGTAATCACGGTTTTCGCGTGGCGGGCTACCGGGTCTGGCTGCGTCAGTTCTGGGCGCGACCGGTCGGAGTCAATGCCCATCCGGGGCGTTCAGAAGAGGCACGCCATGACTGACCTGCTGGCATTACCGATGTATGACATTGATCGCCTAACCACCGTGGCGCTCAGCCAGGCCATCGTGACCCTGCTGGCGCAGCACGGCACAGCGGCACAGCCGATCTGGCCCGACGATCTGCTGGCCCACTGGCAGGACGATCGGCTGCTGCTGAGCCAGACCTGTGGCTATCCGCTGGTGACGCGGCTACCCGCGGTGCAGCTGGTCGGCACGTTTCACTACAGCGCGCCAGGCTGCAGCGGTCCCGATTATCGTAGCTGGCTGGTGGCACGAGATCAGGGCGCGACGCTGAGCGACTTTCATGCGCGTCGGGCGGTGGCTAACAGCGTGGATTCGCACTCTGGCTATAACGCGCTGCGCCTGGTGGCGGCACAGCAGGGCGTGATGTTTTCACGACTGGTGCTGAGCGGCGGGCATCGTCAGTCACTGGCGGCGGTGCGTCAGCATCAGGCCGATATCGCGGCGATTGATTGTGTCAGCTGGGCACTGATCGCCCGATATGCGCCGGAGGAGCTACAGGGACTGCACATTATTGGCGAAACCCCGCCTGCGCCCGGGCTGCCGCTGATCACCTCTGCCGCGACCTGCGCGCAACAGCGCGAGACGCTGCAGGCGGTGCTGGGCGAACTGGTGACCGATCCGGCGTGGCGGGAAGTCTGTGCAGCCAGCCTGATTAGCGGCTTCAGCCCGCTGCAGCGCGAGGATTATCAGACGATTATCCGCATTGAACAGCAGGCAGCCGCGCTTGGGGTGACCCGACTTTGAGCAGCAGAGGCGCTCAGGCCTCCACTTTTGTGCCCTTTAACAGCACGCACTGAAGCCACAGAGCAGGCTGTGGCCGATCAGGGGCAGGCAATCCGCAGCGCTGAACATTAGCCAGGAGAGCCCGCAGGACGCGGGCGAAAGGCGGGGCGGCACAGGATGTGCCATCCCCGGCGGTCCGTCAGGCAGAGGAATGAAGTGAAGGTACCGCGCAGCGGCGCGAGGACCGCCAGCCCCTGAGCGGCACCAGACCGCGTTAACACCTGTCGCTTTACTGACGGGCACCAGGCTTCCCGGCCGCACTGTTCTATTTACGGGCGGCGATGATCGCATCAGCCACGTTGCGCGGCGCCTGCGCGTAGTGGCTGAACTCCATGCTGTAGGTGGCGCGCCCCTGGGTCAGCGAGCGCAGGCTGGTGGAGTAGCCGAACATCTCCGACAGCGGCACTTCAGCGCGAATAATCCGGCCGCCAAAATGCTCATCCATGCCCTGCACCGCCCCGCGACGTGACGACAGATCGCCCATGATGCCGCCGGCGTACTCTTCCGGCGTCTCCACTTCCACCTTCATCACCGGCTCCAGAATCGCCGGATCGGCCTGTTTGGCCGCGGCGCGAAAGCCGAGAATGGCCGCCATGCGGAAGGCCATCTCCGAGGAGTCGACCTCATGATAAGAGCCAAACGTCAGGGTCGCTTTGATATCAACAATCGGATAGCCCGCCAGCACGCCACTGTTCAGCGCCTCGCGCACGCCTTTCTCTACTGACGGGATATATTCACGCGGCACCACGCCGCCTTTGGTGGCATCTTCAAAGACAAAGCCGCTGCCCGCCTCACCCGGTTGCAGGCTCAGTACCACATGGCCGTACTGCCCTTTGCCGCCCGACTGGCGCACAAACTTACCTTCCACATCCTGTACCGCTTTGCGCAGCGTTTCGCGGTAGGTCACCTGCGGTCGCCCGATATTCGCCTCGACGCCAAATTCACGCTTCAGGCGGTCGACGATAATCTCCAGATGCAGTTCGCCCATGCCCGAGATGATCGACTGGCCCGACTCCTCATCGGTGTGCAGCCGGAACGAGGGATCTTCTGCCGCCAGCCGCTGTAACGCCAGCCCCATCTTCTCCTGGTCCGCTTTGGTTTTCGGCTCAATCGACAGCGAAATCACCGGTTCAGGAAACTCCATCCGCTCCAGGGTAATGATGGCGTGCGGATCGCACAGGGTTTCGCCGGTGGTGACCTCTTTCAGCCCGACGCAGGCGGCGATATCTCCGGCGCGTATTTCGTCGATCTCATGACGGGCGTTGGCGTGCATCTGCACGATACGGCCAATGCGCTCTTTTTTGCCTTTAACCGCGTTATAGACGCTGTCACCCTTGCGTAACACGCCCGAGTAAACCCGCACAAAGGTCAGCTGGCCGACAAAGGGATCGCTCATCAGCTTAAACGCCAGCGCCGAGAACGGTTCGTCATCATCCGGATGGCGTTCAGCGGGATTGCCAGCCTCATCAATGCCGCTAATCGCCGGCACATCAGCCGGTGACGGCATCAGTTCGATCACCGCATCCAGCATCCGCTGCACTCCTTTGTTCTTAAACGCGCTGCCGCACAGCATCGGCTGAATCTGGTTTTGCAGCGTGCGCTGGCGTAAACCGGCAATCACCTGCTGCTCACTGAGATCGCCCTGCTCCAGCCAGGCTTCGGTCAGGGTTTCATTGGCTTCCGCCGCCGCCGCGACCATTTTTTCACGCCAGCGCTGCGCTTCGGCCAGCTGGTCAGCCGGGATCTCGCCATAGCTGAAGGTCATTCCCTGGCTCTCTTCATCCCAGTAGATCGCCTGCATACGGATCAGATCGATCACCCCGACGAACTGCTCTTCACGCCCGATCGGGATCACAATCGGTACCGGATTGGCTTTCAGCCGTGACTGCATCATGGTGACGACGCGGAAAAAATCGGCGCCCTGGCGGTCCATTTTGTTGACGAACGCCAGCCGCGGTACATGATATTTATTCGCCTGACGCCATACCGTCTCCGACTGCGGCTGTACACCGCCCACGGCGTCATACACCATCACCGCCCCATCCAGCACCCGCATTGAGCGCTCGACCTCGATGGTGAAATCGACGTGGCCTGGGGTGTCGATAATATTGATGCGGTGCGGCTCAAAGCGCTTATCCATGCCCGGCCAGAAGCAACTGACGGCGGCAGAGGTGATGGTAATGCCGCGCTCCTGCTCCTGCGCCATCCAGTCGGTTGTTGCCGCGCCATCGTGCACTTCCCCCAGCTTGTGACTCATTCCGGTGTAAAACAGAATGCGCTCGGTGGTGGTGGTTTTACCGGCATCGATATGCGCGGAGATGCCGATATTACGGTAACGTTCGATCGGTAGGGGTCGGGGCATGATGTATCCTTAGTCAGATTGACGGGAACGTGATGCGCAATTTTTGCGCAGCTGTGTCAGCAAGCGTAGCCCAATGGTACGACTCTATACGAACAGTTTGAGCTATTATTAACCAGCTCACTCTAAACAACAGGAAGGTTATGCTGAGTCATCATCCGGAAACCGGAAAGTTACGGCTGGAAAATGTGTTGTTCGCGCTGGGCAATCCGCTGCGGCTGGCGATCGTGGATACCCTGGCGCGTGAAGGTGAACAGCCCTGCGGCCTGTTGCGCGGTGAAGTGGCGAAATCGACCATGACGCATCACTGGCGGGTGCTGCGTGACAGTGGCGTGATCTGGCAACGACCGCTGGGGCGGGAAAATCTGATTTCGCTGCGGCGTGAGGATCTCGAACAACGCTTCCCCGGCTTACTGACCAGCGTGCTGACCGCCATCCACCAGGATGCCGCACCGCACGCACGGGCTGGCAAGCCCGGCGACGACGTTTTAAGGTAACGGTATTTAATTAAAGGGAAACTCTATGCGGATTCTGATAGCAGGTGCCGGCGCGACCGGCGGCTATTTTGGCGCGCGACTGGCTCAGGCGGGCCAGGACGTCACGTTTCTGGTGCGCGAACGGCGCTACCGTCAGTTGCAGGAAAAGGGGCTGGTGTTGCAGACGCCCGGCGGCAGCGAAACGCTGCGGCCGCAACTGGTGCAGGCGGCGTCACTGCACGGCCACTACGACCTGATTATTCTGACGGTAAAAAGTTTTGCCCTTGAACAGGTGATGGAAGACATTGCGCCTGCCGTCGGTCCGCAGACGCTGATCATGCCGATTCTGAACGGTATGCGGCACATTGAAACGCTGCAGCAGCGCTTTGGCCGCGAGGCGGTGATCGGCGGAATGTGTAAAATCAACGCCACGCTGGGCGACAACGGTGAAGTGATCCAGATGACCGCGCTGCATCAGCTCTATTACGGCGCGCTCGACGGTAATAACGATGCGCGCCTGCAGCGGGTTGACGCAGCGCTGCGCGACGCTCAGGTCGATACCCGCTTCAGCGACAACATGATGGATGAACTGTGGGAGAAGTGGCTGCTGCTCAGCACGCTCGGCGCGGTCTGCTGTCTGGCGCGCGGTGATACCCAGCAGGTGCTGCGCTCAAAAGGCGGCGAAGCGCTGCTTCAGGGAATTTTCACCGAGATCCTGACGGTGATCGGTGCTGCGGGTTATCAGCCACGCCCGGCGGTAACCGCCAGAATCTTCGAGCTGCTGAACGATCCTGCCACACCGATGACCTCCTCAATGTACCGCGATTTATGCCAGGGATTCGATATTGAAGCCGACCAGATCATCGGCGATCTGTTGCTGCGTGCCGGTCAGTACGGTCTGAACACGCCCCTGCTGAATGCGGTATTTGTCAATCTGCAGGTCTATCTGCAAAATCGCTAAACGCCAGCGGGCCGCATCGCGCCGGCCCGCCGCCTTTCAGCTCCCCTGAATCCGCTGCTGTACGCCAGCGAGACGCATCAGCCGCTGCCACGCCGCCTCAACCTCATCAGGCAACGTCACTTCGGCAAAGAACCCTTTGCCGCGCGGCCCATAGCCCTGTTCGTCGTTACGCAGCCGCTGGACCTCGCCCATCAGCAGCGACATAAAGCGCTCCAGCGACCACAGACCCTGCGGCGCGGCGCCGGTAATCCGCAACTGGCCCGCCTCAGCGGTTAACTGCGGCACAAAAACCGGCCAGCTGATAAAGCGGGGAGCCGCCGCCCGATCGCGCCACTGCCAGCGGAAGGTGGCGTCGGTGCGCCGCTGCAGCAACGGGTCCTGAATCAGAATCACCTGCTGCGGCCGGATGCCACGGCTCTCCAGCAGCCGCTGACTCAAGGCCGCATTTTCGCCGCAGTTGCGCGATTCGCCCTCCAGCAGCAGCCGATCGTCCGGCAGATCGGCAAAGGTCCGCGCAATAGCGGCCAGCATCTGCGCCTCGCTTTTTCCCTGCGTATCAATCTGGCGATACAACGGATGGGCGGCCATCGCCCCGGCGAGCAGCGGCGTGGCATGGCCGATGCCACCGCTGATCAACAGCGGTAAGCCAGAACTTTTTGCCAGCGCCACCGCGCCTTCAATGTTAGGCAGCACAGCATGGCCCGCCAGTATCAGCAAATCGGCGTGGATCTCATCCTGTCCGGAGAGCTGATCCAGCGCCAGCCAGTCGGCAATCAGGTTGACGTCATTCCTGTCACGTTCAGTAAGCTGCATCTTTTTCTCCTTGTCGCTGCGCAGTGTAACGCGCCACAGCAGCGCTGCAGTGGGAAAATTTGCTACAATCGCCACTTCATCTACTGGAGAGATCAATGACTTCCCGCTCTGTGACCCTTGATGATGTCGCTCAACTGGCTGGCGTCTCTTATCAAACCGTTTCACGCGTGCTTAATCGTTCTGAACAGGTTTCTGTCCGCACCCGGGAGCGGGTAGAAGCGGCGATGCAGCAGCTCAATTATGTGCCGAATCGGGTGGCGCAACAGCTGGCCGGTAAAGCGACCCGTACCCTGGGACTTGCCACCAGCGATCTGGCGCTGATGGCACCGGCTCAGATTGCCTCGGCAATTCAGCGACGCGCGGCGGCGGCGGGCTACCATCTGGTGATCGCGATGGAGAGCGGCAATGACGCCGCGGCGACGGTCAACGAGCTGCTGGCTCAGCGGGTGGATGGCTTACTGATTAACCTGCCGCTGCAGGCGGAGGAGGCGCAGCAGATCCAGGCGTTGTGCGGCGCAAAACCGGCGCTGTTTCTGGATGTCGAGCCGCAGGCGGCCGTGGCGCAGTGTCAGTATCCTAATCATCCCGGGGCGCGAGCGGCGGTCGAACATCTGGTGGCGCTGGGACACCGGCAGATCGGCTTGCTGAACGGCCCGGAGCGATCGGTGTCGGCACGTCAGCGGGAAGCTGCCTGGCGTCAGGCGCTGGCAGATCATCAGCTGACACCGCATTGCTCGCTGCGCGGCGACTGGAGTGCGCAGTCAGGCTATCAGGTGTTACTGGCGCAGTTGCCCGATGCCTTACCTCAGGCCCTGCTGGTGGCCAATGACCAGATGGCGCTGGGTGCGATGCGCGCCCTCCATCAGCACGGCGTGGCGATTCCGGGACAGATTTCGGTCATTGGCTATGACGATACCGCCGAGAGTGCGTGGTATCAGCCGCCGCTCACCACGGTGCGTCAGGATTTACAGCAGCTTGGCGTGCTCAGCGTCGAGCGATTGCTGGCGCAGCTACAGGGCGAAACCCTCAGTGATGCAGCGCTGGAAACCACGCTGGTGATCCGGGAAACCACCGCCCCACCCGCCGACTCCGGCGTCGATTTAACCGCGCTGGCGCAGCAGCTACAGGCCATTGCCCGCCAGCTGACAGCAAAGTAGTGCAGCCACTCCGCCAGGCAGAGGCTGACCGCCACGTCGCAATCCATCGCCCATAAAAAAACCCGCCCCCGGAAACGGGAGCGGGTCTCAGTTAACAGAGCGCAGCGGACCGGCTCCGTTATCGGCCTCAGGCTTTCGGGTGTTCGCCGACGCCCATGGCTTTGATCTTTTTCGACAGCTCACGACGCTCTTTCGACAGATCGGCGTTTTTGATGATGTACTCATCGACGCGATCTTCATAATCCACACGCATGCTGGCGATAATTTCCTGAATCGCCTCCACGCTCATGCCGGGTTTAATGTACTCGCTCAGGTTGTCTAACAGCAGGACGCGCTTCTGGTTGTCGCGAATTTTCTTCTCGTTATCGACAATTTCACGCTGCAGTTTGTTTTTGCGGCGGAACATACGCACGAACTCCAGGACGTCCTGAAATGATTGCTTGGCATTTTCCATGATGGCACCTTTCTTTGAGCCTGCTGACGCAGGGAGAGAGACAAAACGATCAGCTTAGCGGCTAGCCAGCCTTATACGCAATTTTCACAGCTAATTTCGGACTGGCCCTTATCTTAGCGCAAAGAAACCCGGTTTCACATTAAGTCATTGTCTGAGGTGATTATTTGCGCAGCGCCATCCGCATCAGATCGGTCATCCGCTCCAGCTGTTTTGCCAGCTCAAGGCTTAACCAGACGTAACCGTAGATCGGCGTTTCCTCCAGCCTTTCACTGCCGGCTTCCGCTATCAGCCGCCGCAGTTCGTCGCTGATTTCGGTCAGTTCGTGGCTGTTGGCCAGCACTTCGTCGGTCTCGCCTTCAATCGCCATCACCGACAGCGCACGCAGGGTGCTTTCGGTCATCTGCTGGGTACGACGTAATGCCGGAGCATTGAGCAGAATCAGATGGCTCTCGCGCGAAGCCCACCAGGCATTAATCTGCATCTCAATGGTGTACACCATATTACGGTTTATGGTCTGAATCGCTTCAAGCACCGATTTCGGAATGCGCGTCTCTTTGCTCGACGGCTCCAGCAGCGCCCGCATCCTGATTACGCTGGTCAGCAACTTACCCAGCGGCTTGTTCAGGCGCGGCTTATCCACCAGGTTGGGCGAGAAGCCGGCGTGATAGATTTTCGCCATCTCCGCCAGCGTGTCCGAGAGCTGAATACGCCAGTGAATGTAGGCGCGCTGCGCCCAGATGGCGGTAAACAGCAGCGCCATCAGCGAACCGAGGATCACATCGCCGCCGCGCCACAGCGCCATGGTGAAATCGCCGGTCGGTGCGCCAACCACCACGCTGAGGGTAATGCCGATCAGCAGCGCCATATAGGGATGCTTGCCCAGCGTCAGGTAGCCGCTGATAAACATCGCCACGCCACACCATGCCAGCATCATCGGCATGGAGATCAGCTCCAGCTTCAGGGCAATCAATCCCGAGATCGATCCCGCCACCGTGCCGCTGATGCGCTGCAGGGCGCGCGGAAAGACATTTCCCCAGGTTGAGATCGGCCCCATCACCACCACCAGGGTAATCAGCGGCCAGGTGCCTTCCGGAATACCGGTAGCCCGGACAAAAATAAAGCAGAGTAAAAAAGCGATAGCGATGCGCACGCCATGAACACTGCGGTAGTGACGATAGAACCAAAACTCAAGTTTTGATATGGGCTTATCAGATCGCAAAGTGGTTTTCCGGTTGGTGGATCAATTCGTGCGCTATCTTAACCCCTGATGTTGCTAAGGCTTAGTGCGCCATCTACATTTCAAAACAGTTTTGACGTTCCCTTACAATTATCAACATCGCCTTTACATACGGCCCCGAACTCAAAAAACAAATTGCCAACAGTTTTTAACCTTTCGCTTTTGTTAGTAACACTTGAGAAGGAAGCACGATGAGAAAGAGAGCAAAAACCCTGCCGGGCGTCACGCGGCGGCAGGTTCTGACATGGTCGACGCTGGGCGTTGCGGCGACGGTCAGCCAGGTCGCCGATGCCGTTTCTCTGAAAGGCAGTCCAGGCTGGACGCCATTCTCCGATAATCCTCCAGAAACCTATCCCCAGCAAGGCTGGCTGTTTTTTACTGATGCTGAAGCAAAGACCATCGAAGCGATGGTTGACCGGCTGATCCCGGCCGATGACCTCAGCGTGGGCGGCAAAGAGGCGGGCTGCGCGGTCTTTATCGATCGTCAGCTGCACGGCTCCTACGGCACTTTTGAGCGCCTCTATATGCAGGGCCCGTTTCAGCAAGGCACCACTGAACAGGGCGATCAATCCCCGCTGGTGCCGCGCCAGCGCTACCGCAAGGGCATCGCCGCGCTTAACCGCTACGTTCAGCAGACCTCGAACAAAAACTTCACTGACCTGACGCCGCCACAGCAGGACGAACTGCTGCACGCGATGGAAGCCGGTAAGGTTCACTTCAGCGATTTCGATGCACAATCTTTCTTTCTCGAAGTGCTCAATAACACCATGGAAGGCTTCTTTGCCGATCCGGTGTATGGCGGCAACCGGGAGATGGTGTCATGGAAAATGCTCGGTTTTCCGGGCGCGCGCTATGACTACCGCGATTACATCGAGCGGCATAACGAAGATCTGCACTTCGAACCGATCAGTATTGCGCAATGGAAAGCAAAGGACGAATCATGAAAAAACTTCCCAAAACCGATGTCGTGGTGATTGGCCTCGGCTGGGCCGGATCGATTATCGCCAATGAACTGGCCGATGAAGGCCTGGAAGTGGTCGGTATTGAACGGGGTCCGTGGCGCGATACCGCTCGCGACTTCAATATCGGTACCGTCACCGATGAGCTGCGTTATGTGATGCGTGAAGAACTGATGCTGCGCACTCGCCAGAACACCTGCACCATGCGCAACAACCCGTCGCAGACCGCGTTACCGATGCGCACCTGGGGATCGTTTCACCCCGGCAACGGCACCGGCGGCGCAGGCAACCACTGGGCTGGCATCACCTTTCGCTTCCAGCCCGAAGAGTTCCGCCTGAAGAGCCATCTGACCGAGCGTTACGGTGCCAGCGCCATACCTGATGAGCTGGTGCTGCAGGACTGGGGCACAACCTGGGAGGAGATGGAGCCGCACTATATGCAGTTTGAGCGGGTGGCGGGCACCTCGGGCCGCGCCGGTAACCTTAACGGTGAAAAACGGCCGGGCGGCAATCCGTTTGAGGGCGCGCGCTCCGGCGACTATCCGACGCCGCCGCTGCGTCAGCCTTATGCGCCAACGCTGTTTGCCGATGCGGCAAAAAATCTCGGCTATCAGCCGTTCCCGGTGCCCTCCTCGCTGGTCTCGGAGGCCTATACCAATCCGTACGGCGTGACGATGGGGCCCTGCACCTTCTGCGGCTTTTGCACTAACTACGGCTGTGCCAACTACTCCAAAGCCAGCGCCATCACCACCGTGCTGCCGGCGCTGATGCGTAAGCCTAACTTCACCGCCTATACCAACAGTGAAGTATTGCAGGTGCTGACGGACTCAACCGGCAAAAAAGCCACCGGCGTCACCTACATCGACTCGTCAGGCGACGAGTGGGAACAGCCCGCCGATCTGGTGATCGTCGCCGCCTTCACCTTTGAAAATGTGCGCCTGATGCTGCTCTCCGGGATTGGCGAGGCCTACGATCCGGTGACCAACAGCGGTACCACCGGGCGCAACTACGCCTACCAGACCGCCAACAACGTCACGCTGTTTTTCGATAACAAAAACTTCAATCCGTTTATCGGCGCAGGCGCGGTCGGGATGGGGATCGACGAATTTAATAACGATAACTTTGACCACAGTGGCCTCGGCTTTTTCGGCGGCGGCAGCATCCGCGTAACGCCGATTGGCGCAGCGCCGATTGGTTATCGACCGTTGCCACCCAACACGCCGAAGTGGGGGGCGAAATGGAAACAGACGCTGAAAGATAACTATCTCAGCACCATGTCGATTGGCTGTGAAGCCAGCAGCTATACCACCCGCACCAACTACCTGTCGCTTGACCCCAACTACAAAGATCCGCACGGCCGCCCGCTGTTACGTATCACCTTCGACTTCGCGCAGAACGACCTGAAGATGGCGCAGTACTGCACCAACAAGGTGGCTGAGATTGCTAAGGTGATGAACCCGCGCGAGATGATCGTTAAGCCGATGACCGGCCACTGGAGCAGCGTGCCCTATCAGTCTTCTCACGTCGTCGGCGGCTTTATCATGGGAGCCGATCCGCGCACCAGCTCGGTGAATAAGCATCTGCAGGTGTGGGATGTGCCGAATCTGTTTGTGGTCGGCGCTTCCGCCTTCCCGCAGAATCCCGGCTATAACCCGACCGGTACGGTGGGCGCGCTGGCCTTTAAAGCGGCGCATGATATCCGTCGCTACTACCTGAAACGTCCGGGGGAGATGATCAGCGCATGAAAACTTTACCGCTTCTCTCTGCCACCGCGTTGCTGCTGGCCACATCATTCAGCAGTCAGGCGCAGCCGGAATATGATCAGATCGCCCGCGGCAGCTATATCGCCACGCTGGGCGACTGTACCGCCTGTCACACCACCGATGAGAAACAGCCGTTCGCCGGTGGCGTTAAGCTGCAAACGCCGTTTGGTACCCTGGTTGGGGCGAATATCACCCCTGATCGTGAAACCGGGATTGGTGACTGGAGTTACGATGATTTCCGCCGCGCCATGAATACCGGCGTCGGTCATAACGGCAAACGGTTATATGGCGCGATGCCGTTTACCGCCTACACCAAAATGTCGGAAAAAGATCTGCAGGACCTGTGGGCCTGGATGCAGACGCTGCAACCGATCCATCATCCGGTTGAAACCAACCAGCTCCCCTTCCCGTTCAACATCCGTACCAGCCTGATAGTGTGGAACTGGATCAACTTTGATAAAGGCGAATTTAAACCGAATCCGGACAAGTCGGCGGAATGGAACCGTGGCGCCTATCTGGTTGAAGGACTCGGCCACTGCGGCACCTGCCACTCCCCGAAAAATCTGCTGGGCGGCGACAAAAATGGCCGCTTCCTCGGCGGCAGCGAGGTTGAGGATTGGTATGCGCCGAACCTGGACGCCAGCGACCATACCGGGCTGGGTAAATGGACGCAGCAGGATATCGTCACCTACCTGCGGACCGGCGTGAACCGCTATGCCATCGCGTCCGGCCCGATGGCCGATGCGGTGCGCCATTCAACCCAGCACTGGCGCGAGGACGATCTTAATGCGGTGGCGGTTTATCTCAAGGAGGGCGATAAAAAAGCCGATGAGAAGCCCAAACCGCTGGATGCCGGTGATGACAGAATGAAGCTCGGGGCGACGATCTATGAAGCCAAATGCTCGGCCTGCCACAGTCCGGGTGGCCGCGGTGAAAAGAACATCTTCCCGCAGCTGGCGGATAATCCGCTGATCAATCAGCCGAATGCGACATCACTGATGCATGTGGTGCTGGCGGGCAGTCGCGGCGTGGATACCGACGCACGGCCAACGGCACCGGCGATGCCAGCCTTTGCCGGTACGCTGAGTGATGACCATATTGCGGCAGTGCTCACCTACATTCGCAACAGCTGGGGCAATGCCGCCGCGCCGGTTGAGGCCAGTGAGGTGAAGAAGATGAAGGAAGAGTTACGCTAAACCTCCGTGGGGCAGCCAGAAGGCTGCCCCCGTTTACGGTGCCAGCGATGCCGATCAGAATTTCTGCCTGAGATAATCGGTGATGCGGGTAATCACGCCAGCAGGCTCTACGGCGCTCAGCGCCACCAGCGGATAGTGGGCAATCTGCTGATCTTTATCCATCACCTGAATTTCACCAATGACTTCATTGGCTTTCAGCGGCGCTTCCAGATCGCTGCGGTTAATGATGTATTTCGCTTTGACGTTCTGCACTTCACTGCGCGGCAGCGACAGATAGACATCATTCGCGGTACCCACTTCAACCTGATGCGGATTGCCATACCAGACATTCTCGCTGCCTATTTTCTTACCGGCATGGAACAGCTGCACGGTATCAAAGGTATTCTGACCCCATACCAGCAGTTTGCGCGCCTGCTCTTCCCGCCCTTTGGGACTCTTACCACCCATCACCACCGCGATCAGACGATGTTTGCCCACCACGTTAGAGGCGATGATGTTAAAGCCCGCGGTTTCGGTGTGGCCGGTTTTCAGCCCATCGACATGCAGGTTGTTATCCCACAGTAAGCCGTTACGGTTGTTCTGAGTGATGCCGTTCCAGGTCAGGGTTTTCTCACTGTACATGGCATAGAAGTCAGGCTCACCGTCGATAATCGCCCGCGACAGTTTCGCCATATCCAGCGCACTGGAGAACTGGCCTGGTGCGTCCAGACCATGCACCGTTTCGA
This sequence comes from Pantoea sp. USHLN298, assembly GCF_037149395.1. Classification (NCBI taxonomy): domain Bacteria; kingdom Pseudomonadati; phylum Pseudomonadota; class Gammaproteobacteria; order Enterobacterales; family Erwiniaceae; genus Pantoea; species Pantoea sp. USHLN298. The sequence continues at coordinate 74,623 of NZ_JBBCRO010000003.1, forward strand.
AGTGGGTATTTTGCAGGCCGAGTTTATCAACATAGTGATTCATCATTTTGACGAAGTTATCTTCGCTGCCCGCCACATAATCTGCCAGCGCCACGCAGGCGTCATTACCGGAATCGATGATTACTCCCCGGCTTAAATCACGCACGCTCAGCTTATCGCCGGGCTTGAGGAACATCAGCGATGACCCTTTGAACACCGGATTACCGGCAGCCCAGGCATCTTTGCCGACGGTGACCATATCGTCGCGGCTGATTTTCTTTTGATCGATAGCGCGATCGACCACATAACCGGTCATCAGCTTGGTCAGGCTGGCAGGATTGCGGCGCGCATCCGGATTACCAGCGGTCAGCACCTGGCCGGTAGTGGCATCCATCAATACCCAGGAGGCCGCATCAATCGCCGGTGGCGTCACGGGAAACGGCATGTCGTCAGCCTGTGCCAGCGAAGCCCAAAAAACAGTAGCGGTAACGGTAATCAACAGACGCCTTTTCAACACTTCATCCTTACCTGCACGGGAGAAAAAATTTATTTATGAAACGAAACGGAAACAGCCGCACCTTTTACGGCAAAAGCGTTGTGAAGGTTTGAATAAATTGAAAAAAAGTATGAACTGCGGCGGCTGAGACGCTGGCTGACTGTTCGATGGATCACGGCGTGCGGTGAAAGCTGTTTACTTAATGAACATTTGCCCGTACCTTTTGTGAGGTTATAAAAGGAACATCGGCCTGAGGGATAAGGTTATCTATTACGGTGAGGAGATTATCGATTTTCTGCAAACCAACAGGATAGTGGCGCTGAAACTTGGTCGCGCCTTAACAGGTTTGAATAACGTGGTCTCTGCTCAGAGGGTACTTATTGGAAAAGGTGCAAAATGCGCTTTGTACTACACATTACTAAATGATTATTTCCATTAAGTTTAAAGGGTGGCAGGACACAGACTAACCATAAGGAAACGGTTATGTACTATAATAAAAACGTTATCAGTTACTTGAAGTCAAATAATATCCTCGCGTTAAAACTTGACCGCACATTTACCGGCATTGGAAAAGCGGTATCTGATCAAATTGATATAATAGGCGCAGGCGCAAAGCGTGCACTGTTTTACACATCGTGCTTTACTGAGGAATATCAGGATGTTTGTCAGAAACAAAAAAATGAAGACCTAAGATTCATCGGAGGCATTTATAAGCTAGTGGAGCATAGCGATATTATACTTGATATGCTCAAAATATATTTTGAAGAAATATTCAGGCATAGAACCAGTAGTCAATTAGGAAAGATAAAAGAATCTCTGATGGCAGTAAATATTCACATTGCAGCAAGTCAATTTACAAAATACGGATTTATTTTGGCCGTGTCTGCTGCAGTAGCTACTGGCATGAAGCTCAGCCTCGATATGAGTGTACTGGCTGGCCGAAGAGCTGGCGTTGCCATTGCCATAGCTGGGATGTATGGAGTTGTTCAGAAAGCAGCTGATAGCGCAAACCGCCTGCGTTATGCCTTACCTGAATATTATTCAGCATTGTATGCCAATGAACTGGAAATGATGTTTTTCTTGATTGAACCTCTATTCGAAAGATCTGACGCGCTTCTTAGTGCGTGGGCATCTGATGACGGAGTTTCCCGAATTATTACTAATATGATTCGGTAATAAAATTATGAAAAATTTAATGACGAGGTTTTTTAAAAGAATATTTAAATCTTTATTTTTTGTCTATGCACCGGTCATTCTCGTTCTTGCATTTGCATTATTTTATCTAACATTATTTCCTGATGGACCTTTGTGGCCTATACCAGCCTTTGTAGTACTGGTAATAATTTACTTCCCCCTGATTGTTAAATGGTAATATTCCATTTAACGAAAGCCTAATTACCTTTAAGGATAAAATAACATGTCTGCTCCCGCACATTTATGGCTTAACGATGAAAATGGATCTCCAATCGTCGGTAGTTGTCAGATGCCACTGCGTTCAGGCTCTATTGAACTCAAATCATTCTCCCACGGCGTTACTATTCCGGTCGATCCTAACTGGGGAAAACTTACAGGCACACGCATTCACCAGCCTATAACGATAGTGAAGGAGTTTGATCAAACAACTCCACTTCTGTACAGAGCTGTCTGCGAAGGCCGAATCATGAAGAAGGCGACAATCAGGATGTACCGGATAATTGATGCAGGAATTGAGACTGAATATTTTAATATCATCCTGGAAAACGTGAAGGTCACCACGGTATCGCCCTATCTTGCACCCAACGGCATCAGCAGCACGCATCTGGAAACGCTGGAATTACGCTATGAAGCGATAACCTGGAAATATACCGAAGGGAATATTATCTATCGAGACACCTGGAATGAGCGAGCTACAGCCTGAGAGATAAAAAGTCCGGTTTAATCCTGCCGCCTTACCTCTCAGCCAGATGCAACCCCTGCCCCCGCTACCATCCGAAACTTCAGGCCGGTCGGATTATGGTTTACCATGTAGGTTGTGAAGCCTGATGCTGCCTGCGTGACCGTGCTCTGCACAGGCACAGCTCTCGCACCAGCAGCCAGGTGCCGATGAAGTAAGGCATCAAGCGAGCGGGAAGCCTGATGACTTTCTGTTCATCAGTTTAGTGAACGACATTGAGCGGATATGAAATTTGAATAACGATCGCGTACAGCCCACCTTCCTCTTCCACGATTACGAGACCTTCGGGACCAGTCCTTCACGCGATCGGCCGGCGCAGTTTGCCGGGCTGCGCACCGACAGCGATTTTAATCCGATCGGCGAGCCGCAGGTCTTTTACTGCCGTCCGCCGGATGACTATCTGCCGCAGCCGGAAGCGGTAATGATTACCGGGATTACGCCGCAGGTGGCGATGGCGCGCGGCGTCACTGAAGCAGACTTTGCTGAACGCATTCACGCCCTGTTTACCGTCGAACAGACCTGTGTGGTGGGCTACAACAACGTCCGGTTTGATGATGAAGTGACGCGCAATATTTTCTACCGCAACTTTTACGATCCCTATGGCTGGAGCTGGCAGAACGGTAACTCGCGCTGGGACCTGCTCGACGTGATGCGGGCCTGCTATGCGTTACGCCCGGAAGGCATTCACTGGCCGGAGAACGAAGAGGGTTTTCCCAGCTTCCGGCTGGAACATCTGACCAAAGCCAACGGCGTGGCGCATGAAAATGCGCATGATGCGATGTCAGATGTCTATGCCACGCTGGCGATGGCAAAGCTGGTAAAAGAGAAGCAGCCAAAACTGTTTGAGTTTTTGTTTACCCACCGTAACAAAAACAAGCTGATGAACCTGATTGATATCCCGCAGATGAAACCGCTGGTGCATGTCTCCGGCATGTTCGGCGCGGCGCGCGGCAATACCAGCTGGGTGGTTCCACTGGCCTGGCATCCCGATAACCGCAATGCGCTGATTGTGGTCGATCTGGCCGGTGATATCTCACCGCTGCTGCAACTCGATGCCGATACCCTGCGCGAGCGACTTTATACGCCGAAAAACGATCTCGGCGATCGGCCAGCGGTGCCGGTAAAGCTGGTTCACATCAACAAGTGTCCGGTGCTGGCCCCGGCCAATACTTTGCGTCCGGAAGATGCCGCCCGGCTGGGTATCGATCGACAGCACTGTCTGGCGAATCTGGCGTTGCTGCGTCAGCAGCCTGAGGTGCGGGAGAAGCTGGTCACGCTGTTTGCTGAAGCGGAGCCGTTTACCCCGTCGGACGATGTCGATACTCAGCTGTACGATGGCTTTTTCAGCGATGCCGATCGCGCGGGCATGAATATTATTCGTCAGACCGCCCCCGCCAATCTGCCGGCGCTGGATTTAACCTTCGACAGCGCGCGCGTGGCGAAACTGCTGTTTCGTTATCGGGCGCGTAATTTCCCCGGTACGCTGGATGATGCTGAGCAGCAGCGCTGGTTACAGCATCGGCGTGAAGTGCTGAATGCTGATCGGGTGCAGGCGTTTATGCAGGAACTGGAAGGTCTGGCGAATCTTCATGAAGCCGATCCAGAGAAGCTGGGACAGTTAAAAGCGCTCTATCTCTACGCGCAGGAACTGGTTTCTTAACGCGCGCTCTGCCCGGCCTTCCCTGCTACCTTAATGCCGGGTCCCGCTGCCGTCAGCGGTCCCGGCATCTGCGATTTTAGATCATCACCCAGACCAGCCAGGTCAGCGCAAAACCGCATAATCCCATCAGAGTCGTCAGTACCGTCCAGCTGCGTAACCCATCGGCGACCGACAGGCCGAGATAACGGGTGACCACCCAGAAGCCCGAATCATTAACGTGTGACAAGCCCAGCGCGCCGAAACAGGCGGACAGCGCCACCAGCACCAGCTGCATCTCGCCAAGACCCGCAACGGCGGTACTCAGCAATCCACAGGTTGTGACGATCGCCACCGTTGCTGAGCCCTGTGAGGCGCGCAGCGCCAGTGAAAGAATAAACGCAGCCGGGATTAACGGCAGATGGATCGTCTGCAGCGAAGTGGCCAGCGCTTTGCCTACGCCAGACTCCACCAGCACTTTACCAAACGCGCCTCCGGCACCTGAAACCAGAATCACGCCAGCAGCGGTGGATATCGCGTTGTTTGACAGCGTTTCCAGCTTCTCTGCGGTCCAGCCACGACGCAGCCCCAGTAACCATCCGGCAAGCGCCAGCGTAATCAGTAACGCCACCGCCGGTGATGCGACCAGCGTCAGGATCTTCAGCGGCAGGCTGCCAGGCGTAAGATGCGGCGGCAGCAACGTGCCCAGCATAATCAGCAGGATCGGCAGCACGATTAAGCCTGAAATCAGCAACGCGCCCGGTGCATCGTGGTGACGGGCGGATTGCCCCCCGGCGTTCGGCTCCGTCAGCTGTAGCTGCTCCAGTACCTGAACTGAGAGATGATATTTTCGAAGATTAAGCGCTTTGGCGACGAAATAGCCAGCGATGCCGGTCGGTATCGACAGGGCAATTCCGGTCATCATTAACCAGCCAGGATCGACATTCAGCAATCCGGCGGCAGCGGCAGGTCCCGGATGGGTGGGCACCGTAACATGCACCATCAGCATCATGCCCGCCATGGGCAGACCAAACTTCAGCGGCGAGACGCGCATCACTTTGGTAAAGCCATAGATCAGCGGGACCACGATAATAAACCCGACGTCAAAAAATACCGGTAACCCCAGAATAAAGGCCACGGTGGTAAGTGCCGCTACCATGCGCTGCGGTCCGCATAGCTGCGCGAAGCGGTTTGCCAGCCGATCGGCCCCGCCGGACGTTTCAATAATCGCGCCGAGAATCGCACCCAGCACAATGATGGCGGCAATGCTGCCGAGCAGGCTCCCCATGCCGCCGAGGATCACTTTCATGATGTTTTCGGCCGGGATACCGGTGGTGATAGCGACAAACAGGCTGGCAACCAGCAGCGCAATAAACGGATGGACTTTGGCTTTGATTACCAGCAGCAACAGCAGAATCACGCTGACCAGCGCGATGGATAACAGCAGCGTAGTGGACATCGGCAGACCTCTGATTAATTATAATTTTCAGTAAGTTATATTTTTATTGATTCAACACTGGTGTGATTAAGCTGCAGCAGGACTCACACCGTTTGTCTGGCAAGCGGTGTGATTCAGCATGCAGGTGATTAGCGGCGCGTACGCCAGGGCGCAAACCAGCCGAGGCCGGCCGTGGTGCTGCCTCGCGGGAAATATTCGCAGCCGACCCAGCCGCGATAACCGACCTCATCCAGCAGGTCAAACAGCCACGGGTAGTTGATCTCCCCTCCATCCGGTTCATGGCGATCCGGTGCCGAGGCAATCTGTACGTGGCGATAGCGCCCGGCATAGTGGCGAATCAGATGGCTGAGGTTGCCATCCACTAACTGCGCATGGAACAGATCGAGCTGGGTAAACACATTGGGCCGATCGATCTGATCCACCATCTCCAGCGTCTGATACTGGCTGGAGTAGAGATAGCCTGGCTTGGTGGTCGGATTGAGCGCCTCAATCAGCAGGGTGATACCGTGCGGGGCAAAGCGCTCAGCGGCATAGCGCATGTTGCCGATGAAGGTCTCAACATAGCGCTGGCGATCACCACCCGGCGGCACGGTTGCCGCCATGATGTGCACCTGCGGGCAGTTGAGCGCCCGCGCATAGTCCAGCGCACGATCGATATCCGCTTTCGCTTCCGCTTCACGTCCGGGAATGGCGGAAACGCCCCACTCACCCGCCGCGACGTTGCCGGGCGCAGTATTGAACAGCACCAGCTGCAGCTGATTCTCATCCAGCCACTGCTTCAGCTGTTCCGCCGGATAGTCATAAGGAAACAGAAACTCCACCGCCTCAAAACCGGCGGCCGCGGCGGCGGCGAAGCGTTCCGCAAACGGCAGTTCGGTAAACTGGGTCGACAGGTTGGCAGCAAACTTTGGCATTATCGGCTCCTTAACTCGGCCACTTCGGCATCGTTGAGATAACGGATGGCGCGGTCGCCGAGAGTGAAGATCAGCCGGGCCGTCTCCTCCAGCTCCTCGGTGTTATCTGCCGCCTCACGTAATGATTTCCCCACCACCACCGGCCCGTGATTGGCCAGCAAAAAGGCGCGATAGCGCGGTGCCAGCTGCGCCAGGTCTTCCGCCAGCCGCTGATCGCCGGGCTTGTAGTACGGCACCACCGGCACATCGCCAACCCGCATCACCACATAGGGCGTAAACGGGCGGATGCAGTTTTCCGGGTCCAGTCCCTGTAAACAGGAGAGCGCCGTCAGGTAGTGGCTGTGCAGATGTACCACCGCTTTGCAGTCGGGATTGTTCAGGTAGAGCGCACGGTGAAACGCGATCTCCTTGGAGGGTTTATCGCCAGAGAGCCACTCACCATCAGGGGTGACTTTCGCCAGCCGATCACCCTGTAATTCACCGAGGCAGGAACCGGTTGGCGTCGCCAGCAGATTGCCATCTTCCAGCCGTACGGAGAGGTTACCGGCCGAGCCGGTGGCGTAGCCGCGCTGGAAAAAGGAGGCACCGAGCCGGACCATTTCGTCACGCGCCTGCTGCTCGGCTAAAGAGAACGATTCAGACATGGGAAAACTCCGTTTGCGCGCGGCGGAAAAAGTGTTCATCGCCAAAGTTACCGGACTTCAGCGCCAGCGACAGCGGCTGGTGGATGTCGCGCACCCACGGCACGCCAGGCGAGATGGTCGGGCCGATATGAAACGCGGTGACGCCCAGGCTCTGGGCCACCACGCCGGAAGTTTCGCCGCCCGCCACGATAAAGCGTTGCCAGCCGCGCCGCTTCAGCTCCCGGGTCACTGCGGCAAACAGCTGCTCCACCGCCTCGCTGCTGCGCCGGGCGCCGTGTTGCTGCTGAATCGCCTGCAGCTGTTGCGCGTCAGCGGTGGCAAACAGCAGCGGTGCCAGCGCCTGATGGCTGTTGGCTTCCACCCAGTCACACAGCTGTTGGGCATAACCGTCTGCATCCTGCAGACAGCGTTCGATCTGCACTTCCTGTGCCGGTGCCAGCTGGCGATACGCGGCAACCTGAAGGTTGGTCATCTGCGAGCAGGAGCCGGAGATCACCACCGCACGATCGCCCTGCGGCCGTCCCGCCTGCTCCGCCGCTGCCGCATCCGCCCCGGCCGTTGCCCACTGACGCGCCAGCCCGATCGCCAGCCCGGAACCGCCGGTGACCAGCCGCCGATCGCACAGCGCCTCGCCCTGGGTCAGCAGATGTTGTTCATTCAGGGTATCGATGACCACATAGTTCACGCCCTGCTCCGCCAGCTGGTCCAGCGCCTGACGCACGGACTCCGCACCCTGATCGACCTGCGCGGCGCTAATCAGCCCGGCTTTGCCTGTGGCCTGCGCCGTCATCAGACGCAGCAGGTTGCTGTCGCGCATCGGCGTCACCGGATGATGGCGCATACCGGAGTCCGACAGCAGCTGATCGCCGACAAACAGATGGCCCTGATAGACCGTGCGGCCATTCACCGGCAGCGCCGGACAGATCACCGTCTGAGTTTCACCCAGCGCAGCCAGCAACGCATCGGTCACCGGGCCGATATTGCCCTGCGCGGTGCTGTCGAAGGTGGAGCAGTATTTGAAGTAGAAGCGCTCACAGCCCTGTTGCTGTAACCACCCCAGCGCCGCCAGCGACTGTGCAACCGCCTGATCGGCCGGACAGGATCGGCTCTTCAGGCTAATCACAATCGCCTGCGCCTCTGCGGCCTGCTCGCTATCGGGGATGCCGTTGAACTGAATCGTGCTCAGGCCGTTCTGTGTCAGAAAACTGGCAATGTCGGTAGCGCCGGTAAAATCGTCGGCTATCACTCCAAGACGCATCAGCTCTTCTCCTTGCCCTGTGGCAGGGTAATGCCGCTGAAGATTTTAATCACCGCGCTGTCATCTTCCCGGCCATAACCGGCATTGCTGGCTTCGGTAAACATATTGAGCGCGGTCGAGGCCAGCGGCAGCGGGAAGTGCAGCGATTTGGCGGTATCCGTCACCAGATTGAGATCTTTGACGAAGATATCGACCGCCGATTTCGGGCTGTAGTCACCGTCGACCACGTGGCGCATACGGTTTTCGAACATCCACGAGTTACCGGCGGCGTTAGTGACAACTTCATACATGGTTTCCAGTGGGATACCGGCGCGCGCGGCCAGCGCCATCGCTTCTGCACCAACGGCGATATGCACGCCAGCCAGCAGCTGATGAATAATTTTGACCGTGGAGCCGAGGCCAATCTCACTGCCCACCCGATAGACTTTCGCTGCGACAGCATCCAGAACCGGTTGCAGCTGGGTGAAAACCGCTTCACTGCCCGATGCCATCACCGTCATCTCACCGCTGGCGGCTTTAGCGGCACCACCGGAGACCGGCGCATCCAGCATCAGCAGCTGATGCTGCGCCAGCCGCTGTTCAATTTGCTGCGCATCCTGCGCCGAGAGCGTCGATGAAACCATCACCGCCGTGCCGGGCCGCAGCTTCGCCGCCAGACCGTCATCCCCGAACAGGATGGCGTTGACCTGTTGCGCATTCACCACCAGCAGCAGCACCGCGTCGAGCTGGTCAGCAAAGTGGGCGGCGGAGGGTTGCGCGTCACGCGCGCCCGCCTGGCGCAGGGTCTCCAGCGCGGCGGGATTGAGATCGACACCCCAGGTGTTAAGACCGGCGCGGATACAGGATTGCGCGGCACCCATACCCATAGAACCTAACCCGATAACACAGATATTTTCGACTGGCACTGTCGGCCTCCACTGTTAAATTAAGTGATTATTTGTTTGTTACTGTTAATCCTGCCAGCTTTAAGCCGGTAAAAATGTGCCATGTCTCACAAAAAAACATCTGTGATGTGAGCGGGAACAATTATTAACATTGCGCACCGACACCGGCTCATCGGGCCTGACGGCGATGATGACGGCAGAGCGAACCCTTATGGGCTGTTAATTCCTGTTCTGGTTAACAGGCGGATGCTTTACAATGTGAAAAAATGATAAATCTCAGGGAGGGAATATGATTCCGGTTGAACGTCATCAACAGATTCTGGCGCTGGTCGCGGATCGGGGAGTGGTGAGCATTGCTGAACTGACCGAGCGGCTGGGCGTATCACACATGACTATCCGTCGTGATGTGCAAAAGCTGGAGGAGCAAGGTGCGGTGCTGTCGGTATCGGGCGGCGTGCGATCGGCGGATCGGCTGGCGGCGGAACCGTCACACCTGACCAAAAGTGGCCTGTATAACGATGAGAAGCGCGCCATTGGCCGCTATGCCGCTCAGCACATTCCGCGCAATAGCTGCATCTATCTCGATGCCGGTACCACCACGCTGGCGCTGGCGCGGGAAGTGGTGGATCGGGATGATTTGCTGGTGGTGACCAACGATTTCATGGTGGCAAATCTGCTGATGGAAGCCAGCCACTGTCGGGTGATCCACACTGGCGGCACGGTATGCCGTGAGAACCGCTCCTGCGTCGGCGAGTCGGCGGCGCGCAGCCTGCGTCATCTGGCGATCGATATCGCCTTTATTTCCGCCTCCTGCTGGGGGCCGCGCGGCTTATTTACCCCGGATGAAGACAAGGTGACGGTAAAGCAGGCGGTCAGCGAGGTGAGCAGTAAACGGGTGCTAGTGAGCGACAGCTCAAAATATAACAAGATTGCGACCTTTCTGGCCTTGCCGCTGGAGAAGTTTGATCTGGTGGTGACCGACAGTCAGTTGAGTGAGGCGGGACGAGTTGCGTTAAGCGCGGGCAGTTGCGAACTGGTGCTGGCTGACTAAGGCTTTCGCCGCCTTCCCGAATAACAGCGGAAGGCGGCGAAGTGTCGCGGGATTAAACCTCTTCGCTGAACTGCGGCACCGGATTACGGAAGCTGCGGGTCACGAACGCCAGGTAGATAATGCCGATGGCAGCCCAGATCAGGCCCAGCACCATCGAACTCTCTTCCAGGTTCACCCACAGCGCACCGACCGTCAGCGCACCCAGCAGCGGCAGCAGCAGATACTGGACGTGATCTTTCAGCGTGCGGTTACGCTTCTCACGGATCCAGAACTGGGCAATCACCGACAGGTTAACGAAGGTGAAGGCCACCAGCGCACCGAAGTTGATCAGCGCCGTCGCGGTCACCAGATCAAAGTTAATCGCCATCAGCGCAATCGCACCGACCAGCAGCACGTTGAGCGACGGGGTCCGCCACTTAGGATGGACGTAACCGAAGAAACGCTCCGGGAATACGCCATCACGGCCCATCACATACATCAGACGCGATACGCCAGCGTGCGCCGCCATACCGGATGCCAGCACCGTGACCACCGAGAAGATCAGGATGCCGACCTGCAGCGCTTTACCGGCAACAAACAGCATGATTTCAGGCTGTGAGGAGTCCGGGTCCTGGAAGCGCGTGATGTCCGGGAAGTAGAGCTGCAGGAAGTAAGAGGCGATGATAAAGATCACGCCGCCAATCAGCGCCGTCAGGAAAATCGCACGCGGAATGGTACGTTCTGCATCTTTGGTCTCTTCCGACAGTGAGCTGATGCCATCAAAGCCGAGGAACGAGAAGCAGAGTATCGTCGCCCCGGTGATCATCGGCACGACGTGCGCATTCTCAGACCAGAACGGCTTGCTGCTCGCCAGCGTACCTGCACCGACGCCGTTCGCCACGCCGTAGATCACCATTGCCGTAATGCCGACCATGACAATCACCTGCAGCACCACAATCACGCTGTTAAAATTGGCGACGGTTTTGATGCCCTTGAGGTTAGAGAGCGTCATAAAACCAACCAGCAGCACCACGAAAATCCACGACGGGATACCGGGCACCAGCGATTCGAAATAGTTTTTTGCCAGCAGGATGTTGATCATCGGCATGAACAGGTAGTCCAGCAGGGATGACCAGCCGACCATAAAGCCGACGTGCGGACTGATCGCCTTCTGAGCGTAGGTATAAGCGGAGCCCGCAGAGGGGAAGCGGCGTACCAGCTTACCGTAACTCACGGCGGTAAACAGAATCGCAATCAGCGCGAAAGCGTAAGCGGTGGCGACGTGACCGTCGGTCAGCCCGGAAACGATGCCAAAGGTATCGAACAGGGTCATAGGCTGCATGTAGGCTAAGCCCATCATGACGACCGGAAGTAACGTAAGCGTTTTTTTCAGCTGTGTACGCTGTGGTGCAGCGGAGGTATTAAGCGACATGCTTCAGTCCCCCATGCGCAACAACCTGACTGGGTTGGGTCACAGGGCAACTGCGCATTAAGCGACAGGGAGTAAGGTTGGTGATCAACGCGGCGCCGTAGTCATCACGAAAGCGCGCGCCAGCCTGAGCTGGCAGTGTGGAAAACATCCCCATCTTTGTATCCTCAATCTCACGCTTACGCGTGTTTTCAGTGTTTATCTATCCGGGTGCGTGCCCGGCCTCGGTTAAGTCAGCGAAAAACTATTTGTTAAAACAGGATGCAAAAAAAATAACCGGCGCGGTGAGCGTCGGTTATGGTCTGATTTTGCAGGCCGCGTATTCTGCCCCATAGCAGGGCAGGAATACAAGCCACCGGGGCACCGGATGCAAAAAAAAAAGATGATCAGGCGTTCTTCAGCATCCAGTCTATCTCCGTGGCGGTGATCAGCCGCTCAAACTGCATCAGTTCATAATTCTTGCAGCTATACCAGACCCGGGCAAAGCGTTCGCCGAGCAACTTTTGCAGCGGATAGCTGTTGTCGAACTCATACAGGGCGTCGCTCTGCCGGATCGGCAGCGCCAGTCCTTCAGCATGATGGCCGTTGCCGGTCACCGGTTGGGGTAACGGCAGCGGAGTATCCAGCCCGTGCAGCATCCCGGCCAGCATCGCCGACACCACCAGATAAGGATTAGCATCCGCGCCCGCGACCCGGTACTCAATGCGATGATTATCGATATCGCCGCACGGCACCCGCAGCGCTACGGTGCGATTGTTATGGCCCCACGACGCCTGCAGCGGCACGTAAGCCTCCGGCACAAAGCGGCGATAGGCGTTAACGTTAGGGGCCAGCAGCGCCATTGAGGCGGGCATCAGATCGATCATGCCGGCCAGCGCCCGTTTCATCAGTGGCGAGTCGCTGCCGTCATCACAGGCAAATGCGTTGTGATCGGCCGCATCCAGCATACTGATATGCACATGCATACCGCTGCCCGCGTACTCTTCATACGGTTTCGCCATAAAAGTAGCGGTCATGCCGTGATTTTCCGCGACCTGACGGATCAGTCGTTTCAGCTGCACCGCATGATCGCAGGCGCGCAGCACATCGCCGGTGTGATGCAGATTGATTTCAAACTGGCCAGGCGACGCCTCGGCCAGCGCGCCATCGGCCGGAATGCCCTGCTGACGCGCCAGATCGTCAATGTCGCGCAAGACATCGGCGAAGTGATCGAGATTATCGACCGAATAGACCTGGCTCTGCATATTGCGTTCATCACTGCCCGGCGCGCACGGCGGCTGGATGAAGCCTTCGGCATCGCGCTTCTTGTCGACCAGATAGAACTCCAGCTCTACCGCTACCACCGGAAACAGACCTCGGTTACGCAGCTGTTGCCATAGCCGGTTAAGGACATTTCGGGGTTCAACGTCAAAGGGAGTGCCATCTTGGTTGCACATGGTGAGCAGCAGTTGCGCAATGTGCTGAGGATCGGAAGCGGAGGGAACTAAGGTGCCCAACACGGGCAGACAGAGGTTGTCAGGTTCGCCGAGGGACTGTCCGAGCCCGGCTTCTTCCACCGTGTTGCCGAGGATATCCATGGCAAATACCGAGGCGGGGAAATAACAGCCCTTTTCCAGCTTTGGCAGCGCCGAGATGGGAATACGCTTACCGCGAAAAACACCGTTTAAATCATTTAACAGGATGTCGACATACTGCGTTTCAGGATGGCGCTCCAGCCAGGCTTTCACCTCAAGCTGGAACGCGCTGGTTCGTTTCTCTTCACTGTGAAGCGTGAAGTCTTCCACTTCTACCAGGTTAGTCATGATCTCACCCGCCCCTATTCGGTTTGCGCAATGCTCAAAATAACAGCCACTCCTCTAACATAGCGCCAACATAAAAAGTGTGCAAATGTAACAAATCTGTTTGAAGAACAAACAGCAGATTGCTAGATTGACAAAATATTGCACACTTAACCGCCAGACGTGCCCTTTCGGTAGATATTTCGAACAGCGATGCGAGGATGTGAGATGGGCATTATTTTTGACAAACCTTTGATTGGCGTAGTGATGTGTCAAAGCCATATCGGTGGTCATCCGACGCAGACCGTGCACAACAAATACCTTGATGCGGTGATCCTCGCGGGCGGAGTGCCGCTTGCCCTGCCCCACAGCCTGCTCAATGCACCTCATCTATCAGAAAACGCTATGACGGTGCTGGATGGCCTGCTGCTGACCGGCAGCCCGAGCAATATCGAACCCTGGCATTATGGTGAAGCCGGTGACGAACCGCACGCCGATCCGGGCCGCGATCGTCTTGCCTTTCAGTTGATTACGTACGCCACCAGCCGAAAAATGCCGATGTTCGGTATCTGCCGCGGGATGCAGGAACTGGTGGTGGCAAATGGCGGCGCGCTGTGGCGCGACCTCAGTCAGCTGTCGCCGTTTCAGCGTCATCATGAAGATGAGACCCAGCCGCTGGATCAACAGTATGCCCCGGCGCATCCGGTGACGATTGAAGCGGATGGGCTGCTCGCGACGCTGCTCGACAGCACCCAGCCGCTGCAGGTTAACTCTCTGCATCATCAGGGCATCCGTGAACCCGGCCCGCAGTTACGCGTAGAGGCCCGCGCGCCGGATGGACTGATTGAAGCGGTCAGCCTGCGCCACCATCCTTTCGCGCTGGCGGTACAGTGGCACCCGGAATGGCAGGCGGATCGCGCTAGCGGATCGCGCCAGCTGTTTGAGGGTTTTATTCAGGCTGCGCTGCGTTTTCACAAGGAAAAAGACCATGAATGACGTCACGCTGGCACCCGGACGCCGGCTGTCTGAGATCCGTCAGGCGCTGGGTTTGTCACAGCGCCGCGTCGCCGAGCTGGCGGGCCTGACTCACAGCGCTATCAGCACTATTGAGCAGGATAAGGTCAGCCCGGCGGTCAGTACCCTGCAGAAGCTATTAAAAGTGTACGGGCTCTCTCTGTCGGAGTTTTTTTCGGAACCGAAAGCCGACGCCACGCCTAAAACCATTGTCCGTCCCGAGGATTTGCTGGAGATGGGCAGCCAGGGCGTCTCGCTGAAGCTGGTTGAAAACGGCAATCCGCAGCGCTCGCTGGGGATGCTGCTGGAGACCTATCAACCCGGAGCCAGCACTGGCGAAAAACTGCGACATCCCGGTGAAGAGACCGGCACGCTGCTGGAGGGTGAGATTACCCTGGTGATTAATGGTCAGAGTTTTCATCTGTACGCCGGTGAAAGTTACGTGATTGATACCGGTCTGCCGCACAGTTTTACCAATACGTCTGACGTACCCTGCCGCATTGTCAGTGCCCATACGCCTGCCAATTTCTGAGCGCTTCAAGGAGGTAGTGATGAATTACGTGGAGAGTTATTACGCAGCGACCGCCAATCCGCATGAACCCTGGCCGATGCTGCAGGAGAGCATTCAGTGTGACGTCTGTATCATTGGCGGCGGTTTTACCGGCCTGTCAGCGGCGCTGCATCTGACTGAAGCGGGTTACGAGGTGGTAGTACTGGAAGCGGCGCGTATCGGCTTTGGTGCCAGCGGACGCAACGGCGGCCAGGTGGTCAACTCCTACAGCCGCGATGTCGACGTTATTGAACAGCGTTACGGTAAAGAGAGCGCTCGTATGCTGGGCAGCATGATGTTCGAGGGCGCAGCGATCATCCGCGATCGTATAGATCGTTACGCTATTGCCTGCGACTACCGGCCTGGCGGTATCTTTGCGGCACTGAATGCCCGCCAGATGGCGCACCTGCGTAAACAGAAAGCGTTATGGCAACAGTATGGCAATCATGATCTGGAGTTGCTGGATGAGCGCGGCATTCGCCGTGAGGTGGCGACCGAACGCTACGTCGGTGGGCTGCTGGATCGCCGTGGCGGTCATCTGCATCCGCTCAATCTGGCGCTGGGTGAAGCGGAAGCGATCCGGCGACACGGCGGGCGCATCTATGAACAGTCTGCTGCGCTGAAGGTGGCCTATGGTTCACCGAATCGGGTAAAAACCGCGCACGGCGAGGTGAGCGCAAAATTTGTGATTTTCGCCGGTAACGCCTATCTGGCCAGTGAGGTTGAACCCCGTCTGAGCGGTAAAAGTATGCCGTGCGGCTCGCAGATTGTGGCCACCGAACCGCTGTCCCCCGATCAGGCGCTGTCGCTGTTGCCGAATAATTATTGCGTGGAAGATTGTAATTATCTGCTCGACTATTTCCGTCTGACCGCCGATAACCGGCTGCTTTATGGCGGCGGCGTGGTCTATGGCGCGCGCGAGCCTGCCGATATCGAGGCGCTGATTCGGCCAAAACTGCGCCGCACCTTTCCTCAGTTGCAGAATGTGAAGCTGGATTTCAGCTGGAGCGGTAATTTTCTGCTGACCCTGTCGCGTATGCCACAGTTTGGCCGGCTGGAGAACAATGTCTATTTCATGCAGGGCGACAGCGGCCACGGCGTGACCAGCACTCATCTGTCCGGCAAGCTGATCAGCGAAGTGTTGCGCGGCGATGCTGAGCGTTTTGACGCCTTCGCCCGGCTGCCTCACCTGCCGTTCCCAGGCGGACGTCGCTTTAAGGTGCCGCTGACGGCGATGGGCGCGGTGTGGTACGCGATTCGCGATCGGTTAGGGGTGTGATGAGGTAGCAGCATCCCCTGCCTGTCGTACTTCGCTGAAACGTGTTGCCGGGACAGGCTCTGGCCGTTTCTTCAAGCTCTTAGTATGTTGTAACTATGTGCGCCCGATTTCTGTCTGCTTTGATTCCTGTTCCGGTGGCGCGCCACCGGAACAGCAGCACCCGCTTTACTCCAGCGGCATCTTCACCGGATCGTCGTAGCGATACTCAAAGCCCAGCTCGGTGCAGATGCGTGAGCCGTCAATCAGCTTGCCACTTTCGTTGCCGGTATCCGGCGCGAAGTGTGGCGGCTGCAGACCCAGCTGTCGCGAGACCGCCGGATAAAAGGTGTCGCGCGACGGATGTTTTGCGGCGCACAGGTTATAGACCCGTCCTCCTTTTGGCGTCTGCAGCAGCAGCGTTATCGCTTCTACTACATCATCCAGGTGTACCAGGTTAACACCCTGCGAGCCGTTCGCTACATCCTGCTTACCGGCCAGAAACCGACCCGGATGGCGCTTCGGCCCCACCAGCCCGGCGAGACGAACAATGTCGACGCTGGTGCCCGGCAGATCGTGCAGCCAGTTTTCCAGTTTTACCAGCGTTTTGCCGGCGACGGTTTCGGGTATCAGCGGGCTGGTTTCGCGTTTGATGCCGGAGTCGCTGCCATAGACCGAAGTCGAGCTGGTAAAGATGATGCGCGGCACGTTATAGACCAGCGCGCTATCCACCACGTTCTGCACCGCCTGCAGATAGGCTTCGCCCCCTTCTGCGGTACGGCTGGCGGGTAAGGTGACCACCAGCGCATCGACGTTGAACAGCGGCTCGACGTCGGCGGCATCACACACCAGATCCGGCGTCAGCGCCAGTTGAAAGGCTTCGATGCCGCAGCGGCGCGCCGCATCCACCCCATCCGGTGTGGTTTTGCTGCCGGTGACCTGCCAGCCTCGTGCGGTTAACGCTGTAGCCAGCGGCATACCTAACCAACCCAGTCCCACAATTGCGACCTTCTTCATTTTGACTCCTGGCGTGAAACATCAACCCTGACTTCAACCTAGTTTGCTCCCGGAATGCAAACCAGAACAACCGGTTTCAGCGCTTTCCGAACCGACTGGTTAAAAAAGGGTTGCCAATCGCAGCCATCTTCGCTAGGTTAAACCTCACAAATGAATACTCATTCATCGACGAGATTATTATGACACGCGTTCAGTTCAACCATCACCACCACCATCATCCTGACTAGTCTTTCAGGCGATGTGTGCTGGAAGACTTTCAAGATCTTCCAGTGGTGCGAACGCAAGAGAACCCCCGGAAGATCGTCTTCCGGGGGTTTTTTTATGGGCTGACGCAAACCCAGCAATCAGGACAGGAACAGTAGCCTATCCCATCAGGCTATTTTATTTGCCACTCTGGCCCTGGGCAGTGCTCACAATCCTTACGTACTGCGGGTACGTTCCGGTTGTTGCGCGCTGTCCGTGACCAGACTGACTGCAACAATATACGCCTACTGGAATAGGCTTAAAGAGGACAGGAACCATGTTAGATAACACCCGTTTACGCATAGCTATGCAGAAATCCGGCCGTTTAAGCGATGATTCACGCGAACTGCTGGCGCGCTGTGGCGTTAAAATCAATCTTCAGCAACAGCGCCTGATTGCGTTTGCGGAGAACATGCCGATCGACATCCTGCGGGTGCGTGATGACGATATTCCTGGCCTGGTAATGGATGGTGTGGTCGATTTAGGCATCATCGGTGAGAACGTTCTGGAAGAAGAGCTGCTCTCACGCCGTGCCCAGGGTGAAGACCCGCGTTATTTCACGCTGCGCCGCCTGGATTTCGGCGGTTGCCGCCTGTCGCTGGCGATGGCGACAGATGCCGAGTACACCGGCCCGGAATGCCTCGATAAATCCCGTATTGCCACCTCCTATCCGCACCTGCTCAAACAATACCTCGACAAAAAAGGCGTCAGCTTCAAAACCTGTTTACTGAACGGGTCCGTTGAAGTCGCCACCCGTGCCGGCCTGGCAGATGCCATCTGCGATCTGGTGTCGACCGGTGCCACGCTGGAAGCCAATGGCCTGCGCGAAGTTGAAGTGATTTATCGTTCAAAAGCGGTGCTGATCCAGCGTGACGGCGAGATGCCTGCCGCGAAGCAGGAGCTGATCGACAAGATGATGACCCGTATTCAGGGCGTGATTAAAGCGCGTGAATCGAAGTACATCATGCTGCACGCACCGAGTGAACGCCTGGAAGAAGTGATCAGCCTGCTTCCTGGCGCAGAGCGCCCGACGGTGCTGCCGCTGGCCGGTGATGTCAGCCGCGTGGCGATGCACATGGTGAGCAGTGAAACCCTGTTCTGGGAAACGATGGAAAAACTGAAAGCGCTGGGTGCCAGTTCGATTCTGGTGCTGCCGATTGAGAAGATGATGGAGTAAGCCATGGCCTTTTCTACCCCGATTGACTGGCAGCAATGCAGCGCAGAACAGCAGCAGGCGCTGTTGTTACGTCCGGCTATTGCCGCCTCAGAGAATGTGACCCAGACGGTACGTGAAGTGCTGGAGCAGGTGAAGGCCCGTGGTGACGCGGCGCTACGCGACTTTAGCGCCCGCTTCGATAAGGCGCAGGTTGAGAATCTGCGCGTGACGCCGCAGCAGATCAGCGACGCCAGTGACCGGCTCAGCGATACGCTGAAACAGGCGATGGCGGTAGCGGTGGCCAATATCGAAACCTTCCACAATGCGCAGATCCTGCCGCCGGTGGATGTTGAAACCCAGCCCGGCGTACGCTGCCAGCAGATCACCCGCCCGGTGAAATCGGTCGGACTCTATATTCCTGGCGGTTCTGCGCCGCTGTTCTCTACCGTGCTGATGCTGGCAACCCCGGCGCGCATCGCCGGTTGTGGTCGCGTGGTGCTCTGCTCACCGCCGCCGATTGCTGATGAGATTCTTTATGCCGCTCAACTGTGTGGCGTCGAAGAGGTGTTTCAGGTTGGCGGTGCGCAGGCGATTGCCGCCCTCGCCTTCGGCACCGAAACCGTGCCGCGCGTCGATAAAATTTTTGGTCCGGGCAACGCCTGGGTGACCGAAGCGAAACGTCAGGTCAGTCAGCGCCTGGATGGGGCGGCGATTGATATGCCTGCTGGTCCGTCAGAAGTGCTGGTGATTGCCGATGAGGGCGCGACGCCCGCTTTCGTGGCGTCGGATCTTTTGTCGCAGGCCGAGCACGGTCCCGATTCCCAGGTGATTCTGCTGACGCCATCACGCACGCTGGCCGACGCGGTGGCTGAGGCGGTTGAGCAGCAGCTGGCGCAGTTGCCGCGAGCCGCCACGGCCCGTCAGGCGCTGGAGAGCAGCCGTCTGATTGTGGCGCGCGATCAGCAACAGTGTGTGGAAATTTCGAATCTGTACGGTCCGGAGCACCTGATCCTGCAGACCCGTCAGCCGCGCGAACTGGTGGAGTCGATCACCAGCGCCGGTTCAGTATTCCTCGGTGACTGGTCACCGGAGTCCGCGGGCGACTATGCGTCTGGCACCAATCACGTATTGCCGACCTACGGTTATACCTCGACCTGCTCCAGCCTCGGCCTGGCGGATTTCCAGAAGCGTATGACGGTACAGGAGCTGACGCCGCAGGGCTTCCTCAACCTGGCCGCGACGATTGAAACGCTGGCAGCCGCCGAGCAGCTGGATGCCCACAAAAATGCCGTCACCCTGCGCGTTGCCGCACTGAAGGAGCAAGCATGAGCCAGAATATTGAACAACTGGCGCGCGCCAACGTTCGCGCCCTGACGCCTTACCAGTCGGCGCGCCGGCTGGGTGGCAACGGTGATGTCTGGCTCAATGCCAACGAGTTCCCGCTGCCGGTGTCGTTTGAGCTGTCACAGCAGACGCTGAACCGTTATCCGGAGTGTCAGCCTAAACTGGTGATTGAGCGCTACGCTGCTTACGCGGGCTTAACGCCGGAGCAGGTGCTGGTGAGCCGTGGCGCAGATGAAGCCATCGAACTGATCATGCGCGCCTTCTGTGAGCCGGGTCAGGATGCGATTCTGTTCTGCCCGCCGACCTATGGCATGTACAGCGTCAGCGCCGAAACCATCGGCATTGAATACCGCACCGTCCCGGCGCTGACCGACTGGCAGCTTAATCTGCCCGCCATTGCTGAGCAGCTGGAAGGCGTCAAGGTGGTGTACCTTTGCAGCCCGAACAATCCCACCGGTAACCTGATCAATCAGGATGATATCCGTCAGCTGCTGGCGATGACCGCCGGCAAAGCGCTGGTGGTGGCGGATGAAGCCTATATTGAATTCTGTCCGCAGGCGACGCTGACCGGCTGGCTGAAAGATTATCCCAACCTGGTGATCCTGCGCACCCTGTCGAAAGCCTTTGCGCTGGCTGGCCTGCGCTGTGGTTTCGCGCTGGCGAATCAGCCGGTCATCGACCTGCTGATGAAGGTAATTGCGCCCTATCCGCTGGCGACACCGGTGGCGGATGTCGCCGGTCAGGCGTTGAGCGAGCAAGGCATCTCGCTGATGCGTGAGCATGTGGCGCAGCTCAACGACAACCGCAGCTGGTTACTGGCGGAGCTGGCAAAGCTGGGCTGCGTAGAACAGGTTTTCGCCAGTGAAACCAACTATGTGCTGGCGCGGTTTACCGACTCACCAAAAGTCTTCAAAACCTTGTGGGATCAGGGCATTATCCTGCGTGACCAGAACAAAAATCCGGGCCTGTCGGGATGTCTGCGCATCTCCATCGGCACGCGTGAAGAGTGCGGACGTGTGATCGCCGCGCTGCAAGCCCTCTCTGTGGAGCAAGCATGAGCCAGAAGACCCTTTTTATTGACCGCGACGGTACCCTTATCTCTGAGCCGCCTGAAGATTTTCAGGTGGATCGTATGGACAAACTGGCGTTTGAGCCTGACGTCATCCCGGCACTGCTGGCGCTGCAGGCCGCCGGTTACCGTCTGGTGATGATCACCAATCAGGATGGACTCGGCACCCAGAGCTTCCCGCAGGCGGACTTTGATGGCCCGCATAATCTGATGATGCAGGTGCTGAACTCACAGGGCATCACCTTTGACGACGTGCTGATTTGCCCGCACCTGCCCGAAGATCACTGTGACTGCCGTAAGCCAAAAACCAAAATGGTGGAAGCCTGGCTGGCTGAAGGCGCGCTGGATACCGCTAACAGCTATGTGATTGGCGATCGCCTGACTGACGTGCAGCTGGCGGAGAACATGGGCATTCAGCCAATCCGTTATGGCGCGGACGGCGAGAACTGGCAGACCATTCAGCAGCGTCTGACCCAGCGCGACCGCTATGCGCTGGTGCAGCGTAATACCAAAGAGACTCAGGTGCGGGTCGAGCTGTGGCTGGATCGCGAAGGCGGCAGCAAAATTAACACCGGCGTCGGTTTTTTTGACCACATGCTGGACCAGATTGCGGTGCACGGCGGTTTCCGCATGAACATCGAAGTGAAAGGCGATCTCTACATCGACGATCACCACACGGTGGAAGATACCGGCCTGGCGCTGGGTGAAGCGTTACTTAAAGCGCTGGGTGATAAGCGTGGCATTGGCCGTTTTGGCTTTGTGCTGCCGATGGATGAGTGTCTGGCACGCTGTGCGCTGGATATCTCCGGCCGTCCGCACATCGAATTTAAAGCGGAATTTAACTATCAGCGCGTCGGTGACCTGAGCACCGAGATGGTTGAGCACTTCTTCAGTTCGCTCTCCTACGCCATGATGAGCACCCTGCATCTGAAAACCAAAGGTAAGAACGATCATCATCGCGTCGAAAGCCTGTTTAAAGCCTTTGGCCGTACCTTGCGCCAGGCGATCCGCGTTGAAGGTAATACGCTGCCGAGCTCGAAAGGAGTGCTGTGATGAACGTGGTAATCATGGATACCGGCTGCGCCAACCTCTCGTCGGTGAAATGGGCGATTGAACGTCTGGGTTACACCCCGGAAGTCAGCCGCGATCCCGATGTGGTGCTGCGCGCCGACAAACTGTTTCTGCCGGGCGTGGGCACCGCGCAAGCGGCGATGAATCAGCTGGAAGAGCGTGACCTGATCGATCTGGTCAAAGCCTGTACCCAGCCGGTGCTGGGCATCTGTCTCGGGATGCAGCTGCTGGGACGCGGCAGTGATGAAAACGGCGGCGTGCCGACGCTGGGGATTATCGACCAGCCGGTCTCGCTGATGGACACCCACGGTCTGCCGTTGCCGCACATGGGCTGGAACCAGATTACCGCCCAGGCGGGCAACCACCTGTTCCGTGGCATTGAGGAAGGCTGCTACTTCTACTTTGTTCACAGCTACGCCATGCCGGTGAATGCCAGCACTATCGCCCAGTGTCACTACGGTGAAGCCTTCACCGCGGCGGTGCAGAAAGATAACTTCTTCGGCGTCCAGTTCCATCCGGAACGCTCGGGCAAAGCGGGCGCGCAGTTGCTGAAAAACTTCCTGGAGATGTGATGATTATCCCCGCGTTAGATTTAATCGACGGCAAAGTCGTCCGTCTGCATCAGGGCGATTATGGCCAGCAGCGCGACTACGGCAGCGATCCGCTGCCTCGTCTGCAGCAGTATGCGCAGGAAGGCGCCACGGTGCTGCATCTGGTGGACCTGACCGGCGCGAAAGATCCGGCAAAGCGGCAGATTACGCTGCTGAAAACCCTGCTCGACGGCGTCGACGTGATTGTGCAGGTCGGTGGCGGCATTCGTCATCGTGACGATGTGAAAGCACTGCTGGACGCCGGTGCCAGCCGCGTGGTGGTGGGTTCAACCGCGGTGAAGCAGCCTGACGAGGTAAAACGCTGGTTTGCCGAGTTTGGCGCAGAGGCGATTGTGCTGGCGCTGGATGTGCGCATTGATGCTGATAACCGCAAAGAAGTGGCGATCAGCGGCTGGCAGGAAGCGGCGGGCGTTACGCTGGAACAGGTGATTGCCGATTTCCAGCCGGCTGGCCTGAAGCATGTACTCTGCACCGATATTTCACGCGACGGCACCCTGAGCGGCTCCAACGTCGCGCTTTACCAGGAAGTGACCGCTCGCTTCCCGGACATCGCCTTCCAGTCTTCGGGTGGCATTGGTGAACTTAATGATATCGCCGCCCTGCGCGGCAGCGGCGTTCAGGGCGTGATTGTCGGACGTGCGCTGCTGGAAGATAAATTCACAGTTTCGGAGGCTATCTCATGCTGGCAAAACGGATAATTCCCTGTCTTGATGTACGTGATGGCCAGGTGGTGAAAGGCGTGCAGTTCCGTAATCACGAGATCATTGGCGATATCGTCCCGCTGGCGCAGCGCTATGCGGCTGAAGGCGCTGATGAGCTGGTGTTTTATGACATCACCGCGTCATCTGATGGCCGGGTCGTCGATAAGAGCTGGGTTTCGCGGGTCGCGGAAGTAATCGATATCCCGTTCTGTGTGGCAGGCGGGATCAAAACGCCGGAAGACGCGGCGCGCATTCTGGAATTTGGTGCGGACAAGATTTCGATTAACTCTCCTGCGCTGGCCGACCCCACGCTGATTACCCGCCTCGCGGACCGCTTTGGCGTACAGTGCATTGTGGTCGGCATTGATACCTGGTTCGATGAAGCCAGCGGTAAGTATCAGGTCAATCAGTACACTGGCGACGAAGCGCGGACCCGGGTGACGCAGTGGGAAACGCTGGAGTGGGTGCAGGAGGTCCAGAAACTGGGCGCTGGCGAAATCGTGCTGAACATGATGAATCAGGATGGCGTGCGTAACGGTTATGACCTGGTGCAGCTGAAGAAAGTGCGTGAAGTCTGCAAAGTGCCCCTGATCGCTTCTGGCGGCGCAGGCACTATGCAGCACTTCCTCGACGCCTTTACCGAGGCCAACGTCGATGGTGCGTTAGCCGCCTCGGTGTTCCATAAGCAGATTATCAATATTGGCGAGCTGAAAAGCTTCCTGATCGACAACGGAGTGGAGATTCGCGCGTGTTAACCGAACAACAACTGACCCAGCTTGACTGGGACAAAACCCAGGGCATGATGCCGGTGATCGTGCAGCATAACGTCTCTGGCGAAGTGCTGATGCACGGTTACATGACTCAGCCGGCGCTGGAAAAAACCCTGGCCGAAGGCAACGTGACCTTTTTCTCCCGCACCAAAAACCGGTTGTGGACCAAAGGCGAGACCTCCGGCCACTTTCTGCAGGTGGTGAGCATCACGCCAGACTGCGATAACGATACGCTGCTGATACTGGCGAACCCGATCGGTCCGACCTGCCATCTGGGCACCACCAGCTGCTTCTCGCCGGCCGTGCCAGAGTGGACCTTCCTCTATCAGTTGGAAGAGCTGCTGGCGTCCCGCAAAACAGCCGACCCTGAAAGCTCTTACACCGCACGACTCTACGCCAGCGGCACCAAGCGCATCGCGCAGAAAGTGGGTGAAGAAGGCGTTGAAACTGCGCTGGCCGCTACGGTCAACGATCGGGATGAACTGACTAATGAAGCGTCAGATCTGGTCTATCACCTGATGGTGCTGTTACAGGATCAGGATCTCGACTTCAGCGCGGTGATCAACAACCTGCGCGCCCGCCATAAGTAAAATGTGCAATAAGCTGCTCAAAATCAGGCTGAGGCGATGATTTTGAGCAGTGTCCTTCTCAAAAATAACCCTTAGCGCTATTTTTGAGCAAAATATTGCTCAACAGGCACGATGATGTTAACTCTCCAGTGGTGTATTAACGGTGTCCGGCGGGATGCTGCTTTAATCAAAATCCAGCAGTCCAGACATTGAGACCACACCACCTTAACTACGCTGAATCGTGCCTTTAAACCGTTCGGTCTCAGGGCAGGTCTATTACCGCGTCAGCCGCTTATGCTGCAAACCCTGATCCAGCAACTCACTGCGTCTGGAGAGAACCATGACCACCCATGAAAAATTGATCGCCCTGCTCGACCAGCACCAGGCACGCTATCGACTGATGGAACATCAGGCGACCGGTAAGTGCGAAGCGGTGGCGGCGATCCGCGGCACTGCCGTCGGTCAGGGCGCCAAAGCGCTGGTCTGCCATGTTAAAGGGAATGGCATTAAGCAGCATGTACTGGCGGTGTTGCCCGCCGATCAGCAGGCTGACCTGAGCAAAGTGGCCGCCGCAGTCGGCGGACGCCGTGCCTCACTCGCCAGTCCGGCAGAAACCGACGCCCTGACCGGTTGCGTGTTTGGTGCGATTCCACCATTTAGCTTTCATCCCGATTTAAGCCTGGTTGTTGATCCGCTGTTGTTTGACCGCTACCCGGAGATCGCTTTTAACGCCGGTCTGCTGGATCGCTCAGTTATCCTCAACACGGAAGATTATCGGGCGCTGTGCCGGGCTAACGTGGTGAATATCATCCAGTAATTGCCATCACTAGCGGTCAACGTTACTCTGCGTGAACCCTCATCACGACTAAAGAAGACCATTACATGGCAATGAACCGCTTTACTACCCGTCTGCGTCAGACGTTGATCATGGCTGTCGTCGCCGGCAGTGCCTTTGGTGCGCAGGCAAAAATCGACCAGGTCCGCTTCGCTGTTGATCCCACCTACCCACCGTTTGAATCGAAAACGCCGCAGGGCAAACTGGTTGGTTTCGATATCGATCTGGGCAATGCGCTGTGTACCCAGATGCAGGCGAAATGCGTCTGGGTTGAAAGCCAGTTTGACGGCATGATCCCGGCACTGAAAGCACGCAAGTTCGATGCCATCCTCTCTGATATGGGCATTACGGAAGAGCGGCTGAAGCAGATCGATTTCACCGTGCCGCTCTACGACACTCACACCCAGCTGATTGCCCGCAAAGGCGCTGGCGTGCTGCCGACCGCGGAATCACTGAAAGGCAAAACGGTAGGCGTTCAGCAGGGCACGGTTCAGGAGCGTTATGCACTGGCAAAATGGCAACCGCATGGCGTGAACGTGGTGCCGTATAGTGACCAGGCGCAGGTCGAAAGTGATTTAGTTGCCGGTCGTCTCGATGTGGTGTTCACCGATGCCGCACAGGCGGCGATTGGCTTCCTGAAGCAGCCGCAGGGAAAAGATTTTGAGCTGGCAGGCCCGATCGTTCAGGACCCGATTATCGGTCCTGGCACCGCCATCGGCCTGCGTAAAGGTGACACGGAACTGAAGACGGCACTGGATAATGCCTTTGCTGAGATCAAAAAGAATGGCACCTTTGATCAGATTCAGAAGCGTTATTTCGCCACCGATATCTCTGTTCAGCAGTAGCATCGCAGGCAGGCTTTTCCGTCATTTAATGCGATCCGGCACTATACTCTAACCTTTTCAGGACGGCGCGCTGCCGTCCTTCGCCGACCACAGGACATTAACACGGTATGCATCAACAACATCATCCTCTGTTAAGCGCCTCTTTAGGCACCCAACGTGAAATTATCAGTTTCCATTTTGCTGAAAACCACTCGCGTCAGGTTTATATCCAGGCTGCGCTACATGGCGACGAGTTGCCGGGCATGGCGGTGGCATGGTTTTTAAAGCAACGGCTACAGACGCTGGAGTCAGCTGGCCAGTTAAGAGCCGCTTTCACCCTGGTGCCGGTCGCCAATCCGCTGGCGCTGGGCCAGCACTGGCACGGAACGCATCTGGGTCGTTTTCATACCTTATCGGGACAGGATTTTAATCGCCGCTTCCCCTCGCTGGGCGAGACGCTGGCAGCCGGACTGGCTGACAGTCTTACCCAGAGCGAAGCGCAGAATAAAACCCTGATCCGTGAGGCGATCGATCGTCACTACCGCGATACGGTGCCCAGAACCGAACTGGATGCGCAGCGTTATACCCTGATGCGCATGGCCAGTCAGGCCGATCTGATGATTGATCTGCATTGTGACTGGGAAGCCGTGCCGCATCTCTATACTACGCCGCACGCCTGGCCGGATATCGAGCCGCTGGCGCGCTGGTTAGGCAGTGAGGTACAGCTGCTGGCGCAGATTTCAGGCGGCGAACCGTTTGATGAAGCCTGCTGTGAACCCTGGCTGACGCTGGCAGAACGTTTTGGCAAAGACTTCCCGATGCCGCGCGGCTTGCTGCCGGTTACCCTTGAACTGCGTGGCGTACGCGACGTCTCTCCTGAGCAGGCTGAAAAGGATGCGGATGCGATTATTTCCGCGTTACAGGAAAGCGGCTACATCGGTTACAGCGAGCCGGCGGTTTCGGTTGAAGTGGCGGCACCGGTGATTGGTGGCGATGAGCTGGTGTCGGTGACCACCGGAGGCGAAGACGTGGTGGCGATTGGCGAAAGCGGTACCGGACTGAGCGCGCCCGACGTGGTCGAAGCGGCGGATGAACAGAGTATGATTAAAGAGCGCTACAGCGAAGGTTCTGCCGCGACCTCCCCTGCCCTGAAGCATCCACCGACGCCATTGGCCGCCTGCGAATATATTCACTCTCCGGTCTCCGGTCTGATTCTGCATCGCAAACCACTGGGTGCCAGGATTCGTGCTGGCGAAGTGGTAGCGGAGATTGTTGATCCGGTCACCGATCAGATCACGCCATTAATGGCTGAACACGGCGGTATTCTCTATGCGAGACACTGGGTACGGTTTGCAACGGCGGGTATGCTGGTCGTGCGGCTGGCGGGCGAGAGTGAGATTCGGAGCGGGGATTTGCTGGTGGGATAAAAAAAGGCTGCCAGCTAAGTGAGCTGGCAGCCTTTTTTATTAAGCGATGACTCAATTTTTATACAATGCACTGTATAAAATAGGAAAAATGCAGGTACTATTAAGATAAATTATTAATGCTGGTTAAAAATAGCCCGAGAACCCGTTCATCACGACTGCCAAAAATAGATGGCGAAACAGCATCAATAACTTCTAATGTAACAAATGCATCTTCTATATTATCGACAGTTAAATCAACATGATCGTTTCCACCCACCGAAACAATGCTTTTCTCATAAGATTTATTAGATAACTTCACTCTGAAAATAACTTTCCTGGGGTGAGATTCCGAAGCATCAAAGACATTAAAATTCAATCTTAAAGTCGCACTCTTAACTTTTCCTTTTACAGACGGCAAAAAAAGATCTGCACGAGCCGATGACCATATACCGTTTTCTTCTGGATCATACCATCCCTTACCGAGCACTCTATATTTAGCTAATGAATCAGCAGAGAATAACAGTGGATAATTAATAGCATTTTTCTTCAAACGGATGACTGTGAATAATTCATTTTGAATAACATCTAAATATCCCTCTTGCTTTAATACGTTCACTAGCGGCAAAAATTGCATCCTTTTGGCGTCAGGACAGGTAAAGTCAGGATAAATCATTTGCGCTTCAACTGGTGTGTCTGGCATCTTACAAGGCCAGACATGGGCTGACCAGAGCATGTCAAAGTTAGGTATAATAACTGCATTTACATTTTCGAAGCTTAACAGCCTTATAATATATTTCAGGCTGGAGCCTGTTAACTCACCCCGCAGCTTAAGGAAATCCTGAGGCCAATACACCATAGATTGCTGGACATTTTTATCCCCACCTAAGTTGAAGCTCTTAACATTCAGGGCGGAAGACAGGTAATTAGCCAAAAAATCATTACCCCAAGGGACATAAGCAACCAAATCACCAGAATTGATTAACGGCTTAAGATTTCTCACCACTTCATTATCAACACGTTCAAATGCTTCATTATAATACCTGCCTGCTGATAAATGATTCTCAAGAGGCGGAATATAAAATAAAATAGCAAAGCTCACTAAAAGCGCTGAGAAAAAATTATTTTTACGGGACGATAACAGCAGAACAACTAAGCACCATATAGCGAAAAAGGATAATGCTATCCAACGATACGATGCTCTCATAACGTCAAAACCGGGTATGTGTTCTGAAATCCAACCGGTGCCAGTGGGTAATAAAGGATAATTATCAGGTATTATGGGTGAGAGATCAGGCTGGCCTGTAGGTTTCAATAGCATAAACTTGAAGGAAGGTCCCAACGAGAAATACAATGAAAATATAAAGACAGATAAGAATAAAATTACAATACTTTTATTATTTCTAATTTTTGACTTAGAGAAATGGCAAAGAGATAAGATCAACATGGGCAATAAAAATGTCGTTCGCCATACGGAACTATCTCCATAATACTGCCCCTCGGTGCGAAACACGGACCAATGCAGATTATCCAGAAGCCATGAAATACCTGACGATGGGGCAGCAAGAAAAGAAATATCAACACCCCAGGAACGGAAAAAAGAGAGTTGCTGGGGTTCATAGCCTGACCTACCTATAAACGCAGCATAAAGAATATAAGAAAATATACAAGCGAAAGCGTGCACCGAAACTACTTTAACAATTACCTTCAGCGTTCGATTATTATCTTTGGAGAGAAAGTACATTAAATAAAATGAATTCAAAACCGCCTGCATAATGAATGTGTATCCATCCATAAAAATGGAAATGACGGATGAAACAGTACAAATAAACAACGAAAAAGTATAAAATTTAAGGCGCTGATTGCCATCACAAAAAGTCATTGCCTTCATAAAACTAAAAAAATAAAAAGGAAGCAATGCTATACCCAGGGTTAACATGGAATAATTAGCATGCTGAACGACTACAGGCGTAATGACCCATAACAGTGACAATAAAACTGATGTATACTGGTTAACCTTAAAATGCCTACTTATTTTGTAAGCAGACACAAAAGAAATTAATATGAATAAAGTGAAAATAATAATATAACTATTAGCAGGAGAAAACCCTAATCGTAAAAGAATACTCATAGGATATACAGCAGACAAGCCGAATGAAATATTGCCGCCGTAAGGGAATCCAAAATTTGAAGCGTGAGCAGTAAACACAGAGCTATTTGCTATAGACTGTGCGAAGCCCACAGCCCAAAAAGCCTGCCCAAGCGTAGGAAGCGAAAAATATGGTATAAGATTATTAGTGATAAGTGAAAATAAACCAGCAATAAATGCAAAAAACAGGAACGGGATTCTTTTAAATTCTTTTTGTTTGTCGCTCACTATCAATAAACCTTTGAACCGTTGAAGAGAAAATGAAAAAAATCAAGTCACCAATAACTGTCACTAAACGTGTTAGAATGGCGGCATTAAAAACCAATGACTGATCTCTAAAAACCGGAAAAAGAAGAAGAATTAGTATACTTTCCCTTACTCCTAATCCAGCTGGAGAGCCAGGCATAATAAACCCGATCAGCCATGCCGCAACAAAGCTACATAAAACAAATGCATCTAAAGATAAAGTAGAATTTACTTTTATTGTCGAAGTAACTATCAAGAAGAACATCAGTCCCGAGACAAACATAAATATCATATAGCTTGAAAAGGTTCTGAAAAAATTAGTGCTAATTCTGTTGATAATAAATGATGCGCCCAAAAAAAACAAAAAAGAAGTAAAAATAGAGAGCGCAACTCCCATTTCGAGAAAGTAATACACCCCTACGTAAACACTGAAGGGTAAAGAGGATAACAACAAGAGTATGATTTCTAAAAATTGCGACTTAGCCACTTTAGCAGAATTGAGGTTATGTCTGACTGCAAGCACTTGCTTCCCTGCGAACTGAAATATATTACCGGGAATATACTTAGCAATTTGAGAAACCCCAAAAATCGCCACTGATAACTTTATAGTTATCTTTTCGTCAAGTCCGGCTAATATTAAACGCCAACCAGCCGCAAGGAGATAATTATTAAGAGCATACACCAGACACGCAACAGTAAAAACCAGAGCATGATCTTTAAAAAAACCTGTAAGATTAACCAGACCTTGTAAGGTATAAAATTTATAGCCAATAAAAATTACGCTGAGGAAAACCAATAAATAAGAAACGTAATTCACTGTTTTTTTTAAAAGCATCAATCTTTTTTGACTTGACACAGTAACATTGTCCAGGGAGTTGGTGAACTTACTGATAGAACATCGAAATATTCAGAAATCAGGGCTACAAACTTATTTCGAGACCAATGATTCAAATGACCAGGCGTATTACCCAATTGAGAAATATATTTTAACCTTACAAGGTTTAAAACTCTCCATAATGGTTCTGATGGAACGCTCAAAATCACATAATTACGAGCAACTTCTTTTATTTTTTCGAGACCCGCTTGAGGATTTTCAAGATGCTCCAAAACCTCACAACATACGATCAGTTGAGAGGAGTCTGCGGCAGCGTTTAAATCATAAATGCTTTTAACGGTAAATAGATCCTCTGACACATCTCGTTCTGTAGCATTACTCTTCGCTATCGAGATAACTTCCGAGGAGAAATCACTTCCACGAGTATTAAATCCTTTTTCTAAATATTTTAAAACCCAGTAACCTTCACCACAGCCTATTTCATGAAACTCATTGACGCCAGTTTGGCTTATGTAGCGCTCAAGAGATTGGTCAAAACCACGCATCATATGTTTGACAATAGGATTATTTGAACCATATTTATCATAAGCATTGCCAAATACGATACCGTTTTCTTTTTTGCCTGATGAAAAAGCCATCTTATTTACTACCTTTCTCTATTGTTAATTTTGCGACTTTTTCCCGGACATCTTCAATTAGCTTTCTGTTAGCAGAAAGAAGATCTGCCAAAAAAGCCACCAGGATAGTTTGAAATCCCATCATCATTAATACGGCTGAGAGAATCAGAGACTGTATGTGCCCATCACCGTCGCCGTTCAAAAATAGAAACAAAAATCTGCCGGCAATAATTAATCCTATCAACATAATCAGAGACCCGATACTCATGAAAAATCTGAACGGGCGATATATCACATAAATTCGTATTATAGTAAAAATGCTTCTCTGAATATAGGATGGGATACTTTTCACTAAACGAGAAGGACGGAGATCATCATTAACCCTGACAGGGACAGATGTAATTGAAATATTTTTTTGTCCAGCCTGGATAATAGTCTCAAGAGTATAGGTATATTCACTGAAAACCATTAACTTTTGAGCTGCATTGCGGCTGATTGCACGAAAACCACTTGGTGCATCGGGTATTGTTGTTTTGCTGGCGCTTCTTACTACGTAACTTCCGATTTTCTGAAGTATTTTTTTGGCTAATGAGAAATGTTCAATAGCCTGTATGGGTCTGGCACCAATAACTATCTCAGCCTGATTGCTCAAGACAGGCGCTACAAGCGCAGGAATGTCATCTGCGTTATACTGGTTATCTGCATCAGTATTTACTATTACATCAGCCCCGAGCAAAATGCATGCCTCAATGCCAGTAATAAAAGCTTTTGCAAGTCCTTTATTACCCGTATGTTTTATTATATGGTCAACACCACAGGCCTGCGCTACTTCACATGTCGCGTCAGTACTCCCATCATCAATGATCAACCACTCAACTTTACTGAAACCTTCAAGATGCCTTGGCAAAGCTGTCAGTGCAATCGATAAAGTTTCAGCCTCGTTATAACAGGGTATTTGAATAATTAGCTTCACACTTAAAACGCCTTATGACATTTATGACAAACAATAAATGTATAAGCCCTGTTCACATGGCAGATAATTATCGGAAACCAGCTACAGGGCTAAAACATCACATCGTTTATCAAAAAGTTAATCTACTAAAAATCAACATTATTTAATCACTGAATTTAATAGATCCTGTGCAGACTCACCCCATGTTTTCCATTTAAGATTAGCAGACACAGGTTGAGTATTACTTTGCTTTAGTGAAAGCCATTGTAAAACGGTCTCACTAAGCGACGCAGCATCGTCACTTTTAAAATATAGTGCATGTTCCTGTGCGACTTCTTTGAACACCTTGATATCACTCGCTATAATATCAAGATTATTTTGTGAAGCTTCAATAAGGGGTAAACCGAAGCCCTCTGCAGTACTGGCAGCGATAAGGCACTGGGATTCCTGGTACAGCCGTTGCAAAAATTCATCTGAGACATTATTTAGCCAGAAAAGTTTTTTATTATTTTCAGGGTGAGCTTTAATGCGTTGCATCAATTCATCAACACCCCAACCTTCTTTTCCGACAATAACTAAAACAGCATCACTACCTTCTCGCCATAGCTTATCAAAAGCTTCTAATGCTAAGGAGTGATTTTTACGGGGTTCCAATGTACCGACCATCAGAAATGCTGGCGCATCATTGACAATGCTAAGGATCCGTTCATCTTCGCCTGTGATACCAGCACTGGGTTTCGAATTAGTAATGTCAGCACCCAGATGAAACCATTTAACTTCTGGTTTAGCTTTACCCTGGAAATCCGTTCTTAACCACTCTTCTACTTCATCAGCGACGGCTTTTGAAATGCAAATAAGTGATTCACTGTTTGCTGCCACGGAGAGCCAGCGCGCATGGTCTTTTGCTGCATCTTCGGGACTGACAAAAAAGTGAGAATGAAGAAGAGGAATTAAATCATAAACAACGAAATTAATCTTGACACCTAAAGCGCGCATTTTGCTTAGTGTTTTTTCTTGTCTTACCGTAATGTGTGGTTGCAGGTCAAGGCCAACAAAAACATCACCATTTACATAATCAACAGGTTCATCCTGAAGATGTACATTTTCAATACCGAGGAACCTGGCCGTAAATGAACGAGCAAAATGGTAACCGTCCCTATCATTAGTGGCATAAACAGGTTCAACACGAAAACCTTCTGGTGGGTTTTCCAGCCATTGCATCAGAATGCTTCTGACAACACGCTGAATACCAGACTTTGCGTCACGCTGAACCAGTTCAGAAATATCAACGAGCAATTTAGGATAGGTAATAGCCGCGCCTTTATTGTAAGCAGTTGCCGTAGCCAATGCATCTAAATCTTGCTCAGAATAAGATCCTTCAACCTGAAAAAGTGAATCAAGCGTCTCACTAACAAAATTATTTTTTGGGTGGTAAAAATTTTCAATAGCTTTTGAATACTGCTCTGCACATCGCCACAGAGAATGCTTAGTTGAAATTTCTTCTATCGCTTTACCCGAAAGTTTTTTTCGCAAACTCTCTGATTTAAAAAGCGACTCAAGGGCTTCAACCAGCGACTCATCATCAAATTTATCTTCAAGCATAATGACACTTTCAGGATTAATGTCAGCCATAGTGCCATTAGCATTGATGATAGTTGGTAAACCATAACTCATGCAATCGAGCACAGCCCCTGAGGTTTCTCCTCTGGAAAGTGATCTAAGTTGCACGGCGATATCAGCTGCCTGTAAATAATCTTTAAACGTATCGAGATCGGTCCAGCCTGTAACTTGTATTCTGTTTGTTATTTTTAAACTTGTAATGCGACGGGTTATCTTTTTAGAGAAATCACCTTCATGCATCTCACCAACAAAGAAGATATAACATTCTTTAGAATCGTATAAACTGCTTTCAGCAAATGCTTCAATCAGCCTATCATTCAATTTAGATTCACCCAGGAATCCAAAGCTACAGATGACAAATGCATCATCGCTAATTGATAACTTTTTCCTGGCAGCACTTTTATCATTGATTAATGGCAGCTCACGAAGGTGGGGTATCACGCTCCATAAATTTGGGTTAACTGTACCATACCACTGCTTAGCCAAGCGAACTGAGTTTTCGGAATGTACAATGACGCCCTGAGACAGAGACAAGGCTGAATAGCTACAAGGGTAACGCCATACTACTTCTGCGCTATTATTTTCTAAATATCGTTCTCTTAAAGCTTTGTACCCATGACCAATAAGTAATTCACGTGTCCAGACACCAGGATGGGTATTGAATACATCCATATGCTGCACGACGCCAGAAATATAGAAATCATGTAATACTACTACGCCGGGTATTTTTTCCAGCAGTGGAAACATATAGTCGTGGTGTTCGGAATTGCCAAATTGGTAAACAACCCGATCATATTTATCAGAGTTTTCCAATAGATATTGCGTGTTTCTTATTTTACTGTAAGACTCGGCAACCTTATCGACTGGGACATTATCTTTAATAATAATGTCAATATCGTAATATCTTGCAAGTTCAGGCAGTAAAATAGCTGAATAATTCGCTATGCCTGATTTCGCGGGCTGAACGGGTGTAACATAGGCTATTTTTTTACGCTGAAGTAAATGAGAGATGACAGGCATGTGACTTTTATGTGCATTAAGTTTATTAAGTGCATCATACGTTTTACGAGCCGTCGTTTCCCATGAGAATTTTGATTGCTGCGTCTCAGCATGTGAAATTAACAGATCTCTAAAATTCAAATCTGTTAATCCCTTTTCGAGCAAGTCAATAAATTGCTGTTCATCTTTTGGATCGAACATAGCATCTTCAAGTCCAACAACCTCAGGAAGACTTGTTAGCCCTGAACAGATGACAGGGGCACCGCAACGCATTGCTTCCAGTACGGGAAGGCCAAAACCTTCATGGAAGCTTGGGAAGACGAACAATGCACATTGGTTATACAACTCAACCAATTCCTCATCAGTGATGTAACCCGTAATTACAACTTCGGTTTCACTCAACTGTGCTTCATGGATAAGTTTCTTTAGTATTTGACGACTCTCATTATTGACCGAACAAACAATCACTAACTGATGGTCACTTCTTACGTTTTCATCAAGTTCTGAATATGCAGTTATCAGGCCTTCAATATTTTTTCGTTTATCGATCCCACCTGTGTACATTACATAGGGCTTAGTAATGTTAAACTTAGTCAGTACCTGGGGATTAACAATTTCTAATTTCTTGAAATTACTGTCAGCATCAGTGGATATGTTTATAATTTTATCTTCTGGGAAAGGAAGATACTTTATACCTTCCTGGCGCGAAGATTCAGATATAGCTAATAACATATCAGCACGTCTTAAATGGTCTATTTTCTTATAATACCACTTAGACATCCCGGGATTTTCAAGATAATCCTTTGCAGCTATAAAAGGAATCAAATCATATAATACAACAGCTGTCAGATAATTTTTATTTTTATTTATGATACTTGTCACTGTGTCATCTACAACCCCTTCAAAAAGGCTTGTAATGAGTACTACATCGGGAGAAATCTTTTCAAGATAAGCCTCCCTGGATAACTCAGCAACGCCCTGACGCCATTGATTTTCACTATGTAATCCAGCGGTATGTTCCAGGGAAGAAAATGTTAAAATATTTTCCGAATTAACCTTTTCATTAAAAGCTTCCCGAATAGTGTTTACTGATTCAGGAAGGCTTCCATTCAGTAGTAGGTATACTTCATCATTTCGACATAACTCCAGTAGCGTTGAAGTTAGTGACAGAGCATAACGCCCAATGCCACGATTACTGTTTGTTCCTTGTAATGACTGCAAGTCGATAACTAGACGCATTTGAATTACCTATTTTTTTAATTTGGCTTTGATAACGTTTTTTATTTGATTTATTTTAACGCTATCTTTTGGCATTGTACTTTCCTGTACAGAACTTTGAATTACACTTCTGATGTATTTTCTTTTGAGATAGCTTTTAAGTCCAGGAAACCTGTTTACTGCTTTTAGAAGAGGACCTCTAATCGCCGGCTTCTGCAATGCGCTCAATGCTACATTTCTTGCCAGTCTGTATGTGAGATTTGTAATTCTAGATAGTAAGTGCCTGGTTTGCTGTTTGAGTGAATGAACTTTGATTTTAATCCGGGAGAGAATACGTTTTGGTAAAGTACCATATCTCCACGTTCTGCTTGCATAAACCAGGTTCAGCTCAGTTTCAAATCGTTGAGCCGTCTCCCACCAGTGATGAGCATGCCGATTCAATTCTGCAATTTTACTATTTAGATCAGTAATTGCAGCTTTTGACTGTTCAAGCTCTTCTTCAGTGCTGACAATTTTCTGTAAAAGCTTGTTCTTCTGTTTCAGAAAACTTTTTTCTTTTTTGCTGTTATCATTTTTGATTTCATTTTCTTGCTCTTTTAAGGCGTCAGCTCCGGTAGCAAGTGCTGATAGCTTTAAATTTTCCTCCAGAAGGATCTGATAGTTTGCATCTGTTTCTTCTTTTTGAAGCGTGAGTCTCTCCAGTTCATGCATGAGAGCCTGCTCTTTTTCATAAAGCGTGTTAGCTTCGTTCACTGCCTTAACCATTCTGATATAGTTTTCATCAAGTTCTGATTGTAGTTGAGATTCTCTATAAGAAATGAACTCATCAAAAACATTAGGTGGATATTTGAACGCATCATCGAGTTCAGGATGTTCATTCGCTACATAATAGCGATTAAGCCCATCAGAGAAAACGTGGTGATAATTATTGTTTAACAGTAGTTTTTCACATTCATCGTAATCTGAAATCTGGGTATTGGGCACAGTAGCTTCAATTAATACTATCCATGGCCGATATTTATTCCAGTCATTGCCTTTAAGCACTGCATATTCAGCACCTTCAACATCAATCTTGAGGAAATGAATATCAGCTATGTTTTGTTCTTCAAGGATCGCGGCCAGGGTATTGATGCTTACTTCAGACCAATAGCCTTCATATCCCTCCGATTCATGTTTAGCGGCAACGTCCTTGTCTAGTGTAGACCAGCCAGGTACATCACATTGCCACAGTTGCATTACACCTTTTTCATCCGATACCGCTTTTGCGATGCTAATATCCCTTTCACGCAAAAGGTGGTATTTCTCGATGAACTTCTCAACAGGATCAATGTTGATACCACTCCAGCCTGCATCGTAAAATAATTTCGTAACGGAATCTATTATCGGATCGTTAGCTCCAACGTCTACGTAGAAACCATTTTCTATATGCTTTAACGCTCTCCAAAGCATGATATCTTCGTAATTCTGAGCGTATGAAACCTTAGTCATGTTTGTTTATCTCGATTTCTGGGTCTAACCAGTTCACACCCTCAAAGTGTGGGTGACTCGCATTGACGACATTAAACACAAAGGCAAGGTCACGCCATTCATAATTGTTCACCAGATGCGTGTCCGAACTAACTATCGCAGTCTGTATGGAGTAACTTCCTGGCCCCATATTCATATCGAACTGAAACTCAAATTTGTATTTCTCTCCCGCCTTTGTATTAAAGATAGGTTTTTTCTTAAGCTGTGTGTTGGTGCCGTACATAACCTGACCCAGACGATCTTTTATGCCATAACCAACTACAAGTTTTTCAATATCTGATTTAACGAGCACATCAATAGAAAGTTTAACGGTCTCCCCTACTTCGATGTATTCAACCTGCTCGCCAGCCTCATTATAAATTGTGATATTATCTACAACGGCTTCACCGGTACCAGAAATAGTTTGCACTTTCCCTTGCTGGTTCATTACTTGCTCTATTTTCTGTTTTTGCTTATCAGCTAATAGTGCGTTGTAATAGTCCATGACCATTTCTGGATCGCCTTGCTTCTCGATTCTCCCTTTATTAAGTAAAATCGCATGATCACAGATACTTTGAATAGCTTGTTTATCATGAGAAACAATTAGTAGCGTTGTGCCATGTTTTTTAAATTCTCTGATTTTTTCGAAGCTTTTGTGTTGAAAATATGTATCCCCCACAGATAATGCTTCATCGACAATCAGAACATCCGGTCTGACGCAGGTAGCAACACTGAAAGCAAGGCGCATTTGCATCCCACTTGAATAGACCCTGACTTGCTGATCGATGTATTCACCGATTTCTGCAAATTCTTCAATTTCCGGCATCAGCTTATTTATGGTTTCAACTGTCAGCCCCATTAACTGGCCAGCCATATAAACGTTTTGCCGTCCTGTGAAATCGGGATGGAAACCCATGCCTAATTCGAGCAGCGCAGCAATCTTACCCTTAGTCGTGATAACACCTTTGGTTGGTTTAGTCGTACCAGTAAGTATTTTTAGCAGAGTACTTTTGCCCGCGCCATTCATACCAATGATACCGACAGCTTGTCCACTCTCTATTTCAAAGCTGATATCGTTAAGTACCCATCTTAGCTCATGGTGATCTTTCTTTATGGGTGAAATCCATTCCAGGAAGCGGCTCCAGCGGTTTGGATAGACTTTATAAGCTTTGCCGATTTTATTTACTTTTATTACCTGACTCATTAAAGTTCATCCACCATTTCGCCAACATGACGTCTGTACAAATACAGCCCTATAAGATTGAAAAAAATTGCGACAAAAACAGCAGGGAGTAAATCACTCCAGACCGGAGCAATATGTTTAACCAGAATATTTTGACAACTGAACATTATGCCACTCATCGGATTGATATTAATCAACGCTTTGTAGCGCTCTGGTATAATTGTTACAGGATAAACGATAGGCGTGAGCCAAAACCAGAATTGCATGAATATCCCAAAGAAATGCCCTACATCCCTGAAAAACACATTTAATACACCTAATGTTACTCCAATACCTACAGCCAACAAAATAGTGATAATGTAAACCGGGATTAATGCCAGATAAACGACACCAGGAAAATTACCACTTACTATTAAGAACAGAGTAAACAATCCAAACACAATCACAAAATTAACGAAGGCATTACACACAATTGTTATTGGTAAGCAAACCCTGGGGAAATTAATTTTTTTAAGTATGTTTGCATTTTCGATAAAAACGTTTTGTGAGCGTGATGTTATTTCTGAAAAGAATCCCCACGTAAGTACGCCCGCACATAAATAGATGCTGTAAGCATAGGTGCTATCAACACCGGGAAGTTTGGCTCTCATTATCTCAGCAAAGATAACTGTATAAACAACTATCATTGCTAATGGATTGATAACATTCCATAGTGCGCCTAATAATGAATTTTGATACTTTGACTGGAACTCTCGCTTCATATTTCCCAATATAAAGCTACGGTACGTCCATAGCGTTTTGCTAATGTTGAATATCATTATAAATCCTGAAGATTCGAGAATTCGTTTTTTCGAAGGGATTGTTAAAATAAACCCGGCAAAGCCGGGTTTTACAATTACATACTACCTGATTTAATCTAACCACTCGGTGTGGAACACACCGTCTTTATCAATGCGCTTATAGGTATGCGCACCAAAGTAGTCACGCTGCGCCTGAATCAGGTTGGCAGGCAGTACTTCTGAACGGTAGCTGTCGTAGTAAGCAATCGCCGCAGAGAAGGTTGGTGTTGGGATACCGTTCTGAATCGCATAAGAAACCACATCACGCAGCGCCTGCTGATACTGGTCAGCGATATCTTTGAAGTATGGTGCCAGTAGGAGGTTAGCGATGCTCGCATCCTGAGCATAGGCGTCGGTGATTTTCTGCAGGAACTGTGCACGGATAATGCAGCCAGCGCGGAAAATCTTCGCGATTTCACCGTAATGCAGATCCCAGTTGTTCTCTTCTGAGGCCGCACGCAGCTGAGAGAAGCCCTGCGCATAAGAGACGATTTTGCCCAGATAAAGTGCACGACGCACTTTCTCGATAAACTCCGCTTTATCGCCAGTGAAAGCCTGCGCCTGTGGGCCACTCAGCACTTTGGAAGCCGCTACGCGCTGCGTTTTCAGCGAGGAGAGGTAACGAGCAAATACCGACTCAGTAATCAGCGACAGCGGCTCGCCGAGGTCCAGTGAACTCTGGCTGGTCCATTTACCGGTACCTTTATTGGCTGCTTCATCCAGAATCACATCAACCAGATAGTTACCTTCTTCATCTTTCTTGGTGAAGATATCTTTGGTGATGTCGATCAGGTAGCTGCTCAGTTCGCCGTTGTTCCACTCGGTGAAGGTTTCAGCCAGCTCTTCGTTGTTCAGGCCCAGCGCACCTTTCAGTAGCGCGTAAGCTTCAGCGATCAGCTGCATATCGCCGTATTCGATACCGTTGTGCACCATCTTCACGTAATGACCCGCGCCGTCCGGACCGATGTAAGCCACACAGGCTTCGCCATCTTCAGCACGTGCCGCAATCTTATCCAGAATCGGTGCAACCAACTCATACGCTTCTTTCTGGCCGCCAGGCATAATGGATGGACCTTTCAGTGCGCCCTCTTCGCCGCCGGAGACACCGGTACCGATGAAGTTGAAGCCCTGGTCTGACAGCTCTTTGTTACGACGGATGGTGTCTTTATAGAAGGTGTTACCGCCATCAATCAGAATGTCGCCTTTATCCAGATGTGGCGTCAGCGAGGCGATAGTCTTATCAGTCGCTTCACCCGCCTGTACCATCAGCAGGATACGGCGTGGTTTCTCCAGCGATTCAACAAACTCTTCAACTGTGTAAAAAGGAGCAAGCTTCTTGCCCTGGTTCTCTGCGATGACTTCATCCGTCTTTTCGCGCGAACGGTTAAAGATAGAAACAGTGTAACCGCGGCTCTCAATGTTAAGAGCCAAGTTGCGGCCCATCACTGCCATACCTACAACGCCGATCTGTTGCTTGGACATTACATACTCCTGTCTGTGGTCTCGCATGGTGTTACCAGTAACACCACTTTATAAGTGATCAGTATGTTAACTCAGGATAGCTGATAAAAGGTAATGAATGGTGCGATAGTCAGATGAAATAATCTGAAAAAAAATCACACATTTAACAAGGATTTATAGAGTCGTGTATAACTCTGGATCATCTTTTCGGCAGTAAAAAGCGCCTCAAAGCGCGCAAGCGCTGCTGCGCCATAAGTGCTGGCCAGGTTCGGGTTGTGCCATATCTCATCCATCGCCTTACGCAAAGAGACCGGATCTGAAGGTGGCACCACCAAACCGGTTACCCGGTCGATGTTAATGAAGGTCGTACCCGTACCAATCTCACTGGAAATCAGGGGCTTTGAATAAAGCGCCCCTTCAAGCAATGAAATACCAAAGGCTTCTGAACGCAGGTGCGAAGGAAATACCAGACAGGTACACAGTTGCAGTAACGCAGATTTATCGCTGTCGTCTAACGCACCCAGAAAATGAATATTATCTACCTCTAGCCGCTGCGCCTGAGATTTTAGCTCGGCTTCAATTGGACCTGCTCCAACTACGACAATCGGATAACGGCTGTTTTTAGCCGCTTCGATTAAAATATGCAGGCCTTTATAATAGCGAAATGTGCCTATGAACAGAAAGAAGCCATCCGGAAATCTTGCCTGCCACTTAAGTAGAACAGCAGGATCATTATTTTGATAGAATTTTTTATCAAGTCCGTAAGGAATGACTTCCACTTTGTTTTTGAACTGCTGTAGAACGGGGCTACTTTCTACATAATTCGGTGAGGCAGCGACAATACGATCCACGCTATTAAGAAACCGGTTCATCAGAGGCGTGTATAACCTCAGTAGCATCTTCTGTTTAACAATATCAGAATGATAGCTTACGACGGATGGTTTTTTGATGCCTGCAGCAAAATGCATAAAATCCATGAATGGATAGGGGAAATGATAATGAATGACATCAGCATTTTTCGCCAGTTCTTTAAATTCACGGATCGCTGAATATGAAAAAGGTGTAGAAGCCAGCTCAAGAAATGTTTTGACCCGGTAGACGGAGTGATGAGCTAATTTACTCTCCTGAATATCGAAAGAGGGACTGTGAGTAAACACCTTAGACTGGATGTTCTCTTTTACTCCGCCTTCGGCCAGTTGATAAATAACCTGCTCAATGCCGCCAAATGTGTCTGGATAATATGTTTTATAACAGTGCAGAACCTTAATCATATAAATTTAGCAACCTGCTCGTAAGCTTCAATGGTTTTATCCGCGCATCTGGACCATGAAAATTGCTGTGCACGAGCAAGCCCTAAAGCTGTCATGCGGCTTTTTTCGTCAGCATCTTCTATCATTAGCTTGAGGTGGGCAGTCAAAGTATCAACATCTTCTGGGGAGTGCATCAGTGGAGCGCCCCCTCCTACTTCAGGAAGTGAGGTTGCATCAGAACAAATCACTGGTGTACCTGAAGCCATGGCTTCTAATACCGGTAAACCGAAACCTTCATATATAGACGGAAAGACAAAACAGTTAGCTGCACTATAAAGATGTGGCAGCTCTTTACCAGGCACGAAGCCCAGATATTTTAACCAGCCTTCACTCTCACCCTTCCTGAAAAGTCTGAACAGTTCTTCGTTTTCCCAGCCTTTGTATCCACTTATCACTAAAGGAAGCGCCCGTTTATCATTAGTAGGTAGTGAGTCAAAAGCCTTCAGCAACGTCAGAATGTTTTTTCTGGGTTCAATGGTACCTGTGTAAAGAAAAAAGTTGCGCCATTTGAGCTGATATTTATTCAGAACATCTCGTGTTTCTGTTTCTTGTCGGGGACGAAATTGCTCGTTATAACCCAATGGTGCAACACTGACTTTATCGTTTTCGACTCCAAAAAAATCAATTAATTCTTTTTTAGTATAATGTGAGTCAGTAATAAGCATTGCCGCTCTTGAGACCGTATTTCTTAACTCTTTTTGCATAAGATGAACACGGCCTGCAGGATGGAACTGCGGCCAGTGAAAAACAGACAAATCATGAAAAGTTGCGACACAATGCTTTACGCGAGGAGGAAGATAATAGTTTGGGCTGTGAAAAATATGATCTTTGAAATTCCTGAGCGCGATAGTTTTCATGACCGGATAAGTGAGTCGATATATCTCACTGGCAGCTTTGCTTTTTTGCAACCTTCGCTTAACAGATTGAATGGACTGCGCTGATTCACTGGCTACCGCCAGCGAATCACGAACTTTAGTACCATGAAAAAATGTAAGTAAAAGCTGTTCTCTCTCCTGAAGTTGCTTAGCAAGTTCAAACGCGTAACGGCCAATTCCAG
Organism: Pantoea sp. USHLN298; assembly: GCF_037149395.1. NCBI lineage: Bacteria > Pseudomonadati > Pseudomonadota > Gammaproteobacteria > Enterobacterales > Erwiniaceae > Pantoea > Pantoea sp. USHLN298. The sequence continues at coordinate 118,487 of NZ_JBBCRO010000003.1, forward strand.
TCAGGGGGTATTTGATACAATCCGTTGAAAAAACAACGTTTAACCTTTTGCCTGTAGCATCCATTTGAGCGTTTCTCTGAGCGTTATTTTGGCGGTATTGTTACCGGTTAACCTACCCAATAAACTAATATCGCCACAAAGCTCTTTTATTTCATTTGGACGGACGAATTGAGGATTAATCTCGATTCGTATTTGATGACTCGTCAACTCCTCACAGAGGTTAATAACCTCACGTAACGAATGCATTTTACCTGAAGCGACATTGACGATTTCACCAAAAGCCGAAGATTTTAATAATCCCCGATAGCTGCCTACTACATCGCGAACATCAGAAAAATCGCGCCATACGTCTATGTTTCCCAGTTCTATAACCGGCTGGCGTTCCCTGAAGTGCTTAACAATTTTAGGAATAAGAAAATTTCCTGCTTGTCCAACACCAGTATAATTAAATGGGCGAGCGACGATAATAGGTAGTTTGCTGTAAAACAGGCTAGCCATGTACTCCATTGCAAGCTTACTCACAGCATAGTCATTTGCCGGCCTGGCCGCTGTTGATTCCGCTAATTTACCTGGGGTGTTATTACCGTAAACATTTGCGCTGCTGGCAAGCAGAACCGCTTCAGGACACTTTGCGGATTCAGATAAAGCTTGCAGCAAATTACGAGACCCGCAAATATTTACGTCGTAGAATGCATTTGAATCGGCATGTCCAACAAAAGCAATTGCCGCAAGATGAACGACCACGTCAGGTGAAACAGCATCAACGGCCTGCTTTACTGCTACTGAGTCTGTGAGATCGACCTGAACATAGTTTGGCGAATTTTGGGCTGGGGATGAACCGAAACCAAATACTTCATACCCGGCAGCGGATAATTCCGCTGCCATATATTGGCCGGTAAAGCCCTTGATCCCTGTGATCAGTGCTTTTTTGCCATTAATCATGTCAGAAGGAGAATCCTTGTTTATTACGACGCAGATCTTCTTCAACCATCATTGCACACAGCTCTTCCAGAGTTGTTTTAGGTTCCCAGCCCAGAATATCTTTAGCACGTTGAGGATTGCCGATCAGTAATTCTACTTCAGCCGGGCGATAAAACTTAGGATTGACCTTGACCACAACTTTGTTTGTCGCGACATCGATAGCCACTTCCTGCTCATCTTTGCCTTCAAAGCGCAATTCGATGCCCGCGGCTTTAAACGCTATGGAGACGAAGTCACGAACGGTTTCAGTACGATTGGTAGCAAGTACGAAAGTATCTGGCTCGTCAGCTTGTAGCATCAGCCACATACCCTCGACGTATTCTTTCGCGAAGCCCCAGTCACGCTTAGCATCCATGTTGCCTAACTCAAGCACTTCCAGCTTACCGAGCTTAATTTTAGCAACTGAGTCGGTAATCTTACGTGTTACAAACTCCTGCCCACGCAGAGGTGATTCATGGTTGAAGAGGATGCCGCTGGACGCAAAAATGTCATAGCTTTCACGATAGTTTATGGTCATCCAGTGTGCATAAAGCTTAGCTACACCGTAGGGGCTACGCGGGTAGAAAGGGGTATCTTCTTTTTGAGGGATGGCCTGCACTTTGCCAAACATCTCTGAGGTAGATGCCTGATAAAACCGGATTTTTGGATTAACGATACGAATCGCTTCCAGCAAATTCACTGGGCCAATACCGGTAATTTCAGCAGTAGTTAGTGGCTGATCAAACGAGACACCGACAAAGCTCTGAGCAGCAAGGTTATAGACTTCCGTAGCTTTGCTTTCCTGAAGCAAACGGATGCTTGATGACAAATCAGTCAGATCATACTCAACCAGGTGCAGAGCTGGATTAGACCGGATGCCAAGCTCATCAATGCGCCAGAAATTCACTGAACTGGTACGACGATAGGTACCATAAACGGTATATCCTTTGTTCAGTAGCAGCTCTGCGAGATAAGCACCATCCTGACCTGTGATTCCGGTAATTACTGCAGTTTTATTCGTCATTCGTAAACCCATGATTAAGAAAATTAAAATTAGTAGCTAAGTGTTAAACTAAATCGATGATGCTTTAATAAGCGAATCAATTTCTTTCAGTAATTTGCTCAACGCCTCGGTATCACCTCTGGTTTCGACGTTAAGTCGAAGCAAAGGTTCAGTATTAGAAGTTCTGACGTTGAATCTCCAGCTTTCACAATCCAGACTGACACCATCTGTATTATCCTGAGCTATTGAGGAAGAAGCGTATTTTTCGTCAAGAGCAGCGATAATGGCCTTCGGGTTGGAAACTTTATAGTTAATCTCCCCACTGCAAGGAAACGCTTTCATTCTCTCTGCAACCAGCCCGGATAACGTTTCGCCTTTCACCGCCAGCAATTCAGCCACCAGCAGCCACGGAATCATGCCGCTATCACAATAGGCAAAGTCACGGAAGTAGTGGTGCGCGCTCATCTCACCGCCATAGACCGCATCTTCTTCACGCATGCGTTCTTTGATGAAAGCGTGTCCGGTCTTAGACATCACCGGAATGCCGCCCGCTTTGGTAACCACATTAATGGTGTTCCAGGTCAGACGCGGGTCATGGATGATTTTTGCACCAGGCTCTTTTTTCAGGAATGCTTCTGCTAACAGGCCAACGATGTAATAGCCTTCAATGAACTCAGCATTCTCATCAAACAGGAAGCAGCGGTCGAAGTCACCGTCAAAAGCAATGCCCATATCAGCCTGATGCTCACGTACCGCGTCAGAAGTATCTTTACGACATTCCGGCAGGAGTGGATTAGGGATGCCATTAGGGAAAGTCGCATCTGCCTGATGATGTACTTTGATAAAGGTGACAGGCGTATTCGCCTGCTGGAAGCGCTTTTCAATCTCATCGATGACATGGCCGGCCGCACCGTTACCTGAGTTAATCACCAGCTTCATTGGCTTAGTGAAGTTCTTCAGGTCGATATAGCCCATCAGATGATCGACATAGGCATCCAGGACTGAGATCTGCTTGTAGCTACCGCGTTTGCTCTCGTCAACCGGAGCAAAATCGTTGGCTTCAGCCAGACGCTGGACGTCACGCAATCCGGTATCTCCACTGATTGGACGCGCACCTTCCCGCACTAACTTCATGCCGTTGTAGTTCATTGGATTATGACTGGCAGTCACTTCAATCCCGCCATCAATTCCTAAGTGAAAAGTGGCGAAGTAGATCTCTTCGGTTCCGCTCATACCGATGTCCAGTACATCGGTGCCCGCATCCCGCAATCCATTTGCCAGCGCCAGTTTCAGCGATTCGCTGGTCTGACGAACATCCCCGCCGACCACAATGGTCTTAGGCCGGATAAATTCGCCGTAGGCGCGACCTATGCGGTAAGCAATATCGTCATTGAGTTCGGTGCCCAGCTCACCACGGATGTCATAAGCTTTAAAACAGGTCAGTGCTGCCATGATCTTGTCTGTCCTTACTTACTTGCAAACTGTTGTTTAATCAAAATGAGATCGTCATCGCCAAGATAGGAACCCGACTGGATTTCCAACAGCTCTAATGGAATTTTGCCTGGGTTTTCTAAGGTATGTGGATGACCAATAGGGATAAAGGTTGACTGGTTCTCTGTCAGCAACAAGGTTTTATCCTGAATAGTCACTTTCGCGGTACCCGACAGGATGACCCAGTGCTCAGTCCGGTGGTAATGCATCTGCAATTCAAAGGCCTCACCCGGCTTCACCGTAATGCGGTTGACGTTGAATCGTCCGGTATTAACCACCAGATCGCAGCGTCCCCATGGCCAGTAGGTTTCACGGTGACGGCGATATTCGCTGCGGCATTCACTTTTCAGGAACTCAACCACACGCTTCACATCCTGAACCTGATCTTTACGCGCAACCAGCACCGCATCTTTGGTGTTCACAATCACCAGGTTTTCTACCCCGATGGCGGCAACCAACTGATCTTCACTGTTGATGTAACAGTTTTTTGTGTTGTGCAGGAAAGTATCGCCTTTAAGGGAGTTGCCGTGGGCATCTTTATCGTTCACTTCCCACAGCGCTGACCAGGAACCGACGTCACTCCACCCTGCTGCCAGCGGAACGACGACTGCGGCATCAGTTTGTTCCATAACCGCATAATCTACTGACTCATCCGGGCAGGCGATGAAATCGTCTTTATCGATACTGATAAAATCATTGCCTTCTTTCACGTTAGCCATCGCGCGGCGACAGGCTTCGAGGATATCCGGGCGGAATTTTTCCAGTTCCTGCAGATAGCGTTTTGCGCGGAACATAAACATCCCGCTGTTCCAGTAGTATTCACCGGATTCCAGGTACTGCTCAGCGGTACTCTGATTAGGTTTCTCAACAAAGCGCTGCACCTGATAAAGCCCGCTCTCTGCGCCAGCGAGCGCTTCGCCACGCTGGATATAGCCGTATCCGGTTTCCGGGCCGGTTGGCACGATGCCAAAAGTAACCAGCTTGCCCTGTTTAGCGTGTGCGGTCGCTACCTTAATGGCCTGATGGAAAGCGGTACGATCTTCAATCACGTGATCCGCTGCCAGTACCAGCAGTACCGGGTCATCACCCTGCTCCACAGCATTAAGGGCGGCAAGTGCGATAGCCGGGGCCGTGTTGCGCCCAACTGGCTCAAGAATAATGTTATGGGATAGCTTGTTAATTTGTCGCAATTGCTCGGCGACCAGAAAACGATGCTCTTCGTTGCAAATCACCATCGGTGCACGGGCCTCAATGCCCGTCAGGCGGTTAACTGTCTCCTGTAGCATCGAGTGTTCGCCGTGTAGACAGATGAACTGTTTAGGATAAAGTTCGCGGGAAAGGGGCCATAAGCGGCTGCCGGTTCCTCCGGCCATGATTACGGGAAGTAACATTCCACATCCTCTAACAAATTTAAGCATGCTATTGCATATAAAGCGGGTCAATTTTTATTCATTATGAATAAACAGCCACGCTACCGCCCTTGGCTTGCAGCAACCAATATGCTGTGTGATAGGATTCATGCCATCACAGGTTAGCTTGTCGATGCGTTGATGATATTTTATTCAATCGCATACGGGTTCTGAGACCACCGCAAATAGTACAATTTGTGCGGCAAAAATAATATGCCTATTCTTTCATTGTGCCAGGCAAAACTTAAGTTTGGTTAACCATTGATAAAGATGCACTTCAGCTAAAGTAATCTTTGGCAAAACAGCATAGTAGCGACGTGCTTATCGCGCCAGGCCTCTGCTCAAGCCGTAGCTCAACGCTCTATAGTGTTTCAATTGAGCAGATGGCACGCCAGGATAAATCCGCATTAATCGCGTTGATTGTCAGGAATGTATTGGCTACGGGCTAATGTTTAGTCTATATATGCAATTCTGCTTAACGCAGACATAAAAAAACCCGGCCTTAGCCGGGTTTTTTGCATTTCATTGCAGTTTACTTAAACCCATCCGGGTTCTTGCTCTGCCAGTTCCACGTATCGCGCATCATCTCATCGATGCCGCGCGTTACGCGCCAGTCAAGGTCACGATTCGCCAGTGAGGCGTCAGCCCAGAAGGCTGGCAGGTCGCCGTCACGGCGTGGTTTGATCTCAAACGGAATGGCTTTACCTGAGGCTTTCTCAAACGCTTTAATCATCTCCAGCACCGAGAAGCCTTTGCCGCCGCCGAGGTTGTAAGCGGTGTAGCCTTCCACTTTGTTGAGATGATCCAGTGCCTTGAGGTGCCCTTCCGCCAGGTCAACCACGTGGATGTAGTCACGCAGGCAGGTGCCATCTGGCGTGTCGTAGTCGCCGCCAAACACACCCAGCTTCTCCAGACGGCCAATAGCTACCTGAGCAATGTACGGCAGCAGGTTGTTGGGGATGCCGGTTGGATCTTCACCGATTTCACCGGACTCATGCGCGCCGACCGGGTTGAAGTAACGCAGAGCGATCGCCTTAAACTTCGGTTCCGCTTTGGCGAAGTCGCGCATTACCAGCTCAATCATCAGCTTGGAGGTGCCATAAGGACTGGTGGTCCCGCCAATCGGCGTGGTCTCAACGTACGGCACCGGCGCATCCGCACCGTAAACGGTGGCGGAAGAGCTGAAAATAAAGTTAAACACGCCCGCTTCACGCATCTCTTCCAGCAGTACCACGGTACCCGCGACGTTGTTCTCGTAATACTCCAGCGGCATACGGGTTGATTCACCCACCGCTTTCAGCGCGGCGAAGTGGATCACGGCAGAAATGCTGTTCGAGGCGAACAGGTCGCGCAGCGAGGCACGGTCGCGGATATCGCCTTCAACGAAGGTCGCTTTCTTACCCGCCAGCTTCTCAACGCGGTTAATCGCTTCGCGTGAGGCATTGCACAGGTTATCCAGTACCACAACGTCATCACCGCGCTGCAGCAGCGCCAGCACCGTGTGGGAGCCGATGTAGCCTGCGCCACCCGTTACTAAAATAGCCATGTGTACTCCTTTCTTTCTGCCGCGGGATGCGCGGCGAAGGTATTAGTGTTGTTTGGCAAGAATCTTCTGGATCGCTTCGCGGAAATCGCGGCCCTGAGCGTTGCTGCGCAGACCATAAGAGACAAACGCCTGCATGTAACCCAGTTTACGACCGCAGTCGAAGCTGTGACCGGTCAGCAGCGAGACATCCACTGTTTTATGCTGGCTCAGGCTGGCGATTGCATCGGTCAGCTGGATACGGCCCCACGCGCCTGGCTCGGTGCGCTCCAGTTCTGCCCAGATATCAGCAGACAGGACATAGCGACCCACGGCCGCCAGGTCAGAGTTCAGCTCAGCAGGATGCTCTGGTTTCTCAACAAAGTTAGTGATGCTGCTGACGTCGCCTGGGTGATCAATCGGCTCTTCGGTGGTGATCACCGAGTACTCAGAGAGATCGGAAGCAGGCATATGCTGCGCCAGTACCTGGCTGTGGCCGGTCTCTTCAAAACGGGCAACCATTGCCGCAAGGTTATAACGCATGTGGTCAGCGGTGGAATCATCCAGCAGAACGTCTGGCAGCACCACCACGAAAGGATTGTCGCCAATCATCGGACGGGCACACAGAATAGAGTGACCCAGACCCAGCGGCTGCGCCTGACGCACGTTCATGATGGTCACGCCTGGCGGGCAGATAGACTGCACTTCGCTCAACAGCTGACGCTTCACGCGCGCTTCCAGCAGCGCTTCCAGCTCATAGGTGGTATCGAAGTGGTTTTCCACCGCATTTTTAGAGGCATGGGTGACCAGCACAATCTCTTTAATGCCCGCAGCCACACATTCGTCAATGATGTACTGAATCATCGGTTTGTCGACGACAGGCAGCATCTCTTTCGGAATGGCTTTAGTCGCAGGGAGCATATGCATACCGAGACCCGCAACCGGGATTACTGCTTTAAGCTTGGTCATATTTATTCCGTTTAATAAAATGAAGATGTGGGTCGATTATGCAGGATCGGCCAGAACAGCAAGTATAATCTTTATCTGAAAATCGGACACTAACTCTCTGTCACAACATGGAAATTCGGCATTTTGCCCATTGCCAGCGACAGCAGAAACTGAATAAAGACAAGCAGTAAACTTATTTCGCCCCTGCCATTGCCGACACGATTCGGCCAGCGGCTAAGACCAGCGATAAATGAAAACGGGCGACCCTGAGGCCGCCCGTTAATAAGAGTGCTGTGTTGTTATAACCAGCCTTCAAACCATTCCGGCATCACAAACAGATTGAAGTGATTAACCAGCATCATGACGCCGACAAACACCACTGAAACCGCGACCCACTGGCGGGCATAGGGCATAAACCGAATGCCAATCACCGGCTTAATAAAGAACGGATGCGCCAGGGCGGAGATCAGAATCTGCGAGATAGAGAGCGTCAGCGCGACGTAGAGCACGTTCGGCCAGATAAAGGTGGTGGCCAGCACCGCCAGTACCACAATACTTGCCACGATGTTCCAGTAGAACTCGACGTTGGTGCGTCCGTTAGCCTGCGAGATCGCTCCGGTCAGGCCACCCATCGGGCGCAGCATACCAAACAGCAGCATCAGCGGAATCAGGTGATAGACCTGCTCATGAGATGCGCCATACAGTACGCGGACGATCACCGGCGAGAAGATGCCAATCACCAGGTACATCGCGCTGCTGAACAGCATGATGCCCAGCGTACCCTTGAGGAACAGTTTTTTCAGCTGTTCGGCATCGTGCTGCTTCTCGGCGAAACGCGGCAGCGCCAGGCGGTTAATCACCGGCGTGACCAGTTTCAGCGGTTGCAGCACCAGCTCTTTCGCCAGCGAGTAGACACCGAGCATCTCAGCACCCATCACCTTACCCACCACTAACGCATCGGCCTGGGTACGCAACTGATTGATGGTCTGCGAACCGAGCTGATAGCTGCCGTAACGAATGGCACCAAAGAAGGTCGCTTTATCGAACTCCCAGGTCGGACGCCACGACTTCTCACCCAGCGCGATCATGCAGAGGATGCGGGTAAAGGCGTTGATAAACAGACCGAGAATCGCCGCGGCCACCGTCAGTGAGGTGAACTCCAGCATCGCCACTACGCAGAGAAAGGCAAACAGCTTGGTGCCCATCTCAATCTTCGCCAGCGATACCATCCGCTTGGTTTTGATGTAGTGCGCCTGATACTGCGACAGATGCCCCAGCACCAGGAAGTTGAGGCTGGTCAGCATGATCAGCCCCACAAGCTCAGGCAGATGATAGAACCACGCCACCGGGAAGGCGATCAGCAGCATGATCACACCGGTACACAGACTGAGAGAAACGTTGACCCAGTAAATGGTGCTCTGCTCGCGGCGGCTGATGTTCTGGCGATGCACCAGATAGCTGCTCATCCCCATATCCTGCAGCACGCCAGCCACCGCCAGAATGGCGTTGATAATGGCTAACAGCCCCAGCTCATGGGTTTCCAGTTTGCGGGCAAGAAAGCTGAGCTGCGCCACCTGCAGCACCGCAGAAAAACAGGTGCTGCCGAACAGCCAGATTGCCTGTGACTTAAATCCACTCACGCCAGACGCTCCAGGATCTGTGCCAGTTCGCCGTAGGCGATGTGCTGATTAAATTCCGTTTCAACCTTATGGCGCGCCGCAGCCACCACCGGTGCCACGTCGACTTCGCCCTGCGACAGCTTCAGCAGCGTCTCGGCCAGCGCCTCAGGATCGTCCTCTTCCACCAGCCAGCCGGAAACGTTGTTCTCAATCAGCTCCGGGATGCCGCTGTGGAACGTAGAAACCACCGGCAGCCCGACCGCCATCGCTTCCATCAGCGCCACCGGGATGCCTTCCATATCACCATCGGCCGCGGTTTTCGATGGCAGCAGGAAGATATCCGCTTCACTTAACGCGCGGCGGATTTCATCCTGCGGTTTGAAGCCCGGCATACTGACGCAATCTTCCATCCCCTCGCGGGCGATGAAATCACGCATCATCTCATCCTGATCGCCATTGCCAATGATGGTGTACTGGAACTGACCGCCACGCTGTTTCAGAATCGCGCTGGCTTTCACCGCCACATCCAGCCCTTTCTTCTCGGTCAGACGCGCCACCGAAACGATGCGCAGCGGTGTCTGAAACGCCTGACGCGGCTGGAAGTTAAACTTCTCCGGCTCAATTCCCATGCGCGTAACGTGAATCTTTTCCGGCGGACAGCCCATCTCGATCAGCTTGTTCTGCCACAGATGGCTGATCGGTAACATCAGCTCACTCTGTCGGAACAGGTTAACGTAATCGAGTTTGTGCTCTTCCAGAATGTGACGACGGGAAATGTCCGCCCCATGAAACACGGTCGCCTGCTTGCCTTTCAGCACGCCCAGCTCACGCAGCTTATTCGCCAGCGCGCCGGCGTAGCCGAAATGCACCAGAAACACGTCGGCGGTAAAGGTTTGCGTGGCATTAGCGACGATCGACGGCAGCAGCAGTTTGCTCGACTGTGCGCCATAGCGGCGCACATTGAGCGAACGCAGCAGCGACGGCTTCGTCACCTTCGGCAGCACCAGCCGCAGACGCTGGTTCAGCTTATCGACAATCGAGACCTTCTCTTCCGGCAGCAGATAGTGTGTCTTTGCCGCCAGACCATACTCATCAAAGGCGGCGTGCCGGTTGACTAAATCACCGGGAAAGACCGAAATAATCTCCACCTCGTAACCGGCATCGATAAAATGGGTCACCTGATTTAGTACGAATGTCTCAGAGGCAACCGGGAAACGCATGGTGAAAAAAGTCAGTTTCATCACATTACCCTAATACTTTGAGAATCTCTTCAGTGATCCGATTGCCAATTTCCCTTTCATTCGCAACGGCCGTGTCGACCTTCTGCTTGATGTTGTCGTAGTCGGCGAGGACCGTCTGGACCTTGTCGATCAGCGAGCCATCCATCAGGCTTTTCACATCGGTTGCCATCTGCGGCAGACCCAACTGGTTCATCACACCCATCGACTTGTGCTCGTAGTTGATCGCCACGGCCGGGGTGCCAAAGTTCATCGAAATAATCGCCGAGTGCAGGCGGGTACCAATGGTCAGGTGACAATGACTCAGCAGGATACCCAGCTCCAGGTCGTTAAACTCATCCATGATGACATGGTAATGCTCTGGCTGTGCCACGTGGTCACGCAGCGTCAGCGCCACCATACGGTCATCCTTGGCGTAGCTGTCGATACCGGTACAGGTCGAGAATGCCACCACCTGGTAGCCTTCGGCGATCATGGCGTTAATCACCCGGCCAAAGGCGGCTTCGTACTCTTTCTGGGTCACGCCCAGACGTTTATCAAACGGCGCCAGTTCACGCACGGTGATGGCGATAGTTTTACGACCGCTGATAATGCCCTGCCAGTGCAGCAGGTTGTGGCTTGGGTTTTCCACTTCACGCGCCCGCACTAGGAAGGCGGTATCCACGCCGGCGGCCACTTTCGAACTGGTGACACCATCACGCTTCATCAGATCCAGGCTGACCGACTCACGCAGCACCAGGCTGTCGACGCGATCGAACACGAAGTTAGCCAGCGCATTAACGCGCGGGTTCTGGAACGGACCCACGGAGTGACCAATCAGGTAGATCGGTTTTTTCGCCATCAGCGCACACAACGCGTGATCAAACTGGGTCACGCCGTAGAGATCGACGAAGAACGATCCGCCGACCTGAATAATCGCATCATACTTTGCCAGGCTTTCGGTAAACGCTTTCAGGTGCGGCGGCACGGCGAACGACTTGTACAGACCGCCCTTGCCCAGATGCGCCATCATAATATCGGGCATCAAACGGTTCGCGACTTTACGCTTAAACGAACCGACCAGACCTTTTGCTGACTTGCTATTGTGCAGAAACAGCGAATCCTGCTGAATATCCTGCTGGAGCAAATAACCGGAGCTGGTTGGATAACGGCTAATCACATCAATGTCTAAATCACTGCGAGCAGACTTCATTGAATCAATCAGTCCACGAAGAATCGCGCCATCCCCACGATTCCCACACGTATGGTTACCCACCAATAAAATTTTCATAACAACTCCGAATGAATTTTTTTAATTCTGCAAGCCGCCCAGATCCGCAACGGGCAAAATGAACTCTGTTTAAATAACTGCAATACGGGATAACGCACCCAAAGGGTCCTGCTCCTGTTAAGACCGGCCGCCTCCATTATGGCGGCCGTCATGCATCCCTTACGGTTGAATCAGTGACGCCTGAATCGGTTACGACTTAATCGCGAAGTAAGGCAGCGCCACCTGTTTGCCGTTGATCACCACCGAGACAAAACCTTCCGGCTTGCTGGTATCCACCTGGTCAGCCGACAGCGGCCGCGAGGCCATCAGCAAATCGCCCTGTTCGTTGGCACCGACGCCCGCTTTGCCGTTGTGCAGGCTGAAACGCTGCGGTGCCCGTTTGGTGGCATCACCGGCCGGCGGATTACCGGGCTGCATCCGGGCATTCACCCGCGCGCAGCGTCCGGTGACAAAACGGTCTTTACCGGTGGTTTTCACCAGCACCGCCGCCGCCGGGGTCCAGCCCGCCAGCTTGATAAAGATCCGCACATCGGTGTCATGTTCCGCCACATAGCGCACGTCGACCACTGGCGAACTGCCTTCGGCAGACCAGCTGGCTTCCGAGCGCCCTTTCTTGCGCTGAACGTGGATCACCGCACGGCCACCGGTGGTTTTGTCGCTGATCAGGTTCATCAGCGGCTGATCGCCACTGCCGTTGCTGAACTGCGCCTGACCAAAAATTTCAATCTCCCACGAATCCCCCACCGTCGGTGAGTAGAGGCTGCCGAGATCGAACCAGGTCTCCTGATTGGTGTTGTTCTCTAACCGCCAGCGCGAGGTGATGTAGTTGTACTTGAGGCTGCCATCCAGCGCGACACCGTACGACTCAACGCGGGTTGAGCCCATCTCCCAGATGCTGAGCAGACGATCGCCCTGGCTGGAGTTGTCGATCCAGCTGCCTGACTGCAGGCTGGTCTGACGCATATTGAGTCGGGAGTTGTGCGCGATCAGCGGATTCTTACAATCCTCCAGGCTCAGCGCATCGACGATCCACTGACCGTTCGAGATGTCGCCAGGATTGTCGCAATGCTCAATCCAGCCGTTGTGAATAATCGACTGACCGCAGCGCGGCAGGTTGAGTACATTGCCGCCACGGCAGTGCTGCGCATTAAAGTTAGATAACTCAATCGCGGTACTGTGATCCCATTTGCCCTGCTTCTGGCCTGACCAGCCCGATTTGATCACGTCGCCGCTGCAGCGTGAGGCGTACCACTGGTCGATTTTGCAATCCAGCGTGTCCTGCAGGCTGATGGCGGTACCGCCGACAAAATTGAAACGCAGGCAGGCACCCCGGAAAAACTGACCGCCGGGACAGATATTATGGAAGAAGCCCTGTTTGTTGGGGTTCTTGTCATTGTTACCGTTGAAAATCAGGTTAGAGAGCTCAACCCGGCGCGCATTCATCGAGAAGATGAACTCTGATTTGCCATCCGAGACCACGGTGGTGGCCGGGAAGTAACCGAAGTTGACCATCGCTCCGGAGACGCGGAAGAAGTTGAGATACTTATCGCCGAAGTCACAGACCGAGACAAAAAAGGTGCCGGCCGGGAACTGGATGCAGATCTGCTGGTTAGCCTGCTGCGACCAGGTGAACATCGCCATGATCGCCGGAGCGGTATCGGTTTTGCCATCCGCAATCGCGCCGAAATCAAACAGGGTTAAGCGGTTAAAATCTTCTACCACGCGACGCCAGTGGAAACCCTGACCGGCGAAGTTAACACCGCCATCATCCTGGGCGGGCTGGAAGCTGCCGACAAACTCGCCGCCACCCACTTCGAAGCCTTCATGCCAGCTTTTCAGCTTCACTTTGGCCCCTTCGAACAGCGGACGGGTTTTACGTAACTCTTCCACGGACGGGATTTCACCAATCAGCTGGTAACCGGCAGGCTGCGCCAGACGCTGACTGAAATCAGCCGCGCCAGGACGGCTGACGTCAGTGATGTTAAACAACATCTGACCGTTGTTGTCTTCCACCGCCATCGAGTGCGACGGATCGGCGATCAGCGCCGCGTTATCCTGAATGAACTGGGAAAAATTGCCTTTGTTCAGGGCGACCGGCTGAGCAATCTGCGACACTTTGCCATTGGCATCACGCAGGAACACCGGAATCTGGTTGCCTGGCTTGCTGGCGTCAGTGCCGGCTTTACCGATCCACAGCTTGCCTTCAAAACTCTGCCAGAACTGCGGCGGCATGGCATAAACGTTTTCTGGCGTCAGGATCGGCACGTCGCCCTTCGGCACATCAGTGGCATCAACCGGCTTCAGGGCGATACCGTTACTTTTAGCAGCGTAGCTGGAAAAGGTGCTCACGGAGAGAGCGCCAACCAGAGCGGAGGCGGCGGTCTGTAAAACTTCTCTTCTTTTCATGCATCATTTCCCGTAGTCAATAAGGCCAGTGGCCATGGCGGTGTCCCTGAGGCACGTCGCAAGGGCGCTTTTCCAGCACCAATTACACCAACGCCAGCCAGCTTTGCTTGATTTGATTACCGTCGAATTTCAGCGCGGTTTGTTTTGTTTTTTCGCTCATGGCATAGAACAGGGCGTCATCGCTGGCGAGTTGATCCATCCTCGCCAGGAAGGTGGTTTTGTCATTCATCGGCACCAGGAAGCCATCTTCACCGTGATTGATGATCTCCTGCGGTCCGGTCGGACAGTCATAGGCCACTACCGGCAGTGACCAAGATTTGGCTTCCAGCAGCACCAGCGGCAATCCTTCATAGCGTGAGGTCATCAGCGCCATGTCGCTGTCGCGGTAGTAATCGTTAATGTTGCTGACCTTGCCGACAAACTTCACGCTGTCAGTAATCCCCAACACCGCGGCCTGATCGTGTAACTGCTGACGCAGTTCGCCGTCACCGGCAATCACCAGCGTCCAGTCAGGATGGGAACGGGCAAAATCGCGCCAGATATCCAGCATCAAATCGAAGCCCTTCTGGTTATCCAGACGACCCACGGCCAGCGCCTGACGATGGCGCGTCTGACGCTGAAAGCCTTTGTACACCACCGGATTTGGGATTTGCTTGCTGGGAATGCGCCAGCGGCTGAACACCTGATGATCTTTGTCGGTCAGAACAATCACGCGGTCGTAGTAGCGCAGCAGCAGAAACTTGAGGAACTTGATCGGTTTGCTGAAGGAGTTAATGGCGATATGTTCGCAGGCATAGGCTTTGCCGCGCTTTTTCTTCATCGCCAGCAGGTTCCAGAAAGCGAACATCACGCTGAGGCGTCCCATACTGATCAGGAAAACGGTATCGAAACCCTCTTCGTGAATACGGGCCACCGCGCTTTTAATCGGGTTGCTCTGCCCTTCAAAGCTGACGATCTGTTTGACGTGCTCAAACGGATAGAAGGTTTTTCCGCTGCCTTCCAGCGAGTAGATGGTGACGTCGTGTGTTTCGCCAAGACATTCTGACATAAAGTTACAGATGTTCTCGGTGCCCGCATACGAATAGGCATCTTTGATCACCAGGACGATTTTTTTCATGAAACGCTATCCACCTCAAATAATAAAGACAATCCTGCCGATTGGCTTAACGATGCTTCAGGGTAAACAGCACGCCATTCACCATATACCAGCCGTAATAGTAATAGATTTTTAAAGGATTGTTTTTATAGATAATTCTTAATAATTCAAGGTGCCATTTCGCCGCTTTGTTCTTATTACGGGAAAGGGAATCACCTAATTCGTAATAATTGACCAGAATGGTCTGAATCACGCGTGCCTGCTTATAGCGGGTGAAGAGTTCATACAGAAAAAGAAAGTCTTCGTGACCCTTACGCTGGAAGAAGATGCCTTCTGGCGGACGGCGGAAACAGACCGAGGAGAAGCAGACGCGATACTGCTTCTTCACAAAGTTTTCCTGCTGCAGATAAGGTTTGCTGTAGGTAATGTCGTGATCGGCGTTGCGGGTTTTGTAGTGATATTCGGTGATGACAAAGTTATCACCGGCCGCCATCGCCGCCACCTGCTGCGCCAGTTTGTCAGCATGCCATTCGTCGTCACTGTCGAGAAACGCGATGATCTCTTCACTGGCGGCGCGCAGCCCGACGTTACGGGTTTCGGCAGCACCCATGTTAACGGCGTTATCCAGAATGGTGATGCGCGGGTCCTGACACTGTTCCTGCACCCAGGCGAGGGAGTCATCGGTCGATTTGTCGTTAATCAGGTAAAGGTGCCAGTCGGCATAACTTTGATTGATAACCGATTGCACGGCGCGTAATACCGTCTGACGTGCGTTATACATAGGCATAACAATGCCGACGGTTCCAACGTGATTATTCATCTTTAACCCAGAATAATAAGCAAAATAAGGAGAAAGCTGCTCCTGCTAACAGGAGCAAACAAAGCATTAGCGTGAATCAGGAGAGCGCTTTTTCACCGCCAAACCGCGATCTGACCTTGTCTTTGACCCGGTTCATAAAGTAAGCGCGATTATCCTGGTTCGTCAGGAAGAAGTAGCGGGCAAAAGTCAGGCTCGCCATCACGCCCTTGCCGTCCATCTTGTAGCGCAGCGGCAGCTTAAAGGCTTTGTAGGTGTGAATGTCACGCGGGGTCAGGTGCGGCTTCATGGCGTCGAGCCAGAACATCGAGTAGTTCACCGACTCCCCTTTGTGCTTCGAGCCGAACTTCGTCACCAGATGGTAATTAGCCAGCGGCGCGGCGATCATCTCGAACGCATAGCCCATGCGGTCGGCACGAATGCAGAAATCGTAATCCTGATGGCGGATATAGCGGGTATCGAACTGAATTTTCGCTGCATCTTCGCGCTTCAGCACGATGGTACTGGTCTGAATAAAGCCGTAGCAGCCGAACAGATATTCGGCGACGGTTTCATTTTTGCCCGGTGGCTGCATCGGCATCACTTTCAGAAAAGCGCCATCCTGATAGATGTTCACCTGGCTGAAAATCACGACCTTCTGTTTACCCTGCGCGTCCAGCTGAGCAATTTTTTCGCTCACCTGACGCAGCTTATCGGCATGCCACTCGTCATCGGCGTC
Organism: Pantoea sp. USHLN298; assembly: GCF_037149395.1. NCBI lineage: Bacteria > Pseudomonadati > Pseudomonadota > Gammaproteobacteria > Enterobacterales > Erwiniaceae > Pantoea > Pantoea sp. USHLN298. Next base: position 134,984 of record NZ_JBBCRO010000003.1, read on the forward strand.
GAGGAAACTGACGTAATCGCCGGTTGCCAGCTCAATGCCTTTATTACGCGCACCGGCGCCATTGAGCTTAACCTCAGAGAGCACCAGATTAATGTTCAGGTCCTGATAGCGCTCGCTGCGCACCACTTCCGCCAGCGCGGCCGCATCGGCGGATTTATCATCAACGATGATTACTTCAAAATTGCGATACGTCTGCGCTTTAACGCAATCCAGCGTCGTCACGATCGATTCTGACGCATTGTAAGCAGGAATTACGATGGAGAAGCGAATGTCCTTCATTGCCAGCACCTCATTAAAAACATTTCCAATTTCAAAGATATAACGTTTGGGCCTGGTAGGGTAACCGGTGATGTCCTAATTTGTCGGCGAGGGTTCAATCGCCACTTTTTTCTTATTGCTGCTGCCGATAAACGGTTTTTCCACGTAGAGGTAGGTCAGTTTTGCCACGTAAAACGACACCACAAAAAACAGGGTCGAGAGCGCGGTATAGAGCACAAAGTTGTGCTGCAATGCGGGCAGCGGCAGTTGCTTAATGAAATAGAGCACCACGCCATGAATCAGATAGAGGCTGTAGCTCACTTCACCCACCGACATCAGGGTCTTGTTCTCCAGCAAGCCAAAAATGGCGTTGCCGCTGCTGACAATGAAAAACACTATCGCCAGGCAGGCGAGGAAAATCAGGTAGAAGAACGCGTTACTGGTAAAGAACAGCGCGACGACGGCGAGCGCAATCGCCAGCACGGCCGCCTTGCCAGAGTTGCGGCCCTGCACCCAGCGGTCACGGTAGAGCCAGGCCAGATACCCCATTGCGAATCCCAGCACCGGACGCGGATCGGTATAGGCGGTTCCCCACACACGGAGCGCCACCGCAATCATGAAAATCACCCCAATCGAGCCGAGGATCAGCAGCGTTTTGTAACGGCCACCGGTGACACGATTAAGCAGATAAATCAGCGGAATCGACAGATAGAGCAGCCATTCCAGTCGCAGCGTCCACTCAACGCCGGCGTTAATATCGGCGGTCTTGATTGAACCGATGTGATAATTGCCGACAAACAGCAACCAGAGCAGCCCCTGCTTCAGCGACGTCAGGTCCGGTACCAGATCACCCTGTAACCAGCCAATCGACACGATCACCAGCCCCGAAAACCAGAACATCGGCACAATCCGGCGCACCCGCGACTTGAGTAATTTTTGGGTCAGCTCGCGGGGAGAGAGACGGTCATTGTCCAGCCAGCGATAAAACAGGAAGGCGGAGATCATAAAAAACAGCGCCACGCCAAACTTGCCGCTGTTCACAAAAAAGTTGCCCTGCGAAATCAGCGAAAAATAGTCTTTATCAAAAATCCATTCGTTATCGCGTGCATAGAGATAATGGGCTAAGTGGGAAAACGCCACGATGCTGGCCAGCAGCGCACGCAATCCGGAGATACTTTTAATCCCGCTATCGTTATAAATGCCGCGATGGAATGAGAACAACCGCAACACCATCAGCGCCAGTCCCAGCGACAACGCCATTATCAGTACATACATACTGTCCTGCTCCTGAAATTTATTAAGTCAAATGGTTAGCTGTTGGTTTTAAACACGCTGTCAAAATGCTGACTTAGCAGCTCAAAAGTTTGCTCAGCTTTCTTTTTATAGAGTGTGCTGGTCGGGTGAATGCAATCCGGTGACATCTCACTGCGCCAGTCGCCCTGCTGCTTGATCAGCTGATACTGTCGGACAATGGGCACCTGCTGCTGCTGCGCCACCTGATTCAGCTGATAAACATATGGCCAGAGGTTCCAGCGCTCCGCCCGGCCACAGAGTGGATTAGGCTGTTGCAGCACTACCTGTTTATGGTGCGCTTTGGCGGTTTTAATCAGTCCGGTGAGGATGCGGTTAAAATCCTCCGGGCTCTCTGCGCCAGCCGGCCGGTTTTTTGCTGAGTAGATGCGCGCATCGTTAATGGCGTAATTGATCAGAATGATGCTGGCATCAGACTGTGCCATCCGCTGCTCCCAGCTGAGCGACGATTGGGTCAGTTCGGTCAGCAGGGCTCCGGGCGAACCGTGATTCTCGATGCGTACCGCAGGCCCATACTTCTGCTGCAACATCTGCTGCAGATAGCTGATTTCATTATCTTTAATAATGATGTTACGCCCGCCCGACGAGGTCACGCCTGCGGTCGTCGAGTCACCATAGGCCGCGATAACGATCGCGGCCGGAGTGGGCGTCGCCTGCGCCAGCAGCGGCGCGGCGACCAGCAACAACGGAAGATATCGGTTCATCGCCTTCACCCTGTTCATCAGTGGATCAGTTTAAATTCACGCGCTACTTCATACCCCACCACCGCCTGCTTGAGTGAGATGGTGTTGTAGTAGAGGTAGTACATCTGGAAGAAGACGAACATCGCAAACATCGCCGGTTTCCAGACCCGCTTCGACTGGTAGATCAACAGCGTCAGAATGATCGGCTCCACCTGCAGCAGGTAGTTCGACAGACGTGCGCCGGATGAGTAGTTGTAGAAGAAGATCCTGATGCCACCGCCAATCGCAAAGGTAATGATCAACAGGTAGTTGAGTCGCCAGGCGTTGTAATTGTCGCGTTTAAGCTGGTTGCTCAGCATGAAGTAGACAAAGATAAACACCAGCGCGACGTTCTTCAGGTTGGAAACCGAGAAGACGCTACCGGTGGTTGCCGCGGCTGAATTGTCGTTGTTGTAGTTGGCTGCCCTTTCGCCTAACGCTCCGAGGTGGCCGGCAATGACCGATACAAAGCCCATTCCCCCGACTTTTGATGCCGGGATACTCAGCACAATAATAAGAATCGGCCACAAGCGGCGTTCACTTATAAACAGGAACGGGATCAGCGTCACCACCATGACGGCGGTGTTGTGACTGAGAAAGGAGAGGACAAAGAAGCCGGTCGCCATCCAGTAACGCCGCAGATAGAGCGCCCAGATCACGCCCAGGAACAGCGCTGAACTCAGGCCGAAACGAATCTGGTTCATATCTTTGTTGATAAAGATGTGCGCCGAATAGAGCGCCAGCGCCATCACCGGATAGGGTGACATCTTTTTGAAAAAGATCGCGTTGGTGCCCACCGCCAGAATCGAAAAGACAAACAGGAAAGTACTGGCGTTATGAGATATCAGGCTGGTCAGGGTAGCAATCGCAAAGATCAGCGGCTCGTAGCGGAAGAATGCCACGGTATTAAAGAAGCCGTTAACCTGAATACGCCGGATAAAATCTTCGAAGAAGTTGCGGTATTGGTAGTCATCCATTCCGGTGCCGAGGCCGCGAATACCGCCGAACACAATCAGCGTCACGGTCGCGATACAGAGCAACCAGGTCAGAAGATGGTTGGTTCGTTCGTCTTTTTTCAGCAGGAGTTCAACCAGCGAAATCACCAGTAAAAACCCTGATACATACCAATATGGAGCCATGGTGTGATTCCTTAATTCCACAAGTTCTCATGCCAACAGTCGGCGACGCTGATTGCCTTCCCGGCTGACCTCTCAGCGTGCCTGACGCGACTGCCGTTGCGGGCGTGCGACAGGCTGATGCCATGCTGGTGATGAATTCTGTTGAGTGACGCTCGCCATGCGATTTATACCTTCATCGCTTATGTGGGTTTTGACAGAATTACCTGTGTAAATTGATGCGTGTCGTCATTCAAAGGGGCGATAAAAAGGGGCGGTCAGACCGCCCCTATCCACTCAGTGATTAGCTTTTGGTTGGCTTACCGTATTCGTAATCGTAATAGTCGTAGCCATAGCCATACGCATTGGCAGCTTTACGCACCACGGCGTTGAGGATCACACCTTTAATCTCGATACCGTTCTGGGCAAAGCGTTTGAAGCTGACGTCCACTTCTTTGGTGGTGTTGGCTTCGAAACGCGCCACCATCAGCGAGGTGCCGGCCAGCTTACCGATAATTGACGCATCGGTAACCGCCAGAATCGGTGGTGTATCGATTAACACCAGGTCGTAGTTCTTGCTCGCCCACTCCAGCAGCTCACCCATGCGACGATGCATCAGCAGTTCAGACGGGTTCGGCGGCACCTGACCACGTGGCAGGAAGTCGAAACCGTAAACGCCCTGCTGAATCAGCGCCGGACTGAACTCCGTTTTACCGGACAGCACGTTGGACAGACCCGATTTGTTATCCGCGCCCAGCAGTTCGTGGGTGTAACCACGACGCATGTCGCCATCGATAAACAGTACGCGCTGACCCGCTTTCGCCACCAGCGTCGCCAGGTTGGCACAGATAAAGGTTTTACCAATACCCGGGCTGGCACCGGTGATCATCAGGATGTTGTTTTTGGCTTCCATCATTGCGAAGTGCAGGCTGGTACGCAGGCTACGGATCGCTTCGATAGAGAGGTCAGTCGGATTACCCAATGCCAGCAGCGTTTCGTGCGGATCGGTTTTCACCTTGCTGCCGCGACGTGCCAGCGCTTCGGTATCCTTCTTACGCTGCCATTCCGACAGGGGAACGCTGGCGTAGACGTTCATGCCCAGCTCTTCCAGCTGATCCGGGTTTTCGATGCCGTGATGCAGCAGCGCTTTCAGCAGCACCAGACCCACCGACACGAACAGACCAAAAATCAGGCTGGCGGCGATGATCAGCAGCTTCTTCGGTGCCACTGGCGAGTTAGCCGTTTCCGCGCCATCGATGATGCGAACATCACCCACGGTGCTGGCTTTACTGATGCCCAGCTCCTGCTGACGGTTCAGCAGCTGCATGTAGATCTCCTGACCGGACTGCACGTCACGGGTCAGACGCAGAATTTCCTGCTGAGTCTGTGGCATACCAGAAATTTTCTTGTTCAGCTGAGCCTGCTCACCTTCCAGCGTTTTGCGTTTTTCCAGCAGTGCGCGGTAAGTCGGGTGATCTTTGGTAAACAGCTGAGAGACTTCGGCTTCACGGAAAGTCAGTTCGTTCAACTGGCTCTGCACGCTGACCGAGGAGTCGAGGGCAGATTTCGCTTCCAGCGACAGGTCAACTGATTCGTTCTCACGACGGAAGGTGTTCAGCTTGTCTTCCGCTTCATCCAGTTTGGCGCGAACCTGCGGCAGCTGGGTACGTAAGAACTCCAGGCTCTTCTCTGCCTGCTCTGACTTACGCTCAACGTTCTGCAACAGATAGTTATTCACGATCTGGTTCAGGACTTTGCTGATCTGCTCAGGATCTTCACCCAGATATTCCAGACCCAGTACGCCGGTATCTTTACCTTTGTCTGCAACGGTCAGGTTAGAGAGCACCGAGCGGATAGCCTGCAGATTGTTGAGCTTGGTCACGGTGAAGCTGGTGCCTTCGTCGGCATGAATCTCGCTCACCAGCATGGTGATGTCGCCGTGCGACTCCAGCTGACCCACTTTACCTTTGAACAGCTCATCGCCATCTTTCGACACGGTGTAGCTGTCCGGACCGGTCACTTCCAGCTCAACGTTACGTTTGTCGATAGTGCGTGGAATTTCCAGGCGCGAAATCGCGATGTTAGCCGGTTTGTTGCCCATCAGACGTGACAGACCTTTACCGATAACCGGGAAATAGTTCTGCTCGACAACGGTATCCAGACCCAGATCGTCAACGGTTTTGCCGATCACCATGCGCGATTCCAGAATCTCAATCTCAGTATCTGAGGCTGGCGTCGGTGGCAGAATGCTGTCCAGTTCGTTCAGTACGGTGCTGGCATTTTTCTGCTCAACCTGTACTAACGCATCGGCGCTGTAAATCGGTGTCGCAAACAGTGTGTAGAGCGTGCCCGCCAGCATAAAGAAAGCGGTAACGGCAACAATGATCCAGCGATGATCAATAAGCTGTCCCACAAGATGCGCCAGATCCCATCCATTTGAATCCTCTCCCGGCGCGGTTCTGACCTTGTTTTTTATATTCATGGATAATCCCAACTATCGGCTTAATACGTTGACCCATTTCTGGGTAGCGTTTTCCAGTAACCCGTAAACCTCTTCAAAGGCCTCACGGCTTTTTCTGTACGGATCCGCAATTTCTCTCTGATTGAGCCAGTGCCCAAGCAGCATGGTTTTGCCACGCGCGGCCGGGTCAATGCGGTTCACCTGTTCAATCTGACGCTTCTCCATCACCAGGATCAGGTCGACGTTGCGGCACATTTCGGCCGTCAGCTGTTGAGCCTGATGCCCTTCCAGCGACAGACCATGTGCGGCCGCTACGTCGCTGGCAGTCTGATCGGCAGGACGCCCCACCAGGGCGCCCAGACCAGCAGAACTGACACGGGTGTTGGGTAATGCGCGTTTAAACAGGCGCTCTCCGGTCGGAGAGCGGCAGATATTGCCGACGCAAACGACTAACACGGACGTAATCATGGTGAAACCTTAGTTTGACCAGTTGCGGATACGCAGTGCGCTCTCGCTCACATCGTTGATACCCGCAATGGTTGGCAGTAATTGCGAGATCACACGGTTCCAGCGCGTCAGCGGCGTGGAGGTGACATAGACGATGTCGTACGGTTCCAGTTGGAATTCAGTACCCATGACCATTGATGCCGCATCTTTGGTGTTCAACTGATAGATGTTGGCAATCTTGTTGCGATCGGTGCCGCGCAGTGGACGGATAACGAACACACCGGTTGCGTCAGAGGTGGTTTGATCCATCCCGGCCGCATTGCCCAGTGCTTCCGCCAGCGTCATGCCGCTGCGATCCATTTTCAGGGTCGCCTGCTGCTTCACTTCACCCATCACGAACACTTTCAGATCGTCATTACGCGGAACGTACAGAATGTCGCCCGGATAGAGCAGATGGTTCTGACTCAGGTCGCCATTTTGCATCAGCGCCTGCAGTGACACGCGCTGTTCGCGACCGTTGTGCGTCAGCACCACGTTGCGCCAGTCCGCATCCGCTGCCAGGCCGCCTGCGGCGTTGATGGCATCCAGAATCGTCAGCGGCACGTTGGTAATCGGCTGCTGACCTGAGGTGGTCACTGAACCGGTCACGTAGGTCTTCTGCGATTTAAACGAGGCGATGCTGACATCAACCTGTGGGCTTTCGATGTACTGTGCCAGGCGACGGGCGATTTCGTTACGCACTTCACCCACGGTCCGGCCCGCTACGCGGACTTTACCAATGTAAGGGTAGAAAATCGTGCCATCGGAATGTACCCAGTTACCGGTGTCGCTGGCGCTACGGTACTGACCGGCTGGCGTGGTCAACTCCGGGTGATCCCAGACGGTGACAGTCAGGACGTCGCCAATGCCGATACGGTATTCATAGTTCTGAATTTCGTTCTGCAGAGAAGGATTCGCCTGAGCCACCAGCGGCTTAGGACGCATTTTCTCAACCAGCGTTGGGGTTAACGGAAAGACGTTGACGTACTTGTCGATGTCAAAGTTGCTGTCCTGCTGCTCGATGACATCTTTTCCCGATGTGGAAAGGCGCTGACCTGGTTCGATCGTACACCCGCTAAGAAAAGTGGCGGATACCAGCAAGGGTATCAATTTCATTTTGATTGTAATCATTTAGATCTTCGCTATCAGTTATTGATTGATAGAGGCGAATACGCCGCTGTGTAAGCGTCCAACAAAAAGTAAAACTAACTTAATTAAGCACTGAACCTGTCGTTCATTATCCTTTGCTCCAATTGTTATAAGTAGTAACCATCTATCAGGGCGGAATAACAGTAGCAGAGCATTACGCTTCGGTAATGACAATCTGCGTTCTCCCTGACGATGGCCGCTAACAACGACACGCCTGACAACGGCACCGAACCACGAGAGCATGCGGTTAACACGCTCTTATCGCCTCACAATCAATACGCACCGTCTCGCTTCAACACCACACCCACTGTCTTAAACAGGATGGCGATGTCATTCCACAGTGACCAGTTTTTCACGTACCACGAGTCGAAATAGACGCGGGTTTCGTAGTCAACATCATTACGACCGCTGACCTGCCACAATCCCGTCATGCCTGGCTTTGCCATCAGGTAATAATCAACATCACCGGCATAACGACAGAGTTCATCTTCAATTACGGGACGGGGACCGACCAGGCTCATGTCGCCGCGCACCACGTTCCACAGTTGCGGCAGCTCATCAAGGCTGGTTTTACGGATAAAATGGCCCACTTTGGTGATACGCGGATCATTTTTCAGTTTGAAATCTTTATCCCACTCGGCGCGTGCAATCGGGTCAGTGCGCAGCACTTCTTCCAGCACCTCTTTGGAATTGATCACCATTGAGCGGAACTTCAGGCATTTGAACTTACGGCCATTCATGCCGACACGCTCATGGCCATAAATCGGTGGTCCGCCATCACGGCCAACCAGGAAGCCCAGCACCAGCAGCGCCGGCATCAGCATCAGGATAATCGACAGCGCACCGACGATATCAAATGCCCGCTTCAGGAAACGCGAAGTGCGTTTTGCCAGATTGTTCTGTACCCGCAGGATCATCACTTCATGGCTGAAGATATAGGCCATATCAGTGCCATAAAGCGGCACGCCACGCAATGTAGGAATCACTGAAACGGAGCGGCAATTATGCATCGCCAGTGATTTCAGCCACTTATCACGATACTGACTCTGTTCGAACTCCACCGCCACGATAAACTGCGTTTCGCTGCTGGTCAGGCTCCACAGCTCCTGCTCATCGCGCAGTACCGGCACGCCATCGAGGATGCTCTGCGGACAGGTGCCATCGACGTCGTAGAAGGCGATCACGTCAAAACCCATCACCTCTTCGCTCTGCAGTGCCTGCCAGGCTTCGTGGGCATTTTTGCTGCTGCCGATAATGATGGTCTGCTTTTTCCACAAACCGTAATGGTTCAGCACACGTTTAGAGAGCGCGCGACAGGTCGGAATGAAAATAAGCGCCAGCACCCAGGTCAGTAACCAGACGAACCGCGACATCTGCCATTGTGACAATGCGGTAATCGACAGATCAATCACTGAGAAAATAAGAATGGTACGAAAAATTTCTTTTAATTCGAACCAGAAAGGTTTGCGGTAGGTATAGTGACGCAGCCTTACCCAGAACCAGCCAATACAAATTACCGACAGGCAAATGTGAGTGGCAATTTTTAAATTCATTTCTTTTTCAGAAATATCTGCCAGCGGCGATTCTGACTGCATATTAATTAGCATCATCGCCACAAAAAACGCTGCGTTGAAACAAATTAAGTCTGAGCAAGCCAGCATTAATTTGGTGATAAGACTTTTAAACGTAAATTCAGTATCGCGCATATTTAACTCTTTATTTTATTTCCTTAAACCCGCCACGTCTCTCGCCTGTATATTTATTGAGCGGTATAAATTCTCAGGACTGAGCCGTTTCTGAGGGGAGCTCCTGCGGCCTTTACGCCAACGATCTTAACCATAAATCCAGCATTATTGTGATTAATTCCAACAGATTACTCTGACTTTAATCGACCGTAACAGCGGTCATTTAATAAACGATAAACGCGATTCAGGCACGCTACCGCCCTTGGCTGTCGCTGCCAATACCGCTGTCATCATTCATATTGCTCTGCACGGGGCGTCGTATTGGCGCTTAATGCAGCAGTTATCGGACGAGATCACAATTCATAACATTTGACGTCGATTGGTCACGCGAATTACGACTTTGGCGCAGACTTTTGCAAACTCGTTGCTATACTAGTTATTACTGGCTTGTTTACAAGTAGGCCCCGCCATCCCTGTACTATTTTAGGAAAAAGACTACCAGCCATTAGTAATGGCGCCCTCCTCGTCATGCAATCGAAGTGCAATCCTTTTTTCATAATTCAGATTAATGCCATGTCACCATTAGGATAAATCGCATAAGCAGCGCAGCAAGATATCGCGCATTCAGCAATGCTTCTGTGCCACTTCTTATGCAAAACTCTCTGCCGATTTAATCAAATGGTCATGAATGTAGAGAGAGATTAATTACTGTTAATTTCTCTGGTAAGACGATTTTCCACCTGCACCGGCATTTGTAGCCAGCGAGACACTCCACTATCATCAGACAAAACTCAATTAAGGACATTCAGGTGAACCCCTCATGCTGGAGGTAATTGCAGACCCGTCGCTTTGGGCAGGATTAGTGACGCTAATCGTTCTGGAACTGGTGCTGGGTATCGATAATCTGGTGTTCATCGCCATTCTGGTTGAGAAGCTGCCTGCGGCACTGCGCGACCGGGCCAGGGTGATTGGCCTGCTGCTGGCGTTGCTGTGCCGCTTATTACTGCTGGCCTCGCTTTCCTGGCTGGTTACCCTGACCCAACCGTGGGTCACACTGGCGGGTCACGCCTTTAGTGCGCGCGATCTGTTGCTGCTGTCAGGCGGGATTTTCCTGCTTTTTAAGGCCACAACCGAGCTGAATAGCCGCCTTGAAGGGCACGATGATGAGGCCGGTCAACAAAAAGGCGGCGCTAAATTCTGGCCAGTGGTCGCACAAATCGTGGTGCTGGACGCGATTTTCTCGCTGGATGCGGTGATTACTGCGGTCGGAATGGTCAATGATCTGCCGGTAATGATGATTGCAGTCACCATTGCCATTCTGCTGATGCTGCTGGCCAGCAAGCCCCTGACCCGCTTTGTGAACAGCCATCCGACCATCGTGATCCTCTGCCTGAGTTTTTTATTGATGATTGGCTTCAGCCTGGTGGCGGAAGGCTTTGGCTTCGCGATTCCTAAAGGCTACCTCTATGCGGCGATCGGCTTCTCGGTGCTGATTGAGGCGCTGAACCAGCTGGCGCAGTATAATCGCCGGCGGGTGTTGTCGGCTGGCCGGCCGTTACGTCAGCGTACCGCCGAGGCGGTGCTGCGCCTGCTGCGCGGAGAAGCGGAACCGGCAGAACTGGATGCGAAAACCTCCTCGCTGATTGCCGACAGTAACGCCAATATGCTGTTTAACCGCCAGGAACGGGTGATGATTGCCCGCGTGCTGGGACTGGGCCAGCGCCACGTTAACAGCATTATGACCTCGCGGCATGACGTCGAGCATATCGATCTCAGTGAGGACCCGGCGGAGATCATGGCGCGGCTCGACCGCAACCAGCATACCCGTATTCTGATCACCGAGCATTCCAGCGAGCCGCTCGGCGTGGTGCACGTTATCGACCTGCTGCACCAGTCGCTGCATCGTCATTCGCTGGATTTGCGGGCGCTGATTCGCCAGCCGCTGGTATTCCCTGAACGTTTAACGCTGTTGCAGGCGCTGGAACAGTTTCGCCAGGCCCATACCCATTTTGCCTTTGTAGTCGATGAGTTTGGGTCGGTTGAGGGCGTAGTGACTCTCAGCGATGTGATGGAAACCATCGCCGGTAACCTGCCGAATGAAGCGGGCGAGATTGATGCCCGTTACGATATTCAGATCAAGGGCGAGCGGCACTGGATCGCTAACGGCCATATGCCGCTGGATGACCTGGCGCTGTATGTGAAATTGCCGCTGGAAGAGCAGCGTGATTATCATACGCTGGCGGGATTACTGATGGATCGGTTGCAGCATATTCCGCAGGAGGGTGAAGAGGTGCAGATGGGTGATTATCTGTTGCGGACGCTGCAGGTAGAAAATCACCGGGTGCAGAAAGTTGAGATCCTGCAACAACCGGCGATCGATTACGAGGTGTAACCCGCTGCGCCCGTTACGGGCGCAGCAGTTTCTGCATATTCTGTTTATTGTCGCTATCCTGCTGACGATCGATCCACTTATCTAACCGTGATTTCGCCTCATTCTGCAGCCGTTCCCGCAACACCGCATCCACCGGTAATGAATATTGCAGATCGTTCCAGCTGCCATACATCCGTAGCGGGATCGCCTGATCGGCAAGCGCCGCCACCAGCTCCTCGTCGCCTTGCCAGCCGCTGATTTTCAGTCCCAGCGTCACGTCGAGCTGCTGCTCGACCATATTCACTTTACCGTCACCCTGCAGCGCCAGCTGCTGACCGTTACCGCTGAGCTGGCTGAAGCTGAGCACGCCGCGGTTCAGTGCCACCTGACCGCTGATCTGATCGATGCCCTGATCCGGCTGGTCGTCGCTGGTGACACGATTGCTCACCCGCGCCACTGCCCGACGCACCATCTGTTGCAGATTGATCTGCGCCAGCTGCAGTTGCGTGGCGCTGATTACCGCCCTGCCCTGCCAGCTGCGCTTCGCCTCATCCACGCTCAGCGTGTCACCGGCCAGATTACCGCTCAGACTCACTGCGCCCTGCAGACTTTCCGGCAGTTCAAAGGCTTTCAGCAATGGCTGAATAGCAATCGCATTGAGCTGAGGTTGCAGGCTGACGTGGGTCAGCGGCTGGCGGATATCGATGCTGCCCGGAATCGAAAAACTCCCCTGACCCAGATTGCCTTTCAGGGTGTTAATCGTCATTAATCCGCCCTGGTTAGTGGCGTCGATCGTCAGGCCGGTCAGCGGCAGTCCGCGCCAGACCGCATTCTCAGCCTGCACCTTTAATGCCAGATCAAGAGTATTGAGCGGGGAATCGGCGTTACTTTTCTCACGCGGCTGGGCAATCACCGGCGAGCGAGCCACCGTTGCCCGCTGCGCGCCTGGCGCAGCCGCAACCGGAGAGTCGGCCAGTAAATTATCCAGATTCAGGGTGCTGGCATTGAGCGTAAGCGCCAGCCGCTGCGGCAGTGCCAGCCGGCCCTCGGCCTGACCGGTCATCGCGCTGTCATTGGCGGTTAACTGCAGATGGTTCAGGGCGAACTGCTGGCTGTCGGCGTTCCAGTCCGCCTGCAGGCTCAGCGTGCCTTTTATTCCCTGCGCCGGCAGATCAGCGCCGGATACGTTGTAATCGAGCTGCGCGATCTGGCCCGAGAGGCGATGCGGATATTGCGCGGCATCCAGCTGAGCATTGAGGCTGACCACGGCGGTGCGCTGATTGCGCGTCAGGCTGGTGCTGAGCGTCAGCTGCGCCTGCTTACGCGCATCCTGCTCCAGATTAAGATTGAAGTTGCGGAAGTTATATTCGTCGCCACCCGGCTGTTGCCAGATCAGCAGACTGTCGGCCACCCGCAGCTGGCCGATATCAAATGACCAGCCGGTTGCAGGCGAAGAAGGCTCCGCATCACGCGGTCCCTGAGGGGCGTTTTTTGCCGGTTGCGCCGCGCTGTCGGGCGTGACCCGCACTACAGCATTTTTCAGCATCACCTGGCTGACGCTAAGCTGATGCGACAGCAACGGCCAGAGATCGACATCCAGCCGCATATTGTCAGCCGTCACCATCGGCTGGCTGGCTCCGGGCGCGGTCAGGCTCATGCGGCCCGCGAGAATGCTCAGCTGCGGCCAGACGTGCCAGCGCAGATCGCCGCTGACCTGAAGCTGATAACCACTGCGTTGTTCAACCTGTTGCACCATATAGGCACGAAAGTCGTTGGGATTTACCAGCAGCACCAGTGCGGTCATTCCCGCTACGACCACCACTAACAGGATGGCCAGCGTGGTTATCACTCTCTTCATTACATCCTCAGTAAATCAGTCTTTATCAATACGGCTGGCGTCAGCACCCTGCTGACCACGATATTTTGCATCTTCACGCCGATTATAAGGACGGGCAGCCGGGCCGGAAAGCGGCTCGAAGCTCAGCGCGCCGATTAACATGCCAGGGCGCAGAGCCAGCGGCAGTTTACCGGAGTTATAGAACTCCAGCACGATGCGTCCCTGCCAGCCAGGATCGATGCGGTGCGCCGTTACGTGCACCATCAGCCCGAGTCGCGCCAGGGAGGAGCGGCCATCCAGCCAGCCGACCAGATCGTCCGGCAGCGTCACTGACTCCAGCGTCACCGCCAGCGCCAGTTCACCGGGATGCAGGAAAAAGGCTTCACCATCCGGCAGCACGATTTCATCGCTCATCACCCGATCCAGCGCCGCGCTGACTTCATGTTTCGGTCCACTCAGATCGATATAAGCTGCGGTATGGCCGCTAAAGGTGCGGAACTGGTTGCCCAGCCGCACATCGACCGTGGCGCCATTAATCCGCTCAACCGGCGGACGCGGCTCAATGGCCAGCTTGCCATTATCCAGCCAGGCTTCAATATCGCGGTCGCATAATCTCATTGCGCTAACTCCATGACGTAAGTGTAGCGAACAGGCGCCAGACTGCGTGCCGCCGGTTCGCGTCCTATCCGGACAGATGTGAATTATTCAAAGAACTGATTAATTTTGGCTTTCAGGATATCGATGGCAATACGGTTTTTCCCGCCGCGCGGCACAATGATATCGGCGTACTGTTTTGACGGCTCAATGAACTGCAGGAACATCGGGCGAACCGTTTTCTGATACTGGCTCATCACCGAGTCCATCGAACGGCCACGCTCATTGACGTCACGCTTCATGCGGCGCATCAGGCAGATATCGAGCGGCGTATCGACGAAAATCGAAAAATTCAGTTCCTGGCGCAGGCGCGCGTCGGTCAGCAGCAGAATGCCTTCAAGGATAATCACCTTTTTTGGCTTCAGGTGCAGCGTTTCTGCGGTGCGGGTGTGTTCTACATAACTGTAGACCGGCAGCTCAATGTCCTGACCGGCTTTGACCGCCTGTAAATGCTGTAACAGCAAATCATGATCCATCGCACTCGGATGGTCATAATTGGTTTTAACCCTCTCTTCCATGGTGAGGTGACTTTGATCTTTGTAATAAGCATCTTCCGGGATAACCCCGATATGCTCGTCACCTACCTGATCACGGATTTCACGATAGAGCGTGCTGGCAATTAAACTTTTACCGGATGCGGAAGCGCCGGCAATGCCTACAATCACGCACTGATGAGACTTGTCAGTCATACTTTTTTAAGACCTGATAACTGGAGCCTGCCACTGGTCACGCATTACGCATCCAGATGACGGGCCGAAATGGAGAGGGTGTGTTCGCGCTAAGTATAGGGATTTCGGCGTTTTGATGCCAGAGAAATGGCGTCCGTGACTTTTCAGACTTTCTCCTTTGGACGCCACTCATTTCACCGATAAACTAAGGTCAGACTGTAATACAGATAAATTCGCCGGTGCGGTGCGCTGAACGCGTGGCTGCCCGGCGCGAACGAACGATCCTATCAGGAGTTGTATGCTCTGGAAGACCTTGACCTATTTTGGCGACAGCATGCTGTTGATTCCAACAGCGGTAATTATTGCGCTGATTTTGCCGTGGAAAAGCGATAACCGCCGTACGGTGCTCTACTGGGTTGTCGCCTTTGGCCTTGCCGGACTGCTGGTGAGCCTGTCAAAAATTCTGTTTCTCGGCTTTGGTATTGGCAGTGCGCGCTTTAATTTTACCGGCTTCAGCGGTCACAGCGCGATGTCTGCGACGCTCTGGCCGGTGATGCTGTGGCTGATTTCAGGCCGCTGGTCCGCCTTATGGCGCGGCTTCGCCATTGGCGTCGGCTATATGATCCCGCTGATGGTGGGCTTCTCTCGTCTGGTGATCCATGCGCACTCGAAAAGTGAAGTGGCGACCGGCCTGCTGCTCGGCTTTACCCTGAGTACGGCGTTCCTGATTTCCCAGCGGCGTACCGCCCTCAAAGGGTTCAGCTGGCCTCAGGTGGGTGCCGCACTGTTAGTGCCATTTGTGCTGTTAGGTCATGGTCGGGTCGCGACAACCCAGCAGTTCCTCGAACGTTTCTCCGCCAGCCTGGCCGGCATGGAAAAGCCCTATACCCGCGCCGATCTTTTCCGCCAGTAATCAAAGGCTAACTTTCTATGCCCGTCAATTCGTCGAATAACGGGCAACTTTGATTTCGCCCCTTTTTTCTTTGCTGAATGTGCTAGCATGCTGAAAGAGAATGACTGGTGCATATTTCGCCGTTGCGAATGCGTGCGCCCTGCCGGACGTCTGCATGACCATTGAGATCCCCACCCTGCACAACCGACCGCAAAAGCACGCTTTGCCCGCACTTCTGCTCGGCTGCCTGGTGTTTTTTCTGACGCTATTCTGCCTCGAACTGATCGTGGTCAGCGGTAAAATTTCGCCGCTATGGTTTCCGACCGCCGTGATGACGGTGGTGGTTTTCCGCTGTCCGTCGCGTCAGCTTCCGCTCTATCTGACCACCTGTGTCATCGGTACCGCCTGTGCCAACGCTTTAATCATCGGACCGGCGCTGTCGAATATTAAATTCGCCCTGCTCAACCTGTTGCAGGCGGGCCTCGGCGGTATCCTGCTGCGGGCATTACTCGATCGGCGCGCACCGCTCAGTTCGCTGCATGACTGGGCGCGGCTGGTGCTGTCGGTGGGCGTGTTAACCCCGGTGCTCGGTGGGCTGATGGCGCTATGGGTACTGCAGGTCAGTGGTCACGCCTCGTTCCCCTTCTTTTATACCTGGGTGATCTCCGAAATCATCGGGATGCTGGTGCTGGGCCCGATGTTGCTGCTGCTGCCGTGGCCGCTACGCCGCAGCCAGATAGGCGATCAGCGCCTGACCGAATTTTTCCTGACGCTGGCGGTCACGCTGATTGCCAGTTATCTGGCTCTGCGCTTTCTGCCGTGGCCCTTCACCTTTATTGTGGTGATCCTGTTCTGGTGCGCCGTCCGCTTGCCTAAGCTGCAGGCTTTTGTGCTGTTCTTCATCAATGCCAGTTTTATGTCAATGCTGCTGGCGCTTAGCCTGGTCAGCGTGGTGAACAATAACAGTGCGCTGGGACCGGTCTCCAGCTGGCTGCCGTTCCTGCTGGTGCTGATCCCCAGCCATATCATGTCGCTGGTGATGGATGCGTTTCGCCGTGAGAAAAATCACATCAGCGAGAGCGAAACCCGTTTTCGTCACGCAATGGAGTACTCGGCGATCGGCATGGCCCTGGTGTCGCCGCAAGGCAGCTGGCTGCAGGTCAACCATTCGCTCTGCCAGACGCTGGGCTATCCGGAAGAGGAACTGAGACGACTCACCTTTCAGCAGATCACCCATCCTGATGATCTCAGCAACGATCTGCAGCAGCTAAGTAAACTGCTCAGCGGCGAGATCTACACCTACACGATGGAAAAACGTTACTTCCGCAAAGACGGTGAGATTGTCTGGACCCGGCTGACGGTGTCGCTGGTCCGTGATACTGACAATGTGCCGCTCTACCTGATTGCCCAGATCATCGATATCTCCGAGCTGAAACAGAGTGAACAGGTTAACCGGCGGCTGATGGAGCGGATCACGCTGGCCAATGAGGCGGGCGGAATCGGCGTGTGGGAATGGAACCTGCTGACCGGCGAGATGTTATGGGACAAACGGATGTATGCGCTGTTTGGCCTGGCGTCTCATGAGTCGCCCAGTTACGATTTGTGGGTGCATCTGCTGCATCCCGGCGATCGGGAACATGCCGCCCTGACGGTACAGCAGGCGATCGAACTGCGCAGCGCTTTCCATATGGAGTACCGCGTGGTTAACGCTGACGGTCAGCGCTGGATACGCACTCAGGCTAACCGCATCCTCAGTAAAGAGGGACGAATTGAGCGGATGCTCGGTATTTGCCAGGACATCACTCCGTTACGCAATCTGAACGAGGCGCTGTTTCAGGAGAAAGAGCGCATGGCGATCACGCTTGGCTCCATCGGTGAGGCCGTTATCAGCACCAATCAGGCGATGCAGGTCTCCTTTATGAATCCGGTGGCGGAAAAGATGAGCGGCTGGACGCAGGAACAGGCGGCGGGTAAACCGCTCAGCGAACTGCTGCACATTACTCAGGGCCGCAACGGGCCGGAAGTGGAAAACCTGCTGCTGTGTCAGTTGCCACGCGAAAAGATTACGCCCGATCTGGCCGAGGATCTGGTGCTGCATACCCCGGATGGCGGCCATATCGACATTCATTACAGCATCACTCCGCTGCGTTCAGAAGCCGGGCTGGAACAGGGCGCGGTAATGGTGATTCAGGATGTCAGCGAGTCGCGCAAACTGATGAAGCGGCTGAGCTACAGTGCGCTGCACGACACCCTGACCGGTTTGCCTAACCGCGCCAGCTTTGAGCACCAGCTAAAACGTCTGCTGTACGACGCGGCGGAACATCAGCATCAGCATGTGCTGGTGTTTATCGATCTTGATAAGTTTAAAGCGGTCAACGACAGCGCCGGTCACGCCGCGGGCGATGCGCTGTTACGCGAACTGTCAGACCTGATGCAGCATCATCTGCGCAGCAGTGACTTCCTGGCGCGGCTGGGTGGCGATGAGTTTGCCTTGCTGATGCCTGACTGTCAGGTTGAGCAGGCGCACGAGGTGATTCAGCGCATCGTGGCCACGGTCAACGATTACCGTTTTCAGTGGCTGGGGCGGCTCTATCATGTTGGTGCCAGCGCCGGTGTCACCCAGATTTCGCCCGACAACTGCCAGAGCAGTGATGTGCTGTCGCAGGCGGATATCGCCTGTTATAACGCCAAGCGCAGTGGACGTGGCCGTTACATGATCTATGAGCAGCACCGGATGCCGCTGGCGGGTAATCATCAGGGACTGGATGCCGCGATGATCGACTCCTTGCAGATTGAACTGCCCGCCTGGGCGGTTGCCCCGCCGAAAACGCCACAGTCCGCCTTTCTCTGGCTTCTCGACGTACAGCTGTTGACGCCCGATGGCCTGCTGGTGGATGAAACCCTGCTGCGCAATAACCTGCCCGATGAGGCGCTGCGGCAGCAGCTGGACAATAAAATTCTCAATGCTTTTTTCCAGCATGACGTGCAGGGGCTGAATGAAAAAGGCATCCCGGTGATCCTACCGCTGAATGCTCAGGCACTCAGCGATGCGGATTTTGTCCGGCAGCTTTGTCGCCGCTTTGACGCAGCGGGCCTGACCGACAGCCGCTGTGGCTTCGCCTTTCAGACCGCCAGCGTGTTAAGTCAGGGCGATCAGCTGCACAGCGCCCTGCTGCAACTGCGTCAGTGCGGCTGCCGCATCGTATTACAGCAGTTCGGGCGTAATCTTGAAGCCTTTAATCAGCTCAGCGATGAACTGGTCGATTGTCTGGTGCTGGCGCCGGAACTGGTGACCAATGTACACAATAATCTGATGGATGAGATGCTGCTGACCATCATTCAGGGTCAGGCATCGCAGCGCAATATCGCCCTGCTGGCCGGTCCGGTGTCGGTGCCGGCGGTGCTGACCGCGCTGGCCAGCCTGGACGTCGACGGCGTCTGGGGCAGTGCGGTGGCCGAACGTCAGCCGCTGAGCGTACTGGCTGAAGCGCGCTTTTTTGCCATCCGTTAAATCCGCCGCTGAGCGCTTGCTACCCTGTTAAAGCTGCGTTAAAGTCGCCCCCTTTTTTCCGGCATGGGGGCGAAAATGTTCATAGGATTCGATTACGGCACGGCTAACTGTTCGATAGCCGTCAGTGAAAATGGCGCGCCGCGTCTGTTAACGCTGGAAAACGGCCAGCGCCTGCTGCCGTCGATGATCTGTGCGCCGACCCGTGAGTCCGTCAGCGAATGGCTCTATCGCCATCATCAGGTGCCCACGCCCGACAGTGAAACCACCGCCCTGCTGCAGCGCGCGCTGCGTTTCAACCGCGAAGAAGATATCGACGTGCTGCCCAACAGCGTGCAGTTCGGCCTGACCGCCCTGCAGCACTACATGGTCGATCCGGAAGATGTCTGGTTCGTAAAATCCCCTAAATCCTTTCTCGGTGCCAGCGGCCTGAAGCCGCAGCAGATCGCCCTGTTTGAAGATCTGGTCTGCGCCATGATGCTGCACATCCGTCAGCAGGGCGAAAGCCAGCTCGATCAGCCGATCGATCAGGCGGTGATTGGCCGTCCGATTAACTTCCAGGGCTTAGGCAGTGAAGAGGCCAACCAGCAGGCGCAGGGCATTTTACTGCGTGCCGCGCAGCGGGCCGGCTTCCGCGACGTGGAGTTTCAGTTTGAGCCGGTAGCGGCCGGTCTCGATTTTGAAGCCACCCTGCAGCAGGAAACCCGGGTGCTGGTGGTCGATATCGGCGGCGGAACCACCGACTGTTCGATGTTACTGATGGGCCCGCAGTGGCGTGATAAAGCCGATCGCCGCGAAAGCCTGCTGGGCCACAGCGGTTGCCGCGTTGGCGGTAACGATCTCGATATTATGCTGGCGTTTAAAACTCTGATGCCGCTACTCGGCCTCGGCGGCAATACTCAGAAAGGCATCGCCCTGCCCGCCCTGCCGTGGTGGAATGCGGTGGCGATTAACGATGTTCCTGCGCAGAGCGAGTTTTACAGCGCCGCCTGCGGTAAGTTGCTGCGCGATCTGGTGCGCGACGCCGAGCAGAGTGACGTGGTGGCGCGCCTGCTGAAAGTGTGGCAGCAGAAACTGAGTTATCGGCTGGTTCGGGCGGCTGAAGAGAGCAAAATCGCCCTGTCGGATAGCGCGCAGCACGCGGCATCCCTCGACTTTGTCGCGGCGACGCTGCAGGCGGATATCAGCGTCAACCTGTTGCAGGAGGCCATTAATCAGCCGCTGGAGAAAATTCTTGAGCAGGTTCAGCTGGCGCGAGCCACCAGCCAGATCAAGCCAGATGTGGTCTACCTGACCGGCGGCAGTGCGCGCTCGCCGCTGCTGCGTGCAGCACTGCAGCAGGCGCTGCCTGATACCCCGATTGCCGGCGGCGATGATTTCGCCTCGGTAACCGCAGGACTGGCCCGCTGGGCGGAAGTGATGTTCCGTTAACCTTGATCTGCAATAAAAAAACGGCACCTGTGAGTGTCATGCCGATCAGTTAAGGTTAAATGTGCAAAGGCTGTCACGGTCAGACGTGGCAGCTTTTTTTGTAAGCAGGCGTGCAGGCGTGCGGGCCAGAGCACCTCTGCTGCTGCCGGGCAGTCCTCGCGCCGCTGCGCGGTTCCTTCGGCTTTGACGTCGTGCCGACGAACCGTTCGCGGATCGGCCTTCACCACCGTGCCCTTTTTAACAACACGCACTGAAGTTTCAGAGCAGGCCGGGGCCGATCAGGGGCAGGCAATCCGCAGCGCTGAACATTAGCCAGGAGAGCCCGCTGGACGCGGGCGAAAGGCGGGGCGGCACAGGATGTGCCATCCCCGGCGGTCCGTCAGGCAGAGGAATGAAGTGAAGGTACCACGCAGCGGCGCGAGGACCGCCAGCCCCTGAGCGGCACCAGACTGCGTTATCACCTGCTGCTTAACTGACGAGCTACACCCGTGAATGCCGTTTTATTTGCGGATAACGACGAGCACGCTCAGGGAGCAATTTCAACGGCACTTCCCTGTGCCGTTTTAACTCAGGATCAGAACGCGATATTGGCGCTGATGCCGCCGATAAACGCATCTTTTACTTCGCTGACCGCGCCAGGCGCCACCACATATTGCAGGTTCGGGCGCAGTGACATCCAGTTGGTCACTTTCGCGTTGTAATAGACCTCGTAGTTATATTCTGAGCCATCCTGAATCGGCAGATAGGTCGGGCTGTCAAAACGGCTTTCGCCGTTGGCCTCATTCTGCTGACGCAGCGAACGGGTGTAGTCGCTGTTGACGTGAATGCGTGCCGCACCAACGCCAATCTCATCGTCAGGACGCGCATCAAACGGCCCTTTCCAGGTAAAGGCGATCGACTGATAGTTGTCGGTTTTTGAGGTTTTGTGATCGTTCATCACCGCCTGAACCCGCACGCCAAGACCGCGATTCACATCGCCATCCTGCGCCGTCAGCTGTTGCTGTAACAGCAGGTAACCGCCGTAGGCGTGATCCTGGTCCTGATAGGCACCGTTGCGCCAGCTGCCATAGACATCGCCATTGGCTGACGAGTAGTAATACCCGATGCGGTAGTTACCCGGCAGTTTTTGCGCGCCGAGCGTCGGTTTCCAGCCCAGTTCGACCGGTACCAGATTACCTTCAGAATTGCTGGTATCGAGACGGAAGCCATCGCCGCGATCGTAGTTTGCCCGGTTCTGGTTATAGAATCCCACCTGGAAGAAAACTTCAGGGGTGATATTGAATTTGATTCGGCCGCCCCACTGAGAAACCGGCCAGTTAAACCAGCGATCGCCACGCCAGTTACCGGCCTGGCCGCTGCCCAGCGCCAGGTTCTGGAACAGGTTGCCGTCGAAGTTATCAAAGTCTTCACCAACCGTGACCCGACCCGCTTTCAGATCGACCACATCGTTAAACAGTCCTTTGCGCAACCAGAACTGAGTCAGACGCCAGGTCTGACCGCGACCATAGACCTCCTGCACCGACGAGAGCATTCCGGTGCGCTTGTCCGCCACCTGCTCCGACAGGTTCTGCCCGTCACGGTTGGTGATGGTCATCTGAAATTCCGCATCCTGCCAGTCCAGCAGTTTTTCCAGATCGAAATTGGTGCCGAAGGACCACTGATCGCTGTAACGCATGGTGGTATTGGTATCGGCACCGCCGCCCAGGTTGGCGGCGCTTTCCATGGTGTAATTGACGTCAAATTTAATGCCATCGTTCTGCAGCTGCGTTCGGTAACCGCCCCAGTCACCAAACATCCACTCTGAATCAGGACTCAGCGCGTCAGCGGCCATCGCCTGGCCGGTTAACATCGCCAGAATCAGGGTGCCGGTTGCCACACGGCGCAGCGGAAAACGCTGTTCTGCTTGTTTGTTTTTCATCATGCTTATTCTTATGTGAGTTACGGGGGAATGACCCGCAGAGAATAGTGCTGAGGAAAGTTCAATTTTTGTAAATACGTGCGCACGATTCGTCAACCGGGCAGTTTATTCGTGCAAGTGTGAGCTGGATCGCAGTGTGGTTACTCTTTCGACAGAAGAGGCGAAGCGTAAGAAGAGTAAGGCGAAACGGGGCGCAGCGGCCCCGTTCTGTCAGCGACTGGCCTGTGACAGTTGTTCAATCTGTTCCGGCGTCAGGGTCAGCCGGGTCGCCCCGACCAGATCGTCGAGCTGGGCCAGCGAGGTGGCGCTGACAATCGGTGCGGTGATGCTGGGACGGGCAATCTGCCAGGCCAGTGCCACCTGGGTCGGAGAAACCTGATGCGCTTCGCTGATCGCATCCAGCGCCGCCAGGATCTTCAGGCCACGCGGGTTGAGATATTTTTCCACTACGCCCTGGCCGCGCTGACTTTTGCTGGCATCCGCTGGCTGGCGGTATTTGCCGCTCAGGAAGCCGCTGGCGAGCGAGTAGTAGTTAATCACTCCCAGACCATGATGCGTGACCACCGGCTCCAGTTCTGACTCGTAGGGCTGACGATCGTAGAGGTTGTATTCCGGCTGCAGGGTTTCATAACGCGCCAGCCCTTCCGCCTCGCTGATCTCCAGTGCCTGCTGCAATCGCGCCGCGCTGTAGTTAGACGCCCCGATGGCCCGCACTTTGCCCTCTTTGATCAGGCTGTCAAAGGCGCTCAGGGTTTCGGCCAGCGGCGTGTCCTGATCGTCGCGGTGCGCCTGGTAGAGATCGATATAATCGGTCTGCAACCGCCGCAGTGAGTCTTCGACCGCCTGACGAATATATTGCGGTTTCAGCCCGGTTTTCTCCGGCGAAAGCTCCATCCCGACCTTGGTCGCCAGGACGATACTGTCGCGCTTGCCGCTTTTCTTCAGCCATTCGCCGATAAGGGTTTCTGATTCGCCGCCTTTATTTCCCGGCGCCCAGCGTGAGTAAACATCGGCGGTATCGATAAACCACAGCCCTTTTTCCACCAGCGCGTCCAGCAGCGAAAACGAGGTGGGCCGATCCACGGTCCAGCCAAACACGTTGCCGCCAAACGTCAGTCGCGGTACCGAAATGCCACTGTCGCCCAACTGTCGGGTCTCATTCTGACTCATTATCTGCTCCTTAGTGGTGTATCGAAACGGTCTGTTACTGAGCATAGCAAAGCGTATTAACGCCTTTATGACGATTGAGGTGAGATTAATGTCAGAACAGGCATAATGACCCCGCCCGGACAGATATCCTTATTTCCTTCAACTTTTGCCCGTCAGAGGCGACTACAATCTGTCGTTTGCAGGCTCACCGTTTGCTGCCTGCGCCTGGGACTACGTCACTGCTGGAGAGCATGAAAAATAATGAGCACCCGACATCCTGTTATGAAAAAGAGCCTGATTGTGCTGGTGGTGATTATCGCCGCCGTGGGCGGTTATTACGGCTGGCAGCAACACGCTGCTAAACCGCAAAGCGATAGCCAGACAAAAGGTCAGGCACCCCGCGGCAAAAGTGGCGCTGAGGGCGCGCGCCGTCCGCTGGCCCCGGTCCAGGCGGCCAGCGCCACTCGCCAGAGCGTGCCGCAATATCTGAGCGGATTAGGCACCGTGACCGCGGCCAATACCGCCACGGTACGTAGCCGGGTGAATGGCGATCTGGTGGCGATTCACTTTACCGAAGGTCAGCAGGTCAAAGCCGGGGAATTGCTGGCGGAAGTCGATCCGCGCCCGTATCAGGTCGCATTAACCCAGGCGCAGGGGCAGCTGGCAAAAGATCAGGCCACGCTGGCGAATGCCCGGCGCGACCTGGCGCGTTTCGAGAAACTGGCGAAAAGTTCGCTGGTGTCACAACAGGAGCTGGACACTCAGCGCTCGCTGGTGAGCGAAACCCTCGGCACCCTGAAGGCCGATGAAGGCAGCGTCGCCAGCGCCCAGCTTAATCTGACCTACAGCCGCATCACCGCGCCCATTGCTGGTCGGGTCGGCCTGAAGCAGGTTGATGTCGGCAACTACGTCACCAGCGGCGATACCACTGGCATTGTGGTGATCACCCAGACGCATCCCATCGACGTGGTCTTCACGCTGGCCGAAAATAACATCAGCCAGATTCTCAAGGCGCAGAAAAACGGCGAAACGCTGCAGGTCGAAGCCTGGGATCGCAGTAATCAGACGCTGATTGCCAGCGGTAAGCTGCTGAGCCTCGACAACCAGATTGATGTCACCACCGGCACCATCAAAATCAAAGCGCGGTTCGATAACCAGGACGACGCGCTGTTCCCGAATCAGTTCGTAAACGTCCGGCTGAAGGTCAATACGCTGCAGGATGCGATAGTGATCCCGGCCGCTGCGCTGCAGATGGGCAATGAAGGCCACTTCGTCTGGGTGGTTAACAGTGACAATAAAGTCAGTAAGAAAAGCGTAATGGCTGGCCTGCAGGATAGCCAGAAAGTGGTGATCAGCGCCGGTCTGGAAGCCGGTGAGCGGGTGGTGACTGACGGCCTCGATCGCCTGACCGAAGGGGCAACCGTGGAGATTGTCGCGCCGCAAAGTACCGCCCCGCGCAGCAGCCGTGCGACCCTGCCGTCGAAAGGAGAGCGTGAGTAATGCAGGTGATGCCTCCCGATCACAGCGGTGGACCGTCACGCCAGTTTATTCTGCGTCCGGTCGCCACCACGCTGTTGATGATTGCCATTCTGCTGGCGGGCGTGCTGGGGTACCGCTTTCTGCCGGTCTCAGCGCTGCCGGAAGTCGATTACCCGACGATTCAGGTGGTCACGCTCTATCCCGGCGCCAGCCCGGATGTCGTCACCTCGTCGATTACCGCACCGCTGGAGCGTCAGTTCGGCCAGATGTCGGGCCTGAAGCAGATGGCATCGCAGAGTTCAGGCGGTGCATCGGTGGTAACGCTGCAGTTCCAGCTCAGCCTGCCGCTCGACGTGGCGGAACAGGAAGTGCAGGCGGCGATCAACTCCGCCACCAACCTGCTGCCTAACGATCTGCCTAACCCGCCGGTCTACAGCAAAGTGAACCCGGCCGATCCGCCGATCATGACGCTGGCCGTTACCACCAGCAGTATGCCGCTGACCCAGGTACAGGACATGGTGGAAACCCGGGTGGCACAGAAAATTTCTCAGGTCAGCGGTGTGGGTCTGGTGACCTTGTCCGGCGGTCAGCGGCCCGCAGTGCGGGTCAAAATGAATGCCCAGGCGCTGGCGGCGCTGGGCCTGACCAGCGAGACGGTGCGCACCGCCATCAGTAACGCTAACGTCAATTCGGCCAAAGGCAGTCTGGATGGGCCAACGCGCTCGATTACCCTGTCGGCCAACGATCAGATGAAATCGGCAGAAGATTACCGTCAGCTGATCATCAGCTACAACAATGGCGCACCGGTGCGGCTGGGTGACGTCGCCACTATTGAGCAGGGTGCGGAGAATAGCTGGCTGGGTGCGTGGGCCAACCGCGACGCCGCCATTGTGCTCAACGTGCAGCGTCAGCCGGGTGCCAATATTATTGCCACCGCCGATAACATCCGCGCCATGCTGCCAGCGCTGACGGCGGCGCTGCCAAAATCGGTCTCCGTTAAACTGCTGACCGATCGCACCACTAATATTCGCGCGTCGGTGAACGATACCCAGTATGAGCTGATGCTGGCGATGGCGCTGGTGGTGATGATCATCTATCTGTTTCTGCGCAATGTGCCTGCCACGCTGATCCCGGCGGTGGCGGTACCGCTGTCGCTGATCGGCACCTTTGCGGCGATGTATTTTCTCGGCTTCTCGATCAACAACCTGACGCTGATGGCACTGACCATCGCCACCGGCTTTGTGGTCGATGACGCGATTGTGGTGATCGAGAACATCTCCCGCTATATCGAAAAAGGGGAAAAACCGCTGACCGCGGCGCTGAAAGGCGCAGGCGAAATCGGTTTTACCATCATCTCTCTGACCTTCTCGCTGATTGCGGTATTAATCCCGCTGCTGTTTATGGGCGATGTAATCGGACGTCTGTTCCGCGAATTTGCCGTGACGCTGGCGGTGGCGATTCTGATTTCAGCGGTGGTTTCACTGACCCTGACGCCAATGATGTGTGCCCGGATGCTGAGCGCCGAGTCGCTGCGTAAACAGAACCGTTTCTCGCGCGCCAGTGAAGCGATGTTTGATCGCATTATCGCCGTCTATGGCCGTGGTTTACGCCGGGTGCTCAGCCATCCGTGGCTGACGCTATCGGTAGCGCTCGGCACGCTGGTGCTGACGCTGCTGCTGTGGATGATGATCCCGAAAGGCTTCTTCCCGCAGCAGGACAACAGCATTATTCAGGGCACGCTGCAGGCGCCGCAGTCGGTCTCCTACGCCAGCATGGCCGAGCGTACCCGCGACGTCGCCTCGATGATCATGAAAGATCCGGCGGTCCAGAGCATGACCTCGTTTGTCGGCGTCGACGGCACCAACGCCGCGCTGAACAGCGCTCGCCTGCAAATTAACCTCAAGCCGCTCGACCAGCGTGAAGATCGTATTCCGGTGATTCAGCAACGGCTGCAGCAGCAGGTAAGCCAGATTCCGGGCGTGCAGTTATGGCTGCAGGCGGTGCAGGATCTCACCATCGATACCCAGGCGAGCCGCACGCCCTATCAGTTTACGCTGCAGTCGGGCTCGCTGGCGTCGCTCTCTACCTGGGTGCCGGCGCTGCTGGCCGAGCTCAACACCCTGCCGCAGCTGCGGGACGTCAGCAGCGACTGGCAGGATCAGGGGCTGGAAGCCTATATCAATGTTGATCGCGCCAGCGCCAGCCGGCTCGGCATCAGTATGGCTGACGTGGATAACGCGCTGTATAACGCCTTTGGTCAGCGACTGATCTCCACCATTTATACCCAGGCCAACCAGTATCGCGTGGTGCTGGAGCAGGACAACCGCGCCACGCCCGGCCTGCAAAGTCTGGACGGCATTCGTCTGGCCAGCAGCGACGGCGGCAGCGTGCCGCTGAGCACCATCGCCCGGATTGAGCAGCGCCATACCCCACTCAGCATTAACCATCTCGACCAGTTCCCGTCGGCCACCTTCTCGTTCAACGTGGCTGACGGCTATTCGCTGGAGGATGCGGTTAAAGCGGTGTCGCAGGCGGAAGCGCAGCTCGGTATGCCGGCCGATATGATGACCCAGTTCCAGGGCAGCACGCTGGCGTTTGAAGCCGCGCTGAGCAGCACCGTCTGGCTGATTGTGGCGGCCATCGTGGCGATGTACATCGTGCTCGGGGTGCTGTATGAGAGCTTTATCCATCCGATCACTATCCTGTCGACGCTGCCGACCGCTGGCGTCGGCGCGCTGCTGGCGCTGATGCTCAGCGGCAACGAGCTGGATATTGTGGCGATCATCGGCATCATTCTGCTGATCGGTATCGTGAAAAAGAATGCCATCATGATGATCGACTTCGCGCTGGCGGCCGAACGTGAACAGGGTATGCAGCCTTACGACGCCATCTATCAGGCCTGTCTGCTGCGTTTCCGGCCGATTCTGATGACGACTCTGGCCGCGCTGCTGGGCGCATTACCGCTGATGCTGAGTACCGGCGTCGGCGCGGAACTGCGTCACCCGCTGGGGATTGCGATGGTCGGCGGGCTGATTGTCAGTCAGGTTCTGACCCTGTTTACCACGCCGGTGATCTATCTGCTGTTTGATCGACTGGCGCTGGCAACCCGTCGTCGCTTCGGCCGCACGGAGGCCGCAGAGTGAAGTTCTTTGCGCTGTTTATCCATCGGCCGGTCGCCACCACTCTGCTGACGCTGGCGATTGCGCTGGCCGGGATCCTGGGCTTTCGCCTGCTGCCGGTCGCCCCGCTGCCGCAGGTCGATTTCCCGGTCATCGTCATCTCGGCTTCCCTGCCCGGTGCCGCGCCGGAGATCATGGCCTCGTCGGTCGCCACGCCGCTGGAGCGTTCGCTGGGCCGCATCGCCGGGGTCAGTGAAATGACCTCTACCAGCTCGCTGGGCAGTACCCGCATTATCCTGGTGTTCGATTTCGATCGCGACATCAATGGCGCAGCGCGTGATGTGCAGGCGGCGATTAATGCCGCGCAGAGCCTGCTGCCGACCGGGATGCCGTCGCGCCCGACCTATCGCAAAGTTAACCCTTCGGATGCGCCGATCATGATCATGACGCTGACCTCGGATAGTTACAATCCGGGTCAGCTGTATGACTACGCCTCGACCCAGCTGGCGCAGAAACTGTCACAGATTGAGGGCGTGGGCGACGTCACGGTGGGCGGCAGTTCGCTGCCTGCGGTGCGTGTGGCGCTGAATCCGCAGGCGCTGTTTAATCAGGGCGTGTCGCTGGATGCGGTGCGCACCGCCATCAGCAATGCCAACCAGCGGCGGCCGCAGGGCGCACTGGATGATTCGCAGCAGCGCTGGCAGCTGCGTACCAATGACGCGCTGCAGACCGCCAGTGAGTATCAGCCGCTGATCGTGCACTACAACAACGGCGCGGCGGTCAGGCTGTCGGACGTTGCCACGGTTGAGGACTCGGTTCAGGACGTGCGCAACGCCGGGATGTCGCGCGGTAAACCGGCGGTGCTGCTGCTGATTCGCAAAACCCCTGAAGCCAACGTCATCGATACCGTCGATCGCATTCGCGCCGAACTGCCGCTGCTGCATGAGGTGATCCCGGCCGCTATCGATCTGCAGATTGCGCAGGATCGCTCGCCAACCATTCGCGCTTCACTGCATGAAGTGGAGCAGTCGCTGGTGATTGCCGTCGCGCTGGTGATCCTGGTGGTGTTCGCCTTTTTGCGTTCCGGTCGCGCCACGCTGATCCCGGCGGTTGCGGTGCCGGTTTCGCTGATTGGCACCTTCGCCGCGATGTACCTGTGCGGCTTCAGCCTGAATAATCTGTCGCTGATGGCGCTGACCATCGCCACCGGCTTTGTGGTGGATGACGCGATTGTGGTGCTGGAGAACATTGCCCGCCACGTCGAGGCGGGAATGAAACCGCTGGCCGCGGCGCTGAAAGGGGTGCGGGAAGTCGGCTTCACCGTGCTGTCGATGAGTCTGTCGCTGATTGCGGTCTTCCTGCCGCTGCTGATGATTGGCGGGCTGATTGGCCGCTTCTTCGCCGAGTTTGCTATCACCCTGTCGGTCGCGATCGTGATTTCGCTGTTTATCTCGGTCACCCTGACGCCGATGATGTGTGCGTATCTGCTGAAACCCACGGTGCCGGGCAGCCAGCCACGGCGGCATGGCTCAGGCCGGCTGCTGCTGGCGATCCAGCAGGGCTATGGCCGATCGCTGCGCGTGGTGCTGAACCATGCCCGCTGGGTGTTGCTGCTGTTTTTAGCCACCATCGGCCTGACCGTCTGGCTGTTTATCAGCATCCCGAAAACCTTTATGCCCGAACAGGATACCGGCCGGCTCTCCGGCTTTATCTCGGCAGATCAGAGCATTTCGTTCCAGGCGATGCGCAGCAAGCTGCAGGATTTCATGGAGATCGTCGGTGCCGATCCGGCGGTCGAAAGCGTGGTCGGCTTTACCGGCGGGATGCGTACCAACAGCGGCTCGATGTTTATCTCGCTGAAACCGCTCTCCGAGCGTAAAGAGAGCGCACAGGAGGTGATCGCCCGCCTGCGGATCAAACTGGCGAAGGAGCCCGGCGCTAACCTCTACCTGAATGCCGTGCAGGATCTGCGCGTCGGCGGACGCGAGTCGAATGCCAGCTATCAGTATTCGCTGCTGTCGGACGATCTCAATGATCTGCGAACCTGGGAGCCCAAAATCCGTCAGGCGTTCGCCGCCCTGCCGCAGCTGGCTGACGTCAACTCCGATCAGCAGGATAAAGGCAGTGAGATGGACCTGAGCTACGATCGTGAAAGCATGGCACGGCTTGGCA
The DNA here is from genome assembly GCF_037149395.1 of Pantoea sp. USHLN298. NCBI lineage: Bacteria > Pseudomonadati > Pseudomonadota > Gammaproteobacteria > Enterobacterales > Erwiniaceae > Pantoea > Pantoea sp. USHLN298. Next base: position 165,369 of record NZ_JBBCRO010000003.1, read on the forward strand.
TCAGCGTCTCTGACGCTAACGCCCTGCTGAACAACGCTTTTGGTCAGCGTCAGATCTCCACCATCTATCAGCCGCTGAATCAGTACAAAGTGGTAATGGAAGTCGATCCGCGCTACACCCAGGACATCAGCGCTCTGTCGCAGATGTTTGTTATCAACAGCGAAGGCAAGGCGATTCCGCTGTCGTGGTTTGCAAAGTGGCAGCCAGCCAACGCCCCGCTGTCGGTTAACCATGAAGGGCTTTCGGCGGCGTCGACCATCTCGTTTAACCTGCCGGAAGGGGTGTCGCTGTCGCAGGCGTCTGAAGCGATCGATCGCACCATGACCGCACTCGGCGTCCCCTCCAGCGTGCGCGGCAGCTTTGCCGGTACCGCTCAGGTGTTTCAGCAGTCGCAGAGCAGCCAGCTCTGGCTGATGCTGGCGGCGATTGGCGCGGTCTATATCGTGCTGGGGATTCTCTATGAGAGCTATGTTCATCCGCTGACCATCCTGTCGACGCTGCCATCGGCTGGTGTCGGCGCGCTGCTGGCGCTGGAACTGTTCGATACCCCGTTCAGCCTGATTGCGCTAATCGGGATTTTGCTGCTGATCGGCATCGTGAAAAAGAACGCTATCATGATGGTAGATTTCGCTCTTGAGGCACAGCGCAACGGCCAGCTCAGCGCGCACGAAGCGATTTTTCAGGCCTGTCTGCTGCGCTTCCGGCCGATTCTGATGACCACGCTGGCGGCGCTGTTTGGCGCGCTGCCGCTGGTGCTGACCAGCGGTGACGGCGCGGAATTGCGCCAGCCGCTCGGCATTACCATTGCCGGTGGCCTGGTGATGAGCCAGTTGCTGACGCTCTACACCACGCCGGTGGTCTATTTGATGATGGATAAATTGCGGCGTAAAAAACATCCGCAGGTCACAGCGCAGCAGCAATAACAGGGTGTGCGACGCAGCAGCGTCGCGCGGGGTGAAGAGAGCGAAGTGACGTGATTTTCGGGGCTGAACGATGAACACACAGAGCGCAAATGTCCGCTGGCAATTATGGATAGTGGCGATCGGCTTCTTTATGCAGACGCTGGATACCACCATTGTGAACACCGCCATTCCGGCGATGGCGCACGATCTGGGCGTCAGTCCGCTGCATATGCACTCGGTGATTGTCTGTTACGTGCTGACGGTGGCGGTGATGCTGCCGGTCAGCGGCTGGCTGGCCGACCGCTTCGGGGTGCGCAATATTTTCTTCAGCGCCATTGTGTTGTTCAGCCTCGGCTCACTGCTGTGTGCCCTCTCCACCACGCTTGATCAGCTGGTGATGTCGCGGGTGGTTCAGGGCATTGGCGGCGCGATGATGGTGCCGGTCGGGCGCCTGACGGTGATGAAAATCGTGCCGCGCGAACAGTATATGTCGGCAATGACCTTTGTGACGCTGCCGGGTCAGATCGGCCCGCTGCTGGGGCCGGCGCTGGGCGGCGTGCTGGTGGAGTACGCCAGCTGGCACTGGATCTTCCTGATCAACATTCCGGTCGGCATTGCCGGTGCCGTCGCGACCCTGATGCTGATGCCGAACTATGCGATGCAAACCCGCCGGTTTGACTTCAGCGGCTTTATCCTGCTGGCGGTGGGTATGGCGACCTTAACTCTGGCGCTGGATGGTCAGCGCAGCAGCGGCGGCTCGCCGTTACTGCTCGGCGCGATGATCCTGGTCGGGATGTTCTCACTGCTGTTCTATCTGATGCACGCGCGCAGCAATGACAATGCGCTGTTCAGCCTGAAGCTGTTTGATAACCGCATCTACTCGATTGGCCTGCTCGGCAGTTTTACCGGCCGCATCGGCAGCGGCATGCTGCCCTTTATGACGCCGATTTTTCTGCAGGTCGGCATGGGCTACAGCCCGTTTCACGCCGGGCTGATGATGATCCCGATGGTGCTGGGCAATATGGGAATGAAGCGCATCGTGGTGCGCATCGTGAACCTGTTTGGCTATCGCAACGTGCTGGTGGTATCGACGATTGCGCTGGCTCTGGTGGTGCTGCTGTTCCCGCTGGTGGCGATTCTGGGCTGGGTCTGGCTGCTGCCGCTGGTGCTATTTCTGCAGGGCATGGTCAACGCTATCCGCTTCTCTTCAATGAATACTTTGACGCTGAAAGAGCTGCCCGATGAACTCGCCTCCAGCGGCAATAGCCTGCTGTCGATGATTATGCAGCTGTCGATGAGTATCGGCGTGACGCTGGCTGGCCTGCTGCTGGGTGCCTTTGCTCAGGATGCTGCCAGCGACAGCAGTGCGGAACATCAGATGTTTATTTATGCCTATTTGTGCATGTCCCTGATTATTATCCTGCCGGCGCTGGTGTTCTGGCGCGTGCCGCAGCAGGTGAGTAAAAACGTCGACTTACGACGCCGGAGAAAGTCATGAAGGTTAACCTGCGCATCGGCATTGGCGCCAAGCTGTTTATGGCGATTTTCTCGACCTGCATGCTGGTCTTGATCACCATGCACTGGGGCGTCCGCCTCAGCTTTGAACATGGCTTTGTCGATTACATCAAGCGCGGCAACGAACAACGGTTAAGCCTGCTGAGTGACGCGCTGGCCGATCAGTATGAGCAGCACGGTAACTGGGATTTTCTGCGCCATAACGATCGGCTGGTGTTTAATATTCTGCGGTCGCTGGAGCAGAATCCCGACAGCAATAATCAGCTGCCGCCCCACGGCTGGCGCACCCAGTTCTGGATCCTCGACCAGCAATATAAAGTGATGGTCGGCCCGCGCTCGCCGGTGCCGCCCGAAGGATCGCGACGTAATATCACCACCAGCAACGGTAAAGTGGTTGGCTGGGTGATCGGCTCGCCGCCGGAGCGGCTGACGCGCAGCACCGACATTAATTTTGATCAACAGCAGCGGCGCACCAGCTGGTATATCGTCGCGCTCTCCACGCTGCTGGCGGCGCTGGTGACCTGGCTGATGGCGCGCGGCCTGTTGGCACCGGTCAAACGGCTGGTTGACGGCACCCATCATCTGGCGGCCGGTAATTTTGCAACCCGGGTAGAGGTTGGCAGTCAGGATGAACTGGGTCAGCTGGCCGGTGACTTCAACCTGCTGGCCAGCTCGCTGGAAAAAAACGAAAGCATGCGCCGCGCCTTTATGGCGGACATCTCCCACGAGTTGCGTACCCCGCTGGCCATTCTGCGCGGCGAGCTGGAGGCGATGCAGGATGGCGTGCGTAAAATCACGCCGGAGGCAATCGCCTCGCTGCAGAGTGAAGTGGTGGTGCTGACCAAGCTGGTGGACGATCTGCATCAGCTTTCCCTGTCGGATGAGGGCGCCCTCGCCTACCGCAAGCAGGCGACCGATCTGGTGCAGTTGCTGGAGGTGACCGCCGGCAGCTTTGCTGAACGCTACCGCGCCTATGGTTTAACCCTGAAACTCAACCTGCCGGATGAAGCGCCATTCTTTGGCGATCCCGATCGCCTGATGCAGCTGTTCACCAACCTGCTGGAAAACAGCCTGCGCTATACCGACAGCGGAGGCCGGGTCGAGGTGAAATTGTGGTATGAAGCGCCTTACTGGCGCATCGATCTGGAAGACAGTGCGCCCGGCGTCGACGGCGAACATCAGGCGCAGATTTTCGAACGCTTCTTCCGTACCGAAGGCTCGCGTAACCGGGCCAGCGGCGGGTCGGGACTCGGCCTCGCGATCTGTAAAAACATCGTTGATGCGCACGGTGGTGACATCTCTGCAGAGCACTCTGATTTAGGTGGACTGAAAATCGCGCTACACTTGCGCTACGTTCCCTCTGTGTAACTGCTTATGAGCCAGCCAAACCACGACCCGTTAATTCTGGTGGTCGAAGATGAACCAAAACTGGCGCAGCTGATGATCGACTATCTGCACGCCTCCAATTACCGCACCCACCATATTGCCGATGGCAATGCGGTGCTGGACTACGTACGCCAGTCGCCGCCCGACCTGATGCTGCTGGATTTGATGCTGCCCGGCACCGACGGGCTGACGCTGTGTCGCGAGATCCGTCGCCACTCGGAACTGCCGATTATTATGGTCACCGCCCGCACCGAAGAGATCGATCGGCTGCTGGGGCTGGAGATCGGCGCAGATGACTATATCTGCAAGCCGTTCAGCCCGCGTGAAGTGGTGGCGCGGGTGAAAACCATTCTGCGCCGGGTGAAACGCAGTGCCGAAGAGGTGCCGAACAGCTCGCTGCTGACGATAGATGAAGGCCGCTTTGTGGCCAGCTGGCGCGATCGGCCGCTGGATCTGACCCCGGCAGAGTTTCGCCTGCTGAAAACGCTGTCGCTGGAGCCAGGCAAAGTGTTCTCGCGTGAGCAACTGCTCAACCATCTGTATGACGACTACCGTGTCGTCACCGATCGGACCATCGACAGCCACATTAAAAATCTGCGCCGCAAGCTGGAAAGCCTTGATAGCGAACAACCTTTTATCCGCGCCGTCTACGGTATGGGCTATCGCTGGGAAGCTGACGTTTGTCATTTGATCTAGTTTGATCCCGATCAATTTACTTCCGTTTTCCCACTGCATACAATTCCGCACCTTTAGCAGGGCCTCTGACCGGCCCTGCCGCTGTCGCCTGAGGCGGCATACTGACCTGACATCAGTGAGAACCCGATGAAACCCGAACTGCTTTCCCCTGCCGGCACGCTGAAAAACATGCGCTACGCCTTCGCCTATGGTGCCGATGCGGTCTATGCCGGCCAGCCGCGCTACAGCCTGCGGGTGCGCAACAATGAATTTACCCACGAAAACCTCGCCAAAGGGATCGATGAAGCGCACGCGCTGGGCAAAAAGTTCTATGTGGTGGTTAACATTGCGCCGCATAACGCCAAGCTGAAAACCTTTATCCGTGATTTAACCCCGGTGGTGGCGATGCAGCCTGATGCGCTGATTATGTCCGATCCGGGCCTGATCATGCTGGTGCGGGAGGCCTTTCCGCAGATGCCGATTCATCTGTCGGTACAGGCCAATGCGGTTAACTGGGCGACGGTTAAGTTCTGGCAGCAGATGGGGCTGAGCCGGGTGATTCTGTCTCGCGAACTGTCGCTGGAAGAGATTGCCGAAATCCGTCAGCAGGTGCCGGAGATGGAACTGGAGGTGTTTGTTCACGGCGCACTCTGCATGGCCTACTCCGGCCGCTGCCTGCTCTCCGGTTACATGAATAAACGCGATCCCAATCAGGGGACCTGCACCAACGCCTGCCGCTGGGAGTATAAGGTAGCCGAAGGCCAGCAGGATGAGGTCGGCAATATCGTCGGTATCCATCAGCCGATCCCGATGCAGGATGTCACGCCGACGCTCGGCGTCGGGCAGCCGACCGACAAAGTGTTTCTGCTGGAAGAGAAGATGAAGCCGGGCGAGGTAATGAGCGCCTTTGAAGATGAACACGGCACCTACATCATGAACTCCAAAGATCTGCGCGCGGTGGCGCACGTTGAGCGCCTCAGTCAGATGGGCGTCCACTCGCTGAAGATTGAAGGCCGCACTAAATCTTACTATTACTGCGCCCGCACCGCGCAGGTCTATCGCCGGGCGATTGACGATGCTGCCGCCGGAAAACCTTTTGATCCGTCGCTGCTGGAAACGCTGGAAGGACTGGCCCATCGCGGCTATACCGAAGGTTTCCTGCGTCGTCACACCCACGACAGCTACCAGAACTATCAGCAGGGCTTTTCAGTCTCCGATCGTCAGCAGTTCGTGGGCGAATTTACCGGTGAGCGACGGGATGACTGGGCGGAAGTGGCGGTGAAAAACAAATTCATGCTGCACGATCAGCTGGAGATCATGACGCCCGCCGGGAATCTGCTGTGTCAGCTGGATGCGTTGCAGAATGCACGTGGCGAGGCGATCGATGTTGCGCCCGGCGACGGACACCGCGTCTGGCTGCGGGTACCCGAAGAGGTTGATCTGCGCTTCGGCCTGCTGCTGCGCAATTTTGCTGACGGCCAGGACACGCGCGATCCTCATGCAAATCGTTTACCAACTGAAACATTTTGATGAAGTTAGAACAGGATCACAGACCCCTGAGCGGCGCTGCCTTATAGTCCCGCCTGCTGCCAACGAGTAACAACAATCAGCAGGTTATTACTGGAACCACCTCATTCACCCGCCCGGCTCCCCCGTGCGGGTTTTCTTTTTTCTCACTATCGCCAATAATTTTCGGCGGTCAGCTATGTTATAACCCTCCTCTCACTCTGTAGATCTTCAAGGAACAGATAATGGATAAAAAATCGCTTACGCTGCTGATTCTGAATGGAAAAGGCGCAGGCAATGATGATCTGCGAGACGCAATCAGCTCGCTGCGTGAAGAAGGTTTTGATATCGCGGTACGTGTGACCTTTGAAAAAGGTGACGGTGACCGCTATGTCAAAGAGGCGATTGCACTACAGGCAGAAACCGTGGTCGCTGGCGGCGGTGACGGCACCATCAATGAGATCGCCACCGCGCTGGCAGCCTCTGAAGCGGCCCATCGTCCGGTGCTCGGCATTCTGCCGCTGGGTACCGCCAACGATTTTGCCACCAGCGTCGGCATCCCCGAAGAGATGGAACCCGCGTTGCGGCTGGCCATTCAGGGTAAAGCCAGCAGCATCGATCTGGCGCGGGTCAATCAGACCCACTATTTCATTAATATGGCGACCGGCGGATTTGGCACCCGGATCACCACCGAAACGCCGGAAAAACTGAAATCGGCTCTGGGCGGCGTCTCCTACTTTATTCACGGCCTGATGCGGATGGATACCCTCAAGCCCGATACCTGTGAAATCAGCGGACCCGACTTTCACTGGCAGGGCGATGCGCTGGTGATCGGGATTGGTAATGGCCGTCAGGCGGGCGGCGGACAGCGTCTCTGTCCGTCGGCGCTGATCAACGATGGCCGGCTGGATGTCAGCATCGTCACCGCTCAGGAGCTGCTGCCTACGCTGCTGCACTCGCTGACCGGCGATGATGACAATCCCGGCATCGTCACCACGCAGCTGCAGTCGCTGACGATCCGTTCACCGCATGAAATGACCTTTAACCTTGACGGTGAGCCGCTTTCCGGACGTGAGTTCGTGATTGAGGTGCTGGCCGGTGCGCTGAGTTGCCGTCTGCCGCCGCAGTGTCCGCTGCTGGCCTGATTGATCAAACAAGGGGCGAAAGCCCCTTTCTTTTTGCCAGCGTTAACGCTTTGTGATTGCCTTCACAACTCTGCCGCATCAACTTGTATGGTAGTATTAAAGCGCGTATTTTTTCATCATTGAATGCTGACTAAAGGCTATCGGGATGAAAATTGTTAACGCTGAAGTATTTGTAACCTGTGCAGGCAGAAACTTTGTCACTGTCAAAATCACTACCGATCAGGGCCTGACCGGCATTGGCGATGCCACGCTGAATGGCCGCGAATTACCGGTAGCGTCCTATCTGAAAGATCACGTCTGCCCGCAGCTGATTGGCCGCGATGCGCATCAAATCGAAGATATCTGGCAGTTCTTCTATAAAGGCGCTTACTGGCGTCGCGGCCCGGTGACCATGTCCGCCATCTCTGCGGTGGATATGGCGCTGTGGGATATCAAAGGCAAAGCCGCCAATATGCCGGTTTATCAGCTGCTGGGCGGCGCGTCACGCACCGGTGTGATGGTCTATTGCCACACTACCGGCCATTCCATCGATGAAGTGATGGACGACTACGCGAAGCATAAAGAGCTGGGATTCAAGGCGATCCGTGCCCAGTGCGGCGTACCGGGGATGAAAACCACCTACGGCATGGCGAAAGGTAAAGGGCTGGCCTATGAACCCGCCACCAAAGGTAACTGGCCGGAAGAGCAGTTCTGGTCAACCGAGAAATACCTCGATTTCACACCAAAACTGTTCGCGGCGATCCGTGACAAATTTGGCTTTGATGAGCATCTGCTGCATGACATGCACCACCGTCTGACGCCGATTGAAGCGGCGCGTTTCGGTAAGAGCGTGGAAGATTACCGCCTGTTCTGGATGGAAGATCCGACGCCAGCCGAGAATCAGGAATGTTTCCGCCTGATCCGTCAGCACACCGTGACGCCAATTGCGGTAGGAGAAGTGTTCAACAGCATCTGGGATTGTAAGCAGCTGATTGAAGAGCAGCTGATTGACTATATCCGCACCACCATTACCCATGCGGGCGGAATTACCGGGATGCGCCGCATTGCGGATTTCGCCTCACTCTATCAGGTACGCACCGGCTCACACGGTCCGTCCGATCTCTCGCCAATCTGCATGGCAGCCGCGCTGCACTTTGATCTCTGGGTGCCTAACTTCGGCGTGCAGGAGTATATGGGCTTCTCTGAACAGATGATGGAGCTGTTCGAGGCTAACTGGACCTTTGACCAGGGCTATATGCATCCTGGCGACAAACCGGGTCTGGGCATTGAATTTAACGAGAAGCTGGCCGCGAAATATCCCTACGAACCCGCCTATCTGCCGGTCGCCCGTCTCGAAGACGGCACGCTGTGGAACTGGTAAGGAGCGCCCGATGAAAAGTGTGGTAATTGAACAACCAGGCGAGCTGGTGCTGGCTGAACGTCCGCTGCCGCAACCGGCGGCCGGTGAAGTCCGGGTGAAAGTGGCCTATGCCAGCATCTGCGGCTCTGACGTCCATATCTGGCACGGCCACAACCCGTTCGCCAGATATCCGCGGGTGATTGGTCATGAATTTTTTGGCGTGATCGATGCGGTCGGCGACGGCGTCGATGCGGCCCGGCTGGGTGAACGCGTGGCGGTCGATCCGGTGGTCAGCTGTGGTCACTGCTATCCCTGTTCGGTAGGTCGCCCCAACGTCTGTACTTCACTGCAGGTGATTGGCGTCCATCGCGACGGCGGCTTCAGTGACTATGCGCTGGCCCCCGCCAGCAATGCCTTCTGCCTGCCGGACAGCATCCCCGATCGGCTGGCGAGTCTGGTCGAGCCGTTTACCATCGCCGCTAACATTACTGCGTTTTTGCAGCCGCAACCGCAGGATGTGGCGCTGATTTACGGTGCCGGTCCGATGGGCTTAACCGCGATTCAGGTGCTGAAAGGCGTTTACAACGTCAAAGAGGTAATGGTGGTGGATCGCCTGCCGGAACGGCTGGCACTGGCAGAGCAGAACGGGGCCGATCGGCTGTTTAACAACAGCGAGGTTCCGCTGGCGGCGCAGCTGGAAGGCGTTCAGCCGACGCTGATTATCGACGCGGCCTGCCATCCCACCATTCTGGCCGAAGCGGCTGCCCTCGCCTCTCCGGCGGCGCGTATCGGTCTGCTGGGCTTTTCCGGCGAACCCTGCAGCATTACGCAGCAAAGTCTCACCAGCAAAGAGCTGTCGCTGTTTACCTCACGGCTTAACAGCAACCGCTTCCCGCAGGTGATTGAATGGATGGAAAAAGGGTTAATCCAGCCAGAGAAGCTGGTCACGCACTATTTCCCACTTCAGGAGATTGAACGCGCCATGACGCTGTTCGAGAAAGATCCGCGCACCTGCTGCAAAGTGATCCTGCAAATGGGTTAATGCCCACTGAACACCAGGTGTCCTCAGCCGGTGCGTACCCGCCGGCATGATTATAAAGAGAAAACAGATCACGGAGTTTGTATGTTCAAGAATCTGCGCTGGACCCTCGTTTTACTGCTGTTCCTGGTTTACATGATCAATTACCTCGATCGTGTTGCCCTGTCGCTGACCGTGCCGCTGGTGGAAAAAGATCTGGCGATCAATGCTGAGCAGTTCGGCATGATCTTCGGCAGCTTCTTCTTCGGTTACGCGCTGTTTAACTTCGTCGGTGGCCTCGCCACTGACCGGTTTGGCCCGAAAATTGTGCTGGCGGTCGCGGTAGGCGCCTGGTCGATCTTCTGCGGCATGACCGCGCTGGCGACCGGTTTCTGGTCGCTGCTGATCCTGCGCGTGCTGTTCGGTATGGCTGAAGGACCTATCTGTGCCTCGGCCAACAAAGCGATCAACGGCTGGTTTCCCAAAAAACAGGCCGCCACCGCGATGGGATTACTCAGCGCCGGTTCGCCGCTGGGTGGCGCGGTAGCCGGTCCGATTATCGGTTATCTGGCGCTGGCTTATGGCTGGCGTCCGGCATTCATTATCGTCTGCTGCATCGGTCTGGTATGGATGACCTTCTGGCTGTTCTTCGCTGCGGACAACCCGGCAAAAAGCAAACGCGTGAGTGAAGAGGAGCGCCTGTTAATTGAACGTCTGAAAGCGGCGAACCCCAATGATGAGGCCGATCTGTCAGAAACCGCTCATCCGTTTGGCTACTACCTGCGTCAGCCGATCATCCTGGTGACCGCGTTTGCCTTCTTCTGCTACAACTACATTCTGTTCTTCTTCCTGAGCTGGTTTCCGGCTTATCTGGTGCAGGCGCACGGCCTGGATATCAAGTCGATGAGCATCACCACCATGATCCCGTGGATTGTCGGTTTCGTCGGCCTGGCGCTGGGCGGCTGGATCTCCGATAAAATCTTTAACATTACCGGCAAACTGTTGTTGTCCCGTAAAATTGTGCTGGTGGTCTCACTGCTGGCGGCGGCAATTTGTGTGGCGCTGGCAGGTACGATAAAAGATGTGGTTCCCGCGGTGATGATGATGTCGGTGTCGATCTTCTTCCTCTACATTACCGGCGCAATCTACTGGGCGATTATTCAGGATGTGGTGCACAAGAGCCGGGTCGGCAGCATCAGCGGCTTTATCCATCTGGTCGGCAGCCTGTCCGGTATCATCGGCCCGATTGTCACCGGCTTTATTGTCCAGCATACCGGTAAATTCGACAGCGCCTTTGTGCTGGCTGGCTGTGTCGCCGCGCTGGGTGCTTTCCTGGTGTTGTTTGTGATTCGCAGCCCGAAAACGCAGGATAAACCGGTTTCGGTATAACCTTCATCACGCGACATGATCACTGATTTCGGGGCGCCTCGCGCCCCGTTTGCCATAAGGACGGACTATGTTACAGATTGATCGCCTGCCCGCTGAGATCCAGCGCCCTGCCTACGACCGTAGCCAGCTTAAAACCCGGATGGTGCACATCGGCTTTGGTGCCTTTCACCGTGCCCATCAGGCGCTGTGCAGCGATAAGCTGGCCGCCGAACACGGCAGCGACTGGGGTTACTGCGAAGTTAACCTTAACAGCGGCGAACTGATTCAGGCGCTGCGCAAACAGCAACTGCTCTATACCCTGACCGAAATGGCGGATGATTCGCTGCAGACCCGGGTCATCGGCGTGATCACGGCGGCACTGCATGGCAAAGGCGACGGCATCGATGCGGTAATCGACGCGCTGTGTCAGCCCGATGTGGCGATTGTCTCGATGACCGTGACGGAGAAAGGCTATTGCCACCAGCCGGCCAGCGGCAATCTCAATCCGGATCATCCCGACATCGTCCATGATCTGCAAAACCCGCAGTCGCCATGTTCGTTGCCGGGTCTGATTCTGGCCGCGATTGCCCGCCGTCGCGAGCTGGGTCTGCCACCTTTCAGCGTGATGTCGTGCGACAACATGCCGGAGAATGGCCATGTGACCCGCAACGTGATTGTGCAGCTGGCACAACGGCAGGATAAGGCGCTGGCTGATTATATCCAGCAGCAGATCACCTTTCCGTCAACCATGGTTGACCGTATCGTGCCGGCGATGACCGATGCTGCCTTTGATGCGCTGGCCGAACGGCTCGGCTCCCGTGATCCGGTGGCGGTGGAAGCGGAACCCTTCTTTCAGTGGGTGATCGAAGATAACTTTGTCAGCGGTCGCCCGGCGTGGGAAAAAGCGGGTGCCGAACTGGTCTCCGACGTGCTGCCGTATGAAGAGATGAAACTGCGGATGCTGAATGGCAGCCACTCTTTCCTCGCCTATCTGGGTTACCTTGCCGGTTATCAGCACATCAGTGACTGCATGGCGGACCCGCACTTCCGTGCCGCAGCCCGTTCACTGATGGTCGATGAGCAGGCACCGACCCTGCGCACCCAGGGCGTGGACCTTGAAGCCTATGCTGATTCGCTGATTGCCCGCTATGAAAACCGCGCCATCAAACATCGCACATACCAAATCGCCACTGACGGATCGCAAAAATTACCGCAGCGTCTGCTGGACAGTCTGCGCTGGCATCTGCGTAACAACAGCCGCTGCGAACTGCTGCTGCTGGGCGTGGCAGCCTGGATGCGCTATGTCGGGGCCATTGACGAGCAGGGCCAGCCGATTGAAATTCGCGATCCGCTGAAAGCCACGCTGGCAGAGACGGTCGCCAGCAGCGAAGAAGGCGCGCCGCGTGTGCGTGCGCTATTGGGTCTGCGCGAAATATTTGGCGACGATCTGGCTCAAAACGCCGATCTGGTTGCCCGACTGACCGCCTATTATCAGCAGCTGACGACTCAGGGCGCGCGGGCGACGGTACAACAGTGCATGAGCCAGGCATAACCGCCTGGTGACAAAGCACTGGCGCAGACGCAGCGTGCTGATTAGACTGACTCTTTCCCATCGGGCTGGCATCAGCCAGCCGTAATATGGATATTGCTGCATGTCGATCGCTTATACCATTACCACCAGCGAACCGGTGAATCAGCAGATTTACCGGTTTCTGCGCAAAGATATCGTGACCTGTGCGATTCAGCCTGGTTCGCTGCTGTCGGAAAAAGAGGTCTCTGCGCGTTTTAACGTCTCTCGCCAGCCGGTGCGGGAAGCGTTCATCAAACTGGCCGAGGCCGGGCTGGTACAGGTATTGCCGCAGCGCGGCACCTTTGTGCGTAAAATCTCTGCCAAACGGGTGGCGGATGGTCGCTTTATCCGTGAAGCGGTGGAAGTGTCGGTGGTGCGTCGTGCCGCGCTGGAGATTGGCGAACCGGCGCTGATGGTGCTGGCGCACAACCTGCAACTGCAACGTATGGCCGCTGAGCGGCATGACAGCCAGGCGTTTCTCAGCCTGGATGATGAGTTTCACCGGCTGATTGCCGAAAGTATTGATTGTAAGCTGGCGTGGGAAACGGTCGAGAACATCAAAGCGGCGATGGACCGGGTGCGTTTTCTGACGCTGAGTGAAGTTTCCCCGCCGGAAAGCCTGATTGAGCAGCATGAGGAGATTTTCGCGGCGTTAAAACAGCACGACCCTGACGCTGCCGAAGCGGCGATGCGCCGCCATCTGCAGGAGATGATCTTCTCGATTACCCCTATAGCCGAGCGCAACAGCGCATGGTTTGAAGCCCCCTGATACCGCTGCGTCGCCCTGTTCAGGGACGACGCAACGCTGTTACCACCATTGATGAAAGTGGTGTACCGGCCCAATCCCCTGCCCGACCTCCAGTGAATCTGCCTGCAACAGCGCCTGCTGCAACCAGGCTTTGGCCTCAGCCACCGTATCTGCCCAGTTCGCATAGCGGGGACGCAATGCCGCCAGCGCTGCTGACAGCGTACAACCGGTGCCGTGGGTATGCCGGGTATTGACGCGCGGCGTGCTGAACCGCAGCTGATCCGAAGGCGTCAGCAGCCAGTCCGGACTGTCGTCAGCCGTAAGATGTCCGCCTTTCATCAATACCGCCTGACATCCCGCTGCCAGTAACGCCTCGCCCTGCGTCCGCATCTGCGCTTCATTCTGCGCTACGGCACATCCCAGCAACGCCGCCGCCTCCGGCAGATTCGGCGTGATCAGCGACACCTGAGGCAGTAACAGTTCGCGCACGCTGGCAATTGCATCCGGCGAGAGCAGCGCATCGCCGCTTTTCGCCACCATCACCGTATCCAGTACCACAAAGGGAATTTCAGCGCGCTTCAGCCGTGCCGCGACCCGTTCTACTATCGCGGTTTCCGATAACATGCCGATTTTCGCGCTGTCGATACGCACATCATCCAGCACTGAATCGAGCTGAGCGGCGACAAAGTCAGGATCGATGCGGTAGACCGACTGGACGCCTCGGGTATTCTGCGCCACCAGCGCGGTGATCACGCTGGTGCCGTACGCGCCCAGCGCCGAAAAGGTTTTCAGATCGGCCTGAATCCCCGCTCCGCCGCTGGGATCGGTACCGGCGATAGTCAGGGCATTAATGCGCTTCATGGTTCACCTCCAGCGTCCAGAGCGCATCAAGAAACGCCGTGGCAAAACTGCCGGGACCGGTCGAGCCTGCCGCTGCCTGCTCACCGGCGCGTGCCATCACCTGACAGGCCGTCGCCACGTTGAGCAGCCGGTCACCGGTCAGACTGCTAAAGGCAGCCACCACCGCCGACAACGCGCAGCCGGTGCCGACCACCCGCGTCATCAGCGGGCTGCCGCCGTGAATGGCAAAAGTCCGCAGACCGTCGGTAGCGTAGTCCACTTCGCCGGTCACGATCACCAGCGTCTGATAGTCACGGGCCAGTTGCCGGGCCGCCTCCAGCGCCACATCCGCCTGATGCAGGCTGTCTACTCCGCGTCCGCCGCTGGCCTGCTGCGCCAGCGCCAGAATCTCTGAGGCATTGCCCCGGATCACCGCCGGTTGCTCGGTCAGCAGCTGCTGACAGAAAGTCGTGCGCAGCGTCAGTGCTCCAACGGCCACCGGGTCCAGCGTCCAGGGCGTGCCGGCCTGACGGGCAGCCGTGATCGCCGCCTGCATCGCCTGCTGGCGCTCAGCGGTCAGCGTCCCGACATTAATTAACAAGGCATCGGCAAACCCGCTGAACTGCGCGGCCTCCTCTGCATCAATCACCATCGCTGGCGAAGCGTTGAGCGCCAGCAGCACATTGGCGGTAAAGTTTTGAACCACGTCATTGGTCATGCAGTGCACCAGCGGTGACTGGCGACGGAAGCGGTGCAGAATGGGCGCGAATTGCGCAGCAGAAAGGTGTTGAGATTGATGATTCATCATAGCTCCCAACCGGCGAACAAGAAGGCGAATGCGGTCAGGCATCAGACTTCCCTACGCTGGCATTATCCAGTTCAGGTTCAACGGGTATTTCTCAGCCTTCACGTGGAAGGGCACCCCGAGTCATGTTACAGCCTGCAGCATAAGGAGCCGCCGCAGCGAAAGCAAGACACCCCGCGCGATCAATCCTCGCGCCGGTAACTCTTCGTAGGATCCCGATCAATTCCTGTGACGGCAAAAACAGGCTTAATGCTGCGGGCTATAAATACACCTTTTTTTAGGTAGGTAATATTAGCGCCCTGCGGGGATGTTATTTCCATTGATAAGCTGCATCACGCCATAAGAATTAGCCTGAGCACAGCATCGCAAAAAAAACACCTACTTTCAGTGAGTTGAGCGACTGTTGAAGCGGAAATTCATACTATTCAGGATGTATGATGCGATTATCATCGTTTATTCTTCACCGCCATTGATGGCAGGAAATTAATATCGAACGTAACGGTGCCACTGCGCCAAACGGCAGAGACTATATTCCACTTATATTTCCGTCCGCTGTTCGGGCTGCGGCGAAATGATTCATCGTGTCTATTATCGCGATATCAGCGATCGGCAGCCGCGCCGCGGGCTGAGGTGAAATCACACTGTCAGGCTTTAATTCAATTAGTCGCCACTAAGCATTTCTCTGCCAGGTGTGGCTATAAAACCCGTTATCTTTGCTCACGCGCAGACAATCATCCTTTAGCCAGGCAAAGAGCCTGGACCACCCATTGATGCGGGAATTTATGGTGATTGACGATTCTCTGTGACAAGCGTACTACCGCCTGAACTATTGATTCTTGTGCCGTTAGTGTAAATCGGGCGGCTTGTGACAGGAACATTGCCTTTAAGCCTGTCAAATCGGTTTAGAAACAGACGGAGAGCGCCTTTGAGCAGGACTTATAATTTATATATTGCGTCGGCTTACTGCCTGTTAACACCGCTCTCAGATAAAAACGCTTCGGGCATTCTCCGTCTTTCTACTCGTCACGAAATGTCAGATTATTTCATTTTCTTTCCCATCACATATGTATGCGCAACGATGCGATCATCACCCAGCATCTCCATACCAAACAGAATTTCGTCGATATTTTTCGCCTGCTTGTTACGCTCAGACAGAATCGGACCGGCCAGAGGGTCGAGCACCACAAAATCGGCTTCTTTGCCAGGCGTCAGACTGCCTATTTTATCCTGGAGGGACAGCACCGTAGCACCGCCAAGCGTAGCCAGATAGAGATTTTCCCTCGGCGTGAGAGAGTGCACTTCTTCTGGCTTATCAGTAAACGCTTTCCGCATTTGTGTGACTTTATAAGCCTCATCCATTGTCTGAATAACAGATAAACTGGTACCGGCACCTACGTCCGTCCCGAGGCCCACAGGAATATGATATTCTCTTGATTTATCCAGGTTAAAGAGCCCGCTGCCCAAAAAAAGATTTGAAGTAGGACAAAAAGCAATATTAGCGTTCTTCTCTGACAGCACCCTGAAGTCATCATCGTTGAGATGGATCGAGTGGGCAAAAATCGATTTTTTGGTTACCAGCCCATGTTTATCATAAACATCCAGGTAGCTGCGACTTTGCGGGAATAGCTGTTTTACCCATTCGACTTCCTGGTTGTTTTCAGCTAAATGGGTATGCAGATAAACATCGGGATATTCTTTAAGCAATCTTCCTGCGACTGCCAACTCCTGATCCGTTGATGTCGGCGCAAAGCGAGGTGTGACCGCATAATCCAGCCGTCCTTTGTGCTGCCATTTCTCAATCAGCAATTTGCTCTCTTCATAGGCTGACTGCGGCGTATCCAGCAATTCTGCAGGTGCGTTTCGATCCATCAATACCTTGCCGCTAATCATGCGCATATTGCGTTTTAACGCCTGCTCAAAAAAAGCATCGACTGATACCGGTGAACTGGTCGCAAATACCAGCGCAGTGGTCGTCCCGTTGTTGATCAACTGGTCAAGAAATTCTGCTGCTTCCTGTGAAGCATAGTGATGGTTTTTATATTTTATCTCTGTTGGAAAAGTATAAGTATTAAGCCAGCCAATCAGCTGTTCACCATATTCACTGATCATCGTGATCTGAGGATAATGAACGTGAGTATCGACAAATCCAGCAGTAATAATTTTGCCGCTGTAATCGACGGTATTATCAACAGGCTGATCTTTCAACGATATATAGTCACCTGATTTAACAACGCGTCCGTCTTTTACAATAAGATAGCCATCCTTAATATAAACCGTGGCCTCTGAGTCATTGGCGGGATCCCCTTTAAAATAAAGGATATCACCTCGATACCCAACGGTATCAGCCGCCGAACAAAATGAAAACAGACATAATAAAGCAACAAACTTAGGTTTCATTGACCACTCCGTTAAGAAATTATCTTTATATTCATCAACTTCAAATCAGGAGCAACAGGATAGGAAAATCGTAAGTGACGCCAGATACGAAAGATGCGGTTGAATTACGGGGCCGGGTTAAGCAAAACATACGACCTGAACGCCCCACCCTTTTTATATCGCTCTGATAAATCAAATAAAAATCTCAACACACCTAAAAAGTGACAAATAATTAAACGGTTTTATTACACTAACCTTAATTGTTTTTAATTTTTATCTTCCCATTTTGGAACATATATAGAGCTTTACATTAAAGCGCACTCCACTATTGATGGGTTAACTGACTTGCCATTCTGCCAGGGGTGGCAGCGCTCTTCACCCTTTCCCGAAGAGCAGAAAATTTAAGCGGACAAAGCGGTTATTGATCGCGACTATTCTATTGCAAGCATCACTGCCCGCCTTGATATCAGCAACGCAGTCTCTATACCTGGTTATAAAAGCACGGCACTGACGATACAGCCATTACAATGCAGCGCAGTCTGCGATCCAGCGTCTTCAAAACAGGCGTTGGCGGGGTTCAGGCAATCAGATGCCACCGGCATAATATGAGAACCAATTTTTTCAATGGATTGAAAGTGTCTGGGTTAACCCTGACGATTCAGCCTTCACCAGCAAGGGCACCCGAGTCACGTTACAGCCTGCAACATAAGGAGCCGTCGCAGCGAAAACCAGTCACCCCTGCGCGATCAATCCTCGCGCCGGTAACACTTCGTATGATCCCGATCAATTCCTGTGACGGCAAAAACAGGCTTAATGCTGCGGGCTATAAATATACCTCTTTTGAGGTAGGTAATATTAGCGCCCTGCGGGGATGTTATTTCCATTGATAAGCTGCATCACGCCATAATAATTAGCCTGCGCACAGCATCGCAAAAAAAACACTTATTTTCATGGAGTTGAACGACTCCGGAAGCGGAACTTCATACTATTCAGGATGTATGATGCGATTGTCAGCGCTTATTCCTCACCGCCATCGATGGCAGGACATTAATATCGAACGTCATGGTGCCACTGCGCCAAATGGCAGACACTATCTTTCCACTTATATTTCCGCCCGCTGTTCGGGCTGCGGCGAAATGATTCATCGTGTCTATTATCGCGATATCAGCGATCGGCAGGCGCGCCGCTGGCTGGGCTAAAAAGCAGACAGATTGAGATTTATCGCCACGGCAGGTTACCTGTTGGTTAACAATTTGTTAGGCTGATAATTATTAGCTGCCTGAAATGAACCGCCGTATGCCTCTTCTGCTCAATAGCCTCAGTCATCAAATTTATCTGTCTGCACCGCTGTTTATCCTGATCCTGCTCGGTTACGGACTGACCCGGCTGGGTAAATGGCCCGCCAGCATCAGCGAAGGGATGAACCGCTTCGTGTTCAACGTCGCGCTGCCCTGCATGCTGTTTGGCGTGATGAGCCATTTCTACCAGAGTCCGCCGGTTGACGCGCGGCTGCTGCTGGCCTTCTTTGGCAGTTGCCTGCTGGTATTTATTATCGGCCGGATCGTGGCGAAACGACTGTTTAAGCTGGATGGCGTGGCAGGCTCGGTTTTCGCGCTGGGCGGCATCTTTTCGAATAACGTGATGCTGGGCATTCCGGTGGCTACCGTGCTGCTGGGGCCGGCTTCCCTGCCCTCAGTGGCGCTGGTGCTGGTATTTAACAGCCTGATCCTCTGGACGCTGCTGACGGTATCGGTGGAATGGGCGAAACAGGGCAGCTTTTCAATGCAGGGGCTGGGACGCACGGCGATCGGCGTGCTGAAAAATCCGCTGATTATCGGCATTCTCAGCGGCACCGCCTGGAGTTTTCTGCAGCGCCCGTTGCCGCTGCTGGCCGCTGAGCCGCTACGAATGCTGGGATCGATCGCTGCGCCGCTGTCACTGGTCACGCTGGGCATGAGTCTGGCCCATTACCGGGTGCGTGAAGGCCTGAAAGAGAGCTATACCCTCTGCCTGCTCAAGCTGGTGCTGCAACCGATGACGGTATGGGCGATCGCCTGGCTGACCGGCCTGCCGCCGCTGGAGAGTAAAGTAGTGGTGCTGTTGGGATCGATGGCGGTCGGGGTGAATGTCTACCTGATGTCACAGAAATTCAACGTGATAACCGGCCCGGCTGCCGCCAGCATGTTGTTTTCAACCCTGTTTGCTGCGGTGACAACGCCGTTGTGGATGATGCTGATGACGCTGGCGGGATACTAAAAAAAAGCCCCTCAACATCTGTCGAGGGGCTGTTGCGTGGCTATCGCAAAACTTATTCAGCCACTTTGGTGCGAATCAGGTAATCAAAGGCGCTCAGCGAGGCTTTTGCACCTTCGCCGCTGGCGATAATGATCTGTTTGTACGGCACCGTGGTGCAGTCACCGGCCGCGAAAACGCCTTTCAGGCTGGTTTCGCACTTGGCATCAATGATGATTTCACCCATTTTATTGCGCTCAACGGCGCCTTCCAGCCACGGGGTGTTAGGCAGCAGACCGATCTGCACGAAAATACCGGACAGCGGCAGTTCGTGAGTGGTCTGGCTGGTACGGTCGATATACTGCAGACCGGTCACCTTGCTACCGTCGCCTTTCACTTCGGTAGTCTGGGCATTCAGGATCACATCAACGTTTTTCAGGCTGCGCAGTTTATCCTGCAACACCTTGTCAGCACGCATCTCACCGGCAAATTCCAACAGCGTGACATGTTCAACGATGCCAGCCAGGTCAATCGCCGCTTCAACGCCGGAGTTACCGCCGCCGATCACTGCGGTACGCTTGCCTTTAAACAGCGGGCCGTCACAGTGCGGACAGTAGGTAACGCCTTTGGTGCGATACTCTTCTTCGCCTGGCACACCCATGTTACGCCAGCGTGCGCCGGTCGCCAGGATGATGCTGCGTGATTTCAGTACCGCGCCGGAGGCGGTTTCAACCGCGTGCAGGCCGCCCGCAGCCGCTGCCGGAATCAGTTTGATGGCGCTCTGGCTCTCAATCACATCGACATTGTAATCATCGACGTGTGCGCGCAGTGAACCGGCCAGTTTGGCCCCTTCGGTTTTCGGCACAGAAATGTAGTTTTCGATATCCACAGTGTCCAGCACCTGGCCGCCGAAACGTTCGCCCATCAGACCGGTACGAATGCCTTTACGGGCAGAATAGATTGCTGCTGCTGCGCCCGCCGGGCCGCTACCGATGATCAGAACGTCATAGGCGTCACGCTTGTTCAGCTCTTCAGCGGCACGTTTGTCGGCGTTGGTGTCCACTTTACTGACGATTTCTGCCAGGCTCATGCGGCCCTGACCAAACTCTTTACCGTTAAGGTAAACCGCCGGCACCCCCATCACGTTGCGTTCCTGAATTTCATTCTGGAACAGGCCACCGTCAATCGCAGTGTGGCTGATGCGTGGGTTCAGCACCGCCATCAGGTTCAGCGCCTGTACCACATCAGGGCAGTTGTGGCATGAGAGCGAATAATAGGTTTCGAAATGGAAATCGCCATCCAGCGCGGCAACCTGATCCAGCAGGCTCTGCGCTTCTTTCGATGGATGCCCACCGGTCTGCAACAGCGCCAGCACCAGTGAGGTAAATTCGTGACCCAGTGGCGAACCGGCAAAACGCGGGCCGTTGTTCGAACCTGGGTTAGTGATTAAAAACGACGGTTTACGGACCTGACGATCGTTCTCTTCGCGGAAGCTGACCTTATCAGACAAGCCTGCGATGTCGACCAACAGCTCACGGATCTCGGTTGATTTGGCACCCTCATCCAGAGTGGCAATCAACTCAACAGGTTTGGTTAATTTCTCAAGGTAAGCCTTGAGCTGAGTTTTCAAATTTGTGTCGAGCATAGTGATATCCTGGTCAAAAAATCGGGTGCCGTGGCACCCGATGAGAGAAAGATCGAAAGGCCGAAGCGGGATTAGATTTTGCCAACCAGGTCCAGAGATGGAGCCAGTGTTGCATCACCTTCTTTCCATTTCGCCGGGCACACTTCGCCTGGGTGAGAGGCGACGTACTGTGCCGCTTTCACTTTACGCAGCAGGTCAGAGGCGTCACGGCCAATGCCTTCCGCAGTGATTTCGATCGCCTGGATGATACCTTCCGGGTCAACGATGAAGGTACCACGGTCAGCCAGGCCTTCTGCTTCGCGCATGATTTCGAAGTTACGGGTCAGCGCGCCAGTCGGGTCGCCGATCATCGCGTACTGAATCTTCGCAATGGTGTCTGAAGAACCGTGCCAGGCTTTGTGGGTAAAGTGGGTGTCGGTTGAAACGGAGTAGATATCTACGCCCAGTTTCTGGAACTCTTCGTAATGATCGGCTACGTCACCCAGTTCGGTCGGGCAAACGAAGGTAAAGTCAGCCGGGTAGAAGAAGAACACACTCCATTTACCTTCAACGTCTTTCTCGGTTACGTCGATGAACTCGCCGTTTTTGAATGCTGCGTTTTTAAACGGCTTGATTTTGGTATTGATAATAGACATCTGATGGCCTCCGTTGAATTATGTGATGTACGTTACAGAATTTCCGGGCCAACATCTAATATGCAGTCGTTATCAATCAAATAAACGAAAGCTATCAAACGCGGAAAGCGTGATGCTCTCTGGCCCGCGAGGCAGTGTACAGCGAATGGCGCGACAATTAACCCGCTTTATCTTTTCCAAATCTTTTCCGCCAATCGCTGCTAGCTTTGTAAGACCGGAGATAAAGGGAGCTGACTTGTGGAGATTCGTCCGTTTACTGAAGCCGATCGACCTTTTTTGCGTACGCTGTTTCTGGCATCGCGTCGGCATAACTGGCACTGGCTGGATGGCAGCGACTGGCAGCTGGAAGACTTTGATAGCGTGATCCTCGGTGAAACCGTACTGGTGGCCGAGAGCGACGGTCAGCGGGTCGGCTTTGCCGGCCTGCTGGAGAATGACAATTTCCTGCATAGCCTCTATGTCGCGCCTGACTGGCAGGGCCGCGGTGCCGGCAGCGCGTTGCTGGAAGCGGTTCAGGCGCGCTTCACCTCGACCGGCGCGCTGAAGTGTCTGTCGATGAATAAAGCAGCGCAGGCGTTTTACCTGAAACATGGCTGGAAAATGATTTCACAGGGCGAAGGGGAACAGGGAGGCTATGTGCTGATGCACTACCCGCTGGCGTCTGAATACACCAGCGGGTCGGGCCGGGCTTAGAGCGCGCGGAACGCGATATCGCCAGGGATCACCTCGCCCTGCCAGTAAAGCTGGGCGGCGACCCGTCCGGCAAGCTGGCGGTAGAGCGCGGTAAATTCACTCTCCGGCCGGCGAATCACCGTCGGCTGGCCTTCATCCAGATCTTCTCGCAGGTTAATGTGCAGCGGCAACTGGGCCAGTAGCTGAGTCTGGTAATCAGCCACCAGTTTTTGTGCCCCACCGGTACCGAAGATCGGTTCGTGGAAGCCGCACTGGCTGCAGATGTGCAGGCTCATGTTCTCTACCACGCCCAGCACCGGCACGCTGACTTTCTCAAACATCACGATGCCTTTGCGGGCGTCGATCAGCGCGATGTCCTGCGGCGTGGTGACCACCAGCGCGCCGGTGACCGGGACATTCTGCGCCAGCGTCAGCTGGATATCGCCGGTCCCGGGCGGCATATCCAGCACCAGATAATCGAGCTCCGGCCACAGGGTTTCGTTGAGCAGCTGCATCAGCGCTTTGCTGGCCATCGGGCCGCGCCACACCATCGCGTTATCGTCCGTTACCAGATAGCCGATTGAGTTAGTGGCCAGCCCGTGCGCCATAATCGGTGCCATATGGGTCCCATCGGGCGAGGTGGGCCGCTCGTGTTCGGTGCCGAGCATATTCGGCACCGACGGACCATAAATATCGGCGTCGAGGATGCCGACGCGCGCGCCTTCAGCGGCCAGCGCCAGCGCCATATTGACAGCGGTGCTGGATTTGCCCACGCCGCCTTTGCCGGAGCTGACGGCAATAATATTTTTCACGCCGTTAACGCCCGGCTGATTTTTCACCCGCTTCAGGGTGGCGATATCGTGGCTTAAACGCCAGTCAATGGCGCGCGTGCCGGTCAGGCGCAGCAGCTCCGCGCTGGTTTCAGCTTTCAGTTCTTCAAAGGCGCTGGCCCAGGCAAACGGCATAATCAGTTCGATATGCAGTTTGCCGTCGAGCTGCGCCACATGATGTAACGCTTTCAGCGCGGTGAGATTCTGTTGAAGCGTCGGATGCTCAAAGCCTCTCAGCACGCCAACCACGATGGCGCGCAGGGCTTCAGGCGTATGCGGTTCCCGGGATTGTACTGTCATCCCCCACTCCTTTTTTCTGCTGTTCTTACGCTGTGCTTCAGCGATGTATTGTCAATGATATCAGATGGCCAGGGTTTCGCGGCGACTGGCGGTGGCGAATCCCTTGTGTTTACGCCAGCGGAGCCTTCGGTTACCATCTAAGCCCGTTTTTTCAATCAACAGAAAGCTACGCAAACTATGACTCAAGTCGCTAAAAAAATTCTGGTAACCTGCGCGCTGCCTTACGCGAACGGATCAATCCATCTCGGCCACATGCTCGAGCATATTCAGGCAGACATTTGGGTGCGTTACCAGCGAATGCGTGGCAATCAGGTTTACTTCATCTGCGCCGATGACGCGCACGGCACGCCGATCATGCTGAAAGCGCAGCAGCTTGGCATCGCGCCGGAGCAGATGATTGCTGAAATGAAACAGGAGCACGAGGCGGATTTTGCCGGTTTCAACGTCAGCTATGACAACTATCACTCAACGCACGGTGACGAGAACCGCCAGCTCTCGGCGCTGATTTACGGCCGCCTGAAAGAGAACGGTTTCATTAAGAACCGCACCATTTCTCAGCTCTACGATCCGGAAAAAGGGATGTTCCTGCCGGACCGTTTTGTTAAAGGCACCTGCCCGAAATGTAAATCTGCCGATCAGTATGGTGATAACTGTGAAGTCTGCGGTGCAACCTACAGCCCGACCGAACTGATTGATCCGAAGTCAGTGGTCTCCGGTGCGACGCCGGTGCTGCGCGACTCTGAACACTTCTTCTTTGATCTGCCATCGTTCAGCGCCATGCTGCAGGCCTGGACCCGTTCCGGTGCATTACAGGATCAGGTCGCCAATAAGATGCAGGAGTGGTTCGAATCGGGTCTGCAACAGTGGGATATTTCGCGTGATGCGCCCTATTTCGGTTTCGAGATCCCGGATGCGCCAGGCAAATATTTCTACGTCTGGCTGGATGCGCCAATCGGCTACATGGGCTCGTTTAAGAACCTGTGTGACAAGCGTGGCGACATCGACTTTGATGAGTTCTGGCGTAAAGACTCCACCACCGAGCTCTATCACTTTATCGGCAAAGATATCGTCTACTTCCACAGCCTGTTCTGGCCGGCAATGCTGGAAGGCAGCGACTTCCGCAAGCCGAATAACCTGTTTGTGCACGGTTATGTGACAGTGAACGGGGCCAAGATGTCGAAATCGCGCGGCACCTTTATTAAAGCCAGCACCTGGCTGCAGCATCTGGATGCCGACAGCCTGCGTTACTACTACGCAGCCAAGCTCTCGTCCCGCATCGACGACATCGACCTGAATCTGGAAGATTTCGTTCAGCGCGTGAATGCTGACATCGTGAATAAAGTGGTTAACCTGGCCTCACGTAACGCTGGCTTCATTACCAAACGCTTTGACGGCAAGCTGGCGGCTGAACTGGCCGATCCGGCGCTCTATCAGACCTTTGTGGATGCGTCAGAGAAGATTGGCGAAGCCTGGGCGAGCCGCGAGTACAGCCGCGCCATCCGTGAAATCATGGCGCTGGCCGATCTGGCAAACCGCTACGTGGATGAGCAGGCACCGTGGGTGGTGGCGAAGCAGGAAGGCCGTGACGCCGATCTGCAGGCGATCTGCTCGATGGGGATTAACCTGTTCCGCGTGCTGATGACCTGGCTGAAGCCGGTGCTGCCGTCGCTGAGTGCGCGGGCAGAAGGCTTCCTTAACTGCGAACTGAGCTGGGATGCGATCCCGCAGCCGCTGCTGGATCACCAGGTTGCGCCGTTTAAAGCGCTCTACAGCCGCATTGAAATGGCGAAGGTTGAGGGGCTGATTGAGGCGTCGAAAGAAGATGCCGCCGCGGCCAGCGCGCCGGCAGTCAGCGGTCCGCTGGCGGATGCGCCAGTAGGTGACACCATCACCATCGACGATTTTGCCAAAGTCGATATGCGGGTGGCGCTGATTGAGCAGGCCGAGCTGGTTGAGGGCTCGGACAAGCTGCTGCGTCTGCAGCTCGACCTGGGTGGCGAGAAGCGTCAGATCTTCTCTGGCATCCGCGCGGCCTATCCCGATCCGTCGGTGCTGGTCGGCAAGATGACCATCATCGTGGCTAACCTGGCTCCGCGTAAAATGCGCTTTGGCATCTCCGAAGGGATGGTGCTGTCAGCCGGTCCTGGCGGTAAAGATCTGTTTGTGCTGTCGGTAGACAGCGGTGCGGTACCGGGTATGCCGGTTAAGTAACCGCCCGCCATGATCTTTCCTTACTGCTGGCAACAGCAGTAGGGGAAGATCGTTTCTTCCCCCTCTTTTTCCTCACTCCTCATTCCTCTTCTGTGTGGGTTTATCTTCTGCTCTGCACCACTGATCGTCTGCCTGGTGCCTGTTATGTGATCGCTAGCACGCTAAGCGGTTAATGCGTATGATGAAGCTCAGTGAAAACAGGAGCCTGTCATGCTCACCGTGCTGTCTGTCTGCGGGCGCTACCTACGTGCCTTTATTATCATTTATCTCTGCTTATACAGTGGCAACGGCATTGCCTCGCTGCTGCCCATCACCATTCCTGGCAGTATTCTTGGAATGCTGATCCTGTTCGCCCTGCTGGCATCTCAAATCCTGCCGGTCAGCTGGGTAAAACCGGGCTGTCATCTGATCATTCGTTACATGGCGCTGCTGTTTGTGCCGATCAGCGTCGGCGTGATGAGCCACACCGATATTCTCAGCGCCCAGTTTGGTCCGATCGTCATCTCCTGCATCGTCAGTACCTTTGTGGTGCTGGCTGTGGTCGGCGTAAGCGCTCACCAGCTCCATAGCCGCCGCCCGGTGAGGGAGTCAGAGGATGAGTGATATCTGGTGGTCGCTGCCGCTGACGCTGGCGGCTTTCTTTCTGGCGCGCAAGCTGGCGCTAACCCTGAAAATCTCGCTGCTCAATCCGCTGCTGGTGGCGATGGCGATTATCATCCCGATCCTGCTGCTGTTGCAGCTGCCCTACTCGCGCTATTTTGCCGGCAGTCAGATTCTCAATCAGCTGCTGCAACCGGCGGTGGTGGCGCTGGCGCTGCCGCTGTATGAGCAGATGCATCAGATTCGCGCCCGCTGGAAGTCGATCATTGGCGTCTGTTTTATCGGCAGCCTGACGGCGATGGTGTCGGGCACCGCCATCGCCTTGTGGCTGGGTGCTACGCCGGAAATTGCCGCCACGATCATTCCCAAGTCGGTGACCACGCCGATTGCGATGGCGGTGGCCGGTTCGCTGCACGGCATTCCGGCGATCAGCGCGATCTGCGTGCTGATCGCCGGCGTGCTGGGCGCGGTATTCGGTCATATGCTGCTGAATCTGCTTGGCGTCAAATCTAAAGCGGCGCGCGGCCTGGCGATCGGCAACGCTTCTCATGCCCTTGGCACCGCCCGCGCCGCAGAACTCGATTATCAGGAAGGGGCATTCAGCTCACTGGCGCTGGTGATCTGCGGCATTATCACCTCACTGCTAGCCCCGATTATTTTTCCGGTTCTGCTGCACTGGTTTGGCTAAAACTTTGCGAGAGATCTCGCAAAGTTGAAACATGCAACACAGGTTGCATTGTCAGAGCGATGTGGATCACATATAAACCGATGACTGGCATATCGCCCTGCTGAATTTAATGAGGCTCTCATGCATTCACGTTTCCTCTCCGCCTTCGAGGCGTTGCCGTCAACTCTGCAAACGGCGCTGGCTCCGCTGCTGGACGCGCCTGACTTTCAGGCCGTGCTGAGCGCCGACCAGGTCGCGTCGCTGCAGCAACAGACTCAGATGGACGCCGATGCGCTGGCGCTGGCGCTGCTGCCACTGGCAGCGGCCTGTGCCGTAGCGACGGTGTCACACTTTAACGTTGGTGCTATCGCCCGTGGCGTCAGCGGTACCTGGTACTTCGGTGCCAACATGGAGTTTACCGGCACGCCGCTGCAACAGACGGTACACGCTGAGCAGAGTGCCATCACCCACGCCTGGCTGCGCGGTGAACGCCGGCTGGAGACCATCACGGTCAACTACACGCCGTGCGGCCACTGCCGTCAGTTTATGAATGAACTCAACAGCGGCACAGAGATTCGTATTTCGCTGCCGCAGCGCGCCATCAGCACCCTGGCGGATTACCTGCCTGATGCCTTTGGCCCGCGCGACCTCGACATCACCACGCTGCTGATGGACGCGGTCGATCACGGCTATCGTGCTGACGGCGATCCGCTGGTACAGGCTGCCGTTGCGGCGGCCAATGCCAGTCACGCGCCCTACAGCCAGTCACACAGCGGCGTGGCGCTGGAAACCGAATCCGGCACCATTGTGACCGGTCGCTATGCTGAGAACGCGGCGTTTAACCCCAGCTTTCCGCCGTTACAGGCCGCGCTGGTGCTGCTGAATATGCAGGGTGGACACAGCAGCCAGATAAAAAGAGCGGTGCTGGCAGAAGTCGAAAATGCCACGCTGAGCCAGTTTGCCGCCACGCAGGCCACATTACAGACCTTTGGTTGCAGTGAGCTGCTGGCTGTCAGATTGCACAAAGCATAACCGGCTGTCAGAAAGGCCACAGTTTTGTGACCTTTTATGAACAAATGCTGTACTTCTGTGGGAAATTTCATAGGATCTGGCGCCAGAATTCACGTCATGACAAATTACTCTGAATAATTCGGGTTGCAGGATAGCAGCAGGTACGTGAATGATTCGCAGCGGAAACTCGGCCGCTGCACTGCTCCTGCAGCCTGAGCTATAACGGGTAAGTAAACTGGCGCTACCTTTCCGGCGTGACGCCAGACAACACTGCAACCGGAGCATCACTGCATGGAACTCGACTACGAAAGTAAACGTCCGCTCTACATCCCTTACGCTGGCCCGATTTTGCTGGAATTTCCCCTGCTCAACAAAGGCAGTGCCTTTAGCATCGAAGAACGCAACGAATTTAATCTCAATGGCCTGCTGCCGGAAGCGGTAGAGTCAATTGAAGAGCAGGCGCAGCGTGCCTGGCGTCAGTTCCAGGATTTCAAAAACAATAACGATAAGCACGTCTATCTGCGTAACATCCAGGACACCAACGAAACGCTGTTCTATCGCCTGCTGGATAACCATCTCGAAGAGATGATGCCGATTATCTATACCCCTACCGTCGGCGCTGCCTGTGAACACTTCTCTGAAATTTATCGCCGCGCACGCGGGGTCTTCATCTCTTACCCGAACCGCGACCGTATCGAAGATATGCTGCAGAACGCCACTAAACAGAACGTGAAAGTGATTGTGGTTACTGACGGTGAGCGCATTCTGGGTCTGGGTGACCAGGGCATCGGCGGTATGGGCATCCCGATCGGTAAACTGTCGCTTTACACCGCCTGTGGCGGTATCAGCCCGGCCTATACCCTGCCGGTGGTGCTGGATGTCGGTACCAATAACCAGCAGTTGCTGAACGATCCGCTCTACATGGGCTGGCGTCACCCGCGTATTACCGGCGAAGAGTACGATGCTTTCGTTAACGAATTTATTCAGGCGGTAAAACGCCGCTGGCCGAAAGTGCTGTTGCAGTTCGAAGATTTCGCCCAGAAGAACGCCATGCCGTTACTTAACCGCTATCGTGATGAAGTCTGCTGCTTTAACGACGACATTCAGGGCACCGCCGCGGTCACCGTCGGGACACTGATCGCCGCCAGCCGCGCCGCCGGTAGCCGCCTGTGCGAACAGAAAGTGGTGTTCCTGGGCGCCGGTTCTGCCGGTTGTGGCATCGCGGAACAGATTATTGCGCAGATGAAATCGGAAGGTCTGAGCGATGAAGAAGCGCGCAGCCGGGTCATGATGGTGGATCGCTTTGGTCTGCTGACCGACAAGCTGCCTAACCTGCTCGATTTCCAGAGCAAGCTGGTGCAGAAAAGTGAAAACATTCAGCACTGGGATGTCACCAGCGACGCGATTTCGCTGCTCGACGTGGTGCGTAACGCCCGGCCGGATATTCTGATTGGGGTATCGGGTCAGCCAGGGCTGTTCACCGAAGAGATCATCCGCGAGATGCACAAGCACTGCAAACGCCCGATCGTCATGCCGCTCTCTAACCCGACCTCACGCGTTGAAGCGACGCCAGCCGACATCATCGCCTGGACCGACGGCGCGGCACTGGTCGCCACCGGCAGCCCGTTCTCGCCGGTCAGCTGGAACGGAAAAATCTACCCGATTGCCCAGTGCAACAACTCCTATATCTTCCCCGGTATTGGTCTGGGCGTTATCGCCTCAGGTGCCAGTCGCGTGACGGATACCATGCTGATGACTGCCAGCCGTGCCCTGGCTGACTGCTCCCCGCTGGTTAACGATGGCGAAGGTCCGGTTCTGCCTGAAATCAAAGATATCCAGGGCGTGTCGAAAATCATCGCTATGGAAGTCGGTAAAGCGGCACAGCTGGCAGGTGTGGCTGTCGTCACCTCTGAAGATGTGCTGTCGCAGGCAATTGCCAACAACTTCTGGCTGCCGCAATACCGTCATTATCGTCGTACCTCGATCTAATCGTGCGCTGCCGGACCCATTCTGGTCCGGCAATGCTCAAAAAGAGACCAGCCAACCGGCACTAACTTGCTTCGCTGCGGCGGCTCAAGTAGCCTTGTGCCATCTCACCATTCTGATATCGAGTCTCCAGGCGCATGCTGAAACGCGTTTTCATTGGACTGCTTTTCATCATCCTGCTGATGGTGGCGACGGCGCTTGGCCTTGATCGCTGGATCAGCTGGAAAACTGCGCCCTTTATCTACGAGAATGTCGCCTCTTTGCCACATCGTCAGGTCGGTGTGGTACTGGGTACGGCTAAATATTATCGCACCGGCGTCATCAATCAGTATTACCTCTATCGTATGCAGGGCGCGCTGAATGCCTACAACAGCGGCAAAGTAAACTACCTGCTGCTGAGCGGTGATAATGCGCTGCAAAGCTATAACGAGCCGATGACGATGCGCCGCGATCTCATCAAAGCCGGTGTCGATCCGGCGGATATCGTGCTGGACTATGCCGGTTTCCGTACCCTGGATTCGATTGTCCGCACCCGTAAAGTATTCGATACCAACGACTTCATTATCATCACTCAACGCTTCCACTGTGAACGTGCGCTGTTTATCGCGCTGCAGCTTGGCATTCAGGCGCAGTGTTATGCCGTGCCCTCGCCGAAAAACATGCTGAGCGTGCGTTTCCGTGAGGTCGGTGCGCGATTGGGTGCGCTGGCTGACCTGTTCCTGCTGAAGCGGGAGCCCCGCTTCCTCGGGCCGCTGGTGCCCATTCCGGCGGTGCGCGAGGTCCCCGAAGATGCGCAAAGTTACCCGGCGGTAACGCCGGAACAGTTGCTGGAACTGGAACAGAAGCTGCGTAAATAGCTCACGCACAGCGGCTTCTTTATGCTGCGCTGACTGTGACGCCCATGCTGTGGTCTGATAGTACGTGCAGGGCTCCGGGAGCCTGCCCTTGCGCAAAGACGCAAATCCGCCTTCTGTGGCGGGCTCAGCATGGGCGATGCCGCAGCTTATCCCTGAGATGCGCCCGTAGCCGGGCCAACGTTTGCGTTGTTAAAAACGCTCCCGGCTTTTTTGTCCCTGGCCCGCGATGCTTTGCTACCGGCATATGACCCTTCGCTTTAACTTTTGTCGCCGTCTAAAAGTGAAGACCAGTCTGCTGTGATATTTAAGCTCACACCTCTCATGCTATTACAGCGAATTCAGCACGACTCCCCCTTAGGGTCTCTACAGATTGCTGAGAAGTTGGAGCAGGGTGAATCTGATAAGCAATGACTAAGCTCAACGCGCAGGGAACACGGTCAGAAGAGGAAAGCGTCCCGCGCCAGGGATGGCGCGGGCCGAGCATGTCATGGATGACGGCTTTTGCGACTTTCCGATCTGACCGTGTTCCCTTCGCATACTCCGTCTCACAGCAACGACACCAGCACTCTTCCCTATAAAAAGCGTTCTGCGGAGAAATGACACGGGCCGGGCGTGTCATGGACTGGCCTTAGCGTTTTTCCAGTCTGGCAGTGTTCCCTAACCAGCCCTAATCTCACAGCAACAACGCCAGCACTTTTCCCATAAAAAAAGCGACCCGAAGGTCGCTCTGCTTTTCTGACGTCATCGCCAGCGCATTATTTTTTGCGCGAGTATTTCAGCGAATCCAGCGCCACGGCGAAAATGATGATGCCGCCTTTGATAATGTACTGCCAGTAAGGGTTAACACCGATATAGGTCAGGCCGTAGTTGATAACGGTGAAGATCAGTACACCGGTCACCACGCCCGCCACGCTACCGACACCGCCGGCGAAGGAGACGCCGCCGACCACACAGGCCGCAATCGCATCCAGCTCATACATAAAGCCGAGGTTGTTGGTTGCCGAGCCGATACGGCCCGCTTCCAGCATCCCGCCGAAGGCGTAGAACACACCGGACAGCGCATAGATCATGATCAGGTTCAGGTTGACGTTAACGCCTGAGACTTTCGCCGCTTCCGGGTTACCACCGATAGCAAAAATGTTTTTACCGAAGCGGGTTTTGTTCCACAGCACCCAGACAAACACAATCGCAATCACCGCGTAGAAGGTAATGAACGAGAGCTTGAAATCACCAAAGCGTAAGAAGCCCTGGGTAAATTTCGAGAACCCAGCATCAAAACCGGCAATCGGTGACGCACCGACAAAATCGTAATAGAGCGAGTTAATGCCATAAACGATGATCATGGTGCCGAGCGTGGTAATAAACGGGGTGACCTTGAGGTAGGCAATGATCACACCGTTGACCAGACCAATCACGCCGCCAATGATGCAGACGGTCAGGATTACCAGCGGAATCGGCACGGTATCCAGCGACGGGAACACCTTGTTAGCGTTGTCCATCGCCTGCAACAAGGTTGCTGCGACGACCGCAGCCAGACCGACCTGACGACCCGCGGAAAGGTCAGTACCCTGGGTAACGATCAGCCCCGCCACACCCAGTGCAATAATAATGCGCACCGAAGATTGGGTCAGAATGTTACTCAGGTTCATTAAACTTAAAAATGTCGGGTCCTGGAAAATAATAATAGCCAGCAGTACCAGCAGCACGACATAAATGCCGCCCTCTTTTAACCAGGTTAGCGCATTCTTTTTTGTAGTCGCTTTCATGTTAACAGCCCTTGCTTCATTAAAGGTGTAATGACGCTAAACGCAATATTTCGTTCTGCGTGGTGGTTTTGGTATCAACAATGCCTGCTACCAGACCATTACTCATCACCAGAATACGGTCGGTAATGCCTAACAGCTCTGGCATTTCGGAAGAGATAATAATGATGCCCTTTTCTCTTTTCGCCAGCTCAGCAATCAGCTGGTAAATTTCGAATTTTGCCCCGACATCAATACCGCGCGTCGGTTCATCAAGCATCAGGATTTCAGGCTGGGTCAATAACCAGCGACCAATAATGACTTTTTGCTGGTTACCACCCGAAAGCGAACCAATCTGCGTATGGTGACCTGGCGTTTTCACCCGCATTGAATCGATCACCCATTGGGTATCACTCTTCATGCGTTTATTATCCAGCAGCCCCATACTGTTTTTATATTTTTTAATATTGGAAATAAGCGAGTTAAAACCAATATCCAGAAAAGCATAGATCCCGGTCGAACGTCGTTCTTCCGTTACCAGCGCGAAACCGTGGTTAATAGCTTCGTTGGCGCTGTGATTATTAATCGTTTTACCGTGCAGTTTAATGGTGCCGCCCGATTTTTCGCGAATGCCAAACAGCGTTTCGACGATATCGGTACGTTTAGCGCCCACCAGTCCGGCAATGCCGAGAATCTCCCCTTTACGCAGATCAAACGAGATGTCGCGAATCGATGGCTGACGCAATGACGTCAGGTTACGCACCTCAAGAATGGTTTCACCCGGCACGTTGGTCCGGTCCGGAAAGCGCTGGTTCAGTGAACGGCCAACCATCATTGAGATGATCTTATCCATGTCCAGCCCGTCAAGCGGCTGGGTGGTGATCCACTGTCCATCACGCAGAATGGTGATTTCATCACACAGCTGGAAAATTTCTTCCATCTTGTGCGAAATATAAACAATGCCGCAGCCGCGATCTTTCAGCTTACGAATAATGGTGAACAGATGATTGACCTCTTTCTCGGTTAACGAGGAGGTGGGCTCATCCATAATCACAATTTTCGCGTCATAAGAGAACGCTTTGGCAATTTCAATCATCTGCATTTGCGACACGGAAAGATGCGCTACTTTGTCGCGTGGATCGATATCAATATCCAGCTCGTCAAAGATCGCCTTGGTGTCGTTATACATTTTGTCCTGATCGACAAAGAAGCCTTTACGGGGATAACGCCCCAGCCACATGTTGTCCATCACGGTACGCTGTAATACCAGGTTTAATTCCTGATGCACCATCGACACGCCATTTTCCAGCGCCTCTTTGGAGCTCTTATAATCGATCTCTTTACCCTGAAACAAAATGCTACCGGTATCTTTCTTATAAATACCAAACAGGCATTTTAATAAGGTAGATTTTCCGGCGCCGTTCTCGCCCATTAATGCATGAACAGAGTGAGGCCGCACTTTTAAATTGACATTATCTAATGCTTTAACGCCGGGAAATGATTTACTGACATCGGTCATTTCCAGCAGATATTCTCGCTGCGCGGTCGTATTATCACTGGCCATAATTTACCTGGCTAAAAAACGGTGGTGACATAAAAAAGGCGCGACAGCGGTCGCGCCCGCAATCGATCTTATTTCACGAACTGTGACAGATTTTCTTTATCAACCGGAACGTAAGGAACGCGGACGATCTTATCAACCATCTTGAAGTTAGTTCCGTCGGTGGCGGTTTTGCCATTTGCCAGGTTGTTGGCAATATCCAGCGTCGCTTTCGCCTGGTTTTCCGCATCGTTCAGCACGGTACCGGCCAGCGCGCCCGATTTCACCAGCGCCAGTGCTTCTGGCAGTGCATCGACGCCGAACACCGGAATCGAGGTCATGTTGTGCGCTTTCAGCGCTTCAACCGCACCCATCGCCATGGCATCGTTGTTAGCGATAACGACTTCGATTTTTTTGGCGTTCGGGCCTGACAGCCAGGCATCCATCTTGTCTTTCGCCTGAGCGGTGTCCCACATCGCCGTATCCATCGCTAGCTGCTGGGTTTTCAGGCCATCTTTGTTCAGGGTATCGATCACATATTTGGTACGTGCTTCAGCATCAGGATGACCTGGCTCGCCTTTCAGCAGCACGAACTGAATCTGACCATCTTTGTTCAGATCCCATGCTGGGGTCGCTTTCCAGTGCTTCTCAATCAGCTGGCCCTGGATGATGCCGGACTCTTTAGAGTCGGTACCGACATAATAGGCTTTGTCATAACCGGCCAGCACTTTGGC
Organism: Pantoea sp. USHLN298; assembly: GCF_037149395.1. NCBI lineage: Bacteria > Pseudomonadati > Pseudomonadota > Gammaproteobacteria > Enterobacterales > Erwiniaceae > Pantoea > Pantoea sp. USHLN298. Next base: position 200,224 of record NZ_JBBCRO010000003.1, read on the forward strand.
ATTAGGTTCTTTGTTGAAGAACACCACCGGCACTTCATTCGCGCGCGCTTTATCGACCACTACCGCGGCAGCCGCCGGGTCAACCAGGTTAATCGCCAGCGCTTTCACGCCTTTCGCCATCAGCACGTCGATCTGATCGTTCTGTTTAGACTGGTCGTTCTGCGAGTCATTCATCAGCAGCTGAACGCCACCGATGGTTTTCGCTTCTTTCTCGATGTCTTTGCGCACCATCGACATGAAGTTGTCATCATATTTGTAAATGGTCACGCCGATACGGGTGTCAGCTGCGTGAGCGGTTGCACCAAACATCATGCTGGCAACCAGTGCTGTGAGCGTGAAAACCTTCTTATTCATGGTATCTCCGGTTTTTTATGCAGGGTCTTTTTAGCTCTGCCGCGCCACAGAGGCGGGAGAACAATCGGTAAAACTGATCGGCGATGCGGAGTAGACACAACGTTACGCTAAGCCGCTGGACCGCCGTCCAAAATCTGACTTCCCTGTACGCAAACGCTTCCGTGAATATGAATATGTTGTGAACCATTTCATCCAGTGACTGAAGCGGTGCCTGATGCGGTTACGCGGGCGTTACATAATGTTTCAGTCCGGTGAGACGCTGCCATCATAGTGAGGGCAATGTTAATTAACTGTGAATGTAATCACAGATTGAAAACGGTTACATGGCTGAATCGCTTGAATTAGTGACGGACTCCACATTTTGCCGCTGCGCCACCGAATGACGGCGTACCAGCGTCGGCATAAAGATGTGAGTTGCGGTGTCATCCAGCAGCCCTGCCGCGCCCTGTAACGCCAGCTCTGTGGCCAGTTTAGCCATAGAAACAATGGGATATCGTACGGTTGTCAGTTGCGGATCGGTGTAACGCGAAATCGGGATGTCATCAAAGCCAATGACAGAAAAATGCTGTGGTACCTGAATACCGTTGTCTTTTAATGCCGTGAGCGCGCCCGCTGCCATGCCGTCGTTATAGGCAAACACCGCACTCAGATTGAGGTTGCGCCCCAGCAGTTCCACCATTGCCGCTTCCCCGCCCTGCATATCGGGCTCAGCGCTGGCGATCCAGCTCTCCTGCGGCCGGATGCCCTGCTCCGCCATCGCCTGCAGCCAGCCTTCGCGGCGCTGGGCGACATCCTCAATCGGATGACTGGAACAGAGGTAGCCAATGCGGCTATGCCCTTGTTGTAACAGCGTTCGTGACGCCATCAGCGCGCCGGTGACGTTATCCAGGCTGACGCTGCGGTGCTCAAAACCGGGCACGATGCGGTTAATCACCACCATGCCGGGTACATGTTGCATAAATTCAGCCAGCTCCTGGTCTGAAAGCGTTTTCGCATGGACCACCAGCGCACTGCAGCGTTGCCGAATCAGCACCTCAATCGCGTGGCGCTCTTTCTCTTCCTGATGCCAGGAGTTGCTGATTAATACATGCTTGTGTACGCGCTGTGCCACGGTATCGACCGCTTTGACCAGTGCGCCAAAGAAGGGATCGGAAACATCCATCACCACCACGCCGATGGTGTCGCTGACCTGAGTAGCCAGCGCCTGCGCGTTGGCGTTAGGGCGATATCCCAGCGCGTCAACCGCCTGTAACACGGCGTCACGGGTATCAGACGTGACAGCGCTACTATTGTTGAGTACGCGCGAGACGGTCGCTACCGACACGCCAGCCTGACGGGCAACATCACGAATCGTTATCATGCAGCAGTTCCACAGAGGAAGAATAAGGCATCACGCCGGGTTGAACACCGGCGCTATTTTGTCAGGGGCGGGAGGCAGGCAGCGTGAATTGCGTCACATCAATGAAAACGGTTACATACAATTCTGCAACCTTTGTGATGGCGGTCATTATCTGGCGTTGTCAGTGACGGCAGGTTTACCGGCGGCCAGCAGCGTCAGACGCCGCCATAGCCACTCCAGCGGCCCCTGCGCAAAGTAATGTAACCAGATGAGTGAAAACAGAAGATTGATCAGCCACACCGCGGGCACCATCATCACCAGTTGCAGACGGGTGAAATGCATGAACAGTCCGAAACGATAGAACAGCGTGGTGCAGATCAGGGTTTGCAGCAGGTAATTGGTTAGCGCCATCCGGCCAACGCACTGAATCGCATAGCTAATACGCCAGCGGCTAATTCGTGACCAGTAGCCGAGGCAGAGTGCAGCATAGCCGAGGCTGATCAGCGGACTCGCTAAATCACGCGGGGTTTGCAGATAAAAGCCGGTCCAGCGAAATTCCCAATGTAACAGCCACTGCGCTGCCACGCCGGCCACCGCAATCGACAGCCCCATCGTCAGCAGCAGCGCAGCCGCCTGACGATAATGCTGTGGTGAAAATTCGCCGGTCAGCCAGCCACTGCGCAGCAGCGCCCCGCCAATCATCATCAGGCCCGCCAGCTGCCAGCCATACTGTGCCGCCAGCGCCATTAAACCCGAGGCGAGGTGATCGAGCCGGTTTTGCACCGCATCCCAGCCGCCGGTCAGTTTCCAGTATTGCTCATATTGCAGATCGGCCGCGCCCGGCAGCCATGAACGGGTCGCCTGATGGTCGGAAATCGACCCGAATACCAGCAATACGCCACAGCCCAGCAGATAGAGCAGAATGCCGGTGTTCATCAGGCTGCGGGTCGAGGGAACATCGCGCAAAACCCGCCATATCACCAGACCGATAATGCCGTAATCCAGCAGAATATCGCCTTCCCACAGAAACACGCCGTGCAGAAAACCGAATAAGACCAGCAGCGTCAGGCGAGCGGTCAGCCAGCGGCTGCCGCGCGGCAGCTGCATTTGCAGACCCGCGCCAAACAGCAGCGCAAACAGGGTGAGGAACTTGAGCTGAGCCAGTGCGTCAGAGACCGCCCATGTCCAGGCGTCAGAGAGCGTGACGCTGCCCTGCCAGGCAGGATTGAGATAGGCGGCGGACGGCAGTCCGAAGCCGACAATATTAAGCAGCAGGATGCCGAGAATGGCACATCCACGTATGAAATCCAGCGCGTGATAGCGTTGCATGCGGCACCCTGCATTGACGACGCGGGCGCCAGAGTGCGCCCGCCGTTGACTCAACTATGGCGTACCGCGCGCAGAAATTCCTGGCGGGTGTTCTGACTGGACTTAAAAAGTCCGCCGAGTGAGGTGGTGGTTGTAGCGCTGGTGGCATCTTTCACGCCACGCGCTTTCACACAGTAGTGCACCGCATCAATCGACACCGCGACATTGTTGGTACCCAGCAGCGTTTGCAGCGCCACCAGTACCTGCTGCGTCAGGCGCTCCTGCACCTGCGGGCGCTGCGCGAAGAACTGCACGATGCGGTTAATCTTCGACAGACCAATCACCGTATCTTTCGGGATATAGGCGACGGTCGCTTTGCCATCGATAATCACAAAGTGGTGTTCACAGGTGCTGGTCAGGGTGATATCACGCACGGTGACCATCTCATCAACCTTCATTTTGTTCTCAATGACGGTGATTTTAGGGAAGTTGGCGTAGTCGAGACCGGAGAACACCTCATCAACATACATTTTGGCAATGCGGTGCGGGGTTTCAATCAGGCTGTCATCTTCCAGATCGAGATTCAGCAGCTGCATAATTTCGGTCATATGGCCTGCAATCAGGCTCTTACGCGTTTCGTCATCGAGATCGCGCGTCGGTGCACGTAACGGCGTTTCCAGGCCACGCGCTAACAGCGCTTCATGAACCAGGGCAGCTTCCTGACTTAAGGTGCTCATCGTACTCTTCTCCGGCTGGTGTTGCGCCCGCCGGTGAATGCCTGCGGGCCCTGTTACTGAGCGCGTATTGTGAAACTTTCTTTGCGGGGAATCCAGCAATCAATCAGATTGGTGATCAACGCGGGTCAGGCAGCGCGTCGCCAGACCAGCAGACCCGCCCATACCAGACTCGCGCCCGCCACCCACAACGCCGGTTCCAGCCGGTGCAGCAGCGCGGTTGACAGAAACGACAGCAGCGGGCCAATCAGTTGCCCGACCGCATAACCGGTGGTGAGTAATCCGGCCATGTAGCGCAGATGCTGCGGTGCCAGTTCACGCGCATAGAGCAGGGACAGCTGCACCACGCTGAGGAAGCCGCCACCCACCAGCAGCGCCCCAATCAGCAAGCCGCTGAAGCCCGGCAACAGCGCTGCCGCCAGCACGCCCAGCGCCTGCGCCCACAGCACCAGCGCCAGCCGGGCATGGCTGCTGCCCCAGCGCCGGGTCATAATGCCGATCACAATGCCGACCATCGCCGCCCCGCCAAAGATTGGCCAGACGAACTGCGCGAACGCCCCGTCAGGAAAGCGTGCCGCCGCCATCTGCGACAAAAAAGTGGCAGGCAAAATGTAACCAAAGCCCGCCAGGCTGTAGCTCAGTACCAGCCGCTTCAGATCGCGGTTCAGCACCAGCGGTTCAGGTGCCTGATCCGGACGATGCAGTTCGCCCCAACGCGGCAGGTTACGGCTAATCAGCGCAATCAGCAGCAGCGCCAGCGCGCCGTAAGCGGCCCATGCCAGCGATGCAGATACCTGAAAGCTGTGCAGCACGACCGCCAGCAGACCGCTGACAAAGATACCGCAGCCCGGACCGGCAAACACCGCCGCCGATAACCCTGCCCTGCCATGCCGATGCAGCTGTTCATTGCTCCACGCGGCCACCAGCACCATCGCCCAGCCACTGGCCCAGCCAATCAGGAAACGAATCGCCCCGTGCAGCCAGGGACCGCTAACGCAGGCCGAAAGCAGCGTCAGGATCACCGCGCCCCAGACACCAGCCAGCAACCGCAGCTCTACCCGACGGTGCGCGCGCATCGCATCAAAAGAGCCACACAGATAACCGAGATAGTTTAATGCCGCCACCAGGCTGGCACTGGTCAGCGTCAGCTGGTGCTCCTGAATCATCAGCGGTACCTGCGGCGTAAAGGCAAAGCGCCCAATCCCCATTGCCACAAATAAGGTTAAAAATGCGCTAAGCGCGACGCGTACCGCCATGGCTGAACTCCTGTTGTGCTGGTTTGGTGCTGACCTGAGATCTTTTCCGACTTGCTTACAGCATGCAGGATGTTTAAACTCACGGAAAGTGAATAATATTAACCAAGTTGTTTACGGGAAGAGAAGATATGGATTTAGTTCAGCTACGTATGTTCTGTTCCGTCGCCGAAAGCGGTTCGCTGGCGCGCGCGGCAGAACAGCTGCATCGCGTGCCCTCTAATCTGACCACACGGCTGCGCCAGCTGGAAGAAGAGTTAGGCGTTGATCTGTTTATTCGTGAGAAGCAGCGCATTCGCCTGTCGCCAATGGGCCATAATTTCCTGAATTATGCGCAGCGTATCCTGGCGCTGAGCGAAGAAGCGATGAGCATGACCCGCACCGGCGAACCGGCCGGTAATTTTGCCTTAGGATCGATGGAGAGTACCGCGGCGACCCGACTGCCTGGCCTGCTGGCCGCCTATCACCAGCGTTTTCCCAAAGTGGCGCTGTCGCTGATCACCGGCACCTCGGGCGAAATCATCGATCGGGTGCGTGAAGGCACCTTAGCCGCCGCGCTGGTCGATGGCCCGGTTTCTCATGACGATCTCAACGGCTGTATCGCCTTTCGCGAGGAGATGGTGCTGATCACCGGGCTGGATCACGCGCCGATCAGCAGCGCGCGTGACGTCCAGGGGGATACGCTGTTTGCCTTTCGCAATAGCTGCTCCTACCGGGTGAAGCTGGAAAGCTGGTATCGCGACAGCCAGACCGCGCCTGACAACGTGATGGAGATTCAGTCCTATCACGCCATGCTGGCCTGTGTGGCAGGCGGCGCGGGCGTGGCGATGATCCCGGCCTCGGTGCTGAAGCAGATGGCCGATCGTTCACGGGTTCAGGCGCACAGCCTGCCGCCAGGCTATCGTGATACGGCCACCTGGCTGATGTGGCGACGCGATGCGTTTACCCCGAATGTCGAAGCGCTGAAGTACCTGATTATCGAACAATTTGACGATCGCCCGCTCAACGATGAGCTGATCCACCCATTACAGACGGCGGAATAAGCGTTCCGCGCTATGTTTAAGAGCCTGGCGGGCCAGGCGTAATTGTTGCAGGCAGTCTGAACGCGGACAGCGCGGAACAACCAGGCGTACACGGAGTACGTGAGGATTGTGAGCACTGCCCAGGTTCAGACTGGCAAATAAAATAGCCTGGCGGGCCAGGCGTAATTGTTGCAGGCAGTCTGAACGCGGACAGCGCGGAACAACCGGAGCGTACACGGAGTACGTGAGGATTGTGAGCACTGCCCAGGTTGAGACTGGCAAATAAAATAGCCTGGCGGGCCAGGCTCTGAATCATCACGACCAACCAGACGCCACTGCGCGTCACAATCTGACTGGAAGAGGGATTGCATGAATATGATCAAAACCCGTGCCGCTGTTGCCTGGGCTGCTGGCGAACCGCTGAAAATTGAAGAAGTCGATTTAATGCCGCCGCAGAAAGGTGAAGTGCTGGTTCGCATCGTGGCGACCGGCGTTTGCCATACCGATGCCTATACCCTGTCCGGCACCGATCCTGAGGGCGTTTTCCCGGCGATCCTCGGCCATGAAGGCGGTGGCATCGTTGAAGCGGTCGGCGAAGGCGTCACCAGCGTCGAAGTCGGCGACCATGTGATTCCGCTCTACACCCCGGAGTGTGGTCAATGTAAATATTGCCTGTCCGGCAAAACCAACCTCTGCCAGGCGATTCGTACCACCCAGGGCAAAGGCCTGATGCCAGACGGTACCACCCGTTTCTTCAAAGACGGTAAGCCGATTTTCCACTATATGGGCACCTCGACCTTCTCTGAATATACGGTTATCCCGGAGATCTCGCTGGCGAAAATCAGCAAAGAAGCCCCGCTGGAAGAAGTCTGCCTGCTGGGCTGCGGCGTCACCACCGGCATGGGCGCGGTGATGAACACCGCCAAAGTGAAGGAAGGCGACACCGTGGCGATCTTCGGTCTCGGCGGTATTGGTTTGTCCGCGGTGATCGGTGCCAAAATGGCGAAAGCCGGTCGCATCATCGCCATCGACATCAACACCAGTAAGTTCGATCTGGCACGTAAACTGGGTGCCACCGACCTGATTAACCCGAAAGATTACGATAAGCCGATTCAGGAAGTGATCGTTGAACTGACCGATGGCGGCGTCGATTACTCCTTTGAATGTATCGGTAACGTCAACGTGATGCGCTCGGCGCTGGAGTGTTGCCATAAGGGTTGGGGCGAGTCAGTGATTATCGGCGTAGCCGGTGCGGGCGAAGAGATCTCAACCCGTCCTTTCCAGCTGGTAACCGGTCGCGTCTGGCGCGGTTCGGCATTTGGCGGCGTGAAAGGCCGTTCCCAGCTGCCAGGCATCGTGCAGGATTATCTCGACGGCAAGTTTGCGCTGAATGATTTCATCACCCACACCATGCCGCTGGAAGAGATTAATGACGCCTTTGATTTGATGCACGAAGGGAAATCGATCCGCTCGGTGGTGCATTTTAACAAGTAATCAGGAGGCGTTATGGCATCCACTCTGGAGCTTCTGGAAGAACATCGCATTTTCGGCGGCTGGCAACAGCGCTGGCGTCATCAGTCGGCGGTGCTGAACTGCCCGATGACCTTCAGCATCTATCTGCCGACTCCGCACGATGATGCGCCGCCGCCGGTGGTCTGGTTTCTGGCCGGCCTGACCTGCAATGATGAAAACTTCACCACCAAAGCCGGGGCGCAGCGCGTCGCGGCGGAGCTGGGTCTGGTGCTGATCATGCCGGATACCAGCCCGCGTGGTGAAGAGGTGGCGAATGATGAGGGTTACGATCTCGGCCAGGGCGCCGGTTTCTACCTCAATGCCACGCAGCAGCCGTGGGCCCGCCATTTCCGCATGTTCGATTATCTGAGCAGTGAGCTGCCAGCGCTGATTGCGGATAACTTCAAGGTCAGCGAACGTCAGTCGATCATGGGGCATTCAATGGGTGGACATGGCGCGCTGATGCTGGCGCTGCGTCTGGGCGGTCGCTTTGCCTCAGCCTCGGCGTTTGCGCCGATTGTGAATCCGATGGATGTGCCGTGGGGACAGAAAGCGTTTCAGGCCTATCTGGGCGATGATCGCGCAGCCTGGCGTGACTATGATAGCTGTCAGCTGATGACGCAGGTTTCACACCGCCTGCCGATGCTGATCGATCAGGGCGATAGCGATCAGTTCTTAGCCGATCAGCTACAGCCGGAGCGGTTAGAGTCGGTAACCCGTGAGACGGGCTTCCCGCTGACCCTGCGTATTCAGCCGGGTTACGATCACAGCTACTTCTTCATCGCCAGTTTTGTTGAGGATCATCTGCGCTTCCACGCGCAGCATCTGCTGGCGCGTTAAGCCTCACCTCATCGTCTCCTGCCGGAGGCGATGAGGTATTTCTCTTCTTCGCGGTTAACCGCCCTGCTTCAGCATTACACCAGTGCGTCGTGTACCAGCCCGTCGATCATCACCTGCGGCATACCGCGGCTACAGTGCTCAATCCGGCCTTCCACGCCATACACCTGTGCCAGCGTGGCGGGCGTGATGACCCGATCCGGCTGACCTTCAGCGACCAGACTGCCCTGCTTCAGCATTAACGCATGCTGAGCGTGACGCAGCGCGATATTGATGTCATGCACCACCACCACCGTCACCATGTTGCGCTGAGCCGTTTCACGTCGCACCAGATCCATCACGTGAAACTGATAATTCAGGTCGAGCGCGCTGAGCGGTTCATCCAGCAGCAGCAGCGCCGGACGACGAATCAGTGACTGCGCCAGCCCGACCAGCTGCTTCTGCCCACCCGACAGCTGATCGAGATAGCGCATCGCCAGATGAGCAATGCCCAGCTGTTCCAGCAGGTGCATCACTTCCGCCTGGCTGTTAGCGCTGTGCAGGCCACCGGAGGCGCGCTGCGCCACGATAATCGACTCCAGCACGTGCAGATGCACGCCGGCCGGCAATGACTGAGGCAGATAAACCACATGCTTTGCCCGCTGTGCAAACGGCTGGGTCATCAGGTTTTCGCCATTGAGCCACAGTTCGCCACGGCCTTTATTCAGCCCGGCCAGTGCCCGCAGCAGCGTTGACTTGCCACAGCCGTTTGGCCCAAGCAGCACGGTGATTTCTCCGCGCGGTAGCGGCGCAACATTGAGGTTTTCAATCACCTTGTGCTTTGGATAACCGGCACTGAACCCGCGTAACGTCAGACCCTGTTGCATCAGACTGTCCCCCGATGACGCAAAATAATGCTCAGGAAGAACGGCACGCCAATCAGCGAGGTGACAATACCGACCGGAATGATCACGCCCGGGATCAGGTTCTTCGAGGCGACGGACGCCAGCGACAGCACCAGCGCCCCGACCAGCGCGCTGGCTGGCAGATAAAAGCGATGATCCTCACCGAACATCATGCGGGCGATGTGCGGTGCCACCAAGCCAATAAAGCCGATTGGGCCGACAAAGGCCACCGCCAGCGCAGAGAGAATACTGATGCGCAGCAACGTCGCCAGACGCAGACGGCGCACATCGATGCCAAAGCTCACCGCGCGGTCTTCGCCCAGGCGCAGCGCCGTCAGCTTCCAGCTGCTCAGCAGTGAAAACGGCAGCAGAATGGCCAGCGCCACGGTCAGTACGCCCAGTTTCTCCCACGAGGCGCGCGCCAGGCTGCCCATGGTCCAGAACACCAGTCCCTGCAACGTATCTTCGCTGGCGATAAACTGCATCATCGAGACCAGCGCATTGAAGGTGAACACCAGCGCGATGCCGAACAGCACCACGCCTGCCGACGAAACCTGAGTCCAGCGGGTCACTGCATCCAGCATCAGGGCAGCAAACAGCGCAAACACGAAGGCATTCGCAGAGATCAGCCACTGATCGGGGACGCCGGGAATGCCGATGCCGAGAATGATCGCCAGCGCTGCCCCAAACGCCGCCGCAGACGAGACGCCAAGGGTAAACGGACTGGCGAGCGGGTTATTCAGGATGGTCTGCATCTCTGCGCCCGCCAGCCCCAGCGACAGCCCGACCACAATCGCCATCAGCGCATAGGGCAGACGAATGTCCCAGACAATAACGCGAGTACCGGCATCGACGCTCTCCGGGCTAAGCAGCGTGTTCCACAGCGTTTGCAGTGAGAGACCGGCCGGGCCCAGGGTGAAGTCGAGGATCAGCGAGGCGAGTATCGCCAGCAGCAGTATGCCAATCCAGAACAGGCGGCGGCGCAGCACCTGATGGTAGTTTTGCATGGTGTGCTGAAGCGTCTCATCCCCCGCCAGCAGCGAAGTTTCGGTAGTCATGTTTTAACCCTGTGTGGCTATGCCGTCAGAAAACGCAGCCACAATAGTGCAGGTGATAATAATTATCAATTCGTGAGCATAAACGAGAAGGGAAAAAACAGTAAAAAACGGTGTGACAGGTGGGAGACTGGCTCAGGGAGCATACGCCTTTCGCAAAGCATCGCGCCGCCCAGATAAAAACGCTTTGCGTTTTTTGAACAACGCAATTTGAACAACGCAATTTGAACAACGCAAAGCGTTGGCCCGGCTAAGACGCGCTTCAGGGATGAGGTGCATAATCGCCCGCGCTGAACCTTGCCTTAGAGAGCGTATTTGCGCAGGACGTAGCGCGCTAAGCCAGCGCCTTAGGCACGCCTCAAAGCGCGCTGTCAGGCACCGGACTCAATAGCATTAGCGCCCTGAGCCCGTGCCATCCGCTAAGTTAATCTTTGTGAACCGGAAATTCCATTTCGCTGTACTTCACAAAGCGACTGCCGCGCGTCAGCTTGTAGCCAAACCAGATAATCAGGAACAGCGGAATACCGATGTAGGTCGCCGCCACGCCGTACCAGTCGATGCGGTCATTGAGGAACGCCTGGTAGTTCTGACCGAGGGTGATAATCAGGCAGAGCACAAAGGCGAAGATTGGGCCCAGCGGGAAGAATCCGGAACGGTACGGCAGCGCATTCAGATCGTGTCCCTGCGCCACATAGCCGCGACGGAAACGGTAGTGGCTGATGGCGATACCCAGCCAGGCGATAAAGCCGGTCATACCCGAGGTGTTGAGCAGCCAGAGGTACACTTCCTGGTTGCCAAATTTCGAGGTCAGGAAGCAGAGCCCTGCCACCACGGTGGTGGCCCACAGCGCATTGCGCGGCACGCCGCCTTTAGACAGCCGGGCAAAAATGCGCGGCGCTTTGCCTTCGCTGGCCAGGTTGTAGAGCATACGGGTTGAGGCGTACATGCCAGAGTTACCGGCTGACAGCACCGCCGTCAGGATCACCGCATTCATCACCGCCGCCGCCGACAGCAGCCCGGCATTGCGGAACACCAGAGTGAACGGGCTGACGCTGATATCGTTGATATCATTGTGCAGCAGCTGCGGATCGGTATACGGCAGGATCAGGCTGATAATCAGGATGGCGAACACGTAGAACAGCAGGATACGCCAGAAAATCTGCCGCACCGCGCGCGGAATGTTTTTGGCCGGATCTTCAGATTCGCCCGCCGCGATACCGATCAGTTCGGTGCCCTGGAAGGAGAATCCGACAATCATCGCCACGCCAATCATCGCTGCAAAACCGCCGGCAAACGGTGCGTCACCCACCTGCCAGTTCTGCCAGCCTGCATGCTCCGCGCCGCGCATGATGCCGGTAATCATCAGCACACCCACCACGATAAAGATAACCACGGTCGCTACTTTAATCAGCGAGAACCAGTATTCTGCCTCGCCAAAGCCCTTCACCGAGATGTAGTTCATCAGGAACATCAGGCAGAGGAACAGCGCACTCCAGATCCAGCCAGGGGTATCGGGGAACCAGTAGTTCATCACCAGCTGCGAGGCCACCAGGTCAACCGCGATGGTCACCGCCCAGTTGTACCAGTAGTTCCAGCCGAGCGCGAAACCAAAGCCCTCTTCGACATATTTCGCGCCATAGGTGGAAAAGGAGCCCGATACCGGCATGAAGGCCGCCAGCTCACCGAGGCTGGTCATCAGGAAATAGACCATCAGCCCGATCAGGATATAGGAGAGCAGCGCGCCGCCAGGCCCCGCCTGGGCAATGGTCGCCCCGGAGGCGACAAACAGGCCGGTACCAATAGAACCGCCAATGGCGATCATCGTCAGATGACGTGCTTTTAACGCACGTCGTAACGCAGGTTGTTGTGTTGTATTTGAGTCATTATGCATGTGTAAACGCTACGCTGGGTAAAAATGAGGCGCGATTGTAGCAGCTAAGCCTGCGCTGTATAGCGAATGCCGCGCTGTTATAAGTTACGTTCATGATCGCGGCCGGATTATTAGTAATCACTCGCGACAATAGGATAAAAAACGGGTCAGTGCCTTCGAGATGTGCTTTTGTCGGTGATGAATGCGATAGAGCGTACGGGTCAGACGCGGCAGCGGCAGCGTCAGTTCAACCAGCGTACCGGCCTCCAGCAGATCGCTAATCACCCGACGTGACAGACAGCTGATGCCCATGCCGTGGCGCACCGCATGTTTGATCGCCTCGGAATTGCCCAGCTCCATACCCAGCTGAAAAGTCGGCAGATGCGACAGCAGCAGATAATCGACGATTTCACGGGTGCCGGAGCCGCGTTCACGCAGGATCCACGGCGCAGCGGCCAGCGTCTCCAGCGTCACCGGCTGTTGCAGGATCGCCGCATCCGGGGCGGCAAACACCACCAGCTCATCCTCCAGCCAGGGTTCGCTGACCAGTTCGGTCATGTGGCAGGGTCCTTCAATCAGGCCAACGTCAACGCGGAAATCGGACACCGCCGTGATCACATCCTGACTGTTGCCGACGCTCAGCTCCAGCGGCAGGCCGGGAAAATCACGCCGGTAAGCCGCCATCATGCCCGGCAGCAGATAGTTGCCGATGGTGCTGCTGGCAAAAATGCGAATCGCCCCGTTGTCCTCTTTAAACAGTTGCTCAATTTCGCTGGCCTGTTCCAGCAGGCCAACCGCACGCGGATAGAGCAGTCGCCCATGCTCATTCAGCACCAGCCGCTTACCGACCCGATCAAACAGCTGTACGCCGAGCTGGTTTTCCAGATCGGCCAGCGCCGCGCTGACGGCCGACTGTGACAATGCCAGCAGCTGTGACGCCTGAGTGGTTGAACCACTTTTCAGCACTTCCGTGAATACTTCTATCTGCCGCAGCGTAATGTGCATCGGCGCTCCTTAAATCACTTATTGCCTGATGAGATAGATCACCACCGCCAGCCAGATCAACGCGATCAGCACCAGCCAGCCGGCGATTTTTTTGCCGCGCGCACGCTGGGACTGCGCCCTTTCGCTGCTGCTGATACGCACCTCGCGTGGCAGCAGACGCAGCAGTATCATTGCGCCAGAGGGAATGATCACCGCATCATCCAGCAGACCCACAAACGGGATCACATCCGGAATGATATCGATCGGGCTGATGCCATAAGCGACCAGCCCCATCATCGCCAGCTTATTCCACCACGGGGTGCGCGGATCGCGAAAGGCAAACCACAGCACCACGATGTCCCTTTTGATCAGCCTCGCCCACCGGCGCAGACGCGAAAATAGCATAATAGCCGCCTTATCGATTATTCTGGTTAATTATAAATATATTATCAATTTCACTTTTAAGCCAGCCAGCGCCATGATCGGGTCTCAATCAGAAGGAGGAATCGACATGGCAGATCTGAGCATTCACAAAACGCACCCTCAGCTTCAGCTCTGGCTCCCTGGTTTGCTGCTGACCGCGCTGATTGCCGCTGCCGCCAGCTGGCTGGCCGGGCAACCGGCGATCGCCTCCTGGGGGCTGGGATCGCTGACGCTGGCGATTGTGCTGGGCATTATTATCGGCAACAGCATCTATACGCCGCTTTCCCCATACTGCGATGCCGGCGTGGCGCTGGCGAAACAGAAGCTGCTGCGGCTGGGGGTGATTCTGTTCGGCTTCCGCATCACGCTGCAGCAGATCGCTGACGTCGGCCTCAGCGGTATCCTGATTGATGCACTCACCCTGAGCAGCACCTTCTTTATTACCTGTCTGCTGGGGATACGCCTGCTGAAGCTGGATCGCGATACCGTCTGGCTGATTGGTGCCGGTAGCAGTATCTGTGGTGCGGCGGCGGTGCTGGCGACCGAACCGGTGGTTAAAGCGGCAGCGTCAAAAGTCGCAGTCGCTATCGCCACAGTGGTGCTGTTTGGTACCCTGGCCATTTTTATCTATCCGCTGCTGTGGCCACTGGCGCATACGCTCTTCCCTGCCCTTGATCAGGCGCAGTTTGGCGTGTTTACCGGCTCAACCATTCATGAAGTGGCGCAGGTAGTGGCTGCCGGACACAGCATCGGGCCGGATGCCGAGAACAGCGCAGTGATTGCCAAAATGCTGCGGGTGATGATGCTGGCGCCGTTCCTGCTTTGCCTCAGTGCGGTGCTGCGCCGCCAGACGCCACGCGCACAGGCTTCGGGTCCGGTGACCTTTCCGTGGTTTGCGCTGCTGTTTATTGCGGTTGCGCTGTTTAACTCGCTGCACCTGTTACCGGCTGAAGTTGTCGCAATACTGAATCAGCTGGCCGGATTACTGCTGGCGATGGCGATGGCAGCGCTGGGATTAACCACCCGTTTCAGTGCATTACGTGAAGCGGGCGTGAAACCGCTGCTGCTGGGTGCGCTGGTGTTTATCTGGCTGATCGTCGGTGGCGGCGCCATCAATCTGCTGGTGCAACATTTCATGGGCTAACCGCATCAGGTATCATGCCGTCTCTTCAGTGCATAGCCCCTTCAGGAGAACGGCATGAAATATATCGGCGCACACGTCAGTGCGGCAGGTGGTGTGGATCAGGCAGTGATACGCGCCCATGAGATCGACGCCACCGCCTTCGCCTTGTTTACCAAAAATCAACGGCAGTGGAAAGCCGCCCCGCTTTCCACTGAGGTGATTGATGCCTTTCGCGCCGCCTGCGAGAAATATCACTTCAGTTCGCAGCAAATCCTGCCGCACGACAGCTTCCTGATTAACCTTGGTCATCCGGTGGCTGAGGCGCTGGAAAAATCCCGCGCTGCCTTTATTGATGAACTGCAGCGTGCCGATCAGCTTGGCCTGACGCTGCTGAACTTCCATCCGGGCAGCCACCTGCATCAGATTGACGAGCAGGCCTGCCTGAAGCGCATCGCCGAATCGATCAACATCGCCCTCGACCAGAGCCGTAACGTCACAGCCGTGATTGAAAACACCGCCGGTCAGGGCAGCAATCTGGGTTTCCGTTTTGAGCATCTGGCGGAAATTATTGACCAGGTTGAGGATAAGACACGCGTCGGGGTCTGCCTGGATACCTGCCACGCTTTTGCCGGTGGCTACGATCTGCGTACCGAAGCGGACTGTGTCGCCACCTTCGCTGAGTTTGAGCGCATCGTTGGCTTTAAGTATCTGCGCGGGATGCATCTCAACGATGCAAAAAGCACCTTCGGCAGCCGCGTTGACCGTCATCACAGCCTGGGTGAAGGCAATATCGGTAAAACCGTGTTCAGCTGGATGATGAAGGATGCGCGTTTTGACGGGATTCCGTTAATCCTTGAAACCATCAACCCGGATATCTGGAAAGATGAGATTGCCTGGCTGAAGTCCGAACAGCAGGGATAAAACAGGGAGCCAGTTGGCTTAATGCCGATCAGTTAAGGGATCGGTGATAACGCAGTCTGGTGCCGGGCAGGGGCTGGCGGTCCTCGCGCCGCTGCGCGGTTCCTTCACGTCATTCCTCTGCCTGACGGACCGCCGGGGATGGCACATCCTGTGCCGCCCCGCCTTTCGCCCGCGTCCTGCGGGCTCTCCTGGCTAATGTTCAGCGCTGCGGATTGCCTGCCCCTGCCCGACCCCAGCCTGCTCTGAAACTTCAGTGCATGTTGTTAGAAAGGGCGCTCAGGCCAGCATCCGGGCCAACGCCTGGCGTTTTATCCCGGCGGCGCAATGCTTTACTCCAGGCGTATTCACCCATCGCTTTAACCTTATTCACCGTCTGAAAAAGCAAACAGGGAGCCATCTGGCTCCCTGTTTTTTTACTTCAGCAGATTATGCCCCTGAGCAAATCAGGCTTTTGCCAGCTGCTCTTCCGGACGTTTCAGCACCGCATAGCTCAGGCCAGCAATCGCCGTGCCGACCACAATCGCTACCAGATAGCCGACCACCGGGGTGATCGCGCCTGGGATCAGCAGCACAAACAGCCCACCGTGTGGTGCCATCAGTTTGGCACCCACCGCCATCGAGATGGCACCGGTGGTCGCGCCGCCGACGATGCAGCAAGGCAGAACACGCATCGGGTCACGGGCCGCGAACGGAATCGCACCTTCAGAGATAAAGCAGAGACCCAGTACCAGCGCCGCTTTGCCCCCTTCCTGCTGACCTTTATTGAATTTACGACGGGCAACCAGCGTCGCCAGGCCCATCGCCAGCGGTGGCACCATACCGGCCGCCATGATCGCCGCCATCGGGGCATACGTCTGAGAACTCAGCAGACCGACACCAAAAGCGTAAGCCACTTTATTGACCGGACCGCCCATATCGGTACACATCATGCCGCCCAGAATCGCGCCCAGTAGCACCGCGTTGGCAGTACCCATGTTCGCCAGCCAGTGCGTCAGACCGTTCATGATACCGGCAACCGGTTTACCAACCACATAAATCATCAGCAGGCCGGTAATCAGGCTGGCAAACAGCGGAATAATCAGTATCGGCTTCAGCGCTTCCATACTCTGTGGCAGTTTCACTTTGCCGCTGATCAGCTTCGCTGCGTAACCGGCGATGAAACCGGCGATGATCCCGCCGAGGAAGCCTGCGTTGATGCTGGTGGCGATCATCCCGCCAATCAGGCCTGGGGTCAGACCCGGACGGTCAGCAATGGAGAAGGCGATAAAGCCTGCCAGTACCGGCACCATCAGTGCGAAGGCGCTGCCGCCACCGATCTGCATTAACGCGGCAGCCAGCGTGCCCTGCTCTTTAAAAGCGGTGATACCAAAGGCAAAGGAGAGCGCGATACTCAGACCGCCCGCTACCACCATCGGCAGCATGTAAGAAACGCCGGTCAGCAGGTGACGATAGGCGCCTGCCCCCTCTTTCTTCTCGTTCTGGTTGTCGCTGCTCTGCGCGCCAGTGGCTTTGTACGGCCTCGCCTCGGCTACCGCTTTATCCAGCTCCTGCGCGGTTTTCTTCAGCGCCAGGCCAGTTGAAGTGCGGTACATCGGCTTACCGGCAAATTTCGCCAGATCGACTTCGATATCAGCCGCCACGATCACCAGATCGGCCGCCGCCACTTCTTCCGGCGTAATGGCATTACCAGCACCAACTGAGCCGCGGGTTTCTACTTTGACCCACCAGCCGCGACGGGTCGCTTCAGCCTGAATCGCCTCTGCGGCCATAAAGGTGTGGGCTACGCCGGTTGGGCAGGCAGTGATCGCAACCACGCGTTTCTGCGCACCGGCCTGGGCCGCCGCAGGCGCACCTGCTGGCGCGGCAACGGCTGCCGCAGCCTGCCAGGGTTTCGCTTCGGCTCTGGCGCGAGTGAGGAAGGTTTCTGGCTCGCGGATCGCCAGCTGAACATCACCCTGCCACAGCGGTTTACCGTTCAGTGCCGCGTCGTCCGGCACGTTTTTGCCCAGCACGATGACCTGTTCGGCCTCGGCAGGATTATCAGTCAGCGTCAGGCCCGCAGCGGTCAGACGTTGTTGCGCCATGTAAGCGGAAGCCAGTCCCAATGAAGGATCTTTTATCAGCAGCGTTTTCATTATCGCTCTCCTGCTGTCAGTTAACGGGTTGTAAGTCGACGCGCGCCATCATTGCGGCCAACTGGGTACGATCGGAAACGCCAACGTTGCTCTGGCTGACGGCCATCGCCGCCACTGCCGTTGCAAGACGCAGCGTGTGTTCACTGGATTCACGCATTAACAGCCCGTAAATCAGGCCGCCCACCATTGAATCGCCCGCGCCGACGGTGCTGACGACTTCGCACACCGGTGGTTTAGCAATCCATTCGCCTGAGGCGTTAACCCACAGCGCGCCTTCTGCGCCCAGCGAGATCACCACATGGGCGATGCCCTGCTCGCGCAGCTCATGGGCAGCACCAATCACATCCTGCAGGTCCGGCAGTTTACGACCGGCCCAGATTTCCAGCTCACGGCGGTTAGGTTTAACCAGCCACGGCGCGGCTTTCAGCCCGGCGACCAGCGCATCACGGCTGCTGTCGAAGATAATGCACGGGCAATGAGTGCGCAGCTCGGTCATCCAGCGGGTAAAGGCGTCAGGATCGACCCCTTCCGGCAGGCTGCCGCTGACGCAGACCATATCGAACTGGCCCAGCCAGGTCAGAGAGTCGCTGGTAAAGCGGTCCCAGTCCTGTCCGGTGACCTGAAATCCGGAGAAGTTCAGATCGGTGACATCGCCAGTCTGCTCAGTCAGTTTGACGTTAATACGGGTGCGGCCTGGCACGACCTGAAAACGGTTAGCAATGCCCAGTTCGCTGAACAGCTGCTGAAAGCCATCCTGATTCTCTTTCCCCAGGAAACCGCCTACGGTGACGTCGATGCCGAGATCTTTCAGCACCTTGGCAACGTTGATGCCTTTACCTGCCGCGTGCAGTCCGGTGGTTTTTACCAGGTTAACTTCGCCACGTTCAATTTCAGGGGTATAGCCCACCAGATCATAGGCCGGGTTCAGCGTGATGGTTGCGACGCGTCTGCTCATGCTGCCCCCTCGCCCAGTCCGCTGGTGATCGCTTCTTCAATCGCGTTCAGCGCCTGTTGAGCGTCTTCGCCGCTGGCGGTAAAGCGCAGGCGATGGCCTTTCTTCACGCCGAGCGCGACCACTTTCATCAGGCTGCGGCCGTTGGCGGGTTTGCCACTGCCGTCGAGATTGGTAACGGTAATGTCGCTGTTGAACTGCTTGATGACGCTGACCAGCGCAGTACCCGGACGGGCATGTAAACCGTGCTCGTTGCGGATAGTAAATTCTGCCGTCAGGACCTCAGCCTGCTCGTCCACTTCACTGGTGAGCAGCGCATAGACACCGGCGGCATCGGCTTTCAGCAAACGGTCCGCTTTGCCCTGCTGTAACAGCGCGCTGAGGTAACCCAGCACTTCCAGCGGACGTTCATCCACCGCCGCCACGCTGATTAACAGCGCCGCAGATTCGCCCTGATGCTCAAACGGATGGGCGGCACGGCTGACGGCGACGCCGCTGCGCAGGTTGCCGAGGCTGCTGTCGCTCAGCCAGATCCCCTGACCGAGACTCAGCGGCGGGTTGGAAACCACATCGGCGACGTAGCTGGCATCGACCACGCCAGCCGACTGCAGCCGACCGGCATTCATCGCCTGTAAGGTGATCAGATCGCTGGCGGCGACGTTCAGGGTAATTAATGAGGTGTCGAAGCTAAATTCGGCGGCTTGTTTTTCGCCCATCAGCAACGCACGCAGATCTTCAGCAGAGGCGGTTTTCAGCTGTTCAGCGATGCTGTCATCGCTCAGAACATGGGTCAGCTGACGCAGCAGCGCCAGATGCTCATCCGATTTGGCGGCAATGCCAATAGCCACATAGGCGGTCTGATCGTCGCCCCAGCTGATGCCCTGCGGAAACTGGAACACCTGGACGCCGGTTTTCAGCACCAGATCGCGGGTATCGGTGGTGCCGTGCGGAATCGCGATGCCGTTGCCCAGAAAGGTTGAGGTTTGCTGCTCACGCGCCAGCATACCGTTGACGTAGCCCTCCGTCACATTACCGGCAGCGGTCAACGCTGCTGCAACCTGACGAATGGCCTCTTCTTTATTCTGGGCGCTGGCTCCGGTATGGATGGCCTGCAATTCGAGCTGGAACATAATTCTCCTCGCTTGCTGAGATTGAATCGTTTCAGCCAGTGGGGAAATTATTACGCCATCCTGCTGAAAACAGGTGGCGTGGTCACCGCTGAAACGTTTCAAGGATTGTGGTACAGCACCTGGCAGCAGGCAAGAAAATGCGCAAACGGCGTAGCAGATTTTTGATGTTACGCACATTTCATCGACGTTTTAAGATTTTGCTCTCTGCCCGCTGACGCGGTTGCTGTAAGCCTGGCATAAACTCAGCCAAAGGTTCAGCAACGTCAGCGGATCAGGGCGCGGTGTCCGCTTCCAGCTGCAACAGATAGATCATCGCCTGCTGACGTGAATCGCCACACATGCTGTGCGCTG
Source organism: Pantoea sp. USHLN298 (assembly GCF_037149395.1). Taxonomy (NCBI): domain Bacteria; kingdom Pseudomonadati; phylum Pseudomonadota; class Gammaproteobacteria; order Enterobacterales; family Erwiniaceae; genus Pantoea; species Pantoea sp. USHLN298. The sequence goes on from NZ_JBBCRO010000003.1 coordinate 220,411, forward strand.
GCTGCAGGCCGGCACACACCGCGGGACGTAATTCAGATCCAAACAGCTTGCAGCGCAAAGCCTCATCAAGCTGCACGCAGGGGGTGTTAGCGGGTTTGCCGTTGGGCATGCCGGGGATCGGTGAAGAGATGGAGGGCGCCGTACAACAGGCACCGCAGTGGCTACGGCATTGCATACTGTGCTCCGGCAGAGAAAGTCGCGGCGACAATAGCAGTCTGACGGCGTAATTGCCACGTCTGCCGCTGCCCCAGGTAAAATTTCACCGTCGCCATATTGCCAGTTTTCACCGGCGCGAGTAACGTGGCGCGCAATTCACTCTCAGAGATAGCGAGAACAGCAATGCCAAAAGCGAATGAGATCAAAAAAGGAATGGCCGTTACCCATAACGGAAAACTGCTGCTGGTTAAAGATATTGATGTCCAGAGCCCAAGCGCGCGTGGCGCAGCCACCCTGTATAAGATGCGTTTCACCGATGTACGCACCGGAATGAAAGTAGAAGAACGCTTTAAAGGCGACGAAATTATTGATGCGATTTCGCTCAGCCGCCGCAGCGTCACCTTCTCTTATATAGACGGTGATGAGTACGTCTTTATGGACGACGAAGATTACACTCCCTATAACTTCAAAAAAGAGCAGATCGAAGAAGAGCTGCTGTTTATTCCTGAAGGCGGGATTCCGGGCATTCAGGTGCTGACGATGGAAGGCCAGGTGCTGGCGCTGGAACTGCCGCAAACCGTGGACATGGAAATTGTCGATACGTCGCCCGGCATTAAAGGCGCCTCGGCCAGTGCCCGCACTAAACCGGCTGGCATGAGCACCGGGCTGGTGGTTCAGGTACCGGAATACCTCAGCAACGGCGACCGCATCCGCATTCATATTGCCGAACGCCGTTATATGGGCCGCGCCGACTGATCGCACAGCCTGAACGTTGCCGGGTTGCCGATTGTTATATTATAACACTTTAACCCGGCTATACTGACAGGAGGCGGACCGATGACACGGGTCAATCTGATCACCGGATTTTTAGGCAGTGGCAAAACCACGCTGTTATGTCATCTGCTGGCGGCAAAGCCTGCCAATGAACAATGGGCGGTGCTGGTCAATGAATTTGGTGAGATTGGTGTCGATGGCGCGCTGCTGGCGAACCGCGGCGCAACGTTAAAAGAGATCCCCGGCGGCTGCATGTGCTGCGTCAACGGCCTGCCGATGCAGGTCGGGCTCAATATGCTGCTGAAAAATAAACCGGACCGGCTGCTGATCGAGCCGACCGGTTTAGGCCATCCGCGTCAGTTACTGCAGATGCTGAGTTCCCCAACCTACCATTCCTGGCTGCAACTTAACGCCACTCTCACCCTGCTGGATGCCCGCCAGCTGGCCGATCCGCGCGTGGTCGCCAATGAAAATTTCCGCGATCAGCTGGCCGCAGCAGATGTGATCATCGGTAACAAGCAGGATCGCTGGCAGCCGGAGGATTATCAGCGCTTAGCCCGCTGGCAACAGGATGCGCAGGATCAGCGGCTCTTTATTGCCACCGAATTTGGTCAGATTCCGCTGGCGCTGCTGGATACGCCGCGCGGCAAGCCACGCGAGCTGCCGGTACCGCAGCATCATCATCCGGTGGCTGCCGCGGTCAGCGGCGTCGCGGCACTGCGGCTGGAAGGTCAGGCACGCTGGCGTCGGGCGCTGAATCAGGGGCAGGACTATAGCGCCTGTGGCTGGCTGTTTGACCCTGAGACGCGGTTTGATCGGGCGGCGCTGCTGGAATGGGTCCGGCTGGCCCCAGGCGATCGGATAAAAGGCGTCATGCGTGTTGAAGAGGGATCGCTGAATATTAATCGTCAGGGCGCGGATCTGCAGCTTGAAACGCGATCGCTGCCACCCGCCGACAGCCGTATTGAGATTATTCATTCGCAGCAGGCTGACTGGAATAGACTACAATCGGCGTTGTTGAAGTGCCGTTTACGCTGACAAGGGTATCGTCGGCGGTTATTTTTTTAAATATGAGTTTAACTATGCGCGTAACTCGCCTTATAACCATCCTGCTGCTGAACGCATTAGGTGTGGTGCTATTCCTGTCATGGTATCTGCCACCTGAACATGGTTTCTGGTATGGCGTCGATAAATCCATTTTCTTTGGCTTTAATAGCCAGATGATTATCCATTCCGGCTTTGCGCTGCTGGTGGCGATCACTAACTATCGTGGCTTTGATGCGGTCTCGCTGCTGGCGATGGGCATGCTTTATCTGTCGATCTGGCGAGGAGAAACCCCGCAGGCACGGCGACGGATGCTGGCTATCGGCATTACCATGCTGCTCACCGCGGTGGTGCTCAACCAGCTGGGCCATCTGCTGCCGGTGAAGCATTCCAGCCCGACGCTGTTCTTCGAAAACGTCCATCGGGTCAGTGAACTGACCGGTATTCCGGCCAAAGATGCCTCGAAAGACAGTTTCCCTGGCGACCACGGCATGATGCTGATGATCTTCGCCTGCTTTATCTGGCGTTATTTTGGTTTCGGTCGTTTTTTAATTGCGGCGGCGATTGTGGTTATTTTTTCACTGCCACGGGTGATGGCGGGCGCGCACTGGTTCACCGATATCGCTGTCGGTTCCCTTTCAGTGGTATTAGTGGGATTAAGCTGGTGGTTATTAACTCCGGCCAGCGATCTGCTGGTTAATTGGTTTTATCGCAAATTGCCGGGTAAATATAAGCCCCTGGCCTGAATGATAAGCGCGGGTGCAATAATGGCCTTATTCTTAGCCGCCCGCGCTTATAAAAAAACCCGATGCACTATTAGCAGGCTAATCAAATCCATTAAAAGAAAAGGTTATGACCGGCTTCATCGCTCAAATAACCCTCACGTTCGCTTGTCCATAAAGAAAATTCTCAATTAGCAGGCTATAGGCCGAATTAGCGCCATTTTGGTCCCCTGCTCTCACCATCATTTGACCACAATTGTTGCTAAATTAGTCAGTGTGTTAAGGTTTGATTTCACATCAGAAAAACCTATAAGAATTTGATTGAAAGCACTCGCCACGGCGTCTGGAATCAGTTAACCTCAGTCGCTGTGGGGTAACAGCATCAGAGAATTCGATTTTTTTTACAGTAAAAATGTGTCCATTAACACATTTTAGTAATTAAGGAATTGTCTTAGTCTGTTTCGCTTATTAATCTCCCTGTTTTGTCATCTGGCTGGCGACAATCTTGTCGTAAGGACATCGAAGGAAAACCCGAATAATGGTCAAGTCTCAACCAATACTGAGATATATCTGGCGAATCGTGCCTGCAGTGGCACTGGCAACTCTCCTCTCAGCTTGTAGCAGTACCCATAACGGTCAAAACGCGAATAACGAGAATCATGAAGTTAACAACCACAATGGTTTTTTACTTCAGGCGTCTCAGGATGAGTTTGAAGAAATGGTGCGTAACGTCGACGTTAAGTCGCGCATCATGGATCAATACGCTGTCTGGAAAGGCGTGCGCTATCGTCTGGGTGGCGATACCAAACGCGGTATCGATTGTTCCGCCTTTGTACAACGCACCTTCCGCGATCAATTTGGCTTAGAACTGCCGCGCTCTACCTCAGAGCAGCAGGGCACCGGTAAAGAGATTTCGCGCACTAAACTGCGTCCTGGCGATCTGGTGCTGTTCCGTGCCGGTTCTACTGGCCGTCATGTTGGCATCTATCTCGGTAATGATAACTTCGTTCATGCTTCCACCAGCAGTGGTGTGATGATTTCAAATCTGAACGATGATTACTGGAAAAAGCGTTATCGTGAAGGGCGACGCGTACTAAGTCGTAACCCGACCTGATTACCGCCTTTGATCTCCTTCTCAGCCAGAGAATATGAAACGCTGCTAACGCAGCGTTTTTTTTCGTCTGTTGCCTTTACCCGCCTGAGACTGATGGCATGAAAACCATTGTCTTTCAAAAGAATATCGAGACATTCCCCGTCCTCTCGTTATATTCTCAGGCGCTTATACCGAAGCAGTCGTGCGCAATAACATAATAATAATTTTATCAGAGGAAGCACCTCATGCCACTGTCGGGGGCGCTGATGCGCCATGCAACCTATCCTCGTCGAATCGCATGGAGCAGCGCGATGATCGGCTGCCTGTTCTTTTTATTATTTACCGCACTGTCGCTTAACCATCTCTGGCACAAGCGCGAGCAGCAACATCAGCAGTTATTAGAAAACAGCCGAACAGCACTGCAGCAAACGCTCTCCTCACTGATTAACAACACACTCAGTCCCCTGCTTCCCTTTACCCAGGCTACCTGCCAGACCATCAATCGCGAACTGACCTCACGCGCCGCCTTTGCCGGTAATCTGCGCGCAATTCTGCTGGTGAATGACGGTAACGCCTTTTGCTCATCGGCCACCGGCAGCTTTAACCTGCCGCTCAACGTCATATCACCAGGGAGTGATACAACGCGCGATATTGATCTGCAGCTGATGGGCGGAACCCCGCTGCAACCCGATAAACCGGCGCTGGCATTGTGGATCAGGAACCCTGGCAGCGCGCAGTCTGGCGTCTTTGCCACTCTCAATATTACCCTTGCGCCCTATCAGCTGTTGCCGTCATGGCGGCCAGAGATCTCTGGCATGGCGCTGGTGGCGCAGCGCAGCGCGTTAACCAGCTGGCAGTCAGGCGTGATCGACAACACTCTGCTGCCCCCGCCGCTGTTGCAACAGTCACTGCCGGGTTACCCGCTGCAATTTGTGTTATATGGCACCACGCTGGCGCTCAGCGATTATCAAAATATTCTGCTAAGCAGCCTGCTGCTCTCTGTGCTGGTCACTGGCGGCTGCTGGCTGCTGCTGTCGGTCTGTCAGCGGCCAGGAAAAGATCTGATTCAGGGCATGAAGCGCGGCGAGTTTCATATTGAATATCAGCCGCTGGTCACCTCTCACGACGGTCAGCCCTACGGTATGGAAGCGCTACTACGCTGGACGCATCCTGTTGAGGGACCGATCCCGCCGGATGTGTTTATCGGTTACGCCGAAGCGCAGAACCTGATTATTCCGCTGACCCGGCACCTGTTTCAGCTGGTCGCCCGCGATGCCCAACTGCTTTGCCATACCATTCCCCGTCATGCCAGCCTCAGTCTGAATATCTCGCCGCTGCACCTGGCCGATAGCGGTTTCCGCCAGGATGTGCTGCGCTGGCTCGACACCATGCCCGCCGCGCACTTTAACTACGTATTTGAAATCACTGAACGAGCCATGGTGCGCGATGAAAATGTCGGCGAACTGTTTGAGTGGCTGCATCAGCAAAAGATCAATATTGCGATTGATGACTTCGGCACCGGACACAGCGCGCTGATCTATCTGGAAAAATATGCCTTCGATTACCTGAAAATCGATCGCGGTTTCGTTCAGAGCATCGGCACCGATACCCTGACCTCGCCGGTGCTGGATACGGTGTTGCAGCTGGCGAAAAAGCTCAATCTGAAAAGCGTGGCGGAAGGCGTCGAGACCGGTGAACAGGCCGCCTGGCTGATCAATCGCGGTGTTACCCATCTTCAGGGTTACATTTTTAGTCGACCGCTGCGGCCTGAAACGCTGATAGACTATTTCCAGCGTCATAATGCCTGAATCGGAAAATCACAGGAGAGCGTAACCGTGGTGCTGCTTCGTGCTGGATTATTATTGCTGTGTGGTCTGCTCAGCAGCCCGTTGCTGGCTGCCAGCATCAAAGAAAGTTTCGCCTTCACGCAGGCCGGCGAAGCGAAATACCCGCCCGACTTCAGCCATTATGACTACGCCGATCCCAATGCTCCTAAAGGTGGCAGCATCACCATGGCGGTGGTGGGGACCTACGACAACTTCAACCGCTACGCCTCGCGCGGCAATCCCGGCATCAATACGGAAACCCTGTATGACGGGCTTTATACCGGTTCGGATGATGAACCCGGCAGCTATTACCCGCTGATCGCCCTGTCCGCCCGCTACGCCAGTGACTTTACGTGGATTGAGATCCGCCTGAATCCCCGTGCCCGCTTTCAGGATGGCACGCCCATCACCGCCGGGGATGTGGCATTTTCCTTTACCAAATTTATGACCGAAGGGGTGCCGCAGTTTCGCGTCGCCTATCGCGGCGTGACCGTTAAGGCGCTGGATCGGCTGACGGTGCGGATTGATGCGCAGCAGCCGGACAAAGACCGGATGCTGGGCTTACTGACGCTGCCGGTGCTGGCGGAAAAATTCTGGCACGATAAAAAGTTCAACGAACCCCTGAGTTCACCGCCGCTGTCGAGCGGTCCTTATCGCATCACCAAATGGAAGCTGGGCCAGTTTATTGAATACAGCCGGGTAAAAGATTACTGGGCCGCCGATCTGCCGGTTAACCGCGGGCGTTTTAATTTCGACCGCATCCGCTACGACTACTATCTGGATGACAATGTGGCGTTTGAAGCCTTCAAAGCGGGCGCATTCGATTTGCGGGAAGAGACCTCGGCCAAAAAATGGGCCACGCAATATCGCGGCCGCCATTTTGACGATCACAGTATCGTGAAAGAGACGTTGCCAAACGAAGCCGCCATTGATACCCGCTGGCTGGCGTTTAACAATGAAAAACCGCTGTTCCACGACCGTCGGGTCCGGCAGGCGCTGACGCTGGCGTTTGATTTCGAGTGGATGAACAAAGCCCTGTTCTATGGCGCTTATCAGCGTGCCAGCAGCTATTTCCAGAATACCGACTTTGCGGCCAGTGGCCTGCCCGACGCGCAGCAGCAGGCGTTGCTGGCCCCGTGGCGCGCGCACTTGCCGCCTGAACTCTTCACTCAGCCTTACCATCCGCCCGTTACCGACGGCAGCGGCTACGATCGCGCCAGTCTGTTACGGGCATTTGCCTTGCTGAAACAGGCGGGCTGGCAGATTAACGATCGCCGGCTGGTGAATGCGAAAACCGGTCAGCCGTTTAAGGTTGAACTGCTGTTGCGCAGCGGGACCAATACCGAATGGGCACTGCCGTTGCAGCACAATCTGTCGCGACTCGGCATCACTCTCAACCTGCGTCAGGTTGACAGTTCACAGTATCTGCGGCGGTTACGCGAAGGCGACTACGAGATGATCGCCACCGTTTATGGCGCGATGCCGATCCCCTCCTCCAGCCTGCAGGTTTACTGGCAGTCAGATTACATCGCCTCGTCGTGGAATACTGCGCGGGTTAAAGATCCGCTGGTCGATCACTTCGTGAAACAGATTGTGGCGCATCACGGCGATCTTCCGGCGATTCGGCCGCTGGCACAGGTGCTGGATCGTATTCTGTTGTGGAATGCCTATATGATCCCGATGTGGTACAACGCAGAGCAACGGCTGGCGTACTGGGATAAATTTTCCCATCCGGCCAGCAAACCGGCTTACAGCCTCGGGCTGGAAAACTGGTGGTATGACGTGAACAAAGCTGCCCGGCTGCCGGCCAGCAAACGCTAAGGAGTGGAACGTTGGCAACTTACTTTCTGCGCAGGCTGTTGCTGATTATTCCCACGCTGTGGGCGATCATCACCCTTAACTTTTTTATTGTGCAGATTGCGCCAGGCGGTCCGGTGGATCAGGCGCTGGCCAATATTCAGTTTGGTCAGACTACAGGGCTGGCGAGCGGCGGTGCCGACAGCGCGGCGTCCCGCGCCAGCCTGAATGCACTGAATCCCGCTGATAACCAGTATCGCGGCGCGCGCGGTCTGGACCCGGAGGTGATTGCCGAGATTAAGCAGCGCTACGGCTTTGATAAGCCGATCTGGCAGCGCTATGGCGAGATGTTGGGGAACTATGCCCGTTTTGACTTCGGCGACAGCCTGTTTCGCAGCGCCTCGGTGCTTCAGCTGGTTAAAGAGAGTTTGCCGGTCTCGATCAGCCTCGGCCTGTGGAGCACGCTGATTATCTATCTGGTGTCGATTCCACTGGGCATTCGCAAGGCGGTGCGCAATGGCAGCGCCTTTGATATCTGGAGCAGCACCTTCATCATTATTGGCTACTCCATTCCGGCTTTTCTGTTTGGCATCATGCTGATCGTGCTGTTTGCCGGCGGCAGCTATCTCGACTGGTTTCCACTGCGCGGTCTCACCTCACCGCAGCATGACAGCCTGCCCTGGTACGGCCAGGTACTCGATTACTTCTGGCACATCGCGCTGCCGGTACTGGCCACGGTGATTGGCGGCTTTGCCACTCTGACCATGCTGACGAAGAATGCCTTTCTGGATGAGATCCGTAAACTCTACGTGGTCACCGCCCGCGCCAAAGGCGTGCCGGAGCGCCGCATTCTCTACCATCATGTGTTTCGCAATGCGATGCTGCTGGTAATCGCCAGCTTCCCCGCCACCTTTATCAGCATGTTCTTCACCAGTTCGGTACTGATTGAGGTGATATTTTCACTTAACGGACTGGGATTGCTGGGCTACGATGCCACGCTGCAACGCGACTATCCGGTGATGTTCGGTACGCTCTATATTTTTACCCTGATCGGCCTGCTGATGAATATTCTCAGTGACTTAACTTATACGCTGGTCGATCCCCGCATTGATTTCGAGGGCCGCTGATGCGCTTGTCTCCCCTGAATCAGCAGCGCTGGCAGCGCTTTCGTCATAACCGACGCGGCTACTGGTCGCTGTGGATTTTCCTGGTGATTTTCCTGCTGTCGCTGGGCGCCGAACTGATCGCCAATGACAAGCCGCTGCTGGTGCATTACCAGCAGCGCTGGTATTTCCCGTTGCTGGTGGATTACAGCGAGACCGATTATGGCGGGGTGCTGCCAACCACCGCCGACTATCAGGACCCCTGGCTGCGGCAGCGCATCGATCAGCAGGGCTGGGCGATTTGGGCACCGATCCGCTTCAGCGACAGCACCATCAATTTTGCTACGCAGGTGCCCTTCCCTTCACCGCCGTCGGCGCAGAACTGGCTCGGCACCGACGCGACCGGCGGTGACGTAATGGCTCGCCTGCTGTACGGCACGCGCATTTCACTGCTGTTTGGCCTGCTGCTGACGCTGTTTTCCAGCGTGATCGGCATGGTGGTCGGCGCGGTACAGGGCTATTTCGGCGGCAGAGTGGATCTGATCGGACAACGACTGATTGAAGTCTGGTCCGGTATGCCCTCGCTGTTTCTGCTGATTTTGCTCTCCAGCGTGATTCAGCCCGGTTTCTGGTGGCTGCTGCTGGTCACGGTAACCTTTGGCTGGATGAGCCTGGTCAGCGTGGTACGGGCCGAGTTTCTGCGCACCCGAAACTTCGACTACATTCGCGCGGCCCAGGCGCTGGGGGTCAGTGACAGCCGGATTATGCTGCGCCACATGCTGCCAAATGCGATGGTGGCTACCCTGACTTTCCTGCCGTTTATCCTGTGTGGATCGATTACCACGCTGACCTCGCTCGATTTCCTCGGATTCGGTTTGCCGCTGGGTTCGCCGTCGCTGGGAGAGCTGCTGCTGCAGGGTAAAAATAATCTGCAGGCGCCCTGGCTGGGCCTGGCGGGCTTTTTCTCACTGGCGATCCTGCTGTCGCTACTGATTTTTATCGGCGAAGCGGTACGTGACGCCTTCGATCCGGGTAAAGGAGTCTGAATGGCTGCGCCACTGCTTGCTATCAACCATCTTTCTGTCGCCTTTCGTCAGGGCGAGCAGCTGCATCAGGTGGTTGATGAGGTTTCACTACGCGTCGAAGCCGGCGAAACCCTGGCGCTGGTCGGCGAGTCCGGTTCCGGCAAAAGCGTGACTGCCCTGTCGGTGATGCGGCTGCTGCATCCCTCGACGGTGGCGTATCCGGGCGGTGAGATTCTGTTTAACGGTGAGGATCTGTTGCGTGCCAGCGAGCAGCGGCTGCGCGGCATTCGCGGCGACCAGATCGCGATGATCTTTCAGGAGCCGATGGTGTCGCTGAATCCGTTGCATAACGTGGAGAAGCAGCTGTATGAAGTGCTGTCGCTGCATCGCGGATTACGACCTGCGGCGGCGCGCGGTGAAATTCTTGGCGTGCTGGAGCGGGTCGGGATTCGCCAGCCGGCCAGCCGGCTAAACGATTTCCCGCATCAGCTTTCCGGTGGTGAACGACAGCGGGTGATGATCGCCATGGCGTTGCTCACCCGGCCTGCATTACTGATTGCTGATGAACCGACCACCGCGCTGGATGTGACGGTACAGGCACAGATTCTGCGGCTGCTGCGCGAGCTGCAACGTGAATTTAATATGGGGATGCTGTTTATCACCCATAACCTGAATATTGTGCGTCAGCTGGCCGATACCGTCAGCGTGATGCGTCAGGGAAAGGTGGTTGAGCAGAATCGCTGTCAGACGCTGCTGAGCCAGCCGCAACATCCTTATACTCAGCAACTGCTGGCGGCCGAGCCGGAAGGGAAACCGCTGCCGCTGCCCGCCGACGCGCCGGAAATTCTGCGGGTCGATCAACTTCAGGTCAGCTTCCCGCTGCGCCGCGGTCTGTTCCGCCGCCGGGTGGGCGAAAAACGGGCGCTTTCAGCACTGAGTTTTACGCTGCGGCGCGGCGAAAGCCTCGGGCTGGTAGGCGAATCCGGCTCAGGAAAAAGCACTACCGGGCTGGCGCTGCTGCGGCTGATTGAGGCCGGTGGCGAGGTCTGGTTCGACGGCCAGCCGCTGCATCAGCTGTCTCGGCGGCAACTGCTGCCACTGCGCCAGCGGATTCAGGTGGTGTTTCAGGACCCGAACTCTTCGCTTAATCCGCGCATGACGGTTCAACAGATTATTGCCGAAGGGCTGGCGGTGCATCAGCCTGAGCTCAGCGCCCAACAGCAGGAACAGCGGGTTAAGGCCGTGATGGCAGAGGTCGGGCTGGAGGCTGAAAGCCGCCATCGCTATCCGGCTGAATTTTCCGGCGGTCAGCGGCAACGTATCGCGATTGCGCGTGCGCTGATCCTCGAACCGGAGATGCTGGTGCTGGATGAACCCACCTCGTCACTGGATCGCACGGTACAAAAACAGATTCTGACGCTGTTACGCCGGTTGCAGCAGCAGCGCCAGCTGAGCTATCTGTTTATCAGTCACGATCTTGAGGTGGTGCGCGCGCTGTGCCATCAGCTTATTGTGCTGCGTCAGGGAGAGGTGGTGGAACAGGGGGAATGTGAGACGCTGTTTGCGTCGCCGGCTGCGGAATATACGCGCGAGCTGCTGCGCTCAGCGCAACTCAACCCGCGATAAAGGTTTCGGCAATCGCCACGCCCTGATTTTTCAGGCAGCAGTTAGTCGCGCTCTCGTCGCTGCGCTGGATAAACAGACAGGGCTGCCCTTCACATTCGGCCACTTTACAATCGACCTGAATGTCAGCCAGCACCTCTTTGAGCTGCTGCAGGATCTCCCACGCCGGAATACCGTCATGGCTGATCAGACGCAGCGCGATAAAATCCTGATCGTCCAGCGTGCCGTCATCTGCTTCGATGGCACTATGATGATCGCTGGCCCAGCGAAAACGCTGTGGCAAGCGATGCACAATCGAAAGTTGCAGCATAGTTATCAATGTCCCCAAGAGAAATTTACTTCGCCATCCACGCCAGTGACGCCTGACCCGATGCCGGGTACCGTCAGAAACGGGACGTCAAGGCCCGCCTTCTCAATTCACACCAAAGCGGATCGCTGAATTTATTTTTTTGCGAGTGGTATCGCAGTTCAGGCTATATGTACCGCGTTCGGCAGCACTTAACAATCATTTTAGACGCAATATGGTTACTTTATTAGCTAAATATTTTCACATTATAGAAACAAAGTGACGTAACCGATCGGACCGCCCGGCGTAACCGTAGCGGCCTGATCGACTAAGCCCGCTTAACGCGAGGCGGATCGAGGACGGGAAGCGTAGAAAAAAAGCAGCAGAGAGAGCGTCGCGCACAATGCGATGGTGCCGACCATCGGCCAGGCGCTGTTAAAGCTGACCAGCGACAGCAGTGCGCCCACCAGCGCGCCGACGCCAAAGCGCAGCGTGCCGGCCAGCGAAGAGGCGGTGCCCGCCATATGCGGAAATTCGTCGAGGATCACCGCCATTGCATTCGATGAGACCATCGACACGCAGCCAATGAACATCGCCACGCCCATCACCAGCGGCAGAAAACCGAGATCGAGCGCACTGACGATCAGCAGCCAGATTCCCATACAGAACTGAATTAACAGTCCCAGCCGGAACATCGCCACCGGACCAAACCGGCGCACCGCGCGGCTGTTAATCAGGGTTAAGATGAACAGGAACACCACGTTAAGGCCAAAGTAATAGCCAAAATTTTGCGGTGAGACGTGGTTCAGTTCAATGTAGACAAAGGGGCCGGCGTTGAGAAAGGTAAACAGCCCGGCAAACGAGAAGCCGCTCGACAGCATGTAGCTGAACGCGCGCTTGTGCCGGAACAGAATGACAAAATTACCCAGCGTGGTACGCAGATGAAAACGCTGTCGCTGCTCGGGCTTCAGGGTTTCACGAATCTGCGTGGTCACCAGCACGGTGGTGACCACCGCGGCAGCCGAGAGCGCCCAGAAGATGGCGTGCCAGTTCCAGATCAGCAGCAGCCAGCCGCCGATGATCGGTGCCAGCAGCGGCGCAATGGTGGTGATCAGCATCACGAAGGACATCATGCGCGAGAAGTCCTCTTTCGAGTAACTGTCGCGCATCAGGGCATTGATCACCACGCTGGCGGCGGCGGCAGATAAACCATGCAGAAAACGCATGGCGATCAGCTGATCGATACTCTGCGACAGCGCACAGGCCGCCGCGGCGACGGCGAAAATCAGGGTACCCAGCGCAATCACCGGCTTACGGCCATAGCTGTCGGCCAGCGGTCCGTAAATCAGCTGACCAATGGCAAAACCAAGGATATAAAGATTGAGCGTCATCTGCACGCTACCGGCAGAGACGCCAAATTCACGGGCAATTTGCGGCATTGCCGGCAGATACATGTCAATCGACAGCGGCATCAGCATCGCTAACAGACCGAGGATGACCACCAACCCTATCGGCGAATTCTTTTCCTTGCGCACAGCCTCTCCTGCCCTTGCTGGTTAAAACCGATCGGCCGCTGCGCCTTGCAGCCGGCCTGCACTGTTATTTCGCCTGCAGCTCTTTCGGCACGCCGATGCTGGCGATCTCTTCGGCGGTTAATGGCCGGTATTCACCCGGTTCCAGATCCGCATCCAGCGAAATGTCCCCGATACGCTCGCGATGCAGACCCACCACCCGATTTCCTACCGCAGCAAACATCCGTTTCACCTGGTGATAACGCCCTTCGCTCAGGGTCAGCAGCACTTCCGTCGGCGTAATCACCTCCAGCTGCGCCGGTTTGGTCAGGCTTTTTTCGTTGTGCAGCTGCACACCGGCAGTAAACTGCGCGGCGGTGTCGTCGCTGACCGGTGACTCCAGCATCACCCGATAGGTTTTCTCGCAGTGATGGCGCGGCGAGGTAATACGGTGTGACCACTGACCATCATCCGTCAGCAGCACCAGCCCGGTGGTATCAATGTCGAGACGACCGGCGGCGTGCAGTTTGAATGCCATCGGCTCTTCGATAAAATAGATGATGGTCGGATGATCGGGATCGTCGGTTGAGCAGACGTAACCCTGCGGCTTGTTCAGCATAAAGTAGCGTGGTCCGGTCTGCATTTGCAGCACGTTGCCGTCATATTCGACTTCGTGGTCGGGCAGCAGTTTGAAGGCGGTGTCGCGCACCACTTCACCGTTTACGGTGACACGCTGGCCGCGGATCTCGCGATGGGCGATGGCACGGCTGATTTCCAGTTGCTGAGAGATGAATTTGTCGAGTCGCATGAATTCGTTTTGCCTGTTACTGCGGAGGGAACCTGAAACGGCCTGGTTAACCGTTGAAAATGTGCGGGAAGTATAACGTGATCCGCGCCCGCCTGACAGCGCGTTTACCGCGCTTTCGTGGCATAATTATCCCCAGTTTGTCAAAAGTGATAGCCATGTCTTTTACCTTACGCCCCTATCAACAGGACGCGGTCAATGCCACCGTTGCGCATTTCCGTCGTCATCATCATCCTGCGGTTATTGTGCTGCCGACCGGTGCCGGGAAAAGCCTGGTGATCGCCGAGCTGGCCCGGCTGGCGCGCGGCCGGGTGCTGGTGCTGGCGCACGTCAAAGAGCTGGTGGCGCAGAACCACAGCAAATATCAGGCCTACGGGCTGGAAGCGGATATCTTTGCCGCCGGCCTGCAGCGCAAAGAGAGTCAGCGCAAAGTGGTGTTTGGCAGCGTGCAGTCGGTGGCGCGCAACCTGGACCAGTTCGACAGCGCTTTTTCTCTGGTGATTGTCGATGAGTGCCACCGTATCGGCGATGACAAAGAGAGCCAGTATCAGCAGATTTTCAATCATCTGCGACAACATAACCCGCAGCTGCGGCTGCTCGGCCTGACCGCCACCCCGTTCCGTCTCGGTAAAGGCTGGATTTACCAGTTTCACTACCACGGTATGGTGCGCGGCGATGAAAAAGCGCTGTTCCGTGACTGTATCTATGAACTGCCGCTGCGCTACATGATTAAACATCAGTTTCTGGTGCCGCCGGAGCGGCTCGATATGCCGGTGGTGCAGTATGACTTCAGTCGCCTGACCGCCCAGGCCAACGGCTTATTCAGCGAAGCCGATCTTAACCGCGAACTGAAACAACAGCAGCGCGTGACGCCGCATATCATTCGTCAGATTGTTGAGTTCGCCGAAGATCGGCTGGGCGTGATGATTTTTGCCTCTACGGTCGAGCACGCGCGTGAAATTCTGCAACTGCTGCCCGCTAACAGCGCCCTGGTGTCGGCAGAGACGCCGGCCAAAGAGCGCGATGCGCTGATTGTGGCGTTTAAGGCGCAACAGCTGAAGTTCCTGGTTAACGTGGCGGTACTGACCACCGGTTTTGATGCGCCGCACGTTGATCTGATCGCCATTCTGCGCCCGACGGAATCGGTCAGCCTCTATCAGCAGATTGTCGGCCGCGGCCTGCGGCTGTCGCCGGGCAAAACAGACTGTCTGATCCTGGATTACGCCGGCAACCCGCACGACCTGTTTACGCCGGAAGTGGGCGCGCCCAAAGGTGCCAGTGATAATCAGCCGGTGCAGGTGTTTTGTCCCGCCTGCGGTTTCGCCAATACCTTCTGGGGCAAAGCCACCGCCGATGGCATGGTGATTGAGCATTTTGGCCGTCGCTGCCAGGGCGTACTGGAAGATGACGACGGTGAGCGCGAGCAGTGCGACTTCCGCTTCCGCTTCAAGAGCTGCCCCGACTGCGGCGCAGAAAATGATATTGCCGCCCGGCGCTGTCACCAGTGCGATAAAATTCTGGTCGATCCCGACGACATGCTGAAGGCCGCGCTGAAATTAAAAGATGCGCTGGTGCTGCGCTGCGGCGGTATGACGCTGGAACAGGGGCGCGATGCCAAAGGTGAATGGCTGAAAGCCACCTACTTCGATGAGGAAGGCACCAGCGTCAGTGAACGTTTTCGCCTGCAGACCCCAGCCCAGCGTAAGGCATTTGAACAACTGTTTATGCGTCCGCATCAGCGCGCGCCTGGCGTGCCGCTGGGCTGGCAGACCGCCGCTGATGTGCTGGCGCTGCAGCCGCTGCTGCGTCATCCCGACTTTGTGGTCGCGCGGGCCAAAGGCCAGTTCTGGCAGATCCGCGAAAAGATGTTTGATTATCAGGGCCGCTTCCGTCGCGCCAACGAGCTGCGTTAAGTACGGTGCCGGCGGGTATATCGTTTGCTACCACCAGGCATAACGGCTATACTGCCGCCCGCTTTTGCATGTGCATTAGCGGTATTGAATAACCTGCCTGTTACTGGGTCGCCTGTAGCAGGAATTAAATAAAGAGAGATATTGATGCTCACTATCAATGCAGTAGAACGTAAAGAGCAGGGTAAGGGTGCGAGCCGCCGCCTGCGTACAGCAAACCGTTTCCCGGCCATCATCTACGGTGGTTCTGAAGCGGCTGTTGCCATCGACCTGGATCACGACTCCGTAATGAACCTGCAAGCTAAGCCAGGTTTCTACGACGAAGTGCTGACCCTGTCTGTTGACGGTAAAGAAACCAAAGTGAAAGTTCAGGCTGTTCAGCGTCACCCGTTCAAGCCAAAACTGTTTCACATCGACTTCGTTCGCGCTTAATCGCCGGATAAGTTGAACGTAGAAGGGCCGGTTGCGAAACCGGCCCTTTTATTTTGCCGCCAGATACGGTTAAAGCCGGGCTCAGCCCTGATGCTTGTCAGTTAAAGTTACATTTGCAAAGGCTGTCACGGTCAAACGTGGCAGCTTTTTTTTGGGCGAGTGTGCAGGAGTGCGGGCCTGAGCACCTCTGCTGCTGCCGGGCCGTCCTCGCGCCGCTGCGCGGTACCTTCGGCTTTGACGTCGTGCCGACGAACCGTTCGGGGATCGGCCTTCCCTGGCCGGCCCCGAACTCTCCACGCTTCCCGGCGTGACGTTCTGGCCCAACGTCACGCCTCAGCGCTGCGGATAGCCCTTTCAGCAGCAGAGGCGCTCAGGCCTCTACCATCGTGCCCTTTTTAACAGCACGCACTGAAGCTTCAGAGCAGGCTGGGGCCGATCAGGGGCAGGCAATCCGCAGCGCTGAACGGAATGAGTCTGCCAGGAGAACCCGCAGGACGCGGGCGAAAGGCGGGGCGGCACAGGATGTGCCATCCCCGGCGGTCCGTCAGGCAGACGAATGAAGTGAAGGTACCGCGCAGCGGCGCGAGGACCGCCATCCCCTGAGCGGCACCAGACTGCGTTATCACCTGTCGCTTAACTAACGAGTATTAAGGCTCAGCCCGGCTTTTTTATTTGCTGCTGGTCCGGCGCTGCAGCTGATCGCGCAGGTTCGGCGGCGTCCCTTTGATGGTCAGGGTATCGGTAGCCGGGTCCCAGAAAATGCGCTCGCCGAGCAACATCGCATCAAAGTTCAGCGTCAGTCCCCCGCCGCTGCCGGCAAATTTGGTTAACTGTCGCAGGGTGCTGCGGTCGGCCGGGAAGCTCTCTTCCAGTTCATAGCCCTGTTCCTGGGTAAACGCCTGAAAGGTTTTTTCGCCCAGCGGCGGCAATTCACCCGACAGCTCTTCCAGCGCGATCTCCTCGCCCGCCTGCAGCTGCTCGTTGCAGTAGCTGTAGACCTGCTGACGGTAGTTCTGACGCTCCTGCTTATCGAGATTTGACTCGCTGCAGTAATCATCCACCGCCTGCAACAGACCGCGGTTCTGCGCTTTGGTGTCTAATCCCACTTCCGCACCGAGGAAATCCATAAAGAAGTCAGCCACTTTACGTCCGACGCGGCCGCGCAGGAAAGTCAGGTAACGGGTCGATTCCGGATTAGTTTCCCATTCGGTCAGGTCGATACGCGCCACAATGTCGGCATGATTAATGTCGAGATAGTGGGTACTGCTGATGTCCATCTGCTCATTGACGCGCATGCTCGACTGGCTGTTAAGCACCGCAATCAGCAGATACTCCACGGCCAGGTAGCGATAGTGAACAAACAGCACCACGCCGCCTTCGGCAAACGGATATTTTGCCAGCTCATCGCGCAGGCGACCGGTGGCCGCGCGGCTAAAAGCGAGAAAATCATCGTTGCCCTGGCGACAATTACGCAGCGCCTCCGCCAGTTCACTCTCAGGATTGAACAGGCCATAGGCTTTGCTCTTCGCGCTGTAAACCCGGTGCAGCTCCTCCACCATGGCGTTAACCGTGTTAGTGGCTGGTAACAGCGAATCACGTAGCACCAGTTCAAGCTGGTTTTCATCGCGTTTAATTAACTGATGCAGGGCAATCTGGTCGATATCCAGACTCATGGTAGACTCTCCTTTTAGCACAGGCGCGTATTCAAACACCGCCGGCATCGGCTTTCAACTCCATGCGTAAAGCGAACAGTGCGCTTTCGATAAAATTGCGGAAAAAAGGTCGCTGTTCCGGTAATATATCGCCTTTTGAAATGAGCTTAGATAACGATATGCCACAATCTTCCCGTTACAGTGACGAACGCGTGGAACAACTCCTCGCGGAAATGGCCCAAATCCTGCAAAAGGACAAGGCGCCGACCGATCTCTCCCTGATGGTACTGGGAAATATGGTGACCAACTTAATTAACAGCGATGTCGCCCCTGCGCAACGTCGTTCACTGGCACGATCTTTCGCTGATGCCCTGCAGGCGTCGGTACGTGACGATAACGCCCATTAATTTGCTGATTTGATCTCATAATATGGTAACCAACCGGCAGCGCTACCGCGAAAAAGTCTCCCAGATGATCAGTTGGGGTCACTGGTTTGCTCTGTTTAACATCCTTTTCGCGCTGATTTTAGGCAGTCGCTACCTGTTGGTTGCTGACTGGCCTTCTTCGCTGGCGGGGCGTGTCTACGCCTATAGCAGCTGGGTAGGTCACTTCAGTTTTATCGTCTTTGCCGCCTATCTGCTGATTATCTTCCCGCTGACCTTTGTGGTGATGTCGCAACGGCTGTTGCGGGTGATCTCGGCGGTGGTCGCCACCGCGGGCCTGACGCTGATCATGGTCGACAGCGCGGTGTTCAGCCGCTTCCACCTGCACCTGAACCCGGTGGTGTGGGAGTTGGTGATCAACCCCGATCAGAGTGAGATGGCGCGTGACTGGCAGCTGATGTTTATCAGCGTCCCGCTGATTTTCCTGGTACAGATGCTGTTTGCGACCTGGAGCTGGCAGAAGCTGCGCAGCCTTAATCGTCGTTCATTTGGTAAACCGGTCGCGGCACTGTTTATCAGCGCCTTCTTTGCCAGCCATCTGATGTATATCTGGGCCGATGCCAACTTCTATCGCCCGATCACCATGCAGCGCGCCAACCTGCCGCTCTCCTATCCGATGACTGCCCGGCGCTTTCTGGAACGTCACGGCTTGCTGGATGCGCAGGAATATCAGCGTCGTCTGGTGCAACAAGGCGATCCGGAAGCGTTATCGGTTGAGTATCCGCTGAGTGAGATTACCTTCCGTGACGCCGGTACCCGCAATAACCTGCTGGTACTGACCGTGGATGGTCTGAATAACGCCACGCTGGCGAAAGCGCTGCCTCAGCTGAATCAGTTTGCCAGTGAAAACGTGCGCTTTACCCAGCACTACAGCGCCGGCGATACGCCGGAGAAAGGGCTGTTTGGCCTGTTTTACGGCATCTCGTCCAGCTACATGAACGGGATACTGGCGTCACGTACGCCGTCCGCGCTGCTCGGCGCGCTCAGCACCCAGGGCTATCAGTTTGGCCTGTTCTCGTCGGAAGGATTTAATCCGCCGCTTTATCGCCAGGCGCTGCTGACCGATTACTCGCTGCCCGCCAGCACCAGTCAGCCTAACGCCAGTACCGTTACGCAGTGGCAGAACTGGCTGGACAAACAGAACGGTGCCAGCAATCCGTGGTTCTCATGGGTGGCGCTGAATGGCCCGACCGTCACCGGCGACAACGCCAAAGCGCGCCAGCGCAGCTATCTGCGTCAGGCACCGTCGGTCGATGAACAGATTCACGCGGTGCTGACTACTCTGCAGGCACGCGATCTGCTGAAAAATACCGTGGTGGTGATTACTGCCCAGCGCGGACTGGCACTGAACGGTGATCCTGATAGCGCCGGTAACCGTGAAACCCTGCAGGTGCCGCTGGTGATTCACTGGCCGGATACCCCAGCGCAAACCGTTGATCGTCTTTCCGATCATCAGGATGTGATGGCGACGCTGATGCAACGTCTGCTGCATGTACGCACCAATCCGGTTAACTACTCACAGGGTGAAGATCTGTTTGCCGCGCGCCGTCGCCACGACTGGGTTGCCAGCAGTGAAGAGAACAAGCTGGTGATTACCACGCCACAGGTGACGCTGGTGTTGAACAATAACGGCAGCTATCGCGCCTATGATGCGCAGGGCAAGGCGTTAAAAGATCATAAACCGGAGCTGGCGTTGCTGTTACAGGTGCTGACGGAAGAGAAACGATTTATCGCTAACTGATTAATAATGAGGCAAATAGTCGGCTGGTGTCTTGCATTCATGGCGGGAACCAGTAGACTAATCCTCCAGTGTTCGGCACGTAGCGCAGCCTGGTAGCGCACGGTCATGGGGTGTCCGGGGTCGGAGGTTCAAATCCTCTCGTGCCGACCAAATTCCCTGAAGAAGCAGCCCAAAAGGCTGCTTTTTTTCGTTTCTCAATGCGAATATGCGGTCTTTATCTTTCCGCTGAGATCAGCGCACTGATCTTCAGCTCCAGGCTTTATCCGCGTCCCCTTCCCGCTTTACACCGCATCATCACACGCAACGCTGATTATCCTGATGCTGTGGTTGAAAACAGGCATAGCCTCATTTTTGTCATCAAACGGTCACTTTGCTCGCACTCTGCCTATTCCGATCTATACTGAAGATCGTGTGGGTAACGATAGGAGAGTTCATGACAGCAATCGAAAAAGACGATCCAACCGAAGCACCAGAGTCCGGCGATAAGCAACAAACACCGCCAGACAAGAAGTAACCCACTAAGGCCGCGCCAGACGCGGCCTTTTCTATGGCTGCGCTTTCAGAAAACTTCGCCGTGTCAGCTAACATCTGTCATGCATTCAGCCGGTTACAGGTTGCATCGAAATCCAGTCTGCCTCACAAAATAAGCACAACGCGACGCCAATTCATCAAACTGAAACAAAAATGTCACAGAAATTGCCTACTCTGAACTCCCCTGAAATTGACGGATAATTTTTATGGCGATCAAAGCGAAAAGCCTGAAGGATGCAGAAGCGTTATTGCATTCAGGCATTAGCAAAGTGGAACTGGCGTATGACATTGGCAGCGACGACTTCTTTCGTCTGGCGAGCCACTGGTGCGACCGTGGCGCTCGCATCAGCAAAGGTCACCACCATTTTGTCGTTTCACTGAAAAGTTTTGCTATCCCGCCGAACGATTGATCGCTGCGGACGGCTTGCCCCACCCTTCCCGGCCTGATTTAATGCCTTTTTGGCTTCAGTCAGGCACCGCATGCGCTATCCCGACGTTCCGCTGCCGCCTCCCGCAGGCGGCTTTATCCTTTCTCAACATCTGAGCGACAGCGATCCCTGGCTGGCGGTGAGCCGCTTCAACCCGCAACATTACCGTGATGCACTCGCCACCGCATGGGGCATACCGCTGCCCGACCGACTGACACAGGCGGTGAACACGCGGCGGGCCGAATATCTCGCCAGCCGGCAACTGGCTCGCACAGTAATGGCCCGACTGGGCATTGATGACTTCATTCTGACGAATGCGCCCGACCGCTCGCCTTGCTGGCCCGACGACGTGCAGGCTTCGCTGTCGCACAGCGCCGGTGTGGTGGCGCTGGCAGTGACCCGTCAGCCCGGCTGCTGTATCGGCGTGGATGTTGAGCAGCTGATGTCAGAGGCGACGGCCAATGAAACCGCCGAACTGCTGATGACGTCCCACGAGCAGCAACGGCTGCGCGCACTGCCCATCGGTTTTAATGCGGCGGCTACCCTGCTGTTTTCGCTGAAAGAGTCACTTTATAAAGCGCTGTGGCCACAGCTGCATCAGCCAATGGATTTTCAGCAGGCAGTGCTGGAAACAGTTGATCTCAGCCGTCAGTGCGCGACGTTGCGGCTCACCGATCACTTCAGCGATCGCTTTACCCAGGGCACAACCTTGCAGGCAGAATTTTTATGGCGGGAGGATAGCGTGATAACCCTGCTGACACATCAGGGATAAAAAAACCGGCTAAGCAAAACGGCTTAGCCGGGGTAAACACATGACGACAGAAGAAGTTCCAGGATGGCAGAGAGCAGGCTCTCTGCTGATTTTCAGGATAACCCGTTAGCCGCAGAGGCAGCCAATATGCCTTTTTGCTAAGCTTTGCCAGCCTGCATCAAAGCCCGGTATCGGTGCGTTGTACCGAGTCCAGCGTCGCCTGTTCGCGCTCACTGCCGGTCAGTTCAGTCAGCTGCCCTTCCCGCATCTCCAGCAACCGATCGGCGTGGATAAAGTAGTGATCATCATGGCTGATAGCGAACACCGTTTTGCCAGCCGCCTGCAGCCAGGGCAGCAGTTCACGATAGAAGATACGGCGAAAATGCGGGTCCTGATCTGCCGCCCATTCATCCAGCAGCAGCACATCCCGCTCTTCGGCTACCGCCAGCAGCAGCGCCAGCCGTTTGCTCTGCCCTTTAGAGAGCTGCAGATTCAGCACCTTATTGCCCTCAATCTTCAGCTTGTCCTGCATTTTAAGCCGCTCCAGCCACTGCTGCACCAGCGCCGGATTCGCCGGTATTCCTTCATGACCAATCAGCCGATCAAACAGATGCACATCGGTGAAGACGGCGGAGAAGTGCTGACGCCAGCGATCCAGCCCGTCCGCGTCTATCGGCTGGCCATCCAGCAGCAGCGTGCCAGACTGAGGCTGATAAAGACCGGTCAGCAGCATCGCCAGCGTCGATTTACCGCTGCCGTTGCCGCCAATCAGAAACAGCAGTTCACCGCGGTGCAGCGTCAGGTTAATCGGGCCAACCTTAAAGCCGTTTTCACCGTAATGAAAACAGACATCGCGCAGTTCCAGCGTCTGCCAGCTTGCTTTTGACGGTGAGGCATGGAAATCAGGCTGATAAGGCGCAAGATCAAAGGCATTGAGTTTGCGGAATGCGACCTGCGCACTGAGCAGGGTCGGCAGCGCGCCCACGGCCGACAGCAGCGGCGTGCGAAGAAACAGCAGCGTCAGAGAAAAGGTCGCCGCCACCGCGGTATTGGCCCAGCCCAGGCTGTTGGCCATAAAAAAGACCATGCCGATCGCGCCCAGCGTCATAATGTTGGACCAGTTCACGGCGCTGAGATGATAGGTATCGGCACGCACAATATGATGTCGCCAGGCGGTGGCATCTTCCTGATAGACCGTTTCATAGATCTGACGGGCGCGCTCGCGGTTGAGCTGCAACTCTTTACGCCCATCAATCACCGTCTGGTAGTCACGGTAGAGATGATCTTCAATTTCACGCAGCTTCGCCATGTGCTGATAGACGCGGGAAACCAGCAGCCAGCCACCGATCAGCGTGACGGCCAGCCAGCCGCTGGTCACCAGCAGCATTTTGGGTGACAGCCAGGCCAGATAAAACGCCGAGCCGAGCGTAATGATAATGCCCTGGATCAGCTCCGGCAGACGCACAAAGGCCAGGGTAATGGCACGCACGTCGCTGGTCAGTCCCGCCAGCAGCTGCGCGCTGCCGAGCTGCTCGATGCGCTCCACCCGGGTATCCAGAATACGTTTGATAAATTCACCGCGCATCCGCCAGACAAACTGATGGCCGAGCATGGTCAGCGCCAGCTGGGAAGCCAGCGTCACCGCCATCAGCACCACCAGCTGTAGCAGGAATTGCGGCAGAACCGCATAGGAGCTATTGATCGCAACGATCATTTCGCGGTTGATAAAGGCAATCATGCCAATACCCAACACCGCGCTCAGCAGCGTCAGCGCAATAACCCCGATAAAAGGCCAGCGAAACTGGCGAAAAACAACGCTTAACAACGTCATGCAGGCAATCCAGCAGTCGAAAAACAGCCTGCAGTGTAATGTGATGCAAAATGATAGCAATAGTTATTCGCAACGCTTCGCGGGTCGCGCAGCGGATTAAAAGGCGCGGCGGAACGTCAGGTTATAACGCCAGGCACCGACCAGCGGATGCACGCCTGGCTTGAGCGGCAGGATGCCATGATAACGCAGGCGTGACGGCCCACCCCACACCACGATGTCGCCATGTTCCAGCAGCACCCGTTGCGTGCTGTCGCCGCGTTCAAAACCGCCAAACTGAAACACCGCCGGTAATCCCAGCGAGACCGAAACGATCGGCTGACGCAGATCTTTCTCATCTTTATCCTGATGCAGAGTCAGCTTCGCGCCCGGTTCATAACGATTGAGCAGGCAGGCGTCGGGATGAAAGTCGGGAAACCCTGCTTCACGCGCCGCCGCCTGCGCCAGGTTGCGAAACAGTGGCGGCATCGCCGGCCATTTTTGCCCGTTGAGGTTATCCTGCTGCTGATACTGATATCCGCGCGAATCAACCGACCAGCCAAAATCGCCGCAGTTGGTCATCGCCACCGACATACGATGGCCGCCCGGCGTGATGCGGTGGGCAAACGGGTTCTGGTCGGCAATGGCCAGAATCTGCTGATAGAGTGCTTCTGCCTCATCGCGCGCGCGGCGGCGCAGGATCACCGCGCCGTCAGCCAGCGGTTCCTGCCAGGGTTGCTCTTCGCTAAACAGATCTAACATCAGGGTGCTCCTGTCGACTCAGGTTTACTCAAAAAGGCGGCAAACTGCGGTGACATCCAGCTCACGAAACTCTCGCCTTCTTTACTGATCAGATAGACCGCGAGATGCTGCTGGATCGCCAGCGCTTTGGCTTTTTCACTGCCAAGCACCATCAGGCCGGTATCCCAGCCGTCAGCCTCCAGCGCAGTGGTGGCAATCACCGTGGCCGACACCAGTTTATGCTCAATCGGCCGGCCGGTAACGGGATCGATGACGTGAGAAACGCGTTTGCCGTCCAGTTCATAATAGTTGCGATAGCTGCCAGAGGTACTGATACCGTGTCCCTGCAGATCGACTCGCGCCTGTACCGCATTCTCGCGGTCGGTCGGCTTCTGAATGGCTACCCGCCACGGCTGATGTTGCGCGTTCAGCCCACGGCTCAGTACCGCGCCACCCACCGAAACCAGGTAGTTGTTGATCCCCAGCTGCTCCATCAGGCGAGCCAGATGATCGGTGGCAAAGCCCTCGCCCACCGTTGAAAGGTCAACATACAGGCCCGGCAGATCTTTCTGCAGCCACTGGCCGCCTGCGCCCTGAATGACCCGCAGATGCTGCAGGCCGGTCTGCGCTTTAGCCGCGGCAATTTGCGTCTCATCCGGGATATGGACCGGCTGCTTTGTCGGGCCGAAGCCCCACAGATTGACCAGCGGTCCGACGGTGATATCCATCGCGCCCCCGGTTTTAGCGCCAATGCGTAAGGAAAGCGTGACGATATCCGCCATGTTCTCGCTGACCGGCTGCGGCGTCAGCGCGCGGCTCTGATTGAACCGTGACAGCGCAGAATCGGGTTTCCAGGTGGAAAGTTCAGCGTCATCGCTGTCCAGCTGCTGCTGAATCCGTTGCTGCAACTCCGCTTTGCGCTCGCTGGCGACGTCCGCCAGGCTGACGCGCCATACCGTCCCCATGGTTTTGCCTTCCAGCACCATTGCAGAAGGTGTCGCTGGCTTATCACAGCCCGCTAACAACAGGATGGCAAAAGGTAAAGACAGCAGATTAATCTGATATCGCATCACTCCTCACTTGTAAAAATTTATCTATTCCTGCTACAAAGCATAAATCGCTGGTAAAGAGGTTAAAATAAGGTTGAATACTTTACCCAATGGCGACAGTATCAGTCAGTCATCTACTATGCATCCGCCCGTAACCGGGCGATTTACGTTTAACGGTTAGGTTTAATGAAAGGAGTAGCAGATGATCTATGTGATTCTTGCCATCGCCCTGGGTCTGTTCATCTTCAGCAGCTACAAAGTCTGGCATCAGCGCCGTCATCGTCACATGACGCTGTCGCGGTCGCGCCATTAATCAGCAGCGTTGCACCTTAACGGGGCATTGGCCGCCTTAATCTGCGCGGCAAGTTTACCAGAATGCGCGGCAGGCCCGTGGCTATCAGAGCGGTAAAGCTGGCATGAATTCTGCACTGTTGAATCAGTGTTTATCTCTGAGAGGTGCAGAATGAAAAGGTCACAAAACCTGCAGGCAGCCTGGCATCAGTGGCTGAGCTTTTCAGCCTTTACGCTGGGGGGCGTCGCGTTTGAAGGGGCCCGATTTGGCGTGGTGGTTACACCGGTCGCGACCGTTGCAAAAGCGAAAACGTGGCGAGCAGCAGAAGAGATAAAAGAAAAGGATTGATAACGCAGATGCGCAGCCGTGGCTGCGCATCTGTACAAATCAGAACTGGTAAACCAGACCCAGCGCCACCACGTCGTCGGTGTTGATACCGGCCGCGTCGGTGAACTGGTTGTCATCCAGCAGGTTGATTTGGTAATCCACATAGGTGGACATGTTTTTGTTGAAGTAGTAGGTCGCACCTACATCAATGTATTTCTTCAGGTTCTGTTTGCCCCAGTTCTGCACGTCGGTGCCGCGTGAGGTAACATACGCCAGCGATGGACGCAGACCGAAGTCAAACTGATACTGCGCCACCAGTTCCCAGTTTTCCGCTTTATCAGCGTAACCAAACACTGGGGAATCACTGCTGCCGAAGCGGGTTGCGTTATACGACTTGGTGTACATCGCTGCCAGGTAAACGTTGTTGGCATCATATTTCAGACCGCCGGTGTAGGCTTCAGCTTTGTCGCCACGGCCCAGGATACCCGCCTGGTTGCCGTTCTGATCGTTGGTACGGTCAGACTGGAATGCCGACGCACCAATACCAAAACCAGAACCGAGATCGTAAGTGGTGCTCAGGCCCCAGCCGTCACCGTTCTGACCCAGCACATCGCGACCGTTCGGTGATTCATCACCATTGCCGTTTTTGCCCTGATACTGCACCGCAAAGTTCCAGCCATCGACCAGGCCAAAGAAGTTGCTGTTGCGGTAGGTTGCCATACCGTTGCCGCGCTGGAACATAAAGTTGTCCGCGCCATAGGTATCACCACCGAACTCCGGCAGAACGTCGGTCCATGCGCCGATGTCGTAAGCAACGCCGTAGTTACGACCGTAGTCGAACGAGCCTGCATCACCAAATTTCACACCGGCAAAACCGACGCGCGTATAGCTGTTTTCGGTACCCTGCGACTCTGCATTGTTCAGCGCCGCCTGATACTCCCACTGGCCGTAACCGGTCAGCTGGTCGCTGATTTCGGTTTCGCCTTTAAAACCAAAGCGGACGTAGGACTGATCGCCATCAGAACTATCATTATCGGAGAAGTAGTGCAGGCCATCGACTTTACCGAACAGGTCTAATTTGTTGCCGTCTTTGTTGTAGATTTCAGCTGCGTTTGCCGATCCTGCTGCGACCAGCAACGCAGGGACCAACAGGGAGAGAACGCGACGTTTCATTTTATTACCCTCTGTAATGTGCCTTTATTATTTGCCACTGCTAACTGAATGATTAAAAATTCAGCCGGCAGGCCATTGTTGTTTTATATCGGGCAATAATCCATCACGAAAATGCTACTAAATTTCCAAAAGTGTTTCAGAGTACGAAACAGTTATTTCATAATGTAAGATTTGGGGAACTAATAACCAGCACGTATCGATAAAAAATATGGCACAAAAAGCCAATCTGATTTTGCTACCTTTGTTATCAACGCGTTACATCGGATTACTCTGAAGCACTGAATGATAAAACTTATGCGTCATCAGGTAATACAATAGATCCCGCTATCATCATTTATTTCATTATTACCTTCATTCACCCCGAATGAGATGTTTACCCTATATTTCCCGCCGGACATGTTTGTCCGGCATTTTTTTGCCTGCCATCCGCCGCTACCACTATTTCTGCGTAAACTTGATTTGCCCGGCTGAATTAACATTGTTATTAAGCCGCACAGAAAGTTAATTTCCCCCTTATTTGCCGCTTGCCTGACAATAACTCCGCCCACTTAATTTATCACGGTAATTAAGCAGGCTGAGATAATATCTGGATCGCGGTATTATCGCTCTCTCAGCGATTCTTTAACTTTATTCAGCGGCTTAAGCAGATAATCCATCACCGATTTCTGGCCAGTTTTAATTTCTACATTGGCGACCATACCCGGCACAATCGGGAATTTGCGCCCGGCGCGGTTGGTCAGCTCCGCCTTTTGGGTGCGAACGTAGACGCGATAGTAGTATTGATCGCGCTTAACCTCATCCTGCAGCGTATCCGGCGAGACAATTTCCACCTCGCCTGGCAGATCGCCATAGATAGAGGAGTCGTAGGCGGTGATCTTCACGATTGCCGCCAGGCCAGGCCGGATATAGGCGATATCACGGGGATTGATGCGGGTTTCAATCAGCAACTGATCTTCCAGCGGCACAATCTCCATCAGCTTGCCGCCCGGCTCCAGTACGCCACCGACCGTGGTCACCTGAATATCTTTAACGATGCCGCGCACCGGCGAATAGAGCGTGGCGCGCGTCAGTTGGTCCTCTTTACCCGCCGCGACCTGTAGCTGCGCATCCAGTTCAGCATTGTTTTTAACCTGCTCTTCGTGGGCGCGTACCAGATAGTCATTGCGCGCCTCATCGATTTTGCCGCGCAGATCGCTGACCTGACGCCGCAGGCGGATCACCTCGACCTGGCCGGCCGCGCCTTTAGCCACCAGCGGCTCGGTCAGACGCAGTTCATCCTGCACCAGTTTGAGCGACTGCTGCAGGTTGCTGATGGTTTCCGTCAGATTGCGCCGCCGGGATTCATACAGCTGCCTTTCCCGCAGCACCAGCTGCGGCTCTTTCAGCGTTTCGGCGCTGAATTTCAGCGGCGTACCGGAGAGCTCCGCTTCCAGCCGTTCTGACGAGGCACGCAGCGTACGTACTTTAGCCTGGGCTTCACCGAAATTTGACTGGAAGCGCGTCGGGTCGAGCGTCGCCAGAATCTGCCCTTTCTCGACGATATCGCCCTCATGCACGTTGAGCTGTTTGACGATGCCGCCGTCCAGGCTGTCAATCACCTGCGCCCGGCTGGACGGCGTCACTTTGCCGGTGCCGACGGTCACTTCATCCAGAATGGCGAAGTGCGCCCAGATAAGAAAAATGGCCAGCGCCGCGGTACAGAGCCAGATAATGGCGGACGTGCGGCGTTCATGGCGCGCCAGATCTTTATCAATCATCACCAGACTCATGCGGCATCTCCTTTATTCGGGCCCGGCGCCGGCTGGGCGGCGGTTGAGGTGGCGCGGCGCAGGATCTCGTCACGCGGCCCATCGGCCACTATCCGGCCGTTATCCATTACCACAATGCGATCGACCATCTTCAGCAGCGCCGGACGATGGGTGACCAGAATCAGCGTGCGGCCGCTGATCCAGCCCTGTAGCTGACGTATAACATGCTCCTCTAACTGCTCATCCATCGCGGCCGTCGGCTCATCCAGCAGCACCACCTGCGGCTGGCGCAGGATCATCCGGCTCAGCATCACCATCTGACGCTGTCCACCCGACAGGCCGCGACCCCCTTCATTAATAATGCGATCCAGACTGGCCGCATCCTGCTGCACCAGCGACAGCGCGCCGCTGATGCGCAGCGCCTGCAGCATCTCCTGTTCGCTGGCGTGCGGATTTCCCAGCATCAGGTTTTGCCGCAGCGTGCCAAAGAACAGCCGCGAATCGTGGGATAGCCAGCCGAGCTGGCGACGCAGATCGATTGGATCGATGCGTTCAATATCGACGCCATCGACAATCACCTTGCCCTGGGTCGCCAGCGCCTGACCGGCGAGAATTTTTAGCAGGGTGGATTTGCCGGCACCCACTTTGCCGAGAATGGCGATCTTCTCGCCCGGTTTGATCTGCATTTGCTGAACGTTGAGGACGTTCTTTTCATTCTCTTCGTCGTAGCTGTAGTGCACGTTACGCAGATCGTACTGGCCGGTAAGCGTCGGACAGTGGGCCAGCGTGGCGGCTTCCGGCTGATCGAGCGGTTTCTTCAGCAGCTCATCCAGCCCTTTCATCGCCATTTTGGCGTGCTGCCAGCGGGAAAAGACCATGGTGAGCTGCATCAGCGGCGCGATGGTACGTGAGGAGAGCAGGCTACAGGCGACCAGGGTACCGGTGGTGATTTGCGAATCGAGTATCAGGTAGACCCCAAACACCAGCATCCCGGCGTAGGTGAGCTGCTGCACCGTCGAGGCCCAGCCGGTCAGCCGCGCGCCCCATAAGCGTTGCTGGTTACTGATTGCAGCGCTGACTTCGTGCGTCTGTTCCCACTGGCGCTGAAAATAGGGTTCCGCCTGCAGCGCTTTAATATCTTCTATGCCTTCAATGGTTTCCACCAGCACCGCATTACGCAGCGCCCCTTCCCGCAGCCCCTCTTTCGCCAGCCGCGCCATCGGGATCTGCACCAGCATGCCAGGAATAACGATCAGCGGAATCGCTGCCAGCGGGATCAGCACCAGCCAGCCACCGATAAATGACATGATGAACAGGAACAGGATAACAAACGGCAGATCGGCGGCGGCCCCTACCGTGGTCGAAGTCAGCAGTTCACGCACCTGATCGATTTCGCGCAGTTGCGATATAAATGAGCCGGTCGATTTTGGCCGCGCTTCATTACGGATGCTCATCGCCCGGGCAAACAGCATGGCGGAGACTTTCAGGTCGATGCGTTTACCCATTAAGTCAGAGACCTGCGTTCGCATCAGGCGGATCAGATACTCAATCGCCGCCGCAATCAGTACCCCGACAAACAGCACCCAGAGCGTCGCCTGCGACTGCGCCGGGATCACCCGATCGTAGACCTGCATCGAGAACAGGATCCCGGCCAGCGCCAGCACGTTGCTGATCACCGACGCCAGTGAGATCTCGGTAATGCGTCGCCCCATACCGCGAAAATTCTTCCAGAACCAGTGCGGCTCATAGGGCTGAACAAACTCATCGATGCGCGCATCGCGACCGCGCGCCGCCACGCCGATTACCCCGACATCGCCCTGGCTGCGGGTCAGCAGTTCGGACAGCGCCCCTTCACGCAC
This sequence comes from Pantoea sp. USHLN298, assembly GCF_037149395.1. Taxonomy (NCBI): domain Bacteria; kingdom Pseudomonadati; phylum Pseudomonadota; class Gammaproteobacteria; order Enterobacterales; family Erwiniaceae; genus Pantoea; species Pantoea sp. USHLN298. Next base: position 251,060 of record NZ_JBBCRO010000003.1, read on the forward strand.
CACGTCCCCGCCTTCACTCAGCCAGTAGCGCGCGCTGCCGTCGGGATCGATGCCTTCCAGCACCGCCACGCTGCTGTTTTCCAGCACCAGCACCACCGGGGTGATCTCCTGACGCCAGCGCAGCTTGTTTTGCGGCACCATGGTCAGATGCAGCCCGAGCAGTCCGGAGAGACGTTCAAGCTGCTGCGCCACCGGCAGATGTTCAAACCAGCGCATCTGCTGGCGTAGGGTTTTGCCGTCGGCAGGCTTACCGAAGCGTGCCGCCACGCGCAGCATGGCGGCAATCCAGTTTTCGGTATTCAGATTTTGTGCATTCATCGTTAATGCCTTTTAATACGCAAGCTCGCTATTGCAGCGAAGGAAGGAGATCGCCGCTGCTGCGCTGACGATCGATACCCAGGATATCCAGCAGATTGTCGACCGCCGCGGCGTAGCGCACGGTGGCATCCCAGCCATCGTAAAGCGCGGTGATGCGCGAACTGTCCGCCTGAAACACATCCTGTTCCACGCTCAGCAGATCGTTCAGGCTGCGCTTACTGAGCCGATACTCATCGGCGTAGACGTTTCGGGTATGGTCGGCGCTGGCCAGCTGTACTTCACCGGCCGCCTGGCGCTGCTGCGCACCAATCATGTCGGCATAGGCGGTAGAAGCATTCTGATTGATGGTCAGTTTGGCCTGCTGCACTGCCGCCTGCGCCGCTTCACGATCGCCTTCAGCGGATTGCGTTCTGGCATTCACTATCCCGCCCTGATAGAGCGGCGCTTCAACCTGAAGCTGGACTTCATCATCCCAGTAGGACTGGCGATCGTTTTCATAACGGGTCCGGCCCGCCTGAACTTTGATGGTCGGCCAGTGGCCAGACTGCGCCTGACGCACCCGCTCGCGGGCTGCTTCCTGTTTCGCCTGGGCGCTGCGCACCGCTGCGCTGTTGGCGTAGGCAATTTTATCGAGGGTAATCTGCTGGTTCAGCAGCGCCTGCGGCAACTCCGGCAGCGCAGCCGGTACCACGCCGGTCAGCACCGTCAGCTGCGCTTTGGCCGAACGCAGCTGCGCCCGATACTGTTCCAGCGTGGCATGCATGGCGGCGATGCGGGTCTCCGCCTGTAACACGTCCGATTGTGAGTTGAGGCCGGCATCGGCGCGCAGTCGGGCGATATCCCGTACCCGCTCCAGAGAGGCGATATTGGTATGGGCCGTCTCCGCCAGCGCCTGGTAACGTTTAACTTCCAGATAGGCCTGTAACGTATCTTCCGCCACGGTGGTCATGGAGTCGAACAGGCCAAAGAGATAGGCATCGGACAAGGCGTGCTGTTCATCGATGGCTCCGCCGGTGCGGCCAAAATCGTACAGCAACTGACTGAGCATAATGCCGCCGGACCCATTGTTATTCAGGCTGCCGGCGGAGTCGGTCTGATGAGATCGGCCTGCCGCACCCTGCAAAGAGATCTGCGGATACCAGGCACTTTTAGCGGCGTCGAGATCGCCTTCACCGACGTGGATTTGAGCGGCCGCTTCCGAGATTTTCGGGTTGCGGGCGAAAGCGCGGAGGATGGCGTCACGCAGCGTTAAGGTGGCTATCTGTTCTTCGCTGGGGGCGGCTCGCCAGTTAAATTCAGCTTTGGGCAAGGGTGCGGCAATGGCCGCGGGCAACACTACGCCATTCAGGGCGCATAACAAAAAGGTCAATCGCGCTTTGTTCATTATGTTTACCAACAGGGGTTCTTATCATCATGGTGTTTTCCCGGTGAACAAAGAGTGCAAAACGGTGCGCCGTCACGGGCTCTCGCCTCATTGAACTGCGTCATTTAATTTATGGATCGTAAGCCAGACGCTAAACGACCTTTAACATTATTAGATCATAACCCTGGCTTCTTCCTGCTAAATATCGATGAAATAATTAATTATTTTGTCAATAGCGTAAAATTTAAGCAGCAGAGATTCACCCGCCAATCCAGACGGGCTTAACTAACCCGTCCGGAAGGCAGTACCTGAACTAATGTGTTGTGGGTCAGACCAGCGGATGCGCGGCAGCGTGTTGCCACAGATGATCGGCAAGCGTGTAAGGTGATTCGGCGACCAGATTGCTGTCGTGGGCCGCAGCGGCAGGAGACGACGCGGCGGCCGTCAGGGTTTCCGCCTCACCGTTCGGGCTGAGCCTCTCCAGCAGCTGATCTACCGCCAGTGCATTGAGCGTCGCGGCGGTGTCACTATGTGATGCCACCGTTACCGTCTGGCTGGCGCTGGCCAGATTACCGGCGCTGTCTTTGGCGCTCACCGTCATCTGATATTCACCATCATCCAGCGGGGCCAGTTGCCCGGCCAGAATGGTCAGCGCCCAGCCCCCATCGGCTTTCACACTGGCACTGTAGTGCTGATCGCCGAGGCTTAACTGCACCAGGCTGCCCGGTTCCAGATGAGTCGAGCTGCCCTGGATCAGATGCCAGTTATTGACATCGGCGGCGTCGATCCGGTTATCGTCGAACGGGGTCTCCAGCGTCAGGGTCGGGCGTTGATGGATTGCCACGGTAAACAGCTCACTGTAGGTCTGGCTGTCGCTGTTGCCATAGTCATCCCAGCGATTAAAGGTGGCGGATACCGGGCCATCCGGTAACGCCTGCAGATCGCTGGTGCTCAGGGTGACCATGCCTTTGCTGTCCGGCTGATAGGTTTTGCCATTGAGTACCATTTCATTGGCCCCTTCGACATACAGACTGAGATCGTGCTGCGCCTCCTGAGCGTTGAGGATCATATCGCCACCAATATTCATCTCGATATAGATCGGAATAAAACCGGTTTTGATATTCAGCTCATGGCTGGCATCGGTGTAGTTGTTGGCACCGTCAATCGACCAGGCGCGGATCTCGCCAACGTTAATAAAGGCGTGGACATCCGCCGCCGGTATCACCACCTGCCAGTGTCCCTCCTCGCTAACCGTGGCGGCGTAATCTTTCTCATTGGCACCGGTAATCACCAGCCGCTGGCCCGGCATCACGGTCGAGAGCGTGCCGCTCAGCAGCAGATCCTGCTGGGTTTCCGCCAGATTGATCACGTCGTCGGCCGTCACCTTGTCGAAGCTAATCTGCGGCAGGCTGCTCAGATGGGTAATCAGGGTGAGCTGATGCGTTTCGGTGGCGCTATTGCCATTAGGGTCCTTCGCGCTGACCTGCAAACTGTAGACCCCATCCTGCAAGGCTTTCAGATCGCTTTCATTGAAGTTGCCGGTCCATTTGCCTTCACTGTCGACAAGGGCGGTGGTGGTGAGGCTGCCCAGGGTCAGCGTGACCCGTCCGCCCGCCGCCAGATGCGTGCCGCTGCCGCTGATCTCCACGCCATAGACGCTCTCCTCAATGTTGACCGCATCATCTTTACTGATGGTGTCGACCGTCAGGGTCGGCTTAATGCTGCGATCGGCATAGAGACCGAAATCGACCGTGGTATCGGTGCTGTTCCCGGCTTTATCGGTGATGGTCAGCGTCAGGGTGTGATTACCGTCCGGTAGGCCTTTCAAAACCTCGGCGGGCATCGAGGCGTTCCAGTAGCCCCATTGATTGACGGTGCTGTGCCAGCTCTGATCGTTAAAAGTCAGGGTGACGGTTGAGCCCGCTTCTCCCACCGCCTGGCCGCGCAGATGAACCGGGTTCCGGGCTTCCCAGTTAGCGATCACGCCATCTGCAGCGATCGGTTCATAGGGCCGCAGCGCAGCGGGTGGCTGGGTATCCGCGGCGGTGCTGACCGCCAGCGCAGAGAGATTGATCGGTGAGCTTAGCGCCGTCTCCGCTGACGTGCCGGCAACAGCCAGCGAAAGAGGGTCACTGGCGGTCGGGGCGACATCGGGCGTGGCGGGCACGGCAAATTCACTTACCGCGGTCTGAAAAATGGATTCGAGCCGGACGGCACGAAGCGTATCACGTTGTGACATAGGTAACCTCAATTCAGAACAGGAACGCAGGCGAAAACCATCAGATAAACTGATCTTTCTGGTTGACGCAGTTATGTCGGGCGAGCGCAGGCCGCCCGTTTCCGCTGGCCGGAATCGGTTACCCGCAGGTAACAAGGATTAATGAATAGGCTGCTAAAAAAGCAGCGAAAGAAATTATGACGTCAGATTCAGTGCAACCGGCGGCGTGGCGCCGTTTTCTGCCCCTACCCTAATCTTTCATATTAATAATGAATAGTGGCGAAAATCTGGAAAATGAAATTATCACGGGGGGTAAATAAAAAAAATCAGCGGGTGCTCACACACCCGCTGATTTCATCAGCATTGCTGACCTTTTAGCGGAGCTAGACGATATGCACTTGCAGGTTATGCTGCACCAGCACGTCGCCGAGGGTGTTATCGCTGGTCAGCGCCGAGTTGTGGTAAACCTCAAAGGTTTGCCCCTCAACCGTGCGCTCACCGGTCACGGCCCAGACGCCGCCGTTACTGTTCGCCAGCGTCACCTGGCTGCCATCGGCTCCCTTGATCATCAAATCATCACTCTGTTTATCGGTAATGCTGAGTGCCTCATTGAGATCGAGTTTCACCGCGTTAGTGCCGGTTTTCCCCAGGTCAAGCACTTCAATGTGCTCCACTTTCAGGCCGAGCGTGGTGAGATCCAGGTTCAGATGCTCGCCGTTCAGCACCAGCGTATCGGTGCCAGCGCCACCATCAATGTGAGTAAAGTTGAGGTCACTGACCGTCACGGTATCGGCCCCGCTGCTGCCGGTCACTGACGCGCCCTCCAGCGTGCTGCCATCGGCCAGGGTGATTACCACGCCACCAATGGTGTAGCTGGCCTCCTCTGTCGGCGCGGCGGCGACGACGGCGGTCTCCGTAGCGTTGGCGCTGTCACTGCTGCTGACCGGCGTGACGATATCCGCCTCCGTGGTCAGTGTGGACACCACGGCAGCGTGAGGGGAACTCTCCTCACTGCTGCTGGCGTGCTGCGTTTCTCCACTGACACTGGCTACCGTGGCACTGTCATCGGCCACCGAGAACAGCGCCACCGACTCGCTGGCGGCAGTGGTAATCGGCAACAATGACCCTAACAGCAGGGTATTGGTGGTCGAATAGCTGTTGCCTGCCACGTCAGTGATGGTGACTTTCGCCAGCGTACCCAGCGACAGCAGCAGCCCGCCAACCGACAACAATGATGGCGCGAAGTTAGCCGAGTAACGTCCCAGCGCATCGGTCGTGGTATTAATCGTCGGTCCGTTGCCGCCGTTGCTGAGCAACAGCGTGACGCTGACTTTCGACCCCTGCGCCGCGTTCAGCGATCCGCCCTGTACCGTCAGTCCGGTCAGTAACGAGGTCACGACACTGAGTACCGGATCGGCTCCCACCAGCGGCGTATTGTGCGACAGCGCGGTGAAGCTGCTGTTGCTGGTGACGGTGTTGCCGCCAATGTCGGCGACCGTGACGGTGAGTGGATGACTGCCGTCCGGGATAGCTTTCAGCGTCGCTGACGGCACGCTGATACTCCATGCCCCGTTGGCACCAATGGTGGTGGTGAGGACATTACCCGCCACGTTCACCGTCACCGTGCCGCCGACGGCATTGGTGCTGGTGCCACTGATGGTTTTCGGCGCATCGGCTTCCGCGATATTCAGATAACCATCGCCGCCAAAGTAGCTGCTCAGGCTGACCGTTGGCGTGGTGTGGCTGACCACACCCAGCGAGGCCGAACCGCTGCCGCTAAGGCCCGCGCCGTTGGTGACGCTGGCGGTGACGGTCTGAAGGCCATCGCTAATGGCAGCGAGATTTGCTGCCGGGACAGAGAGGCTCCAGTTGCCGTTGCTGCTCACCGTGGTGCTGTAAGTCTGGCCGCCCAGCACCACGCGCACCACCGATCCTTCCGCATTGGTGGCGCTGCCGCTGATGGTTTGCGCGGTTTTCACATCGATGGCGCTCAGTGCATTGTCACCAAACAGGGAGGTGATGGCGACGGTAGGCGCGGTATGCGCAATCACGCTCAGCGCCCCGCTGCTGTTCACCACATTGCCATAGATATCGGTACCGCTGACGGTGACGGTTTTGCTGCCGTCGGTGATAGCAGCCAGATCGGCTTTCGGCACGCTGATACTCCAGCTACCGCCGCTCACCACTTTGGTGGTATAGGTCAGACCGTTCAGCGTGGCGCTGACGGTTGATCCGGCCGACAGGCTGGAGCTGCCGCTGATGGTCTGGTTCGAGACCAGATCCGCTGCGCTCAGTACGCCGTCACCGAACACCGTATTCACCGACAGCGTCGGCTGAATCAATCCCAGCGATACGCCAGCGCTGCTGCTGCTGGTGTTGCCTACCGGATCGGTGACCGAGGCGCTCACCGTAAAGTTGCCGCTCAGCAGCGTAGAGAGCACCGCTGGCGTCACCGTGGTCGAGAAGCTGCCGTCGGCGTTCACCAGCGCGGTGGCGGTGGTGTTGCCAATCGCCAGCCGGACGCTGCTGCCTGCCGCCACACCCGATACGGTGCCGCTGATGGTCTGGGTCACCAGCGACTCCGCCAGGTTCAGCACCCCATCCCCAAACAGCGGATTGAGCGTTACCTTAGGCAGGTTATGAATGCCCACCAGCGCGCCCGCGGTGGCAGTGCTGGTGTTGCCCGCGCTGTCCGTCACGCTGACCCCGACGGTGAGATTGCCATCGGCAATGCCCTGCAACAGGGCTGGCGTCAGCGAAACGTTGAAGTTGCCATTCGCATCGGTGACGGTCACGAACTGCTGCGATCCCACAGAGACCACGACACGCGATCCCGCTTCCGCCCCGCCAACCGCACCGCCGATCACCTGCGTCACCAGCGCATCCGCTACGTTGAGCAGACCGTCACCAAACAGCGGATTAACGGTGATGGTGGGCAGCAGAGTATCGACCCGGATACCGGCACTGGTGCTGGCGGTATTGCCCGCCGCATCGGTGACCGAAGCGCCGACCGTCAGGTTACCCTGCGCCAGCGTGCCTAAAATATCCGGCGTCACCGTGGCGCTGAAGGCGCCGCCAGCGCCCACGGTGGCAGTGAGCTGACTGTTGCCGACAGTCAGCGTCACCACCGATCCCTGCGCAACATTGTTCACCACTCCACTGATCACCTGGCCGGTGGCAATATCTGCCAGGTTCAGCACGCCATCACCAAACAGCGAGGTCAGGCTGATGGATGGCGTCTGGGTAAAGATGCCGATAGATACGCTGTTGGAAGCCACGTTACCCGCCGGATCGGTGACGCTGACGCCCAGTGTCAGGTTGCCATTCAGCAGTGAACTGAGATCGCTGCCCGGCAGGTTAACGCTCCAGTTACCGCCCGCCTGCACCGTGGTGGTGTAGCTGCGGCTGCCGAAGGTGACGGTGACCTGCGAACCGACGGCGGCATTTTCAATCACACCACCGATCAGCTGACCGGCACCAGCTTCAACGATGTTGAGCAGGTTATCGCCGCCAAACAGGCCGGCAAGGTCGCCGACCACCGGCACGGCATCGACAATCGCCGTGACGGTTTCCGGTACGGTACGGACGTTCCCGGCGGCATCGGTCAGCGTGATGTTCAGCGCCAGCTCGCCGTCGCTCAGCAGCCCCAGTACGGAAGGCGGTACTACAATCGCCCACTTGCCATCCTGACCCACTGCGGCTGACAGCGTCGTTCCGCCCAGTACAACCGAGACCGTCGCGCCGACTCCCGCCGAGGTCGCGACCCCGGTAATGGTCTGCGCCACCGTGGTATCAATGGCGCTCAGCGTTCCATCGCCAAATACCGAGTCGACCACCAGCGTCAGCAAACTGTTGACTACTTTATTCACCGTCAGGGTAGCATCGGTCTGGTTACCGCTGACGTCATTGACTCGCACGCCAAACACCAGCGCGCCATCATTCAGGCTCGACAACACCTGCGGATCGACATTAAGGGTCCAGAAGCCATCGGCGCCCACCACCGCCGTGGCAATTGGCGCGCCGTCACCCAGGTAGAGGCCAATGGTCTGGCCTTCTGCGCCCTGCGCGCTACCGGTCAGCACCTGATTAACCACCAGATCTGCGGCATTGATCAGGTTATCGCCGAGGAAGGCATCAATCAGGATCAGCGGTGCCGTGGTGTCAACCGTTACCGTCTCACTGACGGTGGTGACGTTACCGGCGGCATCCGCCAGCTGGGCGGTAATCGGGGTGGATGCGCCATCCGGCAGGGCCTGCATATCGCTGGCCGGTACCGTGGTGGACCAGTTGCCATTGCTCTGCACAATCGCGTTATAGGTTTTGTTATTAAAGGTGACCACCACCGTCCGCCCGACTTCAGCGGTATCGGCGGTGCCGCTGATCACCTGACTGGTAGCACTTTCAGCGGCATTGATCCGGTTGTCGCCGGTAAAGTCGTTAAGCGTCAGCGTTGGCGGCGTCAGATCGATCTGTACGCTGCCCTGGGTCGTCACCGGCGTCGTGCCGTCGGTGGCATTGACGATAATGGTTGCGCTACCGCCCGTGCCAAACGCCGTGACCGGCAAGGCGACGGTCGCCCAGCTGCCATCACCATTCAGGGTGGTGCCATAAGTTTCGCCATTGATCACCACCGAGACCACGCCGCCCGCGCCCAGGTTAGCCGAGGTGCCGCTGATCACCACCCCGCCCGCCTGGTCAGCGGTACTGATAATGTTATCGCCAGAGATCGTTCCCAGCGCCACCAGCGGTCCTGCCGGTGGTGTGAGATCAACCGCGAAGGTCACATTCTGACTGATGCTGTTGCCCGCCAGATCGCTGACGCTGACTGCCAGCGTGGTGGTCGGCTGCGTGAAGGAGGCCATCTGTTCCGGCGTCAGAGTCAGGCTCCAGTTGCCGTTTGCCCCGACCACCGCCGTACCGAGTGTGGTGGCACCCAGCGCGACGCTGAGCACGCTGCCCGGTTCAGCCCCGTTCGCGACACCACTCAGCAGTTGCGGCTGGATGCTCTCGCTATAGTTGAGGATGTCATTGCCGGCAAAGGCACCCACAGTCAGCGTCGGTGGCGTAGTATCGATCACCAGCGAACTGTTGATGCTGCTGCTGTTACCGGCTGCATCGGTTGCCGTCACGGTGACCGGATAGCTGCCATCGGTTAACAGCAACAGCTGTGCACTCTCCAGCGGCAGCGTCCAGCCGCCATCGGCGGTCACCACGGCGGAGTATACGTTGTTGCCGATTGTCACCTGCACGCTCTGGTTCTCACCCGCCTCACCGGTGGTGCCGGTCAACGTCACGCCACTGGCGACATCGGCGGCGTTAATGCTGCTCTCCGGCACCAGCGTCGGCAGCGGTGCCGTGAGATCGGCGCTGAACGGCAGCTCTGCCGTACCGGTGTTGCCCGCCGCATCGACCACGCTGACCGTCAGGGTATGCGCACCGTCGCTCAGTGAGTTCAGGGCGTTGCCCGGAATAGTGACCGCCCAGTTTCCCGCACCGTCTACCGTTCCGGTGTAGCGTGCCCCATTGAGATCGACCGTGATGCTCACCGCCTGATTATCCCCGACGCTGCCGGTGGTGCCGGTCAGCGTTATGCCTGCCGCCGCTTCACTGATGTTCAGCACGCTATCCGTACCCAGTGCGCCGTCGTTAAAGGTCGGTGCAGGCACCGTGACCTCGGTCACCACGTTCAGCGCCGTGCTGTCGGTGTTACCGGCAATGTCGCTGGCGGTGACCGTAATGGTGTGGCTGCCGCTGGTGAAGGTCGCTAACTGCGCTGGCGTCAGCGTCAGCGACCAGCTGCCATCGGTCTGTACCGTCGCCACCAGCGGCTGATCGCCATTAAAACCGGCGATCACTACGTTCACCGTCTGCCCGGCACCGGTGATGCCGGTTGTTCCGCTCAGCAACTGCTCGCTGCCAGCTTCAGCCGCACTAAGCGCACCGTCGCCAAACGGCAGATTAAGGGTAACGTCAGGCAGCGTGTTAACCGCCACCAGCACATTACCGCCGGTGCTGGCGCTGTTACCGTTGACATCGGTGACCGTTACGGTGACTGGCCAGTTACCGTCCGGCAGCGACTGCAACAGGGCCGGTGGCAGATCCAGCGTCCAGCGGCCGTTATCTGCATCAAGGACGGCGGAATAGACCGTACCATTGACCGTGACCGCCACGGAGGCCGGATTGGTGATGTTGAGCGCGCCGGTCAGCGTTCCACCGGCAGCCGCTTCGTCCGCATTGATACGGCCATCCGTAAACGGCGTATCCAGCGTTGGCGCGGCAATCGGCGTAATCGCCGAGACAAAAGACTTCGTCGCGTCAATGCTGTTACCCGCGCGGTCAGTGGTGGTCACGGTAAGGGTGTGCTGCCCGTCGCCAAGAATCGCGATGTACTCTGGCGTCAGACTGGCGGTCCAGTTGCCGTTCTCATCAACCGTCACCGATAACGGAATCCTGTCATCACCGACCGTGACGCTGACCGTCTGGCCGTCGCCCACTGCGGTCGTGCCGGTAATCAGCTGAACCGTTGCGGCTTCACTGCTGTTGATCACGTTATCGCCGAACAGCGTGGTGGCAAACGTCGGCGCCACTGGCGGCGTCAGCAGAATTTCGACGCCTGCCGTCGCCTGCGCCGGGTTACCGGCCGCATCGCTGGTGGAGACCACAACCTGAGTCTGGCCGTCTGGTAAGGCGGTCAGCGCACCCGCCTCCAGGTTCAGCGTCCAGTTGCCGCTGGCATCGACGGTGGTGGTAAAGGACTGAGTGCCGATGGTAATCGTCACCTGACTATCCGCCGGCACGCTGGTGCTGTTACCGGTGAGCGTTAGCGCACCGGCGGCATCATCGGCGCTGACCAGACCATCACCGAAAGGCGTGTTCAGGGTGATGGTCGGCAGCGTATTGAATGCCACATTCAGTGATGTGGTGGTGTCGATGGTGGTGTTACCGGCAGCATCCGTGACCGAGACGCTGATTGGATTAGGGCCGTCAGTGAGCTGCTGTAAATCCCCGGCCGGCACCGTGATTGTCCAGACGCCGTCGCCGTTTGCGGTAGCGGTATAGGTCACGTTGTTCAGCGTTACGGCCACCGGCAGGCCGATATCGGTGTTGCCGGTAATGGTCAGATCCTGCAGAGACTCGACCTGATTGAGGCTATCACCGGCGCTGACCAGGATGTCAGTCAGAATCGGCTGCGTGGTATCCAGGCTGATCTGCTGGGTTGCGCTGGCCGGATTGCCCGCCACGTCACTGGCTGTCACCGTCACGGTCTGACTGCTGCCCGAGGCCAGGTTATCGAAGGCGGTCGAAGGAATGTTGACTGTCCAGTTGCCATTCGCATCAAGCGTGGTGGTGTAATCGACCTGATTGAAGGTCACCGTGACCAGCGTGCCGCTGACCAGTTGGGTGCTGGTGCCGCTGACCGCCACCTCGCCCGCAGCTTCGTTGGCGTTGATCACATCATCACCCGCGACCACATTGACGCTGAGCGTCGGCTGGGCCTGATCGCTGGCGACCACCACCAGATTACTGCTGCTGCTGGCAGGGTTACCGGCAACATCAGCAGAAACCACCACCAGTAGCTGCTCACCATCCGGCAGATTCCCCACATCCGCCGCCGGAACGGTCACCGTCCAGCCGCCACCGGCGACGACCGTACCGCTGTAGTCGGTGTTGTTCAGCGTAACCGTGACCACCTGACCTTCAGCCAGATTGGTGCTGGTACCACTGATAATGAGATCGTTTGCCGCTTCCGCCTGATTGAGGTAATTATCGACGCTGATTGGCCCGATAGTCAGGGTTGGCAGCGTTGCACCGTCGGCATCACGGGTCAGCGTCTGGCTGGTGCTGATCGAATTGCCTGCCGCATCGGTAAGCGATACCCCAACCAGATAGCTGCCATCCGTCAGCCCCTGCAGCACGCTGGCTGGCAGTGTCAGCTGCCAGCTGCCGTCTGACAGCACCTGCGTCTGATAATCCACATCCTGGAAACTGACGGTGACAACCTGACCCGCATCGGCCACAGAGGCGGTGCCGCTAATCGCAACATCCTGCAGCACCTCCAGCGAGTTAATGATGTTGTCGCCGCCGATGGCGTTAACGCTCAGCGCCGGTAGCGTGAAATCCACCGTGACGCTGCTGGTCAGCGAGCCGCTGTTACCGGCCGCATCGCTGACGTTCACCACCAGCGTGGCGATACCTTCGCTCAGCCCCTGCAACTCTGCCGCTGTCAGCGTCACCGTCCAGTTGCCCTGCGCATCGACCGTGGCGGGATAATCGGTGTCGCCCAGCGTGACAATCACCGTCTGACCTTCGCCGATCAAACCGGTGGTGCCACTGAGGGTCTGGCTGGAGTCAGCCTCGTTGCGGCTCAGATAGCCATCACCAAACGGTGTTTCAATGCTGACCGACAGCGAACCGGTTGCCACATTGATCTCGCGCGTTTCGGTTACCGGGTTGCCCGCCGCATCACTGACAGTGGCAGTGAGAATATAAAGGCCGGCCGGAATCCCTGCCAGCGCGCCAGTCGGTAGCGTCAGGCTCCAGTCGCCATTTGCCGTTACCGTGGTGGTCCAGATCTGATTATTGAGCGTCAGGGTGACCAGCTGGCCTTCGCCGGCATCACTGCTGCCGCTCAGGATAACCGGTGCGTTGCTTTCGGCGATATTGACGATGTCATCATCCGCCACCGCATTCAGAATTAAGGCTGGTGGCGTCAGATCCACCCGCACAGTGCCGTCGGTGGAGGCGGTATTGCCTGCCGCATCACGTACCGTCACGCTGTAGCTGATATTCTCTTCCGGCAGATCGGCCAGCGCGGCGGCGGGTACCGAAATTGACCAGTTGCCGTTGCTGTCAGCGGTGGCGGTATAGGTGCTGCCATTCAGCACCAGGCTGACGGTCTGGCCGTCACCGGTCGCCCCGGTGGTGCCGTTCAGGGTCTGAGCGAGGGTGATGTCGCTGCTGTTGAGCGTGCCATCGCCAAACGCGCTGGTGATCGTCGGATCGGGCAGACTGGTCGCCAGTACGGTGAGCGTCGAGCTGCTGCTGAGCGTCGCGCCACCGCTGTCGGTCGCGGTGACCGTCAGGGTGTATGCGCCATCCGCCAGACCGGCCAGCGCATTGGCCGGTACGATCAGGCTCCAGTTGCCGTTCGCCGAGACCTGCGCGGTGTAGCTGACATCGTTAAGCAATAGCGTGATCGTGCCATTCAACGGCACATTGACCGAGGTGCCGGTCACGATCAGCGACTCACCCAGCTCCTGGGCATTCAGATAGTTATCATCACTCAGCGCATTAATCGCGAGGCCGGAAGCGTTGCTGTTGACGTCGAAAGTCAGCGTATTGCTGGCGGTGTTACCCGCCACGTCGCTGACTGCCACCGTGAGGCTGGCGCTACCGTCAGCCAGCGCACTCAGTGCACCGGCTGGCACGGTCAGGCTCCAGGCACCACTCGCCTGCACCGCCGCGCTGTAGACGTTGTCGTCAAGGGTGACGGTGACCAGTTGCTCCGGTTCAACATTGGTGGTGGTACCCGACAGGCGTTGATCGGTCTGCCGCTCCGCGCCATCTACCACATTATTGCCGGCAAACGCATCCAGCGTCAGGGTTGGCAGGCTGGCCGGTTCGACTTTCAGCGCCAGACTGGTGCTGGTTGTGGTGCTGTTGCCTGCCGCATCGCTGGCGGTCACGGTCAGCGGATAGCTGCCGTTGACCAGGCCGCTGTAAATGGTGGCGGGCAGCGCCAGCGTCCAGTTGCCATCGGCGTTCGCCGTGGTGCTGAGGCTGATGCCGTTAAAGCTGGCGACAATCAGGGCGTTAGCTTCACTGCTGCCGCTCAGTGCCAGCGGCTGCTGGCTCTCTGCGGCATTGATGATGCCGTCCGACGGCGTATTCAGGCTGAGCGACGGTGGCAGCGTATCAACCACCACGCTACCCACTGCCTGACTGCTGTTGCCGGCCACATCGCTGACCACAACGGTGTAGGCGGTTTCACCCTGTGGCAGAGCTGACAGCGCTGCAGAAGGGATAGTGACCTGCCAGTTACCGGCCTCATCGACCGACCCGCTGTAGCTGACGTCACCCAGCGTCACGCTGACCGTCTGGCCGTCGCCGCTGACGCCGGTGTTGCCGGTGATGATGCCGCTGGTCGTCGCTTCCGCACCGTTGAGAATATTGTCACCAAAGGCGTCGCCTGCGGTGGCGACGGGCAGTGTGGTGGCGATGACGGTAATGACCGAGCCGGTGGTCGCCAGCGGCGTACCACCAGCATCGGTCACGGTGGTGGTGACGGTCAGCGGACCGTCCGGTGCCGTGGTAAAGGTGCCTGCCGGTAAGGTCAGGCTCCAGCTTCCGTCTGCCGCCACGGTGGTGGTGACGGTGGTGCCATTTGCTGTTACCCCGACGATGCTGCCTTGCGGCAGACCGCTGGTGCTACCGCTTACCGCCACATCGCCAGTCAGTTCACTGGCGTTGAGGTAGTTATCGCCGCTGATCGGTGCCAGAGCGACAGAGGGCTGGGTGGTATCGACGCTGAAGTTAAGCGGGCTGCTGGCGGTATTACCCACCGCATTGATCACGCTGACGGTCAGGGTCTGACTGCCTTCGCTCAGACCGGCCAGCGCACCGGCCGGCAGCACAATGCTCCAGCTGCCGCTGGCGTCCACTACACCACGGTAGTCGGTGCCATTGAGGGAGACGCTAACCTGCTGTCCTGCTTCCACGTTGGTGGAAGTGCCGCGCAGGGTCAGCGGTTGCAGCTGTTCGGCAGCGCTCACCACGCCATCACCGGCAAAGGTGTCACTGTCAATGGTCAGCGTCGGCTGGAGTTCCGGCGCATTCACCACGTTCAGATCGATGACCTGGCTGGTCTGGTTGCCATTGGCGTCGGTTGCGGTGACGGTGAGTACATTACTGCCCGACGGTAGCGCGGCCAGATCGTCAGGGGAAATCTGTAACGTCCACTCGCCATTGACGCCAACGGTGGTGCTGTAGACCGTATCGTTCAGTCCGACCGTAATCTGATCGCCATTCTGACCGGTGCCGCTGATCACCAGTGGCTGCGTCAGATCACCAACGCTCAGGGCGTTATCGCCGCTGACCGGCTCGACGCTCAGCGGCGGCGCGGCAGTCGCCACGCTCAGGGTCGTGCTCTGGCTGCTGCTGTTGCCTGCGGCGTCACTGACGGTGACCACCACCGGATAGCTGCTGCCGTTATTCAGACCCGCCAGTGCGGCTGGCGGCAGGGCCAGCGACCAGTTACCGTCGATATTGACTGTGCCGGTATACGTGACGCCGTTCAGCGTCAGGCTGACCCGATCACCTTCACTGCCGGTTCCGCTAAAGCTGAAGCCGGCCGCCTGTTCCGCGCCGTTGAGCACGCCGTCACCCGCTGGCGGATTAAGGCTGAAATCCGGTGCGGTTGTATCAACGGTCACCGGCAGGACGCTGCTGTTGCTGTTACCACCGACGCTGGTGACCGTGACGTTAAGGTCGTAGCGGCCATCGTTCAGCGCCTGCAAATCGGCGCGTGGCACGGTGACCGTCCAGCGTCCGTCGTCAGCGACAATCGCCTGATAGGGAACATCATTCAGCGCCAGGCTGACACTGCTGCCGGGCGCAACGATGCCGCTGATCGTCAGATCGGCGTCAGCCTCCGCGCCATTAATGATGCCATCACTGGCAATCGGGTTGACCACCAGCGTCGGAGTGCCGGTATCGACCGTCAGCGGCACCGTGGTGCTGGTGCTGTTGCCAGCCAGATCGACGGTAGTAACGGTGATCGGATTACTGCCCTGGGCAAGATTTTGCAGGGTCGATGGCGGCAGGATCAGGCTCCAGTCACCATTCGCTGCTACCGTTGCCGGATAGGTATTGCCGCCGACGCTAACGTTAACCGCCTGGCCTGGCGTCGTGGTCCCGGTCAGCGTCTGTGTTGTGCTGGCTTCAGCACTGTTAAGCACGCTGTCGGTAAACGGCGTATCGATTGCCGGAGCAGCCAGCGGCGTGGTCGCCACCAGCAGCGTCTGGCTGCTGGTGACCTCACCTGACGTCACGGTCACCGTGGTGCTGCCTTGCGGCAGGTTAGCCAGATCCCCCGCCGGGACGGTGACCGTCCAGGCGCCCGTTTCATCGGTGGTGGCGCTGTAGACGGTGCCGCCCGCCACCAGCGTCACGCTGACCACGCTGCCGACAGGCAGGTTGCTGGAGCTGCCGCTGACCGTCAGATCGCTCAGCGCTTCAATCGCGTTAAGTGCATTATCTTCACTCACTGGCGCAATCGACAACAGCGGCGCGTCAGTGGTAATAACGGTGAACTGCCCTTGGGCAGGCTGCGCCGGGTTACCGGCAATGTCCGAAATTGCCACCGTAAAGGTTTTTTCACCGGCCGCGCCCAGCGATCCCGCCGGCAGCGAGACGCTCCAGTCGCCATTTGCCAGTACTTCGCCATCATAAGACTGACCGTTGAGGGTCAGCAGCACCGGCGTACCGGCCGGAACGCCGGTCACGCTGCCGGTGACCAGAATGTCACTGAGCTGTTCCGCGCTATCGACCTGGTTGTCAGCGGTGACCGGATTGATGGTCAGCGCTGGCTGCGTTGACGCCAGCACGGTAACGTCAGACAGTACGCTGCTGCTGTTGCCGTACGCATCCGTAAGGGTCACGTTAACCGGATAGATAGCGTCAGCCAGCTGGCCGATTACCGCCGCCGGCACCGTGACGCTCCAGTTGCCGCTGGTATCGACCGTCGTGGTGTAGACCGCGCCGTTAAAGTCGACCGATACCGTATCGCCAGCACTGCCGCCACGTCCGTCGAGGGTCAGATCCTGGCTGTGCTCAGCAATATTGATATAACCATCGCTGCCGGGTGTGGAGAGATCCAGCAGCGGTGGCGTGGTGGCGAAGGTCACTGCATCCGCCGTCTGGCTGACGTTGCCATCGCTGTCGGTGGCGACTACCGTAACCGTCTGCGCACCATCCGGCACCTGCGCCAGATCGGCAGCCGGAATGTTAACGCTCCAGTTGCCATCCTGGGTGACTACCGCGCTGTAAGTCTGTCCGTTAAGGGAGACGAGAATCTGATCGCCCTGATCGCCGGTACCGCTGACGATCAGCGGCTGCTGCGCATCGGCAATGTTGATCACACCATCATCCGTCAGATCGTTCAGGGTCAATGCGGGCAGCGCGGTCGCGACCCGCAGATCAGTAGATTGCTCGCTGCTGTTACCGGCGGCATCGGTGACGGTAACCGTTACCGGATAGGTCTGATTAGTGAGCGCAGCGAGATCGGAAACCGGCACCGAAGCGGACCAGTTACCATTCTCCTCCACCGTGGCGGTGTAGGTTTTTTCGTTCAGCAGCACCGAGACGGTATCACCTGCCGTGCCGGTACCGCCAATCAGCAACGGTTGTGTCAGGTCACCGTTGCTGAGCACGCCGTCACCACCCGGGACTGCGACCGTTGCGACCGGCAACTGGGTACTGACCGCCAGCGGCTGGGTCTGGGTGATGCTGTTGCCGCTGGCATCGGTCAGGGTGACGCCTAAGGTGTAACTGCTGCCATCCGCCAGCGCCTGCAGCGCGCCGGACGGTACGGTGACGGTCCAGTTGCCAGCATCATCCACCGTGGCGCTGTAACTCTGGTTATTCAGCACCACCGACACCACTTCGCCCGGCGCAGCGCCGGTGCCGCTGACCGGCAGCCCGGCCGCGACTTCGCTGCTGTTGAGAATGCCGTCACCGCCAGCCACCGCCGCCACAATCAGATTTGGCAACAGCGTATCAACGCTGAAATTCAGGGTCTCCTCAACGCGGTTACCCGCCTCATCGATAACGGCGATGTTCAGGCTGTTGGCGCCCTGCGGCAGCAAAGCGAGATCGCTGGCCGGCAGTGCCAGGCTCCAGCTGCCGTCGGCGTTCACCGTGGCGCTGTAGGTTTTGCCATTGAGTTCCAGCTCGACCTGCTGACCCGCTACCGCTTTGCCGGTCGTGCCGCCGATCAGCTGATCGCTGCTGGCCTCGGCGCGGTTGAGAATGCCATCACTGAGCGCGCTGGTGTTCAGGTTGATTTGTGGCTGGTTACTCACCACCACGTTAAGCGGTGCTGAATCGGTCAGCAGCGTGTTAGTCGCATCAAAGGCGGTCACCGACACCGACTGGACCCCATCGGCGATACCGGCCAGAGCGCTGGCCGGGACGGTGACGCTCCAGAATCCGTTGCTGGTGACCACGCCGCTGTAGGTGCTGCCGTTAAAGGCGACCAGCACGGCCTGCCCGGCGGCGACGCCAACGGCTGAACCGGAGATCAGCAGATCGCTGCCGATCTCCTGCTGGTTGAGGAAGCCATCGCCGCTTAACGGCTCGCTGATGGTCAGTACGCCCGGCTCGCCCGCGGCTGGCGCGATGTTGATCTCACGGCTGTCACTGGCGGCGATGCCTGCCGCGCTGCTGACGCTCACCGCAAGCGTGGTGGTACCTGCCGCCAGTGCGCTTAGCGCCGCAGACGGAATCTGAGTGCTCCAGCGACCATCCGCGCCAACCTGCGCACTGTAACTGTCGCCTGCCAGCGTGATGGTGACGGTTTGCCCCGCTTCGACGTTAAGGGTGGTGCCGGAGAGCGTCTGATCGACAGCTTTCTCGCCGTTGTCCAGCAGATCGTCACCGGCAAAGGGATCGATCGTAATCGCTGGTGCGCCAGGCTCGGGTGAGGCTTCGACCACGATGCCGCGGCTTTCGCTGGCCCCGACGCCCGCCAGGTTATTCACGGTAGCGCTTACGGTGGCGCTGCCGGCAGCCAGTGCAGCCAGCGCGCTGGCCGGAATGGTCAGACTCCAGCTGCCGTCCGCCGCTACCGTGGCGCTGAAACTCTGATCGCCGAACGAGACCGTTACCGTCTGCCCTGCCTCGACGTTGGTGCTGCTGCCGCTCACTATCTGATCGGTCGCTTTCTCGTCATTATTCAGCACATCATCAACCGCAAACGGATCGATGGTCAGCGTGGGAACGTCAGGCGCGGTCGGCGAGGCTTCGACGGTGATCGGCAGGCTTTCGCTCACGGCGGTGCCTGCCGCGTTGCTGACCGTGACGATCAGCGTCGTGGACCCCGTAGCCAGTGCGCCAAGCGCATCGGCCGGAATGCTGATATTCCAGCTACCGTCGCCGCTGACGGTGCCACTGTATGACTGGCCGCCCAGCGTCACGGTCACAATCTGGCCCGCTTCGACATTGGTGGTGGTGCCGGAAACCGCCTGAGCGTCCAGCTTCTCGTCGTTGCTCAACAGGTTATCGTCAGTAAACGCATTCAGCGTCAGGGTCGGCGTGCCGGGTGCCGTCACCGGTGGCTCAACCACAATGTCACGCGTTTCGCTTACCGTCGTACCAGCCAGATCGCTAACCGACACGCTCAGCGTGACGCTGCCTGCGGCTAAAGCCGCCAGCGTCGGGGCCGGAATGGTGACGCTCCAGCTGCCGTCTGCGGCCACCGTGGTGTTGAAGGTGGCACCGCCCAGCGTCACCGTGACTGGCTGACCGGCTTCAATATTGGTGGTGGTGCCGCTTAGCAGCTGAGCGCCGGTTTTCTCGCTGTTGCTGAGAATATCATCACCGGCAAACTGATTGAGGGTAACGGTCGGCTCGCCCGGCAGGGTGAGCGGTGCCGCGACGCCGATCGGCAGATTGTCGCTGATCGTGGTGCCGGCAGCATTGCTGACCGACACCGTGATAGTGGTATCGCCCGCCGCCAGCGCGGCCAGCGCCGTGGAAGGCACCGTCAGGCTCCAGCCGCCATCGGCATCGACGCTGGCGCTGTAAACCTGGCCGCCGAGAGTCACGTTAACCAGCTGACCGGCTTCAATATTGGTGGTGGTGCCGCTCAGGATCTGATCAACGCTTTTTTCATCGTTGCTGAGCAGGTTATCACCGGCGAAATCGTTAATCGTCAGGGTCGGGATGGCTGGCCCGGTGCCTGACGCTTCCACCGCGATATCACGCGTTTCACTGACGCTGGTGCCGGCGGTATTACTCACCGTCACGCTGATGGCATTCGAACCGGCGGGTAAATTGCCCAGCGCCGCTGCCGGAATCGTCACCTGCCAGTTGCCGGTATTATCGACGATACCGAGGTAGTTCTGTCCGCCCAGTGTCACGGTGACCTGCGCGCCCGCTTCAATATTGGTGGTGGTGCCGCTTAGCGTCTGGGCCGTGCCCTTTTCATCGTTGCTAAGGATGTCATCGCCGGCAAACTGACCAATCGCCACGGTGGGTTCGCCTGTCGGGGTGACCGCCGCTTCAACGGTAATGGGCAGCGCGGTAGTGGCGGTGCTACCGGCCGCATTGCTCACCGACACCGTGATAGTAGTATCGCCCGCCGCCAGCGCCGTCAGTGCCGCGGCAGGCACGGTAAGGCTCCAGTTGCCATCCGCGCCGACGCTGGTGCTGTAAGTCTGACCGCCCAGCGTCACTGTAACGATCTGACCGGCCTCAATATTGCTGGTACTGCCGCTCAGCGTCTGGTCGCTGGTTTTTTCGATATTGCTTAACTGGTTATCGCCGGCGAAATCTGCCAGCGTCACGCTGGGCACGCCCGGCGTAACCGGGGTTTCAACGCTGATGTCACGGTTTTCGCTGGCTTCGACGCCGGCCAGGCTGGTGACGACAACCGAAATAGCCAGCGTCCCTGACGCCAGCGCATTCAGCGCCGCTGCCGGTAGCGCCACGCTCCAGCTACCATCTGCACCCACGGCGGCGGTGTAGGTCTGATCGCCAAGGGTGATGGTTACGATCTGTCCCGCTTCAACGTTGCCGGTGCTGCCGCTCAGCGTCTGATCGCTGTTTTTTTCGTCATTGCTGAGGATATCGTCGCCCGCAAACGGATTGATGGCGATAACCGGAACGCCAGGCTGAGTAACTGGCGCGTCAACGCCGATCGCCAGACTGCCCGTTACGGCGGTGCCTGCCGCATTCGCCACATTGACCGTGATGGTGGTGCTGCCCGCCGCCAGCGCGACCAGCGCATCTGCCGGAACGGTAATCTGCCAGCGACCGTCGGCAGCTACGCTGCCGCTGTAGCTCTGGCCGCCCAGCGTGACGGTAACCACCTGACCCGCTTCAATATTAGTGGTGGTCCCGCTCAGGATTTGATCGACTGTTTTCTCTGCGTTGCTGAGGACGTTATCACCGGCAAACGGATTGATCTCCACACCTGGCGCACCGGGCTCGGTAATCGGTGCCTGGACCTGAATCGGACGGCTTTCGCTGGCCTCGGCGCCCGCCTGGTTGCTGACGGTGGCGGTAATCGTCTGGGTGCCCTGCGCCAGCGCGCTAAGGGCTGCAGGAGAGAGGCTGACGCTCCAGCTGCCATCTGCGCCAACCGTGGCGTTAAAACTCTGGCTGCCCAGCGTGATAGTAACGAGCTGGCCAGCCTGCACATTGCTGGTGCTGCCGCTCAGCGTCTGGTCGGTGGCTTTTTCGCTGCCGCTCAGAATGTCGTCACCGGCAAACGGATTGATAGTCAGAACAGGTGCATTGGGGGTGCTGTCGGCCTGCTGAACGGTGATCCCCAGAGTAGCGGAAGCGCTGGCCCCGGCGGCGTTACTGACGCTGACGGAAATGGTGGTCGCGCCCGCCGCCAGCGCGGCCAGTGCCGCGGCTGGAATAGTGACGCTCCAGCTGCCATCAGCGCCGACGCTGGTGTTATAGGTCTGACCGCCAAGCGTGATGCTGACCGGCTGACCCGCTTCGACGTTGCTGGTGCTGCCTGACAGCGTTTGCGCGCTGGTTTTTTCGCTGTTATCCAGCAGGTTATCGCTGGCAAACGGATTAAGAGTCATGGCTGGAGTGGCAGGCGTACCGGGATCGGTTTCCGGCGCGGCAACGTTTATCGGCAACGTACCGCTGGCGCTGGTGCCCGCCGCATTGGTTACGCTGACGGAAATGGTAGTAGTACCGGCGGCTAGCGCGGCCAGCGCACTGGCCGGAATAGAGACGCTCCAGCTGCCATCCGCAGCGACGCTGGCATTGTAGGTCTGCCCGCCGAGGCTGATGGTCACAATCTGACCCGCTTCAACGTTGCTGGTGCTGCCGCTCAGCAACTGATCGGTCGATTTTTCCGCATTATCCAGCAGGTCGTCGCCGGCAAAGGTATTCAGCGTAATGGCGGGCGCACCGGGCGTTCCCGGATCGACGGGCGTGCCAGGATCGGTGCCATTGTTGTTATCGCCACCGCCACCACCACCGCCGCCACCGCCGCCGGCACCGATGGCGAGGCCCGCTAAGCCCAGCACGCCGAGACCGCCAGCGGTGATCACACCCATTGATGAGTTGGTATTGTCGGCCAGCAACAGCGGTTCCACGCTGTCGAGCGATTCATAGGTCGGCGTCACTGAGGTTGAAGCCAGGTCCGCACCTTCTGCGGTCTGCGGGAACAGCGCATGCTCCGGCGGGTTAACGCCATCATCAAAAACCAGTTCGCTGTGTTCGCCCTCGGCGTCATCTAAGAAAAATTTCTGGTAGCGCACCGTGCTGCCGTCGCGCATATGCAGAACCAGATCGTCGCCCTGGCGTTCGTACTGGGTCACCATTGCACGCGTGCCGCTAATGCGGACCACGCTGGGTTCGGCGAGGTTAATAGTTTGTGATGAACCACCGGTTATCTGCGAGATGAGCGTGCCGTTTTCGCGCGAAATGATATCGACCCGGCCTTGCGTGAGTTCTGCCATGTGTAACCTCTACTTCACCAGATTAGCTAATATACTGAATCTAAAAACATAAAATATTTTTATGCTTGTAGTATCCACACATTCTTTCGCCTTCTGTCAGACAGAAAGCGTCTTAGCCCGGTGTATGTAAAGGCAGTCAAGCCAGATGTTGCCGCGCATCGGGATGAAACTGATACATGGCGATATTTTTATTGGATTATTTGATCATCGTTATACGCAAAACGCAGCGGTCTCGTCTGCTTAATCTTTAAAGTAACTGAGGCATAAATCAATTTCAATGTGTAGATTTCGTTATGTTTTAACATTCATTTCATAAGTAATACTTGAAATAAGGCATTCAGAAAATTTGCTTCATCGTTGTTTTACATGTCAATTTGTTGCAGGAAGTTTCCAAAAAGGATGCGGAAAGGTTAAAAATCAACCTTTGCCAGCGCTTTAGAGCAGCCGAAAAGAATTTCTCAATTAAGCGATTCAGCCAACAATTATCGCTGGCCCTGAAGGCGCGTTTTTAGGTCAACTGGTTGAAAAACAGCGATCAAATTTGGCTTAAGTCACATTCTGCGTTGCGAACTTAGCCAGGAAAGTTCTGGAAAAAATCCGCGTCAGGCTAAAAGTCGGTAAACTCGCGGTTTTGTTACGCATCTGCTGCATCCACTCCACTGATAATAATTGGTGCGGCGGATGCCGGTTTTCATGGCCGCGATGCTACACTTTTTCGCTTTGCCACTGACGAATCTGAGCTATGACTGCACTGGACGCTGCACCGCAAAACAAACATCAGAGCCGCCTGAACTGGGGCACGCGCACCATCTTTTTGATCAATGGCTTAGGCATGTCGGCCTGGGCACCGCTGGTGCCGTTTGCCCGCGATCGTCTGCAGCTCAGCGGCGCATCACTGGGCGCGCTGCTGCTCTGTCTGGGCCTGGGTTCGCTGGCCGCGATGCCGGTAACCGGCACACTGGTGGCGCGGTTTGGCTGTCGTCGGGTGATGGCCCTTTCAGCATTGCTGGTACTGGCGATGATGCCGCTGCTGGCCACGGCGGATTCCCATCTGGTGATGGCTGCAGCGTTGACCTTTTTTGGTGCCGGTCTGGGGATGCTGGATGTGGCGATGAATTACCAGGCGGTACAGGTCGAGAAAGCCGCAGGCAAACCGATGATGTCTGGCTTCCACGGTTTCTTCAGCCTCGGCGGCATTCTGGGTGCCGGTGCCGTCAGCCTGCTGTTGAGCCTGAGCTTCACCCCGCTGACCGCCATTCTGGTGATCATGGCCGTGATGCTGCTGCTGTTAGTGTGGCGCCTGCCCGGCTTGCTGAATGAGCGCTTACACCAGCCCGATCAACCCTGGCTGGTGATCCCCCGTGGCTGGGTCGCCTTTCTCGGCCTGCTCTGCTTTATCCTGTTTCTGGCAGAGGGCGCGGTTCTGGACTGGGGCGCGCTGCTGCTGTTGCAGAATCCGGCCATGTCGCCGACTTATGCCGGTCTGGGCTACGCGCTGTTTTCGCTGGCAATGACGCTGGGCCGCTTCAGCGGCGATAAGGTGATTCACCGTTTTGGCCGTTATCCGGTGATGCTGACCGGCGCGCTGACGGCTGCTGCCGGCATGAGCCTGGCCGTCTGGCTGCCGTGGCCGGAAGTGGCCCTGCTGGCTTTTCTGCTGGTCGGGTTCGGTTTGTCGAACACCGTGCCGATGTTATTCAATGCCGCCGGGAATCAACGGGATATGCCGGCGAACCTGGCGATTTCTGCCATGACAACGCTGGGATATGCGGGTATTCTCTCAGGTCCGGCTTTAATCGGATTCATTTCACAATGGATCAGCCTCAGCGGCGCGTTTTTATTGATTGCGCTATTGCTGTTAGCTGTGGCCGCCAGTGCGCGAAAAGTTGCGCGATAATTCAGGTATCAGACACGCTATGTTGCCTTACAAGTTTCCCCTGACATCCGGCAATGTCACCCGCTTCTTTGTCGTTTTTAATCTGGTGCTGCTGCTGGCGCTGGGCTTTATGGTGCATAACTCGGTCAACGCCTGGCTGACCAGCAAACGTTACGCCATGACCGATCTGGCGCGCGACGTACAAAAACGCATCGATGCCTACCGTTTTGCCACCTGGCAGATTTATGAAAACCTCTCTACCAGCGCAGCGGGCGCCGCGCCCAGCGCCAATCTGCAGGAGACGCGGCTGCGTCCTGACGTCTATTATCTGGAAAAAACCCGACGCAAAACCGAAGCGTTGATTTTTGGTTCGCATGACAGCAGCACGCTCGACATGACCATGCGGATGTCCAATTATCTCGACACGCTATGGGGCGCGGAAAATCCGACCTGGTCGATGTACTTTCTCAACGGTCAGGATAACAGCCTGATTATGATCTCTACCCTGCCGCTGAAAGATATGGCAACCCGCTACAAAGAGAGCGCCATCAGCTCGATGGTGGATGGCCGCCGTGCGGAAATGTTGCAGCAGGCCAATGCGCTGGATGAGCGCGAAAGTTTCTCGGCGCTGCGTCATCTCGCCTTTCAGAACGATCACTACTTTACCCTGCGCACCACCTTTAACCAGCCAGGCCATCTGGCAACCGTGGTGGCCTTTGATCTGCCGGTCAACGATCTGATCCCGCAAAACATGCCGCTGGAGAACTTCCAGCTGCGCCAGGACACGACGTTGCCTGCTGCCACTGCCAGCGATCAGCAGGAGTCAGAAAATACCCATATTTCGCTGGTGAATCCCAATGTCGAAATTGCCGCCACGCTGCCGAGTACCTCGCTGCAGCTGGTCTATCGGGTGCCGATTAGCCGGCTGATTATTGATACGCTGCATAATCTGCTGTGGCCACTGTTGATCAATCTGCTGCTGTTCCTGCTGTCACTGGGTGGCATGGTGCTGTTGCGCCAGCAGTCACTGCGGCCCAGTGAGAACCAGAGCGCGGAACTGGACTCGCTGCGGGTATTAAATGAAGAGATTGTTGCCAGCCTGCCGGTCGGCCTGCTGGTGTATGACTTCGCCAGTAACCGCACTCTGCTAAGTAATAAGATCGCGGAACATCTTCTGCCACATCTTAATCTGCAGAAGATCATTAATATGTCCGACCAGCATCAGGGCGTGCTGCAGGCCACCATCAATAATGAAGTGTATGAGATTCGTCACGCCCGCAGCGTGCTGTCGCCTCATACTCAGCTGTTTATGATGCGCGACCAGGATCGTGAGCTGCTGGTGAATAAGAAGCTGCAAAAGGCGCAGCAGGTACTGGATCGTAACCATCAGATGCGACAGCAGCTGCTGCATAACCTCGGTCATGCCCTGAATCAGCCGCTGGAAAAAATTGTCTCGCAGCTGGTCCAGCTGAGTCAGCGTGACAGCGATGAAACCGTGCTGGACGTGCTGGATGAGAGTCAGGGTCTGGCGCGCCTGGTCGACGATATCGTGCTGCTTAACCGGCTGGAGGCGCACGACTGGTCACCGGACGCGACGGTATTCAGTCTGCAGGAGCTGCTGGATGAAATCGCGCTGGAAAGCCTGCCGCTGATGCGGCGTAAAGGGCTGGCGCTGGTGGTGAACAATCATCTGCCGAATGATGAAATGCGCTTTGGCGATCGCCGGGCGCTGCGTAAGGTTCTGATCACTCTGATGCACTACTCGCTGACTACCACGCGCTGGGGCAAAATCACGCTGGAAGTCAAAGCAGCGGATAAACAGGCCGACCGCTTGATGATTGAGCTGGTCGATACCGGTGCCGGCCTGACGGTGGATGAGCTGGCGAATGTCGACTTCCCGTTCCTTGGCGATACCCGCCAGGATCGTTATGGTCAGGCGTCAGGTATGGCCTTCTTCCTGTGCAAACAGCTGTGCAAGCAGATGGGCGGCAGTCTGGATATCGTGGCGAAAGCCGATATCGGCACCCGCTACAACATGCAGCTGCCGCTGGTGCTGGAACAGAAAACCGAAGAGGAAGAGGAAAAAATTCTCGATGGCGTCACCGCGCTGGTGGAGATTGCCGTGGAAGACGTACACAAGATCGTCTGCCGCCATCTGGAAAACTGGGGTGCGCGTTGTCTGACGCCAGACGAGCGTATTTCCGGGCAGGATCATGATGTGTTGATCACCGATGATCCGACCAAACTGAGCGGCTGGTCACTGCTGCTGGCCGGTGATGAACCCGGTCATCATGCGCTGAATGACCAGCAGTATCGGGTTAATTTCAATCTCAGTAATGCGCTGCTCGATGCATTGCTGGCGCTGATTGAGAAGCAACTGTCACACGATGTGATGGAAGATGATGCTGAAGAAGAAGCGGCCACGCCATTGATGAGCGGCGGCTATTTCCAGCTGTTTACGGAGACAGTACCGGTTGATGTAAAGAGACTGTATACTGAGTCGGCGGAAAAGGACTACGCCTCGCTTGCTCAGACAGCGCATCGCCTCAAGGGCGTGTTTGCCATGCTCAATCTGACTCCCGGCAAACAGCTTTGTGAAGAGTTAGAACACCACATTAAAGCGTGTGACGATTCAAACATTAAAAATACCACCAGTGATATTGACGCTTACGTCAATCAACTGCTGCAGCAAGGTAACCAATAAGATGAATAACTTAAACGTAATTATTGCCGATGACCATCCGATTGTTCTTTTCGGTATCCGAAAGTCTCTGGAACAAATTGAATGGGTTAACGTTGTAGGTGAGTTCGAAGACTCAACAGCACTGATCAACAATCTCTCTAAGCTCGATGCCAACGTCCTGATCACCGACCTCTCTATGCCGGGTGAAAAGTATGGCGATGGCATCACGCTGATTAAATATATTAAACGTCACTATCCGGATCTGTCGATTATCGTTCTGACCATGAACAATAACCCGGCGATTCTGAGCTCCGTGCTGGATCTCGATATTGAAGGGATCGTTCTGAAGCAAGGCGCACCAACCGATCTGCCAAAAGCTCTGGCTGCACTGCAGAAAGGCAAAAAGTATACGCCGGAAAGCGTGGCAAAACTGCTGGAGAAGATCAGCGCTGGCGGTTACGGCGACAAACGCCTGTCACCAAAAGAGAGCGAAGTGCTGCGTCTGTTCGCTGAAGGTTTCCTGGTGACCGAAATTGCCAAGAAACTGAACCGCAGTATTAAGACCATCAGTAGCCAGAAGAAATCAGCCATGATGAAACTGGGCGTGGATAACGATATCGCGCTGCTGAACTACCTGTCGTCTGTCAGCCAGACTCAGGTCGAAAAAGACTAGTATCACGAGGCGGTGCCACCGGCACCGCCTTTACTCCTGCCCTATCCTGCCCTATCCTGCCCGCGTTTTACGTACCCGCTCTGCATAGATCGCCAGCGTTACCTTCAGCACGTCTAAGGTCACCGGTTTCGACAGACAGTTATCCATTCCCGCATCCATACAACGCTGCTTCTCTTCAGCCAGCGCGTTGGCCGTTACGCCCACCACCGGGAACAGATGTCCCAGCTGACGGAGCCGCTGCGTCAGGCGATAGCCATCCATATTCGGCATGTTAACGTCGGTCAGCACAATATCGATCTCATTGCGGCTCAGCACGTTGAGCGCGTCGACCCCATCCTGCGCGGTTTTGACCTGGTAACCCAGGGTGCCGAGCTGTTCAGAGAGCAGCATACGGTTGATCGGATGATCGTCAACGATCAGCACCATAATGTCGTCGTTATGCACTTTTTGCTCTACCGGCCCGGCCAGCAACAGCGCATCCGCTGCGTCGCTGTCCAGCACGATGCGATAGATACGCGCCAGCAGCGTCGGCACTTCATGCAGCGTGGCGGTAGAGTGAATCCAGCGTCCCGGATGAGGTTCACGCGGCATATCCACATGCGACCCGTCAAAAGTAACCAGCGCCCGCAGCGGCAGATCGATTTCCAGTTCGTAATCGGTCATCACCACATCGTCCGGGCCGGGCTTGCCGTTGTACTCAGCAACCTGAATGCCCTGCTGCCGCAACTGCCGCGCAATAAATTCCGCCAGGTATTCGTTGCACATCGCCAGCCAGATTTTTTTGTCCTGCATCTCTTCCAGCCGCGGTAGCGCAGGCGGTTGGCCTTTATAAATCGGAATGCGTACGATGAACTGACTGCCCATGCCCGGCTCTGAGTCGACCTCAATATCGCCATCCATCATGTTGATCAGTTTTTCACAAATCGCCAGCCCCAGTCCGGTACCCTGGAAATTACGCTGCACGCCATTACCCACCTGGAAGAAAGGATCAAACAGCCGCGGCAGCTCTTTGGCCGGAATGCCAACCCCGGTATCGCGCACGCGGAACGCCAGATAGCCCTCGGCCACATACGCATGCAGGATGATACAGCCGGTGTGGGTAAACTTAATCGCGTTATTCAACAGGTTTGAGATCACCTGTTGCAGACGCAGCGGATCGCCATCCAGCACCTGCGGGACGTCATGCTCTATGAAGCAGTAGAGCGTCAGCCGTTTTTTCACCACCAGCGACAGGTAGTTACCCACGATATGGGTAACGATTTCACGCGGCGCAAACGGACGCGGCTCAATCTTCAGCTGTTCCGACTCAATTTTAGAGAAGTCGAGAATGTCGCTGATGATTTTCAGCAACAGGCTGGACGAGTTATTCATTGCGGTGACCAGCGAATCAATGCCGCTCGGCAGCTGCTTGGTCTGCAACAGATCGAGGTTACCGATGATGCCGTAAAGCGGCGTGCGCAGTTCGTGACTGACGGTGGCGAGGAACATCGATTTCGACTGACTGGCCTGTTCCGCCGCGTGCGCCATCTCCTGCAGCGACTGCTCCATCCGGACACGCGCCGAGACATCCACCAGCACGCAAATCGCTACGTTTTCATTGCGATAGCGCGAGTGAACAAAGCTGATTTGCAGGTTGGTGTTACTGCCGGTCAGCACATCAACAAAGTTCACCTGCTGGCCGCCAATGATTTCGTTCAGCCGCTGGCGATCTTCCTGGGTCAGCAGCGTCAGATAGTTATGCGCCAGCTCATTACTCAGAATGTTGGTGCCGTCGCTGGTGCGTAAGATACAGATACCCACCGGCGCGGAGGCGACAATTTTACGGTTAAACTGCTCGTGCTCCTCCAGCCGGTGCGCATTCTCTTCGGCGGGCAGGAACATCCGGCGCTCAAACAGCCAGGCCAGGGTAAACAGCATGATCGCGCTGAAAATATTGAGCAGCAGTGCATTGATCATCATCAGCTTCAGCTGATCGACCATCACATGAGTCGGGATTGACCACACCACGTTAAGATCGGACGGCGGCAGCGGTTTCTTCAGTACCAGCTGGCGATAACCGTTGAGGTAGCCAAACCAGGTTTTATCGTCGGGCAGATCGTCCAGCGAGAAGCCAAGACCGCCACGGCGCGAATTGAGTAACGGACGATAATTTTCATCGGTTACCGAGGCGATAACCGGCAGGCTGCCCGGCTGAATAAATTCGTCCAGCCGGATATTCTGCTCGACGCCGAGCAGCGCCTGCAGTTTATTGGCGACATAGACCGGCACCACCATATAGAAGGTACCGACACCCGGCTGAGCAGTGCTGTTAATCCAGTACATCGGATTGCGGCGCTCTTCTTCATTGCTGTTGCGGTAGCGCAACACGTTCTCACGCAGCGATTTCAGGCTACGCTCGCGATCGGCGTTGCTGCTGCCGATGGTAAAGTCAGCCAGACACTGATTTTCGCCACCAATGAAAAATACCCGATTCAGCTCATACGACGAGGCAAAGTTACTTTTCCAGTAATTGATGTAGTAGCTAAGGGAATCCAGCGAGTTGCGCCAGGTGTTGCTCATTGAGGTACAGTCGCCATCGGAAAACAGCGGTGTAAACTGCGGCTGAGCCGCTTTGCCTGGCATCATGCCGGTCAGCACATCCAGCCCGCTGCTGGCGTTGGTTAAGCGGTTCTCGGTAATATATTTCAGCTCACGCATCATGTCGGCTGAATGCCGGACATACCACTGAATAGAGCCGTAATTACTGGCGAACTCCTGACGAACCTGCGTCTCTTTTTCATGCAACACGCTGATGATATAGAAGGCGGTCAGTACGGCGCCCAGCGTCCAGATTAGCAGCGCCAGCGCGCGAAAAAGATAGCGCGAGATGCGAAGCGTGGTGCGGAAAGAGACAGGATATTTCAAGTGGAACTCGCAGTTGGCAAGGTTAGTCGCATCATCGATTTTTAATGCCCATACACTAGCTTTAACGGGAAAAAAAAGCCAGTCGGTAGCGGGTTTAGCGCCAGGATTGGGAATCTTTTAGGATAGCGAAAGCGGTATCTTTACCCCAGCATCAGGTGGCCGTATCTGCCCATTCAACCCAAGACACGCTCATAACAATAAAAAGCAACGCCGCTGACTGAACCAGAAAGACCCGCACCCAGTTCACCGCTTCACCGCTTCACCGCTTCACTCCACCACCACCCATAACCCGCAGCTACCAGCGCACAGCCACCAGCGCACCCCAGCCAGACCAGAAAGACCCGCTCTGCCCGAAGAGCAAAGCGTCCGCGCCAGGGATGGCGCGGTCGATCCGCAGGGAAGCGGGAATCCTTTGCGATCGGGCAGTGCGGGCCTTTCGGCCGCACTGAGCTCACCGCAGCGCCACTTCACCCCTCCACCACCCATAACCCGCAGCTACCAGCGCACAACCGCCAGCGCACCCCAGCCAGACCAGAAAAGCCCGCTCTGCCCGAAGAGCAAAGCGTCCGCGCCAGGGATGGCGCGGCCGATCCGCAGGGAAGCGGGAATCCTTTGCGATCGGGCAGTGCGGGCCTTTCGGCCGCACCCAGCTCACCGCAGCGCCCTTAACCGCTTCACTCCACCAACCACACCTCACTCACCGCAGCGCCACCTCAATGCTCCGCCATCAGCGCCAAAAAAAACGGCAGGCCGGGTTTCCCCTGACCTGCCGTTTCGGCAACGAATCTCAGCTTACGTCAGACAAATTACTCTTCGTCTTCAGCCGCGTCATCTTCGTCTTCTGCATCCGCTTCCGGTGCAATCTCTTCATCGTCGAGCTCCGCTTCCGGCGCGATATCATCCTCGCCTTCCGCCACGCTACCGTCGATTGAATCCAGCTCTTCTTCTTCAACCGGTTCGGCAACGCGTTGCAGACCGACTACGTTCTCATCTTCTGCCGTACGAATCAGAATCACACCCTGGGTATTACGACCCACGATGCTGACTTCAGACACGCGAGTACGCACCAGCGTACCGGCATCGGTGATCATCATGATCTGATCGCCATCGACTACCTGAACCGCTCCAATCACCGGACCGTTACGATCGGTCACTTTGATCGAGATAACACCCTGCGTCGCACGCGACTTGGTCGGGTATTCGCTGTTGGCGGTACGTTTACCGTAGCCATTCTGCGTCACGGTCAGGATTGCACCCTCTTCACGCGGCACAATCAACGACACCACGCGATCGCCTTCGGCCAGCTTGATGCCGCGCACACCGGATGCGGTACGGCCCATCGCACGGACCGCGGTTTCCGCGAAACGCACCACTTTACCGGCTGCGGAGAACAGCATCGCTTCATCATTACCGTTGGTCAGCGCCACGCCGATCAGCTCATCGTCGTCACGCAGATTCACGGCAATAATGCCGGCGCTGCGCGGACGGCTGAACTCTTTCAGCGCGGTCTTCTTCACGGTACCGAGCGCGGTCGCCATGAAGATGTTAAAGCCTTCGGTGTACTCGCGTACCGGCAGAATCGCAGTAATACGCTCGTTGGCTTCCAGCGGCAGCAGGTTAACGATCGGACGTCCACGCGCACCACGGCTCGCTTCTGGCAGCTGATAAACCTTCATCCAGTAGAGACGGCCACGGCTTGAGAAGCAAAGGATAGTGTCATGGGTATTGGCAACCAGCAGGCGATCAATGAAGTCCTCTTCTTTGATACGCGCGGCCGATTTACCTTTACCACCACGACGCTGCGCTTCGTAATCGGTCAGAGGCTGATACTTCACATAGCCCTGATGCGACAGCGTCACGACCACATCTTCCTGATTGATCAGGTCTTCGATATTGATGTCAGCGGTATTGGCGGTGATCTCAGTACGACGCTCATCGCCAAACTGATCGCGCATCAGCTCAAGCTCTTCGCGAATCACTTCCATCAGACGCTCGGCGCTGGACAGGATATGCAGCAGCTCAGCGATCTGATCCAGCAGCGCTTTATACTCATCCAGCAGTTTTTCATGCTCAAGGCCGGTCAGTTTCTGCAGACGCAGATCCAGAATCGCCTGGGCTTGCTGCTCGGTCAGATAATACTGACCGTCACGGATACCGAACTGCGCATCCAGCCACTCCGGACGCGCGGCGTCATCACCGGCACGTTCCAGCATCGCGGAAACGTTGCCGAGATCCCACGCCTGCGCAATCAGACCGGCTTTGGCTTCCGCCGGGCTTGGCGCACGACGAATCAGCTCAATGATCGGATCGATGTTGGCCAGCGCAATCGCCAGACCTTCAAGGATATGCGCACGGTCACGGGCTTTACGCAGTTCAAAGATGGTACGACGCGTCACCACTTCACGACGATGGCGGACAAAGGCTTCCAGAATCTCCTTCAGCGCCATAATCTTAGGCTGGCCCTGATGCAGCGCCACCATGTTGATGCCGAACGAGGTCTGCAGCTGAGTCAGTGAATAGAGATTATTCAGCACCACTTCGCCGACCGCATCACGCTTGATCTCAATCACGATGCGCATACCGTCTTTATCAGACTCGTCACGCAGTGCGCTGATGCCTTCGACGCGCTTCTCTTTCACCAGCTCGGCAATTTTCTCAATCAGACGCGCCTTGTTAACCTGGTAAGGCAGCTCATGAATGATGATGGTCTCACGGCCGGTTTTGGCGTCCGCTTCCACTTCGCCACGCGCACGGATATAAATTTTGCCGCGCCCGGTACGGTAGGCTTCTTCAATGCCACGACGACCATTGATGATGGCAGCGGTCGGGAAATCGGGTCCCGGAATGTGCTCCATCAGCCCTTCAATGCTGATGTTCTCATCTTCAATGTAGGCCAGGCAGCCGTTGATCACTTCGCGCAGGTTATGCGGCGGAATATTGGTTGCCATCCCCACGGCGATACCGGAGGAACCATTGACCAGCAGGTTTGGAATTTTGGTCGGCAGAACTTCAGGGATCTGCTCAGTGCCGTCGTAGTTAGGGACAAAATCGACGGTCTCTTTTTCCAGGTCAGCTAACAGATCGTGGGCGATTCTGGACATGCGGACTTCGGTATAACGCATCGCCGCGGCGGAGTCGCCGTCGATGGAGCCGAAGTTGCCTTGACCGTCCACCAGCATGTAACGCAGGGAGAAAGGCTGGGCCATACGTACAATGGTGTCGTAAACGGCGGAATCACCATGCGGGTGATATTTACCGATAACGTCACCGACGACGCGGGCAGATTTTTTATAGGGTTTGTTCCAGTCGTTACCCAGTTCGCTCATCGCAAAGAGTACGCGACGATGCACCGGCTTCAGGCCGTCACGCACATCGGGTAAAGCTCGGCCAACGATGACCGACATGGCGTAATCGAGGTAAGAATTCTTTAACTCTTCTTCGATATTGACCGGTGTAATTTCTCTCGCAAGGTCGCTCATGGAGCCGCTATCCCTCTACTTAATCCCGGATTTTAAAGGTGCGAAAGTATATCACACTGCAATGCTCTGGTGAACGTTAACCACCGATTTCAGCCGCTTTTCCTTGCGCCTGAAAGGTGTGCCATAACCGGTTAAGCGTTTATACTGATGGCACATTTTGTCAGGAGTTACGATTCAATGAATGCACAACCGCAGAATCATCAGCAGAACGTCGATGCGCAGGAAATTGCCAAATTTGAGGCCGTTGCCTCGCGCTGGTGGGATCTGGAGGGTGAATTTAAACCGTTGCACCGGATCAACCCGCTGCGACTGGGCTATATCGCGCAGCACAGCAACGGTCTGTTTGGTAAAACCGTGCTCGACGTCGGCTGTGGCGGCGGCATCTTAGCGGAAAGCATGGCGCGTGAAGGCGCTATCGTCACCGGACTGGATATGGGCGCTGAACCGCTGGCCGTGGCGCGCCTGCATGCTCAGGAGAGCGGCGTAACGCTCGACTATGTCCAGCAGACGGTGGAAGCGCACGCGGAGCAGCACGCCGGAAAATATGATGTGGTGACCTGCATGGAGATGCTGGAGCACGTGCCCGATCCCCGCTCGGTGGTTCACGCCTGCGCGCAGCTGGTCAAGCCCGGCGGCGAAGTCTTCTTCTCTACGCTGAACCGCAACCCGAAAGCCTGGCTGCTGGCGGTGTTTGGCGCCGAATATGTGCTGCGTATGGTGCCGCGCGGCACGCACGACGTGAAGAAATTCATCCGTCCTTCCGAACTGCTGGGCTGGGTTGATGAAACCGCGCTGCGTGAACGCCACATCATCGGCCTGCACTACAATCCCGTCACCAACCGCTTTAAGCTGGCACCGGGTACCGACGTCAACTATATGGTGCATACCCACCGCGCGGTCTGAGTCACGCGGCTCGCCGGTTAGCGCGGGCCTCACCGCAGGATTAAGCGTCAGCAGGTTCTATCCGCTGACGCCTTCACCCTCTTCTGCCCTCCTTTATTACCCGTGTTACCCGTTCATCGGCAGCCTGGCGGCTATCCGATAGCGGGTTGCTCCACCGTCGGCGAGCATTCTGTTATCGGCCAACGGGTTAGGCTGAACCGCGACGAGCTGACCTCTCTGCTCGTTCCATGTTCGCCCGCCAGCAGAACCACGGGTAGCGGGTTTTGGCGATTTTTCACCCTTTCTCAGGCCTGGCACAGCGGATTGAATAAGAAATACGCGCCCGATCAAATTAAGAAAAAAAAGTGGGATCTGGTTGACATGATGGCGGGCCTTATAAGACGCGGGCTAAGAAATTTCGCAGAAATTACAACCCCTCCAGACATCATTTTTTCCTCTTGTTAAGCGGCAGTAAAATACTAAAATATGCCCCCATATAGTTATGTCTTTAGCCCAAACCCCCTAGATGTTGTGTTTATCCACATATTATTCACAATGAATATGCTGTGTATAAACCGGGATTTCTTTTAATTTTTGGATACTCACGCAAAGGTAAAAACGCGACATGAACCAAAGTCTGCTCGTTACTAAACGCGATGGCCGCCAGGAGCGCATTGATCTCGACAAAATTCACCGTGTACTGGACTGGGCAGCCGAAGGGCTGAACAACGTCTCAGTATCGCAGGTGGAGCTGCGCTCCCACATTCAGTTCTATGATGGCATCAGAACGTCTGACATTCATGAGACCATCATCAAGGCCGCAGCAGACCTCATCTCTCGCGATGCCCCGGATTATCAGTACCTCGCCGCACGCCTGGCGATCTTCCATCTGCGCAAAAAAGCGTATGGCCAGTTTGAGCCGCCGAAGCTGTATGACCAGGTCGTTAAAATGGTCGGCATGGGCAAATATGACCGTCACCTGCTGGAAGATTACAGCGAAGAAGAGTTTGCCCGGATGGACGAGTTCCTCGACCACTGGCGTGACATGAACTTCTCCTACGCCGCCGTGAAGCAGCTGGAAGGGAAATATCTGGTGCAGAACCGCGTCTCGGGCGAAATCTACGAGAGCGCGCAGTTCCTCTATATCCTGGTCGCGGCCTGCCTGTTCTCGGGCTATCCGCGCGAAACGCGTATGGATTACATCAAGCGCTTCTACGATGCGATCTCGACCTTCAAAATCTCACTGCCGACGCCGATCATGTCCGGCGTGCGCACGCCAACGCGTCAGTTCAGCTCCTGCGTACTGATTGAGTGCGGCGACAGCCTGGACTCGATCAACGCCACCTCCAGCGCGATTGTGAAATATGTCTCTCAGCGCGCCGGTATCGGCATCAACGCCGGTCGTATCCGTGCGCTGGGCAGCCCGATCCGCGGCGGTGAAGCGTTCCATACCGGCTGTATCCCGTTCTATAAGCACTTCCAGACGGCGGTGAAGTCCTGTTCTCAGGGCGGCGTACGCGGCGGCGCAGCCACGCTGTTCTACCCGATGTGGCATCTGGAAATCGAAAGCCTGCTGGTGCTGAAAAACAACCGTGGCGTAGAAGGCAACCGCGTGCGTCACATGGACTACGGCGTACAGCTCAACAAGCTGATGTATCAGCGCCTGCTGAAAGGGGAAGATATCACCCTGTTCAGCCCGTCTGATGTGCCGGGCCTGTATGATGCGTTCTTCGCCGATCAGGATGAGTTTGAGCGTCTCTACACTAAATATGAGCACGACCAGAGCATCCGTAAGCAGCGGGTGAAAGCGGTCGACCTGTTCTCACTGATGATGCAGGAACGTGCCTCTACCGGCCGTATCTACATTCAGAACGTCGATCACTGCAACACCCACAGCCCGTTTGACGCCAGCATCGCGCCGGTTCGCCAGTCTAACCTCTGCCTTGAGATCGCGCTGCCGACCAAGCCACTGGAAGATGTGAACGACGAAAATGGTGAGATCGCCCTGTGTACGCTGTCAGCATTCAACCTGGGCGCGATTGAAAGCCTGGACGATCTGGAAGAGCTGGCGACCCTGGCGGTACGT
This sequence comes from Pantoea sp. USHLN298, assembly GCF_037149395.1. Classification (NCBI taxonomy): domain Bacteria; kingdom Pseudomonadati; phylum Pseudomonadota; class Gammaproteobacteria; order Enterobacterales; family Erwiniaceae; genus Pantoea; species Pantoea sp. USHLN298. The sequence goes on from NZ_JBBCRO010000003.1 coordinate 288,252, forward strand.
GCGCTTGATGCGCTGCTCGATTATCAGGACTACCCGATCCCGGCGGCCAAACGTGGCGCGATGGGTCGTCGTACCCTGGGTATCGGCGTGATCAACTACGCTTACTACCTGGCGAAACACGGTGTGCGCTACTCCGATGGCAGCGCAAATGGCCTGACGCACAAAACCTTTGAAGCGATTCAGTATTACCTGCTGAAAGCCTCAAACGAGCTGGCGAAAGAGCAAGGTGCCTGCCCGTGGTTCAATGAAACCACCTATGCGCAGGGCATTCTGCCGATCGACACTTACAAGAAAGATCTCGACACCATCAGCAACGAGCCGCTGCATCTGGACTGGGAAAGCCTGCGTGAAGAGATTAAAACGCACGGCCTGCGCAACTCAACGCTCTCTGCGCTGATGCCGTCTGAAACTTCGTCGCAGATCTCCAATGCCACTAACGGCATTGAACCACCACGCGGCCACATCAGCATCAAAGCCTCGAAAGATGGCATTCTGCGTCAGGTGGTGCCGGAGTATGAGCGCCTGAAAGATCAGTACGAACTGCTGTGGGAAATGCCGAACAACGACGGCTACCTGCAACTGGTGGGTCTGATGCAGAAATTTATCGACCAGGCGATTTCGTCGAACACCAACTACGATCCGTCGCGCTTCGCCAATGGCAAAGTGCCGATGAAGCAGCTGCTGAAAGATCTGCTGACGGCCTACAAGTTTGGCGTGAAAACGCTCTACTACCAGAACACCCGTGACGGTGCGGAAGATGCACAGGATGACCTGGCCCCTTCTATCCAGGATGATGGCTGCGAAAGCGGCGCATGTAAGATCTAACGGGCGGGCGGGAGAATCTCCCGCCCCACTCCTTTCACGGGGCGGCTTCGCTTCGTCTACTTTTGGACATTTTTTATGGCTTACTCCACTTTCTCACAGAACAAAAATGACCAGCTGAAAGAACCGATGTTTTTCGGTCAGTCGGTAAACGTGGCGCGCTTCGACCAGCAGAAATATGACATCTTTGAAAAGCTGATCGAAAAGCAGCTCTCCTTCTTCTGGCGTCCGGAAGAAGTCGATGTCTCACGCGATCGCATCGATTATCAGGCGCTACCGGAGCATGAAAAACACATCTTCATCAGCAACCTGAAGTATCAGACCCTGCTGGACTCGATTCAGGGTCGTAGCCCGAACGTGGCGCTGCTGCCGCTGATCTCTATTCCGGAGCTGGAAACCTGGATCGAAACCTGGGCGTTCTCTGAGACCATCCACTCGCGCTCTTATACCCACATCATCCGCAACATCGTGAACGATCCGGCGGTGGTGTTTGACGATATCGTCACCAATGAGCAGATTCTGGCCCGTGCTCAGGATATCTCCCGCTATTACGACGATCTGATTGAGATGACCAACTACTGGCATCTGCTGGGCGAAGGCACCCATCAGGTCAACGGCAAATCGGTGACTGTCAGCCTGCGCGCCCTGAAGAAGCAGCTCTATATCTGCCTGATGAGCGTCAATGCGCTGGAAGCGATCCGCTTCTACGTCAGCTTCGCCTGTTCATTCGCGTTCGCCGAGCGTGAGCTGATGGAAGGCAACGCCAAAATCATCAAGCTGATCGCCCGCGATGAAGCGCTGCACCTGACCGGCACCCAGCACATGCTGAACCTGCTGCGTAGCGGTGAAGACGATCCGGAGATGAAAGAGATTGCGGCGGAGTGCCGTGAAGAGTGCTTCGAGCTGTTTAAGAAGGCGGCGCTGCAGGAGAAAGAGTGGGCGGAATATCTGTTCAGCGGCGGTTCGATGATCGGCCTGAACAAAGATATTCTCTGCCAGTACATTGAGTACATCACCAATATCCGTATGCAGGCGGTTGGCCTGGATTTGCCGTTCCAGACCCGCTCTAACCCGATTCCGTGGATCAACTCCTGGCTGGTTTCTGACAACGTCCAGGTTGCGCCACAGGAAGTGGAAGTAAGCTCCTATCTGGTGGGTCAGATCGATTCTGAAGTGGGCGCTAACGACTTCGACGATTTCCAGCTGTAATCATGAGCCGCGACGTTGTGATTCTGCGCAGTTCCGGCACCCGGCTGGAATGCACAGACGAACATACCAATCTGCTGACGCTGCTGGAAGCCAATAATCTCTGCGTGGAGTTCCAGTGCCGCGAAGGCTACTGCGGCTCCTGCCGGATGCGGCTGCTGAAAGGCGAAGTGCATTACCCACAGCGGCCGCTGGCCTTTGTGCAGCAGGATGAGATCCTGCCCTGCTGCTGCAAAGCCAAAGGCGAGATCGAAATCGAGCTATAAACACAACGGGCGCATCAAGCGCCCGTTTTGCTGTTCCACCTTTACTCTCTGACCGTCTCAAGCACCTCGATCCAGCCGTGACCGGTACTGACTTCGCTGCCGTGAAGCCAGCGGCGCAACATATTCATCGCCATCATCGCCACCACCTTCTGCCGCGTCTCCAGGTTATAGCGACCGGTGCTGAACTTCACGCGCTGGCCCCAGCTGCCTGCGGGCGTGTGCAGCGCTACCGCAATCTCCTCCTGCTGCAAACTGCCGACCGAGAGTGCCAGTGCTGCCTGCTGCTGCGTCGCCAGTTCACGGGTGCGCGCCACCTGTTGCGTCAGCGTCTCCTGCTGCGGCGGAAATATGTGCGCACCACTCAACGGCACATCCGCTGCGGCCAGCTGCCAGTTCAGCAAGCCAGCGGTATAGTGCTCACTCACCGTCAGCCGGTAATCCCGCTGCTGTAACTCACGCGCCAGCAGCGCCGGCAGCCCCTCCGTGCCCTCAAAGATCGTGCATTCTGCCAGTTGCAGCCGCACCTGCTGCCATACCTGTTCCATCGCCACGCGCTGGCTGGCCGGGCCGGTCAGTTTGATCTCAATGACCGGCATCGAAGAGCGGTAACCCATGACCACCCCTTCCGGTAACGCCAGCGGCTCAAGCTCTGCGGCCAGATCGCTTTCGCCACGACCAAAGGTGGTCAGACGCAGACAGATCGGCGGCTCAGGCGGGGAAAACTTCGCTTTCAGACGCGGAATAATCTGCTGCTCGACCATCACTTTAAATTCAGACGGCACGCCGGGAGTAAAGAACATCCAGCAGCGATTCAACTGCAGAGCAAAGCCGCAGGCGGTGCCGACCGGATTATCAATCAGTTCAGCATTTGCCGGGATCTCCGCCTGTTTCCGGTTGCTGGCCGCCATCACCCGTCCGCGGCTGGCAAACCAGGCTTCCATCTGTTCCAGCCAGTCCGTTTGCAGCTCCAGCTCCACACCGCAGGCCTGCGCGGCGGCCAGCGCGCTGAGATCGTCGCTGGTGGGTCCCAGCCCACCATTGACGATCAGCACATCCGCCTCATGACTGCGCGCCTGAAGCGTGCTCACCAGTGACTCAAGGGCATCGCCCACCGTGGTGCGGCTGGTCATCGGTAAACCCTGCTGGAATAAAATATCGGCCAGCCAGGCCGCATTGGTATCGACGATTTGGCCATGCAGCACCTCATCCCCGGTTGAAAGCATCTCGACTCTGATCACGTTGGTTCTCCTTATGCCGGTCGCTTTACTGTAGGAAGTCCGCGGATGAAACACAATCAGCATCGATCACCGAGGACCGCAGGCGGAACTGAACGGAAGGAGTCTGGCTGAGGATGTGACTGCGGAAAAGTCGCGCCCCGGCGGCCCGACGGGGTTTACACTGATGCCGGCATTCAGCGCGGCGCGGCAAAAAAAAGCAACAAAAACGGCGGGGAACGCCCGCCGTTTTTATCATCACACTGCTGTTACGGTGTCGTCTGAAAGATTAGCGACGCGCCAGCAGCAGGCCGAGCACCAGACCGGCAGTGGCACCGATACCGATTCCCTGCCACGGTTTTTCATGCACGTAGTCATCCGCACGGTAGGCCGCTTGTTTGGCGCGATAGTAGTAGCTATCAGACGCCTGGCTAACGCGGGATTTCACATCGTGCAGTGCCTGTTCCGCTTTAGTTTTAAGCTCGATATATTTTTGATCGGCTGGATCGCCTGAAGACTTCAGCACTTCTTCCAGCGTTTCAGTCAGCAGCGTAATATCGTCATCCAGATTGGTTTCGAATTGATCAGTCTGATTTACCATCATTTCCTCCGTGTGAATTGCAAAGCAGTCTCTTAACTATAGCTACAATCTGGCGCTCTGCCGTTTTACCGCCCCAGGAATCACCTGATATTTCATTTGCTAACGCCAGACAAACTGCCGGGATATCCGCTACGCTTTCGCAAAGAAGTGTAAGACGCAGGGGTAAACGCCGAATTTCGCTTCGCTTCTTTGATTAATCTGATAAATTTTCTTCGGAGTGAATTTTACCGTAACCGGACTGTCGTATCCTCCTGTTGCCTGTGATTATCGGGCCATGAAAGTGCATCCCGCACGACAGTCACGACAAACTCGAACAGCTAAGGAATGATCTCTGGCATGAATCGAAGAATGTTTATGAAAGCGTCAATGGCCTTCTCCGCCGTCAGCGGCATGACCGGCCTGTCAACGCTGTTTGCGCAATCCGCCTGGGCAGAAGATGGCATTGCTGACGGAACCGCAGTACGCTTCGATTTCGACGTATTGAAGAAGAATGCAGCCGCGCTGGCGAAACAACCCTGGAGTGGCGCGCCCGGCGCGCTGCCGCAGACGCTGGCCACGCTAACGCCGCAGGCCTACAACGAAATTCAGTATGACGCCAGCCATTCACTGTGGAACAACATTCCCGACCGTGAACTTGACGTCCAGTTCTTCCACGTCGGCATGGGCTTCAAACGGCGTATCCGCATGTTCTCGGTTGACGGTGAAAGCCGCCAGGCGCGCGAAATCCACTTCCGTCCTGAGCTGTTCAACTACAACAATGCGCACGTCGATACGCAACAGCTGGAAGGCAAAACCGATCTCGGCTTCGCTGGTTTCCGGGCATTTAAAAAGCCGGAACTGGCCCGCCGTGACATCGTCTCCTTCCTCGGTGCCAGTTACTTCCGTGCCGTGGATGAGACTTTCCAGTACGGTTTATCGGCGCGTGGCGTGGCCGTTAACACCTTCAGTAACGGTCAGGAAGAGTTCCCGGACTTCACCGCCTTCTGGTTTGAAACGCCGAAAGCGGAAGACACCACCTTCACCTGTTACGCCTTACTGGATGGTGCCAGCCTGACCGGCGCTTACAAGTTCATCATCCACTGCGAAGAGAAACGCGTGGTGATGGAAGTGGAAAACCACCTGTTTGCCCGTAAAGAGATCCGCCAGATCGGCATCTCGCCGATGACCAGTATGTTCAGCTGCGGCACCAATGAACGCCGCATGTGCAACACCTACCATCCACAGATTCATGACTCCGATCGGCTGGCGATGTGGACCGGGAAAGGCGAATGGATTGCCCGTCCGCTCAACAACCCGCAGCGTCTGCAGTTCAATGCTTATGAAGATGAGAACCCGCGCGGTTTTGGTCTGTTGCAGCTTAATCACGACTTCAAAGATTATCAGGATGTGATTGGCTGGTATGACAAACGTCCGAGCCTGTGGGTGGAACCGGTGGGGAAATGGGGTAAAGGCGCGATCAACCTGATGGAGATCCCGACCACCGGTGAGACGCTGGATAATATCGTCTGCTTCTGGCAGCCGGCGGAACCGGTAAAAGCGGGCAGCGAACTGAACTTCTCCTATAAGCTCTACTGGAGTGGTCTGCCGCCGGTGCGCAGCGGACTGGCGCGCGTTGATGCCACCCGTACCGGTATTGGCGGCTTCCCGGAAGGCTGGGCACCGGGCGAGCACTTCCCGGAAACCTGGTGTCGCCGCTTCGCCATCGACTTTATTGGCGGCGATCTGCAGGCCGCCGCGCCAAAAGGGATTGAACCGGTGATTACCGTTTCATCCGGCAGCGTGAAGCAGGTGGAGATCCTCTACGTTGAACCGCTCAAGGGCTACCGTATTCTGTTTGACTGGTATCCGAACAGCGATTCCACCCAGCCGGTGGATATGCGTCTGTTCCTGCGCAGCAAGGAAGAGACACTGAGTGAAACCTGGCTTTATCAGTACTTCCCGCCTGCACCGGACCAGCGCAAATACGTTGATGACCGGCAGATGACGGTGGGCTAAGTCCGTAAGGCGAGGCACTGGCCTCGCCTTTTTCTATCCTGCCGTGGCGGCCTTCTGCATATCAATATGCGGAATGCCATCTTCGAGATAAGTCTCACCGATCGGCTCAAAACCGTGCTGCCCATAGAACGCTTGCAGATGCGCCTGCGCAGAGAGAAACAGATCCCGTTGCGGCCAGTGCTGCTGACAGCTCGCCAGCGCCTCGGTCATCAGGCGGTTGCCCAGACGGGCGCCGCGCACGCTATCAGACACAATCACCCGACCAATCTTTACCGGGCTGGCCGCATCGGCCGGGGCCAGCAGCCGCGCGTACGCCACCAGCTGATTGTTGTGCATCCCGAGCAGATGACGGTTGTCGCCCTGCAAATCCAGCCCATCCACATCCAGATAGGCGCACTGCTGTTCCACCACAAACACCGCACAACGCAGTGCCAGCAGCGCATAGAGCTCGGTGGTGGTCAGGTCACGATGATGTTTATCCCGCCAGGTTATGTCCATAGTCTCTCCTTATCAGTTTGCTCACTTTAGCGGATTGGCCTGTGGCGAAACAGATTATCGCCGCGCGGCAGGCAAATTAGAGGCAAAAAAAATCAGGCCCGCAGGCCTGATTGTTCGGTAAGGGTCGAAGTTACATCAGCGGCTGGGCCATCTGCACCAGCGTAATCAGCGGCTGCGGGTAAACCCCTAACAGCAGCACCAGAATCGCTGAAATCAGCACCACCACACCACCCGCGGTGAAGGCCCAGTTAGCTGGCGTATCGCGGGTATGCAGTTCCGGCGGGCTAAGGTAGAGGCTCACCGTGACGCGCAGATAGTAGTAAAGACCAATCGCACTGCCCGCCACCACGGCACCGGTCAGCCACCACAGGTGCGCACTGACGCCCGAGGCGATAACGTAGAATTTACCGATAAAGCCGAGCGTCATCGGGATACCGGCCAGTGACAGCATCATCACCGTCATTACCGCTGACAGGATCGGACGATGCCAGAACAGACCGCGATAGGAGTAGAGCGAGTCAGCATCCGGGCCACGATACGGGCTGGACATCAGACTCACCACGCCAAACGCGCCGAGGCTGCTGAACAGGTAACCGGCCAGATAAACCCCGGCTGTTTCCAGCGACAGCTGATGATCTTTCACCGCAATCAGCGCCACCAGCAGATAACCGAGGTGAGCGATTGAAGAGTAACCCAGCAGACGCTTGATGTTGCTCTGAGAGATCGCCATCAGGTTACCGAACAGGATCGAGACGAAGGCGATCACGCCCAGCACGGTCCGCACTGCTTCACTGTCGGTCACCGGTGCATACATGAACAGACGCATGATGACGCCGAAAATCGCAATCTTGCTGGCGGTTGCCAGGAAGGTAGAAACCGGCGCAGGCGCACCCTGATAAACATCTGGCGTCCAGAGATGGAACGGCACCAGCGACAGTTTAAAGCCAAGGCCGATGATCATCATACCCAGGCCCACCAGCAGCAGCGGCTCCTGAATCATGCTGTCGGTCAGGCTCTTGCCGAGCGTCACAAAGCTGAGGTTACCGGAGTCAGCGTAAATCAGCGCAATACCAAACAGCAGGAACGACGAAGCCGCCGCCGACAGAATGGTGTACTTCAGTGCCGCTTCCAGTGAGCGTTTCTGCCGGAAGGCGTAGCCGATCAGGCCAAACAGCGGCAGTGACAGCAGCTCAATACCGATGAACAGCGCCGCCAGATGGTTAGCGCTGGCGAGCACGATGCCACCGAGCGCCGCAATCAGCACCAGCAGATAGAACTCATCTTTGTTGTCGGGGAAATCCGTCAGCCAGGGATAAGCAAAGGTACAGGTTGCCAGACTCGCCAGTAAAACCAGCGCGGTATAAAAGATGGAATAGCCATCAACCCGCAGCAGCGGCGTGACATCCATCGCCCCGACCTGGCCAACAAAGTAGAGTGACAGCAGTGCCAGGTTCAGGCCCACCACCGTTAGCGTGGCGTTAACGAAGTGGTTGCGTCGCCAGGCAATGGACAGCATCACAACCACCACCGTCAATCCGACGATTAACAGCGGCAGCAACGCGATCAATTGTTGAGGAGTTATTGTCATGGCGAATTACGGCCTTGTAGTTGAAATTGAAGCGGTAAACCACTGCTGAATATTGCTCATGGCAGCGTGCGAAGTATCCAGAATCGGCTGTGGATAGACACCCAGCAGCACCAGCAGCACTACCAGTACCCCGATAGTCAGAAACTCACGCGGCGACATGCCCGGCAGCGGATCTTTCGATTTCGCTTCGCCGTAGTAAGCGCGCTGCATCATCACCAGCGAGTAGACCGAGGCGAACACCAGACCAAAGGTGGCGATGACGATAATCACTGGCACCACCTGGAAGCTGCCGGTCAGAATCATAAATTCGCCGACGAAGTTACCGGTGCCCGGCATCCCGAGGTTAGCCACAGCAAAGAACAGCGACAGGCCAGGAATCCACTTAATCCGCGACCATAAGCCGCCCATCTGACGCATATCACGGGTATGCAGACGCTCATAGAGCTGACCACACAGGATGAAGAGTGCCGCGGCTGACAGGCCGTGCGCAATCATCTGTATCACCGCACCCTGGAACGCCAGCTGGCTGCCGGTGTAGATCGCAATCAGCACAAAGCCCATGTGCGAGATTGAGGTGTAAGCGATCAGGCGTTTGATATCGGTCTGCGAGAACGCCATCCAGGCACCGTAGAAAATACCGATGATGCCTAACCACATGGCAATCGGCGCGAACTCGGCGGAGGCGTTCGGGAACAGCGGCAGGCTGAAGCGCAATAAACCGTAAGCCGCAGTCTTGAGCAGAATACCGGCCAGATCCACCGAACCTGCGGTGGGTGCCTGGCTGTGCGCATCTGGCAACCAGCCGTGCAGCGGTACCACCGGCATTTTTACCGCGAAAGCGATAAAGAAGCCCAGCATCAGCAGATACTCGACACCGCTCGACATCGGCGTTTTCAGCAGCTGTTCGTAGTTAAAGGTCCAGACGCCGGTGGCGTTGTAGTGGACGAAAACCAGTCCCAGAATCGCAATCAGCATCACCAGACCTGACGCCTGGGTATAGATGAAAAATTTGGTGGCGGCAGTAATACGGGTTTTACCGTCAGAGGCTTTATGACCCCAGAGCGCGATGAGGAAGTACATCGGCACCAGCATCATTTCCCAGAAGAAGAAGAACAGGAACATGTCGATGGCAAGGAACACCCCGATCACGCCACCCAGAATCCACATCAGATTCAGGTGGAAAAAGCCCTGATACTTTGAAATCTCATTCCAGGAGCAGAGCACCGCCATCAGGCCGAGCAGGCCGGTCAGCACCACCATCAGCAGCGACAGACCATCGATAGCGACATGGAAACTGATGCCGAAGCGTGGAATCCAGGGTACGGAGAAACTTGACTGCCACTGCGGAATGCCCGCTGCCTGCGTCAGTGAATAGCCTCCCTGCAACCAGAGTTGCAGCGAAAGCGCCAACGTCAGCCCCATGGTGATCAGTGCGATCCAGCGTGGCACCTTCGCGCCAAGGCGCTCGGTCAGCCAGCAAATCAGACCACCGACGAAGGGTATGATAATTAGCCAAGGTAATAACACGGCACACTTCCCTTTTCTTTGTCTTAGTTCGGGCTATCTTACTTGCCATTTTGGCTCCCGGCAGTGCTCGCAATCCTCACATACTTCAGTATGCTCCGGTTGCTGTGCGCTGGCGGTAACCAAACTGGCCGCGACGATAACGCCCTTGCTCAGGACAATTTTTGACATTCTCAATGGGCAGATTAGCTAACCTGCCCCGCTCATCAATCTTTAAATCACCAGCATCAGGGCCAGCACGACCACGGCACCGACACTCATTGACGCGACATACCAGCGCAGATACCCGTTTTCACTCACCACCAGACCTTTATTGGCGATACGTGAGAACAGCGCAGGCAGGTTCATCAGGGCATTCAGCGGATCGCGTTTTAACAGCCAAGCAATACCGAGGTAAGGTTTGACGAACACTTTGTCGTAGAGCCAGTCGAAGCCCCAGGCAGCGAACCACCAGGTAGTGAAGAAACGACCTGGTGCACTGTTAGCGATCTTCGTTACCAGCTCACGTTTGCCCAGCCACAGCGCGGCAGCAATCAGAATGCCGACGATAGCGACCACGCCAGAGGTGATTTCCAGTCCTACTTTACCGGCTTCACCAAACTCATTGGCTGGCAGCACGCCAGCCAGTGGCGGCGTAATCAGTGCGCCGATGAAGGTGGAGAGCAGCAGCAGGACAATCAGTGGCAGATGATGGGTAATGCCTTTACCGGCATGTGCGTGAATTTTCTCTTCGCCGTGGAACACGATGAAGATCATGCGGAAGGTGTAGATTGAGGTCAGGAAAGCGCCCACCAGACCGGCAACCATCAGGTTGATGTGACCGTTGGCCAGTGCGCCAAACAGGATCTCATCTTTACTGTAGAAGCCAGCGGTAATCAGCGGCAGAGCCGCCAGTGCCGCGCCGCCCACCAGGAAGCAGGTGTAAACCAGCGGAATGCTCTTACGCAGGCCGCCCATCTTAAAGATGTTTTGCTCATGGTGGCAGGCCAGAATCACTGAACCGGAAGAGAGGAACAGTAACGCTTTAAAGAAGGCGTGCGTCATCAGGTGGAAAATCGCCGCATCCCACGCCTGGACACCCAGCGCCAGGAACATGTAGCCAATCTGGCTCATGGTGGAGTAAGCGAGTACACGTTTGATATCGGTTTGCACCAGCGCGGCAAAGCCAGCCAGCACTAGGGTAATTGCCCCGATAATTCCGACCAGATGCAGCACTTCCGGCGTCAGCAGGAACAGGCCATGACTACGGGCAATCAGATAGACACCGGCGGTCACCATGGTCGCGGCGTGGATCAGTGCCGAAACCGGTGTCGGACCGGCCATCGCATCGGCCAGCCAGGTCTGCAACGGCAGCTGTGCCGATTTACCGACCGCGCCACCCAGCAGCATCAGCGTTGCCCACTGCAGCATGTGGTTGTCTGCGGCAAAGTGCGCCGGTGCCAGTTCCATCATCTCGCGGAAGTTCAGCGTGCCCAGCTCGTTGTAGAGAATGAACAGCGCGAATGCCAGAAACACATCGCCGACACGGGTGATGATGAAGGCTTTCATCGCCGCTTTGCCGTTATCCGGATTGCTGTAGTAGAAGCCGATCAGCAGGTAAGAGCAGAGCCCTACCCCTTCCCAGCCGAGATACATCAGCATCAGGTTATCGGCCAGCACCAGAACCACCATGCTGGCGATAAACAGGTTGGTGTAGGCGAAGAAACGCGAGTAACCCTCTTCACCGCGCATGTACCAGGAGGCGAACATGTGGATAAAGAAACCGACACCGGTGACCACAGACAGCATGGTCAGTGACAGACCATCCAGGGTCAGGTTCACCTTCATGTCAAAGTTGCCGACATGCATCCAGGTCCAGAGCGCCTGCGTATAAGCCTGCTGACCGTTGGCAAAGAAGTCGACGCCGACCATCACCGTGGTCAGCGCTGCCAGTCCTACCGATCCCATACCAATTGCGGCCGACAGGTTCTCTGACCAGCGACCACGGGAAAACGCTAACAGCAGGAAGCCGATTAGCGGAAACAGTACTGTTAAATAGAGAAGATTCATCCGCGCATCTCGCTCACAGTGTCAATGTTCAGCGTCTGACGACGACGATAGAGCTGGAGCAGCAGCGCCAGGCCAATACTGGCTTCGGCTGCGGCCAGGCTGATCGCCAGGATATACATTACCTGTCCATCGGCCTGACCCCAGTAACTCCCGGCCACCACCAGCGCTAACGCGGCGGCGTTGATCATGATCTCAAGGCCGATCAGCATAAACAGCAGGTTACGGCGGATCACCAGCGAAGTCAGTCCGAGGACGAACAGCACGGCAGCAAGTATCAATCCATGTTGTAACGGGATCATGCATTCTCCTTTTTCGCTTGCGCGGCGTCAGAAACGCGGTTGCTGAGCACTTCACCCTGCCGATCTTCACGACCGACGTGAAACGCCACCACCAGACCCGCCAGCAGCAGCATGGAAGCCAGTTCCACCGCCAGCACGTAAGGACCAAACAGGCTGATGCCGACCGCTTTGGCGTCGATAATGGTGCCGTCAATGCCCTGATCGTTGGCAGTCAGGATGGCGTAAACCATCACCACCAGCAGCAGCAGCGACACCAGGCCAGGCCCAATCCACAGCGACGGACTCAGCCACTCGCGTTCCTGCTTCTCTGTCTGTTTGCCCAGGTTCAGCATCATCACCACGAAGACGAACAGCACCATAATCGCACCGGCATAGACGATGATCTCCAGCGCGCCGGCAAAATAGGCGCCCATCGAGAAAAAGACGCCGGCAATCGACAGCAGCGAAATGATCAGGTACAGCAACGCATGTACCGGATTAGTGTGGGTAATGACGCGCAGCGTCGTCAGCACCGCCACCAGCCCGCAAAGATAAAACGCAAATTCCATGCCTTGCTCCTTAAGGTAATAAGCCTTTGACGTCGATAGGCTTAGCTTCGTTTTCCGCTTCGCCCTTATCTTTACCGTCAATCGCCATACCCGCCATGCGGTAGAAGTTGTATTCCGGATATTTACCCGGACCCGAGATCAGCAGATCGTCCTTCTCATACACCAGATCCTGACGCTTGAACTCACCCAGTTCGAAATCGGGCGTCAGCTGAATCGCCGTGGTCGGACAGGCTTCCTCACACATGCCGCAGAAGATGCAGCGTGAGAAGTTGATGCGGAAGAACTCCGGGTACCAGCGACCATCTTTGGTTTCTGCTTTCTGCAACGAAATACAGCCGACCGGACAGGCCACGGCGCACAGGTTACAGGCTACGCAACGCTCTTCGCCATCCGGATCGCGGGTTAACACGATGCGGCCACGATAGCGTGGTGGCAGATAAACCGGCTCTTCCGGGTACATCTGCGTTTCACGTTTGGCGAAGGCGTGCAGGCCAATCAGCCAGATACTGCGCACTGTCGTGCCGAAGCCAACGACAATATCTTTTAAAGTCATTTGTTAACCCCTTACTGCGCTGTGTAGAGAATCACTGCGGCGGTCGCCAGCAGGTTCAACAGCGTCAACGGCAGACACACTTTCCAGCCGAACGACAGCACCTGGTCATAGCGTGGACGCGGAAGCGCAGCACGAATCAGGATGAACATCATCATAAAGAACGCCGTTTTCAGGGCGAACCAGATGAACGGCGGCAGGAATGGGCCATGCCAGCCACCAAAGAACAGCGTCACGATCAGCGCTGATACGGTGGTAATCGCCACGTACTCGCCGACAAAGAACAGGCCGAATTTCATACCGGCATATTCAATGTGGTAACCATCAGCCAGTTCCTGCTCCGCTTCCGGCTGGTCAAACGGGTGACGGTGACACACCGCTACGCCCGCAATACAGAAGGTAATGAAGCCGAAGAACTGCGGAATGATGTTCCACAAATGGGTCTGGCTGTTGACGATATCGTTCATGTTGAACGAGCCCGCCTGCGCCACCACGCCCATCAGCGACAGTCCGAGAAACACTTCGTAGCTCAGCGTTTGCGCCGAAGCACGCATCGCACCCAGCAGTGAGTATTTGTTGTTACTCGACCAGCCGGCGAACAGCACGGCGTAGACCGCCAGGCCTGCCATCATCAGGAAGAACAGCAGACCGATGTTCAGGTCCGTGACCATCCAGGTTGGCGATACCGGCACAATGGCAAACGCCAGCAGCAACGAGACGAAGGCGATAACCGGTGCCAGGGTGAAAATAAAGCGGTCGGTAAACGGCGGGACCCAGTCCTCTTTAAAGAACATTTTGATCATATCCGCTACCAGCTGCAGCGAGCCGCCCCAGCCTACCCGGTTCGGTCCGTAACGGTTCTGGAACAGGCCGAGCAGACGACGCTCGGCAAAGCTCATGAACGCGCCACAGGCCACGACCACCAGCAGAATGACGATGGCTTTACCGATGGCCAGCAGAATGTCGATAACATCCGGTGTTAACCAGCTCATTGCGCCGCCTCCTGCAGTTTGTCGATTTTACCGTTCGCCAGGAACGGCGGTACGCCCGGCATACCCAGCGGCAGACCAATCTGTCCCGCCTGCAGCGAGGCAGAGAAACGGACCGGCAGACGCACGGTTTCACCGGCACAGGTGAACTCCACGGCAGCACCATTATTGACGCCCAGTTTCGCCGCATCATCCGGGTTAATCACCAGCATTGGCTGCGCCATACGCTGCTGGAACACCGGTGAACGCTGTGACATCTCTTCACTACCAAACAGCTGGTAGTACGGAGCCACGCGCCATTGCGCTTCACTGACGAATGCCGCAGGGACGTTGCTGAACCAGGGTAGCTGCGCTGCGCTGGCTTCAAACAGGCGGACGCCTGGATCGCCATTACGCAGTTTGCCGCCCACTTCGACCTGGAATTTGTTCCACGCCTGCGGTGAGTTCCAGCCCGGAGCCCAGGCAAACGGAATCTGCGAGCGCGGTGCGCCTGGCTGGTTGTTCCCTTCCATTGAGAAGGCGAACATGGTGTCCTGATCCTGCGGCTGACGCGGTTCGTGCACGCTGATATTGGCGCGCGCGGCGGTACGGCCACTGGAACGGTGCGGTGAACGCGACAGTTTCTGTCCGCGAATACGGAAGCTGGCATCCGGTGCGGCATCTTTAATGCCGGCCAGTTGTGGCAGATGACTCACCACGGCATCGATCACATGATCCAGCTGCGTCCAGTCAACGTGACGGCTTTCCAGCGTGCTGTGCAGCGAATGCAACCAGCGCCAGCTTTCCAGCATCACAATGCTGTTGTCGTAGTAAGAGGGATCGTAAACCTGGAAGAAACGCTGTGCGCGGCCTTCATGGTTAATCGAGGTGCCGTCGCTTTCGGCGAAGCTGGCGGTCGATAACACCAGACCGGCTTTTTCCAGCGTAGCGGTACGCTGATGATCCACCACAATCACGTTGGTGGTCTGTGCCAGTGCCGCATCCACCAGCGCTTTCGGTGCGTGACGATAGAGATCGTTTTCCAGCACCACCAGCGCATCGGCTTCACCGTTACTCAGCTGCTCCAGCGCGCTTTCCAGCGGATTGCCACCCATCAGGCCCAGACCCACGCTGTTAGCGTGTCCTGCCAGCAGGGTAATCCCGACATCGGCACCGCGCGCTTTCAGAGCTTTCGCCACGTTGGCTGCCGCTTCGATCATCGCGCTGCTGCCGGAGTGGGTCCCGGAGATGATTAACGGTTTTTTCGCACCGGCCAGTGCCTGCACGATGACATCCATCTTGCCGTTCAGCTTGCTGTCGAAATCGGTCACTGCCGGAGCCGTTTCATCCAGCGCATTGGCGATGGCGAAACCGAGGCGCGCCTGATCTTCAACCGGGGCGCGATAGCTCCATGCCGCGATATCATCCAGACGGGTTTCATCGACGTTGGTAATAAACAGGGGATGTTTAGCGTTCTGACCGATGTTCAGGATCGCAGCAATCTGCCAGTCTGCCACTTTCTGGGCCGCCGCCATGTCGCGCGCTTTGCCTTTAACCGCCTGACGCACAGACAGCGCCACGCGTGCGCCAACCTGGGTCAGATCTTCACCCAGCACCAGCACCGCATCGTAACTTTCGATTTCGCGCAGCGATGGCGTGTAGATCCCGCCTTCACGCAGCACTTTAAGCATCAGTTCCAGCCGGGCCTGTTCGCCAGCCGGCATACCGGTAGAGAAGTTTTCTGCGCCCACCAGTTCACGCAGCGCGAAGTTACTTTCAATGCTGGCGCGCGGTGAGCCGATACCGATCACTTTTTTCGCCTGACGCAGCAGATCCGCGCCGGCATTAACCGCCTGTTCTGCGTTAAGCGTCACCCAGTCATTGCCGCGCAGCAGCATCGGCTGACGCGGACGATCTTTGCGGTTGACGTAGCCGTAACCAAAACGGCCACGGTCACAGAGGAAATAGTGGTTTACCGTGCCGTTATAGCGGTTCTCAATACGGCGCAGTTCACCGTAGCGTTCACCCGGGCTGGTGTTACAGCCGACGCTGCACTGCTGGCAGATGCTCGGCGCAAACTGCATATCCCATTTACGGTTATAGCGTTCGGAGTGGGTTTTATCGGTGAAGACGCCGGTCGGGCAGATCTCAACCAGGTTGCCGGAAAATTCGCTCTCCAGCGTGCCATCTTCCGGACGACCGAAATAGACGTTGTCGTGCGCACCGTAGACACCCAGATCTTTGCCGTCGGCATAATCTTTGTAGTAACGCACGCAGCGATAACAGGCGATACAGCGGTTCATCTCATGCGAAATGAACGGGCCGAGATCCTGATTGCGGTGGGTACGCTTGGTGAAGCGATAACGGCGGAAGCTGTGGCCGGTCATCACTGTCATATCCTGCAGGTGACAGTTACCGCCCTCTTCACACACCGGGCAGTCGTGCGGGTGGTTGGTCATCAGCCATTCCACCACGCTTTCGCGGAACTCTTTCGCTTCGCCATCATCGATGGAGATAAATGTGCCGTCAGAAGCCGGCGTCATGCAGGACATGACAAGACGGCCGCGGGTATCTTCGGCATTCTGGAATTGCTTTACCGCGCACTGGCGGCAGGCCCCAACGCTTCCCAGCGCCGGATGCCAGCAAAAATAAGGAATATCAAGGCCCAGAGAGAGACACGCCTGTAGCAGGTTGTCCGCTCCGTTCACATCATACTCTTTACCGTCTACATGGATTGTAGCCATAGTGACATGCTTCCGTAAGGCTCGTCAGAAACGAGCGTTAATCATATTCTTGCCCCGACATACAGCCGATTGTCGGGGCGGCGGCACCAGGCCTGATTCCGTGTGCTGCGGTGAATTACCAGCGCGCTTTCAGCAGGTTTGGCTGAATCCCGCCAATCGCGCGGGTATTACCGAACACCTGCGGCGCAATGCCAGCTTCAAACTCTTCACGGAAATACTTAATGGCACTCTGCAACGGCTCGACCGCACCCGGCGCATGTGCGCAGAAGGTTTTACCCGGACCAAGCTGACGGCAGAGTTGCAGTAAGGTTTCGATGTCGCCTGGCTGACCCTGTTTCTGCTCCAGCGCACGCAGAATTTTTACGCTCCACGGCAGACCGTCACGGCATGGCGTACACCAGCCGCACGATTCGCGGGCGAAGAACTCTTCCAGGTTACGCACCAGCGAAACCATATTGATTTCGTGATCGACCGCCATCGCCAGCGCGGTGCCCAGACGGCTGCCCGCTTTACCAATGCTGGCAAATTCCATCGGCAGATCCAGGTGCTCATCGGTCAGGAAGTCGGTCCCTGCTCCGCCAGGCTGCCAGGCCTTGAAGCGCAGTCCGTCACGCATCCCGCCAGCATAATCTTCGAGGATTTCACGGGCGGTAATGCCGAACGGCAGTTCCCAGACGCCAGGATTTTTCACCCGACCGGAGAAGCCCATCATCTTGGTACCGGCGTCGTCGCTTTTCGAGATGCCTTTGTACCAGTCGACGCCGTTAGCCAGAATCGCCGGCACGTTTGACAGCGTTTCCACGTTGTTAACGCAGGTCGGTTTACCCCATGCACCCGCGCTCGCCGGGAACGGCGGTTTGGAGCGCGGGTTAGCACGACGGCCTTCCAGCGAGTTAATCAGCGCCGTCTCTTCGCCGCAGATATAGCGGCCCGCGCCGGTGTGAACAATCAGTTCGAAGTCAAAACCGGTGCCGAGAATATTTTTACCGAGGTAGCCCGCTTCGGTGGCTTCAGCAATCGCCCGGCGCAGATGCACCGCGGCTTCAATGTATTCGCCGCGCAGGAAGATGTAGCCACGGTAAGCCTTCAGCGCAAAGGCGCTGATCAGCATCCCTTCCACCAGCTGGTGCGGCATCTGCTCCATCAGCAGGCGGTCTTTGTAGGTGCCCGGCTCCATTTCATCGGCGTTACACAGCAGGTAACGGATGTTCATCGACTCATCTTTCGGCATCAGGCTCCACTTCAGGCCGGTGGAGAAGCCCGCACCGCCGCGCCCTTTCAGGCCAGAGTCTTTCACCGCCGCCACGATTTCGTCAGGCGACATGCTGTTCAGCGCTTTTTCAGCACCGGCATAGCCGTTTTTACTGCGATATTCATCAATCCACACCGGCTGCTTGTCGTCGCGCATCCGCCAGGTGAGTGGATGGGTTTCAGCAGTACGAATGATAGTTTTCAATGTCATTGATACTGCTCCAGCAAAGTGGCGATGCCTTCTGGCGTCAGATGCACGTGGGTATCTTCATCCACCATCATCGTTGGCCCTTTATCGCAGTTGCCCAGACAGCAGGTTGGCAGCAGCGTGAAGCGTCCGTCTGCCGTGGTCTGGCCCGGTTTGATATTCAGATTCTGTTCCAGCGCCGCCTGAATGCCCTGATAACCGGTGATGTGACAGACGACGCTGTCGCAATAGCGGATCACATGACGGCCGACCGGCTGACGGAAGATCTGGCTATAAAATGTCGCTACACCTTCAACGTCACTGGCCGGAATGCCCAGCACCTCAGCGATAGCGTGAATCGCGCCATCCGGCACCCAGCCGCGCGCTTTCTGCACGATCTTCAGCGCTTCGATTGAAGCGGCACGCGCATCTTCGTAGTGGTGTTTTTCGTGCTCAATGGCGTGATGTTCTTCCGCGCTCAGCACGAAGACCTCGTTGGGGTCGATCGTTTTAATGGCAATGTGTTGATCGTGCATAATTAGCGGTCCACGTCTGACATAACAAAATCGATACTACCGAGGTATACGATCAGGTCGGATACCAGGCTGCCACGGATCACAGAAGGAATCTGCTGCAGATGCGGGAAGCTGGGCGTACGCACGCGGGTGCGGTAGCTCATGGTGCTGCCGTCGCTGGTCAGGTAGTAACTGTTGATCCCTTTCGTCGCTTCGATCATCTGGAAGGATTCGTTAGCCGGCATAACCGGACCCCACGAAACTTGCAGGAAGTGGGTGATCAGCGTTTCAATGTGCTGCAACGTACGCTCTTTCGGCGGCGGTGTGGTCAGCGGATGATCGGCTTTGAACGGGCCCTCTGGCATGTTGTTGAGACACTGCTCCAGGATACGCAGTGACTGCCACATCTCTTCCATCTTCAGCTGAACGCGGCTGTACGCATCACTGATGCCTGAACCGGTCGGGATCTCGAAGTCGAAGTTTTCGTAGCCGGAGTACGGACGCCATTTGCGCACATCAAAGTCGAGGCCGGTGGCGCGCAGGCCCGCACCGGTGGTGCCCCACGCCAGCGCTTCTTCCATGTTATACGCGGCAACGCCTTTGGAACGACCGACCAGCACGCTGTTGCGCAGTGCGGCTTTGTCATACTCCTTCAGGCGCTTCGGCATCCAGTCAAGGAAGTCACGCAGCAGACGTTCCCAGCCTTTCGGCAGGTCGTGCGCCACGCCGCCAATGCGGAACCAGGCCGGGTGCATACGGAAGCCGGTGATGGCTTCCACCACGTCATAAATTTTCTGGCGATCGGTAAAGGCAAAGAACACCGGCGTCATGGCGCCGACGTCCTGAATAAAGGTCGAAATGTAGAGCAGATGGCTATTGATGCGGAACAGTTCTGACAGCATCACGCGGATCACATTGACGCGATCCGGCACCACGATACCGGCCAGTTTCTCCACCGCCAGCACGTAAGGCATCTCATTCACGCAACCGCCGAGATACTCGACGCGGTCGGTGTAAGGAATGTAGCTGTGCCACGACTGACGTTCACCCATCTTTTCGGCACCGCGATGGTGATAACCGATGTCAGGCACGCAGTCGACGATCTCTTCGCCATCCAGCTGCAGAATGATGCGGAAAGCCCCGTGCGCTGACGGGTGGTTAGGACCGAGGTTGAGGAACATGAAGTCCTCATTGGCGGTGCTGCGCTTCATACCCCAGTCTTCGGGCTTGAAGGTCAGCGCTTCCATCTCCAGATCTTCTTTCTGTTTAGTCAGCGTAAACGGATCAAATTCGGTGGCGCGCGCCGGGTAATCCTTGCGCAGCGGGTGACCTTCCCAGGTCGGCGGCATCATGATGCGGGTCAGGTGCGGGTGACCATCGAAGGTCACACCAAACATCTCCCAGGTTTCACGCTCATACCAGTTGGCATTCGGGAAAAGGCGGGTGATGGTCGGCAGGTGCATATCATTTTCAGATAACGCCACCTTGAGCATGATGTCGCGATTGCGTTCAATCGACAGCAGATGATAAAAAACGGAAAAATCCGCGGCAGGCAAGCCGGCGCGGTGGGTGCGTAAACGCTCATCCATGCCATGCAGGTCATACAGCATGACGTAAGGTTTAGGTAATTTACGCAGGAACTCGGTGACTTCCAGTAGCTGTTCACGCTTTACCCAGACTACCGGAATCCCGGTGCGGGTCGCCTGAACGGTAAAGGCATCCGGCCCAAAACGGTTACGCAACTCGCCGATCACCGGGTCATCCAGGTGATCACGGGTTTGCCATGAAGGCTGAGCGAGATCTTGCGTGGTCAAATCTGTCATACGTTACTCACCATTCCGGCCTGGTCTCAGGCACTCAAATGAAGGCGTCAGGATGGGGCCATGCATTAAATTGTGATGTTCTGCTGCAGGCGCGTTTTGCCATCCATACGGTTAACTTACACTTCGTCCGGGCTGCGCAGGTTAGTGACCGCAATGCGCTCACCGCGTTTTCTCTCACGCTCGGACTGCATGTTGGCGCGGTAAACACCCTGATCGCCAACCACCCAGGAGAGCGGACGACGCTCTTTGCCGATCGACTCCTGCAACAGCAGCAGCGCCTGCATGTAGGCTTCCGGACGCGGCGGGCAGCCAGGGATATACACATCAACCGGCAGGAATTTATCCACGCCCTGCACCACGGAATAGATGTCATACATGCCGCCAGAGTTGGCGCAGGCACCCATTGAGATCACCCATTTTGGCTCCAGCATCTGGTCATACAGACGCTGAATCACCGGGGCCATTTTGGTAAATGGCGTACCGGCGATCACCATAAAGTCGGCCTGACGTGGCGAGGCGCGCATGACTTCAGCACCGAAACGTGCCACGTCATGCACGGCGGTAAACGAGGTCGTCATCTCTACATAACAACAGGAGAGGCCGAAGTTATAAGGCCACAGGGAGTTTTTACGCCCCCAGTTCACCATGTCGTGCAGGGCATTTTCGAGTTTGCCCATGTAAACGCTGCGATGAACGTGCTGCTCCAGCGGATCGCTGACGATTTCCTGCTTTTGCAGAGGATAACGGTCGTTCTCACCACCGTTCGGGTCTATGCGGGTGAGCGTATAGTCCATCTTATTGCCTCTCTTTTACTGCTTGTGAGGATTGGTGTGACTGATCGTGGTGGTTTTAACCACGACGCGACGACGTGCAGGAGCCCAATCGAGTGCGCCGATGCGTACCAGATAGACCAAGCCCGCCAGGAGCACCAAAATGAAAATTGCGGCTTCCACAAAGCCGACCCAGCCGCTTTCGCGGATTGAGGTCGCCCATGCGTATAAAAAGAGGGCTTCGACGTCGAAGATGACGAAAAACATCGCAACCAGATAGAATTTGGCCGACAGGCGGATATGGGTGTCGCCTACGGACTCGATGCCTGACTCGAACGGCGTGTCTTTATAACGCGCGCGCGCTCTGCCGCCAAGCAGCCATCCTCCGGTCAACATGAAAGCACACAGGCCAAATGCGATGACGATAAAGACGATAAACGCCCAATGCTGAGCGATGATTTCGGTGGTAGTTGACATACTCATTGCTTACTCATCAAAAGTGGCGCTGGCATCCTGCACGCGTTTCCCGCAGCAAACTGACCACATCGATTCAAGGGAAGGATAAAAACCTTTTAAATGTCGCTGTTATTCTTAAATAAGCAGCAATTTTATGGGGTTTTTTACTCCTTTCTATAACCTTTTGTCAACTTTGACAAAAGTATCCAAACATTATTTCACACCTGCATCATATTATTAACAAATGATGCCCCGCTTTCCAGCTAAATCGCTTCAGTCTGTAGGGTTAATTTTAGTGTAGCGGGTATTTACACGCATGGATCGTGCATTTAACAAACATATTTTGACAGGTATCCGCGGGTTTTCCTTCCCCTTACCAGGGGTATTTTTTTGATCCAGAACACACTTCTGCCCTTTTTGCGCTAAATTTCTCCATTTTTTGGCGCAAGGCGAAACGAAGCATCCGTTTTTTTGGTGGGTAAGTTTCAGTTAAAGCAGAGATGAAATTAATTGCAGCAGGTGACTATTGAAACAGCAGGCTGGCGAAGCGGAAAAAGCTGTCAGCTATCATCAGGCGGGTAAAAAAAAGCCTCTCATTCTGCTTACAGAATGAAAGGCTTTTTTATCGGCGTTTTGTGCCGCTCATTCCGCACAGGATCTGTGCAGCATGATGGCAACCAACTTACTCTTCGTCGTCCAGTAACAGCGTACCATCCGGATTGGCACTCAGATTGTACGGGTCATTGGTTGACTGCATGGCGTTAAAGATTGCCAGTGCCAGTTCGTTATCGCTGTCAGGATTACGACACAGCAGATACTGGGTATCCGGCAGCACCGGTAAACCTTCTGCTGCGCCCATCACCCGCAGTTCCGGACTCATCATCTCGACCGGACGTGCTGTGACACCCAATCCCGCTTTAACCGCGGCACGAACCGCAGCCAGCGTTGACGCGACGTACGAGATACGCCACGGGATGCCCGCTTCATTAAGATGATCGATGGCCATGTCGCGATAAGGACTTGGCTCATCCAGCAGCACCAGCGGAATGGCTTCGCCACGCTGGAAAATGTAATCTGCCGCGCAGTACCACAAGGTCGGTGACGTGCGCAGGACCTGATAGGTGAAATTGCCCGGGCTGGAAGTGGTGACCACAAGGTCAACTTCGCCCTGGTTGAGCATTTCCATCATGAAAGGGTTACGTTTTACCCGCACATCAATAGCCAGCTTCGGATAAACCGAGGTAACCCGGTTCAGCAGGAACGGCAGAATGGTGTCAGAGGTATCATCGGAGGCGCCAATCGTCAGCACACCCTGAATATTGCTGTACATCAGGGAGGTGCAGGCTTCGTCATTAAAACGAAGGATTTTTCTGGCGTAACCTAAAAGCTGGATTCCGTGCTCGGTTAATAGCTTATTACGTCCATGTCTGGCAAACAGCTCTTTACCTACCAATTGCTCCAGACGTTGCATCTGCTGGCTGACGGCTGATTGCGTTCTGCAGACCGCTGCAGCGGCGGCGGCAAACGTATTGAGATCAGCAACGGCAACGAAGGTTCTCAGCAGATCGAGGTCGAGATTCAGTATCGGACGATTTGCATTAGTCATGTTTTTTTCTTCACTTATTAGATTTTTACGAACTACTACCCTGGTGTTATTACTAAGCTTATCAAAGTGATAAACAGTAATGGTGCTCAATGACAGTCCTGTGTTGAGACTGGCACAAAAAATTTCACTGACGTTTACAGACCGCTGAAGACCCATCAGAAGATCAACAGGATCAGGAAGACAGATACAACTTCTGAACCGAAGGCGCGGGGTGCGCGAATGCAGGAAGCTGCGTAGTTGTCTTATTCCCACCCAAAACAGCGAAGCGGGACAGAATGCGCGATGTTGCATCCGGTAAAGCGGAGCGGCAAGACGCACTAAATAATAAATTATACTTAATCATTTTTGACTTCAAAATGGAAATGATTTTGTGAAAAGCGCTGTAAATTTTGCGCTAAAGGCGTTTCCGGCCCCTTCTGCCAGCGGATCGCTTTCTTTTCACCTGTTCGGTGAGTCTGATCTCTGGCCGGAAGTGACAGTGAATGCCTTCTGATTCGCAAAGCTGGTGCCATCCGGACCTGATCTTTTGGCACTTCTCCGGTTATGACAAGGTGCCAACGGCATCATTCTTTAGCAGCATTAAGACCTGAGCCACGTCAACACCCCTTAAACGATGATTATTTAACCATCAATAAAATATCGTTTAACTATTTCACAGAGTGTATATTTCAAATGTCGGGAAAGGTTCAACCGTCATAAGTTCCAAAAATGTTTCATAATGTGCAAATGCAGCCCCGCCAGCGCCCGCCTCTCTCAGCTAAAAATATCGTTTAGCAATGCTGATATGGTTAGTTTAACTAATTATCAGGGTAACAAATATCTTTTGCGCTATCAGCGGCGGGAAAAGTTGCTGAACGCGCCAAAACCGAGCGGCACCCTTCTTTTGTGTTCGTGAGGAGAGTACATTGTGCTGGTTTGATTTCTGTGGCAGCCAAAAGGATTCTGCCCATTAAGGCGGTAACAATGACTTTTCAGATTGATAAATCCGGTAAGCTGGATAACGTTTGCTACGACATCCGCGGTCCGGTATTGAAAGAGGCCAAACGCCTCGAAGAAGAAGGCAACAAAGTACTCAAACTGAACATCGGTAATCCCGCGCCGTTTGGTTTTGAAGCGCCTGACGAAATTCTGGTGGATGTGATTCGTAATCTGCCGAGCGCACAGGGTTATTGCGACTCGAAAGGTTTGTATTCTGCCCGTAAAGCGATCATGCAGCATTATCAGGCACGCGATATGCGCGATGTCACCGTCGAGGATATCTACATTGGTAACGGTGTCTCTGAGCTGATCGTGCAGGCGATGCAGGCCCTGCTGAACAGTGGCGATGAGATGCTGGTACCGGCACCCGACTATCCGCTATGGACCGCAGCCGTCTCGCTGTCGAGCGGTAAAGCGGTGCATTATCTGTGTGACGAATCGGCTGGCTGGTTCCCCGACCTGGATGATATCCGCAGTAAGATCACGCCACGCACCCGCGGCATCGTTATCATCAACCCGAATAACCCCACCGGTGCGGTTTACAGCAAAGAGCTGCTGTTAGAGATCGTCGAAATTGCCCGTCAGCATAACCTGATCATTTTCGCCGATGAGATCTACGACAAAATTCTGTACGACGAAGCACAGCATCACTGCATCGCCGCGCTGGCCCCCGATCTGCTGACCGTGACCTTTAATGGCCTGTCAAAAACCTACCGTGTGGCGGGCTTCCGTCAGGGCTGGATGGTGCTGAACGGCCCGAAAAAGCACGCTAAAGGGTACATTGAAGGGCTGGAGATGCTTGCTTCAATGCGTCTCTGTGCCAACGTTCCGGCTCAGCATGCGATTCAGACCGCGCTGGGTGGCTACCAGAGCATCAGTGAATTTATCATGCCTGGCGGCCGGCTGTATGAACAGCGCCAGCGCGCCTGGGAGCTGATTAATGATATTCCCGGCGTCAGCTGCGTGAAACCGCAGGGCGCGCTCTATATGTTCCCGCGCATTGATGCGAAAAAATTCAATATCTTTGACGATCAGAAGATGGTGCTGGATTTCCTGCTGCAGGAGAAAGTGCTGCTGGTACAGGGCAGCGCCTTTAACTGGCCGTGGCCGGATCACCTGCGCATCGTCACTCTGCCGCGCGTCGATGATCTTGAGATGGCGATCAATAAGTTTGGCCGCTTCCTGCAAGGCTATCGTCAGTAATCTCAGCCGCGTATACTGACGCTATTTGGGGAGAGCCCGTCTCTCCCCTGTCGGCTCACAGGAACGCTCATGACTCAAAGCCACTTCTTTGCCCATCTCTCCCGCCTGAAACTGATTAATCGCTGGCCGCTGATGCGTAATGTGCGCACCGAAAACGTCTCTGAGCACAGTCTGCAGGTCGCGATGGTGGCGCACGCCCTGGCGTCGATTAAAAACCTCAAGTTCAACGGCACGCTCAACGCCGATCGCATCGCCATGCTGGCGCTCTACCACGATGCCAGCGAAGTGCTGACCGGCGATCTGCCGACCCCGGTGAAGTATTACAACGCGCAAATTGCCCACGAATATAAAAAGATTGAAAAAATTGCGCAGCAGAAACTGATTGAGATGCTGCCTGAAGAGTTTCAGGCGATCTACCGTCCGCTGATTGATGAGCATCTGCACAGTGAAGAGGAACAGGCGGTCGTGAAGCAGGCGGATGCGCTCTGTGCTTACGTGAAGTGTCTGGAAGAGCTTTCCGCCGGTAACAACGAATTTCTGCTGGCCAAGGCCAGGCTGGAAAAAACCCTGGCCGACCGCCGCTCGCCGGAAATGGATTACTTCGTTGAGGTGTTTATTCCCAGTTTCAGCCTGTCACTGGATGAAATTTCACAGGATACGCCGCTCTGAATCCGCGGCGCGGAAGCGTTATTGATCCTGACGGCCAAAGCTGAAGTGCCCATCGCGATGCCGGGTCACGATTAATGACTCAAGCGAGGTGAGCGACAACGCCACCTCGTTAAATCGTGGCGTGTCAGCTGGCGCATTAACCGCAATAACCGCACAACCGGCATTCAGGCCTGAGAGAATCCCGGCTGGCGCATCTTCAACCACGACGCAGGAAGTGGCCGCTAAGCCGAGCTTTTCGGCACCCAGCAGATAAGGGTCCGGCTCGGGTTTACCTTTGGCTACCTGCTCGGCAGTAATGAACACCGCCGGTTGCGGTAATCCTGCCGCTTTATGTCGCGCATGCGCCACCGGGACGGAACCTGAAGTCACAATCGCCCAGGGGATCTGCAGTTCATTAAGCGTATTCAGCAATGCGTGTGCGCCGGGCAGTGCCTGAACGCCATCAGTATCTGCCGCTTCGGCCTGTTCCAGCGCCACAAACTCCGCCTGAATCGCCGCTTCCGGCTGACCGGCCATAAAATGACGCAGTGAAGTGATCGCCTGTTTGCCGTGGATAAATGCCAGAATCTCTTCCGCTGCAATGCCGTGGCGGGCGCCCCATTGACTCCAGGCACGTTCAACCGCCGGCAGTGAATCCACTAAGGTGCCATCTAAATCAAATAGAAAACCACTGTAGGTCACGCGTCACTCCTCCTCAGGCATTAATCACTTGCGCAATTTCATTGGCGCTTAAATGGTACTGTCGCGGACAAGTCTGCCACAAAGCCAGCATACGTTGATACTTTTCCCACATCGGCGTCTGGGCATTAAACCCGTGGGAGCCGGAATCAAAATGGGTGTAGCGCCCTTCGCTGTTGACCATAAAACGCACATACCCCAGATAGCGCGCTTCGGTTGCCGCATCGAAACCGAGGAAAGCCAGACGCCGCTCTTCCAGCGTGCCTTTATCTTTCAGGTTCGACCAGGAGACGTGCAGCGCATGGTGCATCTCCATAATGTCGATCACCGTCCGGCAGGTCTCTTCGCTGAGCTCACCGAACTCTTTGTCCAGCTCGCGCATCTGCAGCGCATAGCCGCGTTCGATAATGGTTTGATAACGGCGAAAGCGCTCACCATTTTCTGGCTCAAGCATTGCCATGATTTTGTACTGGTTGGTAAGGATCAAACGCTGTGCATGGGTCATTTCCATCATTTACTCCCGGCCAGAGACCGCTCAGATAACAGACAAGGTGGAAATGATCACACAGGGCTGACGATACGGAAATCTCCGTATCGCCTTTCTTTGATCTGACTGCAGGTTCGCCGGGTTTTTAGTGTAAAAACGGCGTGACTCAGAGGTCGTCGAGGAAGGTGCGGTCCAGCTGTTTGAAAGCGCGTTTCAGCACGTCAGCCAGCGCCTGGTAGGTCGGTTTGCCTTCAACCGGGGCGATGGCCTGCCCTGCCTCTTCCAGTTTTGCCCGCACTTCATGAAACCAGTTGAGCAACGTGGGCGGAAGCGGCGTGACGGAGCGTTTACCCAGCCACCATAGCCCCTGCATCGGCAGGCTACAGGCGAACAGTGCGGTCGCGACGGCTGGCCCGAGCTGACCGCCCATCGCGATCTGCCAGGTCAGCGTAAAAATGGCCAAAGGTGGCATAAAACGAATGGCAAAACGCGTCGCTGATGAGACACGATTTTCCGGGAATACCGGTGCCAGGCGCTTATCAGCCGGCCAGGTCTTCATGTAATGCTGTCCGCGCTGAAACATCCGGAACCAGCTGGTACTGCCAGATTCATTCGCCATGGCTCACCTCAACTAATACTGCAAAGATTAAAAAATAGTTATAACTACACAACTTTACGTGACATCCTTCAATTTTTTTTGTCTTTAAAGGTGACTCCGGCTATCCTGACGCCGTTTCTCCACCTTTCTGGCAGCGACGTCCGCCTTTGGGAAGAGGACGGGTCATATTTCGACAAAGAAATTTCAAATTTTTGCGTAAAATTACTAAAAATTTTTGCGGAAAAGCAGAATTCTGACTACCGCATGATGTTTATCATTAATCTACCAGCTTTCATGGGCTACGCTGATAGTCTGATTGCGTTTTTTTTCGCCACTCTCTAAAAATAGGTACTTCCATGTCGAGTAAGTTAGTTCTGGTCCTGAACTGTGGCAGCTCTTCCCTTAAGTTTGCCATCCTCAATCCTGCCAGCGGTGACGAGTTTTTGTCTGGTCTGGCGGAATGCTTTCATCTTCCTGAAGCGCGTATTAAGTGGAAGCTGGACGGTCAAAAACAGGAAGCCCCTCTCGGTGCCGGCGCGGCGCATAGCGAAGCACTGAATTTCATTGTTAAAACCATTCTGGCACAAAAACCCGCGCTTTCGGCACAAATTGCTGCAATCGGCCATCGCATCGTTCACGGCGGCGAAAAACTGACGCAGTCCGTGGTGATCACCGAAGAGGTGATTCAGGGCATTAAAGATGCCTCTTCATTCGCCCCGCTGCACAATCCGGCCCACCTGATCGGTATCGATGAGGCGATGAAAAACTTCCCGCACCTGTCAGATAAGAATGTCGCGGTATTTGACACCGCTTTCCATCAGACAATGCCGGAAGAGTCCTATCTCTACGCGCTGCCGTACAAATTATATAAAGAACATGGCGTCCGTCGCTATGGCGCGCACGGGACCAGCCACTTCTACGTCACCCATGAAGCGGCCAAAATGCTCAACAAGCCGCTGGCGTCACTGAACATCATTACCTGTCACCTCGGCAACGGCGGTTCTGTCTCGGCAATCCGCAATGGTGAGTGCGTCGATACCTCAATGGGTCTGACGCCGCTGGAAGGTCTGGTGATGGGTACCCGCAGTGGTGATATCGATCCGGCTATCATCTTCTTCCTGCACGACACCCTCGGCATGAGTGTGGATGCGATCAACAAGCTGCTGACCAAAGAGTCTGGCCTGTTAGGGCTGACCGAAGTGACCAGCGACTGCCGTTATGTTGAAGAGAACTACACCACCAAAGAAGATGCGAAGCGCGCGATGGATGTGTTCTGTCACCGCCTGGCAAAATATATCGGCAGCTATACCGCGCTGATGGATGGCCGTCTTGACGCCGTGGTCTTCACCGGCGGCATCGGTGAAAACGCCGCGATGGTGCGTGAACTGTCGCTGAAAAAGCTGGCGCTACTCGGTTTCGAAGTCGATCACGATCGTAACCTGGCGGCCCGCTTTGGCCAGTCCGGCTACATCAATAAAGAAGGGACCCGCCCGGCGTTGGTGATTCCAACCAACGAAGAGTTGGTCATCGCCCAGGACGCTGCGCGTCTGACTGCGTAATCACTTCTCTCCGTCAGCTCAGGCTGACGGAGTTGTTTTTGACACCCTGCAATTCCTGAGAGGTTCAATCGTGTCACGTACAATTATGCTCATTCCGACCGGCACCAGCGTCGGCCTGACCAGCGTCAGCCTCGGCGTCATTCGCGCCATGGAACGTAAAGGCGTGCGTCTCAGCGTCTTCAAGCCGATTGCTCAGCCGCGTTCTGGCGGCGATACCCCGGATCAAACCACCACCATCATCCGTAAGAACTCGTCGATTCCTGCCGCTGAACCGCTGCAGATGTCACGGGTAGAATCTCTGCTGGGATCGAACCAGCAGGATGTGCTGATGGAAGAAATTATCTCCCGTTACCATGCCAACACCCAGGATGCCGAAGTGGTGCTGGTTGAAGGCCTGGTCCCGACCCGTAAGCATCAGTTCGCTAACGCGCTGAACTACGAAATCGCGAAAACCCTGAATGCGGAAATCGTCTTCGTGATGGCGCTGGGCAATGACTCTCCGGCCCAGCTGAAAGAACGCATTGAGCTGACCCAAAGCAGCTTTGGCGGACAGAAGAATAAAAACATCACCGGCGTGATCATCAACAAACTGAATGCGCCCGTCGATGAACAAGGGCGTACCCGCCCTGACCTGTCAGAGATTTTTGATGACTCGTCAAAAGCCAGCATCGCCAATATCGATCCTAAGCAGCTGTTTTCCGACAGCCCGCTGCCGGTATTAGGCTGCGTGCCGTGGAGCTTTGATCTGATCGCGACCCGCGCCATCGATATGTGCCGTCACCTCAATGCGCGCATCATCAACGAAGGTGAGATTCAGACCCGCCGGGTGAAATCCGTTACCTTCTGCGCCCGCAGCATTCCGCACATGCTGGAGCATTTCCGCCCTGGCTCGCTGCTGGTTACCTCTGCTGACCGTCCGGATGTGCTGGTTGCCGCCTGCCTGGCCGCGATGAACGGCATTGAGATTGGCGCAATACTGCTGACCGGTAACTATGAGATTGACGAGCGCATCGCGAAACTGTGTGAGCGCGCGTTCCAGACCGGCCTGCCGGTATTTATGGTGAAAACCAACACCTGGCAGACCTCACTCAGCCTGCAGAGCTTCAACCTGGAAGTGCCGGCTGATGATACCCAGCGCATTGAAAAAGTGCAGGAGTATGTCGCCAGCTACATCAATGCTGACTGGATTGAGTCACTGACCGCCACCTCTGAACGCAGCCGTCGTCTGTCACCACCAGCCTTCCGCTATCAGCTGACCGAGCTGGCGCGTAAAGCAGGCAAACGTGTGGTGCTGCCAGAAGGTGATGAGCCGCGTACCGTGAAAGCCGCCGCGATCTGTGCCGAACGCGGCATCGCGACCTGCGTGCTGTTAGGTAATCCGGATGAGATCCAGCGTGTCGCTGCTGCACAGGGCGTTGAGCTCGGTAAAGGCGTCGAGATTGTCGATCCGGCTCAGGTACGTGAAAACTACGTGCCGCGTCTGGTTGAGCTGCGTAAGAGCAAAGGCATGACCGAAGTGGTGGCGCAGGAACAGCTGGAAGATAACGTGGTGCTTGGCACCATGATGCTGGAAAGTGGCGAAGTCGACGGTCTGGTTTCCGGTGCCGTCCACACTACCGCGAATACCATTCGTCCACCGTTGCAGCTGATCAAAACCGCGCCAAACAGTTCGCTGGTGTCGTCGGTGTTCTTTATGCTGCTGCCTGAGCAGGTGCTGGTCTACGGTGACTGCGCCATTAACCCGGACCCGACCGCTGAACAGCTGGCCGAGATCGCGATTCAGTCAGCCGATTCCGCCAAAGCCTTTGGTATCGACCCGCGTGTGGCGATGATCTCCTACTCCACCGGCACCTCGGGTGCAGGTAGCGATGTGGAAAAAGTGCGTGAAGCCACGCGTATCGCGCAGGAGAAACGTCCTGATCTGGTGATCGATGGTCCGCTGCAGTACGACGCCGCGATCATGGAAGATGTGGCGAAGTCGAAAGCGCCAAATTCACAGGTTGCCGGTCGCGCGACGGTGTTCATCTTCCCGGATCTCAACACCGGTAATACCACTTACAAAGCGGTACAGCGTTCTGCCGATCTGATCTCTATTGGTCCGATGCTGCAGGGGATGCGTAAACCGGTCAACGACCTGTCACGCGGCGCGCTGGTGGATGATATCGTCTACACCATCGCTCTGACCGCTATTCAGTCACAGCAGGCTGAAGGCTAAGCGTTAATCTGACAGAGAGGGCATGCCACGGCGCATGCCCTTTTTTTTATCTGCGATCGCGTAACCGCCTGCCACCACCGATTCAGGTAAACGGCACAGGCAGCGCGGTTCACCCGTTTATCAGGCGCGGTTCTCGCCGTTGCGGCTCATCCACAACGACAACGCCTTCAGCGAATCGTCGGTAAACTCATCACAACGTGCGGTGATCTCATCAGGCGTCATCCAGATAATCTCATCGACTTCGGTTTCCTGCATCGCAAAGGGTCCGTGTGACACACAGCTGAACAGCCCGCCCCAGACGCGGCAGTGTTCATCTTCGAAGTAGAATTTGCCATGTTCGGCAAAGGGTACATCGGCGATGCCCAGCTCCTCTTCCGCTTCACGTCGCGCCGACTCCAGCATATCTTCGCCGCTCTGCACAACGCCGCCGGCGGTCGCGTCCAGTTTGCCCGGCATAAAATCTTTGATCTCGGTACGACGCTGTACCAGAATCTTGCCCATACCGTCATGTACCACGATATAGGTGGCGCGGTGACGCAGGCATTGAGCACGCATCTGTGCGCGTGTCGCCTGAGCAACGACTTCATTCTCTTCGCTAACGATATCGACCCACTCGACATCATCACCCGCAATGTGATCCACCATCCGTAACCCTTTCCTGTTTAGCGTGCCTGGATGCACGCGCTGTTTACCACGTTATTCTCATAGTGTGGCGTAAGGTAATCACTTCCGTTAGCTTGAGCAAGCCTCGAAAGCTATCGATTTTTACCGCTTTCAGCTAACCACAGTTGTACTGAGGCACGCTGCCACTGAAACTCAGCATAGTGCTGTAAGCGTGCGGGTAACGGATCGCCATGCAGTACCAGTCGGTTGAGCATCACCGCCAGATCGGTATCGGCAATTGACCATTCACCAAACAGATTTTGCTGCCCTTCGGGTAACAGACGTTCAACTGCCGTAACCAGCTTATCCACCGCCTGCTGCGCTGAGGCGGTCAGCGGTGAAAATCGCTCGCCGGCAAACAGCACTTCAGTCGGCCGCTCCTGTCGGATCCACAGAAAATCGCTGCGCAGCCAGGCCTGAATCTCTCTTGCCCGCGCCCGTTTTTCACGGTCGCGTGGATAGAGACGTTCAAATTCGGGAGCCGGAAACCGCTCTTCGAGATATTCGCCGATCGCCGACGATTCGCTCAGCAGAAAGTCATCGATCTGCAGCGTGGGAACCCGGCAGGTTAACGAGAGCTCACGATAGGCCGCCGCGAATTGCTGATTCTGCGACAAATCAACCCGTTTCAGGGTAAACGGAATACCCTTTTCGGTGAGCGCAACGTAAGCCGACATGGCGTAAGGACTGAAAAATGATGAATCTGACCACAGGGTGATGGGCGGATAATTCATCGGTTACCTCAATTGGCTGTCAGGATTGCATCATGTTTACCGACTTTTATTTCTGAAGGCAACGCTGAGCTGGTCCGATGTTTCGCCTGATTGCAAGAAAGCGCGACGCGACTCACCTCACACTGGCCTTACTCTTCTATGCTGAAGAGAATAAATAACAACAACGTCAAGGGAGCCGCAACATGCACATTCTTATTACCGGTGGAACGGGATTGATAGGTCGTCATCTGATTCCTCGCCTGCAACAGCTCGGTCACCAGATCAGTGTAGTGACGCGTGACGTGGTGAGCGCGCGTGAAAAACTGGGCGAAGGCGTGGCGCTCTGGTCAGGGCTGTCGCAACAGTCCGATCTCAATAATGTTGATGCGGTGATCAACCTGGCGGGCGAGCCCATTGCCGACAAACGCTGGACTGAACCGCATAAGCAGCAGTTATGCGAAAGCCGCTGGCAGATCACGGAACAGATCGCCTCACTGATCAACGCCAGCACCACGCCGCCGGCGGTGCTGATCTCCGGCTCGGCAACCGGTTTTTACGGCGACAGCGGCGATGTGGTGCTGACCGAAGAGGACCCCGGACACGACGAATTTACCCATCAACTTTGCGCGCGCTGGGAGCAGCTGGCGCTCGCGGCCGAAAGCGATCGCACCCGCGTCTGCCTGTTGCGTACCGGCGTGGTGCTGGCTGCCGAGGGCGGTGCGCTCAGCAAAATGAAACTGCCGTTTAAGCTGGGAATCGGCGGGCCGATCGGCAGCGGCAAGCAATATATGCCGTGGATCCATCTTGACGATATGCTCAGCGCGATTATCTGGCTGCTGGATCATAACGATCTGCGCGGCCCATTCAATATGGTCGCGCCTTACGCGGTACGCAATGAGCAGTTTGCCGCCATTCTGGGGCGGGTGATGCACCGTCCGGCCTTTATGCGCACGCCCGCCAGCGCCATCAAACTGATGATGGGGGAATCCGCCGTGCTGGTACTGGGTGGACAGCATGTGATACCGAAACGGCTGGAGGCGTCGGGATTTACTTTCCGCTGGTATGATTTACAGCAGGCGTTGCAGGATGTGGTGAAGCATTAACGAACGCGATCGGCGAATCATCACCGGCGTGCAGGTGCAGCACCGTCAGCCGGTGCGGTCTGGCGAAGCGGTGTCAACGCTGACGATAACGCGCAGCCTGTGCGCTACCGTCAGCCGCACCTCATGACCTGGCCCGCATCAGCCACACGCGGGCGCAGCGTTACTTCAGCGAGCCTTTCAGGAACTGCTGCAGACGAGCACTCTTCGGGCTGCCAAACAGCTCCACTGGCGTGCCCTGTTCTTCGATCTTGCCCTGATGCAGGAAAATAACGTGGCTGGAGACGTGGCGGGCAAATTCCATTTCGTGCGTAACCACTACCATGGTTTTCCCCTCTTCCGCCAGTTTCTGCATAATGCGCAGCACTTCACCCACCAGTTCCGGATCCAGCGCTGAAGTTGGCTCATCAAACAGCAGCACTTCCGGCTCCATTGCCAGCGCGCGGGCAATTGACACGCGCTGCTGCTGACCGCCGGAGAGATGAACCGGATATTTCGCCTGTGCCCGCGCATCAATCCCGACCTTATCGAGATATTTGATCGCCCGTTCACGCGCTTCCGCTTTAC
Source organism: Pantoea sp. USHLN298 (assembly GCF_037149395.1). NCBI lineage: Bacteria > Pseudomonadati > Pseudomonadota > Gammaproteobacteria > Enterobacterales > Erwiniaceae > Pantoea > Pantoea sp. USHLN298. The sequence continues at coordinate 323,162 of NZ_JBBCRO010000003.1, forward strand.
TCAGTCCCAGCACCTGAATCGGCGCTTCCATAACGTTTTCCAGCACCGTCATGTGGCTCCACAGATTAAAGTGCTGGAACACCATGGTCAGGCTGGTACGCAGTGCGCGCAGCTGCTCTTTGTTCGCTACCTTGAGCTGACCATCTTTGTCGCGGACTAAGTTGATCTGCTGATTGTTGACCACGATGGTGCCTTCGCTCGGTTTTTCGAGGAAGTTGATGCAGCGTAAAAAGGTACTTTTCCCCGAACCGGACGATCCAATGATAGTGATCACATCGCCCGCGTTGGCGGTTAACGAGACCCCTTTCAGCACTTCATGTTCACCGTAACGTTTATGCAATTCGGTGACGCTTAATTTATTGTCAGCCATAGTTCTACTCAATGCGATGAAGAGGGTTTTACATGAGCCAGCCAGCGGCGTTCCGCAACACGGAACAGGCTGATTAACACGTAAGAAATGATCAGGTACAGCACGGCGGCCAGGCCGAAGGCGGTAAACGGCTGATAGGTCGCCGAGTTAATATCTCGCGCGATTTTCAGCAAGTCCGGTACCGTAGCGGTAAACGCCAGCGCAGTGGAGTGCAGCATTAAAATCACTTCGTTGCTGTAAGCGGGTAACGCGGTGCGCAGCGCCGACGGCAGAATAATGCAGCGATAGAGTTTAAAGGTGGAGAAGCCATAGGCCCGCGCTGCCTCAATTTCACCGTGTGGCACCGAGCGGATCGCACCGGCAAAAATTTCGGTGGTGTAAGCGCAGGTATTCAGGGTAAACGCCAGCAAGGTACAGTTCAGTCCGCTGCGGAAAAAAGCGTTCAGCAGTTCGGTGCCCTTAACAATTTCCAGCGTATACATCCCCGAATAGAACACCAGCAACTGCACGTAGAGCGGCGTACCGCGAAACACATAGGTGAACAACCAGACCGGGAAACTGATAAACCGGTTCGGCGAAACCCGCGCAATCGCCAGCAGGATCGCCAGCGTTCCGCCGATCACCACCGAGAGGATCAGCAGCCACAGCGTAATGGCGACGCCGGTAAAGCGGTAACCGTCGGTCCAGAGCAGCGATTTCCAGTATTCCTGAATGATATCAATCATAACTCGCCCTCTTCACGCCGACCGTGTAGCGCCGGTTGAGCCACCACAGCACGCCGTTCGACAGCGTGGTGAAGACCAGATAAATGACGCCCGCCACAATCGCGAAGTAGAACGGTTGCCAGGTACTTTTACCGGCCAGCTGAGTGGCTTTCACCACATCTTCCAGCCCCAGCAGGGAGACCAGCGCCGTCGCCTTGAGGATAACCTGCCAGTTGTTGCCAATGCCCGGCAGCGCATAGCGCATCATTGCCGGAAACAGTATGCGGCGGAACACCTGTGAACCGGTGAAACCAAAGGCGGTTGCCGCTTCGATCTGCCCTTTTGGCACCGCCATGAAGGCGCCGCGAAAGGTTTCAGTGAAGTAAGCACCATAGATAAAGCCGAGCGTGATGATACCCGCGACCATCGGGTCGATATCAAACTGGGCCACACCCAGCGCGTCGGTCACCTGATTGAGCACAATCTGCAGACCGTAGAAGATCAGCAGCATAAGAACGAGGTCCGGCACACCGCGAATCAGGGTGGTGTAGCCTTCAAAAATCATCGCCAGCAGTCGGTTACGGGACAGTTTGGCCCCGGCCCCGATCAGGCCGAGCAGCACTGCCAGTACCACTGAGGTCAGCGCCAGTTCCAGCGTCACCAGCGTGCCCCGAAGAATTACATCAGAATAGCCATACAGCATCGAAAGGGTCCTGTCGTGCGGTGGAAACGGAACGCTGCCCGCCAGTGGTGCGCGGGCAGCTTTGCTCTGCCAGGTCGTTGCGGATGTCAGCAGGCCGGTCAATGCCAGTGACAACAACGCCGACCGCTGTCGGCAATTGCTGCACCTGCATCCGGTCCGCTCACCTCAGCAATCAGTCGGCAGAGCGACAGGATGGTTAGTCGCCGTACACATTAAAGTCGAAATACTTCTTCGCAATCTTGTCGTAGGTGCCATCTTTACGCATCTCAGCAAAGGCTTTGTCGATGGCGGCTTTCAGTTCGCTGTCATCTTTACGCAGCCCCATACCGGTACCGACGCCGAAGATTTTGTCATCTTTCACTGCCGGACCGGCGAACGCGTAGTTTTTACCAACCGGCTGCTTCAGGAACCCTTCGCTCGCCTGGACTTCGTCCTGGAACGCGGCATCAATTCGCCCGGCATTGAGATCCTGATAGACCAGATCCTGGTTGGCATACGGCGTCACGTTGACGCCTTTTGGCCGCCAGTTCTGGTTGGCGTAGGTTTCCTGCGTGGTCCCCTGTAACAGGCCGATATTTTTGCCTTTCAGCGACTCAATCGTCGGCTCGATTTTTGAACCTTTCGGTGCCACTAAGCGCGCGTTGGCGGCGTAGAGTTTTTCCGAGAAGGCAATTTCTTCCTGACGTTTTGCTGTGATCGAAAGAGAAGAGATGATGGCGTCAATCTTCTTCGCTTTCAGCGAAGGGATCAGCGCGTCGAAGTCGCTCTCAACGTAGGTACATTGGGTATGAATGCGTTTACAGATTTCGTTAGCGAGGTCGATATCAAAGCCCACTAACTGCCCTTGCGCGTTTTTTGACTCAAACGGTGGGTAGGTTGGATCTGTACCGATGCGGATTGAACCTGGCACCGCCGCAAATACGCTGGCAGCACTGGATAAACCCAGCATCAGGGAAAGAGCCAGAACACGCTTTTTCATAGATTACCCTCAAGTGAAGTGCTTTTTGTTATGTGGTTCGTGATGTGTTTGCGCAAAGTAATTTGCATGTTTCATGCCAGTTCTGCAAGTTATCCGCGCACTTAGCGTGACGTGGGACAGCCGAAAACGCTGAGTTTGTCAGGGGAATATAACAGTGAAGTAAAAGAGAAAAAGCGATGATGTTAACTTTTGGTGCATCAAATGCACGAAGAGTGATCCGAGGCGCGCTTATGCACTAAATAAGTGCGCCAGCGGAACTTTATGCACCCTGCCAGCGCGTGAATAAATCCTCTGGCAATTCGATATCAAACTGATCGATGACCCGATTAACCGTTTGATCAACCAGTTGCTCAATGGTTTCAGGGCGATGATAAAACGCCGGTACCGGTGGCATGATAATCGCGCCCAGCTCGGCCGCGGTGGTCATCATGCGCAGGTGGCCAACGTGCAGCGGTGTTTCCCGCACGCACAGAACCAGCCTGCGCCGCTCTTTTAATACCACGTCAGCCGCACGGGTCAGCAGCGAATCGCTGTAGCTGTGGACAATGCCGGACAGGGTCTTCATTGAGCACGGCAAAATCGCCATTCCCAGGGTTTTAAACGATCCTGATGAGATGCTTGCTGCAATATCGCGCACGTCATGCACCACATCGGCCAGCGCCTGCACGTCACGCAGTGAGTAATCACTCTCCAGCCCCAGCGTCTGACGCGCCGCCTGGCTCATCACCAGATGGGTTTCCACCTCATCGACCTGCTGCAAAACCTGCAGCATACGCACGCCATAAATCACCCCGCTGGCGCCAGAGATGCCAATGATGAGTCGTTTCATATTCCAACCTTGCTGTATCCGGATGCACCATCATAACGCGGCCAGGCGATTTCTGAAAACAAACAGGGCGGGATTGCTCCCGCCCTGCTCTCTCTGCTTTAACGCTGGCGCTTAGCCTTCGTTGTGCAGTTCGAGGTTCTCAACTTCATTCTGCCGCTGAAGCGCTTTAGCATCATCATTACGCAGCGATTCGAGATACTCCAGATACTGCTGATCGACATCTTTGGTCACGTAAACCCCGTTAAACACCGAACATTCAAACTGGGTAATATCCGGGTTCTCTTCACGCACTGCTTCGATCAGATCGTCGAGGTCCTGGAAAATCAGCGCATCGGCTTTAATCAGCTGGCGAATCTCTTCCACTTCACGCCCGTGAGCAATCAGCTCGGTGGCGCTAGGCATATCAATGCCATAGACGTTCGGGAAACGAATTTCCGGTGCCGCTGACGCCAGGTAAACCCGCTTCGCACCGGCTTCACGCGCCATCTCAATAATCTGCTCAGAGGTGGTGCCGCGCACGATGGAGTCATCCACCAGCAACACGTTTTTATCCCGGAACTCGGCGCGGTTAGCGTTCAGCTTGCGGCGCACAGCGCTGCGGCGCAACTGCTGGCCCGGCATGATAAAGGTACGACCAACGTAACGGTTTTTCACGAAGCCCTGACGATAGGGTTTATCGAGAATGCGCGCAATTTCCAGCGCGATATCGGTCGAGGTTTCCGGAATCGGGATCACCACATCGATATCGAGATCTTCCCACTCACGGGCAATCTTCTCACCCAGCTTGGTACCCATACGGACACGGGCGCTGTAGACCGAAATCTTGTCGAGGAAAGAGTCGGGACGGGCAAAGTAGACGTACTCGAACAGGCAGGGATTGCTTTTCGGGTTTTCGGCGCACTGGCGGGTCGAGAGCTGACCCTGCTCAGTGACGTAGACCGCTTCACCCGGCGCAACGTCACGGATAAATTCAAAGCCCAACGTATCCAGCGCCACGCTCTCCGAGGCGACCATATATTCGGTACGGCCATCCGCGATTACGCGTTTGCCCAGCACCAGCGGCCGGATGCCGTTCGGATCGCGGAACGCCACCATGCCATGGCCGATGATCATCGCCACCACCGCATAGGCGCCGCGCACCTGCTGGTGCACCGCCGCGACGGCAGCAAAAATATTGTCGGCTTCCAGCGGATCGTTCTGGAAGCGATCCAGCTCCTGCGCAAAAATATTCAGCAGAATTTCAGAATCTGAGGTGGTATTCACATGACGACGGCCTTTTTCGAACAGATGCTTACGCAGTTCGTGGGCGTTGGTCAGATTACCGTTATGTGCCAGCGTGATACCGTACGGCGAGTTTACGTAGAATGGCTGCGCTTCAGAGGCACTTGAGCTGCCCGCGGTAGGATAACGCGCGTGACCAATCCCCATGTTGCCCTGCAGACGCTGCATGTGGCGTGCTTCGAAAACGTCGCTGACCAGGCCATTGGCCTTACGCAGACGGAAGCACTTCAGCGCATCGATAGTACAAATGCCTGCGGCATCCTGCCCGCGGTGCTGGAGCACCGTTAACGCGTCATAGATCGACTGGTTGACCGGCATGAAACCGGTGATACCGACAATACCGCACATGTTGTCATTTCCTCATTAAGCCGCACTCCCGGTCGCATCACCGGGGTAAAAAACTCGACGTGCTTTTCAGGTAATCGAAAAACCACCTGATTATATAACTGAACTCGGGAATGAGTTGAGACTGTTGCCAGTCCGGACTTTTTGAAAAGCCGGTGAAAGTATCGAGGAAGAACAGCAAAGCGGCTACTATCAGCACACCACGCAACGCCCCGAAACAGACGCCCAACACCCGGTCGGTTCCCGACAGGCCGGTTTTTTCCACCAGCGAGCCGATCACGTAATTCACAATCGCACCGACAATCAGGGTGGCGACAAACAACACCCCAATGGCGATACCGTTACGAACCAGTTCGTCGTCAAACCCTGTAAACCAGACTGCAAGGTAGGCGTAGTAATGACTGGCGACAAAAAACGCGCATCCCCAGGTAACAAGAGATAAGGCTTCCCGGACAAACCCACGGATCAGGCTGACCAGAGCCGAAAAACCAACTACCGCAATAATGACGTAATCAATCCAGATCATGAACTCTTCCAGCGCCAGTGCCATTGCACCCCTGCATCCAGTTCGGGGCGCATTCTAACAGAAAAAGAAAACGTTTGCGTAGCGGTTTTCCTGTTCTGCATCCATAAAAAAGGCGATGAAAAAAACCTTCGTCGCCTGGTTGATTCCCTGACGGTCAGCCCGTTGAAAATCATCATTTTTTTACCCGTTTCGCCACGTTAGCCGCCTGTGCTATGGCGCTAAAGGCGCTGCCTGTTACTGTTATCGGCAGCGCCAATCGCCAGGGTTAGCGCGCGCTGTATGGCTTCACCACACCGCCCAGTCCGGAGATGCCTTTCAGCTCGCCGACTGCACTCTGCATTTTAGCTTTTGAGGCGTCCGGTCCGACGTAAATGCGGGTGATCTGTCCCTGTACCGGCGTTGACGGCACGGTAAAGGCGCGATAACCCGACAGCCGCAGCTGCGCGACAATCTCATTCACTTTGCTGGCATTTTTCAGTGCGCCCAGCTGAACCACATAGGCCTGACCCGCAGGCGCGACGGGTTCCGCGGCTTTCGGCTGCTCAGTCTGCTTCGGCTGCTCTACCGGTTTGGGTTGCTCAACCGGTTTCGGTTTTGGCTGTTCGACCGGTTTTGGTTTCGGTTGCTCAACCGGCTTCGGTTTTGGCTGTTCGACCGGTTTGGGTTTCACCTGCACTGGCGTTGACTGATGGACCGGCGGTGGCGTGACCACGGCGGGCTCGCTCTCTTCTGCCGGTCTGGTCCGTCCCTGATCAGCCGGTGCGCTGGTTTTGCCATTGCTGCTGCTGACCGCATTACCGGCACCTTCCGGCGGCTGCGCGGGCAGCGTCTGGGTCACCGGCGGCACCATCTCGCTGTCCTGCTGATCGTCCGGTTTCGGTACCAGCGGAATGGCAGCGAACTCCTCTTTATAGTGCTTCTTCTGCCCGTCCAGCAGCCCCGGCAATACAATCACGCCGACGGCGACCAGAATAACGGTGCCGACTAAACGGTTCTGAAACTTACTTGCCACGCCCTTTCTCCGTTTCAATCGATTCCATGACCTGTGCCACGGTGTGGAACGAACCACACACCAGCACAATGTCCTGCGGCTGCGCCTGCTGGCGCGCCTGCTGCCAGGCCTGTTCTACCGTGCTGAATGCCTCGCCCTGCGGCAGCCATTCCAGCAGCTGCGCCGCGGTGGCCCCGCGAGGCCCGTCGAGCGGCGCGCAGTACCAGCGATCCACCGCCGGTGACAGCGCCGCCAGCGTGCCGGCAATATCTTTGTCATGCAGCATACCCACCACCGCATGAACCTTGCCGGTTTTTGGCAGCGTCGCCAGGCGTGACGCCAGATAGGTCGCCGCGTGCGGATTATGCGCCACGTCCAGAATCACCCGTGGCGATTCACTCAGGGTCTGAAAGCGACCCGGCAGCATGGCTAACGGCAGGCTGGCGCGGATCTGCGCTTCACTGACCTGCAGCCCGGACGCGCGCAGCGCCACCAGCGCCGTCGCTGCATTCGGCAGCGGTACCTGCGGCAGCGGCAGATCGTTCAGCTCGCCGTGCGCGTCACGCAGCGACCAGCTTTCCGGCTGCTCACGGTAAGACCAGTCACGGTTGCGTTGCAGCAGCGCCACGCCCTTTTCACTGGCCACCGCCGCAATACTGCGCGGCATATCAGGTTCACCCACTACCGCCGGTTTACCGGCCCGGAAAACGCCCGCTTTCTCACGACCAATACTTTCCCGATCCGGGCCAAGCCAGTCGATATGATCGAGCGCGATGCTGGTGACCACCGCGACATCCGCATCCACAATATTGGTGGCATCGAGCCGTCCGCCGAGACCCACTTCCAGGATCACCACGTCCAGCTGCGCCTGTTGAAACAGCTTCAGCGCTGACAGGGTGCCAAATTCGAAATAGGTCAGAGAGATGTCACCGCGTCCGGCTTCGATGTCGGCGAAACTGGCGCAGTGCTGTGCTTCGCTCAGCTCCTGGCCCTGAACCCGTACCCGTTCGGTATAACGCACCAGATGCGGCGAACTGTAGACGCCAACGCGATAGCCAGCCGCCATCAGCAGCGTTTCCAGCGTGCGACAGGTCGTGCCTTTGCCGTTGGTACCGGCGACGGTGAAGACGAAGGGAGCCGGTTTCAGCAGGTCGAGACGTTGCGCCACCTGGCGAATACGATCCAGGCCCAGTTCGATGGCCTGAGTATGCAGGTGCTCAAGATAATAAAGCCACGTGGCCAAAGGCGACGTGGCTTGAGGGAGGTGAAGATTGTCCATATGTCCCGTTTTGCTTATTTATACCCGGCAGACGGAGGCTGAGGTATACGGTGCATTGGTAAAAGGCGCGACGGGCGCGCCTCTCTATCTCCTGTCAGGCCTCGTTGCTCTCCGGTTGAGTCGTCGCCGGGGCAGACTCTTCACCATCGTGCAGCGGTGCTGGCAGGTTCATCATTTTCGCCAGCAGGCTTGCCAGTTTGTACCGCATTTCCGGACGGCGAATGATCATATCAATCGCGCCCTTTTCAATCAGGAACTCACTGCGCTGGAAGCCCGGCGGCAGTTTTTCACGCACGGTCTGTTCGATTACGCGAGGACCGGCAAAGCCGATCAGCGCTTTCGGTTCCGCCACGTTGAGATCGCCCAGCATGGCGAAACTGGCTGACACGCCGCCCATGGTCGGGTCGGTCAGTACCGAAATATAAGGCAGACCGCGCTCCTGCATTTTAGCCAGCGCGGCGCTGGTTTTCGCCATCTGCATCAGCGACATCAGCGCTTCCTGCATACGCGCCCCGCCACTGGCGGAGAAACAGATCAGCGGGCAATTATCTTCCAGTGCCTGCTCAACCGCACGCACAAAGCGAGCGCCCACTACTGAGCCCATTGAACCGCCCATAAAGGCAAATTCAAAGGCGGCCGCCACAACCGGCATACCATGCAGCTGGCCTTTCATCACGATCAGCGCATCTTTCTCGTCAGTCGCTTTTTGCGCAGCAATCAGACGATCTTTGTACTTTTTCGAGTCGCGGAACTTCAGCAGATCTTTGGGTTCCAGTTCACTGCCGAGTTCAACCAGGGTGCCCTGATCGAGGAAGCTGCCGAGGCGCTCACGGGCGTGCATACGCATGTGATGGTCACACTTCGGACAGACTTCAAGATTACGCTCCAGCTCGGCACGGTAGAGAACCTGGCCACAGCTGTCGCACTTGGTCCAGACCCCTTCCGGGATACTGGCGCGGCGCGCAGGCGTAACGTTGCTTTTATTAAGAATGCGTTCAATCCAGCTCATTGATGACCTTTCTGTTTAAAACTGACCTGGTCCAGTCGTCTTGATACTGCTGAAAACCGCTTCAGCAGACGGTAAATGTCGCTCATTAAACCACAACCCGTTCAGACTGTGGATAAAAATCTGGTCTTACCCCTGAGCGAAGCTGCCGTTCAGGGCTGCTTCTGCTGCTTTGCCTGGCGGCGATGACGCCAGACTTCAATCACGCCCGGCAATACCGAGACCAGAATAATGCCGACGATCAGCAGCTTCAGGTTTTCCTGTACCACCGGCAGATCGCCAAACAGGTAACCGGCATAGGAGAACAGCAGGACCCAGGCCAGCGCGCCGGTGACGTTGAACAGCGCAAAGTGACGATAGGACATGTGGCCCATACCGGCAACAAACGGCGCAAAGGTACGAACAATCGGCACAAAGCGCGCCAGAATAATGGTTTTACCGCCGTGACGGGCATAAAACGCATGGGTTTTATCCAGATAGCTGCGACGGAAAATTTTTGAGTTCGGGTTGCTGAACAACCGCTCGCCGAACAGACGGCCGATAGTATAGTTGACCGCATCACCCAGGATCGCCGCCACCACTAACAGCGCCACCATCAGATGCACATTGAGATCGTTGCCAGGCAGCGCCGCCAGTGCGCCCGCGACAAACAACAGCGAATCACCGGGCAGGAAGGGCGTCACCACTAAACCGGTTTCGCAGAACAAAATCAGGAACAAAATAGCGTAAATCCAGATACCGTACTGCGCAACCAGTTCGGCAAGATGCACATCAATGTGCAAAATAAAATCAACCAGAAAATGGATAAACTCCATAACGCGCCCTTTTAAGCCCTAAAGTGAATTAATCCGCGAGGAACAACGGTCCCATCGACGGCTGTGGTAACGCAAAGTGGGATGGGTAATCCACCGCCACCAGGTACAACCCTTCTGCCCGGGCTGTGGCTGCGGCTAATGTCCGATCCTTCGCCGCCAGCAGCGTTGCCATCCATGACTCCGGCTGATTGCCGCAGCCTATCTCCATCAGGCTACCAACGATATTGCGCACCATGTGATGCACAAAGGCGTTGGCTTTAATATCAACAATCACGTACGGCCCCTGACGCGTCACATTCAGGTGAATCACGTTGCGCCACGGGGTACGCGACTGACACTGCACGGCGCGAAACGAGGTGAAATCATTCTCCCCCAACAGGCACTGCCCGGCGCGATGCATCTTTTCAGCATCCAGCGGATGATAAAAATGGGTCACGCCCTGCGCCAGTACTGCCGGACGCAGCCGCTGATTGTAGATCAGATAGCGATAGCGTCGGGCGGTGGCGCTGAAACGGGCATGAAATTCATCCGGCACCGCTTTCACCCAGCGTACCGCGATATCTGCCGGCAGATTGGCGTTCACGCCGAGTGTCCAGGCCCCATCCGCCCGCTGCGAAGTGGTTTCAAAATGCACCACCTGTCCGGTGCCGTGGACGCCCGCATCGGTGCGTCCGGCACAAAACACGCTGACCGGATGATCGGCTACTTTTGACAGCGCGCGCTCCAGCTTCTCCTGCACGCTGCGCACTTCCTGCTGACGCTGCCAGCCGTAATAGCGGCTGCCGTCATACTCGATGCCGAGCGCCAGTTTTTGCGTCTGACCGTCGGACATGGTTACAGGTACTCCTGAACCAGTTTCTCAGCCGTTTTCACCGCCATCAACGCGCCGCCAAAGCGGATATTGTCGGCCACTGACCAGAACTGCAGCAGCTCCGGGATGCCGTAATCGTTTCGCACGCCGCCGATGCTCAGCGCGCCGTTGCCGGAGGCATCGGTGACCGGTGTCGGGACCGAATCCTCTTCGCTCAGCGAGATGTCTGACACCAGCGCCAGTTCCGCACGCGCTTCTTCAGCCGCGAGCGGACGCAGGTTTTCAATGTGCACAATCTGCGCATTGCCGTAAAAAACCGGGGCCTGCACGCTGCTGACCGCAATCGGTAAACCTTCATCCTGCAGGACTTTACGCACCTGATCGACCAGGCGACGCTCGCTTTCTACGCTGCCTTCCGCATCAGCCTGCTGTGGCATCAGGTTAAACGCCAGCTGGCGACCAAAGTGGTGTTCATCCGCCGGGATGCCGTTCAGCAGCCGGGCACTCTCACCGGCCAGCGCATCCACCGCCACTTTGCCGTAGCTGGAGACGGAGATCAGATTGGTGACCTGTAACCGGCCTAAGCCAGCCGCATCCATCAACGGTTTGATGGCGGTCAGCAACTGGCTGACCAGGTTATCCGCCACGCTGATGATGTTACGGTTGCGGTAGTCGGCCAGCACCTGCGGATTCACATCGGGCACCACCAGCGGCACGTCAGGTTCCAGTGCAAACAGCTCGCTGCTGTCGATCACTAAGCAACCGGCGTTCGCGGCGTCATCAGCAAAACGGGCCGAGGCATCGCGACCGGCTACGAAAAAGGCCAGCTGCGCCTGCGACCAGTCAAATTCCGCCGCGTTTTCGACCCGCACCGAGCGGCCTTCAAAACGTTTAATCTCACCGGCGCTGTTTTCGCTGGCCAGCAGATACAATTCACCAACCGGGAACTGGCGTTCCGCCAGCAATTCCAGTACAGCGTTCCCTACTGCGCCTGTCGCGCCCAGTAGCGCAATATTCCAGCCGTCAGACATGTTGGTTTACTCCAGACAATGACATAAAAACAGAAGGCGGTGATCTCACCGCCCAGGGATTCGGATTTATCCCCGTCGTCTTTCACGTTGCATCTTTGTTGGCTGCGTTCACTCACCCGAATCACTTACCTGAGTAAGCTCATCGGGATTCGTTCTCTTGCCGCCTCAATGCAACCCGAAATCCATTGGGTATATCCCCCCAGAACCCGCCGTCATGCAGACATGCCAGCAGCGCGTGCCTTCCGTTCCCTGATTAATTCAGAGCGGAAACTGCGCCAGGGCGCCTGACCTGCGGCGCCCGCTATTCCGGGGAGATGATTGCGTTAAAACCCAGTTGGGTCAGCATCTCAGCGGTTGCGGCGTCATCGCAGCAGACCTGCAGCGAGGACCATTCGCGGCGCTCCTGATACTGCTTACGCAGGCGATCAAATTCGCCAGGCTGAGCCGCCACTTTTCGCAGGGGCGCATCATCGCGGCGCACATCATACACCAGATGCACCAGCCGTTTCAGCGTTGCCTGATCCAGCGGGCCATTCAGGGTGATGTCGCTGAATTCCGGCACCGGCAGCAGGCTGCTGAGCGGCACCTGCTGGGGCTGACCAATAAAGTCGCACCAGGCTTCAAATACCTGGGTGGTGCCGCGCGCTTTGCCTTCGAGGGTATAGCCTGCAATGTGCGCCGTAGCGATATCCACCTTATCGAGCAGCGCCAGCGACAGATCCGGCTCCGGCTCCCAGACGTCCAGCACCACGCTGAGGTCGGTACGCATCTTCAGCACTTCCAGCAGCGCGGCGTTATCGACCACCGGGCCGCGACAGGCGTTGATCAGAATGGTGTTGGGCTTCAGCGCCATCAGTAACGCCGCATCCGCCAGATGCCAGCTTTTGTACGGCCCCGATTTGAACAGCGGCGTATGGAAGGTCAGAATATCCGCCTGCTCAACCAGCGTCTCCAGCGAGTGAAATTCGCCTTCGTCGCCGCGGTCGGCACGCGGCGGATCGCACAGCAGGGTTTTAACGCCCCACGCCGCCAGCCGTTTTTGCAGCCGTCCGCCGACGTTGCCGACACCGACGATGCCGACGGTGCGGTCACGCAGCTGGAAACCGTCACGTTCCGCCAGCAGCAGCAACGAGGAGAAGACATACTCCACCACCGCGATGGCGTTGCAGCCCGGCGCGGCTGAAAAGGCAATGCCCGCCTGCTGCAGCCAGTTTTCGTCGACGTGGTCGGTGCCAGCGGTGGCGGTGCCGACAAACTTCACCGGCTTACCGGCCAGCAGCGCTTCATTCACCTGGGTCACCGACCGCACCATCAGACCCTCGGCATCGGCCAGCTCCGCCGCCGGCAATGGACGACCCGGTACCGCCACTACTGTTCCGGTACGGCTGAACAACTCACGGGCATACGGCATATTTTCATCGACGAGAATCTTCACCACGGCTTTCCTGTCTGTTGCAATAAAGGCCATTATTCTGGCACAAAGCGACGCGTTAGCCTAACCGCGCGCGGTAACGCTCCGGCGTGGTGCCGGCCTGCTGCTGGAACATCACAATCAGCGCCGATGCGGAGCTGTAGCCGAGATCATGGGCGATGCTCTGCACGCTGGCGCCCTGCTCCAGCAGCACAATGGCGCGCAGAAAACGCAGCCGCTGTCGCCATTCGCCAAAGGTCATATGCAGCTGCCGCTGACAGCGCCGCGCCAGCGTCCGCTCGGTGGTAAAAACCCGCGCGGCCCAGCCTGCCAGCGTGGTGTTATCGCCCGGATTAGCCTCCAGCGCGTGCAGCACCGGCGCCAGGAATTTATCGGTTGAGGTCGGCAGATAGCTCTCCTGCACCTGCGCCAGCGGCAGGCGATCGCGCAGCACCTCACATAACCGCCACTGCGCTTCGGTGACCGGCTGCTCAATCTGCTGGCCGGCAAACTCATCCATGATGGCGTGAACAATTGGATCGACCATTAACAGACAGGCGCGCTGCGGCAGGCCGCTGCATAACGCGGCCGCGAGATTAAAGGTGCGGAACTGCGCCTGACGATGGTTATAGCTGCTGTGCCGGTGACCCGGCGGGATCCACACCGGGATATCGGCCGGCGTCAGCAACCGCTCGCCCTCCACCCGCATCTCCAGCACATGACTTTTTACGAAGATCAGCTGGCCCCAGTCATGAGTATGCGGCAGATATTCGGTATGGGCGTTGGCCTGTTCGAAACGCATGAAGTAGTGCAGCTGCGGTGCGTCCAGCGGCGGCTGGTAGGTAATCTGTAAGGTCATTATGTCCGGAGAGCGATTAATTTTGTCTGATATTAACTATCTGGATAAATCCGGACAAGCGTACACTGCGCCTCATCTTAGCCTGTGGAGAGTGAGCATGTTTTTCCTGTATCCGCTGTTCGCGGTGTTGATCTGGTCGATCAACTCGATTGTCAGCAAGCTGTCGGCAACGGCAATCGATCCGGCAGCGATCTCCTTTTATCGCTGGCTGCTGGCGCTGCTGGTGCTGACGCCGTTTGTGTTGCCCGGTATCTGGCGGACGCGTCAGGCGATCCGGCCGCATCTCTGGCGGCTGCTGATCCTTGGCCTGCTGGGCATGGTGCTCTATCAGAGCCTCGCCTACTATGCGGCCCAGAGCGTCAGCGCGCTGTTTATGGGGATTATCGGCGCATTGATCCCGCTGCTCACGGTGCTGCTGAGCGTGGTGATCCTGCGGATCGCTCCGACGCTCGGCATCCTGCTCGGCAGCATTATCTCGTTCATTGGCCTGGTGTGGCTGGTGAGTGAAGGTAATGTGATGCAGTTGCTGCATCAGGGCCTGGGCAAAGGTGAATTGCTGATGCTGGCCGCCTCCGCCGCCTATGCGCTGTATGGCGTGCTGACCCGGCGCTGGGCGCTGCCGCTGCCGATCTGGCACAGCCTCTATGTGCAGATTTTATTCGGTGTCGTACTGCTGTTGCCTGGCTTTCTGCTGGCACCTGAGGTGGCGCTGAACCGGCACAATCTGCCGCTGGTCGCCTTTGCCGGTCTGTTTGCCTCAATCATCGCGCCGTTTTTGTGGATCCACGGCGTACAGCGTCTGGGAGCCAGCACCACCAGCATCTTTATGAATCTGATCCCGGTGTTTACCGCGCTGATCGCGGTGATGTTTCTGCATGAGCAGTTGCACAGCTATCACTGGATTGGCGGCGGTCTGACGCTGTTCGGGGTGATGCTGGCCCAGTGGCTGCGCACCCCGCTGACCCGGCCTAAGCCCGTCAGCCTGCGTCGGTTGTAAACCGCACCGTCACGCGCAGCCCGCCCAGTTGCGGGCTGCGATCCAGCTGCATACTGGCACCATGCCAGGCACAGATATCCTGTACCAGCGCCAGCCCGATTCCGGCACCGGGCTGCATTCCGACATTATCCAGCCGCTGAAAGGGCTGAAGCGCTTTCAACTGCTCTGCTCCGTCAATGCCCGGTCCGCTGTCCTCAATCTCCAGTTTTCCCGCTACCACCCGCGCGGTAACGATACCCTGATGCGGAGTATATTTAATCGCGTTGTCCAGCAGGTTGGCGCACAGCTCGCCGAGCAGCACACCATCCCCGATCACCTGACTGCTCTCCTCGCCCTCATAGCCGAGATCGATTTGCCGGGTGCGCGCCGCCGTGTAGCGACTGAGGCAGGCTTCACGCACGATGACCGCCAGATCGACCCGCATCATCGGCTTATCTTCACCGTGACGCGCCTTGATACGCGCCAGCTGCAGCAGCCGATCGGTGAGTAAGATGGTCTCATCCAGCGTATGACGCATACCCAGCAGGCTCTCCTGCCACTGCTCGGGCCGTTCACTGCTGAGCGCCACGCTCACCTGGGTTTTGAGGATGGTGAGCGGCGTGCGCAACTGATGGGCGGCATCTGCGCTGAAGCGATCCTGACGCGCCAGCAGGCCGCGCAGACGCTCCAGATAGCGGTTAAAGGCGATGATCAGCGGTTGCAGTTCTGACCACGGCAGCGAGGGCAACGGGGTTAATTCTCCGCCGTCGCGCTGCAAGACAATCCGTGACAGCCGCCGCAGCGGGCGTAACACCCGGCGCAGCATCAGGCTGGCCAGCAGCAGCGTCATCAGCACCAGCCCGCTCTGGCTGATCAGCGCGGTACGCATCAGCCCGCGGGCAAACTCCTGCCGGGAGTTGACGGTTTCCGCCACCAGCACCAGCGCCATGCCGTCAACGCCCGCCTCGCTCACCGGCTGCCACAGCGCCGCGACCCGAATGCGGTGCTGGTGATAGCGTCCATCATAAAAGTGCACCAGCGCCGGATAAGCGGTCGACATTTTACTGGCGGGCGGGATCGGCGGCAGATCGTCATAACCGGACAGCGTCTTTCCCTGCGGGGAGATCACCTGATAAAACAGCTGATCATTCATGTTACGTTCGAAACTGTCGAGCACCACCCAGGGGACATCCACCTCCAGATGATGCTGGCGCACCACCAGCCGTTCTGCCACGGTGCGCGCCGAGGCCAGTAGCGAGCGATCGTAAGCCTGATTGGCGGCCGCCAGCCCGCTCTGATAATGGGTATAAACTGACAGCGCCCACAGCAGCAGCAGCGGCAGACCCAGCCAGGCGAGCAGTTCGCCGCGTAGCGAATGGATCAGCCGCACGGCAGCGTTTCCAGGCTGTAGCCGAGTCCGCGTAGCGTCACGATGGCGACATCGCTGCCCGCCAGTTTTTTCCGCACCCGATGGACATAGAGCTCAATGCTCTCCGGGCTGGCCTCATCCGCCAGGCTAAAAGTCTGTTCATACAGATGCTGACGGGAAACCGGCCGGCCGTGGCGCTGCATCAGCGTCGTCAGAATGCTCGATTCACGCGGCGTCAGCGCCAGCGGCCGGTCACACAGCAGGAAATAGCCTTCGCCATCCAGCACCAGCTGGCCCAGCGACTGCGTTTGCGCGGCCTGGCTCTGGCTGCGCCGCAGCAGCGCACGCAGTCGCGCTTCCAGTTCATCCAGTTCGAAAGGCTTGGTCAGGTAGTCATCCGCCCCGAGGTTCAGGCCGCGCACCCTATCGTCCAGCGCACTGCGCGCCGTCAGCAGCAAAACGGGCACGCTCTGTCCGCGCCGCCGCAACCGCGTCAGCACTTCCAGCCCATCAATGCGCGGCAGCGAGACATCCAGCACCACCAGCGCATAGGCTTCACATTGCAGGGCGTGATCGGCGGCAACGCCATCAGCTACCCAGTCAACGGCAAAGCCTTTTTGCGTCAGCGCTTTCTGCAGCCAGCGCGCCAGGTCAGCCGTATCTTCCACCAGTAAGAGACGCATATCACATCCTGTCATTAAATCCGGGCAGTGAAAGGTAAATGAAAGGTAATTGTTTTAACAATTCGGTAACGCCAATAGTTCGGCAGCAATCACACTCTGGAAGAATGAATGGAGCCTCCGATGAAAAAAATAATCCATACCGCCCTGACCACCGCCTTGCTGGCGCTGATGGTGCCTGCTGCAATCGCCGCCGAGGGTCCAGGCCGCACTGAATGTATTGCACCGGCCAAACCGGGTGGCGGTTTTGACCTCACCTGTAAGCTGTTGCAGGTTTCGCTACAGGAAACCAAACAGATTGAGACGCCGATGCGCGTCACCTACATGCCCGGCGGCGTCGGCGCGGTTGCCTACAACGCGATTATTGCCCAACGCCCGGCTGAAGCTGGCACGGTAGTCGCCTTCTCGGGCGGCTCGCTGCTGAACCTGTCGCAGGGCAAATTTGGCCGCTACTCGGTGGACGATGTGAAGTGGCTGGCAGCTGTAGGAACCGACTACGGCATGGTGGCGGTGCGTGACGATGCGCCGTGGAAAACCCTGGGTGAACTGATGGTGGCAATGAAAGAGGACCCGACCAAAGTAGTCGTTGGTGCCGGCGCGTCTATCGGCAGCCAGGACTGGATGAAAACCGCCCTGCTGGCGCGCGAAGCGGGTATCGATCCACGCAAGATGCGCTATGTCGCCTTTGAAGGCGGCGGTGAGCCGGTGACTGCACTGCTCGGCAATCATATTCAGGTGGTCTCCGGCGACATG
This sequence comes from Pantoea sp. USHLN298, assembly GCF_037149395.1. Lineage (NCBI taxonomy): Bacteria > Pseudomonadati > Pseudomonadota > Gammaproteobacteria > Enterobacterales > Erwiniaceae > Pantoea > Pantoea sp. USHLN298. The sequence goes on from NZ_JBBCRO010000003.1 coordinate 340,880, forward strand.
AGTGAAATGGTACCGCATCTGCAGAGCGGCAAAATGCGGGTGCTGGCGGTGATGTCCGAGCAGCGTCTGCCGGGCCAGCTGGCGCAGGTGCCTACCGCCAAAGAGCAAGGTTTCAACATCGTCTGGCCGGTCATCCGCGGTTACTACCTCGGCCCGAAAGTCAGCGACGCCGATTATCAGTGGTGGGAGCAGGCGTTCAAAAAAATGGTGGATACCCCGGAATTTAAAAAGCAGCGTGATATGCGCGGCCTGTTCGAATTCAATATGTTTGGCCAGGAGCTCGACAGCTACGTGAAAAAGCAGGTGTCGGATTACCGTGAGCAGGCGAAATCATTTGGCCTGGCCAAATAACAGGAGCATGCGATGAGCGATCGTATTTTTGCAGGCCTGTGGCTGGCGCTGTGCCTCGGCGGCATGGTGGTAGCCTGGCAAATCCAGAGCGAATACAGCTATGAACCGGTGGGGCCACGGCCCTTCCCGATGGCGATCCTCGGCCTGATGGCGATCTGTGCCCTGCTGATGCTGTTTCGCAAACCCGACACCATTCACTGGCCGCCCGCCAGTACGCTGAAACGGCTGGTGGCGCTGGCACTGATGATGATGCTCTATGGCTGGCTGTTTGAAACGCTGGGATTTGCTATCTGTACCACCCTGCTGACTTTCGGCATCGGTCTGCTGTTTGGCGCGCGCTGGTGGGCAGCGGCGCTGGCCGGGATAGTGATGGGCAGTGCGCTGTTTTATGCCTTTGATCGCCTGCTGGAAGTGACCCTTCCGGTCGGCAGCTGGCTGAGTTAAGGAGAGCATCATGGATACCTGGTCCTTTTTAATGCAGGGCTTTGCCGTCGCCATGACGCCAGAGAACCTGCTGATCGCCCTGATTGGCTGCTTTATCGGCACCATTGTCGGCCTGCTGCCGGGTCTTGGCCCGATTAACGGCGTGGCGATTCTGATGCCGCTGGCTTTTGCGCTGCACTTACCGGCGGAATCGGCGCTGATTCTGCTGGCCACGGTCTATATCGGTTGTGAATATGGCGGACGTATCTCGTCTATTCTGCTTAACGTACCGGGGGATGCCGGTGCGATCATGACCGCGCTGGATGGCTATCCGATGGCGCAACAGGGCAAGGCGGGCGTTGCCCTGTCGATTTCGGCGGTCAGCTCCTTTATCGGTTCCACCATCGCCATTATCGGCATTATTCTGTTCGCTCCGCTGCTGGCAAGCTGGTCGCTGGCGTTTGGTCCGGCGGAATATTTTGCCCTGATGGTATTCGCCATCGCCTGTCTTGGCAGCATGATGAGCCATAACCCGCTGAAATCGTTCCTCGCCGCGCTGATTGGGCTGGGAATGGCCACGGTGGGCGTCGATGCCAATACCGGCGTCTACCGCTTTACCTTTGACAGCGTTCATCTCTCCGACGGTATTCAGTTTGTGGTGGTGGTGATTGGCCTGTTCTCGGTCAGCGAAATTCTGCTGATGCTGGAGTCGACCAGCGGCGGACAGAAAGCGGTACGGGCCAGCGGTCGCATGATGTTCAATATGAAAGAAGCGGCAATGGTCACCGGCGCCACGCTGCGTTCCTCTTTCATCGGTTTCTTCGTCGGGGTACTGCCGGGTGCCGGTGCAACCATTGCCAGCGCCATCGCCTATATGACCGAGAAGAAGATCAGCGGCAGCGATCAGTTTGGTAAAGGTGATATTCGCGGTGTGGCCGCGCCGGAAGCAGCAAACAACGCCTCCGCCTGTGGCTCCTTTATCCCGATGCTGACGCTGGGGATCCCTGGCTCGGGCACGACCGCGGTGATGGTCGGCGCGTTAACGCTGTATAACATCACGCCGGGACCGGCGATGTTTGTTGAGCAGCCGGATATTGTCTGGGGACTGATTGCCGCGCTGTTAATCGGCAACGTGATGCTGCTGGTCATGAACATCCCGATGATCAACGTTTTCGCCCGTATGCTGACCATTCCGCTGTGGTTCCTGGTGCCGGCCATCGCCGCCATCTCAGCGGTTGGCGTTTACGCGGTACACAGCACCACCTTCGATCTGCTGCTGATGGTCGGGCTGGGGATCTTCGGTTATATCCTGCGTAAGATGGATTTTCCGATGTCGCCGTTAATTCTGGGCTTTGTGCTGGGTGAAATGCTGGAGCAGAACCTGCGTCGTGCGCTGTCGATCAGCAACGGAAATATGGTCATCCTGTGGGAAAGCCTGATTTGCAAAGTGCTGCTGGTGCTGGCGATTGCCGTGCTGGTTGTGCCGCCAATCTGGAAACGCTGGCGTCGTCATCGTCTGAAGCTGGCAGAAGAGTAAATCTCCCGCCGAAACGCGTGCGCCCCCGTGGGATTTCCCGGGGGCTTTTGCTATCATGGCGCATTCATTTTCCGGCGCACCCCACGCTGTTCTGTTTTCCCCAAGGAATCCGCCATGCAACCTCTCAGCGGCCCCGGTGTGCCGGTCGGCGATCGTTCATCTGTCAATCCGCAAACCGGCGCGACGCGTCCCGGTTCGGTGGCGGGTGAGCAGCCACTCTCCCCTGCCCAGCGCACCACGTTAGAACGTCTGATCGTGCGCATTCTTTCGCTCAGTAATCTGAAAGCGCCTGAGCTGTGGGCTGGCGTGCGTCATGAAGTGGGCGTTAAGAGTGAAGCGGAGCTGCAGTCGCGCCATTTTCCGGCGGCAGAGCAGTACCTGAATGCCCGCCTGACCCAGGCGCAGACCGGTCATGCAACCCGTCAGCTGATGACGCAGCTCACCGATCTGTTGCCGAAAGGCAATAATCGCCAGGCAGTCAGCGATTTCATTCGTCAGCAATTTGGTCAGACGGTACTGAGCGCGCTCAGCCAGGATCAGCTGCGTCAGGTCCTGACCATGCTGCAGAACGGTCAGATGGCGATTCCACAGCCGCAGCAGACCCGCGTCAGCGATCGCAGCCTGTTACCCGCCGAGCATCAGACCCTGAATCAGCAGGTGGTGCGCCTCGCCGCCGCCACCGGCGAATCGACCGGTAAACTCTGGACCGCAGCGCTGAAGCTGGTGAACCTGACCAGCGGCGATCCGATCCCGTCGCGTCATTTCCCGCTGCTGACGCAGTATCTACAGGTGCGCCAGACCCTGAGTCAGCACAGCGCGCCGACGCTGCAACTGCTGGAAGCGTCGCTGAAGCAGCCGCTTGATCAACATGAGCAGCGCCTGCTGGAGGATTACAGCCAGCAGCGTTTCCAGGCGACACCGCAAACGGTACTGACCGTGACTCAGACCCAGGATCTGCTGAACTTCCTGTTCAGCCGTCGCGCCGAAAAGATCCACGAACAGCCGCTGGCCGCCAGCGAGATCAAGCCGCAGCCAATCTGGTCGCCGTTTGTTACCTCACTGCCGCAACCGCTGCAGCCGCTGGCAAAACGCCCGATGCTGGGGATAGCCGTGGTACTGCTGGTGCTGTTTATCTTCTGGCTGGTACTGTGAGTTAACAGCCGCAGGCGGCGTCGGGCGCGGCCACTGGCCACTCGCCCGGCGCATCTCCCCAGCTCAGCGGATGGCCGTCGCGTTTCCAGAAATCCAGCCCGCCAATCAGTTCTTTTACCTGAAAGCCCAGCGCAGCCAGTTTCCACGCCGCTTTAGTCGAACCATTACAGCCAATCCCGTCACAGTAGGTAACATAGACTTTGCTGCGATCAAGCTGCGCGGTGCTGACCGCATCCATTTCACGATGGGGAAAACTGATCGCCCCGCAGATATGACCCGCGCGGTAGACCGCGGTGGCGCGCGCATCAATCACCACTATCTCAGGCTGGCGCTGCGCCAGATCTTCCGCCAGATCCCAGGCATCGGTGTAATAAGCGAGTTTTGCCTGTAAATAATCGAGGCTCTGCTGCGGCGTGGCGGCGGGAATACGTAATACCGATGACATTATGATTCTCCTGTTGTGGTGTGCCCGCAGTTTACGGCAAAGTGGACTGCTCTCTGAGACCGATTTTGCTTACCGGATAAGACCCTTATGCACTCACCGCTGTTGCAACTTTTTCAGCATCAGGCCACCGGCGGCCTGCGCGAACGGCTGTGTACCACCCTGCGGCTGGCGATTAGCCGTCATCATCTGCACGCTGGCCAGCAGTTGCCCTCAACCCGCCAGCTGGCCCGCGATCTCAACCTGTCGCGCGTTACGGTAGAGGCGGCTTACGGTCAGCTGGAGAGTGAAGGCTATCTGCGGCGTGAAACCGGGCGCGGCAGCTTCGTGGCGATTACTATGCCCGCGCCGTCAGCGCCGTCTGCGATTCATCAGCCGGCACATTTTTCGGCTCGCGGTCAGCAGGTGCTGGCTACCGGTGGCTGCCAGGACCCGCCGTTTCCGCACGCGTTTGCTGCCGGCTCACCGGAGTTACGCGCTTTTCCTCATGAGACCTGGCGACGCCTGAGCAGTAACGTGCAGCGTTCACTGGGCAGCGCCGCGATGGGATATGGCGATCCCTGTGGCTATCTGCCGTTACGCAGCGCTATCGCAGATTACCTGGCGCTCTCCCGAGGCCTGACATGCCAGCCGGAACAGGTGATCATTCTGACCAGTTCACAACAGGCGCTGCAGTTACTTGCCATGATGTTGGTCGATCCTGGTGATGAGGTGTGGATGGAGGAGCCGGGCTATCCCGGTGCGCGCAATGCCTTTCTGGCTGCAGGCGCCCAGCTGCGCGGGATTGCGGTCGATGCCGAAGGAGCCCTACCCGCCAGCGGCAGTGCAAAGCTCATGTATCTGACGCCATCGCATCATTATCCAACCGGCATCACGCTGAGCCTTCCGCGGCGTCTGGCATGGCTGGACTGGGCACAGCGCAACCAGAGCTGGCTGATCGAAGACGATTACGACAGCGAATTTCACTACGACGAACGTCCGATTCCTGCGCTGCAGGGACTGGATCGCCATCAGCGGGTGATCACGCTGGGCACCTTCTCCAAATCACTGTTTCCCTCGCTGCGGCTGGCGTGGATGGTGGTACCGCCGGCGCTGGTGGCACCGCTGGGCCAGGCACGCAGCGTGCTGGATGGTCACAGCGCCCTGCTGCCACAGGCCGTTACTGCGGCTTTTCTGCAACAGGGCCATTTCGCCAGCCATTTGCGGCTGATGCGTCAACTCTATCGCAGCCGGCGTGAGCAGTTGATCGAGCAGATTAACCAGCGGCTGACACCGTGGGTCACCCCGATCGACAGCGGCGGCGGATTACAGCTAACGGTGAAGTTAGCGCAGAATGAGGCGCAGTTAACCGCCCGGGCCGCGCAGATCGGCCTGTTGCTGCCGCGTCTTAGCCCGCTTTATGCCGGACCGGCGCGTCAGCAAGGCTGGATACTGGGCTATGCGGCGCTGACGCCGGATGAGATCGTGGCGGGATGCACAAAGCTGGCGAGGTTATTCAGGGATAATTAAGCGCGCATTTCGCCGGAGTGACGCGCGCCGTTTTGGTCAGTCTGAATGGAATATAGCGAAGAACCAACCTGCCGCTCTATTCAGGTCTGTGCCTCGTTTATTTTTTTACGCTATTCGTTCCGCCTCCCATTCTTCTCCTGCGAAATGAGATGCTGTATTATCCCGTTTTAATTCAACGGAGATGAATATCTTGAAGCCCTGTTTTATTCCGGCAATTTTACTTTGCGCAGCAACATTATCCGCCTGCACCGCTTTTGATACGTTTGATAAGTATGCCAATGGCCGTTTTTATGAAATGTATACCGTTGGCAATCTTTCCGCCTGCAACTACAAACCCAAATTCACCGACTGCGCGGAAAAGATGGATTTCGACATTAAGATATCGGATGACAACAATAAAATTGCGCTGTCAAAACATATCAATCACAACGACGACGTAAGTTACCTCGGTTTCACCCGCGATAACTATGCGGCACAAACCAAACCTATACGTGACTTTTTAGCGTGGGCAAACAACAACGCCTCTGATAATAAACATATCGTGATGAAACGTCCGGCAGGCAATATTGTTGGCTATTTATTTGAAAACAACGAGGTGGATTACCACTTTGATTTTTTGCATACGCGAGCTGAAGTACCGATGCTGGTAATCAATGTTTCGAAAAGCACGCGCTATTACGGCTTTACCGCCCAGGAAGCGGCAAAAATGCTGGAAACCCTGGATGCATGGTATGACAAGCGTTTCATCGGCAAGCAGATTACCTGAAGCCAGTTGCCTGCGGGCCTCGCTGCTGACAGCGAGGCTCTCCTGCCCCATCAAAAATGCTGTAACCGGAAAGAGCCGTCTTCACAGTTCTTCAGTTTGAGATCCTCTACCGGCTTGCGATCGTAATATCCTTTATCCGTTTTATAGACCTCAACCACCGAGAGGCTGCGCGGCGTATACTGACTCGTGAAAAGCCCGGTCACGTAATAAAACGAACCGACTTTAGGCCGAAATGAGACGGTATCATACGCGCCATTGGGTTGGATCATGCGAATGGCTATATTATCTTTTGCGCTTACCCAAAACTCACGACGGAGTTCTGGCGTCTCCGGAATTTCAGGGAAGCCCATCAGCTTATTATTTAATTGCGTCTGAAAACCAATGGCATTGTTGGTGTACCCGTTGTCTTTGGCATCCAGATTGATACAGGTTTTAGTTTCAGGATAAACGCGAATGTAATCCAGATTTCGGTTATCGAAGGTGATTCCAACGCGGTCGCCGGTTTCCACATCCTGAAGTTTATGACTATAGGTCGCAACAGAACACCCGGTTAAATTTATAACTAACCCCGCGGCAAGCACCCATTTTTTAAGCATATCAGCTCCTTTGATTAAGATTATCGCTTTTTATTTTCTGGCCAGAACGGCCTTTGAAATTATCAGACGGCGTTTTATAAATAAAAACCCATCACTTTTCAACAATGGAACGTAGTTAAGAAATAGCAGGCAAAAAAAAAGGCCGCAAGGCGGCCTTATGTCAAATTGCTTAGCAATTATGCCTGATATTTACGCATGGTCAGGGTGGCGTTGGTGCCACCGAAGCCGAAGCTGTTGGACATCACGGTAGTCAGCGCTTTTTCCATTGGCTGAGTCACGATATTCATGCCTTCAGCCGCCGCATCCAGTGAGCTGATGTTGATGCTTGGGGCAATAAAGCCGTGTTCCAGCATCAGCAGCGAGTAGATCGCTTCCTGAACGCCTGCCGCACCCAGTGAGTGACCGGTCATGGCTTTGGTGGCAGAGATGTACGGGGTGTTGTCGCCAAAGACTTCACGAATCGCACCCAGCTCTTTCACATCACCCACTGGCGTTGAGGTGCCGTGGCTGTTGAGGTAGTCGATAGGGGTATCAACGCCGTTCATCGCCATCTTCATGCAGCGAACCGCGCCTTCACCTGACGGAGCTACCATGTCTGCGCCGTCTGAAGTCGCGCCGTAGCCAACGATTTCAGCATAGATATGCGCACCGCGGGCCAGCGCATGTTCCAGCTCTTCAACCACTACCATGCCACCGCCACCGGCGATAACAAAGCCGTCGCGCTCATTGTCATAGGTGCGTGACGCTTTTTCTGGCGTGTCGTTGTAACGGGTAGAGAGCGCGCCCATAGCGTCGAACTCACAGGCCATTTCCCAGCACAGCTCTTCGCCGCCGCCAGCAAACACGATGTCCTGTTTGCCCAGCTGGATCTGCTCAACCGCATTACCGATACAGTGTGCTGAAGTGGCACAGGCTGAACTGATGGAGTAGTTTACGCCGTGAATTTTAAACGGCGTGGCGAGGCAGGCTGAAACGCCAGAAGCCATCGCTTTGGTGACCACATACGGGCCAACCGCTTTCAGGCCGCGTGGGCTGCGCATTGCATCAGCACCAAACACCTGGAACCGCGGTGAACCGCCGCCTGAACCGGCAATCAGACCCACACGTGGGTTGTTCTGATACGCTTCCACGCTCAGGCCAGAATCTTTAATTGCTTCTTCCATGGAAAGATAGGCATAGATGGACGCATCACTCATGAAACGCACGACTTTGCGATCGATGAGGCCGGTGGTATCTAATTTTACGTTACCCCAGACGTGACTACGCATGCCGGAATCTTTCATCTCTTCAGAAAAGGTGATGCCAGAGCGGCCTTCACGCAGAGATGCCAGCACCTCTTGCTGGTTATTACCAATACTGGAAACGATCCCTAAGCCAGTAATCACAGCACGTTTCATTCAATAATCCTCATCCACTTCTTCTTAATTGACGAGCACTCTAGCGTACACTTGTACGCCGAACAAGTCCGATCAGCCATTTCCTTTTGTAAATTTGCGTCATGTCACGTCGGTCGTTAAAATCGCGCCACTGCCTGAAAAATGAGCCTTTAGCGTGAAATTAACCCCGGTCGAACATGCACAGCTTAACTGGAATGAACAGGGTACACCTGTTTCCCGAGCGTTTGGCGACGTCTATTTCTCCAATGATAACGGTCTGGAAGAGACCCGCTACGTCTTCCTTGGGGGGAATCAGTTACCGCAGCGCTTCGCTCAGCATCCGCGTGAGTTACTGATTGTGGCGGAAAGCGGTTTCGGCACCGGCCTCAATTTTCTGACGCTGTGGCAGGCATTTGATGCCTTTCAGCGTCAGCAGCCGGATGCGATTTTAAAACGTCTGCATTTCATCAGCTTTGAGAAGTTTCCGTTAACGCGCGCCGATTTAACCGCCGCGCATCAGCACTGGCCCGAACTGGCGCCGTGGGCCAGCGAATTGCAGGCGCAGTGGCCAGTCGCCCTGCCCGGCTGTCAGCGTTTACTGTTCGATGGCGGGCGCATCACGCTCGATCTGTGGCTGGGTGATATTAATCAGCTGATAAGTACGCTGGATGACAGCCTGCATCGTCAGGTGGACGCCTGGTTTCTTGATGGCTTCGCGCCGTCGAAAAATCCCGATATGTGGACGCCTGAGCTGTTCAGCATGATGGCAGCGCTGGCGCGGCCGCAGGCCACCTTTGCGACCTTTACCGCCGCTGGCTTCGTGCGGCGTGGACTGCAGCAGGCTGGCTTCAGCGTTACCCGGCGCAAAGGTTTCGGGCCCAAACGCGAGATGCTGTGTGGCAGCCTGCAGGATGCCCCGCCACGGCCCGTAGCCCAGCCGTGGTATGCCCGTCCCGCCAGCTCGTCGCGCGAAGCGGCGCTGATTGGCGGCGGTGTGGCCAGCGCCAGTCTCGCGCTGGCGCTGCTGCGGCGCGGCTGGCGGGTGACGCTCTATTGTGCTGATGAAGCGCCGGCGCTGGGCGCCTCCGGCAATCGTCAGGGCGCACTCTATCCGCTGCTTAATCAGCACGATCCGGCTATCGCTACCTTCTTTCCGGCGGCATTCAGCTTTGCCCGTCGTCTCTACGATCGGCTGTCGCTGCCGTATGAACATCGCTGGAGCGGCGTGTTACAACTCGGCTGGGACGAGAAGAGCCGCAAAAAAATTGAACAGATGCTGGCGATGGGATTACCTGACGATGTGGCTTATGGGGTTGATACCGCACAGGCGGAAGTGCTAGCGGGCGTGACGCTCGGCTGCGGCGGGATTTTCTATCCGCAGGGCGGCTGGCTGTCACCGGCCGAACTGACCACGGCGATGCTGGCGCACGGCGAAACCCAGGGATTGCGGATTCACTGGCTGCATCGGGTGACCGGGCTGGCGCATGACGGTGAACAGTGGACGCTGTCGTTCAGCGATCGCCCGGCGGTGCGCCATCCGACGGTGGTGCTGGCGAACGGTCACGCCATCAGCGAGTTTACCCAGAGTGCGCCGCTGCCGATCTATCCGGTGGCGGGCCAGGTAAGTCACGTTCCCTCGACGCCGGAACTGGCTGCACTGCAGACCGTGCTCTGCTACGAAGGGTATCTGACGCCGGTCAGCCCGCAGTTCGGCACCCACTGCATCGGTGCCAGCTATCATCGTGGCGATACCGATACAGCTTATCGGGAGGACGATCAGCAGCAGAACCGCAGTCGTCTGCAGCAGTGCCTGCCCGATAACCCCTGGACCGACAGGGTAGACATCAGCGCGGGCGAAGCGCGTAACGGCGTGCGCTGCGCCACCCGCGACCACCTCCCGATGATCGGCAGCGTGCCCGATTATGCCGCCACGCTGGCAGACTACGCCGATTTACCGGCCCGGCAGGCAGCAGGCGACACGATTGCGGATGCGCCTGGCTTTAACGGGCTCTATCTGTTTGGCGCGCTCGGTTCACGCGGCTTATGCAGCGCACCGCTGGCGGCTGAGGTGCTGGCAGCACAGTTGACGGGCGAGCCGCAACCCGCCGATGCCGCCACGCTGGCCGCGCTGAATCCGAATCGTTACTGGGTAAGAAAACTACTGAAGGGAAAACCGGTCTGACAGGGCGTTGCGGGCGGCGAACCGCCCGGCACCGTTACGCGGAGAGCTGACGTGCCTGGACAAAAAGGTTGTCCCACATACCGACCACTAATGCCTGATCGCGCGGCGACAGTTCACCGGCAGCAATCGCATTTTGCAAACTGCGGGAAACCTGGATCTGTAACGCTTCCGGCGTATGCTCGCCCAGTTGTTCGACTTCAGCCACCGCCAGCGTGAGGTGTCCACGCAGATAACCGCTGGCAAACAGCTCATCGTCACTGGCATGCTCAACCATGTCGTCAATCAGGGCCAGAATACGCGCTTCAAATTCTGCGATCATCTCAATTCCTCTTTTGATAATGCCTTGCTGCATCACAGATCGTCCGGCCAGGGAAACTGCGATGCGCTTAATGAAGGCCTGCCATAAAATTCCGCCAGGGCGGCAATAAAACGCGCGGGACGAGCGGGAATACCGGACGTCAGATAGCTCATGACCTGAGCATGCACTTTACGCTGGAACGCAATGCGATCCGGCTCGCAATCTCCGTTGAGATTGTCACAACTGACGTTGAAGGGAAAGCCTGCGGCAACACAAAACATCCATTCAAGCGCCTGTGGCTTCACTTCAACCGCTTCAAACTGGCTCTGGGTCAGCGCATCGCGGCCGTCCGGGCAGTACCAGTAGCCAAAATCGACCAGTTTGCGGCGGGCTTCACCCGCAATGCACCAGTGAGAAATTTCATGCAGCGCACTGGCATAAAAACCGTGGGCAAATACCACACGGTTCCACGGCGACTCTGCATCTGCCGGAAGATAGATCGGTTCGTCGTCGCCTTTAATTAGACGGGTCTGAAATTCATCGCTAAAGCAGCGATCAAACAGCGTTATCAGCTGTGTGTAATCGTGTGTTGTGCTCATTGTTATCTTGTCTGTGTTAAAGGTGCAGCGTGGCTAACCACGCCAGAACGGCGCTGCCGTGGCTGTCCCACAGCAATTTAATGCTCATGACGGCGGAGACGATCACCACCATCGGCCGGATCAACCGCTGCCCGCGGGTCAGCACCAGCCGTGCGCCCAGCCGCGCCCCGCAAAACGCGCCCAGCATCATGATCAGGCCGGTTCCCCACACCACTTTGCCGCCGAACATAAAGAACAGCAGGCTACCGAAGTTGGAGGTGAAGTTAAGAATCTTGGCGTGTGCGGTCGCTTTGGCGAGGTTGTAGCCACACAGGGTAACAAACGCCAGCGCATAAAAAGAGCCGGCGCCCGGTCCGAAAAAGCCATCGTAGAAGCCGATACAGCCGCCGCCCACCAGCGCATAAGCGATGCCGTGCAGGCGACGGGCGCGATCCTCTTCGCCAATGCGTGGCATCAGCAGAAACCACAAACCGATCGCAATCAGAAACAGCGGTAACATCTGGCGCAAAAAATCAGCCTGCAGGCGCTGAATCAGCACCGCGCCCAGCACCGAACCGAGAAACGTCATGCCGATATTCAGCCACTGCTCATTCAGCTTCACCGCACCGCGCCGGATAAAGTAGAGGCTGGCGGAAAACGAACCGCCTACCGACTGCAGCTTGTTGGTCGCCAGCGCCTGCGCCGGTGACAGCCCGGCTGCCAGCAGCGACGGCACGGTCAGCAGGCCGCCGCCGCCCGCGATGGAGTCAATAAAACCGGCCAGCATCGCAACAAAGAACAGCAGCCCAACCAGCAACGGGCTGATCACGAACCAATCCATGTGATCCCTTACAGTAAATGCTTATCCAGCAGGGCCTGACAGGCAGGCGGTAACGGTGGCGGCTCGCGTTTCACTGGCGCACCGGTGCCCGGTTTTTTCGGCAGGAACCAGCTCTGCAGCTCTGCGCCACAGCCATCACCTGGCGGTGGCGCAGGCTGATCTTCACAGCCGATACTGCCAGCCGGACAGCGCAAACGCACATGCATATGGGCGCGGTGGGCAAACCAAGGACGCACTTTACGCAGCCAGTCGCGATCCGCACCGGCATCGGCACAGAGCTGTTTTTTAATCGCCGGATTGACGAAGATACGCGTGACCTCATCGTCTTTCGCCGCCAGCTTAATCAGGCTGTCGATCTGCGGTTGCCAGTGACGGGCAATGACGTTTTTATCGCCGGGCCCGACCAGATCGAGCGGCTGCGGCTTCAGTAACTGTTGCGCGCTCCAGCGGGTTTTCGGCAACTGTAGCCAGATATCCACATCAAGACCGGTCTGGTGGCTGGCGTGGCCGCTGCTGAAGCGCCCGCCCGCGGCCATGCCCATGTCGCCAATCAGTACATTACCCAGCTGCAGGTTATGCACCTGGGTGCTGAGCCGCTGAATGAACTGGATCAGGTCTGGATGGCCAAAGTAGCGCCGCTGATCCTGACGCATCACCTGATAATACGGCGAATTGAGCGGCAGCGCCTGAGCCCCCACAATACAGCCGTTGGCAAAGCCGCCGATCGACTGCGGCGCGCCGCTGATCGGCTGCTGAATTTGTTGCCACGGCGTCGCCGCCAGGCTGGAGGCGCTGAACAGCAGCGCGCTAAGCGTGAGCAGAAGTGTTTTCATCGAATCACCAGCGCGGCACGGTGCTGTTAACGTCACCGTTCTGCGCGCGCTGACGCAGCAGATGATCCATCAGGACGATCGCCATCATCGCTTCAGCGATCGGCACGGCGCGGATCCCGACACAGGGATCGTGACGCCCTTTGGTGATCATCTCCACCTCTTCGCCGTCGCGGGTGATGGTTTTGCCCGGCACGGTGATACTGGAGGTCGGTTTCATTGCGATATTGGCGCTGATGGTCTGACCGCTGCTGATACCGCCGAGAATGCCGCCGGCGTGGTTACTCTGGAAACCGGTGCGGCGAATTTCATCACGATGCTGGCTGCCGCGCTGATTGACCACCGCAAAGCCATCGCCAATCTCGACGCCCTTCACCGCGTTGATGCTCATCAGCGCATGGGCCAGATCGGCATCCAGCCGGTCAAACACCGGCTCGCCGAGGCCTGGCGGCACGTTTTCCGCCATCACCGTGACTTTGGCGCCAATCGAGTCGCCCTCTTTTTTCAGGCCGCGCATCAGTTCGTCCAGCGCATCCAGCTTGTCAGCATCCGGGCAGAAGAATGGGTTCTGTTCAACGATCTCCCACTGTTTCAGCTCGCAGGCGATATCCCCGATCTGCGCCAGATAGCCGCGCACCACCACGCCATGCTTCATCTGCAGGTACTTTTTAGCAATCGCCCCGGCCGCCACGCGCATCGCGGTTTCGCGCGCCGATGAACGGCCGCCGCCACGGTAGTCACGCTGACCATATTTTTGTTCGTAGGTGTAGTCGGCATGGCCCGGACGGAACAGATCTTTAATCGCGCCGTAATCCTGCGAACGCTGATCGGTATTCTCAATCAGCAGGCCAATGGAGGTCCCGGTGGTGACCCCGTCAAACACACCGGACAAAATTTTCACCTGATCCGGCTCGCGGCGCTGCGTGGTATAGCGCGAGGTGCCCGGACGACGACGATCGAGATCGTGCTGAATATCGGCTTCCGTCAGCGGTATACCTGGCGGCACACCATCAACGATGCAGCCCAGCGCAACACCGTGAGACTCGCCAAAGGTGGTTACTCGAAAAAATTGTCCGATGCTGTTTCCGGCCATTGTGGTTCCTTGTTACGGTTGGGCGGGCGAGGCTTCGCCCCACGTTTAGTCTTTGTAAAAAGAGAAATGATGTTGTGCGTCGACAATCTGCTGGCGCGTCAGCATAAAGACGCCGTCGCCGCCGTTGTCGAACTCCAGCCAGGTAAACGGCACATCGGGATACTGTTCCATCATGTGTACCATGCTGTTACCGACTTCACAGATCAGCACGCCCTGCTCGCTGAGATACTGCGGCGCGCAGGCCAGAATGCGGCGCACCAGCTTCAGGCCATCGCTGCCGGCTGCCAGCCCCAGTTCCGGCTCGTGGTGATATTCGCCCGGCAGATCGTCCATATCTTCCGCATCGACATAAGGCGGATTGGTGACGATCAGATCATATTTCAGCGGCGGCAGCTCACGGAACAGATCGGCGCGAATCGGCGTCACCTGCTGCATCAGCCCATGCTCTTCAATATTCTGCTCAGCCACGGCCAGCGCATCGGTGGAGATATCGACCGCGTCAACTTCCGCCTCCGGGAAGGCATAGGCGCAGGCGATGGCGATACAGCCGCTGCCGGTACACATATCCAGAATGTGACGCGGTTTCTCGCCGATCAGACCGGCAAAGCGATTCTCGATCAGTTCACCAATCGGTGAACGCGGCACCAGTACCCGCTCATCAACATAAAATTCGTGGCCGCAGAACCAGGCTTTGTGGGTCAGATAGGCGACCGGAATGCGCTCATTGACGCGGCGAATCACCCGCTCGACGATCAGATGACGCTCGCTGGCGGTCAGGCGCGCATTGCGCATCTCTTCCGGAATATCCAGCGGCAGCCAGAGGGATGGCAGGACCAGTTGAACGGCTTCGTCCCAGGGATTATCTGTGCCGTGCCCGTACCAGATTCCGGCAGCGGAAAAGCGGCTGACCGCCCAGCGCAGCATGTCCTGAATGGTGTGCAGCTCATTCACTGCCTCATCGACGAAAATTTTGTCCACGTAGCCCTCCGCAGGCCATTTGCTAAATCGGCCGATAGTGTGCCATGAAGCCGGGGAGAATTCAGCGCAGCAAGGTGAAAAAGCTGACATTTAATGACACTTAACGGTAAGGTATCGCCATCTGCTGTCTGACAGCCTTTTCTGATATGACCGGCCCGCCATGAGTAAAAAAACGCCCTTGAGCCAGGATGATAAAGCGCTGTTTCGTCAGCTAATGACCGGAACGCGTCAGCTAAAACAGGATACCTTTGTGCACAAACCGCGGGTGAAAACCCGTGAAGTGCCGGTAAAGCGTCTGCTCTCGGAGCAGGCGGACAACAGTCACTATTTTTCGGATGAGTTTCAGCCGTTGCTCTCAACCGAAGGCGCAACGCGCTATGTGCGCGCGGATGTCAGCCATTTTGAACTGAAGAAACTGCGGCGCGGCGACTATACGCCAGAGATATTCCTCGACCTGCACGGCTTAACTCAGCAGCAGGCCAAGCAGGAACTGGGTGCGCTGATCGCCGCCTGTCGCCGTGAGCATCTGTTTTGCGCCAGCGTGATGACCGGCCACGGGAAACATATTCTGAAGCAGCAAACGCCACTGTGGCTGGCGCAACATCCGTGGGTGATGGCTTTTCATCAGGCACCCAAAATGTTTGGCGGAGACGCCGCGCTACTGGTGCTGATAGAGATTGAGGAGTGGCAACCGCCTGAATTGCCCTGAGAGGAAGGGCCGAAGTTTCGGCCCACAGACGTTAAATCGCTTTTGCCAGTTTGCGCGGACTGACCTGCCACAGCAGTTTGCCTTCGCTCCGGGCGGGATCAAACTCCACACAGGCGATAGCCGAAGTAGCGAACATCGGCGGCGCTTCCTGCGGGCAGAGTTCTGACACTAAATACCCGACCAGGGGTAAATGTGAAATCACCAGCGCCGATTTCACGCCTTCGTTTGCCAGGGTTTGCAGATAGCAGCCCACCAGCCCCGGATCGCCGCCCGGCGTTAATTCAGGTAAGACTTCCTGGCCTTCCGGCAGAGGGAATGCCTCACGTACCGTCGCGAGCGTTTGTTGCGCACGCAGATAGGGACTGACCAGCACACATTCTATGTCTGGCGTCTGACTGTTAAGCCAGTTAGCCATCTGGCGTGATTCATCACAGCCACATAAGGTTAAAGGCCTGACCGAATCACTTGCTGCTTCCAGAGCTGCATCGCCGTGACGCATGATAAAAACTTGCATAAAGCACCGCTGTTGTTTGTCGACATCGCCCGACGCATCGCGCCTGACTCTTCACTCTGCGAGTGAACGCTGTGTTGTACCCTAATGGCTTCAGTATAGTCAACCGGTTGTTTATTAAATAAGCACTTCTCAGATTCCTGCTGCGGCGCACACTCTGGCGACGCTTTTCTAACCCGCTGAATCGGAGTGGATATTCCGATTCAGTCAGAAATGTAAAATTTCGTCTATTCTGCGGCGGCCTTGATCAGCGCCTCACAGGGGGCGAAACGATCGCCATGCTGCTGCATTAGCCGGGTTAATCTGTTGACCCGCTCCGCCGCGCCCAGCTGTTCCATATAATGGAAGGGACCGCCGAGAAAGGGCGGAAAGCCGATGCCAAAAACTGCGCCGATATCACCATCGCGCGCGCAGCGAATCACCTGCTCATCCAGACAGCGCGCCGCTTCGTTCAGCATCATCATCACGCAGCGTTCGGCTATCTGTGCCTCGCTCTGCCGCGCCTGTGGGGTAATGTTCAGCAAGGCGTAAAGCGACGCATCCGGTTTTTTACGCTGCCAGCGTGGCTGATCGTAGCGGTAGAAGCCCTTGCGGTTTTTACGCCCCTTGCGCCCATCCTTCAGTACCGCCTCAAACGCAGTGGGCGCGGCAAAACGCTCGCCGTAGGCCTGCTGCAGAATCGGAGAAATTTTGCTGCCGACATCAATCCCGACCTCATCCAGCAACTGCAGCGGGCCAACCGGGAAACCAAATTTCACCAGCGCACGATCGATATGTTCAATCGGTTCGCCTTCCAGCAGGCAACGCATTGCCTCATTGATATAGGGCGCCAGAATCCGGTTAACGTAAAAACCGGGCTGATCCGCCACCACAATCGGCGTTTTGCCCTGGCTGCGCGCCAGCGCTACAGTGGTGACCAGCGTTTCGCCAGAGGTATTCAGATGGGGAATCACCTCCACCAGCGGCATCTTCTCCACCGGGCTGAAATAGTGCAGCCCGATGATATTTTCCGGCCGCTGCGCCCCGGCAGCGATCTCCTCAATCGGCAAGGAAGAGGTATTTGAGGCAAAAATGGTCTGCGGCTGACAGTGCGATTCAATCTCGCGCACCATCTGCTGCTTGAGCGCCAGGTCTTCAAATACCGCTTCAATCACCACATCACGGCGGACGAAGCCCTGATAATCGATGCCGCCGGTAATGCGGGCCATCTGCTGCTGACGCTGAGCCGGCGTGATCTGACGGCGTTTCACCTTTTTGCTCAGCAAATCCCAGCTGGTTTTCAGCGCATGGTTGACACCCGCCAGGCTGATATCTTTTATCCGCACCGGCAACCCGGCGTTGATCGCACTGACGCTGGCGATACCGCCGCCCATCAGACCGCCACCGAGAATGCCGATGCTGCGCACCGGACGCGGCGTGGCGTCACCGCCCGGCTCTTTTTTCATCGCGGTGGTTGCGAAGAACAGACCGCGTAACGCAACCGATTCTGGCGTCATTGCCAGTTCACCAAAGGCGCGTGCTTCAGCCTCATGCCCCGCGCGGCTGCCCTGCTCCAGCCCGACTCGCACCACCTCAATGATGCGTTTCGCCGCCGGGTAGTTGCCCTGGGTTTTAGCGGCGGTCTGGCGGGTTGCCAGCGCAAACAGCGCCTGACGCGCCAGCGGTCCATGCAGCAGCCGATCGCGCAGCGGCAGCGTGCGGCCGCTGACCTTGCCCTTTTTCACTCTGGCAATCGCCGTTTCCAGCAAGATCGCCTGCGGCACCGCATCATCAACGATGCCCAGTTTACGTGCCTGCTTCGCCCGCAGACTTTTGCCGGTCAGGATCAGCGGCAACGCCTGCTGCACGCCAATCAAACGGGGCAATCGCTGCGTGCCTCCTGAACCGGGCAATAAGCCAAGCTGGACTTCCGGCAGGCCGAGGCGGGTTTTATCATCCAGAGAACAGATGCGTGCATCGCAGGCCAGCGCCAGCTCAAGCCCACCGCCGAGGCAGGCACCGTGAATCGCCGCCACCACCGGGAAAGGCAAGGCGGCCAGCGCCGCCATCACTTCCTGCCCCTGCTTCGCCAGCGCTTCAGCCTCTGCGGCACTCTGGCAGCGATCGATCATGCTGATGTCTGCACCCGCTATAAAATTGTCAGCTTTGCCCGAAATCAGCACCAGCCCCGCCAGTTGCGGGTCGCGCCGCGCCTCGGCAATGATGGCGGTGATCTGTCCGGCAAATTCCGCTTTGAGGGTGTTCATCTTCTCGCCCGGCACGTCGATGGTGATGACGCCAACGTGATCCAGCCGCATCTGTAAATGAAAAGCACTCTGTTCCATTATTCGGCCTCCAGAACCATTGCCGCACCCAGACCACCCGCCGCACACGCGGTGACCAGCCCTAACCCGCCGCCGCGCCGCCGCAGTTCGTTCAGCGTCTGGGTGATCATCCGCGCACCGGTAGCGGCAAAAGGATGACCGTAGGCGATCGATCCGCCCAGTACGTTAAAACGCTCTTCATTCACTTCGCCCAGCGCGTGTGGCCGATTAAGCACCTCGCGGGCAAAGCGCTCGTCACGGAACAGCTGCAGGTTACTCAGGGTCTGGGCGGCGAAGGCTTCATGCATATCAATCAGGGTCAGATCGGCCAGGGTGACGCCGGCACGATCCAGCGCCAGCGGTGAGGCGTACGCCGGACCCAGCAACATATCCTGCTGTACGCCGATGGCGGTAAAAGCATAGCTGCGCAGATAGCCCAGCGGTTGCAGGCCCAGCTCACGCGCGCGTCCTTCGCGCATCAGAATGACCGCGGCGGCGCCATCGGTCAGCGGCGTGCTGTTGGCCGCGGTGACGCTGCCATACTGGCGATCGAATGCCGGACGCAGCCGGGCATAGTCTTCCGCCTTTGCATCCATACGCACGTTATTATCCTGGTCGATCGGTTTTTTCCACGGTGGCACCATCGCCGCCATCACTTCCTGTTGCAGCACGCCCGATTGCCAGGCTTTAGCGGCATGCTGATGAGATCGCAGCGCCAGCGCATCCTGCGCCTCGCGGCTGATGCCGTGGCTTTTAGCCATCTGCTCGGCGGTATCGCCCATTCGCAGTCCGGTTGAATACTCGGCCACCGCAGGCGGTACCGGCAGCAGATCGCGCGGACGCAGGCGGCGCAGAATCTGCAGTTTTTGCTGCAGGCTGCGGGCTTTATTGAGATCGACCAGCGCCCGCGCCAGGCTTTTGCTGACGCCAATCGGCAGCACTGATGACGAATCCGCGCCGCCGGCGATGCCGGCAGAGATAGTTCCCGCCATCAGGCTTTCGCAAACGTTAGCCACCGCCTGAAAACTGGTGGCGCAGGCGCGGCTGACGCTGTAGGCGTCGGTATGAACGCTCAGGCCGCTACTCAGGACAATTTCGCGCGCAATGTTTGGTGCTTCCGGCATCTGCACCACCTGACCAAACACCAGTTGATCAATCACTTCCACCGGCAGTTCACTGCGCGCCATCAATTCGCTGACCACCATCCGGCCCAGTTCCACCGCCGGAATGCCGTGGAAGCCGGTCGCCTGGCGCAGAAAAGGGGTACGTAACCCGTGGGTAATCGCGATGCGTTCGCCATCGCGCGTCAGCAGCGGCTGCGCTTTGCTCATTGTTCTCACCTGTGACTCGGGACCGTGGCGTCATTGCCTGAAGAGGTCTGACCTGATCCCAGTGTTAACCACAAGCGGGTGAGTCGCCAATATCGAAAGGGAAAAAGTGCGAAGGGAAACACGAAAATGAAAAACGCCGCGCTGAACGCGGCGTCGGGCGGGTTAGCGTAAACCGAGCTGGAAAATCAGGGTTTCTGCCTGGCAGCAGAAGGTGAAATCGATATCAAGCTGGACGCCCTGATCCACCTCGCTGAAGCGCGCCTCAATCAGACAGGGATCGGACTCTACCTGGCGGGCACGTTCGGTCAGGCTGGCCAGTTTGGCTTCCGCCTCAGTGCGCTGGGCAAACCACTCCGACCAGCTGGCGGTGCAATCGGTATTATCCATTACCGTGCCAACATCAACACAACAGCAGGCAGCGGTTTCCGTCGCACTGCATTTTTTAATGGCATCAGTCATTATTTTCTCCTGACGATAGGTCTGGTGGGATAAGCAATTTTATACGCCAGATTTTACCTCTTCGGCTAAAGATGCGCCACGAAGCGGTAGCTAAGTGACGAATATCACAATAAAATTTGATCCAGAACAAACTGGACTGGTTATGCTGTGCTGCGCCAGCTCAGTTTTGTTACGCAGATCGAATTTTAAGCGATCAATCCTGAAATATTTTAAAAACAATATTGCAACATGCACACAGGTCGGACCTATACTCTCCGCACTGGTCTGATATGTACGATTTACATCAGTCCCTACAATCCGCCGTCCCTTGTTACGCGACGTAATAACGTTAAATAATAATTCACATGAGGTTGTGGTCATGAACCATAAAAACCTGTTTGCAAAGTCAGCCGTGGCGGCTGCAGTGGCACTTGTCTCTTCACACGTTTACGCAGCTGGGTTTCAGTTAAATGAATTTTCTTCGATTGGTTTAGGTCGCGCATATTCAGGCGAAGGCGCAATGGGCGATACCGCCGCATCCGCCAGCCGTAACCCGGCGACGATGGCATTAATGGATCGTCCGGCATTCTCTATTGGCGCGGTCTATATCGATCCGGATGTCAATATCAGCGGTCGCAGTCAGAGCGGTCGTAGCCTCGATGCCGATAATATCGCCCCGAATCAGTGGGTGCCGAATATTCATTACGTTCAGCCGATTAACGATCAATGGTGGATCGGTGCTTCTGCCACCTCCAATTATGGCTTAGCGACAGAGTTTAATAATGGTTACACCGCCGGTGGCTATGGCGGTAAAACGGACCTGATGACCGGGAACTTTAATCTCAGCACCGCTTACCGGCTGAATGAACATTTCAGTGTTGGGGTGGGATTTGATGCCGTCTATGCCAAAGCCAAAATCGAGCGTTATGCCGGTGAATCAGGCGCGGCATTACGTATTCCGGCCGATACCCAGGTCGCCCATCTGAAAGGCGATGAGTGGGGCTACGGCTGGAACGCCGGCATCCTGTATGAAGTGGATGAAAATAACCGTTTCGGCTTTACCTATCGCTCGGAAGTAAAAGTCGATTTTGATGGTGATTACAAAAGTAATCTCCCTTCCGCCCTGAACGCGGTTAACAATCCGCAGCAGTCAGGCATCCCTTTCGGCACCAACGGTTCAACCATTCCTGGCGCACTGACGCTTAACCTGCCGGAAATGTGGGAAGTGTCAGGCTGGCACAAAGTGGCGCCGCAGTGGGCGGTACACTACAGCATGGCCTATACCAGCTGGAGCCAGTTCCAGGAGCTGAAGGCGACCGGTTCTAACGGCCAGACCCTGTTCTATAAAGATGAGAGTTACCGCGATGCCTGGCGTATTGCATTGGGGACGACCTACTTCTATGACCAGAACTGGACCTTCCGTACCGGTATCGCCTTTGATGACAGCCCGGTTCCGGCCGATAAGCGCTCAATCTCGATCCCGGATCAGGATCGCCTGTGGCTCAGCGCCGGTACCTCCTATGCCTTCGACGATCACGCCTCAGTCGATGTCGGTATCTCTTATATGCATGGTCAGAACGTAACGGTCAAAGAAGGTCCTTATACCTTTAATTCCGAAGGTAAGGCCTGGCTGTATGGCGCGAACTTTAACTATAAGTTCTGATGCGCAAAGGCAAACTACAAGGGCGACTCAAATGAGTCGCCCTTTTTACTGGCAGAAACCGATGCTGGCGAAAAGTTACTGCGCGTCGATATCCTGCAGATCGTCCTGAATCGCTGCCGCGTTCGGGTTCTCTTCCGGCTTGAGCTTGCCGCCGCGCGCCAGGAAATCGTGACGCTGGAAATAGGCGTTGCGGATAAAGGCGTAAGGATCGCTTTGCTGTTTCAGGATCGCATCCGAGTCAAGCAATTGCGCCCGCGTCTCAATACCTTCCAGCGTCCATTTACCAATCGACATCGGCCAGGTCAGCCAGCCCAGAACCGGATAGAGGGTATCGACGTAACCGCCGCCATCCTGACGGAGGGTAAAGCTGCCGTAAGCCGGCAGTTCTACGTAGGGACCATATCCGACGCCATAGTGCCCCAGCGTGGTACCGAAACGGTGCGGCTCTTCACGCGCCAGCTCCGGATTGGCTTTACCGGCCACGTCAATGAAGCCGCCCAGGCCCAGCACGCTGTTCAGGAAGAAGCGGGTGAAGTGAATGCCCGCATCCCGTCCGTTGCCGATCAGAATGGCGTTGACCATGCTGGCGGGCTCTTCAAGGTTGCCGAGGAAATTACTCAGTCCGGTACGGGCCGGTACCGGCACATAATCGCGCCAGGCCACTGCCACCGGGCGCAGCACATAGGGGTCCAGCACGTTGTAGTTAAAGTTAAACATCGTGCGGTTGAAGCCTTCGAACGGATCGCTGCGCTGAGCGGGTTCGTCATTCGCTGGCTTCGAACTGGCACAACCTACCAGAAGGAGGCTGGCGACAGCCAGGCTGGTCAGGCGATAATTCATTCCATTCTCCCTGTGCGGATGAAAAAAGGTCTGCCCATTTTCAGGCGGCAGCCCGGTAACGAACCTGCATATCCCATCAGCATAGCTAACTTCACGTCAGCCGGGGTTGCCACGGGGTCCGCCTGAACGTGATCGGTCACGCGCTCAGGGCTGCTGTTGATTAATTTCTACTGCTATCTGCTGATGACCATCCCAGGGCGTGATCGCACTCAGACCCGACCAGTCCCCCGTCCGGGGGTTGGCGCTGCCGTCGCGCGAAATTCGCGCCCGGACCTGGATCTGATGCTGCGCCGACAGCAGGCGATCCGGCATCATGGCATTGCTGTCATCCAGCGTCAGCGATAACGGGAAGTGGCTGAGCGGCATGCGCTTCACGGCTACCGGCACCGGCGAGACACCATCAGACACAGAAATATACAACACTCCGCCTTGCGGTAACATTTTTTCTGCCTGCGGCGTCAGGCTGATAGTCAGCGCCAGCTGGCTGCTCTGCTGCCCGGCGGCGGTTTTAGCCTGTTCAATGCTGCGGGCAATCATGGCGCGCCGCTCATCACTGGCCGGTAACAGCGTCAGCAGCGTTTGCCAGGCATCAATAGCCTGATCGTACTGCTGTTGCTCAAAGGCATTGAACGCCAGCAGGCCCAGAGTACGCAGGTTGTGACCATCAGCTTTAAGCAATTCGTGCAGCAGCAGCGCCGCCTGGCGGTTATCCTGCGGATCGCTGGAGCGAGTCAGCACTTCGGCGTAATCCTGCTTCAGCCCGGTATCATTGGGCGCTAACTGCAGGGCCCGTTCAAACGCCTGGCTGGCAACGCTGGCGTTATTCAGCACCATGCCGAGCCGGCCCAGCATGGTCCAGTCGTTAAGATTATCCGGTTCCGACTGCAGTGCGCTGCGCAGCCCAAGCTGCAACCGTGCCAGCTCTTCCATACTCAGCGGTTTGGCTGCCGGGTCCATTAACCGCGCCCGCAGGTCAGGATACGCTTGCTCTACCTGCTTCCAGCCGATCAGCTGCGTCAGACCGCCGACTTTCAGATAAGTCCCCAGCGACACCACCAGCAGCAGAATCAGTCCCGGCACTAATATCCAGCGGCTGCTGCTGTGCGGCTGCAGCGCAGTGGCGGGCGGGATATCGGCCAGCAGCGTCTGTTGCAGTTCCCGCTCCATCACCGGCCGCTCCGCCACCACGCCCTGCTCTTCGTCCTGCGCCAGCTCGCTCAGCCGCTGATGATAGAAGCGCTGATTGAGACGATCGCGATCGCCCGCGCTGGTCTGACGTTGCCGCCAGCCCGCGACCAGGAACAGAGCACAGGCCGCCAGTAATAACAGTAAAAGGGTGATCCAAAATGCACTCATTACGGCTTCCTGTCTGACTTGAGTAGCGCATCAAGACGCTGTTGTTCATCTTCGTCCAGCTCACTGCGGGTTTTGCGCTGGCGACTGCGCAGCACGATAACTGCGCCGCCCAGCAGCACGAACAGCGCCGGTCCGACCCACAAAATCAGCGTTGATGGCGTCACGGGCGGCTGGTAAGTGACGAAGTTGCCGTAGCGCGCCACCATGTAATCGATGATTTGCTGGCGATCCTGGCCCTGCTTCATCAGCTGATAGACCTTGAGACGCATATCCGCCGCAATCATCGCGTTTGAGTCGGCGATGCTGTTGTTCTGGCATTTCGGACAGCGCAGCGAAGCGGTCAGATCGCGGTACTGTTCTTCCTGCGCTACCGAATCGAACTGCAGGGTATCGATAGTGGCCCACAGGCTGAAGCTGAACAGCAGACCGCAGGCCAGCAGTAACAGACGCCTCATGCTCCGGCCTCCTTACTGTATTTGATCCACAACGGCTTCACTTCCTGCTGCCAGACACGCTCATTCAGATCGCCGGCATGGCGATAGCGAATGATGCCTTTGCCATCGATCAGGAAGGTTTCCGGCGCGCCGTAAACCCCCAGATCCAGCCCGAGCATGCCGTTGCCGTCATACAGGCTGAGCGCATAGGGGTTACCCAGCGTATTCAGCCAGCTGACCGCTTTGTTACGATCGTCTTTGTAGTTCAGTCCCACCACCCGAATGCCCTGCTCCGCCAGGCTATTCAGGTAGTGATGTTCAGCGCGGCAGGTCGGGCACCAGGTGGCCCAGACGTTCAGCAGAATCGGCTTGCCGTCGGTCAGCACCTGCTGATCGTAAACTTTACCCGGCTGGTCCAGCGCTTCCAGCCGGAACAGCGGCACCGGTTTGCCGATCAGTGCCGACTCCAGCCGGGTCGGATCGTCGCCCTCGGCATTGCGTGACAGCTGCCACAGCAGCGCCGCCGCCAGCAGCAGAAACAGCACCAGCGGAATAAACAGGATTTTCTTATTCATGCCAGCTCCTCAGGTGTCGCTTTTTTGCGGGCGCGATAACGGGGATCGCACAGGCAGAACAGGCCACCCAGCGCCATTAACAGGCCGCCAAACCAGATCCAGCGCACAAAGGGTTTGTAATAGATCCGCACGGCCCAGCCACCATCATCCAGCTCTTCGCCTAACGCCGCGTAGAGATCGCGACTGAAGCCGCCGTCAATCGCCGCCTCGGTCATCATGGTGCGCGCGGCGGTGTAGAAACGCTTTTCAGCCTGCAGCGTCGCTTCCGGTTTACCGTTGCGCGTGACTTCAATCAGGCCCGCGCCACCGCTGTAGTTCGGACCCTGCAGGTTCTGGACGCCGCGAAAAACAAAGTGATAGTGGTGAATGTCCACACTGTCACCCGCCTTCATGCGCACATCGCGTTCGACGCTGTACTGGGTGCTGAAGGCGATGCCAATCACTGTGACGCCGACGCCAAGATGGCCCAGCACCATGCCCCAGTGGCTGCGCGAAAGATGGCGCAGTCCGCTAAAGAAGCGGTGCCGATGAGTGGCGCGCTCATGCAGTTCCAGCAGCGTCAGCACAATGATCCACAGCGACATCAGCAGACCGACCACGGTCATGGCAGCAATACGATCCTGCAACCACCAGGGGATCAGGATTGAGCCCGCCAGCGTCACGATCAGCGCCAGCGCCAGTCGTTTCGCCAGCTTTTGTGGCTGGTCACGACGCCAGCGCACCAGCGGCCCGATCCCCAGCAGCAAGGCAAACGGCGCCATCAGCCAGCTGAACATGGTGTTGAAGAACGGCTCGCCCACCGAGATGCTGCCCAGTCCCAGCTGCTTATGCACCAGCGGCAGCAGCGTGCCGAGCAGCACTACAAGCATGGCGGCAATCAGCAGTACGTTGTTGCTGAGCAGGAAGGATTCGCGTGACCAGGTTTCATTTTGTACCCGGCTCCGCACCTGTCCGCCCTTAATCGCATACAGCAGCAGCGAGCTGCCAATCACAATCACCAGGAAGGCGAGGATAAACATGCCGCGCGCCGGATCGGACGCAAAAGAGTGAACCGAAACCAGCACACCGGAACGAACCAGGAAGGTGCCGAGCAGGCTGAGCGAGAACGCGGTAATGGCCAGCAACACCGTCCAGGCCTTAAAGGTGCCGCGCTTTTCGGTGACCGCCAGCGAGTGCATTAACGCCGTGCCCGCCAGCCACGGCATAAACGAGGCATTTTCCACCGGGTCCCAGAACCACCAGCCGCCCCAGCCGAGTTCGTAATAGGCCCAGGCTGAACCGAGCACGATACCGATGGTGAGAAATACCCAGGCCGCGGTAGTCCAGGGACGCGACCAGCGCGCCCAGGCAGTATCAAGCCGTCCGGCCATTAAGGAGGCAATAGCAAACGCGAACGCCACCGAGAAACCGACATAACCCATATAGAGCAGCGGCGGATGGAAGATCAGGCCGATATCCTGCAGCATCGGATTCAGGTCGTGACCATCAATCGGGAAGTCGGGCAAGGTCCGGCTGAACGGATTGGAGGTCAGCAGGATAAACAGCAGGAAACCGAGGTTGATCATTCCCATCACCGCCAGCACGCGGGCCAGCGCATCCTGAGGCATGCCGCGACTGAAGATCGCCACCGCCACCGTCCAGCTACTGAGCAGCAGCACCCACAGCAGCAGTGAACCTTCATGAGCGCCCCAGGTGGCAGCGATGCGGTAATAGACCGGCAGCAGACTGTTGGAGTTGGTGGCGACGTAGCTGACGGTAAAATCGTTGGCGATGAACGCCCAGACCAGCAGCAAAAATGCCGCGGCAATCAGCACAAACAGGCCAGCGGCCAGCGGACGCGCCATTGCCATCAGGCGCGCATCCTGGCGCACAGCGCCCCACAGCGGATAGGTGCTGAGCAGCAGCGAGATACCCAGTGCCAGACAGAGCAGAAAGGTTCCGATTTCCGGCATCATGATGACTGTTTTCCTGGCTGATACAGCGACTGCGGGCCGTTGTGATTTTTCTTCATCGCGTCTTCAATCTCCGGCGGCGTATATTTTTCATCGTGCTTCGCCAGCACCTCTTTGGCAGTAATCCGGTTGCCCGACTCCAGCACCCCTTGTGCCACCACGCCCTGCCCTTCGCGGAACAGGTCCGGCAAAATCCCTTCAAAACTGACGCTGACGACGCCATTGGCATCGTAAAGTTTGAATGAGACGGCCAGCGTGTTGGGATCGCGTTTGACGCTGCCCGGCATCACCATGCCACCAACCCGCAACCGTTGACCCGGCTCCGGTATCTCATGCGCCTCGCCTTTGCCGTAGAGAATTTCACTCGGGGTATAAAACAGGTCGATGTTCGAGCGCAGCGCATACATCACCAGCGCGGTAGCCAGGCTGAGGCCGATCAGAATCGCCAGCACGGCATACAGACGATTACGTCGACGGATATTCACAGGCTTTCTCCTGCCGCATCAGCAGCGGCTTGTTTACTCTTCGCAGTGCGGATGCGGCGTTCGCGCGCCTCACGCTGGCGAATCTGCGCCAGCAGACGACGGCGTGTCAGCAGGGTGTGTATGACCAGACCGATCAGCGGGATCAGGGTGCAGGCGACCGCCAGCCAGACATAGAAGGCGTAACCGCCCATGACGAAGAAGGCGTGCCACGAGGAAAAGGCCGGCGTCATGCTTTCTCTCCCTTATTCGCTACGCTGATGGCCCAGGGGCGATGGCGTTCGGTTAATAAAATCAGATTACGTAACCGCATCAGGGTCAGGGTGATAAACAGCAGCAGATAACCGAGAATCGCCCAGCGCAGCGGCGTACGCATCACCGGCGCGATCGCCTGTTGCAGTATGCCGGAGGAGCCCTGATGCAGAGTGTTCCACCACTGAACCGAGTAGTGAATGATCGGCAGATTCACCACGCCCACCAGAATCAGGATACCGGCGGCACGTCCGGCGGTGCGACGATCGTCAAAGGCGTGGTAGAGCGCAATAACACCCATATAGAGGAACAGCAGCACCAGCTCAGAGGTGAGGCGCGCATCCCAGATCCACCAGGTGCCCCACATCGGTTTCCCCCACGCCGAACCCGTAACCAGCGCGATAAAGGTAAACACCGCGCCCACCGGCGCCATTGCCGCAGAGACCAGGTCGGCCATCTTCAGCTGCCACACCAGCCCGCAAAATGCCGCGATGGCCATTGACGCGTAGATGCCCATCGACCACATGGCGGCCGGAACGTGGATATAGATAATGCGGAAACTGTCGCCCTGCTGATAATCAGCCGGTGCGTAACCAAATCCCCAGATCCAACCCAACAGCAGCGCTGCCAGGCCGGTCACGGCGAACCAGGGCACCAGACGACCAGAGAGTTGGTAGAGCCGGTCGGGTTTAGCCAGCTGATGTAACGCTTTCCACATAGCAAGTGCTCACATTTACGGTTAATAGTTATTGGGCGCTGCGCCGCCGTGACGGACTCATTGCAGCGTGATCCGAAGCGCCGCTGCGGTCGCAAACGGGGAGAGCGTTGCGCTGACCAGCAGCATCGCCCCGAGGATCGCCAGATAGCCACCAATCGGTAACCCCTGGCCGGCAGCCTCAATGGCCGCACTGGCGAAAATCAGCACCGGAATCGCCAGCGGCAGCACCAGCAGGCTCAGCAGCACGCCGCCGCGCCGTAATCCCACCGTTAATCCAACGCCGATGGCGCCGAGAAAGCTCAGGGTCGGCGTGCCGATCAGCAGCGTTAACGCCATCGCCCACCAGCCATTAAAATCGAGCGATAACAGCAGTGCCGCCAGCGGCGACAGGACAATCAGCGGTAATCCGGTGACCAGCCAGTGCGCAATCACTTTGCCCACTACCGTGACCGGCAGCGGCGTCGGCTGCAGCAACAGTTGCTCCAGTGAGCCGTCGATAAAATCATCGCGAAACAACCGCTCAAGCGCCAGCAGCGAGGCCAGCAGTGCGGCGACCCAGGCGACACCCGGCGCAATACGCGCCAGCTGTTGCGGATCGGGCCCGATACCCAGCGGAAACAGGGTGATGACGATCAGGAAAAACCACAGCGGGTTAACCACATCGGCCCCGCCGCGAAAGGCAATGCGCAATTCACGCTGAATAAGACGAAACAGCATCAGATTGACTCCGCCGCGCTGAGGCGAATTTTACGCACGCGCCCTGCAGGATCGGGCAGATCCTGATGGGTCGTCACGATCACCGCCCCGCCGTTATCGGCATGCTGAGCAAATTTCATCATTAATTTTTCGATGCCAGTTTTGTCGATGGCGGTCAGCGGCTCATCCAGAATCCATAGGGTGGCACGGCTAAGCCATAAACGTGCCAGCGCGACCCGACGCTGCTGGCCGGCAGAGAGTTGCGCCACCGGCACCTCTTCATAACCGAGCAGATCCACACTTTCCAGCGCGGCAAAAATCTGCGCGTCTTCGCAGTCGCGGTGATAAAAACGCAGATTTTCTAATGGGGAGAGCACCGCCTTCACGCCGGGATGATGCCCCAGGTAAAGCAGTGATGCGTGCCACTGTTCACGCTGCTGCGCGATCGGACGATCGTGCCAGCGTATCTCGCCCTGCTCTGGCCGGCTTAATCCCGCCACTAAACGCAACAGCGATGTCTTACCGGCACCATTTGGCCCTTCAATCTGCACAATGTCGCCAGCATGAACGCTGAAAGAGAGCTGATGAAACAGCGTTCGTTCATCGCGTACACAAGAGAGCGTAATGATTTCCAACATGAAGGGGGGATCGCACCAGCTAAAAGAAGGCCAGGATAATACCATAATGTTGCTGTGGGCCGAAGTTTGCCGCGCCGTTCAGAGTGACCTTCAGGAGGCGATAAGTGCGGTGTGCCGTGGTGGTCGCTTAAAAATGCAGCCACGAAAAAGCTTGTTACGCTTATTCATATCCCTCGTTACATTATCGGCAAATAAAAAGCAGCTACGCTTATTACGCCACAGCACTATCACCAGGAGAAAATATGAAGCCTTCATCAGGTAACCAACAGGATCACAATGACGTTGAAAGTGATGAAAAGGACGAGGGTAAAGAAATAGAGGTCGACGAGGAGGCGCTACCTTCGCGTGCGGCAGCCATACATGAAGAGATTCGTCAGGATGGGGAGAAAGAGCTGGAACGCGACGGTATGGCTCTGCTCTGGTCAGCCATTGCAGCCGGCTTATCGATGGGCGCTTCACTGATGGCGAAAGGGATATTTCAGGTTCATCTTGAGGGCGTACCAGGGGCCTTTTTACTGGAAAATCTCGGTTATACCTTTGGGTTTGTGATTGTCATTATGGCGCGCCAGCAGCTGTTTACCGAGAACACCGTTACCGCGGTATTGCCCGTGATGCACAAGCCGACCTGGGGCAATGTCGGCCTGCTGCTGCGCTTATGGGGCTTCGTACTGCTGGGCAATCTGATTGGCACCGCGCTGGCAGCGCTGGCCTTTAATGAGATGCCGATCTTTGATGATGCAACCCGCCAGGCGTTTACTGACATCAGCATGAAAGTGATGGAAAACACGCCAGGCGAGATGTTTGCTAACGCGGTGATTTCCGGCTGGATTATTGCCACTATGGTCTGGATGTTCCCGTCTGCCGGCGGAGCCAAACTGGTGGTGATTGTGATGATGACCTGGCTGGTGGCGCTGGGCGATCTGGCGCACATCGTTGTAGGGTCGGTCGAGGTGCTTTACCTGGTCTTTAATGGCAGCATTCCCTGGCATCAGTTCCTCTGGCCCTTCGCCCTGCCCACGCTGTTAGGTAATATCACCGGCGGTACCCTGATTTTTGCCCTGATCAGCCATGCGCAGATCCGCAACGATATGAGCGAGGCGGCGGTCGCCAAAGCCAAAGCCGACCAGAAAAAGCAGGAGAAACGTCGCGAGCGCGAACAACAGGAAGAGTAATTAAAGGAGGAAGATGGCGATGCGGCGTGGGCTGGTCCAACACCGCTCGCCCTCTTCCCCCGCTTCAGCCATTAATTCGCATCACGTCATATTCGCCATAACTGCCATAACTGCCATAACTGCCATAACTGCCATAACTGCCATAACTGCCATAACTGCCATAACTGCCTTAACTGCCTTAACTGCCTTAAAGTGAATGACGCATTCGCCTCAGCGATTATTTACTCCCCGCCAAAAATAATCCGCACAGCGTGAATAAAGAATTATTTGCAATCACCAGGCTGCAATCGTAAATTAAATTACCCCTCTGTCAATAAACGTCATTCTCCGTCGGGACCGCATTCTCATTTTGGAATGCATGTTAATAAAGCCAGCCTCCAATCACACAAACACACCCTTAAATTAACGCAAGATTCCATTTGAAGATGGATATCGAAATAAATGGATATTTTCCTAACGCATTTTTTGTTAGATTTACTACTAACAGGAAAACGGTAAAGAGTAGTGTTACTTTGTCACCCCGCCTTATAAAAGAGAGTTTATAAACACCAGAGCTGCGCAACGCAGTAAATTTAAAACAACCCATTTAAATTAAACAATCAGTTCACATAATAATATTTATTTCAGCATCACCTTTAGCATTACTATGCCGCCTGTTATTAACACACAAAATCAGACAAGGGTATTAATCCAGCGTCGCCACACCATAGGTAACGTCAACACGGAAAAATATACGCCGGTTACGTTACGCATAATAAGGATTATAACATGAAAAAAATAATGTTTAATAAAGTCACCGCAGGACTCGCCCTGTTAATGACCTGTCAGGTTGCTTTGGCCGCAACCACCGAAAGCGTTGGCGGCGGAACCATCACCTTTTACGGTTCAGTCACTGATGCAACCTGTAATGTCACCACCAACAGCGGCAGCGATTTCGCCGTTGATTTAAACCCGGTGACCAGCAGCGATATGGGTACCGCTGTGGGCGTGGTGTCGACTAATGCTAAACCGTTTACGCTGAATGTCGATGGCTGCGCCGGTTTTGATAGCACCAGTGCAGCGGCGCAAACACTGAAAATCACCTTCTCAGGCGGTAACGTGTCGGAAGACAATACCTACCTGAAAAACAGTACCGGCACCGCCAGCGGCGTAGGAATCGGTATTACCAAAGATGGTAGCCAGCTGGTCGCACTTAATAGCGCACTCGATACCGGTCTGAGCACCTCTTCCACTGACGGAACGACCTATGACGTCTCCCCAAGTGGAGCACTGAACTACTTTGCCAACTACTACAACTACGGTGGTGCGGCAGTGAAACCCGGTTCTGTTGTGACCACCGCGACCTATACCTTCAATTACGATTAATCGATCTGCGGTTAATTGTTAAATCCGGATAATTTAACCCGACAAGGATGTCAAAAATGAGATCAGAAAATGAAACGCGTTTATTTAGGCACATTACTGTTTACTCTTTCCTGCGTCGCAAGCGCCAGTGTGGTTATGAACAACACGCGCGTCATCTATAACAGCGATAAAAAAAGCGTCAACGTCCAGCTGGTCAATAAATCAGCCGAAGCTCACCTGGTTCAGGCATGGATAGATAATGGCAATCCTGATGCGAAACCCGAAGATCTCAGATTACCGCTGGCCGTCGTGCCTTCAGTGGTTCGCATCAGCGCGAATGATGGTCAGATCCTGACCGTCGTTAAAAACAATCTTGCCGGTTCACTGCCAGCCGATCGTGAAAGCCTTTTCTGGCTCAATTTCATTGATATTCCCCCTAATCCCAAAGACAAAAGCGGCAGCTATATCCAGTTCGCCGTCCGTAATCGGGTGAAAGTTTTTTACCGGCCGGCCAATCTGAAAGCTGACATTAATAAACTGCAGAGTTACCTGTCGCTGGTTAAGCAGAATAATGGCGCCTGCATTAAAAATGATTCGCCCTATTACGTGACCGTCGCCGGATTAAGCCATGTTAAAAATGGCAGCAAAAAGGATAATTTCCTGCAGTCCACTGTTTTAGCAAAACCGCTAAGCTGCACACCTCTTCCCCATTCAGCGGCTTTATCAAAACAGGCGCAGGTTTATCTGACCTTTATCGATGACTTCGGCACACTCAGAACGGTTGATATTAAACGCTAATGAAAAGCCAATTGACGTTTTTGAAGACAATGCTCATTTTTATCGGTGTCGCCGTGTGCCTGCGCAGCTATGCCAATGAAGAGTTCAACCAGGGCTTTATGTTGGGCAGCGCCTCCAATGAAGCGTGGTCTGAAGAGAAGAATACCATTGCCCCGGGTATTTATAGCGTCGACATTTACGTCAATAAAGAGTGGAAAGGCAAACATCAGTTAAAGGTTGAAGGGAAAAATAGTTTTCTGATTTCCGCCAATGCACTGGCCGCGTTAGATATAAAAACGGATAAAACTAAACCGGCAGTGCAAAAAGAGGCGCTCAGTCAGGAATGGATCGCCCTGAATGAGATCGTCGGAAATGATGAAGTCAATTTTCGTCAGAATATTTTTCAGCTGGATATTACCGTGCCGCAGGCGCGTATTATTTCTCATGACCGTAACTGGATGCCGCCAGAGCTATGGGATAAAGGCATCCCCGGCATATTTACCAACTATAATGCTATCTACTCTGCCGGAAACTACAGTAACGGCAATAATCAGTCGAACCTCTACCTGACACTGAACAGCGGGCTGAACGTTGCCGACTGGCATTTCCGTGATAACACCTATTATTATCGTAATGAAACCTACTCACGCTGGGTTAACCGCTCCCGCTACCTTGAAAAGTCATTGCCGGCAATCAGTTCAACGGTAAAAGCAGGCGATGACTACACCAGTTCATCCTGGTTCGACAGCGTTAAATTTCGCGGCGTCAGCCTGACGAAAGAGCTGGCCATGCTGCCCGACAGCTACCGGACCTATATGCCCGTCGTCAGCGGCATTGCAGACAGCAATGCGACAGTTAAAGTCCTGCAGGACGACAAAATCATTTTCCAGCAAAGCGTTCCCGCCGGACCCTTTGAGTTTTCTGAGCTGATGCCTACCGGCTCCCGTTCGGATCTTTACCTGGTCATTGAAAATGCAGATGGCAGTAAAACCACGACCATTATTCCTTACTCCTCCTCGGGTAATTTGCTGCGAAGCGGCTCATCGGACTGGGTGATGTATGCGGGTAAATTCAGCAGCGATGCGCTGTTTAAACAACGCGATTTTATCCAGGCGGAATATTCCAGAGGTGTCCGGAACAACCTGACACTGGTGACCGGTGCCATTGCCAGCGAGAATTATCAGTCCGGCCTGATAGGTAGCGGCCTGCTTGTGCCGTGGCTGGGCACGCTGACTACCAGTTATCAATATACTCAGGCCACTCTCAACCCGGAAAAACGCCAGGGCGATAAAGTCAGGGTCGCGTTAAATAAACATTTTCCAACCAAAACCTCCGTTACGGTCGGCGCGACGCACAGCGATAAAAACTTCACTACCCTGAGTCAGTCCGATTCTGCCGCGGAGTTTATCAGCGATCAGATTGGCTACCGTGCCCAGGAAAAAAACAGCCTGAACCTGACGCTTGATCAGCGCCTTCCGGCGGGTTATGGCAATCTCAATGCCGGGCTCTATGCGGTGGGTTACTGGAATACGTCGAAGGTTTCCCGTCAGTTTAGTCTGGGATGGAGTAACAGTTACAATCAGATATCCTGGTCCGTTAATGCCGGTAAAAGAATTTATACCAATGCTGAAATTTACGCGGAAAACCGGCGTAAGGCGGTCTACCGCGATGAGCAATATGCCACTTTATCGCTGAGCATTCCGTGGAGCCTGTTTAACCACAACGGCACCGTCAGTGCATCTACCAGCGTGCAGGGAAGCCAGACCAGTGCGTCACTCGGCTGGAATGAAAAAGTCTCTGACGCTTTAAGATATAACCTGTTGGTTAATCATCGGAACAATGAGGGAGCCTCTTCCAGCGGGTATGTCTCTTATGCATCACCCTGGTCCACCTTCACCGGTAACGTCACCCAGGGAGAGCATTATACCCAGTATGGTGCCGGTGCTTCTGGCACGTTGCTGTTGTCGCAGCATGGCTTACTGACCTCACCGCAAACCGGAAATCATTTTGTGATTATTGATGCACCGGGTGTGGCTGGCGCGAAAGTGAATGGTAATGCGACCCTTTATACCAATAAACAGGGGAAGGCGCTGGTGCCCTACGCTACGCCGTGGCGTAAAAATACCTTTTACCTCAATTCAGATTCATCCAGTGACATTCAGGGCAATATTAAAAAAATCGCGCCGTGGAAAGGCAGTATTTCCTATGTGAAGTATGCGACCGATACCCGGAAAACATTTTCCCTGCATGCCCGTTATGCCGATGGAAAACCACTGACGTTTGGTGCCTCTCTGTTTAACAAAAAAGATGAGGAACTCGGCTATGTGGCACAGGGCGGCCTGGTCTATGTCAAAGCGGATAGCTTACCCGATTACATTATGGTCCGGATGGACAACCAGCCGTCCTGCATTATTAAAAACGCCGTGCTTACCGGAGAAAACCTAT
The DNA here is from genome assembly GCF_037149395.1 of Pantoea sp. USHLN298. Taxonomy (NCBI): domain Bacteria; kingdom Pseudomonadati; phylum Pseudomonadota; class Gammaproteobacteria; order Enterobacterales; family Erwiniaceae; genus Pantoea; species Pantoea sp. USHLN298. Next base: position 376,468 of record NZ_JBBCRO010000003.1, read on the forward strand.
GCGTAAATTTATAAAAATTCTTTCCACGGCGATAATGCTGCTGACCGGACTGAGCCTGTTTTCAGTTAACCAGGCATTAGCCTATTGTGATGCGTCGAATTTATCTACTGGCAAGAGCGCGGTAGCCACTTCAACCGTTAACGATATTGAACTTGCAACGATGCTGTCACTGACCAGTAGCCACTCAACCACTAACAGCTCAAATTTCTCCGGATTTAAACTGACCTGCGTCACCGGTGGGGAGACGCTCTATTATCGCAACGGCCTTGAGGGTGGCTATACGGTAAAATTTGTGACTGGCGATCAGGAAACCTATATTAGATTCACCGCCTCTATTCCTGCCTCAAGCAAAGAGTTTGGCGCTTTTATCACTCAGGATTATGCCTCGAGTGAGTTTGATACTGATATCACCATCAACGCTGAAGTCGTCGATGGCACGGCGTATGACATTGCTACCACAACCGGAAAAATTGAAATTCCGGTGCTCTATTTTATTTCATCAAACGGCAGCAATGCCTACCCGACAGCGAGTGCATTGCGGGGACTGGTTTCTTCTAAAGCTGCCGCGGCGACAAGTTCCTACTCCGATTTAAAAGGATTTGCCTCCTTTGACGTTACCTTCGTCCCGGTCAGTACCACCTGCAATATTCAGAATCAGCAGTTCTCACTGCCCTCGACGACGCTGTTCACTATCAAGTCAGGCGACGCTTCGGATACGCGCTTTACCATTCCGCTCTCCTGTAGCGGCAGCATCAACAGTAAGGCGACCAAAACCTTTAATCTCAGGGCTTACAGCAACGATCTTGTAGATAACGCGAAGTTTATTGTCAGAAATGCTTCTTCCACATCGACAGGCATCGGATTCCAGCTGTTTAACGATATCGCTGATCCTTTGAAATTCAGTAGCGGCTACGATTCCGCCTCCACTTCTCTGGCATCGTTAACGAAAAATAAAGATCTGGTGGGATCGCTGACCTCTTTTGATATTGGCGCCAGATACAAAATCTACGATGCCGCCAACGCGACGCCCGGAACGGTGGTAGGAACCATCATTATTTATATGGAGTATGAATAAGAGCCGGGCAGAAACCGGATGCTGGCACAGCTCAGCGCTACACAAAATGAGGGTGGTGGCGGCACGGATTTCACACAAAGCTGGCACCGGTGATGCGGGGGAAAGCGGTAATGTTGGGGAGAGAACCGCTAAACTGCTGGCGGAATGAACAAACGCACGGCGTTGTAGTGAATCTTTGCCGCTTTCTACGTTATACTGCGCGCCGTCGTCCTCTTAGTTAAATGGATATAACGAGCCCCTCCTAAGGGCTAGTTGCAGGTTCGATTCCTGCAGGGGACACCAAATGTTAGCCCACCTAAATATTTTAAAGTCTAGTCAACTCTTCAACTTCAAACACTTACCTTGCTTTAGTAGCCTGCTAACGTACACCGTCATATTTCAAAATCCACGCTGTTTTGTTGGTACATATGTTGGTATTTTAAGTTCGATAATGCAGATACCATCATCTGAGGGTTTTTAGTATGGCGCTAACTGAGTTAACAGTAAGAAATACAAAGCCTTCTGATAAACCTGTCAAATTGACAGACGGTAATGGTATGCATCTTTTGATCACCACAAGTGGTTCCAAATACTGGCGTTTCCAGTATCGCTTCGCTGGCAAACAGAAAATTCTCGCACTGGGTGTTTATCCTGAGGTTTCATTGTCTGAAGCCAGACGACGAAGAGACGAAGCTCGTCAACTTGTTGCAAACCATGTAGACCCAAGTGAGAAGCGAAAAGCGCAAAAGATTGAGAGCAAGGGCTTGCTAACATTTGAGCAAGTAGCACAAAAATGGCATACCAGTAACAGAACCTGGTCAGACAGTCATAGAACAACTGTTTTGAACAGCCTTGTTTCCCATGTGTTCCCTGTCATCGGCAAACGTAATATCAGCGAGCTAAAAACTCGTGATTTATTGGTTCCTTTGAAAAAAGCAGAAGCTTCAGGACACAATGAACTGGCTTCTCGCTTACAACAGCGAATTACGGCGGTAATGAGGTATGCCGTTCACAATGCGTTGATTGAACAGAATCCTGCAAACGACCTCGCTGGTGCTGTTGTTTCCACTAAAAGTGTTCATCGCCCTGCCCTTTCTCTCGAACGATTGCCAGAACTGATGAATCGATTGGAATTATATAAAGGAAAAGGCATTACTCAAATTGCAGTCCAGTTGACACTACTAACCTTTGTTCGTTCGAGTGAACTTCGATTTGCTCGCTGGTCAGAAGTTGATCTCAAAAATTCACTGTGGACTATCCCCGGAAAGCGACAACCTATGGAAGGGGTGAAATATTCTGCAAGAGGGGCAAAGATGAAAACCCCACATCTGGTTCCATTAAGCTCACAAGCCAAAGCACTAATGGAAGAGCTTCACTCGATCAGTGGTAACAAAGAACTTATGTTCATTGGTTTTACCGGGGACGACAAACCTATCAGTGAAAACACTGTCAACAAAGCGCTCAGGACAATGGGCTACGATACGAAAGTAGAAGTCTGCGGGCATGGTTTCAGGACTATGGCATGTAGTGCATTAATCGAATCGGGATTATGGTCGAGAGATGCTGTGGAAAGACAAATGAGCCACCAGGAACGCAACAGTGTCCGGGCTGCTTACATACATAAAGCGGAGCATTTGGAAGAACGGAAACTCATGCTGCAATGGTGGGCTAACTATCTGGATGCTTGTAAAGAAGAAGTACTTACACCTTTTTCCTTCTCAAATCATCAAGCAATTCGGTGAGTTTCAAGTCACACGCAATTGATATTCTATAATGGCCTCCTCAGCGGGGGCTATGAAAACTTAAAAAATAATATATAGCACTTATAGTGCAACACGAAACAATCTTAGTAAAAAGTAAATATGTTTGTTATATAGAACACGAATCTACAATTAGTCAGTTTATTTATACCACTTTTTATATCCACTAATCCCCTCATATGGTTTCAAATATTTTAAAATTTTAAAAAGTGCTATGTTAAATCAATGACCCACTGTTACATTTAATGTTATCAATTACCATGCAACACGTAAGCCATTGAAAAGAATGGAAAATAAAAAATTGATTTTTTATGTAAAAAAAACTAATCTAATGATAATGCATCTTTAAAAGAAAAATAATATTTCTTATCACTATCCAAAATTCTAAACTGGTTTTTTGAATGTTAACAACAAATTGTATAGCCAAGGTTTTCTCTAAAAATAACATTGAAAATGTATCAAATGGAGACTTTAGTCATTTAGCTAAAATAGTGAAAGCATACACAAATAATTTTAATAAGGTTTTCACTTTAGCTGACATATTCGATTTCTGTTTTGACATACTGAGAAAAGAATATCGAAATGAATATTTCTATAAAAATATCATAGCAAATAAGTTACTAATGGGAAGACATTCGCTCAGTAGCTCAACTATGCTTTCAGAGTTTCGTGTGGGTGGTAATAAAGCCGACTGCGTGATTATAAATCAAATATCAACATGTTACGAAATAAAAACTGATTTTGATAATCTCAATAGACTCGAAGGGCAATTGAAATCTTACCTTGAGCTATTTGATAAAGTGTATGTGGTAGTTTCTGACAAACATCTTGAAACTGTATCAACCTTAATTCCTGTTGAGGTTGGGATCATCAATCTCACTAACAAAAGCACACTAAAAGAGATAAAGAAAGCAGAAGTTGTCAAAAGAAAATTGAATATTTCTATGCTTATGCATTCACTTAGGATCGAAGAATATAAATATTTAGTTAAAAGCATATACGGATACGTTCCTCAAGTTTCCAATACAGAAATCTTTAGTGCCTGTGAAGAACTTCTCTTAAATTGCGACAATGCTCTAGTCAGGACCAATTATAAAAAAACTCTTTTAAAAACAAGAGATATTGATAAAAGCTTTTTATATTCATTGCCATCTTCTTTAAAAATTACGGGAATAAACTCTGATCTGAAGAAGCAACATCGTGAAGATTTGATAAACAATATTCATTCTACATACAGCAAGGACTTGTTATGTACTTCCCTATATTAAAAGGTAAAGAATTTGAGCTTAAAGCACTTCGTGAATTAGTTGACCACCTTTCTCCCGGAACTTTGTATCCAGTTATAGAACCACTCAATATAAAAAAAGATTATTTAATCGAAACAATTGATAAAATATCGCCAAAAGGATTTATCCCTTTGGTCGTTATAAACCCGAGGCAAGATGAGTATGAATCCACAGTAAATTCAAATATCTCATCAGATCTAAAAAAGGGAATAAATGTATCGCAAGGTTCGACGTTTCATCCTTGTATAAAAATTTTAGATGACAATGATACAAATGCTATTTATCTTGCATCAACTTTTGATGAAGTGTTTGCAATTTATATGGAAGGGACGATTACTTCAAAAATGATTCCAATCCTGCAACGAGCAGACCTTGTATTGTTGAATCCCGCAAAAAATATAAACTACATGATATGGAGTGCTTTATCAAAAGTAGTTGTTTTTTCGGACGGATTTAGTAAAGAAGAAAGGAATCTCGATTACCCTGCTGAATCTGATTATGACAGTTTGCATTTAACCTATAACCAATATCATAACGCCATTGGATTTGGAGATTATACAATACTTCCTGAAAAGTTTAAAAAAGGAGGTGGACCAGCTTATGTAGTCACTTTGCATCTTTCCTATATTGATAATATTAGATATAACAAAGTATATGTTCGTCATTTTTCTTCTTACACTAATACTCAAGCACAGAGTAATCCAGGTGGTAAGTTTAAAGAAGCACTTAATCTATTAGTAAGTTATGTCAATTCAAACCCTCAAAAATTCGTGCTTACGGAAGGCCTGAAGGGATTCTACGGTTATCATCAAACAAATCATTATCCGGGTTTAGGTATAGCCAAAAAGCTATCTATAAAACATCACATCGAAACTCTTTATCAATTCTAATTTAGATTAAAAGCTATATTTTTCAAAAAGGGAGGTTTAATGAGCACCTCCCTTTTCTCATAATCTAAATTTTTAACATGCAACGAGGTTGAACTTCCATTTTCCATCTAAAAAATTATGATGAGAAATTACTCCATCATCATAAATGATTATTTCTAATGATGTTATAAAGACATATTTATAGCTCAATAATAACTGAATTCTTGATAAAATTTCCTATTACTATAGGAAAATTTAATCCTGAAAATTTAAGTTATGTCTCTTCTCGATTTTTTTTCTTAATCATCGACATCATCTTTAACTTTCCCATCATCAACTACGCTCAGAGATATAGAGTTGAGATAGGGAAGGTTGTATCTTTTTTGCTTGAAAGGATCTTTTATTTTTTTATTATATTTCAATGCTTTTTTTAAACTTTTACTTTCAAACTCATGAAGATAAGATCGCTTTAGAACCGGGGTATATTCTTGGACTAACCTTATCACTTGATTTGCATTTAAAACGTCATTACTTTTTATTTTCTTTCTGATGCGCCAGCGAATTACTAACCATTCAAAATTATTTAATGCAATGGGGTTTTTTCTTTGCCTTTGTTTAATGAATGGTTCAAGCTCATCATAAATTCTAATTGCAGATCCACCCAACACGTTATAAAGGTAATCTTCATCGTATATATTGTGTCGTATTGCATTTGAAGCTCTTTCCCACGAATTTAAAACAAAAATTAGTGATGGAAATAAATCATCTTTACTGGTAATTTTCCCTATATTTTTTTTATCTTTGTTTGCTCTAATATATTCGGCTATCGCATCCCAGTGCATCCTCACTTCTTCATTAGTTTGATAAAAAACGTCAAACTCAAGAGAGTTTTTTTCTCTTGAAGTTTTTCTTTGCATAGCGATACCAACTATAGCTATGATTGCACCACAGCCGCCTACGCAAGCTGTAATTAGCGAACCGTATATGCTTGTCAAAGTTTCAGAGTCCATTCAGATAGTCATATCGTTTAATTTAGGTAGAAAAAAGGGAGAACATGTCTCCCTTTATAAGAAATTTTTTAGTCCAGACCAAGGTCTTCTTCATTAAATTTATATTTCATATTTCCTCCTTTTTACAAGCCTAACACTCTTATAACACACATGTCAAACATAGTCAAACTCATTTTTCAACAGTGTTATTTCTTTAAAGCAAGCAAGCAAGCAAGCAAGGGCTAACTCAAAGATGCGGAGCATCTATGAGTTGCCTTGCTTTTTCCGCCCTTCGGTTGAAAAAGAAAGATTAAAGCCACTGCCCAATCAAAACCCAACCCATTGACACTATTGATCTTTATGGTATTTACTATATATAGCATACAGATTTGCTATTAATTCTAAATATCAAAAGGAGTTGATATGGAAAAAATAAATATTATTTTCGATGATGAGTTTCCTTCTTCGTTTACCAATAATTCTGCCGCAAAGAAGTTGCCTCCGAATCGTCTTCGCAGATACTCAGTGACAGTAAGATTAAACGAGGTTGAGCTGAATAAAGTAAACCAGTCCAGAGGGCAGCTAAGCAGGAGCTGTTGGCTGAGATCTTCAGCTCTTAAGCAATTACCTCCCTCAGTTCCAGAGGTGAACAAAGAAGCCTGGCACCAACTAACGGCTTCCCTGCAAAAGTTGAATGACCTCACTTCATATCTAAATCGTCGCGGAACTGATGCTCAGCCTTTGAGTAAGGAGATTGATACTCTTAGGCTGAAGCTGTCGCATGTGAGAGATGCCCTTCTATCACTCGATAAGTGATTCTCCGCCCGTGAAAGGAATGCAGAAAATCCGCAGGGGTAAGTGCTTAAGAGGTATCGTCTCATATGCACTTGCCCCTGCTCCTCATCATATGACCGCACCAATGGTGATTGGTGGCAATCTTGTCGGCATTACTGTAGACGAGCTGACCGCCGAGTTAGTAAAGACTCAGAAGTTAAGAGAAGATGTTACGAAACCCGTTTGGCATAACTCCCTTCGTCTCCCTGTCGGTGAATCACTCACAAATCAACAATGGAGAAACATTGCTGACGACTACATGAAGCGAATGGGCTTCTGTGACACTCACCTACGTTGTTATGTCCTACACAATGATGAAGCTGGTCAGCACATACACATCATTGCTTCCCGTATAAACGTTTTAGTAGATGGCCAACTCTACTTAGGTAAGAACGAGAATCTCATCAGCACTCGTATCATTCAGGAGCTTGAAAAAGATCATCAGCTCACTCGAACCAAAGGTCCCTCTCCTGCTAAACAGCTTCAGAAGCAAAAGAAGCTCACTCGTAACGAAAAGATGATGCAGGACAGGACCGGAGAGAAACCTTCTAAAAAAGTGATACAGGAAGCTATAGATGCGATCCTCACCTTCTTCGATACCATCACAATCGAAGACTTCATATACGAATTAAAAAAGCAAAACATATCAGCTTCAGCAAACATCGCTTCTACTGGCAAGATGAACGGTTTTTCATTTGAGCATCGGGGAGTCGCTTTTAAGGCTTCCCAGCTCGGTAAGGCATACAGTTGGTCAAACATAAGCAAGCGAATCATCGTGACTCTACCAATGGATGCTGTTGCTCCTGTATCGTTTACCGCCAATGAAAACGTTTCAACTCCCATTGAAGTTCATCCCACAGCTACACCCCTTACCGCAAATTCCAGAGAACATATCCGATCTCGCTGGTTGCAGTGGATACCTTACCTTGAGGAGCTTGTTGCCAGTTTAAAAGCTGTTGGATCAACGATTCTCAACCCTCTCAAAAGAAACTTCATCTTGACCGTAATACGAACCAGCAACTCTGAAGCACCAGAGATTTCTGAGGTAAATTCTCAAGACTCGGCAAGAAAACCGCAATTTAAACCTCTTTAAACGGCTATTTTTCAGATAGTTAAAATCATTCCCTAAGCCAAACACAACAAATATTTTCATTTCAAATCAGATTGATAGATAAAAACGATCGATCGTTATTACTGATCAATTATCTGTTCATGATAGCCATTGACTATCAAAAGAAAGCGATCGATCGGTATAAATGATTTGCTAGACCCCATTTCCAAGCCGTAATGTAACTTCAAACGGAAACACATAGCACACTGATTTATCAGCAGAATAAGCTGATGCATACGTGCGCCTTCGATTCAGTGAAACTAACCTTGGAAGAATCTATGACAGCAACAACTGAAGTAAAACAGCCCAACTTCCTGATGATGAAACGGGTGTGGATTGCTATTGCACTGCCGATTGTCATTTTCTATTTCTCTGGAATTCAGGGGTTGGTCCAGCTTGCAATCGTATGGGTTTTCGCAAGCATCATGCTCATGATGTTTGCTTATAAAAAATTCCGCATCAAAAAGTGGAATGCCAGCACCAGGGACCATTTTGGCGAGCAAGATGGAATGTGGAGCCATGAATTTGGCTCTACTTCTATGAAACTCGACCAGCAAAGAGGACTTATCCATCTCAAGGAAGAGAACAAACAAAAGACCTATCCGTTCTCAGCAATCAAAGAGTGGCGATACAATTTGTCTACTACGAGAGAACGGGCTGGTATCAACAAAGAACTTGACCGCACTCATGATTTCAGGGAGTCAGGTTTTTACATCGCAGTGGACGATGTTCAGTATCCAGAATGGAGAGTAATGTTCTTTCCCCAAAAGGGTGACTTCAACTCACAAGAAGGCATCCGGGACACTGAAATTCAGTTAAAACGATGGATGCATGTTTTTGATAAGGTAGTAAATCGGTAAAAATTCCAAAAAGTTATTCAACTAAAAGCCATGTTTTTACATGGCTTTTTTGTTCAAAAAAATCAAAGCAAACAATAACATATGCCTAATTAATAGGCAGATAAATCATGAATAAGATGATTAAGAGAAAATACAAATATAGATGCCTCAATATAATCAAAGATTAGACTGTTATAGATTTTATGATGCTGAAAAAAACTATCCACACATACCAACCTTTAATAAGTAAAGAAAAATCAACCATTGATAGCACGAATTGCTAAATACCCTCATGCTTATCCTCGAAAATGCACAAAGTAGAACTTGAAAAATTTTTTTACATATAAGAAAATTTGTACAAACATGTTGTTTCAAAGGAAAATGTATGTCGAAAAGAAAAATGCGCATTAGTGACTGCTCATTGTTGATTAGCAGAATTGAGCAGCTTAATGGAGCAGAAGTTGCCTTTATGTTTGGTTCGGCTATCACCGCGAAGCAAAATGGTGCGGGCATCGCTAGCGTTTCCGAAGTAGTTGACTTGGCAGGCACTTTCATACATGAAAGACACGGCAAATCAAAGCGAGATGATTACGTTAAACATATAAGTGGTTATGACGGGACCGAAAAATATCAAGAAACCCTTTCATATATTAATGATGTTTTTAGAAGCGAAGATGTCACATTATTTATTGACTATATTATTGATGAGAACAAAGATGAAAATGGGAGACAAAAGATCCCACAAAAAATAGTAGATTTTATCGATCTAATACAATCAAAAACCTTAAATTGCAAAAATATTCTTACTACTAATTTTGACTCTATAATTGAGAATCAAATTGATAATGTTGGTGAAAAACATAACTCCGTAAGTATTATTGCTGATTCTAACTTAAATCTTGCTCAAAACGAGAATATAAACATCATTCATCTTCATGGTATTCATAACCATGGTGAAACTATGCATGAAAGTAATCAGCTAACGGTAAAAAGAGAATTATTGGAAGCATCTATACGGCAAATGCTAACTACCCATGAAATCTATATAATGGGTTATAGTGGCTGGGATGATAGTTTTACAAGAACTTTAGCCAATATAGTTAAGGATTCTAAGGAAGAATATAGTATCGTATGGTGCTTCTACCAAAACGAAAATGATATGATTATCTCTAAATACTCAGAGATATTTGATATTCTTGAACCCGCAATTGCAAGAGGATTAGTTCGCTTTTTCAAAAACGTTGACTGTAATACACTATTTGACACTCTTAAAAAAAAACTAAATTAGAAAACAAAAAAGAAGAGGTAAATGTAAGAACTGAAACAGATAGTGAACTGATCTATTACAATTTTAATGATGAGGAGAGTAAATACAATTATCAAGAAATAAGATTATTTGAAAAAAGGGTTGCAACTGAAAAGCTAAGTGACAAAGGAATTGTTTTTATTGAGTCATCTGTAGGATTCGGCGAAATAGGCTTTATAAGAGCTATGTATACCGGTCTGTCTTTAAAACCTTTATTATTCAAGGTTAATCTATCTAATTGCAAAAACAAGAGTGACATTGATGATAGAATAAAAGCAGGGACTGGTGTTGATATAGCTATTATAATTAATTCAACTAAAGATGACATGCCCCTATCAGCTTTTGATTGTTTTTTTATATTCAGTGACCTTGATGATTCAATGAGTCGTGAAGCGGTTACGTATCTATTAAATATTACATCAACCGCTTTTTTACATGGTAAACACATAAAATTCATATTCACCTCACAATTTAACTTAATAAGTTTTCATAATTATCATGTCAAACTCAATGAATTGTCGCTACAAGAAACCGGAATTGTCTTGAGGAAATATATTGAGGGTATCAGTAGTCAGGATATTAATAGAGTATTCGAGATGAGCGATGGAGTTGTGAAAAAGCTCGAAAAAATTATGAGCTATTGTGAAATAACCTCTATCGACGAAGTTCTTGCTGATAATACTATATTTGATTCTATATACAATGATGATAGCTTAACACTTTCAACTATAAATAAAATTAAAAGAATAAAGATAAATCCTGAAAAAGAAAACACATATAAATTGTTAACTATCCTTTCTGTTTTAAAAAACGGCGAGACTCTAACAAATATAAGAAAATCTGAAATAGGCAAAAATATTAAATTAGGTGACATAGAAGAAATAATAGATTTGGCACTGGCAAAGTCAATAAAATTAGATTATAAAAATATTATCACCAAAATAAACCCTATAATCAGGGATTATATTCTGTCATTACTTACCCAAGATGAAATCTATGAAATATCTAAAGCATTTATAAATATTACTATTATTCAATCTAAGGATGGCATTAAAATAAACTCAACTAATAGGAAAATAATTGACTCTAAGTTCAACTCCGAGGGTGATAACGGATGTATAATCCTAAGAAGCATAATTGGAAAAGAAATTGGAGAGATAAAGAAATCACATCAAGATTCAATTAAGCATTTAATCCCTTATTTAGCAGAATCGTATGTATATTCTTTAAGTAACTCATCACGATTCAAAGAGACGATAAATTCTTGCACACAATTAATTAACATTTTCGAATTTCATAATTTACCTACTCATAGATATTATTATCACTTATCATCTTCACAACGGATGCTAAATCAATATGAAGATGCAAGAACTAATTTAGACCTTGCCAAAAAACTAGCTCTAAAAGTTAAAGATAACTTCGTCATAAATTTAATAACTTCTGAGGAGTTATTATTGCTTGAAAGCACAAATAAGAACAAGGCCAAAGAAATGGCCGAAGAAATTACATCAAAAAAGAAGAGAAAAAATGTATCTTATATGACGGCAGAAATGATTCTGTTTTCATATTTAGATAGGGAAGAAAAGATAGAAAAGTTAGAAGCACTTGAAATCAAAGCCAGAAATGAAGGATATAAAACACTCGCTAATAACATTCTATTTAGAATGAATGAATTCAAAAATGATACAAATAAGCTTATAAATCTTGATAAAATAATAAGAACCGACAATAGTGAATTTAATATAATAAAGGCATTAATTTGGAAATATGAGATTATTATAAGAAATGATATTGAGAAAATAAATGCTGGTGATATTGAGAAGTTAAGGAATATGTACAACTATTTGTTCTCCCAGAGATTAGATAACTTGTTTAATAGGTGCCACGCCATTTTATGGGCCATAGCTGAGCATATAAGAGATGATAGTATAATAATTTTCATCTTTGATACAAGCTCACTAATTTGGGCATTAAACTATGATAAGGAAAATCAAGAAAAGTATCATCTAAAATTCAAAACCCGTGAAATATTATAAATAACATTCATATTTAATTTCATTGGACGATTTGGTGGTGACCATAGAAAGCAATAAAAATATAATAGTTTTTTTACTTTTAGCAATGCCACTTATATTTATAACATAACAAGCATCTGATATATGCTTGTTATGTCCTTTTCAGAGACGAGTCCGTCCGATCATTTTTTCATTTTTATTCGAGATTGCTTTTTATAATTAAGAGAATGATCTTCAAATATTTTCTCTACCTCACACTCATGCCAAATAATGTATTCGATAATAAACTTATAAAAATACAGAACCCTTTCGAGGCTGATGGTGTTCGGTATGTTATGAAAATTAGGGCTAAGTAATGCCGATGAGAGAACAGCAATAATATTGCTTGATCCTGTAAGGTGAAGATTTTCATAGTCCTGCTGATACTTTAAAAAGTAACCGACACAAAAGAGATATGCATCTTTTACAATCTTCTGTTTGTTGTATTCTGATTCATCATATCTCACTATAAATCTGTTGAGTAAAATCAAAAATCTTTGATCTGGCAAATACCTGTTTAATTTATTCATAGTAGCATCCTTGCTGTTGTGAATGTCATCCTGACATTTAAAGAAATATCATAATATTCAATCATGTCAATAGTTAAAACCTATCAATTTCTATTTGAATATCTTTTTTAGGTAAAGGACGATTAAGTTCTTCGGCTGTCATTTGTTTTAAATGAGAATTATATAGCCATATCTTAAACTGCTCTAAATATTTATTATTCAATGCTATCAAAGCTTCGTTTTCAGTTTCGAGCCTTTTTATTCTCTGACAAGCAATTTTTAAATTAGCAGGTTTAACCGCACATATTTCTTTCACTCCAGACTTGAGAAGCTTCTTTTTTGAATTAAAACAATCCGCAATTTTAATATGACTACTTAAAGATTGCCTCGAAGGTCTCTTCCCGATGATCTTTATCAACTCGTCGCATAAGACCTCCCAAGTCAGCTTCTCATCGTCATTCCAGGTATTAATAACATTCATTATCAATTTCTCATCATAACCAGTAATATGTTTAGCCATTTACACTCCTTTTATTATTTTAGTTTGAAACGCATACCATTTTTCAGCATTGATATTCCCATCATTTTTATCATGATGAGTTTTTTTAATAATTTCATTATGTATTATCATTAGTCGTTCATGATCCTTTCCAGAGTCTTGTAGTGGATAATAACCACACGGATCAAAAGCATACGAGTGCTTGCAGTAACCGTGCTTAGTGACGAGCACAGCTCCATTCTTCAATGAATCGAAATCAGTTATGTCCATAACAGCTATTTCTTTTTTCCTATGACTGTTACCGGGTCCGATTGAAGTTTTATCCTTCATGAGATTGATCATTTGTAAGTGTGATCGGTGATCATAGGAAACATTTTGTGAGACCTGTTTCCTTCCAGACCATCTGGCGATGCTAAACTCGTCCATACCGCTGATCTGGGAAAACGTATTTAGTAAATGTCTCAACTGATGCGTTCTTAGCGAATATGGGCTACCGTCTTCGTTAATATAACCGTGTCTTTTAAACAGGTTGGTAGTGCCTTTGATACTTGCAAAGGCATCAATATCCATTCTAAAAAACTGAGCAGTGGGTCTGAACAAAGGTGCCAAATGTTTGTTTATTTTCTGACATAATTGCCCCTCAAATAACAGACATAAAGCATTCGAATATTTGATTTTCTTTTCTTCATCATACCAGGGAAAATTTTGAGGCTTTTTAGTAAAGAGTTCATGTCTGTATGACTCAGGGACCTTCCCTTCCATCGTTTTTGCAACAAACCTTGGATGGGTGGACAACTTTCTCAACCGGGCTATAGCCTTTTTAGCTACAGGGACCATTACTGAAGGAATCCATTTGATGTCTCCAGCATACCCCTTCGCTGAAAAAAACCTTAAACCATATCGTTCAATGCCGTTCTCATCATGCTCTGTAATCTCACAATCCGCAGGAAGGCTTAATATTTCCGAGATTCGTCCTGGTGCACACATCAGGAGTGCAAGAACAGACGTTGTGAAAATGTCCCTCACAGACAGTTGGCTTTCATCTTTTGAGAAAATCTCCGCAATGGCTATGACGGACTTTATATCTGGTAATTTTGAGTGCCCTTCCAGCGAAGGTTCATAACCTTGCCAACTTTGAGTTATTTTATGCCTTAACGGATTTACCCAAAAAAAGTATGATGAGCTTATCATTCTGTTTTCACTCAAAAATAAACATAGTTTCTCAAGTTCCTTACCAATTCCAACTGCTGTAAATTTCGTATATTTAGCCGTTGCTACTCTTACGCACTCATCAAAAATGTTATTATTACACTTGACTACGTTAGCTTCACCGTATGATTTCAATAACACAAACTCAACGATCTTCAACATTGCCAAAGCATTCTGGTTTAACTTTGACTTGTTAAACGAGTGAATATGAAACATATAAGCCTTAGCAAAATCAATAAAACCATCATCTAATCTATCTTTGCTATTTCGATTATCCTTCATGTCAAATTTATTGAATCTGTAACACCCCTTCCATACATTGTTTTCCCAAGAACTGGTTAAGCTGGTATTAAAAAAATTACTCTTGCAAAATTTAATAAAACTCTCAACATTTACTTTTGGATTATTAGTATTTATTGGCTCAAATAAAATCACATTGGTCATTCAGGACTCCAAGCTCTAAAATTTTTGCAGGTAAAACACTCTATGTGTTCATGATTAAAATTAGCAAATCCAAAAGAATTTAAAACGTATTCTGTAAAGAGTTTCTTGTTCTGTGTGCTATCGACACCAAGAAATATCTTCGATAAAGGTTCAAAAAATGAATGAAGTTTCATATCAATATCGTGAACATTATCTGGGCTATTTTTTACGTATATCCCTGATGAGTTAATAGATTTATGGTCTAATGCTTTAGCGATCACTTCAACTGAGGCTCCTTCCTTTGCTAAACGAGATCCAAGGGTATACCTGAATCGTCTTGCATTAAGCCGTATAGCCTCGTTATTTCTTGATGACCAAATGTTAAATTTAGTAGTCAAGATATTTAGTTTCCTTGAGATAAATGAATTCTTCATATGTAAAAAATCAGTTGCCATAATGGTATCTAAACTCTGACCAGACTGAATTGATACGAATTTTTTTACATCCATGAATATAGGTAATTCATTTTTTATATGACCAATACTCTGACTATCACCATCTTCAATATGTTTTTGATTCATATCAATCAAGGTTGTTAGTTTCTCATAAAGGCAATCATCGATACTTACCAAGCTAAACTCACTTCTAAAGTCCTTCCTTTGTTTTACTTTAGGTATATTTAGAAAACAACCTTCTCCCGTTCTGATTAGATCTTTCGCTTTTAAGGACGTTAACTGTAATGGCCTCCTTCCCGTGGTTGCTAAAAGAATCACATAGCAATAAAGATACATAGGAATTTTTTCTTCTTTCAACAAATTGCTGATACTCTCAAGAACGATTTCCAGTTCTTCTCCAGTTAGCGGTCCACTATTTGGATCTCTTCGTTTGACGGCTTCTCCTGTCAAATTAGTTTTAACCTTTATTTTTGCCAGCATTGTTAAAGCTGAGGTTTCAACTCCTACATAACCGAGCTTTTTCCACTTCGTTAGAAACTTCTTTATAGAATTGAGCTTGTAGTTTTTCTCAGGGCCTAAACTAACATTAAATTGATAAACCGCATTAGCATCTATCGTCTTAATGTCTATCATCCCTAACCATTGACTAAAAATCTGGTTTATGTTTTTTGTGTAACCTGCACTGTATTCAGCCGAAAAGTAAGCCAAGGTAGTAAGGTAACCAATACGCATCGACTCTGGCATTTTGTCGGCAATCTTATGTGGGAAAATACAAGTCTCTTTATCTAATTGCCATTTGATATCAGAAAGCTTGAAGCTATACCCCTGCATCGTTGCAAAAACCAGATTCTCTTTTCTTAGATTACATGTTTCCATTATATTGACCCTCAGTTATCTTTTTCAAAGATTCATAAACTCTTCCAATAACTTCCTTTTCTTTTTCTGATATATGTTTGAAATTATAGTTTTCAGACATTTTAGAATCTTTTGACCACCCCATGAGATAGCATCTCAATCCTGATTTTCGACTGATTTCCAAATTTGAACTATCCATTTCATTTGAATAGAAATAGTTCCATGAATGCCTCAATCTATGCCCTGATAAATCCTTTAATTCCGGGCTTGCTTTTTTAATAGTTGAAATTATTTTCTCATATGCTGAAACAGATAATGGTTCTCCTACAGTTTTACCTGCGCTATGAGTTACAAATAGGAAGTCATGTTTTTTCTTTTTAGTAATTTTACTTCTACAAGTATGTATGTAATCGAAGATCTCCATCACTAAATCGTCTGATAATGGGATTATCCTTTCGCCAGTTTTGACTAGTGGCTGATTCAGCCTCCGGTCTTCAATGTAGTCATGTCTTCTGAAGATACTCAGTGTGTTATTTCTAAGATTTAGATCATTTACTTTAAGATTTAGTAATTCACCTGCTCTCATCCCACAATTCAGTAGCAAGGTAAAAATGAGCCTGTTCCTCACTTGAACCTCCTTCTGAAAGGGGTTTTGGCTCCCTTCAACTTCCAACAGCTTAAACAGAGTTTTTATTTGTTCTTCACTCAATGATTTGTCTTTTCTGTCGTTCATGCTGTGTGATTTATTTCGTGGGAGATGTGCTCTCAAATTTTCTATGAAAGTATCGATTTCATATCTGGCATGGATTCCCTTCATAGAATGAATCAATCCGCACAACCATTTTAGGTAATTTGAAAAAACGTGTATCCTGTAACTAAAAGTTCTTGTAGCAATCTGCTTTCCTTTGAGTAATCTTACATTCGGAATTTTTTGTTGATCGAATCTTTGCTTTGCATACCGTATCAGGTCATCGACTTCGGCTACACTCAAGAACAGCTTGCTTTCAATCCTATCAATGATTTTGATTTTCCTACTTTTCATAAAATTGCTAAGGATAAGTAGGTTCGTTGCAACTATCTCCATCGTTGATGCAGTCGCACTTCTGTTCCTGACATTAGTTGTGAGATAAAGGTTCTGGTAGTAAACTGGTAGCAGTGTTTCTTTGTTGAGAATTAAGCAACCTCGTTCTCCACTGCTCATGACAAATTTTTTTATTTTGAATGACATTGTAATAACCCTCCGAAAACTTTACATTTAGTAATCACTACGGCTTATCATTATTTTATCGATTTAAATTTTGCAATTTTATTTTGTTATTTTTAAGTTTATTTATAATCCATTTAGATACTTAAAAAAATTTCTTTCACGTGAAAGAAACCAGTACGGCTAGTTATAAGTAGTCATACCCGATTCAAGAAGAAAAACTAATAAAGCCTTATTGCATAAGTTATACAGCAGCTCCAAAAAAATAATTTGGAAAGTATTCTGTTAAATTTTACTAGTTTTTGATATTAAAACTTTACACTTTTGGAACGATGACATTTTAAATAATAATTTTTATTGTCGTTTGTCCGTTGTAAATATTTTCTACTTCTTTCCAGTATTCCTCTTGAATAACTTTAGCTTTACTGCGGAGTTCATCTCCCATATGAATCATCAATACTCCTCTTTCCAACATGTCACACAGCAAAATTTTCGTTATATCTTCAGTGCTTAGCTTAAGAAAATTCATGTCATCTGTCATAAATGAATCTTCATCTGGGAGAAGATCCGGCATTGTTTTCACATAATGATCCAGCATCCCTTTTTGCACACTTAAGCTACAGAGCAATACCTGGTCTTCGCCCTTTTCAGTCTCTTTTACAGCAATATTAATTTCATTCAGTGTGATTTTCTTCGATAACTTTCTGAGTAGCTTATTACATTTGATCACTGACAGTATGGTTTCATAGATATAGTTTCGACTATCTTCATTTAACTCAGGTAAAACCTGGAATGGATTGTATTTGCTATCTTCGAGGTAATAGCTTAAACATTCCGCGGATTTCTTACTCAATGTATTCACAGGTAATAACCTGATAGCTTCAGCATCGAAAATCTTATCGAAGTTTTTTTGACTGACAAGCCTTGAAAGGTTTCCAATTTTCATGAATTCTTTAATTTCCACGTTGTCCTCACTTTGTCGATGTTGTTCGTCTGGAGCCTAACTATGAAGCTGTTCTCGAATTGCTAATGGTGTTAGAAATCCACTCATCGACTTCAATCTCAATAAAGGCCACAGCTCTCGAACCTAATTTGATAGGTTTAGGGAATCTATTTTCGGAAATCAATCGGTAAATCCATGCTTTTTTGTAACCGGTTTTATGTAGCACTTCAGGTAAGCGGATCAGTCGTGTGGTGTTTGTAGTTACTGTAGTCATTGCTGTATCTCCTCGTCTTGTCGATGAGTTGATACTAAAGAGACGGGAGTGGGCTTTGAAGGGATTATGTGGAAATTGCTTCTTCGTCTAGAAAGTAGTCGAAATTTTCTTAGGTATAAACTAAATTTTCTTACGCACCTTGAATGAATACGAAAAAAATGGTAAAGGCAGTATCTTCTTTGCTCAGCACCATGCAGACCTTTAACTTTTTATAGAATCCTGATTGAGTTAAAAGTTGATTTAACCATTTTGATAAAATCTCTTTCCGAAATGAATTAATATGCTTAACATTCTATTATACAATCTTTAGAATGATCCTCAAATGCTTAACAAATCTATTCAAATCAGATGGTGATCCGTTATGGATAGCAAAAGTGATACTACAATTTTCATTTCATATGCTTGGGGTGGTTCAGCAGAGAAAAAAGAATGGATAAGAGATCATGTAGTCAACAGCATCGATTTTAAATACAATGTTTTCTGGGATAGAGATAGTATTGGATTTGGCGAATCAATAGATTCGATGATAAAAAATGCTCTTTCTTCCTTTCCTCTAAAAGTTTTCTGCATCTGTGATGAAGATTATATTGTTTCTGCAAAAAAAGTAAATTCAGGTCTGCATCGAGAGTTGCAAATGTTAGCTAATCTCGGCTCCGACAATGAAGTTAAAATTATCCCGATCATTCTTGATAGAAAATGCATTACAGAACTCCCCCCTCCTCTTGCAGGGAGAGCTTATTTAGATTTGACTGATTTACATGAGCGTGGACTTTATCTTGGTAATGCGATATGGCATCTGGCTGAAAACATAACTCAAGCCAAAATGCTTACGTGGATAAAATTAACTATTGAAAAAGATGATTTACATCGAGCTGCTTTAGATTATTTTTACCGTAAACCTTTACGGTTTTCTGGTAATGCTATTACACATCAAATTTGTATAAATTATACTCAGATATTACTTGCGCCTAAATGGATGTGGGATAGCCCTAACTGGAATTATATGTTGAATGATGATAATGACATATTTTGCCCGACTAAGGGGCGATGGCACTGGGATCATTATTCAGCAGGCACAGCCATGAAAACTCTTGGAACGGTCATGATTTCCCAGTTTTTTCCAGAGGACGCTTGTGAAGAAGTACAGTGGGCTTTGGAATCAATTGGAGTACTTTTGGCTGTCAAAATTATATCTATGATTCGTAAAGATGAACCTTTTATATTAGAACCTAAAGAAATCATAATGTACATAATCAATGATGAGTATGGAAGTCATGCTCTGAAACATCTATTGAAACATTACTCGTGAATAATTTATTTATGTTATCTACTTCAAGATAGTTTTAAAAGCTGGTTGGGTATAGGAACTAACATTTCTTTACTCCCTTCCAGCTTTAACCACACATATATTGAAAACATCACTATTTAACCATTACAGCCACATTTTTGCTATATGTGAAATTATTAAAACTAATCAGCTAATTTTCCTTAATTCCGACACGGATAGATCCATAAGATAACGATTCTTATTTATGAAACTTTCAACGTTCTTACAGGTCTCACCTGACATAGCTCTCTCAGCTATTGGACGATCTGTGTCCTTGAGTTGCTCATCTCCTCGAACCTCATCTGTGAGCTTTGGATAAAGCACTCTGGAAAGGATGGTGTTTGAAAGAGAGACATCATTTAACTTAGCCCACATGAGCAGATCAATCATTGGAAGAATACGGTAGTCAATCAACTTTAGAATCTTTCCCAGACCGTAAGCCTCTTGCTTCCTGCCCTTGATTCCATACTCTTTCCTCCACACAGGAAGTAGTGCACGAAGCGAGCCTATGATTTCTTCATCTGATGAGCTTTCGAGGTCAAAGTAGGTGTATACGCGGCTTTCATTGGTTCCCAGAAAAACAGTTCTCATACTTTGAGTGAGTGGTTGCTCTTTAACCTCTTTCTTAAGTTGATCTGTTCCTTTGACAAACGATTCCTGAGAGAACATCCCAAGAGATCTTTTAAGTGCTTCAACATGATTGAAGGTAACTTGTCGTATGTGCGTTTGGCTTTCCGTCAGATGAGTGTTGCTATCAAACGTTTTACTGATTAAAGGCTTACCTGCAAGGATCTGGTCAAAATAAACATCCCCTTCTCCAAAAAACTCAATTGAATCGAGGATGTTCTTTCTGACCTGTAACTCCTTATGTAAACCTTTCAAAGTGCAAGACTCAATATCAACATAGTTGTCGTAGTTAAACCAAGCCTGTAGCTCTTTGTAGATCTGAACCGTATCCATACCGAGGCCTTACATTTGTGTTTTTATAGCTCAATGTAGAAGTCAGCTCATCATCACCTTGAACCAGCTCTTCAATCAACAAGCTGTGAAACAGTAACAACGGCTGATAAAATTGAGTATAATTAAGACGCTTTTTTAAGTGTCTCACAACAGTTTTTAAGGTTATTTTTGAGTGTTGGTATCTATGATGGTATAAAAAGTTTAACTTCAATTAAATACTTTATAATCAGCAACTTAAACACCAGTTCGATTTCTGCAGGGGACACCAGCACGCCGCATCCTTGCTACCTGCCCCAAACCCCTCGTTAATTCGCGCGCCGTACCGAGTACGACAACGTTTAAACCTTGCCGCCGTGAAAACAAACCTTCAGCTCTGCACCACCGGTTCCGGCAGTGGCGATATCTTCTCAGCTGAATGTGATAAGACGTTTGCCCATCACAGATAAACTGACTCACCGGAAGCGCATCTCCGCAAAAGCAGTAACTTTCTCGTCAGATATGCCTGCCCTAATCAGCTGTAAACTGACTTCTCCATCAACGTAATAGCGGCTGGGGTATCGTGATCGTCTCTGCGCGCGGCTACACTATTACAGCAACGCTGTACAACGAGGATGGTTCGCCACTCACCCGCTTTATTAAAACGAGGACCCAAGGCGTGAAAAAGAAAATTACTCTGCCCCAGTTTGGTCAGGAGGCTGATGCAGAGGTATTCGGTAATAAAATTACGGTGCGCTATGAAGGGAATGAATCGTTTCCCAGAGGCCTCAAACTCAATGAACAATATTATGTCGTTATTGATGGCGTGGAAAAAACCATGATGCTGGTTCGCAAGCCGATGGGCTCCTGGCAGTTTACCATTCAGTAACGGCCTGACGGGTAAAACGACCTCGCTCCGGCGAGGTTTTTTATTATCTGACTGCCTTTAACCTCACAGCCGCCAGCCGCTGAGAGCGATGCCAGATTATCGCAGTTTGCGGTTAAGCGTTTCTTCTGCGGTGAACGCCGCTATTCAATCCGCGCTGGGCGCTTCGCCTGACGAAAAGCCGAGGGCGTCACGCCATGTACCTGACGAAAACGGTGGCTGAAGTGGCTGGAAGAGTGAAAACCGCAGTGCAGAGCAATTTCTGTCAGCGTCAGGCCCGGCTGCGCCAGTAATAACTGCGCTCGCAGCATACGGCGACGCATCACGAACTGGTGTGGCGCTTCGCCCACGGTGTGACGAAACATACGGGCAAAATGAAACTCACTCAGTGCCGCTTCGCAAGCCAGATCGGCCAGCGTTAACGGCTGATCGAGATGCGCATCAATAAAGTCGAGCACCCGACGTAATACCACCGGTGCCAGACCGCCGCGCACCTGAGGGAGCTGCCACTGTACTTCGCTATATTGCTGCAGCAGATGGGTCAGCAATAAGGTTGATGCGCTGCTGAGCGTCAGCTGGCTGGCAGGTTGTTGCCAGTCGCAGCTCAGCAGAAAGTGGCGATAGAGCTGAGTAATCCGCGGATCGGCTGAGAAGATTTTTTCATGCAGATTTAACTGCGCCGGGCTGCGATCCCAGACCTGTTCAGCCAGATGCCGCAGTTGCGTTTCGCTGCAGTAAAGATGCACAAAGGCCAAATCGGCACGCAGATCCCACGTCGATTCAATGCCCGCGGGCATCAGACAGAAACGATCCGGCGCCCCGCCATTACGCCAGCCGTGGGCTGTTTTATGCCAGGTATCGTAGCCCCCTTCGACATAGAGACTCAGCGTGTGGTGATCGCTGAGCGTCGTCACGCGATCGCCACTGTTAAACCAGGCCGCCAGTTGCAGGCCGCTGTGCAACTGCACCCGATCGCGCAGTTGCGCTTTATGGCGTTGCAGAGTTTCAAACGTCTGGTAAGTGCGCATCATGATGTCAGGGTCAGTGAACAGAGGGCCAGTTTACGGCTCCGGCGGCGGCGAAAACAGGCCGCCGCGCCCTGGCGACTCAAAAATGCGCAAGATTTTGCAAATCTCACGCAGCCTGATGCAAGACACCATCGCCAGCTGGCCGCAGACTGGTGTGCTTTAGGGAAAAAGGACGCGACCATGAACCTGTTTTTATATCTCTCTGTTGTTCTGATCTGGGGCACTACCTGGATCGCCATCTATGCGCAACAATCGGCAGGCATCACCGCCGTGACCGTGGCGGTATTCTGGCGCTTTTTGCTGGCCTCGCTGGTGATGCTGTTGCTGCTGAAAGCGGTGAAACGGCTGCATCGCTTAAACCTGCGCGATCATCTGTTTTGCCTGCTGCAGGGTGGCTGCGTGTTCGGCTTCAACTTTGTCTGCTTCTACTACGCCTCCGGTTATATCAGCAGCGGTCTGGAGTCAGTAATTTTCTCGATGGCGGTGATGTATAACGCCGTCAATAGCTGGATTTTCTTCGGCCAGCGCCCTTCTCCACGTCTGATTCCAGCGATAGTGCTGGGTATGGCCGGTATTGTGGCGCTGTTCTGGCACGACCTGCGTCACACTCAGGCCTCCAGCGAATTGATGTGGGGAATCGGGCTGAGCGCGCTCGGCACGCTGGGCTTTTCGTTCGGTAATATGATTAGCCTGCGTCATCAGCGACAGCAACGTGATGTCCTGACCACCAACAGTTACGGCATGTTGTATGGCGCGCTGCTGATGGCGCTGGTGTCACTGCTGCAGGGCGTGTCGCTTGAGCCTGCCTGGAATGGACAATGGCTGGGCGCATTGAGCTATCTGGCAATCGTCGGGTCGGTGCTGGGCTTTGGCGCTTATTTTACGCTGGTGGGTCGCATCGGATCTAGCCGGGCTGCCTACACAACAGTGCTGTTTCCGCTGGTTGCGCTGGCGTTGTCTACTCGCTATGAAGGTTACGAATGGCATGTCAGCGCCATCCCTGGCCTTGTCATGATTTTGCTGGGCAACCTGGTGATGTTTGCCCGCTGGCCGGCAAGCCGTCGCCGCGCTATCGTCTGACGTGGAGGCGGGTTGCGGCCCGCTTCCGGATGAGCATCATGCCCATTGCTGCTGCTGTTGAATAAGTTTTTGTGGTTGATTAATTGCCTTACGGGCAATCCAGTAGAGCAGAACACGCTCATCGTCACTATCACGATCGGCCATCGACAATAATTTAAGCGCAAGCGTCGATTTGGTCACAGGCTGTTGTTCTGCACTCAGTTCAATCACTGCCTGACCGATAATGCAGCAAACCTCATCCTCACTGGTAATGGATTCATATGTCCGGTCTTTCATATTTCCTCCTGATAAGTGAACCCTTAGCCTGGCAAAAAATCTGCAAAGTTGCTGGTGAAATCGCCTGCCTGAAACATTATCTTACGGCTAATTACGCTTAATCATTAAGCTGCCGCTTTGGTTACTTCCTCCCGCTGCCGTTCATACCCGGTTAGTGGCATTTCATGCCGTCCCCGCTTCCGTTCATGCCGTTACCCATCACGCACGCGTAAGGCTGCCCTATTCTGAGCGTAATTTCCGGATTCCCGGACGGGAGAGACAAAATGAACCAGACTCAACAGGCTACTTACCAGCGTACCCGCTGGCTCACACTGATCGGAACGGTCATTACTCAGTTTGCGCTGGGTTCGGTCTACACATGGAGTTTATTCAACGGCCAGCTGTCGCAAAAACTGGATGCGTCGATCAGTCAGGTCGCCTTCTCGTTTGGCCTGTTAAGTTTAGGGCTGGCAATTGCCTCGTCGCTGGCGGGAAAACTGCAGGAACGGTTTGGCGTTCGCCGTGTGACTATCGGCGCAGGCCTGCTGATGGCTTCAGGCTTCTGGCTGACCGCCCATGCCGATAACCTGATGATGCTCTATTTCAGCGCGGGTTTGTTGGTGGGTCTGGCAGATGGTGCCGGATACCTGATGACACTCTCAAACTGCGTGAAGTGGTTCCCGGAGCGTAAAGGGATGATCTCGGCCTGTGCGATTGGGGCTTACGGCCTTGGTAGCCTGGGCTTTAAATTTATCTGCGGCGCGCTGCTTAGCCGGTTTGGTCTGGAACAGACGTTTATCATCTGGGGTCTGCTGGCCATGTCGATGATCGTGCTGGGCGCGCTGCTGATGCGTGATGCGCCACTGCAAAGCGCAGCCAGCACCAGCCAGCAGCAGGCGCGCGATTACACGCTGGCCCAATCAGTACGTCTGCCACAATACTGGATGCTGGCGCTGATGTTTCTGACGGCCTGCATGAGCGGTTTATATGTGATTGGTGTCGCCAAGGATATCGGCGAAGGTCTGGTGCATCTCTCCACCCAGACTGCCGCCAACGCGGTGACGGTTATTGCCATTGCTAACCTTAGCGGCCGTCTGGTGCTGGGCGTGCTCTCGGATAAGATGATGCGTATTCGGGTGATTTCGCTGGCGCAGGTTGTTTCACTGGCGGGAATGAGCGTGCTGCTGTTTACCCATATGAATGAAACCACTTTCTTCCTGTCGTTAGCCTGCATCGCCTTCAGCTTCGGCGGTACCATCACCGTGTTCCCTTCACTGGTCAGTGACTTCTTCGGCCTTAACAACCTGACTAAAAATTACGGGCTGCTCTATCTCGGCTTTGGTATCGGTAGCGTGATGGGTTCACTGGTGGCTTCCTTATTTGGCGGCTTTACCGTCACCTTCAGTCTGATTATGACCCTGCTGGTGATCTCCCTGTTGCTGTCACTGACCATCCGTTTGCCGAATCAGCCGGTGGCCGGTAAGCCGGTGTTGCAACGCCATTAATCTTCCGGGGCCGCGATAACGCGGCCCTTTGCTCAACCGCGGAAACGCGGCTCTGCAATACCCGCCACGTCGACCTCAACCGCAAAAATATCCCCTGACTCAGGGTAGCGCGCCAGCTCTTCTTCGGTGCGATCTTCACGCGAACTGGTGATAAACAGCGTTTTCAGATCGGCCCCGCCAAAGGCCACCATGGTAGGCCACTTCACCGGCAGCAGGATCTCGTCGACTATTTCGCCGCTCTGCGGATCGATACGCACGACGCGCCCGCCATCAAACTGCGCTGACCAGTAATATCCCTCACTGTCCACCGCCGCGCCATCCGGTAAGCCACCAGCCGCGTCAAAGCGACGGAAAACACTGCGTTCACCCGGTTCACCCTGGCTGTCCAGCGGATAGCGATAGAGCACTTCGTTGGGCGTGTCGCTGTGGTACATCCAGCGTCGATCGGGAGAGAACGCCACGCCGTTGGAGATTTTGATATCCCGCGCTTTGACGTCCAGCTTCAGCTCAGGCGTAACCCGGCATAACAGCCCGCCATTTTTATCCTGTGGTTCCCACAGGCTGCCACACCAGAAGTTACCCCAGGGATCGACACGGCCATCATTAAAACGGCTGCGTGCGGCTTCACCTGGATTATCCGCTACCTTTTTTTCTGGTTTGCCCTGCGCGTCCAGCAGCCAGACGCCGCTGCGCAAGGCCGCAATCAGCCCGCCCTGCTCGCGCAGACCAATGCAACCCACCTCTTCTGGCTGAGGAAAGGTTTGCAGTTCGCCGCTGGCGGGATCAAAACGGTGAATCGCCGGTGCCAGAATATCGACGCACCACAGCACCTGCTCCTCGGTTGACCAGAGCGGGCATTCGCCCAGCTCAGCCTGCAATTTCAGTACATTTTTTACCTCATACGCCATGTTTCTCTCCCGATGAAAAGTCCTGCTAATAATGTAGCTATAATTCATTTTAAATGAGAATTATTTTCGCTTGCTTTTAAGACAATTCTCGCTAAGAATAATCGCTATTCATCCCTTTCTTATTTTCTTCTGCTTCCTCGCTATAAATTTCAGCAAAATGAAATATCCGGTAATATCTTCCTAAATAACTCTACAAATCCTGCATCTTCACTCCACTTTTCCAGCGTAACGTCGTAGTCATTGGAAAAGAGGAGAGCTTTCCTATGAAAAGATTAATTAAAGTCGTTTCGGTAGTGGCGCTGATGACGTTATTAAGCGGCTGCATTATCGAACCACGGCACGACAATGGCTGGCACCGCGGAGGTGGCGGCGGCTATCATGGAGGCTATCACGGTGGGTATCATGGCGGACATCATCACCGCTAACGGGCAAAGACGTCACACAGCATAATAAAAGAAAGAGAAACATTCAGGGCGGGATAATTATCCCGCCCATTTTATTTAGCTTTTAACCGCATAATTACACTGGAACCAGGCTTTTTTCAGCCCCGGAATATGGCTGTCCTGTGCCGGCAATGCTTCTACCTTATCGAATCCTTTCTTATTGCAGTAATTTGCCAGATCAATATCCAGCGCATCGCGATCGACTTTCATTGGGTCAAAGCGGTACTGGACAGTATTTGAGCTGGGATCTTCGTCGATACGTTCAAATGCCCCGGGTTTGCTGGCGGTACATCCGCTTAGCAAAATCAGCGCCAGCGCGCCAATAATCTGTTTTTTCATTTATTTATCCTCACATTGCTGCGCAGTGTATGACGCAGCATGTCGCGCATCCATAGGATTAATGCGCGAAAAACGGAAACTTGATAAGTTTTAGCCGATTAATGCGATACGATTAAACGGCTATCACTATCAGAAAGGGTATGACAAGATGCCTTCAGACAAAACGAAGTCTGTACCACACCAGGTAAAAGCCAGAACAATAAAATCATCCTGACCTTTCGGCCCGCGCTAAGCGGGCTTTTTTATGCCCGTCGCTAACCGGAAACAGCAATCATTTTACGTAACAGGTTGGCCGCGCGCTTGTCAGGTAATGCGAGAATAGCGCTGTAGAGATCGATTGACATGGCACACATCGATGAACGATCCACCGCGGTGTCGGCTGGCACGTTCAGCTGTTGCAGCTTATCGCCCCAGCGCTGATAAAGCTGTGCGACCACCTGTTTCAGATCGCGTTGCGCCAGCGCGCTGTCCACCGGCTGCGGTGGAGGCGTACTATTGAGCAACAACTGCTCCATCGCCTCGGCCTCTTTCTGGTTAAGCGACGGCGTGAGCGTTTTCACTAAATTAACGCCGCCGTTGACCTGCGGATAGAGAAACCGGAAGCACAGACCGGCGTCCTGCGCATTGAGCGCCTGCATCTCCTCCACCGACACGCGTATGTAGTTCACCACCGCCGCATCCGTTCCCCGCATCAGCCGCTGATTCACCACATCAATAAGCCAGCCGCGCAGTTCTCCGGTGGCCTGTTCAACCGGTTCGCCGGCGCGAATCCGACGCGTCAGTTCCTGGGTCAGTAGCTGCCACAGCGCCGGTTCCTGACTCTGCAATACCCGGTAACCGGGCATCTGCGCCAGGTAACCGATCGCCTGCTCGCGCTGCCGGGTCTGCTCCTGCTGCGGCGCAACCCAGCTAAACCACAGCAGATTCGCCACGATCAGCGGCAGCAGAAAAATAATCAGTCCCTGCCACAGGCGCAGTCGGGTGGTTTTAATCAGCACAATAATAATCAGCGCCAGCAGCGCAAAGGCGGCCAGCGTTATAACAGACAGAGAGGTCATGCTACGGCATTAATCCTTACGCACATCAATCAGCACCGGGCAGTGAGCACGCTCAATCACCGAGGCACTGACCGATCCTTTTAACAGTCGGTTAAAAGAAGAGAGATGACGGCGGCCCATAATGATCATGCTGGCCTTGAGCTGAAGCGACTGCGCAACGATGGTATC
The DNA here is from genome assembly GCF_037149395.1 of Pantoea sp. USHLN298. NCBI lineage: Bacteria > Pseudomonadati > Pseudomonadota > Gammaproteobacteria > Enterobacterales > Erwiniaceae > Pantoea > Pantoea sp. USHLN298. Next base: position 404,877 of record NZ_JBBCRO010000003.1, read on the forward strand.
CGCCGCTTCGCCGGCCAGGATCATACCGCGCGCATTAATGCCGGCCCGCAGTAACGGTGCCAGCGCGTGGCGCACCACCAGTTCGGCGGTATTCTGCTCATCCTGCGCCGCAACAAAATCGGCCGGATCTTCACCGGCATCAATTTCCATCGGTTGATTACAGGAGGAGTAAGCCGGATCGACGCAACACAGCACCACCACTTCGGCGCGGTGTGCCAGAGCTTCTTCAATCGTCAGGGCAACCACTTTTTCCGCAACCGGCGAATGATCAATGGCCATTAATAAGGTTTTCATCGAATGCTTATCCTTCTACAGCGGCGATTTTGCCAATTTCACGTACCAGCGCCTCTTTACACTTCAGCATTTCATCACGATAACGCGCTTCGTGTCGGTGAAAGCGTGCAGAGGGCACCAGCAAAGAGACAGAGAAGCGGCCAAACAGCGTATCAAGAGCAAACGCCATGGTTGAGATGCCTTCCAGCGTTTCCCCGCGATCCACGGCGATGCCGGTTTCACGGACTTCATTGATCAATTGCAGCAGTTGCGGCAGGGTTTTCACCGTCATCTCGGTTAATTCCCGCCAGGCTTCGCCGACAATCACCCGCACATCTTTATCGCACTCTAATGCCAGCAGCGCCCGTCCGCCGGAGGTGCTGTAAAGCGGCAGATTAAGGCCCATGTGCGGTACCACGCGCAGTTCACGCGAAGCCACCACGCAGTGAACGATAGCCAGCTGGGTACCGCTGGCGCGCGCCAGCGAGACGGTTTCATTGGTATCGGCAGAGAGTTTTTCCAGCAGCGGCCGGACCAGATCGACCACATCGGTATGCACGCTGGAGATCAGCTTCAGCAATGCCGGTCCCAGCCGCAGTCCGCCCGCACCGCTGCTGCGGACCAGTTCTGCACTGTCGAGCGCGGCAACAATCCGCTGCACGGTAGAGCGTGGCAGATCGACCGCCTGAGCAATCTCACCCAGGCTCATGCCGCCCGGCTGTTCGCCCAGCGCATTCAGAATTTTTGCCGCACGGGCGATGACCTGAATACCGCCCGTTTTTTCATCCTCACGGCTGGAGGGTTGATGTGCCATAGCGTCGTCCTTTTTAAGCTGCCTTAATGTAGCGCGATCGCCGCACTTTTTACAGCCTGTACCACATTGCAATACACCATACCGGGATGTAATATTGCAGCCTGTATCACATCGCAATACACTGCATCAAAAAAATAACGAGACAACCTGCTATGAATGCTAAGCCAGCCACCGTGCCGGCACCTCACCCCTTTACGCTGCGTCTGGCGCTGGGATTAGTCGGCGTATTGATTGCCGCACTGACTTCCGGACTGAACGATCGCGTCAGCGATCTTGCGCTGGCTGACATCCGCGCCGCGACCGGCATCAGCTACGATCAGGGTAGCTGGATTATCTCCGGTTATCAGGCGGCGGAAGTGGCGGCGATGATGATCGCGCCGTGGTTTGCCGTCACGCTATCGCTACGGCGCTTTACGCTTGGCGTTTCAGCGGGCTTTATGCTGACCGGTATAGCGCTGCCGCTGGTGCCAGATCCAACCCTGTTTATCGCGCTGCGGGTACTGCAGGGACTGTTTGGTGGTGCCCTGCCGCCGATGCTGATGACCGTCGCCCTGCGCTTTTTGCCGCCGCCGTTCAAGCTGTTTGGCCTTGCCGGCTATGCGCTGACCGCCACTTTTGGGCCGAACATGGCCGCCTCACTGGCGTCGCTGTGGACCGATCACGTCAGCTGGATGATGGTGTTCTGGCAGATCGTGCCCGGGATGCTAATCGCCATGCTGCTGACGGGCTGGGGGCTGCCGCAGGACCCGCTGCGCACCGAACGCTTTCAGCAGATCGATCTGTTCGGCATGGTGACCGGCTGCAGCGCCATCGCTTTACTGATTCTGGTGCTGACCCAGGGCGAACGCCTCGACTGGCTTAACTCGCCGCTGATCGCCGGAATGCTGCTGGCCGCGCTGCCGCTGCTGCTGGTGTTCCTGATCAATGAGTGGTTCCATCCGCTGCCGCTGTTTAAGTTGCAGATGCTGAAACGCCACAATCTGACGCACGGATTACTGGCGCTGGCCTGCGTCCTGACGCTTTCACTGTCAGGCTCGGCGCTGCCTTCCGCCTATTTTGCGCAGGTTGAAGGATTCCGTACCCTGCAATTTGCGCCGCTGGCGCTGACGGTTGGCCTGCCGCAGCTGTTGATTGCGCCGCTGATTGCGGCGTTGCTGAACATCCGCTGGATCGACTGCCGCTGGATGCTGGCGGCCGGTGCTGGCCTGCTGGTGACTTCCTGTCTGCTGGGGATGCAGGTCACCAGCGACTGGGCGCGACAAAACTTCTGGCTGCTGCAGATTCTGCAGGCGTTTGGACAGCCGATGGTGATCTTACCGATACTGATGAGCGCCACCAGCGTGGTTGCGCCACCCGAAGGCCCGTTCGCCTCGGCGATGTTTAACACCGTGCGCGGCTTCTCCAGCATTGCCGCCTCGACGCTGGTGGAAGTGTTTCTCAGCCACCGCGAGCAGTTCCACTCCAGCATTTTAATTAATCAGGCGGCCAGTCGTCCGTGGCTGATGACCGCGACCGTCAGCAGTGAGGCCAGCAGCAGTCAGCCGCTGTTGCCGGATGGCAGCATCAGCGCCAGCGAAAACATCAGCGGTTTCGCCACGCTGGTTAAGCATCAGGCGACTGTATTGAGCCTGAGTGATAGCTGGCTGATGCTGACCGGCTTTGCTGCGTGCCTGCTTTTACTGACGGCCATCCTGCCTAAACGTGTCTGGCCGCCCCAGACGCTGATCCAACCCCCATCCCGGAATAACTGAATATGCGTGCTTTAATAATGAGAAAAACGGTGCTGCTGAGTCTGCTGCTGCTGGTGTTACTGGCTATCGCCTGGTTCGTCTGGTCGCTGATGACCCCTAACGATCACCGTACCGACGATGCGTACGTCAATGCCGATTACACGCTGGTTGCACCGAAGGTGTCAGGCTATATCAACAGCGTGCGGGTCGCTGATAATCAGCAGGTTAAAGCGGGTGAACTGCTGGCCACGCTCGACGATCGTGACTATCGCGTGGCGCTGGAGAGCGCCAGAGCCGATCTGCAGGTTAGCGAGGCGAAACTGCTGAGCAGCCAGGCGCAACTGGAGCAGCAGCAGTCGGTGATTGAGCAGCAAAAAGCCAGCGTGGCCGCCAGCCAGGCGTCGGCGCAGTACGCTGGCCAGAGCGCCGATCGTTACAATCGCCTGTATAAAAGCGGCACCGTGGCCGCTGACGATCAGCAGAAAGCGAGCTCTACCCAGCGCTCGGCACTGGCGGCCGTTCGCCAGAGTCAGGCAGCGCTGGCATCGGCAATGAAACAGGTTGGCGTATTGCAGGCGGCGGTGCGCTCAGCGGAAGCTGATGTGGCGGCGGCGAAAGCCAGTGTCGATCAGGCCGTGCTGAATCTCTCCTACACGCGCATCACTGCGCCCGTTGACGGCATGGTGGGTCAGCGTTCGGTGCGTACCGGCGCCTACGTCTCAGCCGGGACGCGTCTGCTGGCCGTGGTGCCGCTGCAGCAGACCTATATCACCGCTAACTTTCTTGAGACGCAGCTCAGCGACGTGCGGCCAGGACAGCGGGTGCGTATCCATATCGACGCTTTACCCGGCGAGACCTTTACCGGTCACGTGGACAGCATCGCTCCCGCCACTGGCGCAACTTTTTCGGCGATCGCCCCCGATAACGCAACAGGCAACTACACTAAAGTCGTTCAGCGTCTGCCGGTGAAAATTGTGCTGGAAAGTGACCAACCACATCTGGCGCAATTGCGTGTAGGCATGTCGGCGATCCCGGAAATCGAAGTGCAGTAAATTTGTGAGGAATATCTCAGAACGGACCTATTTCATTTAGGCGGGATTACGCGTAAATTAGCGCTCGATCCTGTTCTGAATTATTCAGATCGACCCGGAAAAAAGCAGACCGTTAGTCCAGGCGGCGATCTTTTTTCCACATCTGTTCGCGTTGCACTGGCCTGGGATCGCCATCATCGTAACCGCTCAGAGGAGTTGCTTTGTGAAATATGCCTTGATGGGAATATCTTTTTTCGCGTTGCTTTGGTTCGGAACCTTTGTTCTGCTGCTGAAGTAATGGCGTGACAGTGCCGCCAGGGGGCGACAGCTTTGTCGCCCCAGTTGGCTGTCAGATCTCTTCTTCCAGATTTTTTACGCTGCCCGGCAACACGCCATCGGCACGGAACATCGCTTTAATCCCCCGCACCGCCTGACGAATCCGGTCACCGTTTTCAATCAGCGCAAAGCGTACATGCGTATCGCCGTAGTCACCGAATCCGATACCGGGCGAGACGCACACTTTGGCTTCCTGCAGCATATGTTTGGCAAACTCCAGCGATCCCAGATGAGCGTAATGGTCAGGGATTTTCGCCCAGACGTACATTGAGGCTTTGGGATTGTCGACCATCCAGCCCGCTTCATGCAGCCCTTTGACCAGCACATCACGGCGGCGTTTATACTGCTCAGCGATATCGCGTACGCACTGCTGATCGCCTTCCAGTGCGGCGATCGCCGCTACCTGCAACGGGGTGAAGGTACCGTAATCGTGGTAACTCTTGATCCGGGCCAGCGCAGCGACCAGCTCTTTATTACCGACCATAAAACCAATGCGCCAGCCCGCCATGTTGTAGCTTTTTGACAGGGTAAAGAATTCAACCGCGACGTCACGCGCCCCGGGCACCTGCATAATCGACGGCGCTTTCCAGCCATCGTAAACGATGTCGGCATAGGCCAGATCGTGGATAACCAGCACGTTGTACTGCTTCGCCAGCGCAATGACGCGTTCAAAGAAGTCCAGCTCTACGCACTGCGCGGTCGGGTTAGAGGGAAAGCCGAGGATCATCATTTTCGGCTTGGGATAGCTTTCGCGGATGGCGCGTTCCAGCTCATTAAAGAAGTCGACACCCGCCACCAGCGGTACCGAACGGACCTGCGCGCCAGCAATCACGGCACCGTAAATGTGGATCGGATAGCTGGGATTCGGCACCAGCACGGTATCACCGTGATCCAGCGTCGCCAGCATCAGGTGCGCCAGCCCCTCTTTTGAGCCGATGGTGACAATCGCCTCTGATTCCGGATCGATCTCCACCTGATAACGCTCGGCGTACCAGCGTGAAATCGCCCGGCGCAGGCGAGGAATGCCGCGCGAAGTCGAATAGCCGTGGGTATCGTCACGCTGTGCGACCTGGCACAACTTCTCAACGATGTGCGGCGGCGTGGCCCCATCCGGATTTCCCATTGAAAAGTCGATGATATCTTCGCCGCGCCGACGCGCAGCCATCTTCAGTTCAGCGGTGATGTTGAAAACGTAAGGGGGGAGACGTTCGATACGTGAGAAACGACGGGGTGTGCTGTTATCAGCCATGATGTCCTCTGGAGTACGTTAGCGCCCGGACCGTCCGAGCGACGCTGGTCACTGCGGTGACCTCTCAAGAACATAACGTGACAATCACAACGTTGTCGAGGGTGGCGGAAAATATTTTTATTTTTGCGGATTCAGCCGTCCCAGCAGCCAATCGTTTACCCAGCAGCCGTTCAGCAGATAATTATCCCGTAGCGTCCCTTCAAGCTGAAAGCCATTTTTTTCCAGAATGCGCCGTGACGCCTGGTTGCCTTCAATCACCATCGCTTTGAGCTTATGGAAATCGGCCTCAAATAAGAACTGACACAGCGCCGCCAGCGCCTCGCTGCCAAAACCCTGACCGCAGTGGCGATGCAGCAGCATGTAGCCCACCTCCGCCTGACGATAGGGCTCCCACTCCGGGCTGCAGCCAAACAGGCCAATCGGCTCGCCGCTGTCATTGCGGCGGGCCACCAGACAGAGCATGTGAAAACTACTGGCCTGCCAGGGGGCCAGCCGCTCATTAAAGCGCTGCCGGATATCCGCTTCGTCAGGAATTTCGCTGACCCAGGTCATGGTGTCGCGGTCCTGATGGACGGCGCGGAACAGTTGCCAGTCCTCTGGCTGGAGTTTACTCAGGGTTAATCTGGCGGTGACTAATTGCATTTTCTGCTCCCGATGGGCGCGATGTATCGACAATCTCTGCCTCGCTTCATCGCGCAACATAGCAAAACGCCCTGGCCGCGACCAGTGCGGTCAGGCGGAAAAACTGTTCCCCTTTATAGCACTCAGGCTTTCCGCTTTTTGCGATTCGCCTGCCAGAGTTGATCTGAAACATCTTCCGGCATGGCGGCGAACCGGGATGCTAGCGCATCACGATCACATTTTTTATCATAGGTTCACTTTCCTTTGCCGATGAGTCGCCTGTGTCCTCCCACTTTACGATGTTACTGGCCGTATTTGACCGCGCTGCACTGATGCTGATCTGCCTGTTCTTCCTGACGCGCACCCGGCTGTTTCGCCAGCTGCTGCAAAAAGATGAACACACCGGCTATGAAAAGGCGGTCGTCACCGTCATCTTTTCGCTGTTTGCCTTATTCAGTACCTGGTCCGGGGTGGATGTCGATGGCTCGCTGCTGAATGTGCGGGTGATCGCCGTGATGGCGGGCGGCATTCTGTTTGGGCCGTGGGTCGGTATCGCGACCGGCGTGATTGCCGGCCTGCACCGCTTTTTAATTGATATCCACGGCGTAACCTCAGTGCCCTGTCTGATCACCAGCATCATTGCCGGTTTTGTGGCGGGCGGGATTAACCGGCGAGTGGTGAAAGAGCAGCGCTGGCGAGTCGGTATCCTCGGCGGGATGCTGTGCGAGAGCCTGACCATGCTGCTGATTATCCTCTGGGCGCGCCCGACCTCACTCGGGCTGGCTATCGTGTCGGAGATTGCGCTGCCGATGATTCTCGGCGCTTCCAGCATTGGCCTGATTGTGCTGCTGGTGCAGAGCGTTGAGGGCGAAAAAGAGGCCATCGCTGCCCGCCAGGCCAAGCTGGCGCTGGAGATCGCCAATAAAACCCTGCCGTTGTTTCGTCAGGTTAACAGCGAGTCGCTGCGCAATATCTGTGACATTATCCGCCGCGATATCAACGCTGACGCGGTGGCGATGACCAACAAAAAACAGATTCTGGCCTATGTGGGCTACGGTGAGCAGAACTATCAGCAGGGGGATGAAGACATCAGCCCGACCACCGCTCAGGCGATCGCCAGCGGTAAAATCATCATCAGAAACAATGACGAAGCGTACCGCACCAAAGATATTCACTCCATGATCGTTATCCCGCTGTGGGAAAAAGGCAAAGTGACCGGCACGCTGAAAATTTATTACCGCCGGGCCCACCGTATAACCGGTTCGCTGAAGGAGATGGCGATTGGGCTTTCACAGATTATCTCAACCCAGCTTGAAGTTTCACGCGCTGAGCAGCTGCGTGAGATGGCCAATAAAGCGGAACTGCGCGCTCTGCAAAGTAAAATAAATCCTCATTTTCTGTTTAATGCCCTGAACGCTATCTCCTCTTCCATCCGCCTTAATCCCGATACCGCCCGCCAGCTGGTGATCAATCTGTCGCGCTATCTGCGCTATAACCTCGAACTGAATGACGATGAGCTGATCGACATCCGTAAAGAGCTGTGGCAGGTGAAGGATTATATCGCCATTGAACAGGCACGCTTTGGCGACAAGCTGACGATGATTTATGACGTTGATGAAGATCTGCATTTCCTGCTGCCCAGCCTGCTGATTCAGCCGCTGGTGGAGAATGCTATCGTGCACGGCATCCAGCCCTGTAAAGGTAAAGGCGTGGTGACGCTGAGCGTTCGGGACCTGGGCGATCGGGTGCGGATCGCGGTACGCGATACCGGCCAGGGAATCAGCGATGAGGTGATGGCACGGGTGGCCCGTAATGAGATGCCCGGCAATAAAATCGGCCTGTTGAATGTTCATCATCGGGTCAAGCTGTTATCGGGTCAGGGATTGTCTATCGTACGGCATCAGCCCGGTACCGAAATCGCCTTTATGCTGAGTAAAAACGGCCAGCGGCTGGCGGAGAATCTGTTATGAAAGCGATCATTGTCGAAGACGAGTTTTTAGCCCAGCAGGAGTTGAGCTGGATGATCCAGCAGCACAGCAAAATCCGGATCGAAGCCTGCTTTGATGACGGTCTCGACGTGCTGAAGTATCTGCAGCAGCATCGGGTCGACGTGATTTTTCTCGATATCAATATTCCGTCGCTTGACGGGATGCTGCTGGCGCAGAATATCAGTCAGTTTGCCCACAAGCCGTTGATTGTGTTTATCACCGCCTGGAAAGAACATGCGGTCGAGGCGTTTGAGCTGGAAGCGTTCGACTACATCCTCAAGCCCTATCATGAGTCACGCATTGTCACCATGCTTAATAAACTTGAAGCTGCCGGGCAGACTCAGCAGGCGGTCAGCAATGCCGCCGTTGCCGCCGTGCCGCAGACGGTGAACCTGCTGAAAGATGAGCGCATTATCGTCACCGACGTGAATGATATTTACTATGTGGAAGCACATGAGAAGCTGACGTTTGTTTATACCCGGCGCGAATCCTATGTGATGTCGATGAATATTACCGAGTTCTGTTCACGTCTGCCGGAGCAGCAGTTTTTCCGCTGCCACCGCTCTTACTGCGTAAACCTGAATAAAATTCGCGAGATCGAGCCGTGGTTTAACAACACCTATCTGCTGAAGCTGCGTGACCTGGAGTTTCAGGTACCGGTCAGCCGCAGCAAAGTGAAGCTGTTTCGTCAGTTAATGCGGTTGTAACAGGGGAATGGCGTTAGCGCACTTCCCGACCCGGCAGGCCAGGTCGGAAAGCGGTATCGCGGACTAACGGCAGATCAGAGTTCGCGGCCCAGCGTCTGACGCAGGTGCGCACCGGCACCCAGCAGACCCGGCTGATCGTGGGTGATCATGTAAACCGGAATGCTGGCAACGTAGTCACGGAAACGGCCTTTGTCTTCAAACGCCGCCCGGAAACCTGACGCTTTAAAGAACTCAAGGAAGCGCGGCACGATACCGCCGGCGATATAGACGCCGCCAAAGGTGCCGAGATTCAGCGCCAGGTTGCCGCCGAAGCGTCCCATGATGACGCAGAACAGCGAGAGCGCGCGACGACAGTCGGTGCAGCTATAATCCAGCGCACGTTCACTGACATCTTTCGGCTTCAGGTTTTCCGGTACGCGATTGTCGACTTTAACGATAGCGCGATAGAGGTTAACCAGGCCGGCACCCGAGAGCACGCGTTCCGCTGAAACATGGCCCAGTTCTTCACGCAGCACTTCCAGGATCTGGTCTTCTTCTTCGCTGTTGGCGGCGAAATCGACATGACCGCCTTCGCCCGGCAGGCTCACCCAGCGCTTGTCGACATGAACCAGATGGCTGACGCCAAGGCCGGTACCGGCGCCATAGATAGCGATAGGCTTATCTTTCACTGCCTCACCGCCACCGAACTGAATCACGTTTTCGGCAGTCAGCATCGGGATCGCCATGGATACCGCAGTGAAGTCGTTAATGATTTCCAGGTGTTCAAAACCGATGTTCTCTTTCAGCTGGCGCGTCGAAAATGCCCAGTCGTGGTTGGTCATTTCAACCCAGTCATCGGTAATCGGGCAGGCGATGGCAATACAACCATCTTTAACATCCTGCTGTTGTTCATCAAGATAATGGCGGATGACGGCTTCGAGGCTGTCGTACTCTGATGTTGAGAATGTTTTGGCCTGGGAGATGCTGCCGCTTTCCACCTCACACAGGGCGAGACGGGCGTTGGTGCCGCCGACATCGCCGACCAAGGCATAGGTTGTCATTCTTCTGTTGCTCCGCTTGGGGTCTTAAAGAGTTGGAGGACACTATAAAATCCTGCCCATAAAACAACAACGCTCACCGGTGCGATTGGTGAGCGTCTTACTCAGGTGCGCTACAGCCTAACCGCGATAGCCTGACCTGCACAGCGGCAACTATCTGAATCTATCCGCCGTTACGTTGATTCAGGCAGGCGGTCACTTTTCTCAGCAGCGGCGGTAAATCCTCTTTCTGCATCACCACCTCAACCAGCGTGAGATATTGTGGTCGTGCCAGCCGCGCCATCACCTCCTGTAACTGGACCGTTTCACTGATCCGCCAGCTCTGTGCCTGGCCGTGCAGGCTAAGGGCTTGCGGCAGCGCCGTCCAGTTCCACTGGGCGATATCATTGTAACGTTGTGTTGCGCCATGAATGGCTCGCTCAACGGTATATCCTTCATTATTCAGCAGAAAAATGATGGGATGCTGCTGGTCGCGCAGCATTGAGCCTAATTCCTGAATGGTCAGCTGGGCCGAACCGTCGCCGATAATCAGGATCACCCGACGATCGGGATCGGCGGTCTGCGCGCCAAACGCTGCCGGTAGAGTATAGCCGATTGATCCCCATAATGGCTGAACCAGTAACTGTGCCTGCGTTGGCAAACGCAACGCGGCAGCACCAAACGCCGCCGTGCCCTGTTCAGCCAGAATCACATCGCCCGGCTGCAGAAAATCCTGCATCTTCTGCCAGAAAGCCTGCTGGCTGATGATTGCCGCCTCCTCAACCGGCGCGGCGGCGGGCGCTTCCGGTCCGGTCTGCCACTGCTGACCATAACGCGCGAACAGGCCATTCAGTTCGCTGAGCGCGTCGGCCATTGATAGCGGTGAAAACGTTTTCCCGCCGACGCTGGCACTGTGCGGCTGCAGATCGATCAGTTGCTCAGCGGCAAACTGCTGGGTAAAGCCAGCGGTGATGGTGTCGGTAAAGCGCACGCCAACACAGATCGTCACATCAACCTGCTCAATCTGTTGCCGAACCTGACCCGCGCTGCCCTCGCCCGCATAGGTGCCGACAAAGCCTGGCTGCTGCTCATCCAGCACGCCTTTTCCCATCAGTAAGCTGGCGCAGGGGATGGCGCGCTGCTGTCGCAGTGCGGCCAGCGCTGACTGCTGCTGCCAGCGCAACGCCAGAAAGTCCGCCAGTAACGAAACCCGCTGTGCCGGTGCCAGCAACTGCTCTGCGGCCTGCCGGAAGGCCTTCCGCGCCGAATCTGATGAGGCGTTAGTCAGGTTTAATGGCTGCGTTGGCGGCTCAGCCTCGCAGGCCGCCACGTCCACCGCCAGCGACAGATAGCCGGGCTGGCGCATCTGAAGCGCGCTGACAATCACCCGATCGATCTCTGTCGTGGCATTTTCCGCCGTCAACAGGGCCGTTGCGGCACTCACCTCTTCCGCCATTCGGATAAAATGACGGAAGTCACCGTCACCCAGCGAATGGTGCACACAATCGCCCTGCTGCTGCGCCCGGGTCGCGGGCGCGCCAACAATATGGATCACCGGCAGATGTTCGGCGTAACTGCCGGCAATGCCGTTGATGGCACTCAGTTCACCCACGCCAAAGGTCGTCAGCAGTGCCGCTGCGCCGCGGCAACGGGCATAACCGTCTGCGGCGTAGGCGGCGTTGAGCTCATTAGCACAACCTACCCAGTGGATAACCGGATGATCGATGACCCGATCCAGAAATTGCAGATTGTAGTCACCCGGCACGCCAAACAGATGCTGCACGCCAATCTCCTGCAGACGAGCCAGCAGGTAATCACCAACAGTAAAAACGGACATAGCGCATTCCTTTTCAGGGAGAGTCCGGTTAAGTATCTGACAAGCTGCAAAATTGGCGAGAAAAGTCGCGACAAGGCCAGCCACAACGCCTGGCAAGCCGCCGTTACGGTGGCGGATTACTCTGTAATTATGCGATCTGCGGCGCGTTGTCACTGAGTGTAACCGTATACACTGCTATCCTTTTGGCACAAATCCCCGTTTTTGACCCAGGAGCGTTGAATGTCGTTTTTCCCTCGTCCCGACCGATATCAGCAGATGGAATACCGCCGTAGCGGCCGCAGTGGCATTAAACTTCCCGCTATCTCACTTGGGCTGTGGCATAACTTCGGCGACAGCACCCGGGTAGACAACAGCCGCACATTGCTGCGTCATGCCTTTGATCACGGCATCACTCACTTTGACTTAGCCAATAACTACGGTCCACCGCCGGGTTCTGCGGAAGAGAATTTTGGCCGCATTCTGCGGGAAGATTTTCGCGCCCATCGCGACGAGCTGATTATCTCGACCAAAGCGGGCTATACCATGTGGGACGGTCCCTATGGTGACTGGGGATCGCGTAAATACCTGATTTCCAGCCTCGACCAGAGCCTGAAACGCATGGGGCTGGAGTACGTCGATATTTTTTATCATCATCGCCCGGACCCGGAAACGCCGCTGGAAGAGACCATGCGCGCGCTGGATCAGGTGGTGCGACAGGGCAAAGCGTTATACGCCGCCATCTCGAACTATCCGGCCGATCGCGCCGCAGAGGCGATTGCCATTCTGCGCGATCTCGGTACGCCATGCCTGATCCACCAGCCGCGCTATTCGATGTTCGAACGCACGCCGGAGCAGGGTCTGATTCAGACGCTGGGTGAAGCGGGCGTCGGCTGCATCGCGTTTTCACCACTGGCGGGCGGTGTGCTGACCGATCGCTACCTGCAGGGCATTCCCGAAGATTCGCGGGTGGCAAGCGGCAGTAAATTCCTCAGCGAGAATCAGCTGACCGATGAGAAGATGGAAAAAGTCCGCAAGCTGAACGAGATTGCCCTGCAGCGTGGTCAGAAGCTGGCGCAGATGGCGCTGGCCTGGGTATTGCGCGATGAGCGGGTGACCTCGGTGTTGATTGGAGCCAGTAAAACCGCCCAGATTGATGATGCGGTAACCATGCTCGCCAATCGTCAGTTTGATGAGGCGGAATTAGCCGCGATTGAGTCAGCTCTGCTTTAATGTTATTCGCCCGGCGCAGGCCGGGCTTTTCTGCGCCAGAATTGTCTCAATCCCCCTTTTCTCCCCAATTTCCTCACAATCTTCCGACACAATGAAGCGGTAACAACAGCAATACGCAGGCATCATCGCTGCGCCGCAACAGCATCAGACTGTTGATGAGGAGATAAAAATGAAAAGAGCTCTTTTGTTTGCCGCCTTGCTGACCATGCTGTCACCGCTGGCAATGCACACGGCACAGGCTTCCAGCGCCTCTATTACTCTGGCCCCCGGTGTGACCTTACATCTCGGCGATCGCGATCGCCGTGGTTATTACTGGGATGGCGGCCGCTGGCGTGAACCGCGCTGGTGGAACGACCGTTACTCATGGAATGACCGCCGCTGGTGGCGTCATGAAGAGTGGCGTCGTCATCAGGAGTGGGAGCGTGAACGTCGCTGGCATCAGCGTGACCGGGATCGCCGCTGGGACCATCAGTATCGCCGCGATCATCATGACCGCCATGATCATCACGATCACCGTGGCCGTGACCATCATTAAGCAGTCCGAATTAATGCAAAACGCCCGGCATAACCGGGCGTTTTTGTTTGCCTGACACCGCTACAGCCCCAGCGCCTGGCCCACCAGCAGATAGATGTTCAGCGTAATCACCAGCGCGACAATCACCCAGCCGGTCAGCTGCATCAGACGCGAGTTAACCATCTCATCGCCCATCAGTTCGCGGTTGCCGGTGAACGCCAGCAGCGGAATTAATGCCAGCGCAATACCAAAGCTGAGCAGCACCTGACTCATCACCAGAATGCGCGTGGGGTCCCAGCCCGCCCAGATAACAATAAAGGAGGGCAGCATGGTCACCGTGCGGCGCACCCAGAGCGGAATATGGAAACGAATAAAGCCCTGCATCACTACCTGTCCCGCCAGCGTTCCCACCACCGTAGAGGATAAACCGGCGGCCACCAAGCTGAGGCCAAACACGATCGCCGCGGCCTCACCCAGTAACGGCTGTAGCGTCAGATAAGCCTGGTCGAGTTCGGCGATTTTACTGTGGCCGCTAAAGTGGAAAGCGGCCGCCGCGGTAGCCATCATCGCCAGGTTAACGAATCCGGCAATGGTCATGGCAATCGCCACGTCCAGTTTGGTCGATGAGTAACGCTGTCCTTTGCTGTCACTGCTTTTCCCCTGCGTCAGCGCAGAGTGCAGATAGATGACGTGCGGCATGATGGTTGCGCCCAGCACGCCAGCCGCAAGGAACACCGCATCGGAAGTCGGTAACGACGGCAGCGCCATACCGATCACCAGTTCGCTCACTTTTGGCTGTGAGAAGAACAGCTCAACGATATAGGCGGCGGCGACAAACAGCAGCAGCCCGCCAATCACCAGTTCCAGCGGCTTCTGCCCGCGACTCTGCAACATCAGGATCAGGAAGGTGGCGATACCGGTCAGCACCGCGCCCTGCATTAATGAGATGCCCAGCAGCAGCTTGAACCCCAGTGCCGCGCCGATAAATTCCGCCAGATCGGTTGCCATGGCGATAATTTCCGCCTGCACCCAGTAGAACCAGACCGCCGGCCGGGGAAAGCGGTCACGAATATGTTCAGCGAGGTTTTTACCGGTGGCGATGCCCAGTTTGGCGGACATCAGCTGGATCAGCATCGCCATGATGTTGGCCCATACCACCACCCACAGCAGTTTATAGCCGTACGCCGCACCAGCCTGAATATTGGTCGCAAAGTTGCCCGGATCGATATAGCCGATAGCGGCAATAAACGCGGGTCCCAACAGTGCGAGTTTGACTTTTCTTACTCCGCGAGCGGCGCGCTCGGCGGTACGACTTTCAAACATATCTGGTACCCTGTCTGAACATTTGCCTACCCCGGCAAGCTTAGGAGGAAGCAAGAGCAAGTGAAATTCGGTTTTAGTTATTGGTGAAATAGATGCTGCTATAAAGTATAGCCATTGCTATATCTTACAGTAAAGGAAGTGAGTGCTAAAAATGTGAGCAACGATGTCACTCTACGCCCGGTGCAAAATATAGACAATAAATTTGTGGTTATCTACTGTGAAGGTTTTGTAAACGAGACGTGATCGCTAAGAGTTTTCTGCAAGATAAGGTGATAGCGAATACTTATATTGTGGTTCAGATCTCGTTTTTAAGTAACGCGTTACATAGAATACGCAGCAAAATACAACCCTCCTCAAATTTGGAGCAACCATGTCCCATATTTTGCAGTTTCTTTTAGCACTGGTGGTGGTCGGTGTGCTGGCGTTACTGGTCAGCCACGATCGTAAAAGTATTCGCATTCGCTACATTATACAGCTTCTGGTGATTGAAATTGTGCTCGCCTGGTTCTTCCTGAACTCAGAAGCGGGACTGGGATTCGTCAAAGGCTTTGCCGGTGTGTTCGACCATCTGCTGAAATATGCGGCGGAAGGAACCAACTTTGTCTTCGGCAACATGAATGATAAAGGCCTGGCCTTCTTCTTCCTTAACGTGCTGTGCCCAATCGTCTTTATCTCTGCGCTGATCGGTATTCTGCAGCACTTCCGCATCCTGCCGTGGGTGATCCGTGGCATCGGTACCGTGCTGTCGAAAGTCAACGGCATGGGCAAACTGGAGTCCTTTAACGCCGTGAGTTCTCTGATACTGGGACAGTCAGAAAACTTCATCGCCTATAAAGATATCCTCGGCCAGATGTCACAGCGCCGGATGTACACCATGGCAGCCACCGCGATGTCGACCGTCTCTATGTCGATTGTCGGCGCTTACATGACCATGCTGCAGCCTAAATATGTGGTCGCGGCGCTGGTACTGAACATGTTCAGTACCTTTATTGTGCTGTCACTGATCAACCCTTACCGCGTCGACAGTGAAGAAGATCTGCAACTGCAGGATCTGCATAAAGGTCAGAGCTTCTTTGAAATGCTGGGCGAATACATTCTGGCCGGTTTCCGCGTTGCCATCATTGTGGCCGCGATGCTGATCGGTTTTATCGCGCTGATTTCGGGTCTGAATGCGCTGTTTGACGTGATCTTCGGTATCACCTTCCAGGGCGTGCTGGGCTATGTCTTCTATCCGTTTGCCTGGGTGATGGGCGTGCCGGCAGGTGAAGCGTTGCAGGTTGGCAGTATTATGGCGACCAAGCTGGTGTCGAATGAGTTCGTGGCGATGATGGATCTGCAGAAAATCGCCGGTCAGCTCTCACCGCACGCCGAAGGCATCCTGTCGGTGTTCCTGGTGTCGTTCGCTAACTTCTCCTCTATCGGCATCGTCGCGGGCGCGATCAAAGGCCTGAACGAAGAGCAAGGTAATGTGGTTTCCCGCTTTGGTCTGAAACTGCTGTACGGCTCGACGCTGGTCAGCGTGCTTTCTGCCGCGATTGCCGGTCTGGTGCTGGCGTTCTGATCCAAAAGGGCGAGCCCGTCTCGCCCTTCTCTTCCCTCTGCTTTTCTGCTTCTTCTTTTCTCATCCTGCAACCTTTTCTGCGACTCGTAAATCTGGGCTGACGCCGTGCGGGAAGCTCTGTGCTGAACGTCCTCTGAAGCAACGGATGAGCATACCGGAAGGTAGCGCGAGGCTACGCACAGGCCATGCGCCTGATCCGCGAGGTTTAGCCTGCAGCAAAAAATCCAGCGGAAGAATGTCAGACAGGGAAAGATTACGCCGTTAAGCGAAAAGTCAGATTCGGAAATGTTGACAGCGACGTGTCAGAAAAATGGTGGAGATAAGCGGGATCGAACCGCTGACCTCTTGCATGCCATGCAAGCGCTCTCCCAGCTGAGCTATACCCCCACATCTGGAATCGTTTTTCAGTGCCAAACTTTTGGGAAGAAGTTTGGTGGAGCTAAGCGGGATCGAACCGCTGACCTCCTGCATGCCATGCAGGCGCTCTCCCAGCTGAGCTATAGCCCCGAACCGAAAAACTGTCGCGTTAAGCGACGGACGGCATAATATGAAACCCCCTCCAGGGTGTCAACGGCAAAATCACATTCTGTGTCTGATCGCTGAAAAAGGCGGCAACCTTAGCGGTTTCAGCAGCATGGCAACGGCCCAAACGTGACCTGTCGGCTCTGATCGCTTTTTTTATGTTATTCAGACGGCCGCCAGGTTAAATCAGGGTTAAATATGTTATAGGAATTTTCTTGTCTTCAGCTTTTCCCCATGCAAAACTTAGCGCGCTAATTAAGCGGCCACCGGGACCCTCTCCCGCCAGCCGCGCGTCCACCAGGCGTTTACCGTCCCATTAATCAAAAAAAACTATAGAGATAATATGTCGCTGCATACACCAAAAGAAATCGCACAACTGGCGATCCAGGCCGGCGTGGCTAAAAGCCGTGCGCCTGTCAGCATCCTTCTGATCCTCGGCTTTATGGCGGGTGCCTTTATTGCTACCGGCTTCCTGCTGGATCTGCATGTAATTAACTCTCTGCCTGCTGACTGGGGTTCATTCGGCGGCCTGCTGGGCGCAGCGGTCTTCCCGGTCGGTTTGATTCTGACAGTACTGGCCGGCGGCGAGCTGCTGACCGGCAATATGATGACCTTACCGGTTGCCTGGTTTGCCCGTCGTATTTCGTTTTTCAGCGTGGCGCGTAACTGGTTTTGGGTGACGCTGGCCAACTTCCTCGGCAGCGTGGCTGTGGCCTGGTTCTTTGGTCACATGCTGGGCATGACCGAAGGAGATTACCTGAAGAAGACGGTGGCGATCGCGTCAGCAAAAGTCCACGCCGACTTCCTGCACGCCTTTATATCGGGCATCGGCTGTAACTGGCTGGTCTGTCTGGCGGTCTGGCTGGCATTCGCCAGTAAAGATGTGGTCGGGAAAATCTTTGGCATGTGGTTCCCGGTGATGGCCTTTGTTGCCATCGGCTTTCAGCACGTTGTCGCGAATATGTTTATCATTCCGGCCGCCATCTTCGCCGGCCAGATGAGCTGGGCAGAATATTTCCCCAACTTCGTGGCGGTGTTTTTAGGTAATGGCGTCGGCGGTGCAGTTTTCGTCGGTCTGGCCTACTTCCTCGCGTTCCGTCCGGCGGTTGAACCGGCCAGCAGCGTGCAATAAATCAACGCTTGCCTTTTGTCGAGTGGCAAAAGGCAATTTCACCTTCAGTTACTTTCACCCGTTACGTTTTGCTGTAATATGTACTGCTAATGTATTTAACAGGGACAGCATCGTGAAAAAGGAATGGCTCACTCCCGAAGAGCTGGCGGCGGAAACGGGTTACAGTCGGCAAACGGTGAACAAATGGATCAAGCGGGAAAACTGGACCACCACGCCGAAGCCCGGTGTACAAGGCGGTAAGGCTCGCCTGATCCATATTGATGAGCGTGTAAAAAATTTCATCCAGTCAACGCGCAATCTGAACGAACCCTCAGCAACCTATGGTACAGCGCCTCAATCATTGCCTGCGTTATTAATAAGTTCCGTCCAGCAAATGAGTCAGGCAGAGCAGGATCAGTTCACCGCATTAATATTACGTGAAGGGATCAAGGGTGTTTTGCTGCGGCTGGGGATTAGCGAAGAGTAAAAGATCATTATCAGGGAAAGTGATGTGAAAAAGGAATGGCTCACACCTGCCGAGCTCGCCATGGAGACAGGCGTCAGCCGACAGACAGTGAACAAGTGGATTAAGCGCGAAAACTGGACCACCCAGCTCAGGCCTGGGGTTCAGGGCGGCAAAGCGCGACTCATTCATATTGATGAACGCGTGGAAAAGTTCATTCAGTCGACGCGGAATCTGCATGAGCCAGTCGCCAGATATCATGTCCCGGCCGATTCAACAACACTATTACTGCGTACCCTCCAGCAAATGAGTCCGGCTGAACAGCAAAAGCTTTCAGCACTCATCCTACGGATTGGAATAAAAGGGATACTGCAGCGGCTGGATATCAGTGAAGAGTAAAAGAAACCGGAAGCAGACTGCTTCCGGCTGGTTTGTTTAGGCCTGCGCTTCACGCTCACTGATGAAAGCCAGCGCCTGCTCAATACGCGCGACGCTGCGGTTCCGACCAATCGCTTCAACGGTGACATCCAGACCGGGTGACTGACCCGCTCCCGTTACCGCCACACGCAGCGGCATACCTACTTTCCCCATCCCGACTTCCAGCTCATCTGCGGTGCTCTGAATCGCCTGATGAACGTTTTCGGCTGTCCAGTCGCTGATGGCTGCCAGCTTGTCACGCACCACTTCCAGCGGCTGACGCGCTACCGGACGCAGATGTTTTTTCGCGGCATCGGCGTCAAACTCTGCAAAATCTTCGTAGAAATAGCGGCAGGAAGCGGCCATCTCTTTCAGCGTTTTGCAACGTTCACCCAGCAGGCCAACCAGCTTCGCCAGTTCCGGACCGGTGCGGGTATCAATTTTTTGTTCTTCAATATGCCACTGCAGATGGGTCGCGACATATTCTGGCGGCAGCGCATTAATGTAATGGTGATTCAGCCACTGCAGTTTTTCTGTATTAAAGGCACTGGCCGATTTGCTGACCGCATCCAGCGTAAACAGCTCGGTCATCTCGGCAACGCTGAAGATCTCCTGATCGCCGTGGGACCAGCCGAGGCGGACCAGGTAGTTCAGCAGCGCTTCCGGCAGGTAACCATCATCGCGGTACTGCATCACGCCAACGGCGCCATGACGTTTGGAGAGCTTCTTGCCGTCATCACCGAGGATCATCGATACGTGTGCATAAACCGGCACCTGCGCGCCAATCGCTTTCAGGATGTTGATTTGACGCGGGGTGTTATTGATATGGTCTTCGCCACGGATAACGTGGGTAATTCCCATATCCCAGTCATCCACCACCACGCAGAAGTTATAGGTCGGTGAACCGTCGGTGCGGCGGATGATCAGATCATCCAGCTCCTGGTTGCTGAATTCAATCGGACCGCGGATCTGGTCGTCAAAAATCACCGAACCCTCTTGCGGGTTGCGGAAACGCACCACGCACGGCTCATCGGCGGCGTGATGCTCGTGACTGTCACGGCAGCGGCCGTCATAACGCGGTTTTTCGCCATCTGCCATCTGCTGTTCACGCAGGGCTTCGAGGCGCTCTTTCGAGCAGTAGCATTTATACGCGGTGCCCGCTGCCAGCATCTCATCAATCACCGCGTTGTAGCGATCGAAGCGTTTGGTCTGGTAATACGGGCCTTCGTTCCAGTCGAGGCTCAGCCAGTTCATGCCATCCATGATGGCTTCAATGGCTTCCGGTGTGGAGCGCTCCAGATCGGTATCTTCAATACGCAGCACAAACTCGCCCTGGTTGTGGCGGGCGAAGAGCCAGGAGTAAAGTGCGGTACGAGCGCCGCCCACATGTAAATAGCCGGTAGGGCTGGGCGCGAAGCGAGTTTTGATTTTCATTGAGTATTGCCTTAAATGCGCGGGTTCTCTGTCTGGATGACAAAAAACAGGTTAGACGCGAAATAGTGGGCACATTCTAGCATCTGGCGGTGAATCCTCAATGCGTGCCCGCCGCCTGCGCCCCAGGAAAAGGGCCTTTTCTGCCAGTAAAACCAGCACATTGACTAAAAGCGCGACAGGATGTTTAAAAATAAACCGAACGCACATTTATGTTTTAAAAAGCGTTGACTCAAAATCTACTATCCCTATAATGCGACTCCACACAGCGGGGGTGATTAGCTCAGTTGGTAGAGCATCTCCCTTACAAGGAGGGGGTCGGCGGTTCGAGCCCGTCATCACCCACCACTCTAAACCAGTGGCCCGCAGTGAACAGGATATAAGATATGGGTGATTAGCTCAGTTGGTAGAGCATCTCCCTTACAAGGAGGGGGTCGGCGGTTCGAACCCGTCATCACCCACCATATCTTAGTGTGATACACGCCTGTTAAGCAGTACGAAGTGGGTGATTAGCTCAGTTGGTAGAGCATCTCCCTTACAAGGAGGGGGTCGGCGGTTCGAGCCCGTCATCACCCACCACTTCGGGTCGTTAGCTCAGTTGGTAGAGCAGTTGACTTTTAATCAATTGGTCGCAGGTTCGAATCCTGCACGACCCACCAATTCAGAATAAAGCGCCTTTATGGCGCTTTTTTCGTTTCTGTGGCACAGCGCTGAACGTGCCGGATGAGAAACTGCCGCAGGTTCGACTGAATCGCCGGGAGCGATTCAGGCTGATGCGACAGCATCACCCGCAGGGCGAGGCCCCGGACGGGCCGAGGCTTATCCTGCACGACCCACCAATTCAGAATAAAGCGCCTTTATGGCGCTTTTTTCGTTTTCAGGGCACAGCGCTGAACGTGCGGGATGAGAAACTGCCGCAGGTTCGACTGAATCGCCGGCAGCGATTCAGGCTGATGCGACAGCATCACCCGCACTCATCTCACCCTACTCTGCCCGTGCCGCTCTTTTCCCCCCACCCTGACACTTTTCTTCTCAAGTCATTTTCCTGCACGCCGATAACGTTATTGACTAATTGCAGGGAGAAAATGATGTCATCAATATCCGGGATTTTAAGCAGTGCAGTCAGTGGCGGTGACAGCGGCGGCGGCAGTGTAGCGTCGCAGGTGGCCGCGCTGAGTAAACAGATTCAGAACATCACTAAACAACTCAAAGATCTCTCCGGCAACGCCGATCTGACGGACAAACAGAAAGCTGAAATGCAGCAGATGTATGAATCGCAGATCACCATGCTGGAGGCGCAGATTGCGCAGTTGCAACAGAAGCAAGCTGAACAGGCTGAGCAGAAAAGTGACAGCAGCAGCCAGACCGGTGAAATCAAAGCGGACGGGGTTAATCGTCCCACTGACGCTAACCAGCTGGACGTCTATATCTAAAACGCCGGTCTGACCGCGCGTTGTTGCGCCAGCAGCGCTGCCTGCTGGCGCACCTCTTGCCAGATCGCTTCAGCGGCAGGCGTCAGCGAGCGATTTTTGCGTTTAATCAGCATCAGGCTGCGATTGATCTCCGGATACAAACGCCTCACCGTCAACGCTCGCCCGGCCGGCAGCGGCAAAGCCAGCGCCGGTAAAATGCTGATGCCGATCCCTGCCTCAACCATTGGGAATAGCGTGGCGGGATGCCCAATATCCTGCACCACCTCGACATGAATCTGCTGCTGCTGCATCGCTGCATCAATCAATACCCGACTCCCTGACGCGTAATCCTGTAGCACCATCGTGCGGCCCTCCAGCATGGACCATTGCGGCTGTTCAACCTGCGCCAGCGGATCGTCATCGCGGCAGAGCAGCAGAAAGGGCTCGTCGAGAATGGCGAGGTAATCGAAATCGGCATCGCTGAGCGGACCAATGATGATGCCAAAATCGACCTCGGCGTTGCGCACGCTTTGCAATACCCACTGCTGGGCGCGATCGTGGAGTATCACTTTGATATCGGGAAAATGTTGCTGACTGGCCGCCAGGCATTGCGGCACCAGATGGGCTGAAATGGTCTGGCTGGCCGCCAGCCGTACCGTGCCGCTGCGCTGCTCGCCGTAACTGCGGATATCCAGCAGCGTGGTATTGATCTCCTCCAGCAATCGCTCCATCCGTGTCGCCAGCTGCTGTCCGGCTTCGGTCAGCATCACTTCCCGGGTGGTGCGGTCCAGCAGGCGTACGCCAATCTCCGCTTCCAGCTCTTTGATACTGTGACTGACCGCCGACTGGCTCAGGCCGATCGCCTGTCCGGCCTGACTGAAACCGCCGTGATGGGCGACCGCAATAAAGGTTCGCAGCTGGCGCAGGGTGTAATTCATCGATTTAGCTCATAGATTAATTCAATAAATCAATTTTATTTCTAAACCCGCTTCGCGCACAATCATTACCATTCAATATTTAACCGGACTTTAACAATGGGATTTTTAAAGCTCGATCCGATGATGGTGAAACTCATCATCACCGTATTGCTGGCCACGTTCCTGCCCGCGAAAGGCATCTATGTCGATATCTTCGACTATCTCGCCACTGCCGCTATTGCGCTGCTGTTCTTCATGCACGGTGCCAAACTTTCGCGTGAAAAAATCATTGCGGGCAGCAGCCACTGGCAGCTGCATCTGTGGATTATGTTCAGCACCTTTGTGCTGTTCCCGGCGCTGGGCTTGCTGCTGGTCTGGTGGCATCCGGTTAACGTTGGCCCGGAAATCTACACCGGCTTTATTTATCTCTGCATTTTGCCTGCTACCGTGCAGTCAGCCATCGCCTTTACCTCTATCGCGGGCGGCAACGTGGCAGCGGCAGTGTGCAGCGCTTCCGCCTCCAGTCTGCTGGGCGTCTTCATCTCTCCGCTGCTGGTTAATCTGGTGATGGATGTGCATAGCAGCGCTCCGACCGATGGTCTTGAACAGATCGGGAAGATCATGCTGCAGTTAATGGTGCCCTTTATCCTCGGACACCTTTCCCGCCGCTGGATTGGCGGCTGGATTGAGAAACACCGCAGCCTGATTGGTAAAACCGATCAGACATCGATTCTGCTGGTGGTCTACTCAGCCTTCAGTGAAGCGGTCGTGAATGGCATCTGGCATCGAGTTGGGGTGGTTACGCTGCTGTGGATTCTGGCGGGATCGGTGCTGTTGCTGGTCGCGGTGCTGCTGATCAACCTGCTGGCATCTCGTCTGTTCCGCTTTAAGCGCGCCGACGAAATTGTGGTGCTGTTTTGTGGCTCGAAGAAGAGCCTGGCGAACGGCGTCCCGATGGCGAATATTCTGTTTCCGGCCAGCACGGTAGGGATCATTGTCCTGCCGCTGATGATTTTCCATCAGGTTCAGTTGATGGTCTGTTCGTTTATCGCCGGACGCTATAAGAAGAGTGGTGAGAAGCAACAGGCTCAGCAGGTTAAAGCCTCGGTGATGGAGTCACAGAAGTAAAAAACAGCCCGCCGGCGCGGGCTGGTTTCAGTCAGCGGCCTTGAGCGGTTTCACTAACCCTTCAAGGCCTTCGATTTTGATCGCCAGCGTCAGTTGCATCAGTTCACCGAGCGGGCCTGACGGAAAATCTCCGCTGCGGGCAAACCACAGCAGATAAGGCTCAGGCAGATCGATCAGCATCCGCCCTTTGTACTTGCCAAAAGGCATCGCGGTATTGGCAATAGCCACCAGCTGGTGCTTATCCATTTCAGGCACCCAGCAGGCGGATCATTTCCGCTTCATCGATCACTTCAATCCCCAGTTCCTGCGCTTTTGCCAGCTTAGAACCGGCCGCTTCACCGGCAATCAGCAGATCGGTTTTCTTTGACACGCTTCCGCTCACCTTCGCACCCAGCGCCGTCAACTGCGCTTTAGCGTCATCACGGTTCATCTGCGACAGCGAGCCAGTCAGCACCACGGTTTTACCGGCAAACGGGCTGTTGATCTCTTCCGCTCTCACCACCACCACCGGCGGCCAGTGAATGCCAATCTCGTCGACCAGCTGGCGGATCACCTCGCGGTTGCTCTCCTCTTCCATAAAGTTTCGCACGTGGGACGCGACCACCTTGCCGACATCCTGTACCGCGATCAGCGCGTCCAGATCGGCATCCATCACTTTTTCCAGTTCACCAAAATGGTTCGCCAGATTAGCGGCGGTGGCTTCACCCACTTCGCGGATACCGAGCGCATACAGGAACCGCGCCAGCGTGGTCGACTTCGCTTTCTCCAGCGCATCCACCACGTTCTGCGCCGACTTCGGGCCCATCCGGTCAAGGCCCGTCAGCAGACCGGCGGTCAGACGGAACAGGTCGGCCGGGGTTTTGACATACTCTTTTTCTACCAGCTGGTCGATAATCTTATCGCCCATGCCGTCAACGTCCATCGCCCGGCGCGAAACGAAGTGCTTCAGCGCCTCTTTACGCTGGGCGCCGCAGATCAGTCCACCGGTACAGCGCGTAACGGATTCACCTTCTACCCGCTCAACATCCGAACCACAGACCGGGCAATGCGCCGGAAACACCACTTCGCGCGCATCATCGGGACGTTCCGTCACCACCACATTGACCACCTGCGGGATCACATCGCCCGCCCGGCGAATCACCACCCGGTCGCCAATGCGTAAGCCCAGTCGCTCAATTTCATCGGCGTTATGCAGCGTGGCATTACTGACGATGACACCCGCCACCTGAACCGGCTCCAGTCGCGCCACCGGAGTAATCGCGCCGGTACGCCCGACCTGAAACTCAACGTCACGGACCCAGGTCATCTGCTCCTGAGCCGGAAACTTAAAGGCGATGGCCCAGCGTGGCGCGCGCGCAACAAAGCCCAGCTGCTCCTGCAACGCCTGTGAATCGACTTTGATGACCACGCCATCGATATCAAAACCGAGCGCGGGACGCTGTTGCTCAATCTCACGATAAAAAGCCAGTGCCTCTTCCGCGTTGTGCGCCAGACGAATCCGGTCGCTGACCGGCAATCCCCAGGCTTTAAACTGTTGCAGCCGCGCCATGTGGCTATGCGGGATCTCGCCGCCTTCCAGCAGGCCAAAGCCGTAGCAGAAGAAGGTGAGCGGACGCTTAGCGGTGATGCGGGGATCAAGCTGGCGCAGCGATCCGGCTGCCGCATTACGCGGGTTGGCAAAGACTTTGCCATCGGTGCGACGCGCTTCCTCATTCAGCTTTTCAAAGCCGCGCTGGGTCATAAACACTTCACCGCGCACTTCCAGTCGCGCCGGGATGTTGTCACCTTTCAGCCGCAGCGGGATGGCGCGAATGGTGCGCACGTTGGCGGTAATATTCTCGCCAGTCGTACCATCACCGCGCGTTGCGGCCCGAACCAGCAAACCGTTTTCATACAGCAGGCTGACCGCCAGTCCATCCAGCTTGAGTTCGCAGCAGTAGGTGATGTCGTCACTGTTTTTCAGTCGATCCTGCACCCGTTTGTTGAAGGCCAGAAAGGTTGCTTCATCAAAGGCGTTATCCAGTGACAGCATCGGAACTTCGTGTCGCACCTGCTCGAACACCGTCAGCGGCGCGGCCCCGACCCGCTGAGTGGGTGAGTCAGGGGTAATCAGTTCGGGATGCGCCTCTTCCATCTGGCGCAGTTCGCGCATCAGACGATCGTACTCGGCGTCCGGGATTTCCGGGGCATCCATAACGTGATAGAGGTATTCATGATGGCGCAACGTAGTGCGCAGTTCGGTGATTTGATCCTGGACGGATTTCATAAAGCCCCATCAGATAAAAAACCCCCGACAGGCGGGGGTTTGTTTTAACAATTCAGATAACCGTTAGCGCAGGTCTCAGACGCCGACCACATCGCGAATACGCGCTTTGTAGGTTTCCAGCTTCTGTGGTGTCATCATCCGGCGCTCATCATCCAGCACCACACCGCCAACATCATCTGCGATACGCTGCGCCGACTGTAACATCAGCTTGAAGTTCTGATTCGCATCACCGTACGACGGCACCATCATAAAGATAGAGATGCCAGGCGTGCTGAAGTCGGTCATCAGGTCAGGATTGAACGAACCTGGCTTAACCATGTTGGCCAGGCTAAACAGCACCGGGCCGCTGCCTGCCGGGCTGAGATGACGATGGAAAATGTTCATTTCGCCAAACTGGAAGCCCGCCTGCAGAATGCCCTGCAGCAGCGCTTCACCGTTCAGTTCGCCACCGGAGTGTGCGGCCACATGCAGTACCAGTACTGCCTCTTTCGGCTTCTCGGCTGGCGCTTTGGTTTCAGGCGCTGGCGCGGCAATGATTTCAGACTGTGGCTCTGGCTCAGCCTGATACAGCGGTTCCGGCTGCACCGATTCCAGTGGGTCTGAATCCAGCAGCGGGTCAGCCTGTACCGGCGGTGCGACAAAGGTCGGCGCGGGCTGCGGCTGACGAACCGGCTCCGGGCGCGGCTGTGGTTTAGGCTGTGGCGCCGTATCGAACAGCGGATCGCTCTCAGGTTCAGACTGCGGTGCAGGTCGCGGTGCGGGTTGACGCACAGGCTCAGCAGGCGCGGCTTTACGCGGCGCTTGTGGCTGTGAATCGCGAACTTCATCAAAACGCGGTTCCTGATGAGCCGAACGCTCAGGGCGTACACGGACCTCACCGACGCCGTCGTCCTCGTCGTCAATCAGATCCTGCTCATCATGTTCATCACGTTGTTTAAGACGTTTGTGCGGGCGATCGCGGAACATTGACGAGCGCTCTTTTCGGCTGGTCCACAGCCCGTGAAGAAGGAGCGCTATAATGGCGATCGCACCAACAACGATTAATATCAGACGCAAATCCTGCATCATTGTATTCTCTGTTGTTCCAATACCTTGCCACCGCGGCAAACTTTATCCTCTAACTGTATTTGCCCTGCCAGACAAGTGCAAGTCTGTACAGGATTTTTCTGACAAATAAGATAGCCTATCGATGCTTTCTCGCTGCTTTTTTACCCAAACGGCAGATTGTCAGCAGAAAAAGCCAGGTTATAGTAGGCGCGCCTTAACATCTTCAGGAGAGTTGGCTTTATGGCCCTTGAGAATCCCGTCTCAAATTTTAACGGTGTGCACTACTTTAGTCAGGGCTGGAAACTGGTGCGTTTACCTGGCATCCGGCGTTTTGTGGTGATGCCATTGCTGATTAACATCGTTATGCTGGGCGGCGCGTTTATCTGGCTGTTTTATCGCCTCGGCGACTGGATCCCACGACTGATGGCGTCGATCCCGGAGTGGTTACAGTGGCTGAGCTATCTGTTGTGGCCGCTGTCAGTGATTGCGATTGTGCTGGTATTCAGCTACTTCTTCTCGACGCTGGCGAACCTGATCGCGGCCCCATTCTGCGGCCTGCTGGCTGAGCAGCTCGAAGGGCGTCTCACCGGTAAGCCCCTTCCCGACAGCGGCTGGATCGGTCTGATTAAGGATGTGCCGCGCATTATGAAGCGTGAGCTGCAAAAGCTGGGCTACTACCTGCCGCGCGCCGTCGGTCTGCTGCTGCTCTATTTTATTCCCGGCTTCGGCCAGACCGTTGCGCCGGTACTGTGGTTCCTGTTCAGCGCCTGGATGCTGTCAGTGCAATATTGCGACTATCCGTTCGATAACCATAAAGTGCCTTTCCAGCAGATGCGCAACGCTTTGCGGCAGCACAAAACCGCTAACATGCAGTTTGGCGCCCTGATTAGTCTGTTCACGATGATTCCGATTCTTAACCTCGCCATCATGCCGGTGGCTGTGTGCGGCGCTACGGCAATGTGGGTTGATCGCTATCGGCTGCAGCTGGCCCGCACTGGCCAGCGCTGACAGCGTCAGCTGGCCTTATGCTCTTTTTTGCAGGGCTTATTGCCGGCTGAAATATAGATATGCGATTTCTTTCCTTCCGCACCCAGGCAGAACAGGTATGCTCAGAGGGTTCCCAATAATTCATACAGTTAAGGGCAGGCTATGAGTAAGATCTATGAAGACAACTCTTTGACAATTGGTCATACGCCGCTGGTTCGCCTGAACCGCATCGGTAACGGCCGCATCCTTGCGAAAGTTGAATCCCGTAACCCGAGCTTCAGCGTAAAATGCCGTATCGGTGCCAATATGATTTGGGACGCAGAGAAACGTGGCATTCTGAAACCGGGCGTTGAGCTGGTTGAACCGACCAGCGGTAACACCGGTATCGCGCTGGCCTATGTGGCGGCCGCGCGCGGTTACAAACTGACGCTGACCATGCCGGAAACCATGTCAGTCGAGCGCCGTAAATTGCTGAAAGCGCTGGGCGCACAGCTGGTGCTGACCGAAGGCGCCAAGGGCATGAAAGGCGCTATCGGCAAAGCCGAAGAGATTGTTGCCAGTAATCCGGATAAATATGTGCTGCTGCAGCAGTTCAGCAACCCGGCGAACCCCGAAATTCATGAAAAAACCACCGGACCCGAAATCTGGGAAGACACCGATGGCGAAGTCGATGTGTTCATTGCCGGCGTTGGCACCGGCGGTACGCTGACCGGCGTGAGCCGCTACATCAAGAACACCAAAGGCAAGAAGGATTTGATTTCAGTGGCGGTTGAACCCACTGATTCCCCTGTAATTGCCCAGGCGCTGGCCGGTGATGAAATCAAGCCCGGCCCGCATAAAATTCAGGGCATCGGTGCCGGTTTCATTCCGGGTAACCTTGACCTGAACCTGATCGATCGGGTGATTGCCATCAGCAACGAAGAGGCTATCAGTACCGCGCGTCAGCTGATGGAAGAAGAAGGTATCCTGGCCGGTATCTCATCCGGCGCTGCGGTAGCTGCGGCACTGAAGCTGCAGGAAGATGAAGCCTTCGCCAATAAGAACATCGTGGTGATTCTCCCCTCTTCCGGCGAACGCTACCTGAGTACCGCCCTATTTGCCGATCTCTTTACCGAAAAAGAGCTGCAGCAGTAACGGACGGAAGTCTGAAAATGGAGAAAAAAGCACCCGAATGGGTGCTTTTTTGTGGTGCAGATCTCACTTTCACCACCAGACAGATTGATTTCAGTGACGTGGCTCTGGTATTTAGACTGCCAATTATTTCGATGCCTGAAATTAATCCCTCTTTGAAGTGGATCAAGCTGAATCGATTTACGGATTTGGCGAAACGGCGATTAACGGCATAATTACCCGGTGACGTGTAGAATCGTTTTTGACACGCAACGGAATTGAAAAATTCATTCATGCGCGTCGTTGGTCAGCATGACGCTATACCCGCGCACCTACACAGGCTAAAGTGACGGCTCCAGGCTAGACTTTAGATCCAAAACACTCATCCTGATAACGTTGGGGAAATAGAATGTTCCAGCAAGAAGTTACCATTACCGCACCAAACGGTCTGCACACTCGCCCAGCTGCGCAATTCGTAAAAGAAGCCAAAGCTTTCCAGTCAGAAATTACCGTGACCTCTAACGGTAAATCAGCGAGCGCAAAAAGCCTGTTCAAACTGCAGACGCTGGGTTTAACTCAGGGTACTGTCGTGACCCTTTCCGCGGAAGGTGAAGACGAGCAAAAAGCAGTTGAGCATCTGGTTAAACTGATGGCTGAACTGGAGTAACTTCCGCTCAGCTTTCCAGCAAATCGACTCCTCTGCGCCATTGAGTGCAAACATCTTGATCGCGGACAATCTGTCCGCGTTATTGCTTTCGTAGAGTACGTGTCCCGCGACAATGGCACCGCATAGAGTCCAATCAGCCATCGTGATTAAAAGGTAAGGTTATGATTTCAGGCATTTTAGCATCACCAGGTATCGCTTTCGGCAAAGCACTGCTGCTGAAAGAAGACGAGATCGTCATCAACCGCAAGAAAATTTCTGATGACCAGGTTGAGCAGGAAGTTCAGCGCTTCCTCGATGGCCGCAGCAAGGCGGCAGTACAACTGGAAGCGATTCGCGTCAAAGCGGGTGAAACCCTCGGTGAAGAGAAAGCCGCCATCTTCGAAGGCCACATCATGTTGCTGGAAGATGAAGAGCTGGAGCAGGAAATCATCGACCTGATCAAAAAAGATCACGCCTCTGCTGACGCCGCTGCCTACTCTGTGATTGATGGCCAGGCGAAAGCGCTGGAAGAGTTAGATGACGAATACCTGAAAGAGCGTGCGGCTGACGTGCGTGACATCGGTAAACGTCTGCTGCAGAACATCCTTGGTCTGCATATCGTTGACCTGAGCGCTATTCAGGACGAATCCATTCTGGTGGCCAAAGATTTAACGCCGTCAGAAACCGCTCAGCTGAACCTGAAAAAGGTGCTGGGCTTTATTACTGATTTGGGTGGCCGTACCTCGCACACCTCAATCATGGCGCGTTCACTGGAGATCCCGGCGATTGTCGGTACCGGTAACGTCACCGCCAACATCAAAAACGGCGACTTCCTGATTCTGGATGGCGTTAATAATGCTATTCACGTCAATCCTTCTGAAGCCCTTCAGGAAGAGCTGAAAGCAGTACAGACCCAGTATCTGTCTGAAAAACATGAATTAGCCAAACTGAAAGATCTGCCCGCGGTCACGCTGGACGGTCATCAGGTAGAAGTATGCGCGAACATCGGTACCGTACGCGATATCGCTGGTGCTGAGCGTAACGGCGCAGAAGGCGTCGGCCTCTACCGCACCGAGTTCCTGTTCATGGACCGTGACTCGCTGCCAAGCGAAGAAGAGCAGTTCCAGGCTTACAAGGCCGTGGCTGAAGCGATGGGTTCGCAGGCGGTTATCGTGCGTACCATGGACATCGGCGGCGACAAAGATCTGCCGTACATGAACCTGCCGAAAGAAGAGAACCCGTTCCTCGGCTGGCGCGCGATTCGTATCGCCATGGATCGCAAAGAGATTCTGCATGCTCAGCTGCGTGCTATCCTGCGTGCCTCATCCTTCGGCAAACTGCGCATTATGTTCCCGATGATCATTTCGGTTGAAGAAGTGCGCAGCCTGAAAGCGGAACTGGAGTTGCTGAAAGCCCAGCTGCGTGAAGAAGGCAAAGCGTTTGATGAGAGCATCGAAGTCGGCATCATGGTGGAAACCCCCGCTTCGGCCGTGATTGCTCACCATCTGGCGAAGGAAGTCGACTTCTTCAGTATTGGGACCAACGACCTGACGCAGTATACTCTGGCGGTCGATCGTGGTAATGATTTGATCTCGCACCTGTACAACCCAATGACGCCGTCAGTGCTTAACTTAATCAAGCAAGTCATTGATGCATCTCACGCTGAAGGCAAATGGACTGGCATGTGTGGTGAGCTGGCAGGTGATGAACGTGCTACACTACTGTTACTGGGAATGGGGCTGGACGAGTTCAGCATGAGTGCCATTTCTATCCCTGGCATCAAGAAAATCATTCGTAATACTAATTTCGAAGATGCGAAGGCATTGGCGGAGCAGGCACTGGCTCAACCGACAGCGGATGATTTGATGAACCTGGTTAACAAGTTCATCAAAGAAAAAACGCTCTGCTAATCTGCGAGATGCTGGCCCCAAATTACTGCTTAGGAGAAGATCATGGGTTTGTTTTCTAAACTTTTTGGCGAAAAAACAGATAGCGCTGGGACAATTGATATCGTAGCGCCTCTGTCAGGCGAAATCGTGAATATTGAAGACGTACCAGATGTGGTGTTTGCAGAAAAAATCGTGGGCGACGGTATTGCGATCAAACCGAGCGGCAACAAGATGGTTGCGCCTGTTGATGGCACTATTGGCAAGATTTTTGAAACCAACCACGCTTTTTCAATCGAATCGGATAACGGCATTGAGCTGTTCGTCCACTTCGGTATCGATACGGTTGAACTGAAAGGTGAAGGCTTCAAACGCATCGCTGAAGAAGGCCAGAAGGTCAAAAAAGGCGATGTGGTCATCGAGTTCGATTTACCGCTGCTGGAAGAGAAAGCAAAATCAACCCTGACGCCGGTTGTCATCTCCAACATGGATGAAATCAAGGAATTGATTAAGCTGTCTGGCCAGGTCACCGTCGGCGAAACGCCGGTGATTCGCATCAGGAAGTAAGCATCATTGATTAAACATAACGGCACCTTCGGGTGCCGTTATTGTTTCTGACAGACGGGAAAACTCAGGGCTGCTGCCAGCGCGGTAAACGCAGCGTCAGTTCCAGGCCACCATCAGGTCGGTTCATCGCTTTAACGTCGCCATGATGCGCCAGCACCACTTTACGCACGATTGCCAGCCCCAGACCATAGCCTTTGCCCATCAGCGGAGAGTTAACCCGTACAAACGGGTCGAAGATGCTGGATAACTTCTCTTCATCCACGCCCGGTCCCTGATCCCGCACCCGAATCGCCAGCCACTGTTGCTCCGCACTTAAACGAACGTCAATCAGCTGACCGGGAAGGGAAAAGCGCAGCGCATTACGCAGCACATTCTCAACGCCGCGTCGTATCAACTCGGCATTGCCGCGCACGGTATAATCCGCCGCTTTATCCACCTGAAACTCGACCCTGACACCCGGGATCTGCGCCTCGTAACGGACATCGGTCACTACCGCATCGAGTAAACCGGTCAGGTCAAAGTATTGCTCGTCGGGAATGCTTTCATGTTCAGCGCGCGACAGGGTTAACAACTCGCCGATCATCTTATCCAGCCGACGCGCCTCCTCATCAATCCGATCGAGCGAACTGCCGACGCTTTCCGGCGTCTGCCGTGCCAGGCCGGTGGCCAGCTGCAGCCGCGCCAGCGGTGAGCGCAGTTCATGGGAGATATCGTGCAGCAACTCTTCACGCGCCCGCACCAGCGTCTCCAGCCGTTCCACCATCGCATCGAAGGCTTCCGCCACGTTGGAAATCTCGTCGTGCCGTTTACGCATCATGGGAAACAGCCGCACGCTTAGATCGCCTTCTGCGACCCGGGAAAAACCTTCGCGCAGTTGACGCATTGGTCGGGTCAGGTTCCAGGCCAGCAGCAGGCTGAACAGCAGCCCGACCGAACCGGCAAAGACAAACATCGGCTCAGGAATATTGAGGAACTTGCGCGGCATCATATTCATGCTGCTGTCTTCGCGCATACCCTTGATGTTGTAACGCAGCTCATACTCTTTGCCATCCGCGCCGTGCACCCAGCGTACCACCTGGTCAGGTATCGGTCCCTGAAACGGTAAATTCAGCCGCTCGGGCAGGTTGGGCTGAAGTGCGGGTCGGGAATGCTGGGTAACGGTAAAAAACTGGCGATCGTTAGGCTCCCAGCCCGCCATCATATCTTCCAGTGCGTCAGGCCCGCCCCGCTCCAGCACCGACACCGCCGAGGCCATTTGCAGATCGACGGTACGACGGATGGCGACGATTTCAGGCGGCTCATGGCGTTTACCGGAGAGGGAAAAGCCCAGCCAGATTAACTGGCTCATGATAACGAACACCACCCAGAAGCCGATCAGGATCTTCCAGAACATCCGTCCACGGTAGCTTTGCTTCATCGAATACGGTAACCAATACTGCGTACGGTCTCAATATTGATGCTGTCCGCGGTTAAGGCGCTTAACTTCTGACGGATGTTGCTGATATGAACATCGACGCTGCGGTCATAGGCTTCACGCGGACGACCCAGCCCCTTCTCTGACAGCTCATCTTTCGATACCACCCGATCCGGCGCACGCAGCAGCAAATCCAGCAGGTTA
The DNA here is from genome assembly GCF_037149395.1 of Pantoea sp. USHLN298. Taxonomy (NCBI): domain Bacteria; kingdom Pseudomonadati; phylum Pseudomonadota; class Gammaproteobacteria; order Enterobacterales; family Erwiniaceae; genus Pantoea; species Pantoea sp. USHLN298. Next base: position 438,614 of record NZ_JBBCRO010000003.1, read on the forward strand.
AATTCTGACGCCGTTAAATCAAACGCTTTACCCTGCCATTCGGTGATGCGGGTAGCGGGATTCAGCGTCAGCTCGCGCCAGCGCAGCGGCTCTTTGGTGTCAGGCTGCGGCGCCTGCTCTTCGAAACGACGCAGCACCGCACGCAGACGGGCCACCAGTTCTCGCGGATAGCAGGGTTTTGGCATGTAATCATCCGCGCCCATCTCCAGGCCAATCACCCGATCGATGTTGTCGCCTTTGGCGGTCAGCATGATGACCGGCAAGCGGCTGTTCTGTCGCACCTGGCGCAGCACATCGATACCGCTCATATCGGGCAGCATGATATCCAGAATCATGGCGGTATAGTGTCCGGACAGCGCGCCCTGAACACCGGCGCTGCCGGTTAACACCAGCTGCGCATCGAACCCTTCGGCAATCAGGTACTGGCTTAACATGGTGCCTAATTCAACGTCATCATCTACAAGCAGGATTTTCATTTTTATCTCTCGTACAAAATTGCCGCTATTTTGTCCTGTGCCGGGAAAAGGCGCAGCCTGATTTACGTGATCCTTACAGATTTAGCACCACAGCCAGCTTCAGGCCACGTAAAAAAAAGCCTGCGGGCAGCGATAACGCGCGCGCAGGCCGGTTCAGGCGGAGAGAGCGTTACTGATAGAGACCGGTGGAGAGATAGCGATCGCCACGATCGCAGGCGATCGCCACCACCACGCTGCCGGGATGCGCAGCGGCGATACGCAGTGCGCCCGCAACCGCGCCGCCAGAGCTGACGCCGCAGAAGATCCCTTCCCGTCTTGCCAGTGCGCGCATCGTCTCTTCCGCTTCCTGCTGCGACATGTCAATCACATCATCCACCAGATTAGGCCGGTAAATGCCCGGCAGATAGGCCAGCGGCCAGCGGCGAATACCCGGAATACTGCTGCCTTCGCTGGGCTGCAAACCGATTACCTGCACGCCGGTATTGTGCTCTTTCAGGTAACGCCCGACGCCGGTAATGGTGCCGGTGGTGCCCATGCTGGAGACAAAGTGGGTCATCCGCTGGTTTGACTGTTGCCACAGCTCGGGGCCGGTGGTCTGATAATGGCCCAGCGGATTGTCGGGGTTGTTGAACTGGTCAAGTACCCGACCTTCACCGCGTGCCGCCATCGCCTGCGCCAGGTCGCGCGCGCCCTCCATTCCCTGCTCGCGCGACACCAGCACCAGTTCGGCACCGTAGGCACGCATTGCATCCTGCCGTTCCTGGCTCATGTTGTCCGGCATCAGCAGGCGCATCCGATAGCCTTTCATCGCGGCGATCATCGCCAGCGCAATGCCGGTGTTGCCGCTGGTGGCTTCAATTAACTGATCGCCTGGCGTGATTTCGCCGCGCAGCTCTGCCTGATGGATCATCGACCAAGCCGCGCGATCCTTGACCGATCCCGCCGGATTATTGCCTTCCAGCTTGAGCCACACCTCACTGCCGTTAGCGGGCGTCAGGCGCTGCAACTTAATCAGCGGCGTATTGCCGATGGTATCTTCGAGAGTCGTCACGGTGTTGTTCCTGGCGTATTACAAAAAAATGGCAAAAAAAAGGCGGGAGTCACACTCCCGCCGGTGTTGATGAGAAAATATCAGGCGCTCTGAGCAAAGGCAACTGCGCGCAGCGGGGTGTCGCCCTGATAAAGACGCGCCTGCTGCAGGCCAACGAACAGGCGTTCGCCACGGATCGGCGCGGTCTGCTCGCCTTCAAAGACCAGCGAGAACGGCTCGCTCTGCCAGCCAGTGGGTTGCACCACCAGTTGCCAGAAATGGCCGCGCGGGCTGATCTCCAGTACCTGCACCGGCAGCGGCGTTTCCAGGCTGCTACGGCGTGAGACATCAATTTCCCACGGACGCAGGAACAGTTCGACCGCTCCCTGATGCGCTGAGGTATAACCCAGCGGCCAGTGATGGGCGCCGACGTGGAATTGTGAGCCCTGGATCTCGCCGTCAAAGCGATTTACTTCACCGAGGAACTCCAGCACAAAGCGGGTCGCCGGATCGCGCCACACATCGTCTGGGGTACCCACCTGTTCGATATTGCCCTGGCTCATCACCACCACGCGATCCGCCACTTCCATCGCCTCTTCCTGGTCATGGGTGACGAACACGCTGGTAAATTTAATCTCTTCATGCAGCTGACGCAGCCAGCGGCGCAGCTCTTTACGCACCTGTGCATCCAGCGCACCAAATGGCTCATCCAGCAGCAGGATTTGCGGTTCGACGGCTAAGGCACGCGCCAGCGCCACACGCTGCTTCTGACCGCCTGACAGCTGCGCCGGGAAGCGATTCGCCAGGTGCGCCAGTTGTACCATCTCCAGCAGGCGGGTGACGCGCTGCTTAATCTCCGCAGAGGACGGACGTTCCCGGCGCGGCAGCACGGTCAGGCCAAAGGCGATGTTGTCGAATACCGTCATATGACGGAACAGCGCATAGTGCTGAAAGACAAATCCGACCTGACGATCGCGCGCATGGAGGCGGCTGACATCGTTACCGTGAAAACGGATCTGACCGCTGTTCTGATGTTCCAGCCCGGCAATAATGCGCAACAGCGTAGTTTTCCCCGAACCTGACGGGCCCAGTAACGCCACCATCTCGCCCGAGGCAATATCAAGAGAGATATCGTTCAGCACCGACGTGCGACCAAAGGATTTGTTGATCTTGTTAATCTCAATGCTCATGATTTCCCTCCTGTTGCAAGCGAGCGTGCTGTTGCGCTAAGCGCCATTGCACAATGCTTTTCAGAAACAGCGTAACAATTGCCATCAGCGTCAACAGCGCGGCGGCGGTGAACGCGCCAACGGTGTTGTAATCCTGATGCAGTAATTCAATCTGAAGCGGTAAGGTATAGGTCTCACCGCGAATCGATCCCGATACCACCGAGACCGCACCAAATTCACCAATCGCGCGGGCGTTGGTCAGCACGATGCCATACAGCAGCGCCCAGCGGATATTCGGCAGCGTGACGCGACGGAACATCTGCCAGCCGGAAGCGCCTAACAATACTGCTGCCTCATCTTCATGACTGCCCTGGCTCAGCATCACCGGCACCAGTTCACGCACCACAAACGGACAGGTGACAAATACCGTTGCCAGCACCATGCCAGGCCAGGCAAACATAATCTGAATGTTATGGGCATCCAGCCAGCCGCCCGCCGGACCGTTCACGCCCCAGAACAGCAGATACATCAGACCGGCGACCACCGGTGAGACGGCAAACGGAATATCAAACAGCGTCAGCAGCAGTTGCCGTCCGGGAAAGGTAAAGCGCGTCACCAGCCAGGCGAGCAGCGTGCCAAACACCAGGTTAACCGGCACGGTAATCAGCGCCACCATCACGGTCAGCCAGATAGCGTGCAGCATGTCAGGGTCCGCCAGGTTGCTAAGGGCGACAATCAGCCCCTGATTCAGTGCTTCCCAGAAGATCGAAGCCATCGGCACCACCAGCAGCAGTATCGACACCAGCGCGCCAATACCGATCAGCAGCCATTTGCCCCAGTTGACCGGCTGGCGGGCAGCATGATTAAGTTGCGAAACCTCTGCCATTAGTGGCCTCCCAGACGACGGCCAAAGCGGCTCTGTAATGTGTTAATCGCGAACAACAGAATCAGCGAGGCGGCCAGAATCACCGAGGCGATAGCGCTGGCTGCCGGATAATCGAACTCCTGCAGCCGGACAAAAATCATCAGCGAGGTCACTTCGGTTTTCCAGGCGATGTTGCCGGCAATGAAAATCACCGCGCCAAACTCACCCAAGCTGCGGGTAAAGGAGAGCGCCGTGCCGGCCAGCAGCGCGGGTGCGACTTCCGGCAGCACCACGCGGCGAAAGCTCTGCCACGGCGTTGCGCCGAGCGTTTCCGCGGCCTCTTCATATTCCGCGCCTAACTCCTCCAGCACCGGCTGCACGGTACGCACCACAAACGGGATGCTGGTGAACGCCATCGCAATCGCAATGCCGATCCAGGTGTAGGAAATTTTGATATCAAAATGTGCGAACCACTGTCCGTACCAGCCGTTAACTGAAAACAGTCCGGCCAGCGTCAGACCCGCCACGGCGGTCGGCAGCGCGAACGGCAGATCCATCAGGCCATCCAGCAGCGTCCGGCCAGGAAAGCGATAACGGGTCAGGATCCACGCCATCAGCATGCCGAACACGGCGTTGAACAGTGATGCGACACCCGCAGAGAGCAGCGTCACTTTATAGGCGGCAATCAGCTGTGGATTGGTGACCACGTCCCAGTACTGTTGCAGCGTCATTTGCGACAGCTGCATAATCACGGCACTGACCGGCAACAGCAGAATCAGACAGGTAAACAGCAGGCTGGTGCCGAGGCTGATACCAAAGCCGGGCAATACACGTTTCTGGCTGGCTGCAAACATTATCCGCGCCCCGCCGCTAACAATTTGTCGAGCTCACCGCCGCTGACGAAGTGGGTCTGCATGACCTTATCCCAGCCGCCAAACGCCTCTTCAACCCGGAACAGCTCGGTTTGCGGGAAGCGATCCTTCTGCTCCGCCATCAGTTGCGGGTTGTTCACCCGATAGTAATAGCGGGTAATGATCGCCTGCGCGGCGGGTGTATAGAGATAGTTCAGGTAAGCGCTGGCCGCGTCGGCCGTGTTGTTATGGGCGACATTTTTATCCACCCACGCCACCGGAAACTCCGCCAGGATGTCGGTTTTCGGCACCACCACTTCATACTGATCTTTACCGTACTGATTACGGATATTGTTCACTTCCGACTCAAAGCTGATCAGCACATCGCCCAGCCCACGTTCGGCAAAGGTCGTGGTTGCGCCGCGACCGCCGGTATCGAACACTTCCACATTTTTCAGGAACTGGGTCATAAAGGCGCGGGTTTTGGCCTGATCGCCGCCATCAGCCTTGTCCGCTGCGCCCCAGGCCGCCAGATAGGTATAGCGACCGTTGCCGGACGTTTTTGGATTGGGGAAGATCAGCTTCACGTCGCTGCGGGCCAAATCAGACCAGTCATGGATCTGCTTTGGATTGCCCTTGCGCACCAGGAACGCCATGGTGGAGTAGAACGGCGAGCTGTTGTTAGGCAGGCGGCTTTTCCAGTCCGCCGCAATCAGGTTGCCTTTATCATGCAGCACCTGCACGTCAGTGACCTGATTGTAAGTCACGACATCGGCGCGCAGCCCCTGCAGGATCGCCAGTGCCTGTTTCGAGGAACCGGCATGTGACATCTTGATGGTCAGCGGATCGGCAGGATGGCTGGCATCCCACTGCTTGATGAAGGGCGCATTCAGGGCAACAAACAGCTCACGCGATACGTCGTAGGAGCTGTTAAGTAATTCAGTGGCATGAGCTGCGCCGGCCAGGCTCAGCGACAACGCGAGACCGCTCACGATTTTTTTCATCGCTTGTAATGTCATTTGGCACCCTGAAAAAGTTTGATGCGGATCTCACCCGCTGAGGCACCAGTTTATTTATAACTCTGTGAAAACCAGTAACGGTTTTATATATCGTTTGATGATTTCAAAGTCGAAAAAAGCATAAGACGGCGGCGAAGTTTATGCCGTTTTCAGCAAAAGCGGAGGCGGACGTCGCGTGACGTCCGCCAGAGGATTCAGGAGTGAGAGGGGATGACCGGCCCGCCGCCGCTAACAGCGCTGGCGCGCTTAACGTTGCCAGACGATCTTGCTGAGCTTCCAGTTTTTCAGCGTATCGTCTGACGGCATCAAACCTTCCGGTCCATGCCAGTCGCCATGATAGACATAGGTCAGATGCTGGCTGCCGGGCGCACGGCACGCCACGTCACGCGCATCGGTGCCGCTGGCTAAGGTGCAGTTGTCGAAGGCTTTACTGAATTTATTGCTGAACAGATCGCCGATTTTGCTGCCATCAGCGCTGGCAATATTGCCGTCCATCACCTCAATCCGTTCTGGCTGTGTCTGACCGTAGACCACCAGTTTAACCTCGCCCTCTTTCAGCGCCTGCCAGAAGGAAACCACTTCGCCATTGTGGCTGCGCATCCCCTGACGCAGGGTGTAATCCCCGTTCAGTCCGTCATTGATGGCGCTTTCATTCATGGCGGTCGAGGCGGTCACGCCACCCACACCCTGCTCGGTCACGGTCAGTGAGGAACCAAACCAGTTCCACGGCAGCGCCGAAGACCAGTGATAACTCAGCGGATTCCACCAGCTTACCTGCTGGCTACGGTCAGCGCCGGAACCCGAACTGGCACAGCCGCTCAACACAACGGTGGCCATCAGTAGCGTGGTACGAACAGCTTTCATGAAAACTCCTGTTAATGCGATGCCGGAAAGGCGGAACTGATTGGAGTCGCAAAGCGGCAAAAAGTTTATTTAAGATGGTGTTCAGGCAAAAAGCAGTCGCGCAGGCGACGGTTGCTTTGCAGCCAGATCAACGCCAGCAGATCAAACAGCGTCAGCAGCAGCGGCAGTGGTGAACTGAGCAGATCGCCCTGGGCAAACTGCGCGCCCTGCCACAGTAAATTCACCAGCAGCGACAGCGCCAGCACGCTACGCCAGTGTTGCCATAGCCGCGGCCAGCGCGACCGGTAACCGGTCAGCAGCAGACCCGCCAGCGCCGGTAAGCCCAGTGCGAGGCCAGTCCAGAACGCCTGCGAGTCAGGATAAAACAGTGCCAGCAGATCGTTGCCCTGCTGACGTGAGGCCCCCGCCATCACCAGCAGCAGCCAGGTACGCGCCTGCAGCAACAGGATCAGCCAAAAAAGAAACGGCAGCCGCAGCTGCCCTTTGCCGTCATATTCATCCGGCAGATAGTCGGGTGAAGGATTAATATTCACGATCTTCAATCAGACGCTTGCCGTAGAGCAGCACATCGACCGGCTCATAATCGAGCTTCTCGTAAAACGCCACCACCTGATCGTTCTCTTCACGGATCATCAGATGCAGTTTCGGACAGCCGCGGGCAATCAGTTTCTTCTCCAGCCGGTTCATCAGCGCGTTGGCAAAACCACGGCCCTGATAATCGGGATGGACCGCCAGATAGTATGCCGCGCCGCGATGACCATCGTAACCGCCCATCAGCGTACCGACAACCACGCCGCCCACTTCAGCGACCAGGAAAAGATCGGGGTCGTGATGCATTTTACGTTCGATGTCCAGCTCCGGATCGTTCCATGGCCGTAACAAATCGCAACGTTCCCATAAGGTGATCACTTCTTCAAAATCTTCCTGCCGGAAGGCGCGGATTTCCATCTTCTTTACCTGCAACTAAGCACAATTTGCTGATTATCACGCATTCTTCGGCGCACGCAACCCTCGCCTCGCTGGCAGCAAATAAAAAACGCAATTTTTCTGTTCGCGGACTGAAATACAAAGTAATGCCCTGAAATGTTTCAGAGATCGCAGCCAGCATAGCGTTACGCTATAACATCGGCAGGATTTTTCTTAGCGGGCCTGTCCATGCAATTGCTTAAACGTTTGATTCACCGTCGTCAGTTACTGCTTTCCGGGCTGGCGCTGGCCATTTTATCGCCGCGTGCCGTTCAGGCCAAAGAGGCGTCTGCCGCGCTGCAGAACAGTACGCGTCATCCGCGCCCGGCTCCGCCAGCAAAAGGAGGTAAACGCATCGTGATGCTCGACCCTGGCCACGGCGGCATCGACTCCGGCGCGGTGGGCGAAGAGGGATCGGAAGAGAAACATATCGTGCTGGAAATTGCTGGCAATGTGCAGCGTGAGTTACAGAATCATCCGCACATTGAAGTCCGGCTGACGCGCGACAGCGACCATTTTATTCCGCTCTACCAGCGGGTTGAGATTGCCCATCAGCACGGCGCGCATCTGTTTATGTCGATCCATGCCGATGGTTTCACCAGTCCGGACGCCAATGGCGCCTCGGTCTTTGCTCTCTCTAATCGCGGCGCCAGCAGTTCGATGGCGCGTTATCTGTCGCAGCGCGAGAATGATGCCGACAAGCTGGGCGGCGAAAAGGTCCAGCAGCAGGATCACTATCTGCAGCAAATCCTGTTCGATCTGGTTCAGACCGATACCATCAAAAACAGCCTGACGCTGGGCAAGCATGTGCTGGATCAGATTCGGCCAGTGCATCATCTGCACAGTCAGCACACGGAACAGGCGGCGTTTGCGGTACTGAAGTCTCCGTCGATTCCTTCAGTGCTGGTCGAAACCTCCTTTATTACTAATCCGCGTGAAGAACAGTTGCTCGGGACTCATGCGTTTCGTCAGAAAATTGCCGCCGCCATCGCCGGTGGCATCGTTAATTACTTTGACGAATTTGATCGCCGCAATGCCTGATCCCGGCTAACCGTTCATGGCGCTGTGCCTGCCGCAGCCATGCAAGCCGCCAGATTTTGCGTATAATCGCGGCAGACTAACACTTACGATAAGCGAAGAGATGGCTGATATTTCCCGCGTAAAAGCGTTCCTGCTGGCGTTGCAGGATGAGATTTGTACCCGACTGGCGGCTGAAGATGGCGGCGCAGCCTTTGCTGAAGATAGCTGGCAGCGCCCAGGCGGCGGCGGCGGACAAAGCCGCGTGCTGCGCAACGGCGCGGTGTTTGAACAGGCGGGCGTCAACTTTTCGCACGTGCATGGCGACCAGATGCCGGCCTCAGCCACCGCGCACCGGCCAGAGCTGGCCGGCCGCAGTTTTGAAGCGATGGGCGTGTCGCTGGTGATCCATCCGCATAATCCCTACGTGCCCACCAGCCATGCCAACGTGCGTTTCTTTATTGCGGAGAAACCGGGTGCCGATCCGGTATGGTGGTTTGGCGGCGGCTTTGACCTGACGCCGTTCTACGGCTTCGAAGAGGATGCGCTGCACTGGCATCAGACCGCGTTCGATCTCTGTCAGCCGTTCGGCGACGATATCTATCCACGCTATAAAAAGTGGTGCGACGACTACTTTTACCTGAAGCATCGTGATGAGCAGCGCGGCATTGGCGGCCTGTTTTTTGACGACCTGAATACGCCCGACTTTGAACAGTGCTTCCGTTTTATGCAGGCGGTGGGCCGCGGCTTTATCGACGCCTATCAGCCGATTGTGGCACGGCGTAAAGATCATCCGTGGGGCGATCGGGAACGGCAGTTCCAGCTCTATCGTCGCGGCCGCTACGTGGAGTTCAATCTGGTGTGGGATCGCGGCACGCTGTTTGGCCTGCAGACCGGTGGCCGGACCGAATCGATCCTGATGTCGATGCCGCCGCTGGTGCGCTGGGAATATGCTTATCAGCCCGCGGAAGACTCCCCTGAAGCGGCGCTCTACCGTGATTTCCTGCCGGTGAAGAACTGGCTGAACCTGCCCTCATAATCCCCGCTTCCGCCGCGTGGCTCTGCGCCCGCGCGGCGGTTTCACCGCCCTTCTCCGCCTCTACCCCTTCTGATACGGCACGGATTGCTACAGTGTGGCCTGCGTCATTTATCCTGGCTGCTATGCTTAAGGGTGGAATATGGCGCACCCCACGGTTAACACCGCATGACGGCTCCTTCGCACCGCCTCGCAGCGCAACAATCAGAGAAACCGCATTTTCATCCGAAAGTGTCTGTTGCAATGTTATGGGTTCGCGTTCCCGGTAGCAAAGCACGCCATAGATTGGCTCCGAGGCCTGAGGTGCTCCCTTTTCGCTTTCATGTTTTCTTTTCAAGGAGTGTAGAAATGAACCAGCTAGAAGCCCTGAAACAGTTCACCACCGTGGTGGCGGACAGTGGTGATATTGAATCGATTCGTAATTACCACCCGGAAGACGCCACCACCAACCCGTCGCTGATCCTCAAAGCCTCCAGTCTTGATGCCTATAAACACCTGATCGATGATGCGATTGACTACGCCAAAAAACAGGGCGGCAGCAAAGAGACGCAGATCATCAACGCCAGTGACAAAGTGGCGATTAACCTCGGTATGGAGATTCTGAAAAGCGTACCGGGCCGTGTTTCGACCGAAGTGGATGCGCGCCTCTCTTTCGATCGTGGCATGTGTGTGACCAAAGCAGAGAAACTGGTTCGCCTGTATGAAGAGCACGGTATCGATCGCTCACGTATTCTGATCAAACTGGCCTCCACCTGGGAAGGCATCCGCGCGGCGGAAGAGCTGGAGAAGAATGGCATCAACTGTAACCTGACGCTGCTGTTCTCCTTTGCCCAGGCGCGGGCCTGTGCCGAGGCGGGCGTGTTCCTGATCTCGCCGTTTGTTGGCCGCATTTATGACTGGTACAACAGCCGCAAACCGATGGACCCCTATGTGGTCGATGAAGATCCGGGCGTGAAATCCGTTCGTCGCATCTACGACTACTACAAAAAGCATCGCTATAGCACCATCATCATGGGCGCCAGCTTCCGTAAAGTGGAGCAGATTGTGGCGCTGGCCGGCTGCGACCGCCTGACCATTTCGCCTAACCTGCTGGAAGAGTTGCAGAACAGCGATGCGCCGCTGGAGCGTAAACTGGAGCCGTCAACCGAAGGCTTCCATCAGCCGTCGCCGCTCTCTGAGGCTGAATTCCGCTGGGAACATAATCAGGACCCGATGGCGGTGGAAAAACTTTCTGACGGTATCCGTCAGTTCGCGGTTGACCAGCAGAAGCTGGAAGATGTGCTGGCCGCACGCCTGTAGTGTTCAATTTTAGTCGGGCGGGAATTTCCCGCCCTGATTCTTAACAAGGGAGAACTTTATGTCCTCACGCAGAGAGTTGGCAAACGCGATTCGTGCACTGAGTATGGATGCGGTACAGAAAGCAAACTCAGGTCACCCCGGTGCGCCTATGGGCATGGCAGATATCGCAGAAGTGCTCTGGCGCGACTTCCTCAAGCACAATCCGACCAACCCCGCCTGGCTTGACCGCGACCGCTTTATCCTCTCCAACGGCCACGGTTCGATGCTGCTTTACAGCCTGCTGCACCTGACCGGTTATGACCTGCCGATTGAAGAGCTGAAAAACTTCCGTCAGCTGCATTCAAAAACGCCGGGCCACCCGGAGATCGGCTACACCCCTGGCGTTGAAACCACCACTGGCCCGCTGGGTCAGGGACTGGCAAACGCGGTTGGCTTAGCGATTGCTGAACGCACGCTGGCGGCGCAGTTTAACCGTCCGGATCACGACATCGTTGACCACTTCACCTATGTCTTCATGGGCGATGGCTGTCTGATGGAAGGGATTTCGCACGAAGTCTGTTCGCTGGCCGGTACCCTTGGCCTCGGCAAACTGATCGGCTTCTACGATCACAATGGCATTTCCATTGATGGCGAAACCGAAGGCTGGTTTACCGACGACACCCATAAACGCTTTGAATCTTACAACTGGCATGTGATTGGCGACATCGACGGACACGATCCGGAAGCCGTCAGCCAGGCGATTAAAGAGGCACAGAGCGTCACAGATAAGCCGTCACTGATTATCTGCCGCACCATTATCGGTTTCGGTTCGCCGAACAAAGCCGGTAAAGAGGAGTCGCACGGCGCGGCGCTGGGTGAGGAAGAAGTGGCGCTGACGCGTAAGCAGCTCGGCTGGAACTATCCGCCGTTTGAAATTCCGGCCGATATTTATCAGCAGTGGGATGCGAAAGCAGCCGGTGCGGAGCGCGAAAAAGCCTGGGATGCGAAATTTGCCGCCTATAAGCAGGCCCATCCTGAGCTGGCGCTGGAGTATGAGCGCCGGATGAATGGCGAAATGCCGTCGACCTGGGAAGCAGAAGCCACCAAATTCATCAATGACCTGCAGGCTAATCCACAGAAAATTGCCAGCCGTAAAGCATCGCAAAATTCGCTGGAAGCCTACGGCAAGTTACTGCCTGAGTTCCTCGGCGGCTCCGCTGATTTGGCGCCGAGTAACCTGACCATCTGGTCCGGCTCGAAGTCGATTAAAGACGATCCGGCCGGTAACTACATTCACTACGGCGTGCGTGAGTTCGGTATGACGGCGATTGGTAACGGGATCGCGCACCACGGCGGTTTTGTCCCTTACACCGCAACCTTCCTGATGTTTGTTGAGTACGCACGTAACGCGGCGCGTATGGCGGCCCTGATGAAGGCGCGGCAGATTCTGGTCTACACCCATGACTCTATTGGTCTGGGCGAAGATGGCCCGACGCACCAGCCGGTTGAGCAGATCGCCAGCCTGCGCCTGACGCCGAACATGAGCGTCTGGCGTCCGTGCGATCAGGTTGAGACGGCGGTGGCATGGAAAGCGGCGGTAGAGCGCCATCACGGCCCGACGGCGCTGATCCTGTCACGTCAGAACCTGCTGCAACCAGAGCGCACGCCAGAGCAGATTGAGAACATCAAGCGCGGCGGTTATGTGCTGAAAGATTGTGACGGTACGCCAGAGGTGATTCTGATTGCTACCGGTTCGGAGATTGAGATCACCCTGGGCGCCGCGGAGAAGCTGACCACCGGCGGCCATAAAGTGCGGGTTGTCTCACTGCCGTCGACCGATCTGTTCGATGCGCAGGATGCTGCCTACCGTGAATCGGTGCTGCCGAGCGGCGTGAAAGCGCGCGTGGCGGTTGAAGCCGGTATCGCCGATTACTGGTTCAAGTATGTCGGCCTGGATGGTGCGATTGTCGGAATGACCACCTTCGGTGAATCAGCACCGGCCGGTAAGTTGTTCCCTGAGTTTGGCTTCACGATTGAAAACATCGTCAGCCACGCTGAAGCATTACTCAAGCCAGTTTAATGCTTTTGCCCTTCCCGCGCTTGCGGGAAGGGCCATTTCTGCTCATAGCCTGAAACAGAAAAAAATCTCTTTTCCCCTCTTCACGCCTCGCGCAAACTGATTACTATAGACCCGTCATACTTTACGCTGCCTGTACGCTGGCCGCCCGCCTCTTCCTGTCTGTGGTCTGACGGAAAGATGCGGTTCGCTGCCTGCCAAAGGTTGAAGATTAAGGCAGCATTTTTCTCCGTTTCTATAGCGAAGCCCTCTCCGTTGAACATGCGCACATCTTATTTACTGGCCTTGATGGTTTCTCTGCTTCCATTAAAAAGCATGGCGCAGGTCGCGCCCGATCCGCTGCTGGCATCACAGATTGTCGATCGCTACGCAGAACATATCTTCTACGGCAGCGGCGCGACCGGTATGGCACTGGTGGCGATTGATGGTAATCAGCGCGTTTTCGCCAGCTTTGGTGAAACCCGGCCAGGCAACAATGTGCGACCGCAGAAGGATTCGCTGATTCGTATTGCTTCACTCAGTAAGCTGATGACCAGCGAGGTGATGGTGAAGCTGGCGGAGCGCGGGCAGATTCGCCTTGACGATCCGCTGAGTAAATATGCGCCACCGGGCGCCCGGGTGCCGAGCTTCAACGGCCAGCCGATTCGGCTGATTAACCTCTCGACCCACACCAGCGGTCTGCCGCGTGAGCAGCCGGGCGGTAAACCGCATCGTCCGGTGTTTGTCTGGCCAACACGCGGCGAGCGCTGGGACTGGCTGTCGCGCGCCCAGCTTAAAGCCGCGCCGGGCAGCAATGCCGCCTATTCCAACCTGGGTTACGATCTGCTGAGCGATGCCTTAGCGCGGGCAGCCGGCACGCCTTATCCGGCGCTGTTCCAGCAGCTGATTACCCGGCCGCTCGGCATGAAAGATACCACTTTTACCCCGTCGCCCGAGCAGTGCGGCCGCCTGATGGTCGCCGAGAAAGGGGCCAGCCCTTGCAACAATACCCTGGCGGCGATTGGCAGCGGTGGCGTCTACTCCACGCCAGATGACATGGGCCGCTGGATGCAGCAGTTCCTTAACTCATCCGTGAACCATCGCACGCCTCAGATCGATCGTCTGCAGACGCTGATTTATCGTCGTGACCAGTTACACAAAGTCGAAGGCATGGATGTGCCGGGCAAAGCCGACGCGCTGGGAATGGGCTGGGTCTATATGGGACCCAAAGAGGGACGTCCCGGCATTATTCAGAAAACAGGCGGCGGTGGCGGCTTCATTACCTATATGGCGATGGTGCCGCAGCATAACGTCGGGGTTTTTGTGGTGGTTACCCGTTCACCGCTCACCCGCTTCACGCCGATGAGCGATGGCGTTAACAATATGCTGGCCGAACTGGTGGGGAATCAGCTCGGATCACCGATGATGGTGCAGGCGATTCGTTAACGCTGTTGTACTGCTGCCGCGGACTGGCTTACCCACAGGGTGGGCCAGTCATCGCTGCTGTGCCAGGCATCACAGGTCGATTCTTCAGCATACTCCGCCAGTACAAACCGCGTCCCGTCGAACTGCCAGCGTGTCGCTCTGCCGCAATCTCCCAGTCCGCGCCCTTTGCCGAAAGTATAGAGCTGTCCGGTGGCCGCATCATACTCGGCATTAATCAGATCAAGCTGCCGTTCGCTGCCGCCAGGTGGAGTAAACGGCAGGGTCAGCGTCACGCCGCGCGCCACATAGGGCTGGCTGCGTGTCACCTCAAATGCCAGATCGATGACGTTATACGCACCCATTTCACAACTCACCAGCAGCAGCGCTTTCTGATCGGTCAGTGGCGCGACGCTCACTTCGCGCCGCATCGGGTCCAGCGAGCAGGAGTCGGTATTGATTCGCCAGGTGCCGTAGTCGATCAGGCCGCTGGTCTCTTCGCGGGTCAGGGCTGCGGGCGGTGGCGGCGCTGGCGGTAACTGCGGCAGGGATGGCGACGGCGGGACATCCCAGCTGGCACGATCGCCGCGCTTAACCCAGGCGCTCATGCCGTTTACCCTGCCCTGCACGTCATCCATCAGCAGCAGGGCCGCTTTCATGCCGCGAAGTGAGATCAGCGCATTGGGATCGTAAGTGAGCTGCACGGTTTTGGCGTCCAGCACCAGATCAAGAAACTCATCGATGGCGATGGCGTTGCTGGTGGCGAGATGATGGGGTTCCACCGTCCAGTGTTTCAGATCGGGCTTCAGGCGGCGCTGATCGAGTAACAGATTATCCTGCAGCGGCCCGCCCGGCAGATCGCCGCTGTAGGCGCTGCCATAGTCAATACGCAACAGCGGACGGTCATTGACGCCCGCATGGCGCGAAATCGTCATTACCAGTCCTTTGTCACCCGGAATATTGCGTGCCACGCAGAATGCCGCGTTGTTGCAGGTCATTTGCCAGTCGTTAAATGACTTCTGCAACGGATCGGCCTGCACAGAGGCAACCCATAGCAAAGACGACAGCCACAGCGATTTCATCCAATACGACATTAAGAAAATCGATCCCCGAATACTCAGAGTGGAGATGATAGCGCATCAACGGGCCCGTTGATGGCCGCATTCTGTGAACCCGTCCAGAAAGCGCGGTTAACTGCTTAAAAAGCGTGCATGATTGGTTCGAAAGCCACGCATCGGCTGTTGGCACTCAGGATAAAACTGGATCGATGACCGGCGTGCGTCAGGGTGTTAACCAGCCCGCTAACTGTGCATGCTGTAACAGCATCACGGTTTTGCCATCGCAGATGCGGCCATCTTTAATCATCGCCAGCGCCTCCGGGAATCCGATCTCCAGCACCTCGATCGACTCATCTTCAATGCCACCGCCCGCATTGTCACGCAACGATTCATTATATTCGGCGGCGAAGAAATGGATCAGCTCGGTAACGCCGCCCGGCGACATATAGCAGGTATAGAGTTTTTCTACCTCACCGACCGCGTAGCCGGTCTCTTCAATCGCCTCTTTGCGAATACAATCTTCCGGGGAATCGTCGTCGAGTAACCCGGCACAGGCTTCGATTAACATGCCGTCCTGATTACCGTTGACCCAGGTGGCGATGCGGAACTGACGCGTCAGCACCACACTGTTCTTTTCGCGGTTATAGAGCAGGATAGTCGCCCCGTTTCCGCGATCGTAGACTTCGCGTTTATGGCGAATCACCCGCTCACGCTGGTCGGTGATGTCATAGGTGACGTTGCGTAGCACAAACCAGTTTTCAGACAGCAACTTATCTTTGATGATATTGATCTTAAACGACATGCTTGCTCCGCTACGGCATAAAGGGAGTCTGCCATCATAGGATGAAGCTGGCGGGAAAACTATCTGAATTCGCCCGTCGGGGTGGCTGGCGAACGGCAATAAAAAAGCCAGCACGCAGGCTGGCTTCTTTATAACAGGCAGAGATTAACGCGGGCTTTCGTCAGCCAGCCGGACTGGCTTCGCCTCTTCTTCATGGTGATCGTGTTCGGTTTCGGCGATAGCGCTGACGCGCTTACGGACGCCAAACCAGCCCAGCACCAGAATCACCGCGATCAGCGGAATAGAAGCGATGGTGTAGGTGCCGTTCGGGTAATCAAACGCCATCAGCACCAGCACGCTGAACAGGAACAGCAGCGTCAGCCATGAGGTAAACGGCGCGCCTGGCAGCTTAAAGCTGACGTCATCCGCTTTGCCTTCTTTGATTGCTTTACGCAGGCGCAGCTGGCAGACCACGATAAAGGCCCAGGAGGAGATAATCCCCAGCGACGCAACGTTCAGCACAATCTCAAACACCTGAGACGGCACATAGTAGTTCAGCACCACGCCAATCACATAAACGCCGATGGTGACCAGAATGCCGGCATAAGGCACCTGCTGACCGTTCATCTTAGACATGAATTTCGGCGCCGATCCGCCCATCGACATGGAGCGCAGAATACGTCCCGTCGAGTAGAGGCCGGAGTTGAGGCTGGAGAGCGCCGCGCTCAGCACCACGATATTCATGATGCTGCCAATATAGGGCACGCCCAGTTTCGAGAAGAAGGTCACAAACGGACTCTGACCCGCCTGATAGGCGTTCCACGGCAACAGCAATACCAGCAGCACGACTGAGCCGACATAGAACAGGCCAATACGCCAGATCACACTGTTGATCGCTTTTGGCAGCATGGTTTTCGGGTCTTTACACTCGCCTGCCGCCGTACCGACTAATTCAATCGAGGCGAAGGCAAAGACCACACCCTGAATCAGCACCAGCGCGGGCAGTAAGCCATGCGGGAACAGGCCGCCATTATCGCTGATCAGATGGAAACCGGTGCTGTTGCCATCCAGCGGTTTGCCGGTGCCAAGAAACACCACGCCCACCACCAGAAACAGCACAATCGCCAGCACTTTGACCAGCGCGAACCAGAACTCCATTTCGGCGAACCACTTCACGCCGATCATGTTCATGGTACCCACAATCGCCAGCGCGCCCAGTGCAAAGACCCACTGCGGGACATCGCCAAACGCGCCCCAGTAGTGCATGTAGAGCGCAACGGCGGTGATGTCGACGATACCGGTCATCGCCCAGTTGACGAAATACATCCAGCCGGCGACGTAGGAGGCTTTTTCACCGAGGAACTCACGGGCATAAGAGACGAAGCTGCCGCTGCTGGGGCGATGTAACACCAGTTCGCCCAATGCGCGCAGGATAAAGAATGAGAAGATGCCACACACCAGGTAGATAATGGCCAGTGCCGGGCCAGCGGCCTGCAGGCGGCCACCGGCACCAAGGAACAGGCCGGTACCAATGGCGCCGCCGATAGCGATCATCTGAACGTGACGGTTGCCCATCGCCTTCTGGTAGCCGCTGTCGTGCGAATTCAGCCAGCGTCTTTTTGCAGCGCGCATCTCGGCCGCAGATTTTTTATTCGATTTCATAGCTTTCCTGTTTGTCCTGACCATCATTCGCAGTACATCCAAACGATTGCGTTATGCCATGCGAAATGGGGTATTTTCCTCTGTGCGTCTGCCTGTGAGTTAGCGAAAGCAGCGCGGGAATTAACGGCGATGAATCCTACCCGTTCTGCAAGAACGAAGCAAAATATAGTGGGTAACTGCACAGGTTGATTTGTAAGAATCGGTACTGATGCACAAAAACAAAAAAACCGGCCTCAAACGGGCCGGTAAAAGCTACAGGGATGGAAACAGGAGGGTCGGGTTAGCGGTAGATCTCAGCGGTGCCGGTCCAGAGACTGGAGTCGCCTGGGTTATCAACACCGATTACGCGATAGTGGCTGGCACCCATCTCTTCAGCCTTTTGCGACAGCTGGCGACTGGCATCATCCAGCGAGCCACGTACATTCGATACCGAAACGCTACCGATGCTCTGCATACTTTGCGCCTGTTCACGATCAACCGGCTGCGCGGCGAAGGTCGAAAATGAGGCGGTGGCTAACAGGGCACCAGCCAGAACTGCATTCAGTTTTTTCATCGGATGCTCCATAAATGTGATCTGCAACGTCGTTAATGACTGGATGAATTATTAACGCTGCAATGAAAGGCAACATAGGATCAATGTAAAGGTGATTATTTTTTAACCCGGGTTGTGCGCGTTATCCTGGGAAGGGTCAGCTGCGGTGATTTTATGTACTTTATGTAACGGGTTGTGCAACAAACAGTGTATTGGGACTTTGCGTGGCGTCACCGCTCTCTTATAATCCCGCACTCCTTACAGGGCTATTCATGTGATTGTTAAACGTTCCGTTACCCGCAGCATTGCACAGGCGCTCAGCGCCATCGTCCTGCTGTCACTGCTCACCACCGGTCTGGCGCTGGTCACGCTTTTCAGCAGTCAGCGCGATGCCGAGGCGATCAATCTGGCTGGCTCACTGCGAATGCAGAGCTACCGTATGGCCTGGGATGCCAGCCGTCAGCCGCAGCAGCTGGCTGAGCACCTGGTGCTGTTCCAGCAAACGCTTGATGCACCGGTACTGCAAAAGCTGGATCGTCCCTGGGTACCGCGCGAGGTGAAAATTCTCTACCAGCGGTTGCGTGCGGTCTGGCCGTCACTGCAGCAGCGGCTGGAACAGGGTGATACCCTGGCTTATCAGCAACAGGTGCCGCTCTATGTCGGCGAGATCGATCGCTTCGTGCTGGGGCTGCAGCGCTACACCGAACTGAAAATGCATCTGGTGGCGGCGAGTAGCCTGGCGGGCGTGATTGCGATTGTCGCGCTGGCGCTGATGACGATTCGTTTCACCCGACAGCAGGTGGTGCGCCCGCTTAACGCGCTGGTCACCGCCAGTCGCTATGTTGAGAGCGGCAATTTTAATTTTCCGCCGCTGCACGTAGCGCAGCAGAACGAGCTCAAGGTGCTGTCGCACACCTTCAGCGGCATGGCGACACGTCTGCATTCGCAATATCAGTTACTGGAAAGTACGGTGCGTGCCAAAACCGAAGATCTCACCCAGGCGAACCGCACGCTGTCGCTGCTGTATGACAGCTCGCAAATGCTGACCGCCAGCCCGCTGCATCCGGCGCTGTTTGAAGCGGTGCTGGATAACGTTCTGACCCGCGAGAAACTCACGGCGATTCGGCTCGACAGCGACCGGTTTCAGTTTCGCGCCGGTGAAGAGGATGCGGCAGCGGACTGGCGACGGTTACCGCTGCATCAGGACGACCAGCAGCCAGGTGAATTGCGCTGGCAGACGCACGCCTCTTCGCCGCCGGAGGAGTTGATGCGCAGCCTGGCAGCGATGCTGGGACGCGCCATCTGGATCTGGCAGGCGCAGAAGCAGTATCAGCAGATGCTGCTAATTGAGGAGCGCACCACTATCGCTCGCGAACTGCACGATTCGCTGGCGCAGTCGCTCTCATTTTTACGCATACAGCTCACGCTGCTGCGGCGCACCGTCGATAAATCTGACCAGGCCGCACACGGTATCATTGCTGACTTTGATCAGGCGCTGGCGGATGCCTATCGCCAGTTACGCGAACTGCTGACCACCTTCCGCCTGACCATTGAACAGGCGGATCTGGTGGCGGCGATGCAGGCGATGATCGCCTCGCTGCAGGAACAGGTCGGGGCGAAAATTGACTTTAACTATCAGCCGGGGCTGGAGAGCCTGGAAGCCCAGCAGCAGGTGCATGTGTTACAGATCGCGCGGGAAGCGTTGCTGAACGCGATTCGTCACGCCAGCGCACAGCGCATTACTATTGATTATCAGCGCACCGAACAAGGTGAGCACTTACTGACTATCACCGATGATGGCGTCGGCATCAGCAGCACCGACGAGCCGCCTGGCCACTATGGACTGACCATTATGGCGGAACGCGCGCAGCGATTAAGCGGCAATCTGAGCATCAGCGTTCTGCCTCGCGGCACCCAGGTGGCGCTGCGTTTTCCACCACGTCCGACGCGTCAGTTCGAATAACGTTCTGAAACGGATTAACTCTGTAGATGTGCCATCGCCAGACACCTTCTGGCCACTGACGAACGGCAAAGCCACTGCGGTGCAGCCTTCCGCGTCAGCCGCAGCACGCATAACCGCCTGATACCGATCGGGGAAAAGGAAAAGAACATGCAACAGCCCGTATTAACGTTGATGATTGTTGATGACCATCCACTGATGCGCCGGGGTATCCGGCAGCTGCTGGCGCTGGACCCCCGACTGGTGGTGATCGCCGAAGCCAACAACGGTACTGAAGCGCTGGCAGAAGCGCGCCGGCAGGAACCCGACGTGATTTTGCTCGACCTGAATATGAAAGGCATGTCGGGACTGGATACGCTTAAAGCGCTGCGTCATGAAGGCATCGGATCGCGCATTCTGGTGCTGACCGTCTCCGACGCCCACAGCGATATTTTCACCATGGTCGATGCCGGTGCCGATGGCTATCTGCTGAAAGATAGCGAGCCGGAGATCCTGCTGGCGCAGATTCTGCAGGCCTCGCAGGGCGAAAAAGTTTTCAGCGAAGGCGTCGCCCGTTATCTGGCTAACCGCCAGCACAGCGCCGATCCGTTACGTCAGCTGACTGAACGTGAGCGTGACGTGCTACAGGAGGTTGCGCGCGGTCTGTCGAACAAAGAGATTGCCGCCATTCTGCATATTTCGGAAGAGACGGTAAAAGTGCATATCCGCAATCTGTTGCGTAAACTGGATGTGCGCTCACGCGTTGCCGCTACGGTACTCTGGCTTGAAAGCCGCCATCGTTAAATAATCGGGGAATTTACACTTTCTCCACAATTTCTCCACGATTTCCTAATTGACCGCACGTAGAGTAAGTGACGGCGGGAAATCGTGGCGAAGATCATCCGGTTGCTCTGCTGGTGCACCCTTTCCTGGGGTCTCGTTCCTGATAAAAAAAAGCACTGAGGAGTGTCGATTTAATGTCGAATTTCTTTATCGACCGACCCATCTTTGCCTGGGTTCTGGCGATTTTGTTGTGTCTTTGCGGCACCCTTTCCATCATTTCGCTGCCTATTGAACAGTATCCCGATCTGGCACCGCCAAACGTTCGCATTACGGCTAACTACCCTGGCGCCTCGGCGGAGACGCTGGAGAACACCGTGACCCAGGTGATCGAGCAGAACATGACCGGCATCGATAACCTGATGTACATGTCATCCAACAGCAGTAATACCGGCCAGGCGCAGATCACGCTCACCTTTACCGCCGGAACCGATCCGGATGAAGCGCGCCAGCAGGTGCAGAATCAGTTGCAGTCCGCGCTGCGCAAATTACCGCAGGCGGTGCAGTCGCAGGGCGTGACGGTCAATAAAACCGGTGACAGCAACATCCTGATGGTGGCGTTTGTTTCCACCGACGGCAGCATGGATAAGCAGGATATTGCAGATTATGTCGCCAGTAACATTCAGGACCCGCTGAGCCGCATCGATGGCGTCGGCCAGGTTGACGCTTACGGCTCGCAGTATGCGATGCGTATCTGGCTCGATCCCAACAAACTGATCGCCTACGCCCTGACCACCGATGATGTGGTCAGCGCAATCGAGTCGCAGAACGCCCAGGTCGCCGTCGGTCAGGTGGGCGGCCTGCCATCAGTCGCGAAACAGGCGCTTAACGCCACGGTGAATGCTCAGTCGATGCTGCAGACGCCGGAACAGTTCCGGGCGATTACCCTGAAAAACAATCCGGATGGCTCGGTAGTGACGCTGGGCGACGTCGCCAGCGTAGCGCTGGGTGCAGAAAAATATGACTACCTCAGCCGCTACAACGGCCAGCCCGCTTCCGGACTAGGGGTGAAACTGGCCTCTGGCGCCAATGAGATGAATACCGACAAACTGGTGCGGGCGCGTATTGAAGAGCTGTCGCACTATTTTCCTCACGGACTGGAAGCGAAAATCGCCTATGAAACCTCGCCGTTCGTCAAAGCCTCTATCACCGATGTGGTGAAGACGCTGCTGGAGGCGATCGTGCTGGTGTTTGGCGTGATGTATCTGTTTATGCAGAACTTCCGCGCTACCCTGATCCCGACTATCGCGGTGCCGGTGGTGCTGATGGGCACCTTCAGCGTGCTCTACGCCTGCGGTTTCAGTATCAATACCCTGACGATGTTCGCCATGGTGCTGGCGATCGGGTTACTGGTGGATGATGCCATCGTGGTGGTGGAAAACGTTGAACGCCTGATGAGCGAAGAGGGACTGTCGCCGCGCGCCGCAACACGTAAATCGATGGGCCAGATTCAGGGCGCACTGGTGGGTATTGCGCTGGTGCTCTCCGCCGTATTTGTGCCGATGGCCTTTTTTGGCGGCACGGTCGGGGCCATTTATCGCCAGTTCTCGATCACCATTGTGTCGGCGATGGTGCTGTCGGTGCTGGTGGCGATGATCCTGACGCCCGCGCTGTGTGCCACGCTGCTCAGGCCGGTGAAGCCCGGCGAGTCGCACGATCGTCGCGGCTTTTTCGGCTGGTTTAATCGTCACTTCAATAAAAATGCTGACCGCTACCAGCACGGCGTGGCGGGCATTCTGCGTAAGGGCGGCCGCTGGCTGCTGCTCTATCTGGCGCTTATCGGCCTGATGGCCTTCCTGTTTCTGCGTCTGCCAACCTCGTTCCTGCCGCTGGAAGATCGCGGCGTGTTCCTGACCCAGGTCCAGTTGCCGGCAGGCGCGACGCTGGAGCAAACCGCCGCCGTGGTGGCAAAAGTGGAGCAGTACTATCTGACCGAAGAGAAAGCCAATGTGCTGTCGGTGTTCTCGACCATCGGTGCCGGTCCTGGCGGTAACGGTCAGAACGTGGCGCGCCTGTTTGTGCGGCTGAAAAACTGGGAAGATCGCCCCGGCACCGATCGCACCTCATTCGCGATTATCGATCGTGCCACAAAAGCCTTTCAGAAGATCAAAGAGGGCCGGGTGATCGCCAGTAGCCCGCCGGCGATCACCGGTATGGGCAGCTCATCCGGCTTTGACCTGCAACTGCAGGATCACGCCGGAGTCGGGCATACGCAGCTGATGGCGATGCGCGATAAGCTGCTGGAGATGGCCGCCAATGATAAGTCGCTGTCGCGGGTGCGGCACAACGGACTTGATGACAGCCCGCAGTTGCAGATTGATGTTGATGATCGCAAAGCGCAGGCGCTGGGCGTCTCACTCGATACCATCAACGACACGCTGACCACCGCCTGGGGCTCAAGCTACGTGAATGATTTCCTCGATCGCGGTCGGGTGAAAAAGGTCTACGTTCAGGCGGCGGCCGAATATCGTATGCTACCGGAAGACATTAATAAGTGGTACGTGCGCAACAGCAGCGGCGGCATGGTGCCCTTCTCCGCTTTCGCCACCAGCCACTGGGAAACCGGTTCACCGCGGCTTGAACGCTACAACGGTTATTCATCGCTGGAGATTGTGGGTGAAGCCGCGAATGGCGTCAGCAGCGGCACCGCGATGGACGAAATGGAAAAACTGGTCAACGCCCTGCCGCTGGGCGTCGGCTTTCAGTGGAGCGGTGCCTCTTATCAGGAGCGGCTCTCCGGCTCACAGGCCCCGGCGCTGTATGCGATTTCGCTGCTGGTGGTCTTCCTCTGTCTTGCCGCGCTCTATGAGAGCTGGTCGATTCCGTTCTCGGTGATGCTGGTGGTGCCGCTCGGCGTGGTCGGGGCGCTGATCGCCACCTGGCTGCGCGGGCTGGAGAACGATGTCTACTTCCAGGTCGGGTTGCTGACGGTGGTGGGGCTCTCCGCCAAGAACGCCATCCTGATCGTCGAGTTTGCCAATGAGATCAACAGCAAAGGCGGCGAACTGGTGGCCGCGACGCTGGAGGCGTCACGCCAGCGCCTGCGGCCGATTCTGATGACTTCGCTGGCGTTTATCTTTGGGGTGCTGCCGATGGCAATCAGTAGCGGAGCCGGTTCCGGCAGCCAGCATGCGGTGGGGACCGGCGTAATGGGCGGCATGATCTCCGCCACGCTGCTGGCGATCTTCTTTGTACCGCTGTTCTTTGTGCTGGTCCGCCGGCGCTTCCCGCTAAAAGAGAAGCCACACGATTAAGCCGATTGGCCCGCAACCGGGCCAGCAAGGTCAGAAATAAAAAGCGGCCACTGATGTCAGTGACCGCCTTATTTCTGTGTGTGGTAAGAATTGCAGCAAGAGGGGAATCGCCCTGCTTGTCTCTTAGCGTGTTACTTGTTGCGTAACATCGCTTCGATAAATTCTTTCCAGTTCCCCATTTCAGTGTCAATCATAATGCCCTCTCTTATTGTGATGGCAATGTTACGCGCTTTTTTTCATCAGGTGAATACGTTTACACCTGTTATCACTATCGGCAGCGGTGAATAAAACCTGAGATTTATCGGATTTGGTAGCTGACGCACATTTCAGCAACTGCTTAACCCGACTGAAAATAATTTTTGATAAACCCAGCGGTAGACTATTTTTCAAACATGGCGAAATTCTTAATCACCCAATGATAAGCCAGGTAATGATTACGGCTGAAATTGATAACGGTTACCCGGTGATAAACCAGGCGCAGCCGAAAGCGTTTTTCGGCAGGTCAGGCTGGCCTGGTGAGATGCCGCAACGGATCGCACTATGCTAAACTCCCGCTTTGGCTGCTTTTTTCAGCTTCCACTTTTCACAGGATAATAAGGATCAGGCGATGAGCGCGCAGTGGGTGATGTTCGGGATTAAAAATTGCGACACGATAAAAAAAGCCCGGGGCTTTTTAACGGCGGCTGGTATCGACTATCGGTTTCATGACTACCGCGCTGATGGCCTGAGTGATGCGATGCTGCAGGAGTTTATTGATGCGCTGGGTTACACCACCCTGCTCAACACCCGCGGCACCACCTGGCGCAAGTTGCCCGAGGCAGAGCGCGAAGCCGTCACCGATGCCGACAGCGCCAAAGCCCTGATGCTGGCCCAGCCCGCCATGATTAAACGCCCGCTGTTACGCACTCCGGATGGCACTTTGCTTGCCGGCTTTAGTGAGACGAGTTATCAGAATGCTATCCAGGAGAAGTAATATGTTTTGCCCGGTCATTGAGCTGACGCAACAGCTGATTCGTCGCCCTTCTCTCAGTCCCGATGATGCCGGCTGTCAGGCGCTGCTGATTGCCCGCCTGCAGGCGATTGGTTTCCACATCGAGACCATGAACATCGGCGACACCCTGAATTTCTGGGCGACCCGCGGTGAAGGCGAAACGCTGGCCTTTGCCGGTCATACCGATGTGGTCCCGTCGGGCGATGCCAGCCGCTGGATCAATCCGCCGTTTGAGCCCACCATCCGCGACGGCATGCTGTTTGGCCGTGGCGCGGCCGACATGAAGGGTTCGCTGGCGGCGATGGTGGTGGCGGCGGAGCGTTTTGTCGCCGTCCATCCGCACCATAAAGGGCGGCTGGCGTTTCTGATCACCTCAGACGAAGAGGCCAGCGGTGCCAACGGGACCGTGAAGGTGGTTGAACGCCTGATGGCACGCCAGGAGCGGCTTGATTACTGCCTGGTTGGCGAACCCTCAAGTACCGAAGTGGTCGGTGACGTAGTGAAAAATGGCCGACGCGGCTCGATCACCGCCAATCTGACCATCCACGGCGTGCAGGGCCACGTCGCCTATCCGCATCTGGCGGATAACCCGGTGCATCGGGCGATGCCCGCGCTGAACGAACTGGTGGCGGTCGAATGGGATCAGGGCAATGCGTTTTTCCCGGCGACCAGTATGCAGATTGCCAACGTACAGGCGGGAACCGGCAGTAATAATGTCATTCCCGGCGAGCTGTTCGTGCAGTTTAACTTCCGCTTCAGCACCGAACTGACCGACGCGATGATCCGTCAGCGGGTCGCAGAGCTGCTGGATCGTCATCAGTTGAGCTACACCATTGAGTGGAAACTCTCGGGTCAGCCGTTCCTGACCGATCGCGGTAAGCTGGTGGATGCCGTCGTAAAAGCGGTAGCGCACTATAATGAAATTAAGCCGCAGCTGCTGACAACCGGCGGCACCTCTGATGGCCGCTTTATCGCCCGCATGGGTGCGCAGGTAGTGGAACTGGGTCCGGTGAACGCCACCATTCATAAAATCAATGAGTGTGTGAAAGCCTCCGACCTGCAGATGCTGAGCCGGATGTATCAACGCATCATGGAACAACTGATCGCCTGAGTGCGATGTTAAGGAGCGGGAAATGGAGTTTATTAAAGATTACTGGTGGATCCTGGTGATCCTGCTGATGGTTGGCGTGCTGATGAATGTGTATAAAGATCTGAAACGCATCGATCACAAAAAATTTATGGATAACAAACCGAACCTGCCGCCGCATCGTGATTTTAACGATAAATGGGACGATGACGACGACTGGCCGAAGAAGAAGTAATGCCGGATGCCCTCGCTGAGCGAGGGCATTTTTACATCATCACGATGACATCATCATCACCGGGCTTCGCCCCGCTCAACGCCTCGTCAAAATAACGCTTCGGCACCGTATAACGCAGATGATCCAGCGCCAGCGCCATGCTGCGATGGTCGATGGCATGGGCCAGATCGTCGACAATATCCAGCGTAACATCGCCGCCTAATGCCGTCAGACGCTGCTCCGCCAGCTGCGCATGATGCAGCGGGATCTGCTCATCGTAATCACCGTGAATCAGATGCACCGTGGTGCGGGTACTGGCTTTCTCGGGTAGCGTGACGAAGCGACCGTTAAACACCACCGCCCGCCCCGCCAGATCGGCATGCGCTTTTACCCCTTCCAGCACCATGCTACCGCCCTGCGAAAAGCCGATCAGCGCCGTCGCTTCCGCCCGGACACCGCTCTGCTGCTGCCAGTGACGAACCGACTCGACGAACTGCGGCATCGCAGCGTCGACCCGTTGCTGAACCGTCTGGTCGTGTAAATCGGCTTCGGGGAACCATTGGCGGCCTGCGGCGGGCGCCCCCACCGACACCACCAGCGACTCCGGGAAGGTGCGGGCAAACCAGCTGCCAATCTCGCCCATTGAATCCGGATTGTCGCCCACGCCGTGATAAAGCAGAAACAGCTGGGCCGCCGTGGCGGGCTGTTGAACGATTACATATTTCAGTGTCATGTTGACCTCCTGTTTTCACTCTACGCCGCCGGGCGCGAAATGATATGAGGAAAATTTGAACCCGCAGGTCGAATTATTTCAACGACTGACGCAGAGCCTCAGCGTCCAGGCCTGGCAGGTTTTCAAGCGCGGTGGCGGTCTGCTGACGCAGCGCAGTAATCAGCGCTTTACGTCCACTCAGTCCCGCCTGTCGGGCCAGCGTGCTGAGCGCATCCGGCGCGGCAATCGCGGCTTCCAGCAGCGGTAACGGCTGCAGCCGGAGACCTGCCAGCCGCTGCAACACCGGCAAACTGGCCTCCAGTGGCCGCTGTGCCCAGGCAAAACCGGCGGCCAGCCAGGCATCCTGATCGGTAAAATCCGCGTCATACCGCTTCACTACGCCTGCCGGTAAGGCGACAGGCTGAGGTAAAAGCGGCCAGTCGCGGGCCAGTTGCTGTGCCGCGCGCTGCTGCAACGCTTCTCCGGCAGCAGAACAGGCCAGCATCGCCATTGCGGCATAACAGCCGCTGCTCGCCTCGCGCTGACTGCCGATTCGCACCAGGGTAAAACCACAGGCGCGCCAGAAGGCCCAAAGAGACTCAGTGTAGCCGAAGCTGACGGAAAGATAGTCGTAATCAGCGGCAGCGTGACGGGCCGCGGTCACCAGCTGCTGGCCGATTCCACGGCGACGGCTTTCCGCCGCCACGGCAATACGGCTGATGCGCAGTGAGCGTAACGTTGCCGCCTCCGTCAGTCCTGCATGCGCCGCCAGCGACTGAGCCACCAGGCTACCGCGTGGCCGACGGGTACCGGCCCACACCGCCTGCGCCAGCGCCGGATCAAGTCCACCCTCTTCCACCAGCCATAATGCGCCCTGCAACGCCGCTGTCTCGCCAGCCAGCCACAGCTGCATACCAGGCGCATCCAGCAGCCGACGTAAATCCAGCGGTGAGGTCCGGTAATGGGCGCTGGTCAGCAGGCGATAGGCCGCCTGCAACGCTGGGAAATCGTCGCGGGAGGCAGGATGCGGAAGGGCTGATGATGAAGGCGTGACAGCAGTGGCATCATCAAACAGCAGCGTCTGGTTGAGCCAGCGCTCCAGCGGATCGCTACGCGACCAGCGCAGTGGCTCATCAAGGGTAAAATAGCGCACCTGCGGCAGTGCGGCGCAAAACTTGAGGATAAAGCCGCGCCCGCTACCTTCGTAACCTTGTACGGTGGTGGTGAGTAACACGCGGGGAAAACGGCTGACCAGCGCCTGCAACAGCGGCGCGGGAATAGCTGCCGCTTCATCAATAATCAGCCACTCAGCGGCAGGCGGCGGGTCCAGCGCCAGTAGCGCGTCTGGTGCCATGAAATGAAAATGCTCGCCGGCAAACGCTGCCAGGACCTCCGTTGAAGCTCTGGCCGGTGCGGTCACCAGCGCGTGACCATTGTGACGCGCCAGCATCCCCGCCAGTGCCGATTTTCCGCGGCCACGGGCGGCGGTCAGGACCGCCACGCCAGACGATATTGCCAGCCACTGTTCCAGCACCGCCTGTTGCTGCTGCGGTGCCTGACACTGCCAGTGTGGCCTGTCAGACAGCGGCGGCCAACGGCACGGCTGATGCTGCCGCTCCAGCAGCACTTCGGCATCGGTGAGAATCTGCTGTTGCAGATGGTGAACGAAGCGTGGCGTGGCGATGGGTTCGGCGACATCCGCCCAGCGCAGGCTATCGGCATCCGGCTGGTGCGGCCAGCGGTCCCAGGGCGGGACCAGCAGCAGCAGCCAGCTACCGGCGGTTAAGGTGCCAGCCAGTGCGGCGAAGGCGTCAGCGTGAAAGCCCGCGCGGGCATCGAAAATGGCGTGATGAAATTCGCGTCCCAGCAGAGTTCGCACCGCACCTGGCGCGCAGTGCGGACCGGGAAACAGCGCGCTGTCGGCCAGCGTCAGCCAGTCACCCGCCAGCGCGTCACGCCATACCGCCGCCCGTGCCAGGCACCAGGCGGGATCGCCGCTGATCACTGCCAGCCGTCGAATCCCGGCCTGCTGCATCAGGACGGTGGTGTGCTGCAGGGTCATTCGTTGCTGGCAAAGGTGTTGCACTGTCCTGGATTGCCACTATCAAAACCGCGCTTGAACCAGCTGTAGCGCTGCTGCGAGGTGCCGTGAGTGAAGCTATCCGGCACCACCCGTCCCTGACTTTTCTGTTGCAGACGATCGTCACCAATCGCCTCGGCGGCATTCAGCGCCTCCTGCAGATCGCCGACTTCCAGGATATTCTCCTGCTGCATATAGTGTCCCCAGACGCCTGCGAAGCAGTCAGCCTGTAACTCCATTTTGACCGACAGATGGTTGACCTGAGTCTGGCTGGCACCCTGCTGCATTTCGCGGACTTTCGGTTCGATGCCAAGTAACTTCTGCACGTGATGGCCGACTTCATGCGCAATCACATAGCCCTGGGCAAAGTCACCGCCAGCACCGAGTTTGGTTTTCATCTCGTCGTAAAATGAGAGATCGATATAAACCGTCTGATCGGCAGGACAGTAGAAGGGTCCCATTACCGACTGGCCGGTACCGCAGCCGGTGCGGGTTGCGCCGCGATACATCACCAGCTTCGGCGCGACATACTGTTTGTTCATCTGCTGGAACAGTTTGCCCCAGGTATCTTCGGTGGTAGCCAGGATAACCTTAGTGAATTTCGCGGCCTCGTCATCATTAGCGCTGACGCTGCGCTGCTGCTGCTGACTGGTCGGCGCCACCTCTCCGCCGGTCAGTAAGCCGGTCAGATCATAGCCATAATAGCCGGCCACCGCGACCACGATCAGCAGAACGATACCACCCTTGCCGCGCGGCAGACGGATCTGGCGGCCTCCATAACCGGACGATTGATCGCGACGGTCCTCTACATTGTCGCTTTCGCGACGCCCTTGCCAGCGCATGCTTTACTCCCTTAGCGGTTTACTCAGATGGCATGATTTTAGTTGTGTGCCGGGGCAATAACCAGCTTTACGCCAAAATGAAAAAAGGAGAGCCGGGGCTCTCCTTTCTCTGCTGTGCGGTGTGGCTTAGTCGAGCTTCACGCCCAACCGCTGAGCAACGGCTTCATAGGCTTCAACCACGCCGCCCAGGCTCTGGCGGAAACGGTCTTTGTCCATTTTATCCAGCGTCTCTTTGTCCCACAGGCGCGCGCCGTCTGGCGAGAACTCATCGCCCAGCGTCACTTCGCCGTTAAACAGACCAAACTCCAGCTTGAAGTCGACCAGAATCAGTCCGGCGTCGTCAAACAGCTTGCTCAGAACCTCGTTGGCTTTAAAGGTCAGTTCCTGCATCCGCGCCAGGTTTGCCTTGCTGACCCAGCCAAAGGTTTCGCAATAGGATTCGTTGACCATCGGGTCATGTTTCGCATCGTCTTTCAGGAAAAGATCGAACAGCGGTGGATTGAGCACCAGCCCCTCTTCCACGCCCAGGCGTTTTACCAGCGAACCCGCGGCACGGTTGCGCACCACGCACTCAACCGGCACCATCTCCAGCTTCTTCACCAGCGCTTCGGTATCAGACAGCAGCGCTTCCATCTGGGTCGGGATACCCGC
The DNA here is from genome assembly GCF_037149395.1 of Pantoea sp. USHLN298. Taxonomy (NCBI): domain Bacteria; kingdom Pseudomonadati; phylum Pseudomonadota; class Gammaproteobacteria; order Enterobacterales; family Erwiniaceae; genus Pantoea; species Pantoea sp. USHLN298. Next base: position 469,306 of record NZ_JBBCRO010000003.1, read on the forward strand.
TTCCTGCAATTTAGTCATAATGAAATGGTTGAACTTGTTGTTCACCATCCCTTTACGATCAAACTGCTCAATTCGAGCCCCGTCACCTGCTGACGTATCGTTGCGGAATTCGAGTATCAGCAGATCCGGGTTATCGGTGCTGTATACGGTTTTCGCTTTACCGCGATACAGCTCAGCTCGCTTTTGCATCTTGTTCACTCCAGACTTGAAATAACGGGTGTCCAGCGGCCTGTGCCGCTGCGGCGATTGCCTTGACGCAATCGTTTACTTCGCCGCGCGCTATTATGCCAAAAACAAAATAAAAAGGCCGGAGAATCTCCGGCCCTTCATCATTTTTATTTGTTCAGCGCGCCCTGGAACACCGCCACCAGCGCATCATTTTGCGACTGGGTCAGCACATGCCCTTTCGGGTCGATGAACTGCAGGCTGGTACGGTTATCAAGATCGCCGACCTGCACTTTATAATCCCCGTTTGGCAATTCGGGATCTTTAGCGCCTACTTCATCCCAGCCGCTGCTGCCCGGTGATTTATAGGTCACCTTCATGCTGCCGGTTGAGCGGGTCGTATCGGTCACTTCCATTCCGATGCGTTTCATTGCCTCTGGCAGACGCTGCCAGGCCACGTTGTACGGCGTACGCAGGATCAGCAACGGCAGGCCGGTATCATCCGCACCGCTCTGCACATCAATCGCGCCATTCACCCGACCCGAAGCCGCATTTTCGCTGGCGGTCTGGATCTTATCCATGCCGGTGCTGATGTCGTTAAGCATCTGCGCGGTATAGCGTTGGATCTGCGCAGGCGAAGTGATGGTTTTGCCATCCTGCTGCAGTTCCAGCAGGCGAACCGTCAGCAGCTGCTGATAGCTCTGCGACTGCACGCTGATCTGGTAACGGCCTCGATACTGCTGATCTTCATCAGCGCGGTTCCACTGAACCCAGTCGGTGGTCAGCTGCTGTCCGGCGTCGTTACGTGAAGCAATCGGGAATTTGTAAGACTGCACCACATTGACGACCTGCGACCAGACGGAGCCACGGCTGTTATCAAGCATCAACGCGCCGGTATTATTGCTGTATTGCGCGCGGGTACCGTTCAGCAGTGCCAGCGGCTGGGCCGGTGGACGGATATCAAGCTGCTTGCCGGTCGGGGCCTTGCTGCTGGTGCGCGGGACATCAAAATCGCCACGCTGAACCGGCAGGATCATCCCGGCTGGGGCTTTCAGTTCATGTAGTTCGCTGGCTTGCAGATAAGATTCGTCACCGCTGACCTGGCGCTTATAGCGCTGGTCGCTTGAACAGGCCGACAACAGCATCAGGGTGGAAAGCCCCACCACTGTGGCTACCGTTGACCGCTTTACTGAGTAATTCATTCAAACTCCCTAAATTATCGCAAACCCGCTTTCACCAGCGCCTGCTCCACTTTCGGCTGGCCGGCTGCAGTCAGTGGCGTCATTGGCAGACGCAGCGTGTCGTTAGCGATTAATCCTAGCTGTTTCGCAGCCCATTTTACCGGGATAGGATTGGGTTCACAGAAAAGCGTCTGGTGCAGGTGCATCAGACGCTGATTCAGGCGGCGTGCCTCGACGAAATTACCCTGCTGTGCCAGTGTGCACAGCTCAGCCATTTCGCGCGCGGCTATGTTCGCCGTCACCGAAATGACGCCTTTGCCGCCCAGTTGCATAAAGTCCAGTGCGGTAGCATCGTCGCCACTCACCAGAATGAACTCTTCATTAACCAGCTCTTGGATCTGACTTACCCGCGATAAGTTCCCGGTTGCCTCTTTGATTCCGATAATATTTTTTATTTCAGCCAGGCGGGCAACGGTTTCCGGCAGCATGTCACAACCGGTACGTGAGGGAACGTTATACAGCATTTGCGGCAGGCTGGTGCTGTCGGCGATCGCTTTAAAGTGCTGGAACAACCCTTCCTGCGTAGGACGGTTGTAATAAGGCGTGACGGTCAGGCAGCCGACCACGCCGGAGTGTTCGAAACGTTTAGTCAGAGAGATGCCTTCAGCGGTGGCATTCGCACCGGTCCCGGCGATTACCGGAATACGGCCATCCGCCAGCTCCAGGGTCAGCATCACCACATCGCCGTGTTCTTCATGGCTCAGCGTGGCCGATTCGCCTGTGGTGCCGACGGAAACAATCGCCGCGGTGCCGCTGGCGACATGATAATCAATCAGTTTTTTCAGACTCGCACGGCAGACATTACCTTTGTCATCCATTGGCGTAACGAGTGCAACAATACTTCCCGTAAACATTGGCGATCCCCTCGACAAACAAGTGCTTCATGGTACGTTTTACGCTTAGGGAAAAGCAAGCAAGCCACGCTATTCCGGCGCTTGTCAGCAGTTTTTTTTATGTTTACCTTATAGTTATTAGCGAATGCACAGGAAAAGCCATTTTGCCGCAATCTCAGCCCCATCATCTGGTGATCACCGCGCTCGGTGTTGACCGTCCGGGTATCGTCAACACCATTACCCGACACGTCAGCAGCTGCGGTTGCAACATTGAAGATAGCCGTCTCGCCATGCTCGGGGATGAGTTCACCTTTATCATGCTGCTGTCAGGCAGCTGGAACGCCATTACGCTGATTGAATCCACTCTGCCGCTGAAAGGCGCCGAACTGGAACTGCTGATTGTCATGAAGCGGACCAATGCCAGTCGCCGTCCGCCGATGCCGGATACCGCCTTTATCCAGGTTGAGGTAGCGGATTCGCCGCACATCATTGAACGCTTCACCGATCTGATCGATAAGCATCAGATGAATGTTGCCGAACTGGTCTCCCGGATTACACCGGGACAACACGATTTGCCTCCCACGCTCTATATTCAAATGACCGCCCACAGTCCGACGCGGACTGAAGGCACGTCGTTTGAGCAGGCCTTTAATACGCTGTGTCATGAGCTGAATGCCCAGGGATCGCTGCGCCTTTACAGCCTGTCGGATGCCGACAGCAGTGAAGCCATCAGCCCGACACGCTAACGGCGCATGTTGATACCGGAGCTATTTCTCCACATGACCGTCACCGAAACGTGCCCGGCTATGTGGTGAAATACCCCCTGATGGTAATTTTCCATTTGGCAGTTTCGCGCCGGATGGTGTATTACCGACAGCCTGAATAAAAAAATGGAGAGATGTGATGAATCCACTGAAAGCCGGTGATACCGCACCGAAATTTAGCTTGCCCGATCAGGATGGCGAACAAGTGAATTTGACCGACTTCCAGGGACAGCGCGTTCTGGTGTATTTCTATCCGAAGGCGATGACACCCGGCTGCACCGTCCAGGCGTGCGGTCTGCGTGACAACATGGATGAGTTAAAAAAAGCGGGCGTGGAGGTGCTGGGTATCAGCACTGACAAACCGGAAAAGCTGTCACGCTTTGTCGAAAAAGAGCTGCTGAACTTCACCCTGCTGTCAGATGAAGATCATGAGGTCTGTAAGGCGTTTGGCGTCTGGGGTGAAAAAACCTTTATGGGTAAAACCTATGACGGCATCCATCGCATCAGTTTCCTGCTGGATGCTGACGGCAAGGTGGAAAAGGTCTTCGATAACTTTAAAACCTCCAATCACCACGACATCGTGCTGGACTACGTTAAGTCCGCCTGATGTCTGCAGGGCGCGGCAGCCTGCTCGCCGCGTCCTGCTTATTAGCGTCACTGCCCTGACTGACTGCGGTGATCCGCTTCAGCCGCCAGAGGGCTTACCGCCTCTCCGCCACCAGAATCTCTCCGTTAACCCGCGCCCTGCCAGGGTTGCGGCTTCCGACGTAGCGGCTAACTGACTGCCGCGGCGATCACACAGTTACGGCCGCTGTTTTTCGCCTGATAGAGCGCAGCATCCGCCTGCTTCAGGCTATCTTCAAGCGTCACATCCTGCTGACCGCTCCATGCCGAGACGCCAATCGATAAGGTGATGCGTCCGACGTCGGTAAGCCAGGCTTCGGCAATGCCGAGCCGCACCCGTTCGGCAATGATCAGCGCCTCTTCCAGCGCGGTGCCTGGCAGCAGCATCAGAAACTCTTCGCCGCCGTTACGACAGACCACATCAGACTGGCGGGCGCTGGCGCGCAGCGTGCTCGCGACCTGCTGAATGACCCGGTCGCCGACGTCATGGCCCCAGCTATCGTTGACGTTTTTAAAATGATCGATATCCAGTGCCAGCACCGAAAATGGCTGACGCAGCGTCTGGTAATAGTCCAGCACCGCGTTGAGCCCGCGACGATTGAGTAACTGGGTCAGCGGATCGGTCTGTGCTTCCGAGTTGAGTCGGCCAATTTTATCCTGCACCAGTCCGATGCCGGTCAGCAGCGCACGCTTGACCTGCGCAGCTTCAAAATACCAGGCGCTGATCCCGCCTATCTCTTTTGACACGCCCTGCGCATCCATCCGGCTGGCCTTACGCGCCAGTTGCCACAGCGGTAGCGCAATCAGACGGGCCAGAATCACCGCCACCAGCAGCGTTAACAGCGCAAAGGGTACAGAGTTTTTCAGCACCTTCAACAACAGGCCCGACAGCGGCTCCAGCGTCACGTTAACCGGCTTGAGTGCCACCACCATCCAGCCAGTGGTCGGCACCACCGCATAGCCTGCCAGCTGGGTAACCTCTCCTGCTGGCGAAATCTTCAGCGAGCCGTTGCTCTGCTCCTCGCGTGGGCCGATGATGGCGGGCAGCGTTTTGCCAATCAGTTGGCGATTCTGGTGATAGAGCACCTGATTATTGCTGTCGAGCACGTAGACGCTGGTGCCATCTCGATAAAACTGTTCGCCCAGCAGCGCATTCAGAACACTTTTCTTCTTCAGATAGATGGTGCCGCCCACATAACCCAGATAGTCCCCTTCCCGGCTCCAGATGGGCCAGGAGACGAACACCAGCAGATTGTTAGCAGCAGAAAGCGTCGGTTTACTGATCATCGGCTGACGCATCGACAGCGCCTCTCGTGACGCGTCGCTGGTGAGGTGCATCCCTTTAAGCGTCAGCGATTCCGGCGAGATAGCTCTGACTATCCCCTGCTGATCGACCACCGCGACCGAGTTAAAACTGATGGTCTGCTCGCGCAGTCGGTTGACTTCGCTCTGCAGCAGTTTGTCATTACCGAAATCGCCGCTGATCTGGTTAGCGCTGTAGTGCAGTTGCGACTGCGCCAGCTGAAAGAAAATTTCACTGGTGGAGGCCAGCTTGGCGGCGTAGGCCCGGTTAGCTTCCAGCGTGCTTTCAATCAATACCTGCCGCTGAACCCGCCAGGTGGCGTACAGGGTATTGGCGAGGGTGATGACGATGCTGACTATGACCAGCAGCGCGATTAAATTGCGCAGATCGGTTTTGGGTCGAAAACGCCTTATCATGACGTTGCCGCCGCAGGTGAAAAAATCATCGATTACGTGCCTGATTATTGTTATTAGCGTGTGCCGGATGGCCTGGCGATACTGGCGTCAGTTTACACCCTGACAGAGGATTTGAGCAGGGTTAAGGCCGCCGGCACCACACTAAATTCAAATTTATCTGGTCCTAATCGATCAATCCCTGGCTATCGTAAAACGGCCAGGGCCCGGAAAAGCGGCCAATGGCGCACTGGTGCGTCACCATTCCCTCTCCGGGCTGCCAGCGATGCAACAGAAATCCGGGCGGCTCCAGCACAAAGTGCGCCGGACCGTCAGGCTGCAGATCCAGCGCCACCTGATGCGAGGCGCCCGGCGCTACGCAGGCCAGCGTGCCGGCAAAACGGGTCTGTAAGCTGCGATGCAGATGACCGCACAGCACCCGTTCCACCTGCGGATGACGGGCAATGATCGCCTCAAGCGCGTCGGGCTGACGTAACCGTTGCCGATCCATATGATCGATACCGCAGGCAAAAGGCGGATGGTGCAGCATCACCAGCGTGGGCCGATCGGGCGCGGCACTCAACGCCCGATCCAGCCACAGCAGTTGCTGCTCATCGACATAGCCCCACGGCTGCTGCGGCACGCTGGAGTCAAGCGCCAGCAGTCTGACATCGCCAACGGTCAGTTGCCAGTTCAGGGTTGGCCCGTTTTGCAGGTAAGCGTGATCCGGAAAGGCAGCGCGCAGCGCCTGGCGGTCATCATGATTGCCCGCCATCAGGTAATAGGGCCGCTGTAGCCGCTGCAAGGCGTCGCGCAGCGTCTGATACTCGTCAGGCCTGCCGAAATCGACCAGATCGCCGGTAATCACCACCACATCGGGCTGCGGTCGCAGCGCGTTTAGCGTATCGATAGCCAGCAGTAAGGCCGCATGGGTATCGACCTTTTTATAAGAGAGACGGCCATTGGCCTTGATATGCAGATCGCTGAGCTGCGCAATCACCGTAGGTTGAACAGACAATCCTGACTCCTTAGCAACTAAATTCCAGTGCGGCATGGCTGGCCAGCGACCAGCTGATACGCTGTCCGGCCTGCCAGACTTCGCGGGCGTGGCGTTCGACCTGAATCGGCGTTTCCAGCCCGATATCGATCAGTAAGCGCTGCGAGGCGCCAAGAAAGGTACTGCCCATCACCATACCCTGCTGGGCATACCGGCTCTCGTCAGCCAGCAGCACATCTTCCGGCCGACAGAAACGCAGCGGTTTGCCGTGCCGATCCTCGGCAATACAGTTAATCGCCCCGACAAAATCAGCGACAAAGCGTGACGCCGGACGCTGATAAATTCCCTGTGGCGTATCGATCTGCACCAGGCGACCCTGCTCCATCACTGCAATGCGGTCGCCCAGCGCCATCGCTTCCTGCTGGTCGTGGGTCACGTAGACGGCGGTGATCGCCAGCCGCTTCAGCAGCGCGCCGATCTCCAGTCGCAGCCGTTCGCGCAGGCGCGCGTCGAGCGCCGCCAGCGGCTCATCGAACAGCAACACTTTGGGTCGGGCGGCCAGCGCACGCGCCAGCGCCACCCGCTGCTTCTGTCCGCCGGACAATTTATCAATCCCGCGCTGCGCCAGATGCGTCAGATCCACCAGCGCCAGCGTCTCCGCCACCCGCGCCTCACGCTCGGCGCGCGGCACGCCCTGCACCTTCAGGCCATAGGCGACGTTCTGCGCCACGTTGAGCGTGGGAAACAGCGCGTAGTTCTGGAACACCATGCCGACATTGCGTTTCTCAATCGGCAAATTGGTCACGTTGCGCTGATCAAACCAGACTTCGCCCGGCCGATCGCTGCTCTCCAGCCCGCTGATGATGCGCAATGTCGTGGTTTTGCCGCAGCCCGACGGGCCGAGTAGCACCAGCGTTTCACCCGCCTGCACCTGCAGATCGAGCGGATGCAGCGCCACATGTTGATTAAAGCGGCGCGAACAGCCGCGCAGCGTTACGTTTACCGCCTCGTTCATGCTTGCTCCTCACGTTGCTGCCGCCGGGTTTGTCGTTCCAGCCAGTGATTACAGGCATTGAGCAACAGCAGCAGCGGTAAAATCATCAGAATAAAAATCAGGGTATAAGCGGACCCGACTTCCAGCCGCATCGAGGCGTAGCTGTCCGCCAGTCCGACCGGCAGCGTTTTGGTCAGCGGGGTGTGCAGCATCCAGGTAATGTTGAACTCGCCGACCGACAGGGTAATCACCATAAAAGCGCCAGCCAGGATGCCGTTGCGGCAGTTGGGAACCACCACGGTAAAGAAACGGTGCCAGAAACCGGCCCCGAGGCTGGCAGCGGCCTCTTCCAGGCGCGGTAGCTGAATCGCCTGCATCACCGCCAGCACCGGTCGGATCATAAACGGCAGCGTGAACAGCACATGACCAATCAGGATGAACAGCCAGCTGTCACGCAGGCTACTGAACTGGCCATACAGCAGAATAATACCCAGCGCGGTCGCCAGACCGGGCAGCGCCACCGGCAGCATCAGACACTCTTCAATCCGCGCCGCCCAGCGTGAGGGCGACTTCAGCAGGCCCCAGGCTGCCGGTACCCCGATCACCACCGTCAGCGCTAAACAGCTCAGCGCGATCAGCAGTGATAGCCAGAAGGTGTCGGCATACATCTGCCACACCTGCGCCACCCACTTCAGCGTCAGGCCACTGCGCAGGCCGACAAAATAGTTTTGCGTCACGCCCGCCAGCATCGATAACAGCACCGGCACGATCATAAACAGCGCGGTCAGGCTGGTGATGGAGATCTGTAGATAAAACAGTCCCCGGCGCTTCATGATGTGCGTTCCTCGCGGCTGGCGGTCAGCCAGCGTGCCAGCATCAGGCCCAGCCAGGCGACCGCTCCCATCACCACCGAGAGCGCGGCGGCGGTGGCGAAATTGGCGTAATTAGTGAACTCGCCGTAGATGGTCAGCGGCAGCACCGCCAGCTGCGTCCCGAGAGTAAATGCGGTGCCAAAGGCGCCCATGCTGGTGGCGAAACAGAGCGCACCGCAGGAGAGCAGCGCCGGTTTCAGACCCGGAATAATCACATCAAGGATGATGCGCCACTGGCTGGCACCCAGTGAACGGGCCGCCTCTTCCAGTGAGCGATCCAGCTTTTCACTGGCCGCCACCAGCGTGACGATGGCCCGTGGCAGCGAGAAGTAAAGGTAACCAATAAACAGCCCGCTCAGCGAGTAAGCAAGGACCCAGCGCTCCCCCACCAGGCTAAGACTGAGTTGCGCCAGCACGCCCTGCCGTCCCGCCAGCATCACCACCAGAAACCCCACCACCACGCCGGGAAAGGCCAGCGGAAAGGTCAGCAGCGCCAGCAGCGTGCCGCGTCCGTTAAAACGCTGCCGCGCCAGAAAGCAGCCAACCACGGCGGCAATCAGCAGCGTCACCAGGGTAACCGCCAGCGACAGCAGCACGGTATTAAACAGGCTTTGCAGATACTGCGGCTGGCTGATGACCGTCCAGTAGCCACTGTGGTGGCTGCTGCGATCGGCTGTCATGCCGATTTGCAACAGGCGGGCAAACGGCAGCAGCCAGAAGGCAGCAAAGAACAGCAGCGCAGGCAGCAACATCCACGGCCAGTTCACGTCCGGCTGCCCGGCACGCGCCCGAGCACGGCCGACGCGGGCTAAGGCGTGGCCGGTTTCAGCGAGTGCCATCAGCGGATCTCACTCAGGTAACGCGCTGAGAAGGCTTTCTGGGCATCGGCCATCTGCTGATAATCGACGGTATGGGCGCGGGCGTAATCGCTGTCCGGCAGAAAATGTTTTTTGGCTTCTGCTGACATCGCCGCCGGGCGTACCGGGCGCAGATATGCATTCGCCCAGATCGCCTGACCGGGATCGGAGAGCACATAGTCGATCACTTTTTTACCGTTCGCCGGATGCGGCGCGTTTTTCACCAGGCTGATAACGTAAGGCACCGTCACCGTGCCTTCCTGCGGAATAACAAATTCGACGTTAGCGTGATCTTTATAGCGGGCGCGATAGGCGTTGAAGTCGTAGTCGAGCAGAATCGGGATTTCGCCGGAAATCAGGCGGGCATAGGCGGTCTGTTTCGGCACAATCGGCTGGTTGCGCTGCAATGCTTTAAACCAGTTAAGCGCCGGAGTGAAATCCTGCAGATTGCCGCCTTTGGCCTGATTCACCGCCACCGCCGTCACGTAACCGACAAAAGCACTGGCGGGATCGAGGTAGCCAATCATGCCTTTATATTCCGGCTTCAGCAGATCGTCCCAGGAACGGGGCACCGGTGCGCCAGCCAGCGCATCCACATTGACCATAAAGCCGAGCGTCCCGGAGTGCAGCGCCACCCATTTACCGGCCGGATCTTTCATCCCCGCCGGGATTTGATCCCAGCCGGACGGTTTATAGGCGGCGATCACATCGGCACCGGCTGCCTGGATACCGAAGCTGACACCGTAGTAAACCACGTCGGCAACCGGATTGTTTTTCTCAGCCACCAGCTGCGCCAGCGCCTGACCGGAATTTTTATTATCCTGCGGCACCTGAATGCCGGTCGCTTTTTCGATCGCTTTCAGCTGAGTGCCCCAGTCAGCCCACTCAGGCGGGCAGTTGTAGCAGATGGCATTATCCGCCGCCTGGACCCAGTGACTGGTGAGCGTGCAGCCCGCCAGCAGCGCGACGCTGAAAAGCTGTTTGATATTAACCGTGAGTAGCATGATGTTTCCCTGAAGTTGAGCCATAAAATGCCGGGGCGACACTCTCCCCAAGCCGCAAATGATGTTCCAGCCGCTCTGTGCCGCCGCCGGAGGAAGGATGTAAAAGCCGATCGATGGCGCGCGTCCCCAGCAGCGCGCCCGGCTGCACCACACTGGCCAGTGAAGGCGAAAGCTGTTCACCCAGTGCAATGCCGTCGAAACCCATCACGGAGAGCTGGCGCGGCACGCTGATGCCGGCACGCGCAGCCGCCCCCATCAGGCTGATGGCCAGCAGATCGTTGCTGCAAATCACGGCCGTCAGCGGCGATGCGGCGTGTATCAGCGGCAGCAGCGGCTGAAAATCAGATTGGGTATGGCTCGGCATTTCGATGACCGGATGCGCCATCAGACCGGCCTGCCGCATGGCATCGCCGTAGCCAAGATAGCGCTGGCGCGCCCGATCAGATTGACGCATCGGCCCGGCGATCATCACGATATGACGGTGGCCCAGCGCCAGCAGATGCCCGGTCGCCTCGGCAATGGCTCGTCGGTTATCCACACACAGGCAGGGCCAGTCATGCTGCTGCGGCACGTTGTGCGTCAGGACAAACGGCATCTCTGCTGCCGCCAGCATCGGTAACAGCGTACTGCTGTCGGCATCCGCCACCGTCAGAACCAGACCCGCCACGCGCTGGCGCAGCATATGTTCGACTATCGCCGCTTCCCGATCGGCCTGATAGTCACTGGTCGCCACCAGCAAACCGTAGCCGGCACGCCGGGCCTGTTGCTCCATCGCCTGAAGCTGCTGGGCAAAAACCGGGTTCAGCAGCGAAGGCAGCAACACGCCTAGCGTGGTGGAGTGCTGGGTGCGGAGCTGACGGGCAATATGATTCGGGCGAAACCCGAGCTCGGCCGACGCCGCCAGCACTTTTTGCAGCGTGTCGGGTTTCAGCAGATGAGGATCAGAGAAGGCACGTGCGGCAGTGGCGCGGGAGACACCCGCCAGATTGGCCACGCTGATTAAATCGGTCATTACGCCCTCGTTTATCGTCGATGAGATCGATCTCATTGAGGCGTAAGCTAACGGCGAGATATGACAGGCGCATCGCGGTGAGGTGACGGAAAGATGACAGCGGCGTTGCCGCCGCCGGAAGAATCAGAGCATCAGAAAAGCGTACCCTTCATTTTGCAACGTGGCGACGGTAGTGCCGCTGGAGATGGTGTGCGTTACTCTCGGATCGATCCATTCACGCTCAAGCTGATGGAATGCCACCGACTGATCGCAAATCGACACCTCAACACCGGCTTTTTTCAGTTCGTCGATCAGTTTAAGGTTCGGGTTGTCGACACCGTAGGCTTTATGAAACTGGGTATTATTTAAGGCAGCCGGCACCGCATCGCTGTTAATCGAAACGACAAATTTGAGCTGGTTGAGCGGCACGCCCGCAGCGTAATAGAGGTTGGTCACGCGAGCCACCCGTTCCAGACCGAGATTGGGCTGACGAATATCGCCTTCACTGCGGTTGATCTGGAAAACAATTTTATTACTCAGGCCTGGCGTGGTGCCTGGTTTAAATGCGGGCGTATCGACATAATGTATTTTTCCGTAGCCATCAATGGCGGGCGTACTCCAGAAATCAGCCGGCTGCGTTTTATTATCCGCCATTTTCCCGCTGACCTTATCGAACAATTCCGGCAACTGTAAAACATTACCCCCAATAAAACCCGCCACCGCGGCGACCACAATAAAGGCTGCTGGACGCATGACTTATTTCTCCTGAAGTTTCAGACAAGACGTTAATTACATTGCCAGCCACGCATAACCCTGATTTTGCAGGGTCGATACCGTGGTTGGGCTGGAAAGTGCATGCACCACCGATTTATCAATCCAGTTATTGGGATAATGGTGGAATGCCACCGACTGATCGCAGACCGACACTTTCACGCCGGTTTTATTCAGCTCATCAATCAGTTTCAGGTTCGGGTTATCGATGCCATAAAATTGTCTGAAATGGGCGTTATCCAGCATGGCTGGCGTCGCATCGCCGGTCACTGACACCACAAACTGAAGCTGGTCAGCCGGAATGCCGGAGGCGATATAGAGATTCACCACCCGCGCGACCCGCTCCAGGCCCAGATTGGGTGCGGTCATGGCACCATCGCTGCGGGTAATCTGGAAAACAATTTTATTGCTCAGCCCCGCCACCGGTTTAAAGGCCGCATCAGACTCATAATGAATTTTGCCGTAGCCCGCAATGGCTGGCGTACTCCAGAAACCCGCAGGCTCCTGCGGCTCAGTTGAAAAATGACTCGCCACTTTGTCATAGATTTTGCTGCTTTGTGTCACAGCCGCGCCAACCGCACCGCCGATAATGGCGATTAACACGTACGAAACCGCTGAGCGCATAACACTCCTCTCCGCTAATTAATGCGTTATCGATCCTGATTCTGAATCGCGGCCTTATCTATATCACAGCGCATGAGTATTCAGCGCCTGCGTAAATTCAGGTCAGCACGCTTTACGCGATCGGAGAAATAATGCACGGACGCAATCAATAGAAAGGTTTCATCGCGTTTAAACGAAAAGACAGTATTTATCGGCCCTTAATAAACGCGAATACGTATGCAGCATCGGCAGACAACGCATAATTTAAGTCCACACCGCAGTGGAAAGAAAGGTTGGCTTTCACCTTGAACGATTTAATTTCTCAATCGAAGATCTGAGCAAAAAGTGACGAAACACCTTTTTTTTTCGGAGTATACCTGGAAAAATTCATGCCACATTCAATTTTTTTGAGTGTGTTTACATAACTTTAAACTAATGAAGTGAACAGGCAGATATTGCCTTCAGCATAATCTGCTTTATTTTTCGCTGCTGCATCGGGAAATCGGTAATAAGCGGAAACAGAGCCGCCAGTTATCGCCAGCACAGGCGGGACGCCTTTTTTCGTTTAGCTCTGGTTTAGGTTTCAGAGACATTCAATTTTTTTCGTCAGAAAAGGCGATCTTGCACAAATCACTCACCATTCTGCGCAGATAACCCCATTTCTTTCTTATCATGCTCTGGTTAAGATGGTTGCGAATCGCTGTTAGCTACGAAAAAACGGAATGTTACCGCTGCGCACCTGTCCCGTCTCAGGGCCTCTTTACAGGATTAAGGCATGTTGAACCGGTTAAAGAAAACGCTGATCGCCGCACTGCTCCCGGCGCTGATAGTAACCAGTCTGGCACCGGCTTATGCCGACGTCAGCGATTCACTGCCCGACATGGGGACCACGGCGGGCTCGACCCTGTCGATTAATCAGGAATTACAGATGGGCGACTTCTACGTTCGCCAGCTGCGCGCCAGTGCGCCCCTGATCAACGACCCGTTACTGAATCAGTACATTAATCAGCTCGGACAGCGGCTGGTGTCACACGCCGATTCGGTTAAGACGCCGTTCCACTTCTTCCTGATCCAGAATGACGAACTCAACGCCTTTGCCTTCTTTGGCGGTAATGTGGTGCTGCACTCGGCACTGTTCCGGTTCACCGACAATGAGAGCCAGCTGGCCTCGGTGATGGCGCATGAGATTTCGCACGTCACCCAGCGCCATCTGGCGCGCGCGATGGAAGATCAAAAACGTAATGCGCCGCTGACCTGGGTTGGCGCGCTCGGTTCCATTCTGCTGGCGATGGCCAATCCCCAGGCCGGTATGGCGGCGCTGACCGGGACGCTGGCGGGTACCCAGCAGGGCATTATCAGCTTCACCCAGGGCAACGAGCAGGAAGCGGATCGCATCGGGATTCAGGTACTGCAGCGCGCCGGTTTTGATCCTCAGGCGATGCCCAATTTCTTACAGAAGCTGGCCGACCAGAGCCGCTTCTCCTCTAAGCCGCCCGAGATCCTGCTGACGCACCCGTTGCCCGACAGCCGCCTGGCTGATGCCCGTAACCGCGCCAATCAGATGCGGCCGGTGGTGGTCCAGTCCACGCAGGATTTCTATCTGGCGAAGGTGCGTGCGCTGGGGATGTATTCAACCGGCCGCAATCAGCTGACCGATGAACTGCTGAGCCAGTACGCCAGCGGCAACGCTCGCGAACAGCTGGCGTCGCAATATGGCAAGGCCGTGCAGTTTTTACAGGCAAAAAGCTATGCCGATGCGAAGCGCATCATCACCCCGCTGCTGGCGAAGCAGCCGGATAACGTCTGGTTCCTTGATATCATGTCCGATATTGATATCGGGCTGAATCAGCCGCAGCAGGCGATCGCTATGCTGACCGCGGCCACCGGCGCGAAGAACAGTCCGGTGGTGCAGCTCAACCTGGCCAACGCCTACGTCGAAGCGAAACAGCCCGCCAATGCCAGCCGCATTCTGAACCGCTACACCTGGAGCAATAAAGATGATCCTAACGGCTGGGATTTACTGGCACAGGCTTCAGCGCAGCAGGGTCTGAACGATGAAGAGCTGTCGGCACGCGCTGAAAGCCTGGCGCTAAATGGCCGGCTGGATCAGGCGATCACCACGCTCAGCAGCGCCAGTGCCCAGGTGCCGCTCGGCAGCCTGAAACAGGCGCGATACGATGCCCGTATTGATCAGCTGCGTCAGTTGCAACAGCGCTTTAAGCAGTATCAGAAAGGTTAAATGACCAGAGATCACAGGAGATCGCCGGAGATGGTGACGATTTATCACAATCCGCGCTGCAGCAAGAGCCGCGAAACGCTGGCGCTGTTACAGGAGCGCGGCATTGAGCCGGAGGTGGTGCTCTATCTGCAGACGCCACCGGCGAGCGACACGCTGCACATTCTGCTGCAGAAGCTGGGGATGCAGAGCGCACGCCAGCTGATGCGAACTAAAGAGCCGCTTTATCAGACGTTAGGGCTGGCGGATCAGAGCCAAAGCGAGACGGCGCTGATCGCCGCGCTGGTCAGCCATCCCATTTTAATTGAACGACCCATCGTGATTAATGGCGATCGGGCGCGCATTGGCCGCCCGCCGGAAGCGGTGCTCGACATTCTCTAAAGGCCGAGCGTCTCTTTGACAAAAGGAATGGTGAGTTTGCGCTGGGCGCTGATCGAAGCACGATCGAGCCGATCCAGCGTATCAAACAGCGTGCGCATTTCGCGATCGAGCCGTTTCAACAGGAAGCGGCCGACATCTTCCGGCAGCTCAAAACCGCGTAATCCGGCGCGCAACTGCAGCGCCTGCAGTTTATCTTCGTCGGAAAGCGGCTGCAGGCGATAAATCTGCCCCCAGTCGAGACGCGAAGCCAGATCGGGCAACTGCAGGTTAAGCTGACGCGGCGGACGATCGCCGGTAATAAACAGGCGGGTATTGCCGGTTTCCAGAATGCGGTTGTAGAGATCAAAGATCGCCATCTCCCACTCCGGCTCGCCGGCGATGCACTCGATATTATCGATGCAGACCAGTGACAGTTGCTCCATCCCTTCCAGCACTTCCGGCACGAACCAGGTACGCTTATCCAGCGGCACATAGCCGACCGCCGCACCGCGTGCAGACATTTCAGCGCAAGCCGCATGCAGCAAATGGCTCCGGCCACCGCCTTCACGCGACCAGAAGTAGAGATAGCTGCCATGTTGTTGGTTGAGAGCACCTTTCAGCGCGGCAATCAGCGACGGGTTTTCCCCCGGCCAGAAGCTGGCGAAGGTTTCGTCGTCAGGCAAATAGAGTGGCAATGACAATTGTGCCGGCGTGTTCAGAAGCACCTCAGCAAGAGAACAAGCAAAAAACCGGGGAAGTCTACCACAGTTTTCAGAAAGAGATGAATGGAGCGTCCCTGCCCCGATCTGATGCGCGTGCCGACGATCAGGAATCCTGACGATCTTCCGCTTCCAGCACTACTTCTTCCGGGCGCAGCAGTGAAATCACACGGAAGATCAGCGCCAGTCCCACGCCAACCAGCGTGGCCAGCGCCATGCCTTTCAGCTCCGCCGCACCGATATGTACCTTCGCGCCGCTGACGCCGATGATCAGGATCACCGAGGTCAGGATCAGGTTCTGCGCTTTGTTGTAATCCACTTTGGATTCGATCAGTACCCGGATACCGGACGCGCCAATCACCCCATAGAGCAGCAGCGAGACGCCGCCCATCACCGGCACCGGGATCGCCTGAATCGCCGCCGCCAGTTTACCGACGCACGACAGCAGAATGGCGAGGATCGCCGCGCCGCCAATCACCCAGGTACTGTAGACGCGGGTAATCGCCATCACGCCGATGTTCTCACCGTAGGTGGTATTAGGGGTTGAGCCAAAGAAGCCAGAGATCACCGTCGATAAGCCATTGGCGAACATCGAACGATGCAGGCCGGGATCGCGGATCAGATCTTTCTTCACAATGTTGGCCGTCACCACCAGATGCCCGATGTGTTCGGCAATCACCACCAGCGCCGCCGGCAGAATGGTGAGCATCGCTACCCACTCAAAGCGCGGCGTATAGAAGGTCGGCAGCGCGAACCACGGCGCGTTCTCGACTCCACGCCAGTCAACGATGCCCATAAACCAGGAGAGCACATAGCCGACCAGCACCCCGATCAGAATCGGGATAATCGCCAGGAAGCCACGAAACAGCACCGATCCGAACACCGTCACCGCCAGCGTAACCAGCGAGATGATCACCGTGGTGCTGTCGGGCGCGCTGCCCTCAGCCGGCAGCAGGCCTGCCATGTTGGCCGCGACGCCCGCCAGTTCCAGACCGATCACCGCAACAATCGCGCCCATCGCCGCCGGCGGGAACATCACATCCAGCCAGCCGGTACCGGCCCGCTTCACAATCAGCGCCACGATACAGAACAGCACGCCGCACAGAATAAATCCGCCCAGCGCCACCTCATAGCCCAGCGGCAACAGCAGCAACACCGGCGAGATAAACGCAAAGCTCGAACCGAGATAGGCGGGGATTTTGCCCTTACAGATAAACAGATAGATCAGCGTGCCGACGCCGTTGAATAACAGCACGGTAGCCGGGTTGATATGAAACAGAATCGGCACCAGCACCGTGGCGCCAAACATGGCGAACAGGTGTTGCAGGCTGAGTGGAATGGTTTGCAGTAACGGCGGTCGTTCACTGACGCCAATGGCGCGACGAGTCATCATTTATCCCCTTATGTTATGCATCCCCTTCCTCGCTGCAGCCGCGACGAGTCACATCCACGCACAAGGCGTGAACCTGTCGCCAGCGGCAGAGGCTATCGGATTGGGGATGATGCTTTTTTGCCAAAAAAAAGCCGACTCTCCGGCCGGCTATGCGATTTATTTGGTTCCGAAAATCTTATCCCCGGCGTCACCCAGCCCGGGAATGATGTAACCTTTTTCGTTCAGTCCCTGATCGACTGACGCGGTATAGAGTTCGACGTCAGGATGCGCTTTTTCCAGCGCCGCAATCCCTTCTGGCGCCGCCACCAGCACCAGCACTTTAATGCTGCTGCAACCGGCTTTTTTCAGCAGATCGATAGTGGCGATCATCGAGCCACCGGTCGCCAGCATCGGATCGACCACCAGCGCCAGACGCTCTTCAATATTCGAGACCAGCTTCTGGAAATAAGGGACCGGCTCCAGGGTTTCTTCATCGCGGTAAACGCCCACCACGCTGATGCGGGCGCTGGGAACATGTTCCAGCACGCCTTCCATCATGCCGAGACCGGCACGCAGAATCGGGACCACCGTAATTTTTTTACCTTTGATTTGATCGATCTGCACCGGGCCATTCCAGCCCTCAATGGTCACTTTTTCGGTTTCCAGGTCGGCGGTGGCTTCGTAGGTCAGCAGGCTGCCCACTTCTGATGCCAGCTCGCGGAAACGCTTGGTACTGATATCATGCTCACGCATCAAGCCCAGTTTATGTTTGACCAGCGGGTGTCTGACTTCCACGATCTTCATTGGTGTTCTCCCGGAGTGAGTTGAGCTAAAAAAAAATCGCGGGATTATACCGCCTTTTCGCCTCTGCGCCACTTATCCTTGCGCAAAGCGGCAGCTTTTACCGGGACAAAATAAGGATTGATGAAAATCACCCGGTGCGCAATCCCGGACTCGCAAACGTTTGCCTGCGCTGGTAGAATTGCCGCGCTTTATTTAAACCACCAACCGCAACTCGCGTGGGGACCTCGCAGTGACCGACAAGACCTCTCTCAGCTACAAAGACGCCGGTGTTGATATTGATGCTGGTAACGCCCTGGTTGACCGTATTAAAGGCGTAGTGAAAAAGACGCGTCGCCCGGAAGTGATGGGTGGACTGGGCGGCTTCGGTGCGCTTTGCGCGCTGCCGCAAAAATACCGTGAACCGGTGCTGGTCTCCGGCACCGATGGCGTCGGCACCAAGCTGCGTCTGGCGATGGACCTCAAGCGCCACGATGCGATTGGCATCGATCTGGTCGCCATGTGCGTCAACGATCTGGTGGTTCAGGGTGCCGAGCCGCTGTTCTTCCTCGACTACTACGCCACCGGCAAACTGGATGTTGATACCGCCTCCGCGGTCATCACCGGCATCGCCGAAGGCTGCCTGCAGTCAGGTTGTGCGCTGGTTGGCGGCGAAACCGCTGAAATGCCGGGCATGTACCACGGTGAAGATTACGACGTGGCCGGTTTCTGTGTCGGCGTGGTTGAAAAGTCTGAAATCATCGACGGCAGTAAAGTGCAGGATGGTGACGTGCTGATCGCGCTGGGCTCAAGCGGTCCGCACTCCAACGGCTATTCGCTGGTGCGCAAGATTCTGGAGGTCAGCAATACCGATCCGCTGACTGAACAGCTGGAAGGCAAACCGCTGGCCGATCATCTGCTGGAACCGACCCGCATCTATGTGAAAAATATTCTCAGCCTGATTGAGCAGGTCGATGTGCATGCCATTGCGCACCTGACCGGCGGCGGCTTCTGGGAAAACATTCCACGCGTGCTGCCCGACAACACCCAGGCGGTGATTGACGAGACGAGCTGGCAGTGGCCAGCGGTGTTCAGCTGGATGCAGCAGGCGGGCAACGTCAGCCGCTTTGAGATGTACCGCACCTTTAACTGCGGCGTCGGAATGATCATTGCCCTGAGCCCGGCTGATGCAGATAAAGCGGTCGCGCTGATGCAGGCGGCCGGCGAGAAAGCCTGGAAGCTGGGCGTGATCAAAGCCTCGGATGCTGAAGAGCGTGTGGTTATCAACGGATGAAAAAGCTGGTTGTCCTGATTTCCGGTAACGGAAGCAACCTTCAGTCCATCCTTGACGCCTGCGCCAGCGGGCGGATTGACGGCAGCGTTGCTGCCGTTATCAGCAACCGCGCCGCCGCCTATGGTCTGACCCGGGCGCAGGAGGCAGGTATTCCCGCGAAAGCGCTGGCGGCCAGCGACTTTGCTGACCGCGACGCTTTTGACCGGCAGCTGATCGCTGAAATCGAGGCGTTTTCGCCGGATCTGGTGGTGCTGGCGGGCTACATGCGCATTCTCAGTCGCGCCTTTGTCGCCCATTTCCACGACCGTCTGCTGAATATTCATCCTTCCCTGCTGCCGAAATATCCGGGCCTGCATACCCATCGTCAGGCGCTGGAGAATGGCGACAGCGAACATGGAACCTCGGTGCACTTCGTCACCGATGAGCTGGATGGCGGCCCGGTGATTTTGCAGGCCAAAGTACCGGTGTTCCCTGACGACAGCGAAGCGGAGATAACTGAGCGGGTGCAGCATCAGGAACATGCGATCTATCCGCTGGTGATTAGCTGGTTTATCGACGGACGACTCAAAATGCGTGATGGCAAAGCCTGGCTGGATGGGGAACCCCTGCCGCCGCAAGGCTACGCCCACGAGTGACCTGGAAGGAGAAGCCCGGGCTTCTCCTGAAAGAGTCGTGGAGTAAAGGCTCAGGGAACCTACGCCCTCCGTAAAGACGCAAAAAACGCCATCCCTCACCGCGCGGCGTTACTACGGGCATAGGCTCCCATCGCTTTGCGTTTATGAGCCGTCTGCCAAAAGCCTCGCCCTTCTCCCTCTTCTTAGCCGTAGCGACCGGTGATGTAATCTTCGGTGCGCCGCTGTTTCGGGGCGGTAAAGATCCGATCGGTATCATCAAACTCCACTAACGCGCCCTGATGCATAAACGCGGTGTAATCCGAGACGCGTGATGCCTGCTGCATATTGTGGGTCACCAGTACCAGGGTAAAGTGCTGCTTCAGCGTGGTCATCAGCTCTTCAATCACCAGCGTGGAGATCGGGTCCAGCGCCGAGGTCGGCTCGTCCAGCAGCAAAACTTCGGGTTCGATGGCAATCGCCCGGGCAATCACCAGCCGCTGCTGCTGTCCGGTCGACAGGGTCAGCGCATTCTGCCCCAGCTGGTCCTTCACCTCACTCCATAACGCGGCCGCCCGCAGCGCACGTTCACAGGCTTCGTTCAGCACCCGCCGATCGCGCACGCCCTGCAACCGCAGGCCATATACCACGTTTTCATAGATCGACTTGGGAAACGGATTGGGCCGCTGAAACACCATGCCAACCCGCCGACGCAGTGCAGAAAGATCCTGATCCGGCCGCATGATCGGCAACCCACCCAGCAGCACTTCACCCTCGACCCGGCAGTGATCGATCACATCGTTCATCCGATTGAAGCAGCGCAGCAGGGTCGATTTGCCGCAGCCCGATGGCCCGATCAGCGCGGTAATGCGGTTCTTCGGCACCTGCAGGGAAATATCCTGCAGCGCCTGGCGCTCGCCGTACCACAGCGAGAGATGATTCACGGTGAGCGCAATGTCAGTGTCGGGCGTCATAGTCATAGCCTGTTATTGAGTCATAAGGCGATAGCGTTCACGCAGACGGTGACGCAGGCTCATCGCCAGCAAATTGAGCGACAGAATAATCAGCACCAGTAGCAGCGCAGTGGCGAACACCAGCGGCCGGTCAGCTTCAATATTCGGGCTCTGAAACGCCAGATCGTAAATCTGGAAGCCAAGATGCATAAATTTGCGGTCCAGATGCAGATAGGGGAACACCGCGTCGATCGGTAATTCCGGCACCATCTTCACCACCCCGACCAGCATCAGCGGCGCGGTTTCGCCCGCCGCTCGTGCCACCGCAAGGATCAATCCGGTCAGCATGGCCGGGACCGCCAGCGGCAGCACCACATGCCATAAGGTTTCCGCCTGAGTGGCACCCAGCGCCAGCGATCCCTGACGCAGCGTGTTGGGAATGCGCGAGAGTCCCTCTTCCGTCGCCACGATCACCACCGGCAGCGTCAGTAGCGCCAGAGTTAACGCCGCCCACAGCAGGCCCGGCGTACCAAAGGTCGGATTAGGCAGCGCGCTGGCGAAGAACAGCTGATCGATCGTGCCGCCGACCAGCCAGACAAAAAAGCCCAGGCCAAAGACGCCATAGACAATCGACGGCACCCCGGCCAGATTGACCACCGCAATCCGCACCAGCCGCGTCAGGGCATTGCGTCCGGCATATTCATGCAGCCAGATTGCAGCGATCACCCCCAGCGGCATCACCACAATCGACATCAGCAACACCATCAGCACGGTGCCAAAAATCGCCGGAAAAGCCCCCGATTCGCTTTCACCATCTGCCGGTGAGTCGCTGACGAAACGCCACAGCTGATGCAGGAAATGCACCGTTTTTTCGCCTGCCGTCATTGCGTTGGGTTTCCAGCTATCAACAATTTCCGTTAACGGAATGGCGTGATCGATGCCGTGCACATCCCGCAGGATCAGCACGTCGCGCAGGCTCTGCTGTTGCAGGCTGGCCAGCGTCTCACTGAGTTGATCGAAGCGGCGCTGCAATGCCGCCTGATTCGCCTGGTATTCCGACTCGGTCTGAAGGTCAAAATGCCCGGCGGCGCGTTGTTTTGCGGCCTGCTCGTCGAGTTGCTCGCGCTGGCTGTTAACGCGTGCCATCTCAACCCGTCGAATCTGGTTGGCCTGCCGCAGCAGCAGTTGCACCTGCGCCAGCCGCTGATGCAGCAGCGCGTCGGGGTCCTGAGCGGTTAAGACGTCATTATCCTCACGCAGGCCAACAAACCAGCCGTAAGCCTGGCCGTGACTGCGGCGCTGTAGCACCATGATTGCTTTTGGCTGGCTGACGCTGGCTGCTTGCCGGCTATAGACCACGCGGAAATCGGGCGCATCCCAGTCGCGATTGCCGGTTTTAATCAGATAACGATGCACCTGTCCGCCGCTGTTGCCCTGCTCATCCGCCGGAGCCGGAAAGCGTGGCTGATGCTCAAGCGTTTCACCCAGCAGCCGCACCTCGCGCCCATCGGGCTGGCTGAAACTGTAGAGATCAACCCGCTGCGGCCAGAAGGCCCGGACGCCCTGCCAGGCCAGCAGCCCAATCAGCAGCGTAAAGGCCAGCAGGCAGACCGCCACCGCACCGGCGGTTAGCCAGCGCCAGCGATCGTTCTGTCGCATCACCTTCATACCTGCTCCTCTTGCTGACTGTAGCGCTGGCGCAGCCGCTGACGGATCAGCTCTGCTACGGTATTGATCACCAGCGTGAACAGCAGCAGCATCAGGGCGCTGAGAAACAGAATGCGATAATGCGCGCTGCCGGCGGCCGCTTCCGGCATTTCAATGGCGATATTGGCCGACAGGGCGCGCAGCCCGCTGAACAATCCGCCTTCAGTTTGCGGCGTGTTGCCGGTGGCCATCAGCAGAATCATGGTTTCTCCCACTGCACGCCCCAGGCCGATCATCAGGGCAGCGAAGATCCCGGCGGAGGCGCCAGGCAGCACCACGCGGGTCAGGGTTTGCCAGGGTGTTGCCCCCAGCGCCAGCGATCCCTGCCCCAGCGCCGCGGGCACGCTGAACAGCGCATCTTCAGAGAGCGTAAAAATCAGCGGCACCAGCGCAAAGCCCATCGCCAGCGCCGCCACCAGCAGGTTGCGCTGTTCGTAATGCGGCAGCCAGTCGCCCGCGTCGGGAATAAACAGCGTCGGCAGCCACAGCGTCAGTAAGGTGACCAGCAGCAACAGCGGCAGCAGAATCAGCACTTCGCGGCCCGGCTGTCGCCAGCGCGGTGGCAAACGTGCGCTGAGCACACCGCACAGCAACAAACTGCCCGCCAGCGTCAGCGGCAGTAACAGCACACCAACCAGCGCCTGACTGATGTGCGGGGCCAGCCAGACACCGGCAATCAGGCCCACCACCACACTCGGCAGCGCGCCCATCATTTCGATAGCCGGTTTAACCCAGCGGCGCAGGCCCGGCGCCATAAAGAATGCGGTATACATGGCTGCCGCCAGCGCCAGCGGCGTCGCAAACAGCAGCGCTAAACTGGCGGCTTTCAGCGTACCCACCACCATCGGTACCAGGCTGAACTTGCCCTGATAGCTGTCGCCTGCCGCCGTCGATTGCCAGATATAGTCCGGTTTCGGGTAGTTTTCGTACCAGATTTTCTGCCAGAAGTTACGCCAGGTGACATCCGGCCACGGGTTATCCAGCCGCAGGGTTTGCCAGCTGCCCGACCGTTCAATCAACAGCGTGTCGCCACGCGGCGAAAACTGCGCGTCGAGAATGCCTGGCGCCAGCTGGCGTTGCAGAACAGGCCCATCCTGCTTGCTGGCGAACAGCCGCAGCAGGCCGCTTTCACTCAGAGTGGCAAATACCCGACGCTGCGATTCGGTGATGACAATCGCCGGTCCGTCACTGTGGCTAAAGGTACGGATGCGTTGCAGCCGCGGACCCTGCGGGCTGGCGATGGCAAACCACTGGGTAATGCCATTCTGATCCTGAATCAGCAGGCTTTTTCCGCCCACCAGCAGATGCAGGCTTTGCGGACGCTGCGGCAGCGTCTGGGTTTCACGCAACAGCGCCTGATCATCATTGAGTTGCCAGACGCGCAGCACGTTGCCTTCGGTGGTATAGAGCAGATCGCCCGCCGGGGAAAGGGCCAGCAGATCCAGGTGCTGTTGCGGCAGGTCAATGGTGGCGGCCTGCTGATCGGTGCCGAGCGTCAGCACCGTCAGTCCGGCATCGGTCAGCGCGGCGATACGCCACTGACCCGCATGGCGGGTCGCCAGCGCCATTTTTGTCACCGCGCCCTGTGGCAGATGAAACGGTTTATCGCCCAGCGGAAAACGCCACTGCTGTTGCGCCGTCGGCTGCATCAGCATCAGCGCGCCCTGCAGATTAAGCAGCAGCGTCTGACCGTCAGCGCTGCGCACCACCTGTTGCGGTGCCGGCGATAAGGCCAGCGCCGGTTCTGCCGGCTGGCCATTCAGCGGAATAAACCGTGCTGCCCCGCGTTCACTGATGCGCCAGCCGGTGCTGCCATCATTGCCGAGCGCTAACGCCGGTGCGCGATCCCATAACTGCTGCTGACTGGCGATGTGAAGCTGTGGTGCGCTAAACAGCGGTAACACCACGCCAATCAGCCAGCAAAACAGCAATAGCATCAGCAGCAGAATCGCAACGCCACAGGACGTGACCAGTCGCCGCGTCAGACGGTCAACGGCACGACGCTTTCGGTCGCTAAACTGGACGGGGATGTGGTTTACGCTCATGCGGTTCCGGTAGCAGGCTAAAACAAGCCGCTATGTTGCCCGTAGCCGGTTGATAAGACAACTATTGACGTTGGACAACGCTGCCATACTCTCGCCATAATGATCGTGGACACTGGATCTTCAGTCCTGCAACCGCTATATGGAGTGAGAATGGGTCAGGTAAAGCTTTATATTGAAAAAGAATTAAGCTGGTTATCCTTTAATGAACGGGTTTTGCAGGAAGCGGCGGACAAAAGTAATCCGCTGATTGAGCGGATGCGTTTTCTCGGCATTTACTCCAATAACCTTGATGAGTTCTATAAGGTGCGTTTCGCCGACCTGAAACGCCGCATTCTGATCGGTGAAGAGCAGGGTTCCGCCAGTACGCCACGCCATCTGTTTAAGAAGATCCAGCAGCGGGTTCTCAAGTCTGACCAGGAGTTTGACGCGCTGTATAACGATCTGCTGCTGGAGATGGCGCGTAATCAGATCTTCCTGATTAACGAACGTCAGCTGTCGCCGAATCAGCAGGCCTGGCTGCGCCACTATTTCAAGCATGAACTGCGTCAGCACATCTCGCCGATTCTGATCACCCATGAAACGGACCTGACCGAATTTCTGAAAGACGATTACACCTATCTGGCGGTGGAAATTATTCGCGGCGATAACATTCGTTATGCGCTGCTGGAGATCCCGTCTGATAAAGTGCCGCGCTTCATTAATCTGCCGGCTGAGCCACCGCGCCGCCGTAAGCCGATGATCCTGCTGGATAACATTCTACGTTACTGCCTGGACGACATTTTTAAAGGCTTCTACGACTACGACGCGCTCAACGCCTACTCAATGAAAATGACGCGTGACGCCGAGTACGATCTGGTGACGGAGATGGAATCAAGCCTGCTGGAGCTGATGTCCTCCAGCCTGAAGCAGCGCCTGACCGCTGAGCCGGTGCGCTTCGTCTATCAGCGTGATATGCCGGATTCGATGGTTGAGTTGCTGTGTCATAAGCTCTCCATTTCCAACTTCGACTCGATATTGCCCGGCGGTCGCTATCACAACTTTAAAGACTTCATCGGCTTCCCGAACGTCGGCAAAAACAACCTGGTGAACCGGCCGCTGCCGCAGATTCGCCATATCGGCTTCGACGGCTTCCGCAACGGCTTTGATGCGATTCGCGATCGCGACGTGCTGCTCTACTATCCTTACCATACCTTTGAACATGTGCTGGAGCTGCTGCGTCAGGCGTCGTTTGACCCCAGCGTGCTGGCGATCAAGATCAATATCTATCGCGTCGCCAAACACTCACGCATCATGGATGCGATGATTCATGCCGCCTATAACGGCAAAAAAGTCACGGTGGTGGTCGAGCTGCAGGCGCGCTTTGATGAAGAGGCGAACATCTACTGGGCTAAACGCCTGACCGAAGCGGGCGTCCACGTCATTTTTTCTGCGCCCGGGCTGAAGATCCACGCCAAACTGTTCCTGATCTCCCGTCGTGAGGGAGAAGAGATTGTGCGTTACGCGCATATCGGTACCGGTAACTTCAATGAGAAAACCGCCCGTCTCTATACCGATTACTCGTTACTGACTGCCGATGCGCGTATCACCAACGAAGTGCGTCGGGTGTTTAACTTTATTGAGAACCCTTACCGCCCGGTCACCTTCGATCATCTGATGGTGTCGCCGCAAAACTCGCGCCGGATGCTGTATGAGTTGATCGATACCGAAATTGCCAATGCGCAGCAGAAAAAGCCGTCCGGCATTACTCTGAAAATTAACAATCTGGTGGACAAAGGACTGGTTGACCGGCTTTATACAGCCTCCAGCGTGGGGGTTAAGGTCAATCTTCTGGTACGCGGCATGTGCTCATTGATCCCCGACTTGCCTGGGATCAGTGAAAATATTCGTGTCATCAGTATCGTTGACCGTTATCTGGAACACGATCGCGTCTATATTTTTGACAATGGCGGCGATAAAAAGGTGTTCCTCTCCTCGGCTGACTGGATGACGCGTAACATTGATTACCGCATCGAAGTGGCGGTGGCGATTCTCGATCCACGCATTAAGCAGCGCATACTCGACATTATTGCTATTCAGTTAAGTGATACGGTAAAAGCCCGCATCGTCGATAAAGAGTTGAGTAACCATTACGTCCAGCGCGGCAATCGTCGCAAAGTGCGATCGCAGCTGGCCATTTATGATTACATCAAGAACCTGGAACAACCTGAATAAATCCTATGCCAATTTCCCATAAAAGTACGCCAAAACCCCAGGAGTTTGCGGCGATCGACCTCGGATCGAACAGCTTCCACATGGTCATCGCCCGGGTGGTGGATGGCGCGATGCAGGTATTAGGTCGCCTTAAACAGCGCGTCCATCTGGCTGACGGGCTGGATGCCAACAATCGCCTGAGCGAAGAGGCGATGGAGCGGGGATTAACCTGCCTGGCGCTGTTCGCGGAGCGCCTGCAGGGATTCAGCCCCAGCAACGTCACCATTGTCGGCACCCATACGCTGCGTCAGGCGGTTAACGCCGAGACCTTTTTGCAGCGTGCCGCCGAGGTGATCCCCTACCCGATTGAGGTGATTTCGGGCCATGAAGAGGCGCGTCTGATCTTTATGGGCGTGGAACATACTCAGCCGGAGAAAGGCCGCAAGCTGGTGATCGACATCGGCGGCGGTTCAACCGAACTGGTGATTGGCGAGGATTTTGAGCCGCAGCTGGTGGAAAGCCGCCGCATGGGTTGCGTCAGTTTCGCCCAGCTCTATTTCCCTAACGGCGAAATCAGCCGCGAAAATTTCCGTCGTGCCCGCTTAGCGGCAGCGCAAAAACTGGAGACGCTGGCGTGGCAGTACCGCCTGCACGGCTGGCAATATGCGCTGGGAGCCTCCGGTACCATCAAGGCCGCCTGCGAAGTGCTGCAGGCGATGGATGAGAAAGAGAAGCTGATTACCCCTGAGCGTCTCGACAAACTGTATGACGAAGTGATCAAACATAAGTCGTTTGCCGCGCTGAGTCTGCCCGGCCTGTCGGAAGAGCGCAAAGGGGTATTTGTACCGGGTCTGGCGATTCTGTGTGGGGTGTTCGACGCCCTGGCGATTCGCGAGCTGCGCCTCTCTGATGGCGCGCTGCGTGAAGGCGTGCTGTATGAAATGGAAGGCCGTTTCCGGCATCAGGATATCCGCAGCCGCACCGCGCAGAGT
This sequence comes from Pantoea sp. USHLN298, assembly GCF_037149395.1. Lineage (NCBI taxonomy): Bacteria > Pseudomonadati > Pseudomonadota > Gammaproteobacteria > Enterobacterales > Erwiniaceae > Pantoea > Pantoea sp. USHLN298. Next base: position 496,976 of record NZ_JBBCRO010000003.1, read on the forward strand.
CTGGCGAATCATTACGCCATCGACAGCGATCAGGCGCGTCGCGTGCTCGACACCACCGAACAGCTCTATCTGCAATGGCGCGATCAGAATCCGAAACTGGCGAACCCGCAGCTGGCGGCGCTGCTGAAGTGGGCGGCGATGCTGCATGAAGTCGGGCTGACCATTAACCATAGCGGCCTGCAGCGCCACTCCGCCTATATCCTGCAAAACACCAATATGCCGGGCTTTAACCAGGATCAGCAAATGCTGCTGGCGGCACTGGTAAGATTCCACCGTAAAGCGGTGAAGATCGATGAGCTGCCACGGGTGACGCTGTTTAAGAAAAAGCAGTTCGTGCCGCTGATCTTCCTGTTGCGTCTGGGTACCCTGCTGAACAATCAGCGCCAGGCTACCACCAGGCCAGATACGCTGGTCCTGAAATGCGATGACGGCCACTGGACGCTGATATTCCCGACGGGTTACTTCAGCCAGAACACGCTGGTCCAGCTCGATCTTGAGCGCGAACAGGGGTACTGGAATGATGTTACCGGATGGAAACTGATTCTCGAAGAAGCCTGATAACGTGGGCGTCTGGCGCCCATCCAACTGAACTGATAACCATGACACAACAAACCGAACGTCTGCGTGACGAAAACTATTTCGCCGAAACCTACGGCCTGACGCCGCCGCACTCTGAAGTGGTTGCCGCGCTGCCGATGCTCAACGTCGGTAAGGCGCTCGATCTCGGCTGTGGCGGCGGTCGTAATACGCTGTTTCTTAATCAGCAGGGTTTCGAGGTAACTGCCTGGGATCACAATCCGCAGAGTCTGGCACGCCTGCACGATATCATCGGGCGCGAAGGCCTGAGCGGTATCCACACCGAGCAACGCGATCTGAACAACACGCGCTTTAATGGCGGCTATGATTTTGTGCTGTCGACCGTGGTGATGATGTTCCTGCAGCCGCAGGCCATTCCGCAGCTGATTGCCGATATGCAGGCCTGTACGGTGAGAGATGGCTACAACCTGATCGTGGCGGCGATGAACACCGACGATATGCCCTGCCCTGGCGACTTTACCTTTGCGTTTAAATCGGGTGAGCTCAGCCATTACTACCGTAACTGGCACATCGTGAAGTACAACGAACATCCCGGCCAGCTGCACCGTAAAGATGAAAACGGCAACCGCATCACCTGCCGCTTCGCTACTCTGCTGGCGCAGAAAGCCAGCTACTGATCTTTGTCTGCTGTTTTTTTCAACAGCGATTGATTTCATCTGGCGACTGTGACTAAATATTGCAGTCGCCCAGCATGGGTCATTACAGGAACCACCCCGCGTGAACAGCGCTATTTCTCCCCGAAGACGTCAAAAAACCGGCACCATGACCCGCATCGTGTTGCTGATCAGCTTTATCATTTTGTTTAGCCGCCTGATTTTTATCCTGCCTGCTGCTTTCGAACATCACCAGCAACAAAAATCGCTGCCTGAACCGGTTGCCGTCAGTTCTGGCGATACGCGTTAGCGAACACGACTTATTCGCCTGAAAAAACTGCCACGCCGTCCGGTTGACTGCGCCATTTTTTGCATCCCTTTTTCAGGCGAAACGCTACACTTCGTGCTGGTGCTTTCAGACTAAAGGGATTCAACGTGTCTGCCTCACACTCTCAACGTTTAAGTGAAATACGTCATCGCATTCTGACGCTGCTGCTCAATGAGCACGATCTGGTTGATGCGTTGCTGGATAAAGCCAGTGACCTCAGCCCTGAACAGCAACGTGAAAATGCGACCCAGCGTGACGCGCTGGAACAGGATATCCTTCAGCTGCACGCGGCTGACCTTGCCGATATCCTCGAAGCCTTACCGGAAGAAGAACGTCAGGCGCTGTGGCGGCTGGTGCCGAACGAACGACGCGGCCTGGTGCTGGTAGAAGCCTCGGAAACCGTCTGGGCCAGCCTGACCGAAGAGATGAGCGACCGCGATATTCTGCGCGCCATCGAACCGCTGGATATCGACGATCAGGTATGGCTGGCACGCTATCTGCCGCGTGACCTGACCGGTCGCCTGCTGGCGTCGGTGGAGCCGGGCCTGCGCGCCCGGATGCTGAGCGTGGTGGAGTTTGACCGCGACCGCGTTGGCCGGGTGATGGATTTCAATATCCTGACGGTGCGCGACGACGTGACGCTGGCCACGGTACAGCGTTACCTGCGTAAGCATAAAAGCATGCCGGGCGGCACCGATAAAATCTTCATCACCAATGATGATAATCTGCTGCTGGGCGAACTGATGCTGACTGACATCCTGCTGAACAAGCCGAAAACGCTGGTCAGCGAGGTGATGAATGCCCGCCCTACGACCTTCCAGCTCAACGATAAAGCCGAAGACGCCGCCAGCGCCTTTGAACGTTATAACCTGATCTCCGCCGCGGTCACCGATGCAAAAGGCCGGCTGATTGGCCGTATCACCATTGAAGACATCATCGATTTGGTCAACGCCGAAAACGAAAGCAACATTCGTAAGATGGGCGGTATCAGTCAGGAAGAGGATGTGTTCGCCCCGGTGCGTAAGTCGGTGCGCAAGCGCTGGGCATGGCTGGCGATTAATCTCTGCACCGCCTTTATCGCTTCACGGGTCATCGGGCTGTTTGAAGGCACCATTTCGCAAATTGTGGCGCTCGCCACCCTGATGCCGATTGTCGCGGGCATTGGCGGCAACACCGGTAACCAGACCATCACCATGATTGTGCGTGCGCTGGCGCTGCATCAGGTTGAACCGGGAAACTTCTCGTTCCTGATTGTCCGTGAACTGGGCGTGGCACTGATCAACGGCCTGTTCTGGGGCGGCATTATGGGCGGCATCACCTGGCTGATGTATGACAACCTGGCGCTGGGCGGCGTGATGATGCTGGCAATGGCGCTGAATCTGCTGCTGGCGGCGCTGATGGGGGTTCTGGTGCCGCTGGTGATGACCAAAATGAAGCGCGATCCCGCCGTCGGCTCCAGCGTATTGATTACCGCTATCACCGACACCGGCGGCTTCTTCATCTTTCTGGGGCTGGCGACGCTGTTCCTGCTGCCGCACTGAGCCTCAGGCGCGGCCTTCGCGGCGTTGTAATGCCCGCCTGAGATTGCGCTGGCGCGTCACCTGCGCCAGCTCACCGATGGCAGATGGCAGCGCATAAGTGCCGCGCTGGCTTAACCACGCCAGCACATCGTCCAGATGCCAGATTGCAGTTTTGCCGTCATGCACCGGCAGCGGAAACGGCGGACGCTGGCTGAGCATCAGTTTACGCATATTCTGGCGTGACATACCGGTGAGTTCCGCCACATCCGTCAGCCCGACAAAATCGGGTGCCGCTTCCGCCAGTATCGCGCCGGGAATCGCGCTCATGACCTCTTCCTCTGCGCGTTTCAGTGCCTCACTGGCAGAAGAGGCCTCACGGCTAAACTCCAGCGCAATTCTGCCGGGAACGCCAAGCCCGACCAGCGCATCATCACAGCCCGCCATTGCCAGATTCTCCAGCATCTCATCCTGCGTGGCATGATCCGCTGGCAGACTAAATCGTAGAGTAAAACGGTATTCCATGAGCCGCTCCTTTTGCTGTGTCAGGCCGTAAGAGTGTGACAATGATCAACCACGCGCCGCAGGGCATTGGCATGGTTTTGCGCACTCTTCGGCGTACTCCAGATGCAGGTCAGGCAAAACTCGCCACACCGACAGGTCATCAGTTTTTTCGGGCAGTACATTTTGCCCCACGCATGATGGCCGCCCGGCACCACCCGCCATCCATGGGATTCTGCGTAACATAAAGCCGATTCAATCTCTTTATTGGGATGTCGCTTTCTGACCATCTGAGCCTCTCAGCCTGACGTGAAACCCGCCAGTTGTCAACTGACAACTGATAAAATAGATGTTATGCGGCTCAGCATGGGCAGACTTTTTCTCGCGGTAAAACAGTCAGGGTATAAACTGGAAAACGGCACGCAAAAAATCATCAACTGTGGATTTACGCGACCAGAATAAAAACACTCTATGGAGGCAACATGTTTAAAGCTGATGATTTTGTCCAGTCAAAGACCGGCGGTCCAAAGATGCAGGTGCTGCGGGTTGAAGGCGATACCCTGTGGTGTGCACGCATTGACGATGCGACCAAAAATGAGATTGAAGTCAAGGCGGATAGCATGAATCTGTATCACGAAGAAGGCGACTTCGGCGTCTGCTGATAAAACTGGCCCCGGTTAAGGGGCCAGACTATTACGGCTTATCCTGCTGAAGGTTGTCGTGACCGAGGCCGCCGATAAACGGCAGACGCAGCCGGAAAGGCGTGAAATCCAGCCCCATATTTAAGCCCAGCAGATTCACTTCAAAGCCCTCTTCAGCGCCGAGCGTCACACCCGCTACGCCCAGAATCGACACCTGTAATCCGCGTCCCGATGGCGGTAACCCAATCGGACGCCACAACGGCCGGTAATCTTTGCCCAGCGCATTAGCGGGCAGATCGAGTTTCAGTGCCGGCACTTCCCGGCCGATATGCGCCAGAAAGGTATTACTGTTGGGGCCTGGCCAGGCGTAATAGGTGGTCGGCCACGGGTAAGATTTAATTGCCGCTTCAATCTGCGGAATCATCGCTTCCGCCGCCGGACCGCGATGCTCCACCAGCAACCGCGGTTTCGCGCCATACCAGTAACCATCCGGAATATTGGTGTTGCGGCGGACTTTATCGCCGCTGCCCCAGCTAATCACTTCATAACGGTTATAACGACTTTCGCCAGCGCGTTTAAAGATGATCCACGGATGAACCGCCACCGCGCCTTTCCAGCCGTAGGTCGGCGCGGCATAGACCTGCACTATCGCCAGGTTGGCTATGGCGCGCGGATCGGGGGCTATCCCGGCCGAATCACGACGAGCCGACCACCAGCCACCCTTTTCATTGTTATCGCTGTGGCGGGTCGCCTGCGCGATGCTGGCACCCAGCGATAACAGTAAGACGGCAACAAAAAACAGGCTGAACACTTTAAGTGAGAGCATGACAACATTCCTGGTGACAATAGTGGCAACGCCTGATTAGCAGACGGATTCAATAAGGGGCGGCTTTGGGATACGAACGATCGGTGAAAGCGGCGGGTAAAGGCGGACGGCAAAGCGGACGCACGTCTCTCTACTGCAGAGCAGGATAGCGCAATTTGCGGCAAAGTGAACAGAAAACCGCCAGCGGCGGGTATGGATGCGCTGAAAGGTTAAAACGGAGAACAGAATGGCCTGCCTGTTAACAGCCAGTAAAAAGCCCGCGGTAAGGCGGGCTTCAGTTACTCAGGATTCAGGCGGTGGGTAGCGACTTACTCAAGATCTATTATTAATAATGAATAAAAAAACCTATGATTATAAAATCATTAAATACAGTATTAAAAAATCATTTAATATATTAACCCAAAGAAAAGTAATACTCCTTACCACTTTAGTGCTACATGCCTACTTTTTTATAAACGAATATTTCCTTAATGTGACTAATGCGACTCTATCCGATTTCAAACTAAAACCCAGTCACTATTCATATTTATCACACACACAGCTCCGGATCTCTCAATATGACGAATACAGCCCCGAAAACTGTGTTCATAAAAAGAATTAGCCCCACATTTGGAATAGCCCAAAAACCTCGCTTAAAGCAGAAGTTAAAAAATGATAAATTTGATAACATTTAAACCGAATTTATTAATAAAATTGAGCTCATAAAAAAACACTAATATTAACAACTCGTTTTACTTGCACCGGCTATAGATGATTTCATTTATTTGCAGTATTAACTGCATTTAAGGAGAACATTTATCGTAACAGTACTGTATGCGCTACGGATTATTTTTGTATTATGTTACTTTTTCTTTTTGCATAAGGAATATTGAGCAAAGCTTGCTATTATAAAGTTGACTCGCACCAAAACCTAAATAATTAAAAATATCATCCTATCGATTAACATATAAAAAACTACCCCATTACTCAGGCAACATTTCAATTTCAACAAAAAAATCACTACTATGTCATGTGCCTTAAACCAATAGCAGAAGCATAAGCTTACGCTGAAAATCTCAACACCTTTGCAGGATGGTACTTATAGTCCGTAGACTTATAAGCATCACCCTGCAAAAGTGTTAAACATTAAAAACCTCTAGGCATAAGTGTGGAAAATACAGTTTGCAAAAGCTTTGGTAAGAGAATACGTTTCCTGCGCCTGAGTGCGGGGCTTTCACAAGAACAACTCGCTAACTTGTGTGACCTAGATCGAACTTACGTCGGAGGAATTGAGCGCGGAGAACGAAATCCGGCATTAAAAAATATACACCGTCTGGCTCAAGCGCTGGGTGTTTCGCTTTCAGATTTGTTTAAAAATATATAAGGAACTAATAAGTGACATTAGCTCTTATGGAATTAAAAAATAGTATACTGGACAATTTCCATAATCAACTTTATCCAGCAGTAATCCAAATTGACTCCTGCAATTTAGAATATCAAAAAAAGGCACAAGCGGTTAATTCCCTTGCCGGGCAAATAAGAAACAACTGGATTAATTGGATCGCTTCATTGCCAGTAGGGGATAGAACAAATGCCTCATTAGTACTGCAATACTGCTATTCAGTAGCAAGCCTAGAATACAGGAATAAGGTTTGGCCCTATGAATATATGGCATTTTCCCGGCGAGTAGGTGAATTATGGGAAGGTTTCTGCTCTGCTGCCTGGAACTTTCCGAATCGGGTAAACGTGCATCGCTATAATCACCCACACTTTGATGACGTAAGAAGAACACTTAGAACGCGTTTAGACCTTAACATTGGTGACCACCCGCTTAAAAATGAACTACAAAAAGATATAGACATTCTGTTTGACATCATCGGTGACATCAATATGAAAGAGGATGAAGTGTTCGAGGTTGATGGAGTCCCCCATGTTATTGATTTCAAAAGTGGGTTTGGCTCTAATGAAAAAGGAAATATGCTACGATTGCAGACAGTAGGGCGAGCATATAAACTTTGGAATTTGAATACCCGCCTGCTGTTACTCGTCAGGCAGTCTGCAAATAACAACTATCTTAAAGTTTTAGAAAAGATTGGATTATGGGAAGTCCATACGGGCGATAATGCTTATAACCTTATCGCCGAACTTACCGGAGCTGGCATTCAGCAAGTTCGGCGAGAGATTATAGATTGGGAGAACGATCTTTCCGAAGACTTTAAAACTCATCTATCGCAACAAACGACAGATCTTCGCTCTTACTTAGAATGGTAATGGATCAATTGCTCCTATAAAATCATCGCAAACCTCTTGCGGCAGGGATTTATTATTTTTAGCATTTTCATAAATTTCTGCCGCAGCCTTATATTGTTCATCTGTTAGCTTAGGCACAGGCAGACGCTTTAAATAATTAGCTGAATTATTAGCACTGCCATTAGTAATTTCTTTAATTCTACGAGAAGCAAGTGATGAATTCAAATAGATAAGAAGAAAAGAAATATCTCTCTCTGCCTTTGGGAAAACTCCAACGACGCCTTGATCAAATACAGCGTTTTCCATAATAGCAGCAGAAATTCGCCGGGTTGAAACCATAGGAACAGAAATGCCACGCCGGAAATAGTAGCTGGCGTTTTGCAGACGAGCTTTTTTATTCGTTTTATAAAAACATACGGATTCCACGCTCCAATGTACGGCTGACGAAGGCTGTTCAAATGGTTGCCTGTGCCCTCCACGAATCAATGGTACATAATCATTTCCATCTTTGATGCCTGATTCCATTTCTTCTACAGTAAGTTCTTCGCATTTTACTTGCCCCCATTCAATGGGATGTCCATTAATCCTACGCGTCACGCGAGCAGGATCAAACCCAATAAATCTTTGATTGTCACCAGTGTAAATACCCGTGCGACATTCTGCTAAATCTCCAAGCAAGATATGATCAGCAAAATATTTTGTATCCTCACCTAGCATGCCCGAGTTCCATCCCGTGGAGACTTGCTGTATAATCTTTTTAGCAGCCACACTTGATTGAAAAACGGTCTTTAAGTTCAGAGAATTTTCATTGTGGAATAAGTCACTCCAATAAACAGTATCAAGCTCTTCTAGTTTTTTTCTATTACCTGCAATTATGCACAAGTTCCCATAAGCAAAATTTACAGTTTCAAATCTCTTCGAAGGGAATCTTATAATATGTGAAGGCGCAGCATTTTTTATAATGAATTCTCTAAGCGGCTTATGAGAAATGCTTGTAAGAAAGGTATCCGGAACAAGAAATACGTAACGCCCATTCTCTTTTAGCCGAAGAATTGCTAACATAAAAAATAAGCCATACGATTCTTTTACATAGAAATTCGGGTATTTCTTTTTGAGCTGGCGCCTGTACTCTAAATCAAAATATAATCCATATGGAGGATTTGAGATCACTGCATCATAATAACTTTTGCATATCGCATCAACTTCATCGGGAATTTCATTATCAAATATTTTTATGAAATCTTTATGATGCAGGGTGAGTTCAAGGTGACCAAATTTTTCTTTTGTAATCTCTAACGCATCGCTATCAATATCAACTGCATCAATTTTTATCGGGCTACCGATAAGACCAGAGAGAAATGCTCCATAACCTACGCTGGGTTCAAGCACTGACAAACCTGTAACATTCCCTAAAAGCTGACACATTAAACATTTTATATCATTGGCATCAGTGAAATACTGTTTCAAAATTTTTTTCTTCATTGCAAATCTCTTAAGATAAATACTTAAAATCATCATATCACATTGCACTACGCCAAGTCTACTTAGTACCCTGGCTATAAAATATAGTTGTTCTTTAAAGCTTGGAAGAGCAAACATCTGGCATAAATGTACATAAACGCAATTTATTCTGTACTAAAAACGGCCACGATGCTCAACTATAGAAGGTTTTATCGGACGTTCAAAATCGGCCAACTTCGCCCTATTCTAACCACATTTAATTGCTTATCGGAAAATTTTCTCCTTCGCCGTATAGCGTTTATTTTCGGTAGAAGTTGCATAGCATGCAATCAGTCAGCATGTATTCCCTTTAAAAAACATGTTCAGAAAAGCACTTTCGCCTCACGAGAAATTCAACCAAACCGGCCTTGTCATAAGATTTACAAATATACGTGCTACGATGACACATTAACTTAGTAAGCATGGCATTTAGCTCATTAAATACTCATACCATGATATATAAATGCGGTGCATGACGATATGTAAAGCTGCCAGAAAGTGCCAGACATAAAAACAAAAAGCCCGCAGTTACGCGGGCTTAGAAGTACTTTACTGCTTTTACGTTCAGGCTGTTGCCATACGTTAAATCATTCCCACTCGATGGTCGCCGGTGGCTTACCGCTGATGTCATACACCACGCGGGAAATACCATTGACTTCATTGATGATGCGGTTAGAGACGCGGCCGAGGAAATCATACGGCAGATGCGCCCAGTGTGCGGTCATAAAGTCGATGGTTTCCACCGCACGCAGCGAGACAACCCAGTCATATTTACGACCATCGCCCATTACACCCACTGAACGTACTGGCAGGAAGACGGTGAAGGCCTGGCTGACTTTGTTGTAGAGATCCGCTTTATGCAGCTCTTCGATAAAGATCGCATCGGCACGGCGCAGCAGGTCGCAATACTCTTTCTTCACTTCGCCCAGTACACGCACGCCCAGACCCGGGCCCGGGAATGGATGGCGGTAGAGCATATCGTACGGCAGGCCCAGCTCCAGACCGATCTTACGCACTTCGTCTTTGAACAGCTCTTTCAGCGGCTCAACCAGGCCCATCTTCATCTCTTTCGGCAGGCCACCGACGTTATGGTGCGATTTGATGACGTGTGCTTTACCGGTGGCAGAAGCCGCCGACTCAATCACATCTGGATAGATGGTGCCTTGCGCCAGCCACTTAACGTCCTGCAGTTTCAGCGCTTCTTCGTCAAAGACTTCCACAAAGACGCGACCGATGGTTTTACGCTTGGCTTCAGGTTCATCAATCCCCGCCAGCGCATCCAGGAAACGCATCTCAGCCGGCACATGGATGATGTTGAGACCGAAGTGGTCGCCAAACATATCCATCACCTGTTGTGCTTCGTTCAGGCGCAGCAGACCGTTATCCACGAACACACAGGTCAGGCGATCGCCAATGGCGCGATGCAGCAGCATCGCCGTCACGGAGGAGTCAACGCCGCCGGACAGGCCAAGGATTACTTTATCGTTGCCGACCTGCTCACGCAGGCGCTCAACCGCATCTTCGATGATTTTAGCTGGCGTCCACAGCGCTTCACATTCGCAGATGTCGATAATGAAACGTTCAAGCATCCGCAGGCCCTGACGGGTATGCGTCACTTCCGGGTGGAACTGCACGCCGTAGAAACGCTTCTCTTCGTTGGCCATGATGGCAAACGGACAGGTTTCGGTGCTGGCAACGGTGACGAAGTCGTCCGGAATGGCGGTCACTTTGTCGCCGTGGCTCATCCAGACATCCAGCAGCGGTTTACCAGCAGCGCTGATCGCGTCTTCAATACCGCGCACCAGCGCACTTGGCGTGGTCACTTCAACCTGAGCATAACCAAACTCACGCTCGCTGGAACCGGAGACTTTGCCGCCCAACTGCATCGCCATGGTCTGCATACCGTAGCAGACACCCAGCACCGGCACACCGGCGCTGAAGACATATTCAGGCGCACGCGGACTGTTCAGCTCGGTGGTGCTTTCCGGTCCACCGGAGAGGATGATGCCGCTCGGATTGAACTGGCGAATCTGCTCTTCGGTGACGTCCCATGCCCAGAGTTCACAGTAGACACCCAGTTCGCGCACGCGACGTGCCACCAGCTGAGTATATTGAGAGCCGAAATCGAGAATCAGAATGCGATGCTTATGGATATTTTCCGTCGTCATTGAGGGGTTTCCAGAACGGTGACTTGATAAAGTAAAGCGCCCGGCTGAAGCCGGGCGGGAAATCTTACGGGATTACGATCCCATGCGGTAGTTCGGTGACTCTTTGGTGATGGTCACATCGTGTACGTGGCTTTCGTTGATGCCGGCGCCGCTGATGCGGACAAATTCCGCTTTGGTGCGCAGGTCATCAATGGTCGGGCAGCCGGTCAGGCCCATACAGGAGCGCAGTCCGCCCATCTGCTGGTGTACGATCTCTTTCAGGCGGCCTTTATAGGCAACGCGGCCTTCGATACCTTCCGGCACCAGTTTGTCAGCCGCGTTATCGGTCTGGAAGTAACGGTCAGATGAGCCTTTTGACATCGCGCCCAGTGAACCCATGCCGCGATAGGATTTGAATGAACGACCCTGATAGAGTTCGATTTCGCCCGGTGATTCTTCGGTACCCGCCAGCATCGAACCGACCATCACGCAGGATGCACCCGCTGCAATCGCTTTGGCGATGTCGCCTGAGAAGCGGATGCCGCCATCAGCAATCACCGGAATACCGGTCCCTTCCAGCGCAGCAACGGCATCAGACACCGCGGTAATCTGCGGCACGCCCACACCGGTCACGATACGGGTAGTACAGATGGAGCCAGGACCAATACCGACTTTCACTGCGCTGACGCCCGCTTCAACCAGCGCCAGAGCGCCGGCACCGGTCGCCACGTTGCCGCCAACGATTTCAAGATCGGGGTATTTCGCGCGGGTTTCACGAATACGTGACAGCACGCCTTCCGAATGACCGTGCGAGGAGTCAATCAGCAGCACGTCGACACCGGCCGCTACCAGAGCATCGATACGCTCTTCGTTGCCTGCGCCCGCGCCAACCGCCGCACCCACGCGCAGACGTCCCTGCGCATCTTTACAGGCGTTAGGTTTACGTTCGGCTTTCTGGAAATCTTTTACGGTGATCATGCCCAGCAGATGGAAGCTGTCGTCTACTACCAGCGCTTTCTCAACGCGCTTTTCATGCATTTTGTGCAGCACCACATCGCGCGCTTCACCCTCTTTCACCGTCACCAGACGATCTTTCGGGGTCATTACCGCGGAAACCGGCTGGGAGAGGTCAGTGACAAAGCGAACATCACGACCGGTAATGATACCGACCAGTTCGTTGTCACGGTTCACTACCGGATAACCGGCGAAGCCGTTACGCTCGGTCAGCGCTTTCACTTCGGCCAGTGGGGTGGTTGGCAGTACGGTCTGTGGTTCAGTGACCACGCCGCTCTCATGCTTCTTCACCTTGCGGACTTCATCCGCCTGGCGTTCAATAGACATGTTTTTGTGAATGAAGCCGAGACCGCCTTCCTGCGCCAGCGCAATCGCCAGGCCCGCTTCGGTCACGGTGTCCATTGCAGCGGAGAGCATAGGAATATTTAAACGGATATTTTTGGTCAGCTGAGTGCTGAGATCGGCCGTATTCGGCAGGACGGTGGAGTGTGCAGGAACGAGCAAAACGTCGTCAAAAGTGAGTGCTTCTTTAGCGATTCTTAACATGGCAATACTCCACCTCGGGTGAATGAGAATAGATAAAATATTGCCGCGGCATTATACAGGCCGTAATCGATTGCCTCCAGCATTATTTCAGAAAAACTCTTGATCCGTGCTAGCAGCCCTGTAGTATCGGTGAATTAACCTGCTGATTTGGAATTTGATCTTCGTCACATGTCGCTGCCACCCGTCGCCAATATTTTTACCGTCAGCCGTCTTAACACCACAGTGCGTCAGCTGCTGGAAAAAGAGATGGGCCTGGTCTGGCTGAGCGCCGAGATCTCTAACTTCACTCAACCCGCTTCCGGGCACTGGTACTTCACCCTGAAGGATGACGGTGCCCAGGTGCGTTGCGCGATGTTCCGCAACAGTAACCGTCGCGTCACTTTCCGGCCGCAGCATGGTCAGCAGGTGCTGGTTCGCGCCAATATTACCCTGTATGAGCCGCGCGGCGACTATCAGCTGATTATCGAAAGTATGCATCCGGCCGGTGAAGGTCTGCTGCAGCAGCAGTTTGAACTGCTGAAAGCCCGGCTGGCGACCGAAGGGCTGTTCGAACCGCAGCATAAGCAACCGCTGCCTGACCCGGCGCGCCAGGTCGGTGTGATTACCTCTTCAACCGGTGCCGCGCTGCACGATGTGCTGCGGGTGCTGCATCGCCGCGATCCCTCATTGCCGGTGGTGATCTACCCGACGCCGGTACAGGGCGTCGATGCGCCTGCCGCGATCGTCCGGGCGATTGAGATCGCCAACCAGCGCAATGAGTGCGACGTGCTGATTGTCGGCCGTGGCGGCGGTTCCTTGGAAGATTTATGGAGCTTCAACGACGAGCGGGTCGCGCGCGCCATTTTTGCCAGCCGCATTCCAATCGTCAGCGCCGTCGGCCATGAAACTGACGTGACCATTGCCGATTTTGTGGCGGATCTACGTGCGCCAACGCCCTCTGCCGCCGCAGAGCTCGTCAGCCGTAACCAGCTTGAGCTGCTGCGTCAGCTGCAGTCGCAGCAACAGCGGCTGGAGATGGCGATGGATTATTATCTGGCGCGCCAGCAGCGGCGCTATAGCCGGCTGGAGCACCGCCTGCAACAGCAGCATCCTCAGTTACGCCTTGCCCGTCAGCAAACCGCCCTGTTCCGCCTGCAGCAGCGACTGACAGACGCGATGGAAACCGCTCTGCGCCACGCCAGCCGTCAGCAGGATCGTCTGACGCATCGGCTGACGGCGCAGCAGCCGCAGCAGCGTCTGTTCGACGCGCAGAAACAGCTACAAAGCTGGCACTATCGCCTGCAACAGAGTATGCAAAAGAAACTGAGCGCCGACCAACAGCGGTTCGGCCAGCGGGTGGCGCAGCTGGAAGGCGTCAGTCCGTTAGCAACGCTGGCGCGCGGCTTCAGCGTCACCACCGACACCACGGGCCAGGTGGTGAAAAAGACCCAACAGCTACAGAGCGGCGATCTTCTGCGTACCCGTCTGGATGATGGCTGGGTCGAGAGCCAGGTGACGCAGCTGCTGCCAGAGAAAAAGCGCCGCCGCAAAACCGCCTCCTGATCCGCCTCTGCGTTCATACTTTTCATCTTACAGCTGGCCTCACTCACCAGGCCTATCCAGCCTGTCGGGTCTATACTTTTTGGCACATCCCTGTTGCCAAGGAGTTTCACATGGCTTTTAGCGTTATTCCTCCCTATATCCTCCGCAAAATTATCGCGCACGGCTCCGGCCATCAGCAGGAACAGGCGCGCCGTACTCTGACCCATGTCCAGCATCTGATGGCGGAACACTGGCAAAAGCCGACCGTGGCGAAAACAGCAGCGGGCGGCCATGTGGACCGTGAAATTTATGATGCGCAAAATCAGCAAACCCTTCCCGGGAAGCTGATCCGTCAGGAAGGCCAGCCTGAAAACGGTGATGTCGCCGCCGGGGAAGCCTGGGATTATCTCGGCACCACCTATGACTTTTTCTGGCAGGCGTATCAGCGTAATTCGCTGGATAATCAGGGGCTGAAACTGCTCGGAACGGTCCATTACGGCGACAAATATCAGAATGCGTTCTGGAACGGTCAGCAGATGGTATTTGGTGATGGCGACGGTGAAATATTTAACCGCTTTACCATTGCGATAGACGTGGTGGCGCATGAACTGACGCATGGCGTGACCGAGAATGAAGCCGGTCTGATCTACTTCGAACAGGCGGGGGCGCTAAACGAGTCACTTTCCGATGTATTCGGCTCGCTGGTCAAACAGTTCAGCAAGAAGCAGAGCGCCGATCAGGCGGACTGGATTATCGGCGAAGGATTACTGGCTAGCGGCATTAATGGCAAGGGCCTGCGGTCAATGTCAGCGCCCGGCACCGCGTATGACGATCCAATGCTGGGGAAAGATCCGCAGCCAGCGCACATGGATGATTATGTGCAGACTCGTGAAGATAACGGCGGTGTGCATCTCAATTCCGGTATTCCTAACCGCGCTTTCTATCTGGCGGCGAAAGCGCTGGGCGGCTATGCGTGGGAGCAGGCGGGACACGCCTGGTACGACACGCTGTGCGACGATGAACTGCCGCAGGACGCCGATTTCAAAACCTTTGCCCGCTTTACCGTTCAGCATGGCGAAAAACGCTTTAACCGTTCCGTTGCCAGCGCGATTGAGCAGGCGTGGAAAGAAGTGGGTGTGCTATGAGTGATCTGCCCGAACTCACCGATGATGCCACCATCATCGTGGCGCGTGAAGGCGGCCTTGCCTTTATGCCCGGCCTGCGTGCTGAGCGCCGTTTTTCGCTGGGTGAACTGCCGCCGCCGGAAAAGCAGCGCGTCTGTCGCGCCCTTGAGCAGGCGATGCCACTGGGCGAACCGGAAGAGAAAGCGCCTCAGGTGGGAAGCGGCGATCAACGCTATTTTCGCATTCAGATTCAGTATGCGACCCACCGCGAGGTCGGCACCATTGTGTTGCTGATTCCGGAACAGGTGGCGCCACCAGAATTACAGGCGCTGTGGCGTGATGGAAAATAAGCAAAAAAAAGGGCCGACAATGTCGGCCCTTTTCACTGGTGAGGTTACTTGCTGTCTGGCAGCGCGTAAGCAATCACGTAGTCACCGCGATCCGGCGACTGGCGTGCGCCACCAGCCGAGATGAGGATGTACTGTTTGCCGGTTTTCGGCGAAACGTAGCTCATCGGGCCACCCTGGCTACCCACCGGCAGACGCGCTTTCCACACTTCTTTACCGGTTGAGGCATCAAAGGCGCGCAGATAGTAATCCTGGGTACCGGCGATGAACACCAGGCCACCCTGGGTTGCCAGCGTACCACCCAGCGTTGGCATACCGACCGGCATTTTCATCCGCATCTTGATGCCGAAAGGTCCGGTATCCTGCACGGTACCAACCGGCACCTGCCAGACGATTTTCTGGGTTTTCATGTCAATCGCCGACAGCGTACCAAACGGTGGCTTCTGGCAAGGAATGCCCAGCGGCGACATAAAGCGGTTTTTGTTCACCGCATACGGTGTACCTTTCAGCGGCACCGCGCCCATACCGGTGTTGATCGCTTCACCGCCGTTGCTGCCACGTGAAATCTTATTGGTGTCAGCCGGGATCATCTGTACCCACAGGCCGAGACGCATATCATTGACGAACAGCAGGTGGTTGTTCGGATCGGTTGACATGCTGCCCCAGTTCATCCCGCCCAGCGAACCCGGGAAGCTCAGCGACTTATCGGTGTCCGGCACGGTGAACAGACCATCATAACGCATCGATTTGAAGCCAATACGGCAGGCCAGCTGATCAAACGGCGTTGCACCCCACATGTCAGACTCTTTCAGCGTCTGGTTGCCAATCTGCGGCATACCGGTCGAATGAGGCTGGGTTTTGGTGTACTGCTCGTTCGGGATATGGCCCTGCGGCATCGGCAGCTCTTCGACTTTAGTCAGTGGCTTGCCGGTCATGCGATCGAGCACGAAGATCATGCCGGTTTTACCGCCAATCACTACTGCCGGTTTGGTGGTGCCATCCTTCTGTGGGAAATCGATCAGGCTTGGCTGCATCGGCAGGTCGAAGTCCCACAGATCGTTATGTACGGTCTGATAAACCCACTTCTCTTTACCGGTAGTGGCGTCGAGCGCCAGCACGGATGCACCATATTTGTGATCCAGTTCGGTACGGTTCGCACCCCACAGATCGACAGATGAGCTGCCCATCGGGATAAACACGGTGTTCATCGCCGGATCGTAGGACATCGGTGCCCAGGAGTTCGGCGTACTGCGGGCGTACTCTTTGCCCGGCATTAATATCGCATTCGGATCGACATTACCCGGGTCAAACGCCCAGCGCATCTGGCCGGTGATGACGTCAAAACCACGCAACACGCCACCAGGCATATCGGTCTGGACGTTATCCGCCACGCGACCACCAACCACAACGGTGGTACCTGCCAGCGTCGGTGCCGAAGTCAGCTGATACTGGGGATCGGGTGCCTGGCCGAGGCCGGCTTTCAGATCGACGATACCGTTATGGCCAAAGTTCTCACAGAATTCACCGTTGTCGGCGTTGATAGCAATCAGACGTGCATCAATGGTGTTCATCAGGATGCGGCGCTGACAGCTATCACCGGCTGGCAGCGTGACGGCCGGAACCGGCGTCGAGCCTGGCTGAGTTGGCTGCTGCAGCGGTTTAGTGGCATCGAAATAGGCCAGACCACGGCAGCGCGGCCAGACTTCCGCCTGGGCGTTGATTTCGCGCTTCCAGATCTGCTTACCGCTGTCTGCTTCAACCGCAATCACGTTGTTGTGCGGGGTACAGAGATACAGGGTATTGCCTACCTGTAATGGGGTCTGCTGATCTTCCGCGCCGTTACCGGTCGGGCTGTCCGGGATATCGCCGGTATGGAAGGTCCAGGCAACCTGCAGATCTTTGACGTTATCGCGGGTGATCTGATCCAGCGCCACAAAGCGGCTGCCCTGCGGCGTGTTGCCGTAGTTATCCCAGTCTTTCTGCTGTTTCGCTTTATCTACCGGAATCAGCGGCAGCTCTTCACCTGAAGAGGCCACGGTAGGATGTGGCTGAAACATCTGCACAAAGGTGACCACCATGCCAACGGCCAGCAGCGCAGAGAGCGTGTAGGCAGCTTTGGCCAGCGAGCTTTTGCCTTCACGCTTGCGCAGCGCAGGCCAGAGCAGGAAGGCCACAACCATCAGGCCAGCTGGCACCATCAGGCGCGACACCAGCGGCCAGAACTCCAGCCCGGCATCAAACAGTGACCAGATCAGCGTGCCGACAAATACCAGCAGAAACAGGACCACCGCCGAGGATTTGCGGCGGAAAAACTGTATTGCTGCCAGAACGGTCACGATACCGGCAATCAGGAAGTACAAACTGCCGCCAAGGGCGACCAGTTTACCGCCGCCAATCGCGAAGAACAGACCGGTTGCCAGCAGCACCAGTCCGAACAGCACGGATATGATTCCCAGCCCCTTAGCGGAGCGGGACGATGTTTCAGCCATAACACTAACTCTCCTGAATAAGCAGAGCGCTCACGCCGGTTGCCGCCTGAACTGCGCAACCTTGTCAAAGAGACATGCGGCGTGCCGCACTGCTTCAAATCGAATATAAACAGACCCGCGTCTGTGAAGTGACCTGGACCGGAAAAAAATGGATCGGCTGGTCCCTCCCCACGACGCGGCAGGATTGTACCACCTGGTACATTACAGAGTGAACATCTATAACGCAGTTGTTACGCTGCAATAGCATTTTTGCTACAACAATCTCTTTATCCGCACCGCTTATGCTGTCCCTGAACCGCCTTGCGCTTTCTGCGGCTGAAAATCGACACGTTTTTTCGAAATCAGGCCGTGTCCGTGATGACAGAAATAGTTCACCGCACCGCAGGCGCTCAGCCGTTCCAGTGGCTGATGACAGTCAGGACAGCACGCCTCCGCCAGGTAGCGCGCGCCGCAACCGCTACAGATAAACTCACCGTCGCTGAGCTGTAACGGCTGCTGACATTTTTCACAGTGGATGGTCATCATCACTCCCCGCCCGTTGTTTTAGCTTAGGCCAAAAAAAGAGGGCCTTCCGGCCCTCATTTGCTTAACGCTTATTTTTCTTCATATGCGCCATCAGGCGCTTACGCTTACGCTGCTGCGTTGGGGTCAGCAGGTTGCGCTTCCCTTCGTACGGGTTATCACCCTCTTTGAACTGGATGCGAATCGGCGTTCCCATCACGTTCAGTGATTTACGGAAGTAGTTCATCAGGTAGCGCTTGTATGAGTCCGGCAGATCTTTAACCTGATTACCGTGGATTACCACAATTGGCGGGTTATAACCGCCGGCATGCGCATACTTCAGCTTAACGCGACGACCACGAACCAAGGGCGGCTGATGATCTTCGGCTGCCATGTTCATGATGCGGGTCAGCAGCGAGGTGTTTACGCGCTTCGTCGAACAGTCATAGGCTTCGGTGATTGACTCAAACAGATTACCGACGCCGCTGCCGTGCAGCGCAGAGATAAAGTGAATGCGGGCGAAATCGATAAAGCCCAGACGGTAGTCCAGCGTCTCTTTCACTTCGTCACGCACTTCCTGCGACAGGCCATCCCATTTGTTGACCACAATCACCAGCGAACGACCACTGTTGAGGATAAAGCCCAGCAGCGAGAGATCCTGATCGGAAATACCGGCGTGAGCATCAATCACCAGCATCACCACGTTGGCATCTTCAATCGCCTGCAGCGTCTTAATCACCGAGAATTTCTCTACGGTGTCAGAGATTTTGGCACGCTTACGCACACCCGCAGTGTCGATCAGAACGTATTCACGTCCATCACGCTCCATCGGGATATAGATACTGTCGCGGGTGGTGCCCGGCATATCGTAGACCACCACGCGGTCTTCACCCAGGATGCGGTTAGTAAGCGTTGACTTACCTACGTTAGGACGGCCGACAATCGCCAGTTTGATCGGCAAGCCTGTCGGGTCGAAGTTTTCTTCTTCCTCTGCGGCTTCCAGTTCAGCCGTCTCCTCGGCGTCAAGTGCCGCCCAGTAAGCCTGGTTCTCTTCTTCTTCGGTGAGTTCGACCGGCTCAACCCTGTCCAGCCACGGCAACAGAGCCGTTTCGATCAGGCTGGAAACACCACGACCATGCGACGCCGCAATGGCGTGGATTTCGCCCAGACCCAGAGAATAGAAATCCACTACCGCCTGATCGGGATCGAGTCCGTCGGTTTTATTCGCCACCAGGAACGTGGCTTTCTGACGCGAACGCAGGTGTTTGGCGATTTGCTGATCGGCGGCCATCATGCCCGCGCGCGCATCGACCATAAACAGCACCACATCCGCTTCTTCGATCGCCAGCAGTGACTGCTCAGCCATCCGCGTTTCAACACCCTCTTCGGTGCCGTCGATACCGCCGGTATCGATAACAATAAATTCGCGCCCTTCCACTTCGGCGCGACCATATTTGCGATCGCGAGTCAGTCCAGGAAAATCCGCTACCAGCGCATCACGAGTGCGGGTTAAACGGTTAAACAGCGTAGATTTTCCCACATTGGGACGCCCAACCAGCGCGACCACAGGTACCATAACAATGCCTCAATAAATAATTAATCGCCCGAATGGCGTGATTATAACGGCTCTGGCCGTTAAGTTCAGGCTGAAGGCGCAAAGAATACCATGCCTGACTAAAAACGAAACGGCCCCTGATTAAATCAGGAGCCGTTAGTGCGGAGGATTTCACCTGCCAGACGTTACCCGTTAGCGGGTAATCGCATAGACCTCGCCATCTTTCGACTGGATCAGCAGCTTATCGCTGGCGACCACCGGCTCGGTCTGGAAGCCGGAGCTATCCAGTTTCTGCTGCGCGACAAAGCGACCATCCGTGGTGTTCATCCAGTGCAGATAGCCTTCGCTGTCGCCGACCACCAGGTAGCCGTTGTAGAGCACCGGTGAAGTCAGGTTGCGATGCAGCAGATCGCTCTGGCGCCAGATGGCGACGCCACCGTCGGCATTCAGCGCAATCACCCGATCATCCTGATCGACCAGATAGATGCGGCCCGCATCGACAATCAGATCTTTCACGCCGCCGATTTCGCGTTTCCACAAAATCTGACCAGAGCGCAGATCCAGCGCGGTGAGATCACCGTTATATGCCAGGGCGTAAACCACACCGTTAACGATAACCGGCGTAGTATCGACATCATTCAGACGATCGATCTCAGTCGCACCGCTGATCTGCGAAATACGCTGCTGCCAGATCAGCTGACCCTGATTCAGGATAACCGCGCTGACGCGACCACTGTCGCCGCCGACAATCGCACCGCCAAAAGCCACCGCTGGTGCAGATTCGCCGCGCAGGGACAGCGCTGGCATATCGAGGTTAACGCTCCACTTGATGGCGCCGCTGCTCTGATCCAGTCCCTGCAACATACCGTTGCTGGTGTGTACCAGTACCAGGCCGTCGCTGACCACCGGACGGGAAAGGGCTTCCCCCGCCACTTTGGTCTGCCACGCCAGGCTGCCATCGCTGCTGTTCAGCGCATAAACCTGACCGCGCTCGCTGCCCACATAGACGCGATCGCCTTCAGCCGTCAGGCCACCGGACAACAGGGCTGAGCGGTTTTTCGAGAAGAAGCCGGTTTTCTCAGAGAGATCGACTTTCCATTTTTCTTTACCGTTGGTGGCATCCAGCGCTTTCACGATACCGAAACGATCGGCCGCAAACACGGTGTTGTCCAGCCAGGCGGGATGCAGGTTGGAGTAGAAATCACCGACGCCATCTCCTACCGAGGTGCTCCACACTTCCTGTGGCGTGAACTGGTTTTCCACCTTGGGCAGCGGAGCCATTTTTACCACATCTTCTTCGCCGCTAAACAGCGAACAACCGCTGAGCAAAGTGACTGAAATCAGCCCCGGCAGCAGGTATTTACGTAATTCCATGCGCTCTCTCTTGACTGGCTTAGCTTAAGTTATTCATCTTCATCTGCATCATTTGCTTCAATGCCGGAGAGGCGTCAGATTCAACCCCTTTGCTCCATGCATCGCGCGCGCCCTGCTTGTCGCCTTTGCTCAGCAGCGCTTCGCCGCGGATATCGGCCACAATGGCTGTCCAGCCATCACCCTTCACAGCGTCAAGGGTTTTAAGCGCCGCATCAGCTTGATTCTGTTGCAGTTGAATGCGTGCCAGGCGCAGGTTAATCACCGCCTGCAGGTTGGCATCTTTGGTATCTTTCAGGCCGTTTTGCAGCAGCGTCGCGGCTTTGTCCAGCTGGTTGGTATCAACATACTGTTTTGCCAGATCCATCGCGGCCAGCGCACCGTAAGTGTTGCTGTTTTCATTGGCAAAGGTGTTTACCGCTTCCAGCGTTTCTGGCTTACCCGCCTGCATGGCGCTGGTGAGCTGCTGGTACTGCGCCGACACCGACTTCGTCGCCTCTTCCTGATGGCTGGACCAGTAACGCCAGCCGCCCAGCGCAGCAATGCCGATCACTACGCCAACCGCTAACGCTTTACCATTATTGGCAAAAAAGCGGCGCAGCGCATCGGTCTGCTCGTTCTCATTGCTATACACTTCCACGCAATCCCTCTCCTTTCAATGGTTGGTGCTGTAACACGCTTACTGTAACAGCGTGCGCAAAACAGCAGCAGCCTCTGCCTGAGCCAGCGTTTGCTGCTCGCCACGGCGTAGATCTTTAATCACGACCTGACCGGCCTTCACTTCATCCTCGCCTAACACCAGCGCGACGCGAGCGCCCCACTTGTCAGCACGAGCAAACTGTTTTTTAAAGTTGCCGCCACCGAAGTTGGTCATCAACCGCAGTTCTGGCGCTTCATCACGCAGTTTCTCCGCCAGTTGCATCGCAGCAGACTGCACGCCCTGACCCGAAGCGATTACATAGACATCCACATTGCTCGTCGGTTCAAAATCGGGATTCACCGCCTGAACCAGCAGCACCAGACGCTCCATGCCCATGGCAAAGCCGACGGCTGGCGTTGCACGTCCGCCGAGCTGTTCCACCAGGCCATCATAGCGACCGCCGCCACACACCGTACCCTGTGAACCGAGGCTGTCGGTCACCCACTCAATCACCGTACGATTGTAGTAATCAAGCCCGCGCACCAGGCGCTGGTTAATGGTGTAGGCGATACCGGCGTCATCCAGCAGCGCACAGAGGCCGTTGAAATGTTCGCGTGATTCTTCGTCCAGGTAGTCGCCGAGTTGTGGCGCATCGTTCAGCAGTTGCTGAATCTCGGGGTTTTTGCTGTCCAGTACCCGCATTGGATTACTGTACATGCGGCGTTTGCAATCCTCATCCAGCACCTCTTTGTGCTGCTCAAGGAAGGCGACCAGCGCATCGCGATAGCGGGCGCGGGCTTCAAGGGAGCCAATGGAGTTGAGTTCAAGGCGAACGTGATCGGCGATACCCAATGCTTTCCACCAGCGGGCGTTAAGCATAATCAATTCAGCGTCGATGTCCGGGCCCTGCAGGCCAAACACCTCGACGCCCATCTGGTAAAACTGACGGTAGCGTCCCTTCTGCGGACGCTCATAGCGGAACATCGGGCCCATGTACCACAGGCGCTGTTCCTGGTTGTAGAGTAAACCGTGTTCAATACCGGCGCGCACGCAGCCTGCGGTCCCTTCCGGACGCAGCGTCAGGCTTTCGCCGTTGCGATCCTCGAAGGTGTACATCTCTTTTTCAACCACATCGGTGACTTCACCGATGGCACGTTTAAACAGCGGGGTCTGCTCCACCAGCGGTAAGCGAATTTCGCTGTAACCGTAGCTCGCCAGCGTCTGTTTAAGAACGCTTTCAATCCGTTGCCAGATGGCGGTATCCGCAGGCAGGTAATCGTTCATCCCGCGAATCGCCTGAATATTCTTCGCCACGTTAGAATCTCTTAATGCAAAAAAACCTGTCCGGCATCATACCTTATGAGGATGAAACCGCACAGGTTCAGTCAAAAAAGTCACGTACGCAAACCGCGCACGCCATTATTTTTCCAGATGCTGCACATCAATACGGCGGCTGGCATCCAGCATCGATGCTTTGGCACGAATGCGCGCTTCCAGCTGATCGATCATATCGTTGTTATCGAGACGATCGCGCTGACGCACGCCATCTTCGTAGAAGCCGCTTTTCTTGTTGCCGCCGGTCACGCCCAGCGTGGAGAGGGTTGCTTCACCTGGCCCGTTGACCACACAACCGATAATGGAAACGTCCATCGGCGTGATCAGATCTTCCAGACGCTGCTCCAGCGCGTTGACCGTGCCGATAACGTCAAACTCCTGACGTGAGCAGGTTGGGCAAGCGATGAAATTGATCCCACGAGAGCGAATGCGCAGTGACTTGAGGATGTCGAAACCGACTTTCACCTCTTCAACCGGATCGGCCGCCAGCGAAATACGCAGCGTGTCGCCGATGCCTTCTGACAGCAGTAAACCCAGCCCGATGGCCGATTTCACTGCGCCGGCACGCGCGCCGCCCGCTTCGGTGATGCCGAGATGCAGTGGCTGCTCAATCTGTTTCGCCAGCAGACGGTACGATTCAACCGCCAGGAAGACGTCAGAGGCTTTTACGCTAACTTTGAACTGATCGAAGTTAAGGCGATCGAGATGATCGACATGGCGCATGGCGGATTCCAGCAGCGCCTGCGGCGTCGGCTCGCCATACTTTTCCTGCAGATCTTTTTCCAGCGAACCGGCGTTAACGCCAATTCGGATCGGGATATTGTTATCGCGTGCACAGTCAACCACCATGCGGATGCGCTCATTGTTCCCGATATTGCCGGGATTGATGCGCAGGCAATCGACGCCATATTCGGCGACTTTCAATGCAATGCGA
Source organism: Pantoea sp. USHLN298 (assembly GCF_037149395.1). Taxonomy (NCBI): domain Bacteria; kingdom Pseudomonadati; phylum Pseudomonadota; class Gammaproteobacteria; order Enterobacterales; family Erwiniaceae; genus Pantoea; species Pantoea sp. USHLN298. Next base: position 521,232 of record NZ_JBBCRO010000003.1, read on the forward strand.
TAGTCAAAATGGATATCGGCCACCAGCGGGACGTTCACCTGCTGTTTAATCAGTCTGAATGCTTCTGCAGCATCCATCGTCGGCACCGAAATGCGGACGATGTCGACACCGACGCGCTCAAGGGCTTTGATCTGATTGACCGTCGCCGCCACGTCAGTGGTGCGGGTGTTCGTCATCGATTGAACAGCGATTGGCGCGCCGTCACCGACTGGCACCTTGCCGACGTAAATACGTTTGGATTTACGGCGGATAATGGGTGCTTCGTTATGCATATTTCTTCTCCACAATTGCCCGGTACGCGATACGCTGTTATTGCGCACCCAACGTCAGGCGAGCAACCTGGTTATTACGGATAAAACGACTTAAATCAACGGGCTGATTCTGATATTGCACCTGAACCGCGGAAGGAGCGCCAATTTTCAGACGATACGGAGCGGTTCCTGCGAGACTGAGTTTACCACCGCTACGCTGCAGGCCGCTGAACAGTTTTTTACCGGTCGCATCACTCACTTCCAGCCAGCAGTCGGCGTTAAAGGTCATCACCACTGCATTCGGATCGGTAGCCGGTTCACTGACTGCCGCTGCGCCCACCGGCATCTGCGGTGCGGTGCTGGCACTGTTGGGGGTTGCCGCTGGCGCGGCAGCGGTATTGTCTACCGGTGCCTGGCTGGGTGAAACCACCGCATTGTTGCTGTTGTCCGGCTGCGCTGCAGGCGCGGTATTGCTATTGCTGGCACTGGCGGCCGGAGCCGCACTGGCTGGTACGCTGGCGGCGCTGTTGTCAGCCGCCAGCGGCACATTGTTACTTTCATCGGGTGCGGCTGGGGTAGTGCTGTCACCGCTGGATTCACCCAGCGGAATAGACTGACCATCACCACTGCTGCCATTCTGGTCGGCCATCGACACCAGATCATCCTGTGAGGCTTTATGATTCTGCCACCACCAGGCGCCCGTCAGGCCAACCACCACAAACAGCACCAGCCAGGTGAAAATCATCAACCAGCCGTCACGCTTTTTGCGGCGCTTACCCAAAGAGAAACTTTGCATCGGTTCGATTTTTGCTGCACGAACCGGCGTCTGTTTCGCCATCATTGGCAGCAGTTCCTCTTCAGGAATATGCACCAGTCGGGCGTAGGAGCGAATGTAGCCGCGCAGAAAGGTAGAGGCTAAATCGGCTGGCGATTTATCTTCCTCAATGTCACGCACGGTAGAAAGTTTCAGACACAGGCGTTCAGCGACGTTCTGCTGCGTCAGCCCCATCTGCTCACGGGCCAGACGCAGGCGTTCACCTGTTGAATGTACTGCAGAGTTCTCTTGAGTGGCTTCAGTATTCATTAGCTAAATAACGCTGGTACTGTATCGATTGCGGAAAACGTCGCGCTAACCGGTCGCCATAACGTGAAACGTCAGCGGCATTCCCCTGTAGCGCGGCGAAACGTAAGTGTAACGCCAGACTGCGTGCCGTTTCGGGCCGCTGTTGCTGGTAAATCTCGAGCAAAATCTGCGCACTGGTCAGCTGGTTTTCAGCCAGCAGCTTTTCAGCTTCACTCAGCACCGATCCGGCTTTGCGATCGTCGGACTCCAGCGCCTGCTGTAATGTACGCCGTGCCGTGGCAAACTCGCCTGCCTGCAGATAACAAAATCCCGCCAGTTCAAGCGCATCGATGCGAGCGTCAACCTGCTGCGCATCGCCTGCCCGACTAAACTGTTGATGCGCTTCGCCATACTGCCTTAAAGTGCAAAGAAACGCACCGTAATTGTTAGCGACAAAACCATTCTGCGGGGCCTGCTGTTGTGCCAGCTGGTAATGGGCCTGTGCGGCAGCACGATTACCCTGCATTTGCGCCAGCCGGGCCAGCGCCAGTGATATCCGATAATCATCCGGTGCCGCCGCCTGCGCTCGCAGGAAATTACGCTCAGCGGCTTCTTCATCACCGCTCGCCAGGTAATGCATACCTAACTGTAGACGCACTTCTGCCGCACCGGGTTGCTGAGTGTGGCTGACACACCCGCTTACAACAAACAGGGCCAGTAAAGCCACAGGTAATCCCTTACGCATCATCGTTTCCATTGGGTTGACGTTAGCAGCGTTAAGCCTGCCACGCGTCACACCCTCAGGAAACGTTAACGGTCACGGTTTCAGAGCGCCTTCACAGATATCGCTTCACCGGCCATTTTTTTCCGCATCGTCCGCTTGGTACGGTCGATCACTTCGCCCGCCAGCTGACCACAGGCGGCATCAATATCATCACCACGGGTTTTACGCACGATGGTGGTGAAACCGTAGTCCATCAGCACCTTGGAGAAGCGATCGATGCGGCTGTTAGAGCTGCGGCCATAAGGTGCGCCCGGGAAGGGGTTCCACGGAATCAGGTTGATTTTGCACGGCGTCTCTTTCAGTAAGGCGGCAAGCTCATGCGCATCGTCAGTGCTGTCGTTCACATGATCCAGCAAGACGTACTCGATAGTGACGCGCCCCTGATTGGCATTCGACTTCCCGATGTAGCGTTTAACCGCGGCCAGGAAGGTTTCGATATTATATTTTTTGTTGATCGGGACGATATCGTCACGCAGTTTGTCATTGGGGGCGTGCAGCGAGATCGCCAGCGCAACGTCAATCATATCGCCCAGTTTGTCGAGCGCCGGCACCACGCCGGAGGTCGAAAGGGTCACGCGACGCTTCGATAAACCAAAACCGAAGTCATCCAGCATGATCTCCATCGCCGGCACGACGTTGTTCAGGTTGAGCAAAGGTTCGCCCATGCCCATCATCACCACGTTGGTGATCGGACGCTGGCCGGTAATTTTGGCTGCACCAACAATCTTCGCCGCGCGCCATACCTGACCAATGATTTCCGATACCCGCAGGTTACGGTTAAAGCCCTGCTGCGCAGTCGAACAGAATTTACACTCCAGCGCGCAGCCCACCTGCGACGAGACACACAGCGTGGCGCGGTCGCCTTCCGGAATATAGACGGTTTCAACCAGCTGATCGCCCACGCGAATCGCCCATTTAATGGTGCCATCGGTGGAACGCATCTCTTCCGCCACTTCCGGCGCGCGGATTTCGGTCAGCTCCATCAGCCGGGTGCGCAGCTTTTTGTTGATGTCGGTCATCTGCTCAAAATCATCGCAGCAGTAGTGATAGATCCACTTCATGACCTGGTCAGCGCGGAACGGCTTTTCACCGAGCGACAGGAAAAATTCGCGCATCTGCTGACGGTTGAGATCCAGCAGGTTAATTTTTTGGCTCTTGGGGGAAACGGCAATTGGGGATGCGGACGCGGGCGTCACAATCTGTTCAGACATAATGTTCTCTGGCCTCGTTGTTACACGTTATGGCGCTGTTCAGGAATAGGTAAAAAATTGCGCCTTCATTAAGCGGAGTCAATGAAGGCGCAATATTGTACAACATCTGCGGCCTGATAACAGGCAGGAGTCGCCTCCCTCAGGCAGATTTTTGTAAAGTCAGCCGGTGGTTAATCGCCAGGCGATTAACGGGTACGCGGGCAGATTTCGTTTTCGCCGAAGAAGTAAGCGATTTCACGGGCAGCAGATTCTGCTGAATCTGAACCGTGGGTCGCGTTCTCGGTGAAGCTGTCAGCGTAGTCAGCACGCAGCGTGCCAGCCAGCGCGTTTGCCGGGTTAGTGGCACCCATCAGGTCACGGTGACGCTGAACGGCGTTTTCACCTTCCAGCACAGAAACCACAACCGGGCCAGAGGTCATAAATTCAACCAGACCGTCGAAGAATGGCTTGCCCTGATGCTCAGCGTAGAAACCTTCAGCCTGCTCTTTGCTCAGCTGCAGCATTTTTGCGCCAACGATTTTGAAGCCTGCGCTTTCAAAACGGTTGTAGATGGCACCGATCACGTTTTTAGCGACGGCGTTTGGCTTGATGATAGAAAAAGTACGTTCGATTGCCATGTTGACCTCTGTCTTGACGTCCTGAAGAAACCGGAGGCGCACGCCCCGGCTAAGAAACGGCGCCGATTATAGGGGCAGAGCCTGGCGTTGCCTATCAGAGATCCGCAATTTATTGAAAAATCTTGATCTGAATCGGAGCAAAGCGGCCGCAACTCTGATTTAGCGCAAAAAACCATCACAGCCGGGTGAAGCTGACGGAGGCGAGCTGGCCCACCTCATCCATCACCACCAGCTGATAATCCCCTGGATGATCAAGATGCAGCGACAGATTATCCGCGGCGTTTTGCGTCATCAGAGGCTCGCCATTCAGGAACCACCAGCGCTGTTCGCCCTGCCCTCCCTGAACCGCCACCGGGATCACCAGCGAGCCGTTGCCTGGCAGCGGCTTGACGATCTGCCGCTCAGTCACGCCGGTGACGATCAGCGGTGCGCTGCTGCCCTGCTGTAACGGCGGACAATGGGTATCAACAGGCGGTAAGCGTTGCGCCCGCCGTTCATGAGGCGGCAGCCAGGCTTCCAGCGGCAGCGGCCAGACCAGCCGCTCGTGACGGGTGGCGTTGGGGCAATCTGCTGCCACACGCAGTCCCTGCGCATTCTGCCAGTAGCCGATGCGCAACCCGCTGAGGCTCTCCTGGCCAGGCGCCAGCAGGGTTGGCGGCTGCGTATTCGCGGCGACCCAGCTTTGCCGCCGCTGGCGGCAATTCTCGTCTCCGGCGGGCAGCGGCTGACCGCCAGGCCAGCAAATAGTTGCTACCGTTACCGAGGCCGGACGCGGATCAGCCGGCACCTCACGCCTGCCGAGGCGGCTCATCAGCACACTGTTGATCTGGTTCATGACGGGAACAGCAGAGGCAAAACCAAACTGCCCGGCCACCGGAGTCGCATCCGGTCGCCCGACCCAGACGCCAATCAGATAACGGGGATTGATTCCCACCGACCAGGCATCGCGATAGCCGTAACTGGTGCCGGTTTTCCAGGCCAGAGGCACCACGTCGGGTACGCGGCCATTGCCTGCCGGCTGCGCTTCACCGGCCAGGATACGCCGGACAATCCACGCTGCTTCCGGCGACAGCAGCCGCCGCTGTTGCAAGGGTTGATCGGGCGTCCAGCGCAGCTGAGCGGCATTGCCGTGGCGGGCAAAGGCGCTGTAGGCGGCCACGATCTCATCCATGCGCGCCCCGGTGCCGCCAAGAATTAACGAAAGATTAGGTTCAGCGCCGGGCGGAAAACGTAAGTTCAGGCCCACATTGCGCAGACGTGCCGCCGCATTTTTCGGCCCCAGCGCCTCCAGTAACTGGACGGCGGGCAGATTCAGGGATCGCACCAGCGCCTCGCTGGCGCTGACCGGGCCGTGAAAACCGGTGTCAAAGTTACCTGGCCGGTAATCACCAAAGCGACGCGGCACATCCTGCAGCAGCGATTCGGCATGGATCAGCCCCTCGTCCAGCGCCATGCCGTAAATAAAGGGTTTTAACACCGAGCCAGGCGAACGCACGCTGGCGATCATATCTACATGTCCAAAACGGCTGTCATCGGTAAAGTCAGCCGAGCCGACGTAGCCACGCACCGCCATGGTGGTGTGATCCACTACCAGCATCGCCAGCGAGGTGCGCGGCGGAAGCTGATTTTTTACATTCAGCGCCAGACTTTCCAGATCACGCTGCAAAGAAGGGTCGAGCGTGGAGACAATCTTATCGCTGCGGCTGATCGACAGCATACGCCGGGCCAGCAATGGAGCCATCTGCGGCATCTGCCGCGGCGGCAACCAGACCGGTTCCTGACGAATCTCCGCCACCTGTTCAGGGGACCAGATGCGGTATTGCGCCAGCCTATCCAGCACTTTATTACGGGCGGCTTCCGCCCGCTCCGGCCAGCGATCGGGCCGCAGACGGCTGGGTGCCTGCGGTAAAACCGCCAGCAGCGCCGCCTCACCGCGCGTCAATTGCGACGGTGCTTTTCCCAGCCAGCTCCAGCTGGCCGCACCTATCCCTTCCAGCGTGCCGCCAAAGGGCGCGCGGTTAAGGTAGAGCGTCAGGATGTCACGTTTGGAAAGATGCCACTCCAGCTGCAGCGCACGCCACGCCTGAATCAGCTTGCCGCGCAGCGTACGGGGTTGCGGGTCAATAAGGCGTGCCACCTGCATGGTCAGGGTGCTGCCGCCAGAGATCACGCTCTGATGACGCAGATCCTGCCAGGCGGCGCGCAGCAGAGCCAGTGGATTGATGCCGGGGTGATACCAGAACCAGCGATCTTCATAGGTCAGCAGCGCCTGCAGATAGGCCGGAGCCACCTCCTCTGGCGTCACCGGATAGCGCCAGATCCCCCGGCTGTCAGCAAAGCGCCACAATGGCGTACCGTCGCTGGCAACAATCACCCGCGCAGGCTGGACCTGTTTAAGCGGCAACGGGAACAGCCGATCCAGTCCCCACGTCGCCAGCCACAGTGCCAGAAAAAAAAGCGGCAGCGCGAGCCACCGCTTTTTAATAGTGCCGATGTTAATCACGCCTGACGTCACTTACTGGATGTGCAGCTGCGATGGCGTGCTGCCAGTGGCGCGCCACTCCGGCACATACATCGACTCGACCTGCGGCGGCGGCATCAGGTAGCGACCCGGTGTGACTGCCCGCGCCAGATAGATCAGCGTGGCGGGACGATAAGTATCCACCGCCAGTGCCGCCACAAAGCGATCGTCACGGAACTCAATGTGCTTAATGTCAGCCTGCTGCATATCACCCATGCTCTCCTTCAGCGCGTCCGCACTGTCGCCGAGGCTGGCGCTGCTGTCGGCCAGATTCTGGTTTTCCAGCTCCAGCCCGGCAGGCAGCAGATCCACCACCAGCGCATCTTTGATGCTGCGCGTCGACGAAACGGTCAGACGCACCACCAGTAACTCACCACTGCGCAGCCTGCTGAGATCGGCGGCTTTGCCATCCAGAGTAAAGTATTCACGTTTTATCCCGAGCACATTGCTTTCCGGCTGTGGTGCGGTCAGTGGATAACCGGTGACATCGAGACGACCATACAGCGGCGCACTGCCCGGATTACTGATGGCTAAGCCCTGCAACAGTCGCTCAGCCGCCAGCCCTTTATTCAGCGGTGCATCGCCCTGTAGCGGCTGTGGATCGCCCGCCAGTATCGCCTGCCAGCTTCTGCCCTGCGCACGCTGCAGAGTATGGGCCGCAAGATAGAGCGCATTATTCTCCTGGGTCGAGAACCAGCGTTTGCCGTTAACCTCTTTTGACAGCGACAGCAGCAGACTATTCTGCAAATCAGGCTGCAGTTGATTTTCTGCTAACAGGGCTATCATCATTCCCTGATCGCGCACCCTGCTGCCATAGTCGCCAAACCACTCTTTATCTGAGCGCGTCAGGCTGGCACCCTGCATGATCGCCAGCTGTGAACGTTGCCCGTCACCCATCAGCTTCAGCGCCACGCCAAGCTGCATCAGCGCCAGGCCGGAGCGGGATTTGTCCCGTTTTTCATACAAGACGCGCAGCGCACCCAGAGGCGCGCGCTGCTGACGCGCCAGCACCAGTCCGGCGTAAGCCTGAACGCTGAACTGCAGCGCGGCGTTATTATCGCTGCTGCCACCGCTGATCTGCGCGGGATCCTGCAGATAGCGCAGCAGCCGGGCGTTAGCGCGATCAACCACGTTATCCGGCAGCGCATAGCCCGCCTCGCTGGCGCGCAGCAGGAAGTCCGTCACGTAAGGCGTCAGCCAGAACTCCTCTTCACTCTGTTTATCCCACAGCCCGAAGCTACCGTTGGCCCGCTGCATGCCCGCCAGACGGGCAATGCCGGTGTTGACTGCGGCCCGGCGCGCCTCATCACTGCTGGTTTTTATCCCCATGGCCGTCAGCCCGGCATGGCTGGTGTAGAGAGAAGGCCAGAGGCCGCTGCTGGTCTGTTCCAGACAGCCGTAGGGATAGGTGTAAAGCGCACTGATATAGCTGGCGATGTTCAGCGGCGGGCGATTGCTCAGCGTCAGCTGTCCACTCAGGGTCTGAGCCTCCAGCCCGGTGAAAGCGGCTGCCGCGACCTGCCACGGCTGATCGGGATTGATCACGGCATCGAAATTCAGCGTCCGGGCCGGATAAGGTGGCCGGACACCGATTTTCCACTGCTGTTTGCTGGGCTTCACCTGCTCACCCGGCAGATTCAGACCGGAAATCTGCACGGTGACCTCACCGTCACCAAAGCCGGTTTTCGCGGTGACCGGAATCTGCACTGTGGTGCGTGCGCCTTTAGCCAGCGTCACGCTCTGGCTGGCAGCACTGGTCAGATCCACTAAACCACTGCTGCTCAGATCCACTTTCAGGGTTTGCGGCAGCTCCGTCAGGTTAGTGATATCCAGCGCCAGTGATGCCGTGTCGCCGCTGGCAAGGAAACGTGGAGTGGCCAGTTCGCTGATCAGCGGCGCCGCGACCACCAGTTTGCGCTCTGCCGCGCCGAAGCTGTCGTCGCTCTAGGCCTGAGTCATCAGCCGCAGTTCGCCGTTAAAGGCCGGGATCGGCAGCGTAACTGACCCGTTGCCCTCTTTATCCAGCGTCACCGCCTGTAACTGCTGCGCCACGATATTGACGTGCGTCACCGGCTTTTTGCCGCCGCGCGTCATCGATTCATCTTCGCCATCGCCACCAAAACGCAGCGCCGCGAGCCGGCCACCGCCTTCGATCAGCTGACCAAAGACGTCATACTGATCGACGTTGTAGCGTTTACGGCCAAAGAACGCCTGCCACGGATCGGGCGTTTTAAAATCTGTCACGCTCAGTACGCCGCTATCCACCGCTGACAGCAGCACATTCACTTTTTCTGGCAGCGGGCCACCGTCACGACTGGCGTGAACTTTTACCGTCAGGTTTTGTTCCGGACGGATTTTATCGGGCGCATCCAGCGTCAGATTTAAGCGGCGCGCCTCTGTCGCCATCGGCAGATGCAACAGCCCCACCGCGCGTTTTGGCGTTGCGCCACTGACCTTATCCCCGTCACGCACCACGATGGCGCTGAAGTAGAGATCGTGACGCTGCCAGCTCTCAGCCACGGGCACATCCACCGTTGTGCCGCCCTGCGGAACAGTCAGCGGTTGCCACCAGAGGGTGCCGCTGCTCGACTCCACCATCAGGTAGCCTTTACCGGCCGCCGGTGAATCCACCTGCAGATGCACGGTGTCGCCCGGCTGGTAAGCGGCTTTATCCAGCTTCAGTCTCACCTGATCCGGGCGCAACGCGCCCGTGCCATTGGTGTTATCCTGCCAGTCATAACCCGCCTGGAACCGCACGCTGCTGACGATCTTTTCGCCCACCTGCACTTCCAGCCGGTAGTGGCCCCACTCGACCGGGAAGCTGATTTTAGTACTGCCGTCAGCCGGGACAGAGATGGCGCGTTCATCTTCCTGCAGATCCTTGTCGCCGTACCGCGCCTGCCAGCCTTCGCTGTCAGAGAAACTCCAGTAGTAATCACGGCGTTCGCGAATCAGGCGCACTTCCAGCTTATCTGCCGCCAGTTTTTTGCCCTGACTGTTGGCATAGACAATGTCGAATTCGGCCAGACCCTGTTCCGGCACGGTAGGCTCATCGTGATAGCTGTCACTGCGGTAGTCATAAACCGCTTTATTACCGAACAGCGGCCGGATACCCGGCAGGACTTCTGCCGGCCAGATGGCCTGAGTGGCACGACGGGTAACCGGACGTCCGCCGGTTTCAAGCAGGCTGGCCTGCAGGATCAGATTGAGCGGGGAGCGCAGCTGATCCCACTGATTCTCTACCTCAAGCTGCGCTTTACCCTGGGCATCAAGCCTGAGATCCACCTCATCCAGCGTGCGCTTCAGACCTTCTTCGGTAATGTCACCAAACTGGTAGCCCGGCAACGCAGCCACCGCCTCGCGTGCCGGTCGCAGATAGAGTTGTCCCTGTAACGTGTTACCCGCGGCAGGTGCGCCATAGAGATAGCGTCCCTCAATACCGAACTCAACACGGGCATCAGCAGGCTGTGGCTGGGGATCGTTTTTCAGGGTTAACGCCATGCGTTCCGGCAGAAAATCTTCGACGTGGAAATGCCACTGGCGCTTGAGGTTATCGCCGGTATTGAGCCGCAGCATCCAGTCGCCGGTCATGGCGGATGCGGGCAGCGACAGTCGCTGCTGGTAGAATCCGGCGTCAGGCTGCCAGACAAAAGTCTGCATCACCTGGCCATCGGGCTGCACCAGCTCCGCTTTAATCGGCTGCGCGGGCAACGGGCGTCCGTCAGCATCACGAAGCAGCGCATTAACGATGACCGTTTCGCCAGGTCGGTAGATATCGCGCGGGCCAAAGACAAACAGTTGTTTGTCATAGCCCTGCGGCCCGGCAACCGGAAATTCGGCCAAATCCAGCGCCGGACGTGACAGATCGATCATCGAGGTCTGCTCACCCTGCACTGCCAGCAGCAGCTTCCCTTTTTCATCCGCCTTCAGGCGCAGATGACCGCTACTGTCGATGGTGCCGCTTTGCAGCACCTGTCCTTTCTCATCCAGTAACCTGACGCTGACTCCGGAAAGCGGCTGGCCGTTTGCCAGACTCTGAGCGAACAGTTCGAATTGGGTCGGGAAGCGATGCAGTGACAGGCCGATATCACTCAGAGTGAAAAGCGTGGCAGGCTGACTGTAGCGATAAGTACCGGCCTGCTTCATCACCGCCAGATAGACACCCGGTTGCTGAAGTGCGGAAATATCACGCATCGGCAGTTGCAGCTTTTCACGCGTGTTACGCGCCGGGTTGAGCTCAAAACGTCCGGAATAGACCAGCTGGCTGCTTTTCAGCAACTCCTGAGACTGCCAGCTGGAGAGGTTGTTGCCGTAGTTCCACTGCGAGAGAAATTCCGCCAGGCCCGCGTTTTTTATCCGGAAAAAATCCACATCAACCTGATCGACATTCAGTGCCAGTACCGGCAAACCCTGAGAGAGACGCAGCGGCAGCAGCGAGCCACGGCTGGCAAAGCCCACCATCGGTTCGATATCACGGGTTGTCACTTTTTTACTGATGCCGGCAGGCAGCGTCTCACCGCTGGCGGCGCGTAATCCCGGCTCCAGCGTCACGGTAAACTGACGTGAAGGCTCCGGATGGCGAAAGCGCAGCGCTTTGCGGTTCTCTGACAGCTCCCAGGCGCCGTCAACCTGGCCCTGTTTATCATCGATCAGCCTGACTTTTTGCGTCAGATCCTGCTTATCATCCAGCGGCTGATTGAAGGTTAACACCAGCGCGGCTGCGCCATCGAGCTGAAGCTCAGAGAGGTCGAGTAGCGCAAGTGGCTTGCTGACCTGTTGGGTGGCAGCGGTTTCCGCCGCGCTGACCGATAAAACCGGAGTGGCCGCGGTTGCCAGCAGAGAGCCGCCGATCAGCAAGCTGAACAGCCATGGGTTAATGCGTTTTTTCATGGTAAATCCTTCACCGTGTCCCAGAGGAGTTGTTTTGTAACGCTGCGCAATTTCATATCAATGCTCGCATTTAATCAACGCTTCTCTTGAGATGGCGCCCGCATTGCCCGACACTGACAGCACAGATCACTGAGATGAGGTTGTTATGACGACGCCACTGTTTGTGTCCGCCGACTGGTTACAGGAACACTACAACGATGAGACGCTGCAGGTGCTGGACACCCGTATGCTGCCGCCCGGTCAGGAGACGATCCGGGATGTGAATGGCGAATATCTGGCGGAACATCTGCCCGATGCGCCTTTCTTCAATATTGAAGAACTGTCGGATCACACCAGCCCCTATCCGCACATGCTGCCGCGCGCCGAGCGTTTTGCCGTGGCGATGCGCGAGCTGGGTATCAGTAGCGACAAACATCTGGTGGTGTACGACGAAGGTAATCTGTTCTCAGCGCCACGCGCCTGGTGGATGCTGCGCCTCTTTGGCGTGGCGCAGGTCTCGATTCTGGCCGGCGGCCTGCAGGGCTGGAAAGCGGCCGGTTATCCGGTTGCAACGGGTCCGGTCTCGCTGCCGGAAGGCGAATTTGAAGCCAGCGCGGATGAAAGCCAGATCCGCCGGCTGAACGATGTCCTGCTGATCAGTCATGAAGGCGGCGCACAGATTATCGATGCTCGTGCGGCCAATCGTTTCAACGCCGAAGTGGATGAGCCACGCCCCGGTCTGCTGCGCGGTCACATTCCGAATAGCCTGAATGTGCCGTGGAACAGCCTGGTGGTCAATGGCGAACTGAAACCGCTGGCTGAGCTGCGCGATCTGTTCACCCGCGCCGGGGTTGATCCGGAAAAACCGGTGGTGGCGAGCTGTGGTTCGGGCGTGACGGCGGCGGTGGTGATTCTGGCGCTGACCGCGCTGGGCGCACGTCAGACGGCGATTTACGACGGTTCCTGGAGTGAATGGGGCAGCCGCGACGACCTGCCGATTGCGAAGTAAAAAAAGAGCGGCCATTGCGCCGCTCTTTTTTCATCAGAGTATCCGTTCGCTGCCTTTAAAGTCGCGCAGGAAACTGCCCCAGCGGCGCTCATAGAACGGCGTAATGTGGGCGGTAAAGAAGTGGCTGATGCCGCGATCTTCCACCGTCACTTCGCACAGATCCACCGGCGCATCGTCCGGCAGCGTATCCATCGCTACGCTACCCGCCGCCTGAATGATCGCCTCAATGTCGCTGTCCGCTTCAATACCAATCAGCAGGTTCGGCGCTTCATCGGCCCGCTCACGGATGCTGGCGATAAACGCACGACGCACCTGTTTATATTTGCTGAACAGCTGGGTCAGCGAGTCAACCATCTGCGCGGGCGGTTCGGCTACTTCAGACAACAGCAGCGACTGCCCGCCTTCCAGCACCGTTTGCTGACTCAGGGCGCTGCCCTCTTCCGCCAGCAGATGAGTGATTTCGGCAGGCGAGAACTCTTTGCCGGTCGGTAACTTAGGATTGAGAAACAGCGTTTCGCCGCGGGTCATTTCAAACAGCGTGCGCACCGGCAGACGCAGATAAGCCTGCTCAGTGCTGACCGCGTCGCTCATCGCCTGTTCTGAACTGAAAAACGGAATGATGCTGCTGCCATCCTCTTTTTCCCAGTGCTGCAGATCGACCGGCGTGCTGGCATCAAGTTGCTGCGCGGTGCTTTCGCCCGGCACCCAGACGTCCGATTCCAGCAGCAGTTGAAAAAATTCGGGCCGGTGAGCTGGCTCGGTCGCCGCCAGCTTTAGCACCTCTTCAAGACGGTTCATAGTCACTCTCTAAAAATGCGGCGGCTGAAGCCACCGCGGAATAGCACTTATTTCAGTAACAGGTTAGCCAGCGTGCGCACACCAAGGCCGGTGGCGCCTGCGGCCCACTGATCGACCGCGCTTTTGCGGTAGGTCGCCGAACAGTCGATGTGCAGCCAGCCCTGCTGGTAGTTGCTGACGAAATAAGAGAGGAACGCTGCCGCGCTGCTGGCACCGGCCGCATGTGCCGGGCTGGCGATATTATTGAGATCGGCAAAGTTAGACGGCAGATGGCTGCGATGGAACTCGGCCAGCGGCAGACGCCAGAACGGCTCGTTCTCACTGACCGCGCTGCCCATCAGCGACTGCGCCAGCACCTCATCAAAGGTGAACAGGGCGTGATAATCGTTACCCAGCGCCGTCTTAGCTGCACCGGTAAGGGTGGCGGCGTCGATGATCATCGTCGGATTCTGCTCGCTGGCGTCGATTAAACCGTCAGCCAGTACCAGGCGTCCTTCCGCATCGGTGTTCATTACTTCCACCGATTTGCCGTTGCGATAGCGAATAATATCGCCCAGTTTGAAGGCGTTGCTGCTGACCATGTTGTCGGCACAGCAGAGGTAAAGTTTGACGCGTTTATTCAGACCGCGCGAAATGGCCATCGCCAGCGCACCGGTCACGGTGGCCGCGCCGCCCATATCGGACTTCATCGAATCCATGAAGCTGCTCTGCTTCATGCTGTAGCCGCCGGTGTCGAAGGTAATACCTTTGCCGACCAGACAGGCGTAAACCGGTGCGCTGTCGTCACCGGTTGGATTAAAGTCGAGCGCCAGCAGCACCGGCGGACGGCTGGAACCGCGTCCCACCGTATGCAGGCCCATATAACCCTGGACCCGCAGATCCTCACCTTTGGTGATGCGATAGCTGACGGCGCTGCCGCCCACTTCGCTGATCAGATCGATAGCCGTGTGCGCCAGCTGTTCCGGGCCCAGCTCTTCGGCCGGCAGGTTGATGGTGTTGCGTACCCAGTCGATAATTTTCAGACGACGATCAAATTCCGCCTGCTCATGCTCACCCAGCGTCGGCCACTCAACCTGACGCTGCCCTTTCGGACCGCGGTAGCCTTGCCAGAATGCCCAGCACTGCTCAAGGTGCCAGCCTTCGCCGGTCAGCGCCACGTGGCGGATACCCTGGCTATCCAGTTTGCGGCCGGCTCGCTGAAGGGTCATCAGCGCGTCAGCGCCGGTCAGGTGCAGCGTCATCCCGCTGTCGTTGCTGCTCAGAATGGCTTTTTCGCCCCAGCGCGCATCGGCGGGCTGGCTGCTAAGAGTGATGTTCATCGGTTGTGTGGTCATCGCGAAGCTCCATAGACGTTATTCGTTTCATCCAGCCCGATTGTTAAAGCGGATTTAATAAGATGTTACATGCAAGATGCAGACAGACCTGATAACAGATTCCGTCAGAGGATGCCAGCGTAGCGCAAATAATGGCGCGGTTTCCAGAATCAGGCCGGTAAGCTGCCGGTTACATTAAGGCGCGCAGACGCGTCACCGATTTCTGCACCAGCGCAATGGCGTAATCGATCTCTTCTTCGGTGGTAAAACGGCCAAGCGAAAACCGCAGCGAACTGTGGGCCAGCTCTTCACTGACACCCAGCGCCCGCAGGACATAAGAGGGCTCCAGGCTGGCCGACGTACAGGCCGAACCGGAGGAGAGCGCCAGATCTTTCAGCGCCATGATCAGCGATTCACCCTCAACGTCGGCGAAACTGAGGTTAAGTATAGTGGCCGCGCTGTGCTGCAGGTCACCGTTAAGCGTGACGCCTGGCAGCGTGCTGATACCCTGCCACAGCCGGTCGCGCAGGCTCTGCAGACGTGCCATTTCAGTTTCTCGCTCTTGCGCCGCGATCTGATAGGCTTCGCCCATTCCGACAATCTGGTGTACCGGCAGCGTCCCCGAACGCATACCCCGCTCATGCCCACCGCCGTGGATCTGGGCGGCAATCTGCACGCGCGGCTTACGACGCACATAGAGCGCACCGATCCCTTTCGGACCATACAGTTTGTGGGCGGAAAAGGACATCAAATCAACCGGCAACAGGCTGAGATCGATCGGCAGCTTGCCGACGCTCTGGGTGGCATCCACATGAAACAGAATGTCGCGTTCACGGCACAGCTCACCAAACGCAGCGATATCCTGAATCACCCCGATTTCATTATTGACGTGCATGATCGAGACCAGAATGGTGTCGTCGCGCAGGGCGTCACGCAGCATGTCAGGGCTGATCATGCCGTTGGCGGCCGGTTTCAGGTAGGTCACATCAAAGCCTTCCCGCTCCAGTTGCTGGCAGCTGTCGAGCACGGCTTTGTGTTCAGTCTGGCTGGTGATGATATGTTTGCCGCGCGCCTGATGAGCGTGGGCTGCGCCTTTAATCGCAAGATTGTCCGATTCGGTGGCGCCCGAGGTGAAAACGATTTCACGCGGATCGGCATTGACCAGTTCGGCCACCTGATTGCGCGCCACATCGACCGCTTCTTCAGATTGCCAGCCAAAACGGTGAGAACGGGATGCCGGATTACCGAACGTGCCATCCAGCGTCAGAAACTGCATCATTTTGCTGGCCACACGCGGATCGGCCGGCGTGGTGGCGGCATAATCCAGGTAAATCGGTAATTTCATTGCGCTACAGCTCCGTATAAAAAATCATACGTCTTTATAGCAGATTCGGCCCCGCCCGCGTTAGCAGTTAGGGCCGCAACAGCGGGGATTACGAGGCGCGCAGATTGACGTTGATTTCCTGAGCGCGCGGGCTCTGGAAGCGACGATTGTCATTGGCGTTCTGACGATCGGCCACGTCAAGGATCTCCTGATTATTCACCAGCTCAGCCAGGGTGATATTGTTCAGGAAGTCACTGATACGCACGCTCAGATCGCGCCACAGGACGTGAGTCAGGCAACGCTCGCCGCCCTGGCAGCCTTCTTTGCCCTGGCATTTGGTGGCGTCAACCGACTCATCGACCGCGGTGATCACTTCACCGACGGCGATAGCATTTGATTCTTTGCCTAACAGATAACCGCCGCCCGGACCGCGCACGCTGGAAACTAAGCCATTTTTACGCAATCGGGAGAATAACTGCTCGAGATACGACAGCGAAATGCCCTGACGTTCAGAAATATCAGCCAGCGGAACCGGGCCTTCATGGGAGTGAAGGGCAACGTCCAGCATAGCAGTTACGGCATAACGTCCTTTAGATGTCAGTCTCATAGCGTACGACCTCAATAGCGTCCGGTTATCGGAGGATTTGCAAAAGATGCTGGCAAGTCTGACATTCCCGAGTAATTTGGTCAACTATTTAACCAGGTAAAACACTCAAGTATTTAACCTGGTATTTTACTCAACTATTATCTTCTTCTTTCTTCTCGTTTTTCCGCTTTTCAAACGACGAAAGCATCCCGCGCAGGATGTTAAGTTCATCACGTTCTGGCCGCGCACGGGTATAAAGACGACGCAGTTTGCTCATCACCTGACCCGGATTGGCTTCGCGGATAAAGCCGCTGTTCAGCATCATCTGTTCCATGTGCTGATAGAAGCGTTCAAGGTCATCCACCAGTGGATAAGGCGACTCCGCATACTGCGGTTGCGGGCTGGCCTGTTCCTGCGCCTGCAACCAGGCCATGCGCACTTCATAGGCGATGATCTGTACCGCCATTGCCAGGTTCAGCGAGCTGTATTCCGGGTTGGCCTGAATGGCGACATGGTAATGACACTTCTGCAGCTCTTCATTGGTCAGGCCGACGCGCTCACGACCAAACACCAGCGCCACCGGAGCCTGCTGGCCCTCTTCCACACTTTTCACGCCGCATTCGCGCGCATCCAGCATCGGCCACGGCAGCGAACGGGAACGGGCGCTGGTGCCGACCACCAGGCTACAGCCCGCGATGGCTTCATCCAGTGAGTCGACGATTTTAGCGTCGCCAATCACATCACTGGCACCGGCGGCGAGAGAAATCGCCTGTGAATCGGGTTTCACCAGTGGGTTAACCAGATAGAGGTTGGTCAGGCCCATGGTTTTCATGGCGCGGGCAACGGAGCCCATGTTGCCGGTGTGAGAGGTTTCAACCAGCACGATACGAATATTTTGCAGCATTAATGAGGAGTCTCAGCAACGGATCAGTAAAATCAGTGGCGTGAATGCTAACATAAAGCAGGACATTTACCGAACACGCTGCTATACTCCGCGCCGTTTTCCCCGTTCTTTAACATCCAGCGAGAGATACCGATGCATCCAATGCTCAACATTGCCGTGCGCGCAGCGCGCAAGGCCGGAAATTTAATTGCCAAGAATTATGAAACCCCGGACGCCGTCGAAGCCAGCCAGAAAGGCAGCAACGACTTCGTAACGAATGTTGACCGTGAAGCAGAACGCCTGATTATCGAAGTGATTCGTAAATCTTACCCGAAACATACCATCATCACCGAAGAAAGCGGTGAACTGGCGGGTGAGGATCAGGACATTCAATGGGTTATCGATCCGCTGGATGGCACTACCAACTTCATCAAACGCCTGCCCCACTTTGCTGTTTCCATCGCCGTGCGCATTAAAGGCCGCACTGAAGTCGCGGTGGTTTACGATCCAATGCGTAATGAACTGTTCAGTGCCGTACGCGGCCAGGGCGCTCAGCTCAACGGATACCGTCTGCGCGGTAGCATCGCTCGCGATCTGGATGGCACCATTCTGGCCACCGGCTTCCCGTTCAAACTGAAGCAGCACGCGCCAGCCTATATGAACATCCTCACTAAACTGTTTACCCAGTGCGCCGATTTCCGTCGTACCGGTTCAGCTGCGCTGGATCTGGCGTATGTGGCTGCCGGTCGCGTTGATGGCTATTTTGAGATTGGCCTGAAGCCGTGGGATTTTGCTGCCGGTGAGCTACTGGTGCGTGAAGCGGGTGGTCTGGTCACTGACTTCACCGGTAACCACGGTTATCTGCATTCCGGTAACATCGTGGCGGGTAACCCACGTGTGGTGAAAGCGATGCTGTCAAACATGCGTGAAGAGCTGAGCGAAGCGTTAAAACGCTAAGCGACAGCAGAGAAAAAGGCGGCTTATCAGCCGCCTTTTTTATTGCCTGATGTTAGCGTGAATTAACGACGTTCGTGTGACAACACCTGACGAGGCTGAGTACGACGGCCCACCATGCCCATCACACCGGCCAGCACCGCTTCGATAATCAACAGAATCAGTGCATACCAGCTGGCTTTCGCCGTCGCTGCTGCTGCCTTCTCTGCCGCTTCACGCGCTTTCTGCTCAGCCTGCTGCTTCAGTTCCTGATATTTCTGTACTGCCTGCTGATAGCTCTTTTCGGTCTGCGCGACGATCTGATCCACTTCCTGATCGCTTTTACCGGTACGCGCTTTAATAATATTTTTCAGCGCATCACGATCGGCAGCCTGTAATGTATCTGAATGACGATCCATCACGCCTTTTAACCAGTTAGTCAGATCAGTATCCGCCGTCTGAGGATGGTTAGCCGTGTTGTTAGCCTGGTTCTCTGCATTCTGCGCTTCGTTATTTGCATCCTGCTTTAAATTCTCAGGCTGTAATTCCGGCTTACCGGTCTGACGCAGCGTAGTTTCCAGTTCATTCTGCAGGTCATTTAAATTAATATTGCTTTCCTGCAACTTATCTTTCGCCATTTGGGTTACCGAAGGCGCTGCTGCGGAAATACCACTACCCAATGCCTGGAAACCGGAGCCGACAATATTCATCGCGCCGCCCAATACGCTACTTGCCAGCGCAATCGCCAGGTAAATAGTGAAAATTGTGCTAAGGCCAAACATCAGTAAGCCATGCAGTGCCCCTTCGCGCTGCGCCAGGCGACCCGCCACATAGCTACCGGCCGCCATCGCCACCAGCATTTCAATGGCCGTCCAGACCAGCGCGCCGGTACCCAGACCGTCTAAAGGATTCTGTTCCTTCATCGGGTCAATAGTGGTGGCGCCAATAGCCGTTCCCAGCAGCGTCAATATGATGTGAACGATCAGCGCACAAATTACCCCGGCAAAGACAGCACTCCAGGAAATACGTTTGAGCGGTAATCCCGCTGGCCCGGTTGCCAGCGTTTCGGTATAGCCATTATTAATACGGGTATCAGCCATGAAATATTCTCCTCGCAACAAACAGAAAGGTGCTCTGGTTTTTATCATCCCGGCAGAGAATGCCGTTTTGGTAATAACAGCGTAGACAGTGAAGAGGCATTTCACCACCGTCACAGCGCGAGAAAAAAATAAAGATGTGAATTTAAAGAAATTAGCGAAGGTGTGCTAGCAGCGGCAATTTAATTCCCGCTGCGGTTTAAACTCATAAAGGCCGAATACCGCCGCTAAAGGCAGGCTGGGATGATTGCCACAATGCGATGCCGGCCATGATTAAAATCAGGCTGCCCGCCAGCGCCAGCAGGGGTAACAGCAGAGACGCCTGTCCGCGCTGGCGGGATTGGGTCAGCCGCTGCGCGACCACTCGGGCGCGCTGGACCAGCAAACCTATGGCCGAGATCGTCAGCGCAGTCCCCAGCGCCATCACGGCGGCTGACAGCACGCCCCAGGCATACACACCAATCACTTTGGCAAACAGCAGCATCATGATCGCGCCGGAACAGGGACGCAGCCCCATCGATACCACTACCAGCCACTGGGTTTTCACGCTAACCGCATCGTTGATCTGCTGTGGCGATGGCAGATGCGCATGACCGCATCCGCAGTGCGCATCATGCTGATGATCAGGATGGAGCGCCCGAAAGACGATAGCCGGACGCGGACGTAACGCCTGCCACAGCGATCGCAGCGCGCGATAACCGATCCAGATCCCCAGTCCGACCACCAGCAGATAACTGCCCTTCTCCAGCCAGAAACTGCTGAGATGCAGCTGGCGCGATGAGGTCTGCAGCAGCACCAGCATCACCGTGACCAGCACGATAGCCACCGTCCCCTGTAGCAGCGACGCCAGCAGCGTCAGCCTGATACTGGTTTTCACTCTGGCCGGATGGGTGGCCAGAAAAGTGGTAATCACCACTTTGCCGTGACCCGGTCCCAGCGCATGCAGCACGCCATACAACAGACTGAACAGCACCAGCGTCACTCCCGCCTGCTGGGGCTGTTCAGCGACCTGCTGTAACAGCTGGGTCATCTGTCGATGCAGATCTTTCTGCCACAACACGCTTTGCAGCAGGATTTGCGGCCAGTTAAGCCAGATGAGCGTACCGCCAGCCAGCAGCAGCGCCGCCAGCAGCCAGAGCGGCCAGAGGCGCGAGCGGCGTTGCGGGGTAGCGATCACTGACATGTGAGTATCACCGTCTGGGCAAACTGCCGGCCTAAATCGAGCTCTTCGGCCGGCGCATCGGCTTTATCCAGCGACAATGCATACTGTTTCAGGGAGTCATTGGGCTTTGGCGTATTCAGCGCAAACTTACAGCGTGGCTGCAGCGCGGGCGGCAGCGTCAGGGCGCGGGCATTGTCGTAAAACATGTCGACAAAATAGGTCGGATCGAAGGTGAGGATCTCAAAGCGCTGGCCGGTCAGTACCGGCGGTTCCGCCAGCGGCAGAATAAACTCAAGCACGGCTTTATGACCGTTACGCGACAAATTGTATTCGGTTGGCAGATTCAAAAACTTCACCCGCTGTTGATTGTGCCAGATTTCTGAAAAGTAGTGCTGGCCCAGCACGTTAGCCATCACGCCTGCTGCCAGCTTTTTCCACACCACGCTTCCCGGCTTCGCCTCGCCAGCGTCATACAGCAGATCGGCCGAGGTGATCTCATCCATCGTCCAGGTCATTTTCAGCCCGGTAAAGGTGTCGTCTTTGGCCACCAGTTCCGTTTTCATGTCGATGAAACTGTGCGGATGCGCCAGCGCAGCCGGACTTAATACCATCAGTAAGACAAAGCCTGTGCGTTTCATAATGTTATAAAGTAACGTTCCCGTTGAAAAGAATCTATAAGTAACAAAATTTTGTGACCCGCCTTAAACCTCTGACTAAAAAATCTGCCTGACCTACACCGGGACTGACGGGGTTAGCTATTCTTAGCTCAAAATAGCCTGCTGGAAATCTGATTGATGAGTTCTGCTACCCCTTTGGCACCACTCTTCACCCGTTCACAGCGTCAGTGCCATCTTTTACTACTGCTGTTTCTGCCGACTCCCGTGCTTACGCTTGAAAAAGTCTGTCAGTTAAATGGCGTGGATCCTGCGGTTGCCCGACAGGATATCGCGGAAGTGGGTAATGAGATACAGCGCTACCACCAGCTGGAACTGCACCAGATGGTGGATGGCAGCTTTCGTCTTCATGGTACAGAGTTGGATCGGCGCCTCTGTTTGCTGCACAACCTGCGACGCAGTCTGCGGTTATCGCAGGATTTCGTCTGTGAGCATTTTGCCGCTCCGTTACGTCAGCGCCTGAAAGTGATGAAGATTGAGAAGGCGCTGTATGATGAAACCAATCTGCAGGCATTAATTCAGCATTGTGGGCTGCGGCTGGGCCGCGACTTCAGCGAGCGTGATCGGCTTTTTTTGCAGATCTTTATGAAATATGGTCTTTGCCAGCGCCAGCCGGCACTGTTCAGCGATGCGCAGCGCGTCTGGCTGCAGCACAAGGTGGAGCGCCGGGCCGCTGAAGCGGTAATCCATCACTGGCGGAAACGCTGCCATCTGGCACCGCATATCAGCGAAACCGATTTCTGGACGCTGCTGTTCAGCCTGATTCACACCCCGGCGGCCGATCGGGTCCGTCATCCCTGCGAGCAGCGCTTAATGGCGGCAACGGTGCAGCTGATTGCCGACTTTGAGGAGTGTGCCGCCGTGACCTTCGCCGACCGCGACGATCTGCTGCGTCAGCTCTATACCCATCTGGCTCAGGCGCTGGATCGCACCCACTTCACTATCGGCATCGACAACAGCGTGGCGCTGGATGTCAGTCGCCTCTACCCTCGCCTGCTGCGCACCACCCAGCTGGCGCTGCGCGCTTTTGAATATGAATACCAGATCGCTTTTACGCCGGAAGAGGTGAGCCTGATTACGGTGATTTTTGGTGCCTGGCTGATGCAGGAAAACGCGCTGCAGGAGAAGCAGGTGCTGATCCTGACCGGTGAAGATCCGCAGCTGGAGCAGGATGTCGAGCAGCAGATCCGTGAAATCACCCTGCTGCCGATCAATATCACCTACCAGCAGGTGAGCAGCTTTCAGCGTGATGGCGCGCCGCGCGAGGTTGACCTGATTATTTCCCCTTACGCGACCTCTCTGCCGCTGTTCTCACCGCCGCTGATCCATGCGGAACTGCCGCTGACGGCACATCATCAGCAGCGTATCCGTTATTTGCTTGAGTCGTAACGCGGACGCAGAAACAGTGCAGGCAGTGCCACCAGCGCCATCACCCAGAACAGATGCCCCTGCAGATGGGTAAAGAGTACGCCGCAAATCATGGTCATCACCGCAATGCCACCGCCCATCGCTAGCGCGGAGTAGAGGGATTGCAGCCGGATGACCTCTGCGCCCTGGCGTGCGGCAATAAAACGCATCGCCGCCAGATGGCAGACGGTGAAGCTGCCGCAGTGCAGAATCTGCGCCACAATCAGCAGCGGCAGCGCGGTACTGGCGCCCAGCAGGCTCCAGCGAATCAGGGCGCAAATGCCCGACAGCAGCAGCAGATCGCGCGCGCTCCAGCGGCGGAACAGCCGGTTACTGAGCGCAAAAATAATAATCTCCGCCACCACGCCCAGCGACCAGAGATAGCCCACCGTCGAGGCGGAATAGCCGCTCTCCTGCCACCAGATCGCACTGAAGCCGTAATAGGCCGCGTGCGCGCCCTGTAGTAGCGTCACGCACAGCATAAAGCGCCAGACCGCATTCTCGCGCAGCAGATCCCGCCAGACCGCCCAGCCGCCGCCTGCAGCGCCCTGACGTTCATTGCCCTGCGGATGCGTCGCAGGCCTGAGCATCATGCCCGCCAGCATGCTGAGCGCGCCAACTGACAGCAACAGCAATATCGCCTGCGAGGAGTAAGCGCTGACCAGCACCCCGGTCAGCGCTGAACTGATGACAAACGCCAGCGATCCCCATAGCCGCACCGGCCCGTAGGCCAGGCCAATCTGCTGCGTCCAGGTGGCGGCGAGCGCATCACTCAGCGGCACCAGCGGCGAGAAAAACAGGTTGAAGCCAATCATCACCGCCAGCAGCCACATCCACTGCTGCCCGACCCAGTAGCCGATGGCGAACAGGCAGGTCATCAGTGCCAGCAGGCGAAGTGCGGTAATTAACTGCGCCGGATTTTTTACCTGCGAGGCGATAAGCAGGCTGCCGACAAAGCGCGCCACCATGCCACAGCCCAGCAGCAGACCAATTTTTTCGGCATCAAGGCCGGTGCCTTTCAGCCAGACGCCCCAGAAGGGCAGATAGATGCCGTAACAGAAGAAGTAAGTGAAGTAGCCCAATCCGAGCCATCTGGCGGAGCCGATTGCCATATTCCCTCCAGCAAGAGTGCTGCATGGCAGCAAGAGTGGACGCTACTCTGGCAGAGCGCCCTGTTTCAGGCAATAAAAAAGGATGGCATCAGCCATCCTTTTTATGCGCGTTCACAACGGGTTAGCGGTTAAGCATAGACCGGCAGACGGCTGCAGATTTCCAGCACTTTCTGTTTGGTGCGCTCAATGGTCGCTTCGTCGTTGATGTTATCCAGCACGTCAGCAATCCAGCCTGCCAGTTCACGTACGTCTGCTTCGTTGAAGCCACGGCGCGTCACGGCTGGGGTACCGATACGAATACCTGAGGTAACAAACGGGCTCTTCGGATCGTTAGGTACGCTGTTTTTGTTTACCGTGATATTGGCACGGCCCAGCGCAGCATCCGCTTCTTTACCGGTCAGGTTTTTGCTCACCAAATCGATCAGGAACAGATGGTTATGGGTACCGCCAGAAACGATGTTGTAGCCGCGCGCGATCAGCACCTCGACCATCGCTTTGGCATTTTTCGCTACCTGCTGCTGGTAGGTTTTAAATTCCGGCTCCATCGCCTCTTTGAAGGCGACCGCTTTACCGGCAATGACGTGCATCAGAGGACCGCCCTGGCCGCCAGGGAAGACCGCAGAGTTCAGTTTCTTATAGAAATCTTCGTCACCGTTTTTCGCCAGGATGATGCCGCCACGCGGACCCGCCAGGGTTTTGTGGGTGGTCGAGGTGACGACGTGCGCATGTGGCACCGGGCTTGGGTAGACGTCAGCGGCGATCAGACCGGCGACGTGCGCCATGTCAACGAACAGCCAGGCACCGACGCTATCGGCGATTTCACGCATTTTTGCCCAGTCACAGACGCCGGAATAGGCAGAGAAGCCGCCTACAATCATTTTCGGCTTATGGTTTTTTGCCAGTTCAGCCAGCTCGTCGTAGTCAATCTTACCGGTTTCATCGATACCGTAAGCGACCACGTTGTAGAGTTTGCCAGAGAGGTTAACCGGTGAGCCGTGCGTCAGGTGTCCGCCGTGAGCCAGGTTCATGCCGAGGATGGTGTCGCCAGGCTGCAGCAGCGCGGTATAGACCGCGAAATTTGCCTGCGAACCGGAGTGCGGCTGCACGTTAGCGTAATCGGCACCAAACAGTTCTTTGGCGCGGTCAATCGCTAACTGCTCAACGATATCAACATATTCACAACCGCCGTAGTAGCGTTTGCCCGGATAGCCTTCGGCGTATTTGTTGGTGAGCTGCGAACCTTGCGCCTGCATAACGCGCGGGCTGGTGTAGTTTTCAGAAGCAATCAGTTCGATGTGCTCTTCCTGACGCACTTTCTCTTGCTCCATCGCCTGCCACAACTCGGCATCATAATCGGCAATGTTCATATCACGCTTTAACATCCGCATCTCCTGACTCAGCTAACTTTTTTAACGGCAGTTTAAGCCCCACCGGGGCGAAGGCCCACAGTGTAAACCGTTTTATCGGGTGAAGGTAGGGTGAATCCCCTCTTTTTACGCAAACGATTGGCTGGGCAGCGGCACGGGATTTTTACGCTTTTTTCCGACGAAACCGCAGCCGGAAATTTCTTCAGGATGTGATGGAGATTTCCTCATCCTGCACTGAAAAGTTGCCAGCGGAATCACCGTAAATGGGGTCTGGTTATTTACAGCGCAGCGTATCGGGCTATAAGATGCATTTAAAATGCAACTTTACCTGTGAGGTTCTTCCTATGCTTGATGCACAAACCATCGCCACCGTTAAATCGACGCTGCCTGCGATTGCGGCCTGCGGCCCAAAACTTACCGCCCACTTTTATGACCGCATGTTGTCGCACCATCCCGAACTGAAAAACGTCTTCAACATGAACAACCAGCGCAACGGCGCTCAGCGGGAAGCGCTGTTTAATGCGATCTGCGCTTACGGGGCTAACCTGGAAAATCTGGCGGTGCTGCTGCCGGCGGTGGAAAAGATTGCGCAGAAGCATACCAGCCTGAATATTCAGCCTGATCAGTACGCCATCGTCGGCGAAAATTTACTGGCAACCATCAAAGAGCTGCTCGATCCCGGCGAAGAGGTGCTGGCTGCATGGGGACGCGCTTACGGTGTTCTGGCAGAGGTGTTTATCCAGCGTGAAGAACAAATTTATCAGGCATCGGAGCAGCAGCCGGGCGGCTGGCGCGGTACCCGGACCTTCCGCATCAGCGCGATTGAACAACAGAGCGCGGTGATCAAAAGTTTCACCTTTACTCCGGTTGATGGCGGCCCGGTAGCGGCGTTTGAACCCGGTCAGTACCTGACGGTTCACCTGCAGCCAGCCAGCTTTGAACATCATCAGATTCGTCAATACTCCCTGACCCACCTGAGTAATGGCAAAGATTACCGTATTGCGGTGAAGCGTGAGGCACAGGGCACGGTGTCCGGCTGGCTTCATCATTCGGGTAAAGTGGGCGATGAGTTGCAGCTGGCGGCACCGCACGGTGATTTCTTCCTGCAGACTGACGCTGAGACGCCGGTGGCGCTGATCTCAGCCGGTGTCGGACAGACGCCGATGCTGGCGATGCTGCATGCGCTGGCGGCCCGCCATTCGCGCGCCCCGGTAAGCTGGCTGCACGCAGCGGAAAATGGCGAGCAGCACGCCTTTGCTGACGAAGTGAAAGCGACCGGCGCACAGCTCAGCGATTTCGTTTCGCAGGTCTGGTATCGTCAGCCCGCCCCGCAGGATGCCGGTGCGTATGATGCGCAGGGTCTGATGGACGTCACGGCTATGGCGGCACGCCTGCAGTCGCCGCAGACGCAGTTCTACCTGTGCGGACCGCTGGGCTTTATGCAGCATGTGATCGCGCAGCTACGTGATGCCGGCGTAGAGGATACACGCATCCACTATGAACTGTTTGGTCCGCATAAAGGCTTGTGATTCCGCCATAAAAAAAGCCCGCATCGCAGCGGGCTTTTTTAATCCGGCGAACTCAGATCGCCTCTTCATCCTCTTCGCCGGTACGGATGCGCACCACGCGCGCCACGTCAAAGACAAAGATTTTACCGTCACCGATTTTGCCGGTCTGCGCGGTGCGCATGATGGTTTCCACACAGGTATCGACGATGTCATCGCCGACCACCATTTCAATTTTTACTTTCGGCAGAAAGTCGACCATATACTCCGCGCCACGATAGAGCTCGGTGTGGCCTTTCTGACGGCCAAACCCTTTCACTTCACTCACGGTCATGCCGGTGATGCCGACTTCAGCCAGGGCTTCACGTACATCATCGAGTTTGAATGGTTTGATAATCGCATCAATCTTTTTCATGTCTGACCCTTTTCTCACTCCCTCCGTGGTCGGAAGGGTTTATCAAGTATAAATGTTGCTGGCGCTGCCGGGCGCGAATATCCGCAATCCACATCACTGTTTGCGATCTGCAGCCGCCTCAGTCGTGCGGCGCACGCTACTCTTTAAAATCGCTGGCGTCCAGTTCGTGACGAGACAGCAGCTTATAGAACTCAGTACGGTTGCGTCCAGCCAGACGCGCAGCATGAGTAACATTGCCTTTGGTCATCTGCAGCAGCTTGCGCAGATAGTTCAGCTCAAACTGGTTGCGCGCCTCGGCAAACGTCGGCAGCGCGCTGTTTTCACCGCTCAGCGCCTGCGCCACCAGCGCATCACTGATCACTGGCGAGGCGCTGAGCGCCACACACTGCTCAACCACATTGACCAGCTGGCGCACGTTACCCGGCCAGCTGGCCGCCATCAGCCGTTTCATCGCATCAACCGAGAAACTGCGGATCTGCGGTTTATGCCGTTCCGCTGCC
This sequence comes from Pantoea sp. USHLN298, assembly GCF_037149395.1. NCBI lineage: Bacteria > Pseudomonadati > Pseudomonadota > Gammaproteobacteria > Enterobacterales > Erwiniaceae > Pantoea > Pantoea sp. USHLN298. Next base: position 548,633 of record NZ_JBBCRO010000003.1, read on the forward strand.
TGACGCAGCAGATGATTCGCCAGCAGCGGGATATCTTCCGTTCGCTGATGCAGCGCCGGAATTTTCAGGTTGACCACATTGAGGCGATAGAACAGATCTTCACGGAACTCTTTTTTCTCCATCGCCTTAGGCAGATCGCGATGGGTGGCGGAAATGATGCGCACGTCGATATCGATATCATGATCGCTGCCGACCGGCCGGATTTTACGCTCCTGCAGCACCCGCAGCAGCTTAACCTGCAGCGCCTGCGGCATATCGCCGATCTCATCGAGAAACAGCGTGCCGCCGCCAGCCGCTTTGAACAGCCCATCGCGGGCGCTGACCGCGCCGGTAAACGCCCCTTTGGCGTGACCAAACAGTTCAGACTCCAGCAGCTGCTCGGGCAGCGCACCGCAGTTGATGGCGATGAACGGCTTGCCGTTACGGGGACTGGCAGCATGGATCGCCTGCGCCAGCATCTCTTTGCCGGTGCCGCTCTGCCCGTTAATCAGCACGCTGACATCCGACTGCGCCACCATATGCGCCTGCTCCAGCAGCCGCAGCATCAGCGGGCTGCGGGTGACAATCGCTTCGCGCCAGCGGTCATCGCTGATGGGTGCCTGCTGCGCCAGCGCTTCATCAATCGCTTTGTAGAGCGCATCACGATCCACCGGCTTGGTCAGAAAGCTGAAGACGCCCTGCTGGGTGGCGGAGACCGCATCCGGAATCGAGCCGTGTGCGGTCAGAATAATCACCGGCAGCCCCATATGGCGTTTCTGAATCTCGCCAAACAGCGCCAGCCCATCCATTTCATCCATCCGTAGATCGCTGATCACCAGATCAATTTTTTCTTTCTGCAACAGGCGCAGCGCTTCCGGACCGCTGGCGGCGGTGGTGACCTGGTAACCTTCGCTGCTGAGACGCATGCCCAGCAGCTTCAGCAGGCTGGGATCGTCATCGACCAGCAGCAGCCGGGCGGCTTGTTTAACCATTATTGCTCCTCTTCCTGCGGCAGTGCGGTGCCGTGACTGCTGTCAGAGACATCCGGCGCTTTGCGGGATGATAGCTGGCGCTCAATGTCGGTCAGGCGCTCCAGCTTACGCTGCGTATCACTCAGCTGCTGTTGCTGCCTGACCATCTGCTGCCGGATGGCCTCCAGCTGGGCATCACTGCTTTGTTGCAGATGCGCGTAACGGCTGCGCGCTTCGCTGAGGTCCAGCTGCGCGGCCTGGTTGCTGCGCCATAGCTGAATAAGCGGACGCACCGGAGCAGGAAAGTCACTGCTGTAGCTGTCAAGCGTGGTGACATACTGGCGTCGCTCCATTGGCGTTACGTTGCCGTTAGCCATTAACACGCCCTGCTTAAAGGCGCGTGACCAGCTCTCCGCCGGCCAGCGATGCGCTTCTGCCCGGGCTTCGGCCGGCGACAGGCGTTCCGCACAGTCGATGGCGCGCATCCAGTAGAGCGGATTACCAAGCGCCGCCGGATTCTCAATCTGCCATACGTCACTGCAACGGGTCGCCAGATAATCGGCTATTTTGACCTCCGGTTCCGCCACCGGATGACCGGATGGCAGCGATGAAGTGGCCGGAGAAGCGGTACAGCCGCTGAGCAGCACGGTCGTCAGCGTGCTCAGCAGCAAAGCGGGTAAATATTTCATCGGTCAGACATTCCCGGCTGTGGTGTTCAGTTCAATGCGAAAACAGACGCCGGTGCGATCGCTGGTGACCAGCGACAGGTCACCCTGCATCCGGCGCAGACAATCTTTGGCAATACTCAGTCCCAGCCCGCTGCCCTTGACGGGACCTTTACGCTGCTGGCTGCCCTGGAAGAACGGCTCGAAAATCATCTTCTGCTCGTCCGGCGGAATCGGCGTGCCGCTATTGGCAACCTCAATCCAGATGCGATCGCCCTGCTGCTGACTGCGCAGCCAGATGGTACCGGATTCGCTGCCGTAGTTCACGGCGTTCGAATAGAGGTTGTCGATCACCCGCATCAGCAACGTTGGCTCGGCCAGACAGTGCGTCGCCCTGAGATCCAGCACCGTCTGCATCAGTTTGGTTCGGGCCGATAGCGCATGAGCGCTGACTACCCGCTCGACAATCTCATCCAGTCTGACCGTTTCCAGCCGGGTCGGGCCATCGGCCAGTTTGCGGTTGTAATCCAGCAGCTGCTCAATCAATCGCTGCAGATGGCGGCTGCTGCTGTCGAGAATCGATACTACCTCTTTCTGTTCGCTGTTGAGCGATCCCGCCACTTCATCCGCCAGCAGCTCAGTGCCTTCGCGCAGGCTGGCTAACGGCGTTTTCAGTTCATGAGAGAGATGGCGCAGAAACTCATGCCGCTGGGTTTCCAGCCAGGCCAGCCGCTCGCTTAGCCATAAGATACGCTGACCAAGCGAACGCAGCTCACGCGGACCGCGAAGCACCACGCTACTGCCCAGTTCCCGCCCTTCCCCCAGCCGGTTGATCATCCGCTCAATCCGCTTAACCGGTCCGATGATCATGCCGGTAAACAGCAGCATTAACGCCAGGCTGATGATAAACAGAATCAGCGCCTGCCAGCCAAAAAACTGGCCGCGATCGGCAATCTCTCGCTGGAGCTGTAGACCGCGGGAAAACACCACTTCACGCGTATCCTGCACCATCCGGGCATTGGTGGCGGAAAAGCGATCCAGCGCTTCGGCGGCACGCGGTACCGGATTGCCATTATCACATTGCAGTTGCGTCAGTAGCGGCAGCGTGGCCTGTAGTGTCTGGAAAGCGGGCAGTTCCGGCAGGCTGTCGCTGTGGGCGCTCAGCATCTGACTGTAGCGGGTACGTTGCGTCTGATAGAGCCGCGCCAGTGAGGCGTCATCCAGCACGCAATACTGGCGATAGCTGCGCTCCAGTTCAACCGCGGTGCGGGCCATCGCCTCGCTGCGGCGCACGTCGGTAAAGGTATTGCGGTTGGTATCGGCCGCCTGTTCGCTCAGGGCGGAGAGGCTCTCCCACGCCTGCCAGGCCAGCACCAGCAGCGGTAACAGCACCAGCACAAAGGCCATCAGCACCAGCTGGCGCAGAGAACGGGGAAATAAACGCCATCTTTTCACGCGGCCGCTTCCTTAGAAAATTGCTGACTGGATGCTAGCGGACTCTGATGCAGGAAGAAAGAGGCAGACAAGAAAACGGCAGGCGCACTGGCCTGCCGTAGAGGCGACGCCAGCGGCATCGCACAGGAATGGGTGGAGCCTTACTCAACGTGACGTCCGGCGTTTGATAACGTTGCAAAGCAAACGATTATCGATGAGGTGGACGGCAGGCTCCGTTTGGTGCGTCATTCGGTTTTTATGAGCTCTTTTCCGCCAGGCGGGGCAATCATAAACAGGTGAATGAGCAGCTGACAGAGTATAGCAAGTTTCATGCCAGTTAATAAATAGTGATATTTTTCAGAAGATTGCCAGAACCCTGCGCCTGTTGCAGCGTTTATCAGCCGCTGCAACAGGCAAAACTGTCGCCTGACAGCAACACCCAAGCACTGCGAATCATTAGTTGATAAAAATCAGCAGGATAAATGTCGCCTGATAGCGACACCCGAAAGCGACTTCTGTCGTCATTTGCCAACAACCGCCTGAAAAGAAAACAGGAGGCACGGTGGCCTCCTGTTGTTATCAATAAAGTTATCAGCGAATGTTATCAGCGAAAATCTTAACCCAGCTGTTTACGCGCGTTGCGGAAGATACGCATCCACGGGCTGTCTTCGCCCCACTCTGCCGGATGCCAGGAGTTGCTGACGGTGCGGAACACCCGCTCCGGATGCGGCATCATAATGGTGACGCGACCGCTTTCATTGGTCACGGCGGTAATGCCGTTAGGAGAACCATTCGGGTTAGCCGGATAGGTTTCTGTCACTTTGCCGAAGTTATCGATAAAGCGCAGCGCCACCAGGCCTTTCGACTCCAGTGCAGCCAGATGTGCCTGGTCGCGGACTTCAACGAAGCCTTCACCGTGGGAAACGGCGATCGGCATATGCGATCCCGCCATGCCGTCGAGCAACAGCGACGGGCTGGCGGCCACTTCGACCAGGCTGAAACGGGCTTCAAACCGCTCCGACTGGTTACGCACAAAGCGTGGCCACAGGTCACTGCCAGGGATCAGTTCACGCAGATTGGACATCATCTGACAACCGTTGCAGACGCCCAGCGCCAGAGTCTGCGGACGGTGGAAGAAGGTCTCAAACTCATCACGAACGCGCGGGTTGAACAGAATCGATTTCGCCCAGCCCTCACCGGCACCCAGCACATCGCCGTACGAGAAGCCGCCACAGGCGACCAGCGCCTGAAACTCTTCCAGACCGCGACGGCCCGCCAGCAGGTCGCTCATATGCACATCAACCGCGGTAAAACCGGCACGATCAAAGGCCGCCGCCATTTCAACATGGGAGTTGACGCCCTGCTCGCGCAGCACCGCGACCCGCGGACGCGCGCCGGTGGCGATCATTGGCGCCGCCACATCCTCCTGCGGGTTGAAGGTCAGCGTGACGTTCAGACCCGGATCGTTGTCGTTCTTCTTCGCTTCGTGTTCCTGATCGGCACAGGCCGGGTTGTCACGCAGGCGCTGCATCTGCCAGGTGGTTTCCGCCCACCAGGTGCGCAGCGTGCTCCGGCTTTCGCTGTAGACCGCGCTATCACCCGAACGAATCACAAAACGGTCGCCCGGCTGCGCGTGGCCCAGCAGATGACTGCATTCAGCCAGACCGTGATTGGCCAGCACCTGCTCAACCACCGCGCGATCGGCGGCGTTGATCTGAATCACCGCACCCAGCTCTTCGGTAAACAGGGCGGCCAGTGGGTCATTGCCCAGCGCCGCGATATCCACCTCAACGCCACAGTGTCCGGCAAAAGCCATCTCTGCCAGCGTCACTAACAGGCCACCATCGGAACGGTCGTGATAGGCCAGCAGCTTCTGCTGCGCCACCAGCGCCTGCATGGCGTTGAAGAAGCCCGCCAGCTGAGTCGCATCACGCACATCAGCAGGCTTGTCGCCCAGCTGACGATAAACCTGCGACAGCGCCGTGGCGCCCAAAGTATTGGCCCCATTGCCGAGGTCGATCAGCAGCAGCAGGTTTTCCCGATCGGGCTGCAGCTGTGGCGTAACGGTACGGCGCACATCTTCAACCCGCGCAAACGCGGTGATCACCAGCGACAGCGGCGAAGTCATTTCACGCTGTTCATTACCTTCCTGCCAGCGGGTCTTCATCGACATCGAATCTTTACCGACCGGAATGGTGATGCCCAGCGCCGGACAAAGCTCTTCGCCAACGGCTTTGACCGCCGCGTAGAGACCGGCATCTTCACCCGGATGACCGGCAGCCGACATCCAGTTAGCTGACAGCTTGACGCGTTTCAGCGAGCCGATTGCAGTCGCCGCCAGGTTGGTCAGCGCTTCACCCACCGCCAGACGGCCGGAGGCAGCGAAATCGAGCAGCGCAACCGGTGCGCGCTCGCCCAGGGCAAAGGCTTCACCGTGATAGCTGTCGAGGCTGGCGGTGGTCACGGCGCAGTTGGCTACCGGGATCTGCCACGGACCGACCATCTGGTCGCGCGCGACCATGCCGGTCACGCTGCGGTCACCGATAGTGATCAGGAAGGTTTTCTCCGCCACGGCGGGCAGATGCAGCACGCGATTCACCGCATCCACCAGGGTAATGCCATCACGCTGCAGTTCACTGCCCTGCGCCTGCTGCGTCACCACGTCACGCGTCATCTTCGGCGTTTTGCCCAGCAGCACGTCGAGCGGCATGTCGATCGGTTTATTGTCGAAATGGCTGTCGCTCAGGCTCAGATGCAGCTCTTCGGTGGCTTCACCGATCACCGCAAACGGCGCGCGTTCACGCTGGCAAATCGCTTCGAACTCCGCCAGCTTCTCCGGTGCTACCGCCATCACATAACGTTCCTGTGATTCGTTGCACCACACTTCCAGCGGACTCATGCCTGGCTCATCGTTCAGGATATCGCGCAGGTTAAACTGACCGCCTCGGCCGCCATCGCTGACCAGCTCAGGCATCGCATTCGACAGACCGCCGGCGCCCACGTCATGGATAAACAGAATCGGGTTGTCATCGCCCAGCTGCCAGCAGCGATCGATCACTTCCTGACAGCGACGCTCCATCTCCGGGTTGTCACGCTGAACCGACGCGAAGTCGAGATCGGCGTCTGACTGGCCGGAAGCCATTGAGGATGCCGCACCGCCGCCGAGGCCGATATTCATGGCCGGACCGCCCAGCACCACCAGCTTCGCGCCTACGGTGATTTCACCTTTCTGCACGTGGTCAGCACGAATATTACCAATGCCGCCCGCCAGCATGATCGGCTTGTGGTAGCCACGCAGCTCGGTGCCATTGTGGCTGGTGACCTGCTCTTCGTAGGTACGGAAGTAGCCGTTCAGCGCCGGACGTCCAAATTCGTTGTTAAACGCTGCGCCACCCAGTGGGCCGTCGGTCATGATTTCCAGCGCGCTGACGATGCGGTCCGGCTTGCCGAAATCCTCTTCCCACGGCTGTTCAAAGCCAGGAATACGCAGGTTCGATACCGAGAAGCCAACCAGGCCCGCTTTTGGCTTGGCACCGCGACCGGTTGCGCCTTCATCACGGATTTCGCCGCCGGAGCCGGTAGCGGCGCCTGGCCACGGCGAGATCGCCGTCGGGTGGTTGTGCGTCTCAACTTTCATCAGGATATGCGCCGCTTCCTGATGCCAGCGGTATTCACTTTCTGCGGCGTCGGCGAAGAACCGGCCGACGTCGGACCCTTCCATCACCGCGGCGTTATCTTTGTAAGCAGACAGCACGTAATCGGGCGTCTGCTCCATAGTATTTTTGATCATCTTAAACAGCGACTTCGGCTGTTTCTCGCCATCAATGACCCAGTCGGCGTTGAAGATTTTATGACGGCAGTGCTCCGAGTTGGCCTGCGCGAACATATAGAGTTCAATGTCGTTGGGATTGCGGCCCAGGCGGGTGAACGCCGCCAGCAGATAGTCAATTTCATCGTCGGCCAGCGCCAGACCCAGCGTGAGATTGGCCTGAACCAGCGCCTGACGACCCTCGCCCAGCACATCGACACTTTTCACCGGCTGCGGGGAATGATGAGCAAACAGCTGCTCAGCCTGCGCCAGGTCGCTGTAGACCGTCTCCATCATGCGGTCATGCAGCAGTGCGCCAAGCGACTGCCACTGCGCTTCTGTTAACTGTGGTGCCTGCACATAAAACGCCAGACCGCGCTCCAGGCGACGCACCTGCGGCAGATCGCAGTTGTGGGCAATGTCGGTAGCCTTCGATGACCAGGGTGAAATAGTGCCGGGACGCGGTGTCACCAGCAGCAGACGCCCTTGTGGCGCATGTTCAGCGAGAGAAGGACCATATTTCAGCAGACGCTGTAAACGGGTCTGTTGGTCAGCGCTCAGTGGCGCGCTGACATCGGCAAAATGGACGTACTCAGCGTAAATATCACTCACCGGCAGGTGAGCGTCCTGAAAGCGGGTCAGCAGTTTGTTTACACGAAATGCCGACAGAGCGGGCGAACCACGCAGAATTTCCATCATAAGATCTCTCGTCTTCGAAACGCCGGGCGACGCTTCATTGGGCGCAACAGGGGAAAACGGGGCGTATTATAGAGAAAGCGACCTCGCGACGAAACCGTTTGCGCACAATTTTTGGCAACCCGGATTTGCCTGAAATTTGCGCAAAACCTGCTATATGAGTTGCTCAGCTTCGCTTTGTTGCGCAAAATGCCCCTCGCTCTGGGAGTTCAAAGAAGACAAATACTGCCTTTAAAAGACAGAGGCCTTAGAGCCAGCGAGAGATAACTATTTGAAACGCCTAAAATTTAATTATCTGTTTATCGGTCTGGTCGCCGTGCTGTTAGCAATGGCATTGTGGCCGTCCATCCCGTGGTATGGCGGTGGGCAGGATACGATTTCACAGATTAAATCACGGGGAGTGTTGCGTGTCAGCACCATCAATTCCCCGCTGACTTACTACACCGTAAATCAATCTCCGGCCGGTATGGACTACGAGCTGGCAAAACGCTTTGCCGATTATCTGGGCGTGAAACTCAAGGTTACGGTTCGCCCGAACCTGAGTGACCTGTTTGACGACCTGGATGAGGGGAAAGCGGATGTGCTGGCGGCTGGCCTGAATTACAACAGCGAACGTCTGGCACGGTATCGCACCGGGCCCGGCTACTACAACGTTTCGCAACAGCTGGTGTATCGCGTGGATAAGCCACGCCCGAAAAACCTCGGCGATCTCAAGGGGCGGCTGACGGTCGCCTCGGGATCGGCCTATCTCTCGACCCTGAAAAGCGCTCGCTCTAATCAGTTCCCCGATCTGGACTGGGCGATCGCCACTGACCAGAGTCCGAAAGCGCTGCTGGAAGCGGTGGCGGATGGCAAAATCGATTACACCATTGGCGACTCGGTGACCATTGCGCTGCTGCAGCGTATCTATCCTCAATTGGCGGTGGCGTTTGACGTCACCGATGAGGAGCCGGTCACCTGGTACGTTAAGCACAGTGACGATGACAGCCTCAACGCGGCGATGCTCGACTTCTTTAACGGCATGGGCGAAGAAGGCGCGATGGCGCGGCTGGAGGAGAAGTATCTCGGCCACGTCGGCACCTTTGATTATGTGGATACCCGCACCTTCCTGCGCGCCATCGACAACACTCTGCCCGACATCAAACCGCTGTTCGAGAAGTATGCCACCAGCATCGACTGGCGTCTGCTGGCCGCTATCTCTTACCAGGAGTCGCACTGGAACCCGCAGGCCACCTCGCCGACCGGCGTGCGCGGCATGATGATGCTGACCCGTAATACTGCTGAAAGCCTGGACGTGGGTGACCGCACCGATCCGGAACAGAGCATTCGCGGCGGCAGCCAGTATCTGCAAAACATGATGGAGAAAGTGCCGCAAACCATCCCGGAAGATGAGCGTATCTGGTTTGCGCTGGCCGCCTATAACATGGGCTATGCCCACATGCTGGACGTACGGAAACTGACGGCCCGCCAGGGCGGCAATCCGGATAGTTGGGCTGACGTCAAGCTGCGGCTGCCGATGCTGAGCCAGAAGCGTTACTACACGCAGACCACCTACGGCTACGCGCGCGGGCACGAAGCGTATAACTACGTGGAGAACATCCGTAAGTATCAGATCAGTCTGGTGGGGTATCTGCAGGAGCAGGAGAAACGCCTGGCGCAGCAGATGGCGGCACAAGCGGAACTGGCAAAAGGCTATCCGGCCGTCGAACCAAACATCGCCATGAACTAACCCTGGCGCTGCGCCTGACGCAGCGCTTTTTTCTGCTCGCGCCGCATCCGGAAGAAATCACTCAGCATCGCGGCACACTCGTCTGCTAATACGCCGCTGTGCAATTCAACCTGATGATTCATGCCGGGATGACCCAGCACATCGAGCAGCGATCCTGCCGCCCCGGTTTTGACATCATGCGCGCCATACACCAGCCGGGTAATCCGGCTGTGAACCATCGCACCGGCACACATCACGCACGGCTCCAGCGTCACGTAGAGCGTGGTATTCAGCAGACGATAATTTTCCAGCACCTTGCCGCCCTGACGCAGCGCCATCATCTCCGCATGGGCGGTGGGATCGTGCTGACCAATCGGGCGATTCCAGCCTTCGCCAATCACCCGATCCTCCTGTACCAGCACCGCCCCGACCGGCACCTCGCCCTGCTCCCAGGCCAGGCGTGCCAGACCGAGCGCGTGGCGCATCCAGTATTCATCGTGTTGTTGATTCATGCAGGCCACTCCCGGCGACAGAAAAGCGGCGCATTATAGCGGTCTCCCGCGCTGTGTTGAAACTTATTCCAGCTGTTGCAACTCGCCGGCCGGCGTCACCCGCCAGCGATGCTGGCAGAAAAACAGCAGCGGGTTGTCCTGCTTGCTGTCGCTGTAGCCACTGTAGAGCTGCAGCGGCGTGCCGATTTGCTCCTCCAGCTGCGCCACTTTCTCATGACCGAGGCAGCGCATCGCCAGTACCCGTCCACCCCAGCCACGCTGCATCTGGCTGGCGATCAGTTTTACCCGAGGCAGAAACGCAGAGTCGTAATAGACCTGCTCCACCAGCGACTGCGGCGAACCGGTAATCAGCCAGACATCGGCATCATCGCTGCCGAGATAGTCGGTCAGACGCTGTTGCACCACCGGGAAAGCTCTGACCCGCAGACGAAACCATTGGGCAAACTCCGCTTCAAGACGCAGCAGGGTGCGCTCTGAATGACCAAAAGTGATTGACCAGAGCAGCAGGCTCATCGGCCAGCGCGCCGCCCGGCCTTTGAACAGCAATCCTATGCCGACGACGGGCAGCAGCGGCCCCACCAGCAGCAGATTCAGCGGCCGGCGTCGCAGCAGATAACGCATGAAAGTGCCAAACATATCCTGCTGGTGCAGCGTGCCGTCCAGGTCAAAAAATACGATGCGACGTTGTGTACCCTTGGTCAAACAACACTCCTTTTCGCTGATTTTGCGTTAATAGAGACTATTGTAGCCATCATCAGGCGGCACGGCGATGGCTGTCATTTTTAATTCCGATGACTACAATGCCAGATGAATAGTTTATTCTTCGCAAATTACTCCTGAATCATGAGGATTGGGCATGAGTTCATTGCTGCGCATTCGCCAGCTTTATCCCCGTCTGGCGTTGAACGAACGCCGGCTGGCTGATTTTTTGCTGTCACAACCCGATCGGGCGCGCCATCTGAGTTCGCAAAAACTGGCGGAAGAGTCAGGCGTCAGTCAGTCAAGCGTGGTGAAATTCGCCCAGAAGCTGGGCTACAAAGGTTTTCCGGCGCTGAAACTGGCCCTGAGCGAGTCACTGGCCGACAAGGATGCGATTACCGTGCACAACCATATTCTCAGCGATGACCCGCTCAAGATGGTGGGAGAAAAATTGCTGACCGAAAAGCTGTCAGCCATACGCGCCACGCTGGATATCAACAGCGAAGAGAAGCTCAACGACGTATTGCAGTTGCTGAAAAATGCCCGGCGAATTTTGCTGGTGGGAATTGGCGCCTCCGGACTGGTGGCGAAAGATTTTTCGTGGAAGCTGATGAAAATCGGTATTAACGCGGTGGCCGAGCAGGATATGCATGCCCTGCTGGCCAGCGTACAGGCGATGGGACCCGGCGATGTGCTGCTGGCTATCTCTTATACCGGTGAGCGACGCGAGATCAATCTGGCGGCGCAGGAAGCTGCCCAGGTTGGCGCAGACGTGCTGGCCTTTACCGGCTTTACGCCGAATACTCTGCAACAGAGCGCCAGTCACTGCCTCTATACCGTGGCGGAAGAGCAAAGTACCCGCAGCGCGGCGATCTCCTCGACCACCGCGCAGCTGGCGCTGACCGATCTGCTGTTTATGGCGCTGGTGCAGAACGATCCGGAACGCGCCTCCAGTCATATCCGGCACAGCGAAGCGCTGGTGAAAAAGCTGGTCTGATCAGCATCAGGGCGTATAATAGCCGCGCTTTTTCTGTTGGTATCAGGTGGGGAAGATGGCGCTGTTGATTACGGCCAAATGCATTAACTGCGATATGTGCGAACCGGAATGCCCAAACCAGGCCATTTCGCTGGGCGATGCGATTTATGAAATTGATGTCAGCCGCTGCACCGAGTGCATCGGTCATTATGATGAGCCAACCTGCCAGCGGGTCTGCCCTATCGATAACACGATCATCGTTGACCCACAGCACACCGAATCACGCGATGCGCTGTGGGATAAGTTTGTGCTGCTGCACGGCTAGCTTTCGATGATCACCGTGGCGCAGGCGTAATGACGTTCGTCAGCCAGCGTGACGTGAACATTTGCCACGCCCAGCCGCTGTGCTACTTCTGCGGCGTGCTGGAAAAAACGTAATCCCGGTTTCCCCAGCGCATCGTTGTAGACCTCAAACTGATTGAACGCCAGACCGCCGCGGATGCCGGTGCCAAACGCCTTGGCTGCCGCCTCTTTGACCGCAAAACGCTTGGCAAGAAAGCGCACCGGCTGCTGGTGCGCCTGATATTGCTGCCACTCCGCTTCGCTCAGTACCCGACGCGCCAGCCGATCGCCGGATCGCTCAATCACCCCGGCGATACGCTCGATCTCAACGATGTCGGTACCCAGTCCAAGAATGGCCATCAGCGACGCGCTTCACGCAGCAGCTGCTTCATCTCCCGGACTGCATCTGGCAATCCGCTCATCACCGCACGGCCAATGATCGCATGACCGATGTTCAGCTCATGCATTTCCGGCAGTGCCGCAATCGGCAGCACGTTGTGATAGGTCAGACCGTGACCGGCGTTGACCTTCAGGCCCAGGCTGGCCGCGAAGGTGGCTGCCTGACGGATGCGCGCCAGTTCTGCGTCGCGCGCCAGACCTTCCGCTGCCTCGGCATAAGCACCGGTATGAATTTCGATATAGGGCGCACCGCTGGCCACTGCCGCCTCGATCTGGCGGTGATCGGCATCAATGAACAGCGACACCAGGATACCGGCTTCGCTCAGCAGCTTAACCGCTGCATTCAGCTTGTCCTGCTGCCCGGCCACATCCAGCCCGCCCTCTGTGGTCACTTCCTGTCGCTTTTCCGGTACCAGACAGCAGAAGTGCGGCTTGATATCACAGGCGATGCCAATCATCTCATCGGTCACCGCCATCTCCAGATTCATTCGCGTCTGGATGGTATCGCGCAGGATACGCACGTCGCGATCGGTGATATGACGGCGATCCTCGCGCAGATGCACGGTAATGCCATCAGCCCCCGCCTGCTCAGCGATAAACGCCGCCTGCACCGGATCGGGATAGTTAGTACCACGCGCGTTACGTACCGTGGCAATGTGATCGATATTGACGCCTAACAGCAACTCAGCCATGACCATCCTCACTTCTTGTTCATCGTAATGTTGAGTGTACCGCGTTGCGCCTGGCAAGCGGTACCACCTGCACTATTCCGCCGCGTCATCAGGGACTTCACCCGCGACATCCGGCTTTTTCATCGGGGTAAACTGGCGAAACAGCTCCTGGCTCTTGAGCGGCTTTCCACCGAGGTAGGGTTTCAGGGCCATGCGGGTAAACCGCTTCGCGGCGCGCAGGCTCTCCGCATCGGGAAACTCGCGCTCACACAGCGCCCGTAGCTGACGGCCGGTAAAACTGCGCTGATTCAGCACCAGGCTGGCGATAAAGCCGCGCTCTTCACGGTAACTGTAAGTCATGTCATCGCTGACCGGCTCGCCGCTGCCGGCGCAGTGCAGAAAATCGACGCCGTAGCCAAGATGGCCGAGCAGCGCCAGCTCAAAGCGGCGCAGTGCCGGTTCCGGCGTGCCGTGAGATGAGGCTAAGCTCTGTAAGCAGTTGAGATAGTCGAAGAACAGATCGGAGAAGGGAAATTCCTGCTGCAGTACGCGGGACAACAGTTCGTTGACGTAGAGGCCGCAGTAAAGCGTGATGCCGCTGAGCGGTAACGCCAGCGACACCGCTTCGGCATTGCGCAGGGTTTTGACCTCACCGCGCCCGCTCCAGCGCACCAGCAGCGGCGTGAAAGGCTGAAGTGCCCCTTTCAGCTGAGAGCGCCGTGAACGCGCCCCTTTTGCCAGCACCCGTACCCGCCCTTCGCTTTCGCTGAACAGGTCAAGCAGCAGGCTGGTCTCACTGAAGGGACGACTATGCAGCACAAAGGCGCGTTGCCAGCCTTCCATCGAATCAGAGATCGTCTGTGTAACCCAGGCTACGCAGCGCACGTTCGTCGTCCGCCCAGCCCGATTTCACCTTAACCCAGAGTTCGAGATGCACTTTCGCTTCGAACATCTCTTCCATGTCCCTGCGCGCTTCTGTTCCGATGACTTTGATTTTGGCGCCTTTGTTGCCAATCACCATCTTCTTCTGGCCTTCGCGCTCCACCAGGATCAGGCCATTGATATCGTAGCCGCCACGTTCGTTGGTGACGAAGCGCTCGATTTCTACCGTGACCGAGTAAGGCAGCTCAGCGCCGAGGAAACGCATCAGCTTCTCACGGATGATCTCTGACGCCATAAAGCGCTGTGAACGGTCAGTGATGTAATCTTCCGGGAAATGGTGATCGGCCTGACGCAGATGTTTACGGGTGATCGCCGCGATAGTATCGACGTTTTTCCCGCTTTCCGCCGAGATCGGCACGATATCGAGGAAGTTCATCTGCTGGCTCAGGAACTGCAGGTGCGGCAGCAGAATACTCTTGTCCTGGATGTTGTCGACTTTGTTGATCGCCAGCACCACCGGCACTTTGCCGTCGCGCAGTTTGCCTAATACCATCTCATCATCTGGCGTCCAGCGGGTGCCTTCTACCACGAAGATCACCAGTTCCACGTCGCCAATCGAGCTGCTGGCGGCACGGTTCATCAGACGGTTAATCGCACGCTTCTCTTCCATGTGCAGACCGGGCGTATCGACGTAGATCGCCTGATACTGGCCTTCGGTATGGATGCCCATGATGCGGTGGCGCGTGGTTTGCGGCTTACGCGAGGTGATCGACACCTTCTGCCCCAGCAACTGGTTCAGTAAGGTGGATTTGCCGACGTTAGGTCGGCCGACAATCGCGACAAAGCCGCAATAAGTTACGTTTTCGCTCATTCGAGTCCTGAGTTATTCAGCGCCTGTTCAGGCGCCGGGATAGTGCATATTCGGGTCATGATTGATTCAGCGCCGTGTCAGACGCCAGGGCCGGAAGGCAGTCAGGTCATGATTCATCAGGCACCGCTGCCGGTGCCGGGGTCAGGGATTATTCAAGACCCAGTTTAATCAGCGCCTGTTCCGCGGCTGCCTGCTCTGCTTTACGGCGGCTGGAACCTACGCCCACCACCGGCTCGGCCATGCCACTCACCTGACAGTGAATGGTAAATTCCTGATCGTGGGCTTCGCCACGCACCTGCACCACCAGATAGCTCGGCAGCGGCAGATGACGTCCCTGCAGATACTCCTGCAGACGCGTTTTCGGATCTTTTTGCTTGTCGCCAGGACTGATTTCGTCGAGGCGGCTCTGATACCAGTCGAGGATCAGTTTTTCTACCGTCTGGATACTGCTATCGAGGAAGATACCGCCAATCAGCGCTTCCACCGTATCCGCCAGGATCGATTCGCGACGGAATCCGCCGCTTTTCAGCTCACCGGGGCCTAAACGCAGGCACTCGCCGAGGTCAAATTCGCGGGCCATCTCAGCCAGCGTATTACCCCGCACCAGCGTGGCGCGCATGCGGCTCATGTCACCTTCATCGACCCGCGGGAAGCGGTGATAAAGCGCATTCGCAATCACATAGCTGAGAATAGAATCGCCGAGAAATTCAAGACGCTCGTTGTGCTTACTGCTGGCGCTGCGGTGAGTCAGGGCCTGCTGTAACAGTTCCGAATGAGTAAAAGTGTAGCCCAGTTTGCGCTGAAGCTTGTTAATCAGGATGGGGTTCATGCGATTCCAGTTCTTTGTTGCGTCTGTGACTCTGCATACCAAACAGGGCTGAGGTTCCAACACTTTCCGTTTGGTGTGCAGTGGCCTCCCGCAGGAGGCCACCCGATTTGCCTGTTAGTCAGACAATACTTTTAGTGGATGCCGCCGATACGACTGAATCGTACGCCGGTAGGCCACTGCCCTTCTTGTTTCTCAAAGCTCATCCAGATAGCGACCGCTTTACCGACCAGGTTACGCTCCGGGACAAAGCCCCAGTAGCGGCTGTCGGCGCTGTTGTCACGGTTATCGCCCATCATGAAATATTGCCCTTTCGGCACCACCCAGCTCGCCTGTGGCTGACCCGGCTGCTGATAATACATGCCCGCCTGACTCTGCGCTTCGTTCACCAGCAGAATATCGTGGGTCACGTTGCCAATCGTCTCTTTACGGGTGCCGAGGCGTAAGCCGCCACGCATCGTATCGCCCTGCGGAACCTGGTAGAAACCGTTGCCGGTTTCATTGCCATCGAAGCCGCTGAAGGTCTGGATAAAATTGCTCGGCTGAACGTCGGTGTAGGTTACCGCTAACGCGGTATCACAGGCTTTACCGTCGGTACAGGCTGGCTTCACCGTCAGGGTTTTGCTGTAAGGATCATAGATCACTTTATCGCCAGGTAAACCGATAACGCGTTTAATGTAGTCGAGGCTCGGATCTTTCGGGTATTTAAACACCGCGATATCACCGCGCTTCGGCTGACCGGTTGGGATCAGCGTGGTCTGGGTGATCGGATCTTTAATTCCGTAGGCGAACTTCTCTACCAGAATAAAATCGCCAATCAGCAGCGTCGGCATCATCGATCCTGAGGGGATCTGGAACGGTTCGTAAATAAACGACCGCACGATAAACACCACCGCCAGCACCGGGAACACCGACGCCGTGGTTTCCACCCAGCCTGGCTGCGACGACACTTTCGCCAGCGTTTTGCTGTCGAGCGTATTGCCGGTTTGCGCCTGAGCCGCTGCCTGTTTCGCCCGACGTTGCGGTGCCCATTTAAAACGATCAATAACCCAGACGATGCCAGTAATCAGCGTCGCTATCGCCAGTATCAGGGCGAACATATTAGCCATTGGAAATCCTTATTTGCTGTCCTTACCGACATGCAGAATCGCGAGGAAGGCTTCCTGCGGCAGCTCAACGTTACCGACCTGCTTCATTCGCTTCTTACCGTCTTTCTGCTTCTGCAACAGTTTCTTCTTACGACTGACGTCACCGCCATAACACTTGGCGAGCACGTTTTTACGCAGCTGTTTAACCGTTGAACGCGCGATAATGTGATTGCCGATTGCCGCCTGAATCGCAATATCAAACTGCTGACGCGGAATGAGCTCTTTCATCTTCTCAACCAGATCGCGTCCCCGATACGGTGCGTTTTCACGGTGGGTAATCAGCGCCAGCGCATCGACACGTTCTGAGTTGATCAGAACATCGACGCGCACCATGTCAGAGGTCTGGAAACGTTTAAAGTTATAATCCAGCGAAGCATAACCGCGTGACGTCGATTTCAGACGGTCAAAGAAGTCGAGTACCACTTCCGCCATCGGAATCTCATAGGTCAGCGCGACCTGATTGCCGTGGTAAACCATGTTGGTCTGAACGCCACGTTTCTCGATGCACAGCGTAATCACGTTGCCGAGATACTCCTGCGGCAACAGCATGTGACACTCAGCGATCGGCTCGCGCAGCTCTTCGATGTTATTCAGCGCCGGCAGCTTAGATGGGCTATCGACATAGACCACATCGCCGCTGGTGGTGACCACTTCATACACGACGGTTGGCGCAGTGGTGATCAGATCGAGATCGTATTCGCGCTCCAGACGTTCCTGGATGATCTCCATGTGCAGCAGACCCAGGAAGCCACAACGGAAACCAAAGCCCAGCGCCGTCGAGCTCTCTGGCTCGTAGAACAGCGAGGCATCGTTCAGGCTCAGTTTGCCGAGCGCATCACGGAACGCTTCATAGTCGTCAGAGCTGATTGGGAACAGACCGGCATAGACCTGCGGCTTCACTTTTTTGAAGCCTGGCAGCGCTTTGTCTGCCGGGTTGCGTGCGGTGGTCAGGGTATCCCCGACCGGCGCGCCGAGAATGTCTTTAATCGCGCAGACCAGCCAGCCGACTTCACCGCAGTTAAGTTCGTTACGATCGACCCGCTTCGGGGTGAAGATGCCGAGACGGTCAGCGTTATAGACCTGGCCGGTGCTCAGCACTTTAATTTTATCGCCCTTGCGCATGGTGCCGTTTTTGACGCGCACCAGCGAAACCACACCGAGGTAGTTATCAAACCAGGAGTCGATAATCAGCGCCTGCAGCGGAGCCTCCGGATCGCCTTGTGGCGGCGGGATATCGCGTACTAAACGCTCCAGCACTTCCGGTACGCCCACGCCGGTCTTGGCCGAGCAGCGCACCGCGTCGGTAGCATCAATGCCGACGATATCTTCAATTTCCTGCGCCGCACGATCGGGATCGGCCGCTGGCAGGTCAATTTTGTTCAGAACCGGCACTACTTCCAGATCCATCTCAATCGCGGTGTAGCAGTTCGCCAGGGTCTGCGCTTCTACGCCCTGCCCGGCATCCACCACCAGCAGTGCGCCTTCGCAGGCCGCCAGTGAGCGGGAAACTTCATAGGAGAAGTCAACGTGACCCGGCGTATCGATGAAATTGAGCTGGTAAGTTTCGCCGTCTTTCGCGTGGTAATCGAGCGTTACGCTCTGTGCTTTGATGGTGATGCCGCGTTCACGCTCCAGATCCATCGAGTCAAGAACCTGGGCAGCCATCTCACGGGCGGTGAGTCCACCGCAAATCTGAATCAGGCGGTCAGAGAGCGTAGATTTACCATGGTCGATGTGGGCGATGATGGAGAAATTTCTTATGTGCTTCATTTATATGAATATCTTCGCATAGAGAATCAGTTGAAAACCTGAGCACAGACACATTCAGGAAGATCGCTCTTTACCCACAATCCTGTCAGCCTCATTAATGACGACGCATATTACACTGTTAACGCCGCGCATAAAAGAATGGAACGTTGTGGAAGCGAAACAGAGTTTTGCAGCGGGAAGAACGGACAAAGGCCGCGGAGTGCGCGGCCTGGGCGTGGGTTACGCTTCGCTTTCAACACGCAGCGCGTCAGGAGGTAAGGCGATGTTCAGGATCACTGGTTGAAAGGCTTCACGATCCCCCAGCTTCATTGAGACCCCTTTAGCGATAATAAAGCCGCCGATACCGCCCAGCAGCGCGCCGCTGGCAGCGGCCAGATCGCTACTGAACAGTGCCTGAAACAGGCCTGCCACCAGGAAGAGACCCAACAGCGGCGTCATGTAGACCAGCAATGCCGAGCCCAGCAGGCTGCTCTCACGGATACCGAGCTCGATTCGCTGTCCCGGCTGCAGCGGTTTGCTGCTGGCAATCTGCATCACATGGGCATTTTTCGGGCCGAGTTTGTTCAGCATGTGGCTGCCGCAGCCTTTACGCGCCTGGCAACTGTTGCAGGAGGTTTTCGCTTCAGTATGCAGAGTGGCGATGCCATCCTGCCATGCCACCACGGTGGCCCATTCTCTCATCATTTTTGTGACCCCAGGTCGATGCTGTCCGCAATGCGTTTTGCTGTCGCTGGCGGTAATTCGCCGACCACTGCAATCTCGTTATTATTGCGCACAACTGTCTGGACCGTACGTCGCCCAGTGCGCAATGTCTGGGTGGTGCTGCTTTTATCGGCCGGCGTAATATTGATCGCGAAGCTGAACAGGCCATCGCTGTAGAGACGCGACTCCATATTTTTGTTCAGCGCGGGCAGCGTACGACGGTTCTGCGACACCAGCGTCATGCCAGCGGGAATCCAGCCTGGCTGCCAGTTGAGCGTCACCGCATCCCCTTTCGGCACCGAGAGCGATGGCGGCAGATTGGCCTTTTCCAGCCCCTGCATCAGATTACGCACTCCTTCGTCCACCGCAAAGCTGATGACGCGGAACTGCTCCAGCGTTTCACCATCCCGATCCAGCAGGTCAATGCGCAGCGGCAGTTTGGTATCAACGTCGAGCCAGACGACATAGCTGTAGCGTGTGCCGTCGCGCGACACAATGCGCAACACGTCACACATCTGATCGGCAATACGTGAGCGTCCGACGGTAATAAAGTCATAAGCACTGCTCAGTTTGGAGAAATCAGCAAAGATGACCGATGGCAACGCATCGATAATGTGGTTTCCAGGAAGCGAGAACGGTTCAAGGCCCGGTTCGAAGTAGCTGATATCGTTGTCGCGCTGGATCACTTCACGGCGCGGACCGTCCATCTGCAAAAGCTGAGCAAAAATGCGCTGATCGATCACCGCATGACGGTAACGCAGCGATTCAATGCCAAGGCGGGAGACGTTGATATAAGCAAATTCGTAGTTGAGGTTCTGACTGGCCTGCTCCATCTGCTGCAATAGCGCCCCGGACGCAGAAGTTTGCGCCGGGGCGGCAGATGGCCACAACAGGCTGCCTGTCAGCAGGCTAACAGCATACCAAAGCGGCTTCATTACTGCTGCTGGAGTCCTAACGATTGGTTTCCGGGAACATCAGCCTGTGCCTGTTTCGGTGCGTTAGTTTCAAACTGCAGCTGATCGGCATGTAAGCGGCGTTGCAGCTCATAATCCTGCAGCATCGCGTTAACGCGACGACGCTGATCCTGAACCTGCTGATTAGCGCTGTTGGTATCAAACGCATCTGACGGTACGCCCAGGCTGACCGGTGAGGCTTTGCCCATCATCGGCAGCGTGTTAAACACCGGCGAGTCAGACGCTTCAGTCGCACCGCCGGCAGGCTGGTTATAGTGCTGTACGCCAACGATAACGGCCAGTGAAACGCAGGCAGCCACGCCGACCTGAGTCAGTTGCGCAGCCCACGGGCGCACTTTTTGCCAGAACGGCATTTTTTCCCAACGGGAAGGTTCTGGCTGCGCTTCAGGGATCAGCGGTGTAACAGTACGCAGCGGTTCTTTTTCGATGGCAGCGGCAACGCGCGCAGAGATATCAAAATGCAGGAACTCACCAACATCGCCGCGCATCGTATCGCGAATGAGATGGTAGCTTTCCCAGCTTTTCTGTAAATCCGCATCCTTCGATAACGTGGAGAACAGCTCGTTATCTAAGGTCTCACCATCCATTAAAGCGGAAAGTTTTTCTTTCTGCATGCCTAGGTACCCTTCCAGTAGCCGTTATCACTGACGTTGGATAAGCGGTTGAACTTTATTATCAATGGCCTCTCGCGCACGGAAGATACGTGACCGAACAGTGCCTACCGGGCAATCCATAATGACGGCGATCTCTTCATAGCTCAGGCCGTCCAGTTCCCTGAGGGTGATTGCCATACGCAAATCCTCGGGTAGCGCCTCGATGGTACGAAAGACAATTTGTTTCAGTTCTTCTGACAACATTAAGTTCTCAGGGTTCGAAATTTCTT
Organism: Pantoea sp. USHLN298; assembly: GCF_037149395.1. Classification (NCBI taxonomy): domain Bacteria; kingdom Pseudomonadati; phylum Pseudomonadota; class Gammaproteobacteria; order Enterobacterales; family Erwiniaceae; genus Pantoea; species Pantoea sp. USHLN298. The sequence goes on from NZ_JBBCRO010000003.1 coordinate 569,549, forward strand.
TTAATGCACCCGCACTTTCGAAATTTTCTGCGTCAATCGCATCCACATCGCTGGATGGCGGACGACGCCCCTGAGCAACCAGGTAATTTTTCGCTGTATTGACCGCAATGCGGTACAGCCAGGTATAAAACGCGCTATCGCCCCGGAAAGAGTCCAGTGCGCGATACGCTTTAATAAACGATTCCTGTACTACATCAGGCACATCGCCCGACGGAACATAGCGTGAAACCAGGCTCGCCACTTTATGCTGGTAACGAATTACCAGTAAGTTGAAAGCTTTTTGATCTCCCTTCTGTACCCGTTCAACGAGGATCTGATCCGTTAACTGCTCGCTCATCCGAGGTAATGTCTCCCCAAATTTTTCTTACGCGTAAAGTAACTGCCAGCACATCTCAATGTTTCTGAGCAAGCATGCGCTTAGAGTTGTGATGTGGTGCGAAGTTCACTTATCGCCCTAATATTTACCGCTCCGCTGGAGAGTCTCCGGCTTGTTCATTTTCGTTCAGTGCAAGGAGCGTAAATCGCAGGCAGAGTAACCTATGACAACGGCTTTTTCATCTTTAAATCCCTGTGCTTAATTTAGTTTGGTATAAAAAACAGTTTTTAAACCCGCCTGGCTTTAACTTGCTGATTATTGGTGGCATTTAACCCGCCCGCCACCAGCGAGCTGAAAAGTTGTTCAAAATACTTCACAGCAACCGGCTTAAAGCTTATGCTCAGCCCTATTCTTGTTTAGTAAATTAAACACCATGACAAATGCAAATCCGGATTATCAGTGTGATGTTTTGATTGTGGGCAGCGGTGCAGCCGGTCTGTCGCTGGCGCTGCGTCTGGCCCGACACTATCAGGTGACGGTGCTCAGCAAAGCACAAGTTAATGAGGGTTCCACCCTGTATGCGCAGGGCGGCATCGCGGCGGTGTTTGATGAAACTGACAGCATTGAGTCGCACGTTGAAGATACGCTGGTGGCCGGCGCCGGGCTGTGCGACCGAAATGCCGTCTCGTTTATCGCCAGCAATGCCCGTCATTGCGTGCAGTGGCTGATTGATAACGGCGTCGCCTTTGATATCGATCCGCAGGCGGCGGGCGAGATGCGCTATCACCTGACCCGCGAAGGCGGTCATAGTCATCGCCGTATTCTGCACAGCGCCGATGCCACCGGCCGCGCGGTAGAAACCACGCTGGTCAGCCAGGCGCTCAGCCATCCCAACATCCGGATTCTGGAACGGACTAACGCCGTCGATCTGATTCTTTCAGACAAACTCGGGCTGCCCGGACCACGCCGGGTCGTGGGTGCGTGGATCTGGAACCGCAATCGCGAGCAGGTTGAAATCTGTTCTGCCCGCGCGGTGGTGGTGGCGACCGGCGGCGCAGCAAAAGTGTATCAATACACGACCAATCCCGATATCGCCTCCGGCGATGGCATCGCGATGGCGTGGCGGGCCGGTTGTCGGGTCGCCAACCTCGAATTTAACCAGTTTCATCCGACCTGCCTGTTTCATCCCCAGGCGCGTAATTTTCTGTTAACCGAAGCGTTACGCGGCGAAGGGGCCTGGCTGCTGCGTCCTGACGGCAGCCGCTTTATGCCCGATTTTGATGAGCGAGCTGAACTGGCACCGCGCGACATCGTCGCCAGAGCCATTGATCATGAGATGAAGCGGCTGGGCGTTGACTGCATGTATCTCGACATCAGTCATCAGCCAGCGGACTTTGTCCGCGCCCACTTTCCGATGATTTACGACAAGTTGCTGACCTTTGGCTTTGACCTGACCCGAGAGCCGATTCCGATTGTGCCAGCCGCGCACTACACCTGTGGCGGTGTGATGGTCGATCAGCAGGGCCGCACCGACGTTAATGGCCTGTATGCGATTGGTGAAGTGAGTTATACCGGCCTGCACGGTGCCAACCGGATGGCCTCCAACTCGCTGCTGGAGTGCCTGGTCTATGGCTGGTCTGCCGCAGAAGATTTGATTCGCACCCTGCCCGAGGTCGAAGCTGTTACCGCGCTGCCCCGCTGGGATGAAAGCCAGGTTGATGATGCCGATGAACGGGTGATCATCCAGCATAACTGGCATGAGTTGAGGCTGTTTATGTGGGATTACGTCGGCATCGTGCGGACCACCAAGCGTCTGGAGCGGGCATTGCGCCGCATCACCCTGCTCCAGCAGGAGATCGATGAGTATTATCATCACTTCCGCCTCTCCAACAATTTGCTGGAACTGAGGAATCTGGTGCAGGTTGCCGAACTCATGGTGCGCTGCGCGCTGGCGCGAAAAGAGAGCCGTGGACTGCACTACATCCGCGACTATCCCGATCTGTTACCGGAAGCGCTGCCGACCATCCTGACGCCACCCAGTTACAGGAACAGATAGAACTCCCGCGTCAGGCAACACCAGTCATCAGAATAGTGCGTGTCGGGCGCGCGAATGGCGAGACGCTCCTGCAGCGTTTCGCCCGCCTTAGGGGAAAAGGCCAGCAGCACCCGATGCGGTGGACGATGCGCATATTCCGCTACGTCGAGCCGGAAACGTAAATGCCAGCCATCGTCCAGCGCCTGGCTGATAAAGGTCTCACCGGTGGCGGTCGGCAGCACCACGCAGAACATCCCCTCTTCTTCAATCAGCAGCGCCGCGCTGCGCAACAGGGTCTGATGATCGAGCGTGCTGGTTGCCCGGGCGTTGTCGCGCGCCGTGCTGGAGCAGGCCACGCCGGGCGCGAAGTAAGGAGGATTACTGACGATCAGTGAATAGCGCTGCTCGCAACGCTCTGCCCAGCGAGCAATATCCTGCTGATGAACCCGGATACGTGCCGGCCACGGCGACTGCTGAACATTCTCCTGCGCCTGCTGCGCTGCCTCACTCTCCAGCTCAACCGCATCAATCTCAACCGGAGACGGCGTGCGTTGCGCCAGCATCAGCGCAATCAGTCCGCTGCCACTGCCGATGTCCAGAATCCGTCTGACGCCAGCCACCGGCGCCCAGGCACCAAGCAGAATGGCATCGGTTCCGACTTTCATTGCACAGCGATCGTGCGCCACAAAAAATTGTTTAAAGGTAAATCCGTTCTTGTTTAACTGGGGCCGCTCACGCGGCTTGTCGTGCATCATGGGTCGCTACCATTTACTTTTTTTCTGCCGTGCGGCAGCGCATAAGTGTAACGTGACAGGTAACGGAATTCACGCAGCAGACTATACCTGGCGGATTAACAGATGAAGATTACGTCTGATCTGTCTATAATCAGCGCCCCAAACTGAGGTAGACCATGACAGTAACCACATTCTCCGAACTCGAACTCGACGAAAGCCTGCTTGAAGCGCTGCAGGAAAAAGGCTTTACGCGCCCAACAGTCATTCAGGCTGCAGCCATTCCGCCCGCGCTTGAGGGCCGCGACGTTCTGGGTTCGGCACCTACCGGGACCGGGAAAACTGCCGCCTATCTGTTACCGGCGCTGCAGCACCTGCTTGATTTCCCTCGTAAGAAATCTGGCCCGCCCCGCATTCTGATCTTAACGCCAACCCGTGAACTGGCGATGCAGGTCGCCGACCAGGCACGCGAACTGGCGAAGCACACCCATCTGGATATCGCCACCATTACCGGCGGCGTGGCCTACATGAACCACGCTGAAGTCTTCAGCGAAAACCAGGATATCGTGGTCGCCACCACCGGTCGTCTGCTGCAATACATCAAAGAAGAGAACTTCGACTGCCGCGCCGTTGAGACGCTGGTGCTTGATGAAGCGGACCGTATGCTGGACATGGGTTTCGCCCAGGATATTGAAACCATTGCGGCTGAAACCCGCTGGCGCAAGCAAACGATGCTGTTTTCCGCCACGCTGGAAGGCGAAAACATCAAAGACTTCGCCGAGCGTCTGCTGAACGATCCGGTTGAACTGGAAGCCGATCCGAGCCGCCGCGAACGTAAAAAGATCCAGCAGTGGTACTACCGTGCTGACGATCTGGAACACAAAACCAAATTGCTGGTTCACCTGCTGAAACAGCCGGAAGTGACGCGCTGCATCGTGTTTGTACGTAAACGTGAGCGTCTGCATGAGCTGGTCAGCTGGCTGCACGAAGCGGGGATTCGTAGCAGCTATCTGGAAGGCGAAATGGTGCAGGCGAAGCGTAACGAAGCGATCAAACGTCTGATTGAAGGCCGGGTGAACGTGCTGGTCGCCACTGACATTGCAGCTCGTGGTATTGACGTTGATGACGTCAGTCACGTCTTCAACTTCGATATGCCGCGCACCGCCGACACCTATCTGCACCGTATTGGCCGTACCGGACGAGCGGGCCGTAAAGGGATCGCGATTTCGCTGGTCGAGGCGCACGATTATGTGCTGCTGGGTAAAATCAGTCGCTACGTCAACGAGCCGCTGAAAGCGCGCGTGATTGATGAGCTGCGTCCAGAGACGCGTGCGCCACATGCCAAAACCACCGGTAAACCGTCGAAAAAAGTGCTGGCGAAGCGTGCAGAGAAGAAATCGAGCGAAGCGGAGAAACCGCGAGTGAAAAAACGCCATCGCGATGCCAAAAATATTGGCAAACGCCGCAAGCCGAGCGGCAGCGCACCGGCTAATGAGAATGCGGAATAAATCATCGCATCAATAAAAAAATCGCCTCTGATGAGGCGATTTTTTTGACTTAACCATCAGTAACAGGCGGTTGGTGCCATTTTCAGTGCCTGAGGGCAATCTTCCGTAAGTCAGCGCCGCTCAGGCCTCTGAGCCTGGCTTCTATCTTATTAATAACCTGATAGAAAATACTGTGTGTGCTTTGCGTTCTTTTTCAGCGCCTGCTGATTGTTGTGACTCAAAGACTTTCAGTAAAGGTACGGGCGATCACGTCGCGTTGCTGCTCTGGCGTCAGCGAATTAAAACGTACCGCGTAGCCGGAAACACGAATGGTCAGCTGCGGGTAATTTTCAGGATGTTTAACCGCATCTTCCAGCGTTTCACGACGCAGAACGTTGACGTTCAGATGCTGCCCACCTTCGACGCGCACCTGAGGTTTCATCTCTACCGGTACTTCACGATAGGTGAACTCACCCAGTTCGCTGATAGCAACAACCTGATCTTCTTCATAGCCGCCTTTAGCGCACAGGCAGCGCGCCTCGCCTTTCTCTTCGTCCAGTAGCCAGAAGGAGTTAAGGAGTTGGGGTTTATTGGTTTGTGTGATCTGGATTCCAGTAATCATGTCAGCGCCTCCAGGGCAATGCGTGAATGAATCAAATTTGAGGCCCCGGTATACCACTCCTCCGCAGAAGCAGCTTTGACCTGGGTCAATTTTAGCCAGCCAGAAATCGCCCTTTTCCGCTAACTGTTTGATCTCACAACCCTGCCGACATTAACTTTTTTTGCATTATTAAAAATATTTTTGCCCTTCAGCTCAGCAGCAGGAACGGCTAAGCTTACCGCACACACCTCAAGGGAGTTAATTATGGCTGAAAAGCTGACCTGGCACGACGTGCTGGCTGAAGAGAAACAGAAACCCTATTTCACCGAGACGCTGAAATTAGTGGCCGATGAGCGTGCCGCCGGCGTGACGGTTTATCCGCCGCAAAAGGATGTGTTCAACGCTTTTCGCCTGACAGAATTAGGCGACGTTAAAGTGGTGATTCTCGGTCAGGACCCGTATCACGGTCCTCATCAGGCACATGGTCTGGCCTTTTCGGTCTTGCCTGGCGTTCAGGTGCCGCCGTCGCTGCAAAACATCTATAAAGAGCTGTTGCAGGACATTCCAGGCTTTGAAAAACCGAACCACGGCTTTCTGGAAAGCTGGGCAAAACAGGGTGTGATGCTGCTGAACACAGTATTAACGGTGGAAGCCGGTAAGGCCCATTCCCATGCGCGATTTGGCTGGGAAACCTTTACCGATAATGTGATTGCTGCGATTAACCAGCATCGGGAAGGAGTGGTGTTCCTGCTGTGGGGATCGCACGCGCAGAAGAAAGGCAGCATTATTGACCGTCAGCGCCATCACGTATTGCAGGCGCCGCATCCTTCGCCGCTCTCGGCGCATCGGGGCTTTTTTGGCTGCCAGCACTTCTCGAAAACTAACGCGATACTGCGCGACGCCGGTCAGGAACCGATTGACTGGACGCCGGTATTGCCTGCGTAAGCCGCAAAGCACACGGCCGCGACAGTGCGCGGCCGTGGAACGGATTCAGGCGTGAAATCAGCCTTTGGCTTTGGCAACCGCCACCATCGCCGGACGCAGTAAGCGACCATTCAGCGTGTAGCCACGTTGCATCACCAGCATCACCTGGTTAGGTTCGAACTCTTCAGACTCCATCATCGACATCGCCTGATGCACTTCCGGATTGAACGGCACGCCGGTTTCGCCGACCACTTCAACGCCGAATTTACGCACTGCGCCGAGCAGACCCTTCAGGGTCAGTTCAATCCCTTCGATCATTGGCGCCAGCTGCGCGTCTTCTTTATTCGCCACTTCCAGCGCACGCTCAAGACTGTCGATCACCGGCAGCAATTCGTTGGCAAATTTCTCCAGAGCGAATTTATGCGCCTTCTCGACGTCCATTTCGGCACGGCGACGAATGTTCTCAATCTCAGCCTGCGCACGCAGCTGTGCGTCACGCACACCGGTTTGCGACTGCGCTAATTCAGCTTCGAGCTGAGCGATACGCTCATCACGCGGATCCACCTCTGCTGCTGTCTCCGCTTCCTGAGGTTGCTGCTGATCCTGCTGAATTTCGTCTGAGACTTGCTCGTTTGGGGTGTTCTGTTCTTTACTACTCATGAATTTCTCCGCGTTTTGCACATTCATTTCGCTGGTTGGCTTATTATGGGGATCGGTTTGACGGTTTCAAGGGAACCTATCACATTGCCTTGCCGTTTTGGCTTATAAGGAACACCCACTCGATGAACAAACACTTTAACTGCATTGGTATTGTGGGTCATCCACGCCATCCCACCGCGTTAACCACGCATGAGATGCTCTGGCGCTGGCTGACCGCCAAAGGTTATCAAGTGATCGTAGAGAAGCAAATCGCGCAGGAGCTGGCGCTACACGACGTTCAGACCGGTACGCTGGCGGAGATTGGTCAACAGGCCGATCTGGCGGTGGTGGTCGGCGGCGACGGCAATATGCTGGGCGCGGCCCGCGTGCTGGCGCGCTATGACATCAAAGTGATTGGCATTAACCGCGGTAATCTCGGCTTTCTGACCGATCTCGATCCGGACAATGCGCAACAGCAGCTGGATGAAGTGTTACAGGGCAACTACTTCGTTGAAAGCCGTTTTCTACTGGAAGCGCAGGTGTGTAAATCTGACTGCTCGCCACGCATTGGCTCGGCCATTAATGAAGTGGTGCTGCATCCCGGTAAAGTGGCGCACATGATCGAGTTTGAAGTGTATATCGATGAAGTGTTTGCCTTTTCCCAGCGCTCCGATGGGCTGATTATCTCTACGCCTACTGGCTCAACCGCCTATTCGCTTTCTGCTGGCGGCCCGATACTCACGCCCTCGCTGGAGGCGATTGTGCTGGTGCCGATGTTCCCGCATACGCTGTCGGCCCGTCCGCTGGTGATTAACAGCAGCAGTACCATCCGGTTGCGCTTTTCTTCACGCCGCAGCGACCTGGAGATCAGCTGTGACAGCCAGATCGCGCTGCCGATCCAGGAAGGCGAAGATGTGCTGATTCGACGCAGCGCCAGTCACCTTAATCTGATCCACCCCAAAAACTACAGCTATTTCAATACGCTGAGTTCAAAACTGGGCTGGTCAAAAAAATTATTCTGAAAAGGCGCGCCGCCTCTTTACTGGATAAAATTCCAGTTTATACTGTATGAAAAACCATATGTGTTTATTCATACAGGTGAACCTATGCTGGCCCAACTGACCATCAGTAATTTCGCTATCGTTCGTGAGCTCGACATTGATTTCCAACGCGGTATGACAGCAATCACGGGTGAGACCGGTGCCGGTAAATCTATCGCGATTGATGCGCTGGGATTATGCCTTGGCGGTCGGGCCGATGCCGACATGGTGCGTCAGGGTGCCAGCCGGGCCGATCTTTGCGCCCGCTTTCAGCTTAAATCCTCCCCTTCTGCTCAGCGCTGGCTGGTAGATAATCATCTGGACGATGGCAATGAGTGTCTGCTGCGCCGGGTGATTAGCGCTGACGGACGTTCACGCGGGTTCATCAACGGCACGGCGGTGCCGCTGTCACAGTTGCGCGACCTTGGTCAGTTACTGATTCAGATTCATGGTCAGCATGCGCACCAGCTGCTGCTCAAGCCTGAGCACCAGAAACATCTGCTGGATGCCTACGCCGGTCATGACGATCTGCTGCAGCGCATGCGCACCCACTATCAGACCTGGCACCAGAGCTGCCGCACCCTGGCGCTGCATCAGCAGCAGGCGCAGGAGCGTGAAGCGCGTCGTGAACTGTTGCAGTATCAGCTGAAAGAGCTGAACGAGTTTGCGCCGCAGGCTGGCGAATATGAGCAGATTGACGAAGAGTACAAGCGGCTCGCCAATAGCGGACAGCTGCTGTCGACCAGCCAACAGGCGCTGCAGCTACTTGCGGACAGTGACGACAACAATCTCTGCAGCCTGCTCTACAGCGCCCGTGAGATGCTCTCTGAGCTGACCTCGCTGGATGAGAAACTGAACGGTGTCTACAACCTGCTGGAAGAAGCGGCCATTCAGTTGAGTGAAGCCAGCGACGAATTGCGTCACTACTGCGACAGCCTCGATCTCGATCCTAATCGCCTGTATGAGCTGGAGCTGCGCATTTCACGCCAGATCGCCCTGGCGCGTAAGCATCACGTCACGCCGGAAAACCTGCCTGAACTGCATCAGCAGTTGCTGGCTGAAGCGGAGCTGCTGTCACAGCATGAAAGCGATCAGGAGAGCCTGCAGTCGCTGGTCGGCGAACACTATCAGGCTGCCCTGTTAAGCGCTGAGCAGCTTCATCAGCAGCGCACACAGTACGCTGAAGAGCTACAGCAGCTGATTACCCAGAGTATGCATCTGCTCTCTATGCCGCACGGCCAGTTTAAGATTGCGCTGACCTTTAACCCGGATCAGCTGACGGCAGAGGGCGCCAGCCGCATCGACTTCCAGGTGACCACGAATCCTGGCCAGCCGCTGCAGCCGCTGGGTAAAGTCGCGTCCGGTGGTGAGCTCTCCCGTATCGCGCTGGCGATTCAGGTGATCACCGCGAAGAAAATGGAGACGCCAGCGATGATTTTCGATGAAGTTGATGTCGGGATCAGCGGTCCGACTGCCGCCGTGGTGGGTAAACTGCTGCGTCAGCTGGGTGAGTCAACGCAGGTGATGTGTGTCACCCACCTGCCACAGGTGGCGGGCTGCGGTCATCAGCATTTCTTTGTCAGCAAAGAGACCGATGGCGCAATGACCGAAACCCATATGCAGCCGCTGGACAAGCGTGCACGGCTGCAGGAACTGGCACGCCTGCTGGGCGGTAGCGAGGTCACACGCAACACCCTGGCGAATGCCAAAGAACTTTTAGCCGCCTGATAGCGCACTTTTTTAACCTGCCGTGGTCATATGCATGCTCTGTAGAGGTTTCCAATAGCGAAAAGGTTTATTATCATCGGCACTTATGTCGCCAAAGTAATAAAGCCTGCCGCAGGCAGAGTTCAGATTTTGTTGGCAAAAAAACAGCCTGTAAAAGGCGTTTGGCCCCGGAAAAGGAATGTATAGATGCGCTGTAAAACGCTGACTGCCGCGGCAGTGGTAATGTTGATGATGACCGCCGGATGTTCCACCTTAGAGCGCGTGGTATATCGTCCTGATATCAACCAGGGAAACTATCTGGTTGCCAATGATGTGGCCAAGATTCACACCGGTATGACACAGCAGCAGGTGGCTTACACGCTCGGTACGCCAATGATGAAAGATCCGTTTGGCAGCAACGTCTGGTATTACGTTTTCCGTCAGGAACCAGGCCATGAGCGCGTACAGCAGCAGACGCTGACGCTCAACTTTGATGGCAACGGCGTTCTGACCAATATCGACAACAAGCCGAATCTGGCGCAAAAAAGCGACTAACCCAACGGCAGACAGTAAAAAAGGCGCACTGAGCGCCTTTTTTTATACTGCTGATCATCAGGACCTGGTGATCTGCTGCTTACTTTTTACCGGATGCTGAGCGTTCTGCGCGTTGACGACGCAGCTCTTTAGGATCGGCGATCAGCGGTCGATAGATTTCAATCCTATCGCCTTCATCAACCACATCACTGAGCTTCACTGCCCGGCTGTAGATACCCACTTTGTTGCTGCTGAGGTCGATTTCGCGGCGCAGCTCCAGTATTCCGGATTGCTCTATCGCCTGCTCCACCGTGCTGCCCTGCTCCACTTTGACATAGAGCTGATATTGCTTTTCAGGCAGCGCATAGACCACCTCAACCGAAATATCAGGCACTGTAGACCTCTTTGGCGCGCTGCGTGAACGCCTGCACCATGCTGTTGGCCAGCTCTTTGAAGATTCGACCAAAGGCCATCTCGACCAGCATGTTGGTAAATTCAAACTCCAGGCTTAACTCCACCTTGCAGGCATCATCGCCCAGCGAGATGAATTTCCAGCCGCCGGTCAGCTTACGGAACGGCCCGTCAACCAACTGCATGTGGATGCTCTGGTTATCCGTCAGGGTATTGCGGGTAGTAAATGTTTTGCTGATGCCAGCTTTCGACACATCCACGGACGCGGTCATCTGATTCTCTGACGCATCCAGCACGCGGCTTCCGGTGCAACCCGGCAGGAATTGCGGATAAGCATCCACATCATTTACAAGTTTGTACATCTGCCCGGCACTAAACGGGACCAGCGCCGAACGACTAATCTGAGCCATAATGGTTCCTGTTCATCACGAAACCGCTGAATAATAGCATTTTCAGCGATTAAACAAAAATGCCCCCGAGTAAGGGTGTGCTAGAATATCCCGTTTCCTGCTGCCCCGCTGGACTGGGGATGCGATAACCGACTAAGTGATGTAAAATACGCCGCACTATGACAAAGAAAAAATCACACAAACCCGGTTCTGCCACTGTTGCCATGAACAAACGCGCCCGCCACGAATACTTCATCGAAGAGGAGTATGAAGCGGGATTATCGTTGCAAGGATGGGAAGTTAAATCACTTCGTGCCGGCAAAGCCAACATTAGCGATAGCTATATTCTGCTGCGCGATGGCGAAGCGTTCCTGTTTGGTTCAACCTTTCAACCCTTAGCCGTTGCTTCCAGCCATGTGGTGTGCGATCCCACGCGCAGTCGTAAGCTGCTGCTGAAGCAACGTGAGCTGGATTCACTGTATGGCCGCGTCAATCGCGAAGGTTATACCATCGTGGCGCTCTCGCTCTACTGGAAGAACGCCTGGTGTAAACTGAAGATTGGTGTTGCACGCGGTAAGAAAGAGCATGATAAACGTGACGATATCAAAGACCGTGAATGGCAACTGGATAAAGCCCGTATCATGAAGAATTCAAAGCGTTAAGCGCTGGATTCTGACCCGATTTTTTGCTAGTATTTGAAGTTCTGGGGCTGATTCTGGATTCGACGGGATTGTGAAGCCTTAGGAGCATGCCGAGGGGCGGTTTGCCTCGTAAAAAGCCGCAAAAAAATAGTCGCAAACGACGAAAACTACGCACTAGCAGCTTAATAACCTGCTTAGAGCCTTCTCTCCCTAGCTTCCGCTCTTAAGACGGGGATCAAGAGAAGTCAAACCCAAAAGAGATCGCGTGGATGCCTTGCCTGGGGTTGAAGCGTTAAATCCAATCAGGCTAGTCTGTTAGTGGCGTGTCTGTTCGCAGCTAACCGGCGAATGTAAAAACTGACTAAGCATGTAGTGCCGACGGTGTAGTAATTTCGGACGCGGGTTCAACTCCCGCCAGCTCCACCAAAAAAAGTTGGACAGTGGGAAGACACCGACTTGTAAGTCACAACGTTAACCACTGGGTCCGGGCAGGAACCAGCCTGAAACCGGACAAAGAAAGATACGCAAAGGAGCCCCGGCTCTGGCGCGACAGAAGGCCCGCGAAAGCGGGCTTTTTTGTATCTGTCATTCTTCATCAAATACTCCCGCCTGTGATAAATGCTTTTCCCTCCCGGTAAACAGAGAAGCGTGGTGACTCCCCCGGCGGCGGTTTGCAGTAGACCGATGATGAGCGATGTGAATTGCCGATGCGCATCATCAGCACGTGATGATTTTCGCGACCGACTGTCGGCAGCCTGATGCCCTGCAGCCTGAACGTCATACCCGGCAGCTTTCCTTTGTTGCCTGTATCAGCTCTGTAGAGTTCTTCGAAATGATCTCCGCTCTTAAGCTGAAGACTGAACTGCTGCCTTGCCCTGCGGCATTCAGCAGTGACGGTCAGGTTAGTATCAAGGACACGCTCAAATGTTTCGCCAGCAATATAAAAAATCACGTGCAGACCTCCCCGGTCTGACCAGCTGAACGCGCCTCTGGGTAAATTTATCCCGCCTGACTGAACGTTGTATATGTCTCCGGTGATTTGCCTGGCATCCAGCTGTCCGTGGATTATGCAGTTGTCCTTTATGACGACATTTTCCAGTACACCGTTGACCGCATGGATTGTCCCGCTGATGTCTGCTTTTTTTGCCGTCAGTGTGCCATCCGGCGTCAGTTTGAATGCGGGCGGAGCGCCACTGCTGGTGAGGCTGACCGCCTGCAGTTTTTTGATAAGGGCTTCACGGAAGAATATCTGATCGTTTTCGATAACCAGCGCAGGGGTGCTGTTTCCGCTGGCCGGATTAACAAATGCCACGCGATCGGCCGCCATCAGGATCTGACTCTGTATACCCTCCGGTGTTTCCTCTGTCCCCATACCAAAACCGGCCATGCAGTACTGGCCGTTTTTCATCTGCTCAAGCCTGACAGACCACCGGGTATTGAGGCGTCCCTCCGTGTCTTTCCAGCTCTTCTGAATTTCTTCGATTTTCGCTGCCCCCTCACGGAGCTGCTCCATCTTATTGAGCAACTCCCCGCCCAGATGGGTGTCGCTGATTTTTCCTTTATAAAACGCCAGATAGTCTTCCGCTTTTTCACTCGGGCTGGCCTGCTTTTCTGTAAAAGCGGATTTACCCAGCGCGTTAACGCTGCGGATATAGAAGTAGTGAGCCTTGCCCGGCCTGAGGCCGTCTTTTATCCAGCAGGTCCCTTCCCCCAGATACCTTGCCTGCGTTTCTGCCAGCTGCGGGTCCGCAAGCTGTGCACTGGCGGACCAGAACTCATACCGTGTGGCAGCGTCATAAATCGCCTGATGCGGCACCAGCGTGACCTGGAAATAGCCGGGCGTCACGTCAACAGAAACGGGTGCCTCAGGCGGTGCAACAGTGATATCCACCGAGACCGGTTTGCTTTTCAGCCCGGCTTCATTAATGGACCTGACGGTCAGCGTATAGTGACCGGCTTCAGGCAGCACAAAGGCATATTCAGGCCGGTCCACGGTGTCGCTGACAATCAGGGAGCCAGTGCCGTCATCACCCCGTGTTACCCGGACTTCAGATCGCGCGCTGATGAGGGTGCGCAGAATTTCCCAGCGGGCCTGGGCCTGAATGTGTCCGGATGCCATGCTGACGCTGAAACGAAGATGCCGGACAGCCGGCGGTAATACGGCGTGCCCGCTGGCCGGTGATTCAGAAAAGCGCCTGCCTTCATCCACCCTTGCCTGTTTCTCCGGGCAGTGCTGCAGCGCGGTGATGGCATAGCCGCCGTTTTCGCTTTCCCGGATGGCCACGCAGCGAAACAGTCGCTGCCGCCGCCCCGGCAGTTTCAGTCCCCAGATGCTGAGCGGTGCCACGCCCTCAGGAAGCACATCCACCTCTACACTGTCGGGCTCGGGGTGTCCGGTCACGCTGGCGGTAAAGGGCTGACCGGAGCTGCTGATGAGATTCAGTGTGGCTGCCCCCGTCACCGGAAGGGTCACGGGCCGGTCAAGCCTGAGCATTTTCCTGTCCGGCTCCGTGGCAAGAATGCGGCCACCGGTTGCCGTCCCGGCATAATCGTTATCGCAGATTTCAAGGATGTCGCCGGGGACATGACGCAGCCCTTCTGCACCCACACAGAAATCAACGGTCTGGGTTTCCAGAAGCTCGGTCTCAATAATCCATAAGCCGGTACGGTGTGCCTGACCGCGGCTGGTACAGCCAAATGCATCGACTTTGAGCAGGTTGCGCCCGTAGCGTTTTATTGCATCGCGGTCTTCCACCAGCTCAACCGAAGGCTGCCAGTTATTGTGTGGATCGATGAAGCGGACCTCGACCGCGTTGTGGCGGTCTTTTAATGCACTGAAGCTGTAGTGGAACTGGCCACCGGCCACGCTGGCATTGGTGTAAGTCCAGACGACATCAGAAGGCGCATCCTGAATAAACGTCAGGCGCTGACCGTTCCAGACGGGCATGCAGCGCATCAGGCTACAGAAATCCCTGATGACATCGAATGTCTTCCGCTGCTGCGTCAGCCACGCATTGCAACGGATGCGCGGCTCCTGGCCGCCATAACCGTCACTGACGCTTTCATCACAGTATCGGGCAATGTTATAGAGGGCCCACTTATCGACATCCGCAATCCCCACCCGCTTACCCAGACCATAACGCGGATGCGTCAGCAGGTCATACAGACACCAAGCCGGGTTGTCCGTCCACGCCTCTTTAAACTCCCCGTTCCAGCGCGGGCCGACATAACGGCGCGTCACCGGATCATAATTCGCAGGCACCTTAACCAGACGACCCCGCATCTGATAATTACGCTGTGCCCGCTGGTTGCCTGATTTCTCTGAGTCAATTTTCAGGCCGATGACGGCCGTATAGGGGTAATGCTGCCGGACATCGGTGATTTCTGTATAAGAAGACCAGAAGGTCTTATTGTGCAGACGATTATCCGTACTGTCCGGCGTGACGCGCTTTACGCGGACATCAAAGGGCGGAGGTGGCAGATTGTCGAGGATCACAGAGAACGCAAACGGTTCATGGGTGCACCCTTTCACGGTGATGTCTTTCTCTGTCTGCCAGCCTGCCGGTTGCCGCACAAGAACCTGCAGGGTGACTGACGCATCCCGCGTTTCCCCTTTTTTATTGACCGAGAAAAGCTGGCGAACGCCCAGCGTCAGACGGAGCCGGTTCGTTTCTTTTCCGTTCACCGTGCGGGTGACGGCATACTGCGCGGTCAGGTCAGCATTAATCAGCTTTTCCCTGGCTGATGCCTCAAACCCGCTAAGCGTCGGCTGGTCAGCGGTTCCGGCACGAAAGTCCATGCTGACACCGTGCACGTTAACCTGTCCGTCCGGCCCCAGCACGGGAGTGCCGTTAACCAGCACACTTTTCAGTCCATGGCTAAGGCCGGCAATCGGGCCTTCGCTGATCACGTCAATCACGCTCAGGATCTGGGAAGAACGAAGGTTGTCGGGTTTGTCGTGCGGCGTATGCGCGTGATGATGGAAAATGCTCATGACTTTATCCTGCAGGAAATGAACCGGGACTCTGCTCCTCTTTGTGTCTTTCTATTAATGGCCAATAACAACTGTCTTCCCCTCGCCGCTCATGTCACGGCTGGCAATCTCCTGAGAAATGACGCGCGAACCTACACGCATCTCCCCGTACAAAACCGGCACCGACGCCCCCTGAGCCGTCATGTTTTCTGTTCCTGAAAACCAGGTGCTTTTTTTATTCCGATCATCAGCGGCTGTCGGCCGTGGTGCCAGCAGCTGCACCGCACCGCCCAGCATCAGGCTGGCCCCCAGAGAAAATGCCGCCCCGCTCAGCGAAAGCGTTGTCGCGCCCACAGTCCAGGCGAAAGCATTCAGGCCCGGGATAAATGACGCTGCGATGAGCGCGGCACCCGCAAAAAGCTGAAGCAGCCCCCGCCGTGAAGCCCCCTGCAGACGGGGGACCAGATGAACAACGGCCCCGGCCGGGAGGTTTTCATGCAGGCGGGCATGCAGACTGTCAGCATTCAGATCGCTGCCGGCAATACGCACCTGATACAGGCCTTCAGTAAACTGACGCCTGAACTCACCGGACTGCGTTACCAGCGCATGCAGCGCTTCTGCCGCCGTCATCACATGCAGTTCAATACGCCGGCCAAACCGGGCAAGGTTGCCATACAGGCACACCCGGACTGACCGGGCGGTTTCAGGACAGGCAGTGGTCATGGTCATGTTCATCTTCAGTTCCGAAACAGTAAATTCTGCCGCCACAGACCAGCCACCAGCTGCACGCGCTGTGCGTCAGTCCGTGTCTGTCCGCCGGGCTCAGTTCGGGCGGTCCATCCGGATGACTGTGAACCAGCGCGATAATCGTGCCGGCGGCAGACGCTTTCAGGTAATCCTCAGGAGTAAGGGAGAAGTGACGGCGCGGCTCAGGGGACGCGTTAATACAGGGCAGATACTGATGACCGTCCCGTGTCAGGATGACCAGGCCACAGCACTCCTGCGGGTGACAGGCCCGGGCATGAGACAGGATGGCTTTTGTCAGGCGTTCGCGTGTCGCGGTGCTGAATGCGTACGTCATCATGCAGAACAGGTGTCAATCGACAGGAATCCGCCGAAGCGCCCGATGTTATCTCTGCGCCGGCAACCTGCCGCACAGTTGCCGCAGTGATCCTGAGCAAGATCTGTGACCGGCTGGCCGTTGCTGTCTGTGACAGACGCCCCGGCATAACCGCACTCTTCGGAGCGGTACTCCCACGGGCAAAGGTCAGCCAGCATGATGCGCCCGGGGCACACCAGCCCGTCGGTTTCCGTCGGCACGGCCAGAATAAACCGGGCCGTCAGAGAGGTGAGCTCTGCCAGCTGCTCGATCACATATCGGCTGACCACTTCCTGCTGCGGATCGGCCCAGGGATTACCGTGCCTGAAATTCTCAGCATCCAGAAAGCGCACGCAGACCGTATGGCGTATTACTGCTGCGCCTGCCAGACTCTGGTGCGCTTCAGCCAGGCCGGTCACAACGCCATAGAGATTAGAAACCACGAGCGACGGGCGCATGGCTGCTCCTCTGCCGCTCATACCGCACTCTTCCACCCTGACGGGATAAGGCCGGTATCGCCGCTTCTGCCAGATTACGGCTTTTCCGCACTCGTTCTGCTCATTACAGAAGAAATAGCGTTTACCACCTGTTGCCGTCAGATCGGCTTCCCACAGATCAATACGTGCAGACGGTTCTGTCCGGATCAGTTCGCTCAGCGTCCGGGAGGGAATAATGTTCATTCTGGTGTTCTCAGGCGGGGATCTGTTCAAATTCCCCGTTAATTTCTGTACGCCGCGCCAGCTTTACGGTGGACCAGCGCCGGCAGATAAAAACGGCAGGCGCTGTCTGGCCCGGCGGCAGCCACATAAAAGCTCTGATGCCGCAGTGCCGCATGAGAAAGTCGTCCACTTCCTGCATGGTGGCATGGGGTCCTGACAGCATAATGGCGTAGCGGCTTTGCAGAACATTCAGACCATCCGCACGCCGCTGCTCATACCCGTCACCAAACCGGATTGTCTGTACACGCGGTTCACGCTCCGCCCGCATGCCAGGTCTGACTTTCCAGCTAAACGTTTCCATCAGCCACGTCCTCCGCTCATCATGCCGCCGTCGCGCTGTTGCTGCAGGAAGAAATCCTTCGCGCCCTGTCGCCCCAGTTCGTACATCATTCTGGCGGCCTCCGGCCCGAGCTGACCGTTGCGACCGTCATTGTGAATGGTCACATTAAAGGTGGGTGCGTATTTCATGCCGGGCCCCGTCATTCTGGCCACCACGCCAAGCTTCCCGTCGGCCCCGCGGCGCAGCGGGAAAATCCCTTCCGGCCCGGCCTCACCCATGACACCGGCACCGTGGGCAAACGCAAACAGCGTCGGTGTCCGCACCACGTTTCCGCTGAAGGCACGAAGCCCCAGTGAATGAAACACGCCGCCCTGTGCAAGAAATGACAGCGCAGGCTGCTTAAGCAACCCGGAGAAAAAATCCACGCCCCTGACCAGCGTCATTTTCACCAGGAGCTGGGTGAGCATGTTCAGAACCGTCCGGGTAAAGTCGCGGAACCCTGCCTTACCGTCCGTCAGCAGCATGCTCAGCTGCGCGCTTAACCCCTCAAGCGCCCTGGAAGATGCCTGCTTTATCTGGCTGTTGGCATCAAGGGCCACATTACGGTAATCGGCCCACGCGCTTTTTGCGCCAGCCAGCCAGTCGGCCCGCAGCCTTTCCTCCGCCTGCCAGACGTTACGCTGCGCCTTTAACACCCGGGCAAGCACGTCCGGCGCGGCTGAATACGTGCTACCGAGCCGGGTAATACTGACTTGCTGCTGCACCTCCCTTGCAGACAGGCCGCGCGCAAGTGCAGCTATTTCCGCCTGCCGGGCGCGCTGCTGCTCCGTAAATTTCGCAGCCTGCGCCTGAAGCTGGCAGATTTGCTCCTGAACCACGACCTCATCCCCCAGTACGGCCAGCTTTTCCTGCTGAAGCAGGATGCTGGCTTTACCGGAAAGCAGCGACTTTTCCTCCCGGCTCAGCTGACGTTTTTGCGCGGCCTCCTCAAGGACATGGAATTTCGCCCGGGCTGCCCAGAGCGCCTTACGCTGCTGGCTGACAATGCGGCCGGCTTCCTGATGCATTTTCAGCACACGAAGCCTGGCCTGCAGTGTCAGAAGGTCGGCCTGTGCCTTCTCAGCCGCGAGCGCTGCAGCGGGAGGCTGCAGTGGTATCCGGCTTTTACGGCGGCCTGCAGCCAGAGCGTCGTAGTGCCGGTTTTCACGCCGTATTGCTTCGTCTTTAACCTCACGGGATGCCCATGAGTACCGTATAGCCGACAGCGCGCGCTGATGCTTTTCCTCTGCCGTTTCATACTGTTTTTTCAGCGCCTGGTCGGCGTCGAAACGGCGTTTCTTACGGGTTTCCTCATCCTGCTCCGCTTTATCGCGGGCGGCCTTCAGGTCCTGTTGGAACTTCTGCTCTTCCAGCCGGGAAAGCGCATCCCTGTCCTGCTGCGTCACCGGCACCCAGGCTTTGCCCAGCGCCCTCCCGCCAGCGTGTATTTTATCTTTCAGGGCGGCAATCCGATCTTCCAGTGACCGTTCCCGCCCGATATTCAGCATGGCATCCCAGGCACCGGCAGCCGTTTCCCCCAGCCATTTCCAGGTTTTTTCCAGGGTTCCCAGCTGCTGCGATACGTCATCGCTGCGAAGACGCATTGTTTCAGCGTACCGATCCATGGCCAGCGCTGCCGCATCCGCTTCACGCCCCTGTTCAGCCAGACGGGTGATGTTTTCCAGCTCGGCTTCCGTCAGGAAGTGCAGGGATTTATCGAGCTCGCGAACAGCCTCGACCGGCGCATCCTGAAGCCGTGCAAACTGCCGGATAGTCTCGTCAACGGCCTGCCCGGTTGTAGCTTTAAGCCTGGCCGCAACATCAGCGACCTGTCTGACGTGCTGGTCGCTGAACAAACCCGAGCCGGTCACCTCCGCCAGTACACCTGCGGCTTCATGCTGCGTGATACCACTCCCCTTCAGAGATCGGCTCATCGCCTGCAGCGCTGAGGTTGTGCGGGCGGCATAGTGACCGGTCAGGATCAGGGCCTTATTGAACGTTTCCGCTTCCTGGCTGCCCTGATACCATGCCCTGCCCAGTCCCCAGACGGCGGCGGCAACGCTCCCTACCACTCCCGCCACACTCAAACCGCGGAGGGTCATCAGCTTCTCTATCCACCCGGCGTTATTCGCAAGCGTTATGCCGGAGCCGCGAAGCGCGCCAAAATTACCCCGGGCCACTTCGCCGAGCAGCACCCCGAGTTCGCGCCGCGCCGCCGCGCTTTCCAGTCCCAGCGAATGCGTCTTCTGTCGCGCCGACTCCAGCTTACGGATATAGATTTCAGCCGCATCGCTCAGCCCCAGTTGTGCGGCGCGCGTTCTCAGGATCTCTTCACGTGACAGTCGCTGCGTGGCCAGCTGCGTTTTGAGCTGGCTGAGAAAGCGGGCTTTTGCCTGTGTGGCCTGCGCTTCTGCACGTGAAACGGCATAAACCTGCTTCGCGGCGCATCCGGCCTGCTGACCGGCGCTTTTCAGCTGGCGCTCCACCCGGCCCATCTGCTCGTGAAAACGGGTGGTTTCAGCGCCCAGATTTACGACGAGATCAGCGATCTGCCGGGACATGGCGCTCTCCTCCCATGGACTCTGCCACGGTCATCAGCATCTCATCGGTCATGACGTTATCTGTACCAGAGCGGGCGAGCAGACTGAAGTCTTCTGCATTCAGTCCGCACTCTCCCGCCACAAGCGACACCATCGTACTGCTGAGCGCAGCAAATTCAGCATCCAGCAGGCGATGACTGAAGGGCGTATGGGTGAAATAGCGCTGCCAGTCCGCCAGTTCAGAGGATGTCATCTCGCTCAGCATCCGATGCCAGTCAGGGCGGCAGAACTCATGTGCCAGACACATGATAAATTTCAGCTCCCGTTTGTCTGCTTTACCGCCGTATCCTCCACGGCAGCGGCTACTTCTTCCGACTTTTCGTCCCCCTGCAGATCGCTGAGTGCCATGACTTTTTCGGCAGCCATGCTCAGCGCTTTTTCAGGCCAGTCGGCCAGGATCTGCTCATAAATTTCGTTAACGTCAGCCTCACGGTGACAGTTCCAGAGCGCACGGGAGACAAGCCAGGCATTTGACTCCGTATTCAGCCTGACCAGCGCCGCCCCCCGCGCCGCATCGGTAACGGTTTCATCGTCAGCAGCAGAGGTGGTAATAAAAGCAAAGAACTCTGCGCGCTGCAGTGCCGTCAGTTCAGACAGCATCCTTTGCTCAGCCCCGTACTGGAACACCGTTTTTTCCAGAAACATCAGTTTTTATCTCCTTCAGGTTGATGGCCGGGAACCGGGCCAGGTACCGGTGACAGCGGTATTTCCTCCGCCAGAACCGGACGGCCGCTGTTTGTCACCTTGATGGTGCGGGTAATGACTTCTTTTGCCGGAATGGTTTTGCCCAGGCTGCTGACCCAGCCCCGGAACAGATCCACGGTGCCGTTCGGATAGCGGATTTTGTAATAACGAACCTCCCCGCTGTGAAACCAGCTCAGTAAATCCTTCTGCCCCTGTTCACCGGGTTTCCATGCAAGCGTAATGCTGGCTTCGCCTGCCGATTTCTCGCCCTGCGCCGTGGCTTTCCAGTCGGCATCCGGATCGTCCAGCCACGTGTCGTCGTAACTCTCCGCGCTGATTTCGCCAGGCTGCAGCTCGCGGATCTGGGCCAGCCGTGTCCAGCCGCTATCGTCCAGCGGTTTTGCCGTCGCATCACCGCTGCCGGTGTAAATCAGTAAGGTGGTGCCCGCGCCTTTAACTGACGCAAGGGGATTGGGTGTAGGCATACAGACTCCTTACATCTGATAGGTAATGAGGTAAGTCAGATCGGCTGACCCCCAGTTCGCCATTTCATTATCCCGCTGCCAGTCGTAGCCCAGAGGCGTCAGGGTCTCGATGACGGATGAGAGTTCCGGCACGTTGCTGATCGCAGGCAGGATATGGCTGTCCATCAGCTCATCGAGCGCCGTATCGGGATGCGAGGCACTGAGAAATACTTCGATGTGAAGCGTTGCCTGCCAGTTTTCCGCATCCAGATAGCTCCCGCTGAAGCGGGCGTCGGACAGATAAACAGCCACGGCGGGAAGTTCTTTTTCATCAATAAAAACGGGGCGACCATCGTGAAAGGCCGCCCCGCGTATATGGGACTTAAGCGCAGTGATCAGCGTGCGCCTGATTTCAGCGTGTTTTTTCATAGCACTCTTTTCTTCAGATACAGCCTCAGCTGCTGTTTTAGTGCGGCCGCCAGTTCACGGGGCATATCCGCCTCCGTCAGCTGACGGCTCTCTTCCTGATAATTTCGCGTCAGCGGTCCAGACAGCGGGATCTTCACGACCTGCACGGGATAGCGTCCGCGTCCGGTCCGCTGCAGCACATGCCAGCGACCGTTAGCCAGTTGCTGTATAAAGGCATGCCGGAAGGTAAAACGACCGATTTTCAGGACGCTGCCCTGCCGGGCGGACACGCTTTTGCGCCGCGACAGCTGCAGGCGGGCCGTGCCCAGATTTATCGCCGGCAAATCCCCGCGATTAACGAGCAGCCGCGCAGCCGGATTACGATGACCAGAGGTGGCCAGACGTAACCGGACGCGCTGTCTGACCAGTTTCTGTGGAACGCCGGTCTCCTTTGCCACTCGGCGTGTGCTGCGCGTAATAACACGGCGTGCCACCCGGTTCACCGCCTGCGCCACGGCTTTAGGCACCAGCTGACGATCAAGGTCATGCAGATTACTCAGCGCCTGCTTCAGACCCTGCACTCTTCTCCTCCTCAAGCCAGATTTGCGGCTTGCCGTTGTAAGACTGCCAGCGGGTGATCCGCCAGTGCTTCCCCTGCCACTCCACCCGGTCATGTCGCTCCGGCTGATACGACCGGTCAAAGACAATTAACGACATGCCCTCACCGGACAATGGTCCCATGTCAGCCGTGAAGGCGTGTTCAGCCGCACATATCATCCGGCCATTGATTATCACGGGCTGACCAAACCGGTGTGCAGACACACGGTCCATTCTGTCAGCCAGCCGGCAAAATGGCTTATCCAGAGAGTTTTACGGCCACGACGGCCGCCCCGCCTTCCGCGTTTTCCCAGGCGGTACCGAGTGGTACAGCCGCCGCCTGGTTATCTTCAACAACGTGATTGTCGTACACATATACGCGCTTTCCGGCCTGGATGGTCTCACCCGTTTTTTTCGGTAAGGTGAATACACCTTCAGCCAGGCCGGTGCCGGCGCAACCTTTTGGCGTATCCGTTACGGCAATGACGATACGGTCCCCCACACGCACCATATCGCCACTCTTATAATCTCCGTTTGCAATGAACGTCAGCGTTTTGCCATCCTGCAGATAATTTTTTGCCACCGTTATTCTCCTCCCGGTCCGCGCTGACCGGCTTTCAGGCATAAAAAAAGCCCTTTCGGGCATTCAGAATTTTTAAGACATATCAGGCGACACACTGCACCAGACCGCGATGGTCTACCGGTGCAACCCCGGCATCAATACGTACCTTGGTGGTGATGCCATCAGAAGAGAAGCCTTCCGTCTGGTCGATAAATGGCGTATCCACACCGTTGAGGTAAGCCACTTCAATGGTGTCCGAACCTTTTGCCGCTGCCAGGTAGAAGGTGCTCTGGCTGGCGTCATCGAGACGTGGCTCGGCAATTACCGTCGCGAAATTCTGCACGGGGTTGATGATGCCCGCGTTGATGTCGGCACCTTTGACAGATGCGGAGCGGATGACCTGGCTGGCAGTGGACTCCATGGCAGTCGGCACCAGAACAAAAGCCGGACGGATGTTGAGATGGCGTTCGCCTTCTTTCTGACGACGCATCATCTGACGGGCTTTGTCCAGAGACGCCACGTCCATACCCGCTTTTTCCAGCACGTTTGCATGGCGCGCCTTGTCAAACAGCGGCACGTTATCGGTGGAAAGAGTCGGGTTTGTGGTCAGAATGGCGTAAACCAGATCCGCCACAGTGGCTTTTGCCGCGCGGCCGAGTTTCACAGGAACGTCGGTCAGCATGCTCAGGTCGTCGTTGATAATGGCCTGGCGGGTGATGCTGAACAGTTCGCCGTAGGTGGCCAGGGCAATCGTTGCCTGCTTATCCGACGTGGTAACGTATTTGTATTCCGCCCCTTCGCGGACCTGACGTAGCGAAGGAAAACCACCCAGCCCCACACGGTGCGCGATTTTGAAATCGGACAGCTGTCCCTTTTTGGTCCATTCGCCAAACGTTTCAGGTGCCTCTTCCCAGCCCTGAAGAATGGATTTGTAGGACACATCCAGCATGATATTGCCAAAATCGGATGTGCTGTGCGTAAACGCCAGTCCGACGATCTGCACCTGATTATAACTGGCCACACCGAAGCCACGTTCGGTCAGCGACAGGCGCGCATGTTCGCGAAGCGTCATGGCATTGTAGGGGTTATCCGGCTGAAGAGGCTCGTAGCCGGCCCGCGCCATGATAGCCTGCCGGATGCCGTCACCGGTAAAATTACCGTTCCCGGCATAGATGTGCGTTGCGGCTGATTTGTTAGACGGCGTGCAGTCTTTGCCCATCTGAGTCAGCAGCTTCTCGCGTGCCAGCTCAAGCGTGCACGTCGGATCAGCGATGCACGCTGCCTGTAAAGCCGTGTATTTATCACCAAACATGCCGAACAGATCGTTGAGTGCCCGTGCGCGGACACGCTGCTCTTCCATGAACTGTTCACGCAAACCCGCTTCATTCATCACCACCTTAGGTACTGGTGGAGCAGGCTCATGCGTCAGGCTGTTCTGCGGCGGCGTCAGCATATTGCGAAGGTTTTCTGGCATTTTTTCGTACTCCTCGATACGTTTTGAATCAATGCGGGCCATTGCCTGAACGGCGGGCGCCAGCTGGTCAGCGAATCCCAGCGAGACACACTGGGTCCCATCCATCCAGGTTTCTTCCTTCAGCATCCCGGCAATAACCTCATGGGCCAGCCCTGTTTTGGCGGCATAAGCCGGGATGAGCACAGCCTCTGTTTTATCCAGCAGCTCAGCGAAATCACGCATGTCATCGGCGTCACCGCCCGCGACCGTCCAGGGTTTATGGATCATCATGAAACTGTTGGCCGGCATGATGACCGGATTACCGACCATGGCGATGACGGAGGCCATCGACGCGGCCACGCCGTCGACATGAACCGTAATGGCAGCAGGGTGATATTTAAGTGCGTTAAAAATGGCGATCCCTTCAAAAATGCTGCCACCCGGCGAGTTGATATGAAGGGTGATGTGTTTGATCTCGCCGAGTGCCTGAAGGTCGCTGATAAACTGTTTTGCTGGCACCCCCTGAAAACCGATTTCGTCATAGATATAAATTTCTGCCTCAGTTTCACCCCGTGCGGCCATCCAGAACCAGGATTCAGTCTTCTTCGCCTGTGTCGCCTGACGCTGGCTTATCTGCTT
Organism: Pantoea sp. USHLN298; assembly: GCF_037149395.1. Lineage (NCBI taxonomy): Bacteria > Pseudomonadati > Pseudomonadota > Gammaproteobacteria > Enterobacterales > Erwiniaceae > Pantoea > Pantoea sp. USHLN298. Next base: position 594,521 of record NZ_JBBCRO010000003.1, read on the forward strand.
TATTTTCTCGGTCACTGCTGACTCCTTTGTCGTTTGCCGGGTCAGTGTCGAACACCAGCCCCTCTTTTTGGTTTTCATCGACTTCCGCTTTGCGGCGACGTTTAACCTCATCAGGGTTGCGCCCGCATGCCCGGGCCCAGTCAGATTCGGTTGCGGCCCCGCCCCGTATCTGGATTTTCCACGCTGTCGCCTCCTTAACAGGATCGATCCAGGGCATGCCTGGCCCCGAGTAAATGGCGTCATAAAGTGTGGAACGTTCGATACCGGCTGGTGGCTTAATCACGCCCGCCGCGAGCGCCTGCTTCAGCCATGCGCGATAAACCGGGCGGGTGACGGCAGCAATAAAACAGTCCTGCAGGATGAGATACCCGTCGGTAGACTCCACCAGCTCCTGCCGCTGTGCGCTGTACGTGCCGTTGTAATTCCGGGCAGTACTCGAAAAGCTCAGACGTGTGCCGGCAGCCACGGCCCGCAGCTGTCCGTTCCGGAATGACTCAAGGTTAGTGTTGGGGCGGTCTGACTTGATCATGCCAATCTCTTCGCCCTGGCGAAGATCGTCATACAGCATCCCGGGCTGGATAGTCAGTTCACGCTCACTGCTGTCACTCAGGCTTTCTGAATAGTCCTGCCCGTCGCCTTTTTTGATATACATCCCCAGCGCAGCGGCAATGCGCGCGGCGACCAGTTCGCTTTCTTCGTAATCCTTCAGTGCGCTCAGGCGGATCATTACTCCCGAGAGGATGGAATTGCCCCTGACCTGGTGCAGACGCCGCGCAAATTTAAGATGCAGCATGGCGTCAGACGGCACCTCCTTGGTATCCGACAGCAGGCCGCTGACGGGCAGATTTTTATAGACCTGATATTTCTGCGGCCTGCCCCACTCGTTCAGCCAGATACCCTGAATGAGTCCTGCGGCAGGATCGGAGTTCATAGTCACGAAGTCAGGCTCAAGCGCTTCAAGCCAGAAAGGTACGCCGCCGTCAGTCCTGAGTCCGGTGCCATGGCCACTCACCAGCTGAGCAAAAACCTCACCGTCCCTGAGCCAGGTACGCAGCAGCAGACGCTCCAGTACGGGTCGGGAAAACTCACCGGTGACGTCAGGCCGCAGTGACCATTCAGCCCATTTTTTACGTATGGTTTTCACCAGCTCCGTAGCCACACGACCGTCTTTCAGCAACGGATGCGGATCAACGATAATGCCTCTTGCACCGATAACGCGCTCTTCCAGCTTGTCCAGAATGCCGATTACCAGATCGTGATTCGCATCCAGTGCCCTTGCCTGCTGGCGAAGGGAAACAGCCCCCGCCTGATTAAGCTGGTTGGCTGAGCGCGTTTCGCGTCTGGCTTTGTGTATACGGGTGGGAAGAGCAGCTTCGTAGGCACGGATCTGCATGCGGGCACGCAGCCTGGCGGCCTTCCACGACGGTGAAAAAACACCGATTGCATTATCCAGGAACGACATCAGAACCTCGCTAAACGATAACCTGTCTGACCACCGCGTTTTTTAAGGGATCCTGCCAGGCGGCGTTCCCACTCCTGTCGCCCCTCACGGATGGCTGACAGGTTTTCCATCGTCATGGACTGCCCATTGAGCATGATGGTTTTACCACTCAGTACGGCAATCTCTGCCTCGGTGTAATAGCGGATCATGGCTTCCACATCGCTCTGGTTCATATCCAGCCTCCGTCTGTAATCCAGGGATTGTTGGTCATGCCGGGAGTTGTACCTGATTGGGGTTTGCGTGTACTGGCTTTCAGTGGCGAAGACGCCGCTGCCGGAGTGCTATCTGCAGAACTGTCTTCAAGCCAGGTTTCCCGACGCGCCCAGGAGGGTGCATCAGGCCATCGGATTTTTTCGTAGCCGTGCAGAATGGCCAGCGCATCGGCATAGACGAGCAGGTCAAACCCTTCATTGGCTCCCCGTCCTGGCTTACGCCACCGGCCTTCTGGCGTGCGCTCTTCATAGGTGAGCTCGTCGTAAAACCAGCTCCCGAGCCAGGCCGGGAAATGGATGTAATTGGGTCCCGGGGCTTCACGCCACAGCGCATTGTTAACACGGTCCTTAAGCGCATCCGTCTGGAGCAGATAAAGCGGCACATCCCCCGCGGCTTTTGCGCGGCGCGCTGAGCGTCCGGTATTGTCAGGCCAGGCCCGGGTAATCAGCTTTTCACGCTTATGGCTATCGCCCTTGAAAAGATAAACGCGCTTTCCTTCCCCCTCCCGACGACATTTTCGCCAGAAGCGATAGGCGTTGTCGGTGACACCATCCTCGCCGCCAGAGTCCACAGCCATGGCCATGAGCGACATTCGCTTTGATGGGTTGTCTGCCAGCGCCCAGGTTTTGTACAGCACGTCCGGGAAAAGCAGGTCCCAGTCCTCAGGATAACTGGCAGGATCAAGAGGGCAGCTTTCGCCCTGGTCGTCGCAGCGCAGCGAATGGCGGAGGCTATACCGGTCAACGATCCACCGCTCACCCATGCTGCCGTATCCGGTAATCTGTACCACGAAGCGACGATGCCGGCCGCCCTGCACGTCAACGGTAGCCACCAGAAAGTTCACACCTTCCGCAACCGTGCGCTCGGGGATGTCCTCAGCCCGCTGCTCCAGCCGTTCTCCCCTGCGCTGTTCAAGGGCGGCCCGGGGAAGATAAGGCCGGCCAAAGTCGGTGTTGACGACGGCTTTGAGCGTTTCTTCGCTGCCCGTTTTCTGATATTCCTGTTCAGCAGTGAGGTATTTAAAAACCAGTTGTGCCCATGTCTGATAGGCCGCCGCCGGTCCCTCCATCCAGAACGAGGCAATCCTCGACTGACGTCCTTCTCCGGCCACATTTCCGTCACAATCAATCGTCTCGCCATCCCTCAGCCAGACCCCGCGAATATTCAGCTCCCGTTTCATCTCAGGAGAGATCATTTGCTTACAGGCCGGACACTGCAGACGTGCGGCCTCACTGGCGAGAACCGGATCGGTATGATCGTTATAGCCCGTCAGGTTGGCCATTTCTGGCTGAAAATATTCTCTGCAGTGTGGGCAGGGCCAGTACCAGCGCCGACGATCGCCCCGGTTGTACAACGACAATATTCCGGTTGAGGGCGGTGCTTCGTGAGGGGTTAAGGCCTTCCATTTTGTATCGCAGATATCCCGGCCGGGTGAGCTTTCCACCAGCGTCATCCCGGCAGACATAAACGTAGTGGTACGTTTGGATGCGAGCGAGAAACCGTCCCCCTCGCTGTCGATGTTCTCCGGAAAGCGGTCGTAATCGGTCAGAGCGACAAACCGGTAATCCGACGACGACATAATATTGACCGAAGGCCAGCCGATTTTAAGGAATGAGCCGTCCCTGAACGTTTTGTCATGGACATTGTTGTCGTTGCGGCGGGGGCTCATTCTTTTCTTTACCGCCGCGCTGCTTCTGAAGGTTCTGTCCAGGCGCTTTTTAGAGTGCTCCCGGGCCTTGTCTTCGGTCATCTGCACGACGAGCATGTCTGAGGGATCGCAGACGATGGTATAGACAATCCAGCCATCGATGAGGCCGATCGTTTTTCCTGTTCGGGCCGGACCGACAAAAATCACCGCATCGTACTCACGCGATGACAGGCAGTTCATTGGTTCGATGATATAAGGGGTCAGTTCAGGATCCCATGGAACCGAATTACCGGCACCTTTGGGAACACGCATGAATTTTCTAACAGCCTCTGAAATTGGCATGCGACGTGGTGGAGAAAATCCTGCCGCTATGTCCCTGCCAGAATTTCGGGCTGATGAAAAACTCATTATTCCTCCTCGTGACTTTCTCCTTCATCGTCCGGCATTAATTCTGCAGCACAAGCCTCATATGACTTTTCCTGAAGGGTATTCCGCAGGTCATCAATTGACTGTTGTACAACGCTGACAGCCTGTGGCGAGAGGGCACAATCGCGTTCAAGAATATCCGGTATAGTCTCCAGAACCTGCACGACAGCTTTTCTCATGGACGAATAGACAATGACGACTTCATCCACAGGGATGAGTTTGCGTTGCTCCTTTTCAAGTTTGATTCTTTCATTTTCTGACTGATACCAGTCCTTTCTCTCTTTCGGCTCCATCCGGGACGGATCATGAACGGAGTCTGCCGCTTCAAACCTCACGCCGAACAGGGCCGGACCGACATGCTGCAGCGCATAAACGGGATTTCCTCTGACTGTCGCAGCCACCGGAATGTTGGCGGCGAAAAGCCGCTTTTTCACGGTGTCACGGTGCAGCCCGAAGGCCTCAGCAATTTTAAAAACGCTCCAGTGATAGGCATCACCGATTCCACTTACATTTGACACTGGCAACTCCATCTGGCAGGTGAACGTGAGTTTTATTCATTTAATTCAATAAATTACAAACTGATCTGATGACAGCAAGAAAAAAAGAATGTACAGGTGATCATGGAAATTATTTATTATTATCAGTTACTTAACAGACCTGCCGCCGCCAGCATGAAAATGCAAAAATCAGCCGTTTTCCGCGGGGCCGCCGCCTCGTGGACAGGGCACCCCATCGGGAGGACCCTTAGCTCAGAAAGGATCCCGCTCATACAAAGCTCGGTTTTGCTCAATCTTTCGGATGCCCGCCTTGTCCATATTGCAGTTCTCAATGACAGTCAGAAGCCTTTCATTCAGTGCCAGGCTGTCGCCGTAGGTCATGTGTTCAGGGACCTCTGGAATTTCACACTCCACCAGCAATTCCGGTGGAACCGGAACGACGGGAGCGGGCACGAATTCTTTCTCTGTGCGCGCGCAGCTGGTCAGTAACAGCGGCAGGCACAGGCTGATGAGCACAGGCATCTTCATGCACCTCTCTCCTGATACGGGCAATGCGCTTCTCACTTTCGGCATGATTTCGCTGCCTGTCTTCATGCGTGATACGGGTGATATCCCTGAACAACGTGACTGCTGCCATTGTGTTGTGGAGGACTGACTGAGATCGCTGCAGCTCTTTTCTGACGGCCAGCTCTGCCTTTTTAGCCATCAGCAATTCATGATGAAAATGTTCGGCAGCCCAGCCGATGATGATGACGATAATCAATCCACCGGCAATGCTGACTTTCATGTCACCACCTTCGGACTGCGCTAATCAGGCTTGCTAAACCCATCAGAAACAAAACGAACCCTAACAAAAGAAATCGCTGATTATTCATGTGCCAGTTTCTCAGCCCTTTTCAGAACGGCTGCATCGTATGGCTGATATCCGTTTTCGTGAACGATAATGGCCTGAATGAGTTTCAGCATCGTCGTGCTGTCCGTCACATTAATATGCTGGTGGGCAGGAATACCGGTCACCGCGACCACACTGTCAATATAAGCCTGCGTGTCATTTTCATCAGGCGGTGCCCAGCGATGAATTATGCCGGCGATGGTGCTGAGGCCATGCTGCATCTGATAGTGGGTCAGGATAATCATCATGGCGCGTATGCCATATTCAGGACTGACGAACTGACAGAACGCTTTGTCGGTGCGCTGAGCCCCTGGAACGAGTCCCCGCCAGTTTTCACCCCAGCGGATGTTACCGGGATTATTATTTCGTATGCCCCGGGCCCCTTTCGCTGTCATCTTTCACCCCAATACGATTACCGATAAAACGGAGAACAAAAGTACGCAGGGAATCCACGCCGATGAAACCTACCGACCCGCCTATGGCAATGGTTGCCGTACGCGGCCAGTCGAAATAAGCCAGCGCGGATGCTACCGTTAACGTAAGCGCACCGCACAGAAGACCTTCGAGGATCATTCTTCGCCAGCCGCCCCCCGTATAGGCGATACGTAATACGGCCATGAACATCGCCAGTAAAATCGCACCCACAGGTGTTTCACCCCGCCACCAGCTCTGTATCAGCTCATGCAGGCCTGGCCAGTTATGCGGGTTGGTATGCATCGTCATTCTCTGGCTCCCCTCAGGGGACATGAAAATAAAAAGCCCCGCCATAATGGCAGGGCTTGCTGAAATTAACTGTGCGGGCACATCTTTGAATGTGTAAAGAATACATGTCATTTTACGTACGTAAATACGTTTATTCTGAGGATGCCGGTACAGAAATACGCTGGACATGGCGATCCATTTCAAGCGGAACATTAAGCATCATCAGCATTCCTTCAACGAGTCCTTCTGCTTTCTGCAGTTTTTTTCCGATATGTCCATCTGAACAACCGTGCTTTGCTGCCAGACGTATGAACGTATACCCCAGCACGTAATAATCAATCAGGAGATCATGCATATCGCGATTATTTTTAGAGAGCCTGGCAATACATTCGCTGAGAATCAGTGCATCTTCATCACTGCATTGTGGGCGGGAAACAATCTTATCGGGAATTAAGCCCCCAAAGCCAGCAGCAGTGTTATACCAGGTCATTGTTTCATGATTATTAGCAGCCCATGCGCCCCAGCGCTCAAGTACTTGTTGAATATCGCGCATTATGTCCCCCGGCACTGAAACGGATAGATAATAGAAACCGGTCTTTGATTACCGTGTAACTTAACAGATTGCTGAAAAGTATTTATGGCGCTGATTATCTCACAGCCTGCTTATCAGCAAACACTTTTTAAGGCCCGGGGTTGTGGGTACAATACATGTTCGCTGCGGGATATCAGCGACTAAGGCGTCCGCGAATTATCCCTTATATTTGAAAATAAAGTTTCATGGCATTGCATTCTCTTTTTTGCTCAAGGAATAATGATGACTATTCAGAACCTGTCCAGTCAGGCATTTTACGAAAAGCTCAATAAAGTGATCCGCCCTTCGGCACCCATCTCCTCTTTTGAAATGCTTTTTGGCCGGGAAAAGCAGGTCAGTGAGATCGAGGCGGCACTGTATGCAGATGGCCGCCATGTTTTCATTTACGGTGACCGTGGCGTGGGCAAAACCTCGCTGGCTCAGACTGTGGCGGTTAAGCTGCAGACACATAATGATCCAATCTTTGTTGGCTGTGAGCCCGGCTCAACCCTCAGCACTATAGTGAGTGATATTCTGCTTAAGGCAAACGTCTCTGCTGAACCGGTTTCTGAAATGACCTGGGGAGCCAGTGTAAATCTGATGGGTACAGGCCTGTCAGCCCAGCATAAAAAAACCGAAAAGCCTCTGCTGCGTGAAGTGAACTCGGTCTCCTCTGCGGTGATGGCTCTGTCGGCGCTATCAGGAAAGCACTCACCTGTTCCGCATATTGTCATTGATGAATTTGACCAGATCGAAAGTGCTGAAGAAAGAAAGAACTTCGGAAGGCTCATAAAAGCCCTTGGCGACCAGAACCTCAGAATCAAGCTTATCTTTACAGGCATCAGTGACTCCCTTCATTCACTGATTGGCGGGCATCTTTCCAGTGAACGGCAGATCCATCAGACACCCCTTGAGGCATTGCCCTGGAGCGGAAGGGATGAAATTATCGACAGAGCCTTTGGCGAGTTTGATCTTGAGCTCAGCAAGGATGTGAAGTTCAAAATATCCGGCCTCAGTGACGGCTATCCTCATTATGTTCATCTGCTGTGTGAGAAGATCCTTCAATGCGCCTTCTCTAAAGACGAAGAGGTGAAGCAGGTCGACCAGGCGCTGTTTCTGGAAGGACTCAGGGATGCCGTCAGCTCCGTTGCTGAAACACTGAAATACGATTACGTGCAGGCGACTCACTGCCGGCCTGAATACTTTCACCATATGCTGTGGGCTATGGCCGACTCTGGTGATCTGCAGCGGGAAAAGAAGACCATCTTTTTCTCTTACAACCATATCTGCGAAATGCGTGGCTACAGCCAGCTTGAGAGTAAACAGTTTGATCGGCAGTTTTCAAAACTGAAAACGGAGGAGTACGGTACGGTAATTATTCCCGCCCTGGAAGGAAGAAAGGGCTGGTTCAGGTTCAAAGAAAATATGCTGAGAGGCTATGTCAGAATGATGGCCGAGCTCAATGGCGTGGAGCTGGACTTTGAACGCCGCTTTACCGCAAATGAGCCTTCAGCGCAGGCAGTTTCATACCGTTCGGGATCTTACCGGCCACTCACGCCAGTTGAAAATAAAATATATCGGCGTGAGCAGAGGCAGTTAAAAAGTAAGTTGTGACGTTTACTGAACCGGGCAGCATCTCAGACCAGCTCTGAATCGCAGACGAAAAAATGCTGACGCTGCCCATTACTCGTAGCTACTACAACGGCCAGCTTTACTGCCCTCCCGGCCTGTATTGAAGCTTCACCTGCATCGCAACTTTACAGTTTACTAAATATGCGAATGACAACCTTAGCTATCAAAGTATCGGAAAGATAAAATATAAAATCACTCAATGATTCCTATAAGCTCTTAAAAAAGCACCTACTGCAAACATCTCAACGAACTCGCATTAAAGCTGCGGGGGGGGCATTACCACGCTAAAAAAATTTAGCTTAACTGATAATTTAAAAACAAAATGAATAATTTTCACTTTAATTGTCATTTTCTAATGACTACAGTTATTCACAAGTTTTTGACAACAAACCTTATCTGGAGAAGCAAACTTGTTTGGCTACGAAATCGCATTCATCCCTATATTAGTTATTGCTATCATTCTGATGTGTTCATTTATAACATTTAATCTGAAACTATATTTTGAATTAGGGTTACGTCCAGGTATCGTCACTTTTCTTTTTATTGGCACTTATAGTGGATTATCCTTCGCCTTCTCCAATGAGAAACCAATTATTTATTTTTTTGCCACCATAATAACTTTGTTTGCAGCAATCGCTCCAAGGTGCTGTTCATTGGTTGAGAGTTACAGACAATACCAATACATATTAACGAGCCCTGAAGACACCCAGTACAGAACAACCTTTATACGCAGAGTTTTTGACATACTTCCGGACCTGGTAGTTATACTGCTTATTTTTTCTCTCGCATCAGATGTCCGAAAAGAACTAAAATTGAATGCTTTATGCTTAACTCTTTTCTATATGACTTCCTTCTTCTATACCTTTGTTGTTGCTGCTTATATAGCGATAACGGATAAGATTAACAGCAAAACACATCAATAGCGCCACTACCCCCCCCTTTTATGAAGGTCTTTTTTATTATGGAAAGTTTAGTGCAGAACATTATTAAGTTTGACACATTGATAAGTGCCATTTCGGCGATCATTATACTTTTAGCAATCAGCTATATTTTTTATTCGAGAAGCGGTTCTACCTACAGCTTATACTATCGCCTGTGGTCTTTATTTGTAGGAGACAAGAAATTTTATGATGAAAACCTCGAAACATACATGCAGGAAAGAAAAGATCTTGATAAATTCAATGCGGTATTCAATACAGAAGCAAAAACAAAAAGTGATCTTTTAAGATTTCACAAAAGAATAACAAAACACGGCATTGACATAAAGAAAATTTCGGAATCAAAAGGTAATTTTGATTTTTATAAGCTCAAGATGGAGAAACCATCACTGACATTTAGCTTTATTACATTTCTCTTTTCTGTTGGGATTTTCCTTTTCAGTCTCGTTATCGTTGCCATCGGCGTCAGTGATAAGGCCATGCTAAAGTTCCATGATGAAGAACCGTGGGTTTTGATAAACCATGAAATGGCTAAGCCAGCACTCAGCAAATATAAGATAACACCAGAAACATGCAAAAAGGATAACTATGACGTCAACAAAATCAACCGATTAACAAAACTATCCCCGAATACAATTGAAGTAATATGCCACTCCTTTGATAGTAAAGATGATGCAAAAACCATTGATAAATACATTGCAGGGCAAAAAGGATTACCATGGATTGCAGTATTATTATTATTCGTTGCATTTCGGATTTTCATTTTTTCAATCAGGCGATTCTGTGCCAGAGATTACAGGGTTTATTTAAAAAATCAGTATATTAAGTCGAGAAAGGCAGCTCGTACTACTGTGAACTAACATCTTCAGAAACTGAGTGTTGAGCAAAGCAATATCCTGACAGGGCCTAACCACTCTGTCAGAGATTCTGTTACGAATGGATATTGCCTGACGGCCATAGCTGTTCAGTATTATGAGGCCGCCCTGTTACTTAAGCCGCTCGTCCGGCGTACGCCATTTCAACAGGCGCTGCAGGGCAGTTTCACCCTGCATAAATCCCCTTGCGGCCCTGAGCCGTTCTCTCAGCTGATCCTGAAGTACAGCATCGCATTTCTCAATATCTCTTTCAGCATCCCTGAAGAATTGTTCGACACGCATATCTTCTGCCCATTTAGCCATAATGCCCTGCAGTTCGTTCACGCTGGCCTTATGCGCCTCTTCCCGCTTACGGATAGCCTCACGTTTTTTATACTCGATCATCTGCTGCTCCATCCGCAAACGGTGGGCTTCAGCACGTTCTTTCTGCGCCTGGATTTCATTCTTTAGGACCGGCAGAGCGGATTGGGCCGCCTTGATAATTTTCGGTATCTGGCTTATCAAACCGCAGGTTTTGGTTTGAGTGAAAACCTGATACCAGCCCTCCTGCTCGTAGGGAGAGTAGAGTTGCAGCCTGAACCGACCACACGGTATATGATGCCGACTGTAATAACCGAGTTGAGCTGAATTTTTGCCGCGCGACCAGCTGATCATCTTTTCATCCCGTACATAACGGCCCTTCACCCTTTTAGCTGGCACATACTCCACCATCTCCACCAGTGAGAAGCCCACGCTTATTCCGTCTAAGCTTATTACGCTCTCATTTGTTGGCTTCCAGAGAGATGGGTACAGAAAATCCCGGCCGCCCTCTTCAAAGGCAGAAATATCTCTTCTGTAAAAGCTTTCACGCATCTCTGCCAGCCTCACACGAAATCCGCTTCTCTCTGCTGTGGCAAAAAATTTAAGCAGGAAGGCTTCAGCATCATTCAGGCCTGTATCCGATACATTTACGTCCAGGAGTTTGCGCTTAGTTGGCTTGTAATATCCCAGCTGAGTTATCTGAGCTTTCAGCAAAATCTCTTTAGCGGCAAAAAACAGCTGTGCGCCTGTGACAGAATGAGATGGCGTTTTCCGCCTGGCATCAGGTTTGGCGTTGTTGCTGCTGCGTGAAGGTTTATCTTTCACAACTGAGGGGTGTTGTGACAAACCGGCTTGACTGAAAGAACTAATGCTTTCGTTTGCTTTAAGCGGAGGCAAAGGAGGAATGGATGGTGCGTTATTTCTGGCGACCGCACGCCAGTAACCAGCCATTGGCCGGGGAATTCTGAGCTCGATGCATCTGGCAATAAGCGCCTGCTCGGTGATACTGAGTTCTGACGCTGCTTCATTAACTGGTTTCGACCAAATCAGTTGATACAGCGATTTTCTGTCATCCAGATACTGCATTGAAGCCCACTCCTCCCCCTTATCAAACAATCTAACTGATTAAATGTTATCGGTTTAGCATCAAAAAATTAGTTACGAATATCAAGGTTTTTAGTTTCCATGCTGTACAAAACTCCCGTTCACGACTCACAAAAGCACTCATAAATACCTGTTCAGCAGTGCCTAAAAGATGAGTTTATGGGATGATTAGGGAATGAATAGTGGGAGAAATTGCGTGAACATAATACCTATCCGCCGCGAGTCCGAGTGGACCGCTTTGGAATTCTTTGCTGGTATAGGTCTGGCCAGAGCAGGTATGGAGCTGGCAGGGATCAAAACTGTTTGGGCAAATGATTATGATTTGAACAAAAAGGCAATGTATGAAGGCCACTGGGGACCTGGTGATCTCATACTTTCTGATATTCATTCCCTCACGAGCGAAGAATTGCCTGCCGCTGATGTTGCGTGGGCATCCTCACCCTGCACTGATCTGAGCCTTGCTGGTAAACGTGTCGGCTTACGGGGAGGGCGTGAGTCGTCCGCTTTCTTCGGCTTTACCGATTTGATTGCAAATATGCATGAGCGCAAGCCAGAAGTAATCGTTCTGGAGAACGTGATCGGACTCGCTTCTTCTCACAACAGAGAAGATTTAAGAGCTGCAGTAAAAGAATTTAACTCGCTGGGCTATGCCGTGGATGCGATTACTTTGGATGCACGCCGCTTTGTTCCACAGTCGCGCCCTCGGCTTTTCATCATTGGTGTTAAGCATCCTATTGATGGCGGCGAGCAGGATACATGCTTAAGGCCTGACTGGCTTTCATGGCTACATAAAGATTCTGAGCTGCGCACATTCATGATGCCATTACCAAAGGCACCAGACTTACTGGCTCAGGGGTTCACAGAAGAAATTGAAATGATGCCAGACGGTGATCCCAGATGGTGGAACGCTGAAAAGGTAGCGTTATTCAGGAATTCTATGGCCCCTGTACAGCGTGAAAGGCTGGAGCAATTTGTCAGCCTGCCTGAGATTACCGCCCGAACGGCTTATCGGCGAACGCGCAACGGGATCCCGGTATGGGAAATGAGGCCCGAAGATATTTCCGGATGTCTCCGCACCGCTCGAGGCGGTTCTTCAAAACAGGCAGTTGTGATTATGGGTAACGGATCACTTAAAATCCGCTGGATGACCGGGCTTGAATATGCACGACTGATGGGTGCCGGGTGGTATACGCTTAATAATCTGCGTGACTCACATATTCAGTATGGCTTCGGTGATGCCGTTGTTGTGCCGGCCGTTGGCTGGGTAGCTAAGCACATGATCCTCCCTCATCTTGAAGCATCAGCAAACTCACATGGAAAATTAGTGAATGAACAAATCCAGCCATACTGAAATTTATCTGGAAGCGGCAAAAAATTGGTACGAAAGTCAGCGCGCTCAGAACGGCTCGATGAATACCAACGTCATGAATGCCGGTTTGATTGTCTCTCGCATGATGGCCGATGGTATGCCTATCACTGACGATAGACTTTACAGTGATGGTAAAAGTCAGGTACGCGGTCTGAGCGGGCCGGCTATAGCAAAGATTCTCGAGCAACATGGCGAAACCCGCATTTTCACGCGAGAAGGTGGTCGCACCTCAAGAGGAACCGTCTTTCTTGCTGCAGCAATTAGGGACGTGTTAAATAACACTCAACTTTCAGGGAGTGATCCCGTTGATGTAGTTTACATATCATCCCAGCTTGAGGCATTTTTTACGAAGTGTGTGCGGATCGATTACTTCGACAAGCAGAGAATAACCGTCGATATTGATCATACTAAACCCTTATCTTCTGTCGTCAGCGATATTCTCAAAGCAGCTGCAGAACGTTCTGACAAGCCTACGGGTGCCGTGCTGCAGCATCTTGTCGGAGCCAAATTACAGCTGCGCTTTCCTGATGAAAAGATTGGTACTGACAGAGCTAACGCTGCTGATTTACATACCGACAGGGAAGGTGATTTTCAGGTGGGTACGACGGCATTTCATGTCACCACAGCGCCTATGGAAAAACTGATTTCGCGGTGTGTTGAAAACAAGCGTGCCGGATACAGACCCGTTATTTTGACGCTTGACAGTAAAGTTCAAGCCGCACGACAAATGGCAGATAACGTAGGTATGTCCGAACAGATATCGGTGCAATCCGCTGAGATTTTCATCGGTACTAATATTGAGGAAATGTCAACCTATGATGGGGACCACATTCGCTACAGTTTAGCAAAACTAATTCGGACCTATAACATGCGAATCCATGATATAGAAGTTGATAAATCGTTAATGATTGATGAGCCGCGATGGATTATTAACGCATTAGATCGAGGCAACTGACTTAACGTTGCCCATCACGAGAGTCCGTTGAGTGCTAACGTGGCGATGCGTAATCATGGCTTCTTTTGAGACTTAGCGGAGAAAAATTTTTCTGACCGCTGACAGACCAAAAAAACGGAAAATGGAAAGAGAGACGGAGCAGCAGGATTCGAACCTGCATCTTCAGCTATGAACAAAGCCGACGTAATGACCTTTATACGATGCCCGTTTTGAAGCATTAATCTTCTTCATGGCTATGCTCAGGTTGCGCATTATCACGTTGTACGTACCGTTGTCTGGCGAAGCATGAACTCACGGTCATAGGGTACCGGCATATTGCGCAGGCAGCTCCATGCGGCATCCTCTGAACCTGATCTCGTTGAGTGAATATGAACTTATTTGAGCCACACTTTTGGCAACAAAAACACAAAGTACACATGCCATTCACCTTGAAAAAGCAGGAAGTCAGTACTTAAACTGCCTATGAATCTAACCAGTTAATTATTTTAAAACATGATCAGCATCAAATTAGCAGTAGTTTGAATATCGAATCGTTTCGATAGAAAATTTCTTATTAAATTTAACCATTTTGGGTTATAGTCAGCTTCCTTCAGAGCAATTCCTGTGTAGTTCCACCGCATTATTTTTGCAAAAAAATCACGTCCCCCTCTTCCAGTGTTATAACTTTTATGGGATGAAATATTTCAGTTATATAAATAATATGGTTACTCAGTCTACTTAAGAGGGAATAGCTTATGTCGAGGTATGCAACACCCAGTGAGTCTGAAGCTGCCAGACGACGCAGATATAAGGTTTCTGTAAATGGTATGGAGTTTCCCAGTGCATGCCAGGCTTTTGATAAACTAGAAATAAAATGCAAACCATTTTCTCATATCAAATTTCGGGCGGACGCTATAGCGAATTCGAAGGGCTCACAAGATCCTTTCAACAGTGCCTTTGTTGACGAAGACGGAGTTACATACATTTTCACATTCCAGATGAAGTAGCTTATGTCACACAATCCAGCAGCACGCAGCAGAAAACCGTTGCAGGGTTAACGTGGATTTAGACCCGTCAGGGATAGCGTATGAATATGCCGGTTATCTCCATGGGGTGGAGATGCAGCAGCCGGAAGCACTGGAGCCTTACTTCCGTGACTGATCGCAGTATTACAGTAATGTTGCGCTGCCTTGCTCGCACGATACTGACCCGCTTTATCATAAGGAAACCTGGTGATGCTAAGAGTTTCGGTAAGAACAGATCAACATCCAGAGCTGGCTCTTGATGCGAAAATTACTGCAGGAACCCGCATGGGGCGGTTAACGATCGTAAAAAACGATAAGCTTAAAGTATTCCGCTGTAAAGAGGCTGATATCCTTTTCGCAGGGTTAGGTCAAGACCATCACGTTGCATTTAGTATTAATCGTGCTGAATTTGAAACCTATTATTATCAGGCTCGAGATAGTGAAGGATTTATCTTCCATTCTAATCCCTAGCTACGTATCCACCCTTAATCGACCTCGTCCCGGCGGGGAAGCGGAGGGGCCATCTTTGTTATATTCAGACGTCTGCAATGTGCTGTGAGTTCAACGGGTCGATGCAACGCTATCCTTAAATAAAGGGGGACGTTGCCATGAAACGAAGAACTCACAGCCATAAGCGGACATCTGTGTTCCGGGCCAACACAACAGGTGAGCGAGAGTAATTTTGTGTTAAATGAACGTACCTATCATCTGTCAGGTCTGAGAGGCGCCCCCGTCAGCAAACAGCTCTATACCATTCACATAACTTGAGGCATCACTGGCCAGGAAAGAAACAACAGAGGCAATTTCTTCCGGCTCTCCGATACGCCCCAGCGGACTTTTAGCGGTGAGGAAGGCGATCCCCTCTTCGGCATTATCACCAAATGCGGCTCTGAGCGACTCTGTATTCACAGGACCCGGACTGACGATGTTTATGCGTATACCCGTCCCGTGCAGCTCTGTAATCCAGCTTCTCACCATGTTTCTCACAGCGGCTTTAGTCGCACCATAAATGCTCATGGTTGGACCCGGGTCTACTGATGCCGTCGAACCAATGATAATCACGCTTGAACCCTTCACAAGCAGGGGCAAAGCCTGCTGGACAGTCAACACAACACCTTTAACATTGGTGGCGAACTGGTCGTGGATCTGTTTTTCAGTGATTTCACCAAGCGGAGCATGGACCCCACCGCCGGCATTAGCGACAAGAATATCAATGTGGCCAAATTCCGCTTCAACCTGTTCATAAAGCGCATTAATACTAACCTTGCTGCTGACATCAGCAACAATACCTTTTACATTTTTCCCCAGAGCCTTTACCGCCTCCTGAAGGGTTTCTGCATTCCGGCCAGTGATAATGACATCTGCGCCTTCATCGCTCATGCTTTTCGCTATAGCCAGTCCAATGCCGCTCCCGCCACCAGTTATAACGGCCACCTTTCTCTTAAACAACTGATTCATAATTGCACCATATGTTTGTTTGTAGTGGTCACTATAATTAAACCTGAACAGGCTGTCACTAACTTCTTGTAGCGATCACTACAAGAAAGTTTTAAGATGGCAGTCAGAAACACTTCTGATGCAGCGGAAAAAAACCTATGAGCGATACCGAAAAAACAATAAAAGCACCCAGGCGGGTGCTTGACAGAGAGTCCGGCGTGCAGACGGCTAAAGCGCTGTTTCATCAGCGTGGTTATGATGCTGTAGGTATCACGGAACTGACAAAGACGCTGAATATAAATCCTCCCAGCCTTTATGCCGCTTACGGTAGTAAAGCAGGACTGTTTGAACGCTGCCTGGATCTCTATGTTGCAGAAGGAAACCTGCCAGCTGACAAAATTTTGACTCCGGGCAGGCCGCTGGATGAGGCGGTTACAGATCTTTTTATGACTGCTGCACGTTTATACGCCCGTTCCCCGGTCCAGCGAGGCTGTCTTGTGGCTGAAGGTATGCGTGCCAACGATCCGCAGGCCCGGGAGCTGGCAAGTCGCTATGGTAAGGCAGGAATTCAGTTCATCAGAAATTATATCCGGCAGTATGAACCAGCACGGGACCGCGAGCTTTCTGATTATGTCGTGACAACGCTGCGAGGCTTTTCTGCAGCCGCAGTAACGGGATTATCAAAAGCCAGGTTGACTGCCGTGGCTCAGCTGGCCGGTCAGGCATTCAGCGCTCTCCTGACGTCAAAAAATGTTTAACCAGGAAGTAAAAGTTATGTCTGTTATCGACCATGTTGAAATTGCTGTAAAAAATGCTCTGGTATCGCTCAAATTCTTTGAAGCAGCCCTCGCCCCGCTGGGGTTCAGCCTGATTATTTCTGTGCCTCCGGAGCGCACTTTAACGGGTGGTGCCCGGCACGGGCTGGGCCCGGAGGGATACCCGAGGCTCTGGCTTCACGATAAAGACATAACAGGCGCTTCAACACATCTGGCTTTTGCTGCCAGTGAGCGGGCCATAGTCGACGAATTCTGGCGTGCAGCTCTACAGGCAGGCGGTAGAGACAATGGCGCGCCGGGAATTCGCGATCATTATCATTCACACTACTATGCGGCTTTCATCCTTGATCCTGACGGTAATAACATCGAAGTCGTCTGTCAGAAAGGATGAGTAAGAGTGCCAGCCGTCACTTTGCGAAATTGAACCACGTCTGAGTTACTGCCTGTTGGATTTTCCTGACTGCTACCCACGGAGTGAAATATCGCGAGTTGAGTTATTGCTTCGTTGCGGCAGCAAAATTCACTGCCGCTTTAAACGTGGTGATTCAGAGAGTTTTCTGCATCATCAGCGTCGTTCCGGAGACTTGCAGCATCTTTTAAAGGAGAGCGGCCAAAGAAACGGGCGTACTCACGATTAAACTGAGGCACGCTGCGATAACCCACCTCCATGGCAACAGACGTGACGCTTTGCTGACGCGCCAGTAATTTGGTTCTGGCATGAAGAAGACGGACGCGCTTCTGATATTGGACCGGACTCATGTTTGTCACAGACTTAAAATGACGATGAAAGGCCGATACGCTCATGGCTTCCCGTCCGGCCAGTGTTTCAACCACAAATTCATCAGCAAAATTATGTCTTATCCAGCGAATTGCATTACCTATCCGCGCCAGCATGGTTCCCGGTGAAGCAATATCCCTCAGCATCCAGCCATGTGGGCCTTTAAGAACATGATAAAGGATTTCACGTTCATACACCGGTGCGAGAGCAGGGATATCTTCAGGATTTTTCATCAGGCGAAGCATTCTTATCCAGGCATCCAGCAGTTCGGGCGTGACGGCAGCAACGGAAAAAGCACCCGACTGTAAATCAGCCTTCACGGGAGGTAAATCAGCCAGCAGTGTCGCAATCCGTTCCGGCGTCAGGGTCAGGCTGACCGCGAGATACGGCTCACCGGTGACCTCGGGATGGACTTCGCCTACGGCTGGCAAATCTACCGACATAACAAAGTAAGAAGCAGGATTGTAATTAAACACCCGGTCTCCCACCGTCATGGATTTACTGCCTCGCAATATGAGATTAACCATCGGCTCATAGACCGCAGCCAGTGCATGTGCGGGAACGTTACCCTGCACCATTGCCACACGGGGAATACCGGTTTCGGTTCGCCAGTTTCGGGCATGAGCGGCCAGAAGACGCAGCTCTTCAAGCAGGGGTTCCAGTATCAAAGTCAGCTTCCTCTGTATGATGATTAAAACGAGCATAAAGCAGAAAAAGGCAAGAATCGAGCAGGAACGCAGAGGCTGGCCTGTCCGGGAAGTTTTATCCTTTTTCTATCGCAGACAGAAAGGATGAAATCATGAAAATTGTACTGATTACCGGCGGCAGTGGCGGGATCGGCGCCAGCGTGGCGCAGCAGTGCGCGGCTAAAGGGATGGGGGTGATTGTGACTTATAACAGCCATCCTGAATCTGCCCTGAGCGTTGTGAAGGTGATTGAAGCGTCAGGCGGGCGTGCCGTTGCGCTGCATCTGGATGTGGCTCGCACCGAAACCTTCGGCACTTTCCGCAACGCCTTACTGGAAATAGTCAGTGTCACCTGGGAACGTGAGCAGATTGATGTGCTGGTCAACAACGCCGGATTTGGGCTCTTCAACCCGATTGAAACGGTGACGGAGAGTGAGTTCGACAGTCTTTTTGCCGTACACCTGAAGGGCCCTTTTTTCCTGACCCAAAAGCTGCTGCCTCTGATTTGCGATGGAGGACACATCATCAACGTCACCAGCGCCACCACGCGCGTGGCTACTGCAGGTGTTGCGCCCTACGCTGCCTTTAAAGGCGGCCTTGAAGTACTGACCCGCTATATGGCCAAAGAGTTCGGGCCGCGGCGCATCCGGGCCAACGCAGTCTCTCCGGGTGCGATCCGTACGTCGCTTGGCGGAGGACTGAATGATGAATTTGAGGCTCTGCTCGCCTCACAGACCGCGCTGGAACGCGTGGGGGAGCCGGATGATGTCGGCCGGGTTATCGCAGGCCTGGTCTCTGATGACAGCGTCTGGATTAACGCACAATCCATTGAGGTTGCCGGCGGCTACCAAATCTGAATCCTTCCGGAGGTTTTATGCTCGATCATCTGTTTTTAACGGTCAGCGATACAGACCGTTCTGTCCGTTTCTATACGGAAGCGCTTGCCCCTCTCGGCATCACGGTTCGTCATGATTATGACGGAAAAGAGGGGCCGCCTGGCCACCCGGATTTGAAAGGGTTTGGCGCTCAGGGCCGGATCTTTTTCTGGCTACGCGAAGGAGCTGTTGCACCAGCTGCTGTACATGTCGGGTTTGTCGCGCGAAATCAGACAATGGTGAATGAAGCCTATGCTTCAGCCATGCGTGCCGGCGCGTCTGACAATGGCGCACCCGGTGCCCGGCTTCACTACGATCCCCGCTACTACGCCGCCGGCGTTTTCGATCCCGATGGCTACAGCCTGGAATTTGTTTATAAACAATGGCAGCACCCTCAACCATGAAAACATTACTGATTTATGGAGCCACCGGTTATACGGGACGCATGATCGCTGCGCAGGCTAAAAGTGCCGGCCTGAATACTATTATTGCCGGCAGAAACAGGCAACGGCTGGCCGCACTTGCCGGTGAGCTTGACGTCAGTATGCGGGTATTTGGCCTGGAAGACGCTGCTGAAACTGCGCTGCAGCTGGCAGGCGTCGGCGTTGTGCTGAACTGTGCCGGGCCGTTTGCCGCTACGGCAGAACCGCTGATGAAAGCCTGTATAGACCAGGGTATTCATTACCTCGATATCACAGCGGAAATTAACGTTTACCGGCTGGCAGAGTCATTGGGAGAAAGAGCGGCGCGGGCCGGGAGTATGCTACTGCCGGGCGTGGGCTGGGACGTGGTGCCAACCGACTGCCTGGCCGTTCGCCTTGCACGGCATGTACCGGAACCACGACGGTTACGTATAGCATTACAGGTGGCTGGAACGATGTCCCGGGGGTCTGCCGTCAGCGCAGGCGAAATAATCGCAGCCGGCCTGCTGGAACGTGTTAACGGTATTCTGATGACGAAAGAGGATGCGCAGCCCGGCTGGTTTGATTTTGGTGAAGGCCCTGTGGCCTGTGCGCCGCTTTCCTTTGGCGATCTGGTGACGGCATGGCATTCAACCGGCATTCCGGATATTGAGATGTTTGTGCATGTAACAGGGGATGCCTTTCCGCAGGGTGATTTGTCCCTGCTTCCTGAAGGGCCCGGGCAGGATGAACGCGATGCAAACCGCGCACGCGCTGTTGCTGAAGTTACCGGGGCTGACGGGAAGATCAACCGGGCTGTGATTGGAACGGTTAACGGATATTCCTATACGCCGCTTGCGGCCACAGAGGCTGCAAGGCGTGTCCTGAACGGTGACAGTTTCCCTGGTTTTCAGACGCCGGCGATCGTTTTTGGTTGTGAGTTTGCGCTGAGTATTCCGGGTACGTGGCTCCAGCTCTCCTGACTTGGTTAATAAGCTGCACCGGTCAGCATTGAGCTGGCCGGTGGCCCGCATTACGTCACTGCTTTGATTTTGATACACGGCAAGGGGAAATCTGTCTGCACGCAAGGGCATCACGCCGTCATTACTGTCATCAGTACTGTTTTCTGTACTCTGTTATTACAGTGTTTTTTTGTATCCGCTGAAAGGATGGCAGATAGCCGGATGGCGTGCTTTAACCACTGCATTGTTCCTGATGCTGGCGCTGGTTTTTCGAAATAAGCTCAGGCCTTTCCGGCGCTATTTATTATCAGTGGTAAAAAGTATGCGGCTGCTCGCTGCAACGTGTGTCTGCGCAACACTGCCTGGCCTGCAGATAATCATTTTCTGCTGGGCTCCGATCAACGGGCAAAGCCGGTCACTGGCACTCGGTTACTTTCTTCTTCCTCTGGTTATGGTAATAACCGGCAGAGCCCTGTACGGCGAAACGATATCGGGATGGCAGAAAATTGCTGTGCTGCTTGCGGCGTTACGGCTGAAGTGTTCATGGTCCGTTCACTTTCTCTTGTAGCCCTCGTGGTTATGCTGGGATATCCGCCCTATTTCATTATCAAACGTCAGCTTAAGAGCGACGCTTTTTTCAGCGTGATAGCAGAGAATTTATTTCTCGTGATACCGGCAGTTGTTCTTCTGATTTATCAGGGAAGCGGAAATGAATGGTTACCCACCGGTGGGTGGCGCACTGTCACAGGGCTGGGCTTACCGAGCTGTTCTGCCTTACTCTGCTTTCTGCTTACCAGCAGCAGTCTCTCGTTTACGCTGTTTGGCATGCTGTCATATGTCGAACCCCTGTTGTTATTTCTGGTATCACTTTTCCTGCCGGGAGAAAAACTGTCTCTGTCATCACTGTTAACGTATGTCCCGATATGGCTTGCCGTTCTGGCACTGATGGCTGACGGGTATAAAAAAGTGAAGTCTACTACGCTCTCTCAGTCCGCGAACTGTCGATAGGCGTGCCCACATGAAACTGAAGTGCACCCATCAACCGGGGAACCACGTTGCGCGATGTAAACCGCCACTGACCGTCGTGTTTCTCAAAACTGTCGTAATACCTGCCTGTGCATACGGGCTGCAAAGGAAACCCCTCCAATTCCTGATGCACGGTGAAATAGCTGACGCAGGTAGCTGAATTACCGGAAGGTGAAACATCTATCAGCACATTAGAAACGTTATGCCACGTCCGGGGAGTTCCGTCCTTATGACGCTGAACGCCACGGTTAAGAAACTGCTCAACCTCTTCACTACCATGAGCCGCATCACCAAGAACAATAAATTCAGCATTTTTAAACAACTCGGCATTCTCAGCAAATTCTCCGTCATCCAGGTTGTGGGCATAGGTAGCGAGTAACCGCTGAATTTCTAGCTCATCGAAATAATGTTGTTTATTTTCTGCGCGAACGGAATCAATCATAATTTAAACTCTTCAGGTCAGGGTTGAAATGGATCCGCCACGCACAAACCAGGCGAACCACGTTAAATATTGCCGTTGAAAATCAGCGCAACATATCCACTGCCGACAGGAAGCATCTGTGCCGGACCAAATCGTGGCAGCAGGACCGGTTCCCGCAGCAGGGAGGACTGTCATGTTGCCCAAAAATATTCCTTCTCCAATAACAACAGTCAGATCTGAGATGCGCCGCCATCGGCAAAAATCTCCGCGCCGTTGATATAACTGGCATCATCACTGGCGAGGAAGACAACAGCTTTTGCTATTTCTTCTGTCTGGCCGATGCGGCCAATCGGGCTGCGGTCACGCAAAGACTGCAGGATGGCGTCAACGGGGTCGGGAAGGAAATCGTGTAAGGATTGAGTATCCACCGGCCCGGGGCTGAGGATATTGATGCGAACGCCAGCACCTTTTATGTCCAGAATCCAGCTGCGTACCATTGCACGTAAAGCAGCCTTGGTGCCTCCATAAACACTGAGGCCCTGACCGGGATTAATGGAGGCCGTTGAGCCCGTAATAATAATGCTGCTGCCTGGTTTCATAAGTGGTAATGCTTTCTGAACGGTAAACGTGATACCCCTTACGTTCGTTGTGAACTGACGATCGAACTTCTCCGGGGTAATCTGCCCGAGGGGTTCAAATTCGCCCATGCCGGCATTTGCTATCAGAATGTCAATGCGACCAAACCGGGACAATATTTGCTTATAAAAATTATCCAGTTCGGTGAGGCTGGATACATCCACCTGAAACTGACATGCATCCGGTCCAAGCGTACTGACTGCTAGTTCCAGTTTATTTTTGTCTCGTCCGGTAATGATTACGGTTGCGCCGAGTGCTGAAAGCTCCTGTGCTATTCCCAGACCAATGCCGGATGACGCGCCAGTTATAACTGCGATTTTTTTCTGAAAAGACTGAGCCATTGTGTATTCTCCTGATTTTTGTGAGCCAATAATGTAGTGATCACTACACGCAAATAGCAAGACACACAACAGGAAATTACACCTATCATTTTAAATTTAATATAATCAACAACATATGTTTAACCTTTGATGCTAAAGATTTTAGCGATCACTATGTGGGCGTGTTTATAACCGAAATGAAATAAAAAGCAGACTGGGAAATCCTGCCTTTGTTCGCGATGCAAAAGTGACTATTGCACAGGCTATATTGCTGTATGCTGAAATTCTCTGGTTGTTCAGCGAGCTTACAAAGTTTTAGTCTGAGAAAAAGCGCCGCATTGGTATGTTGCGTGGTCAGAACAGGTTACACCGATTATGGCAACGTCCGCTTTGTGCTCATCACGCACTATATGCAACACGGCTCTTTATGCTCAGCCCCCTCTGAACCCCTCCGGAATCTCATAACCGGTATCAGGTATCGCGCTAATATCGCGTCGGGGCGCTCTGTTTCGCTGACACTGGCGTCCCTCCACCAGCCGCTGTGCCAGTTTCAGGTCCCACTGCGCCTGTCTGTACTGTTTCCCCTCTGCTCGCCAGAATGCGCGAAATTCAGCAATCTGGGCGGGCTCTGGTAGCTTATCAAGCGTCATGCCTGCCTCTGCTGCAATCTGAATCAGGTCAGAAGATGGTTGCCACTCAGGATGCATGGCGAACCGTTCCTGTGGTACCGGCGAAAAGATATGGCATGTTCGCCTGCTTGCTGCCGGGTCATTCAGAGGGACAGGTTCTGCAGGGTTTCTTTGCGTTACGCCGGATGCGTTACGCATGTTCGTTACGCCAGGAGGTGTGTCACCGTAACGCTGGTCAGAAACGTTACGCTGTACATCACCGTTACGCGTTACGCCGGCCGTTACGTTATGCGTTACGTCTTCAGTAACGTTACGGTTACGCCCTGTGACAGGGTATCTGACCGTTGCTACCTGTGCCGCCTGAGCACCCTTCCCTGCTCTCAGCCCTTGACCTGTCTGGGTTTGTGGCTGTTCAGCCTCAAAGTTATCCACAGAATCCGGAAAATTCCTCGCGCGCGCGGTGTGTGTGTTTTGTTTTAGATCTTCTTTTCTTATCTTATCTAACGTTACCGTTACGTTATGCGTTACGTTACGCGTTACGTTACGGTTTGCCTTCTGACGCTCACGATAGCGACGCTGGCGTTCGGCGTTTGTTGAAGCTCGCTGACTTGCCGGGACGTTGTTTTCACAGAAATCTGGCAGAATGACGCAGCGGTTTTCGGCATCGAAAATGGCCCACCCTACAGCGGCCATCGCTTCACCGAATCCATCGAATTCTGCCAGAACATCCAGGTAACTGAGATCGACATTACGGAACACGCCGTCACTGGTGTGCTCATTGGCAGCGCTCCATACAAGCAATAGTGATGTGACCGTAACGCAACGCGTTACGTTACGCGTCAGCAGCGCGGAGCGTTGCCCGCTGACAGAAACGTCAAAACCGTCTCTTCCATCCGCCGGTTTCTCAAGAAGCGCAGCGATTTCATTCACTTTGGGATGCGACTTGAGTGAGGTACGCATCTTGACCCAGTCTTTTGGAGAATTCATGTCGATGCCCTCCTATCTGCCATGTTTAAGATTTTTAGCAGGATGAGGGAAGAGGTCCGGAAGATCAGGACGGATTTGGAATGCTTTCACCTGTCCTTTTGTGGCTTTTACTATCGGCAGCACTCGCTCAGGTGAAACTCTTTTTTTATTGTGCAGCCATGACCATACATTCGGCTGACTTACTCCAATCATCTGCGCTAATTTCTTTTGGCTTCCGGCAATTTTTACTGCTCTCTCAATAGCTTGGTTCATAAGATCAGTACTCTATTTCACCAAATGGTCTTGAATAGTAGCTATAGAATTAACCCAGAGCAATACCCTAGGCTATTTGACGTGCTATGCATGTGGCTTTATCGTTTCAACATCAAAACCTTGGTTATCATTTAAAGATGAAAATGGATACGTTGTCAGAGAGACTAAAAAAAGCCATGAAGTATCGCGGCATGTCACAAGCTGGTCTTGCTGCGTCTGCTGGTCTGTCACAGCCCAGCGTTTGGAAAATAACCTCAGGTAAAAGCCATACAACTAAAAAATTACTAGATATTGCACGCGCACTTGAAGTTAGCCCTGACTGGCTTGCGCATGGGGAAGGAGAAATGATTGAGGAAATTAATAGAAATTCCCTATCAGCTGACCATAACTTATCTACTGAAGAAAAAAAGTTTTATGATGGGATAAAGATAGTTCCTGTATGGGATGAAAATGGGCTTACAGACACTGCTACACCGGTACCAGAGTTCATCGATACAACTAATGCTCGAGCTTATAAACTCAAATATGACTCCGGGTATTCTGACCTACCAGCTGGCTGCTTGGTAGTTGTAGATACCGCAGAGCAGCCCGGAAGTAATGACTATGTACTTGCAAGTATAAAAGGCAAAATATCCGCATATCGTTATTCTATTGGCGGCAGCGGTGTGCTACTTGACGCTGATCCTAGAGTCGACCCAATACCTGTCAGTGAAGATGTCAGAGTAATTGGTCTGATCGTGTTCATGTCCAGATCACTAAGACGATAGACCTCGCCTACAGCTGCCATGACTTTTCCTCTGGGTTGAACTTCCACGAACTTTCCTGGGGCAACCCTTAGTAACGCGTTTTTCACTGCGCTCTCCTAAAAATCGCTTACAAAACCTTATAGCGCTGCCTAAGGCAGGGCCTTTTTTCACCATATCTAATGGTTATACAACTATACCCTAGAGAAATAAATCCCTCTGAGAAGTTATTCATTCCGCCATCAGCCATTCTAATAACTACATGATAATTAAAAAAAATTATTTAAATCATTGCAAAGTTGAGTCGAATAACGTTGACAGTGTAAATAACCCAGGCTATTTTCTTGGTTATTACAGCTCGTTTCGGGTATTGCCCAAAGGAGCAGATCTTTAACAACGAGCAGGAAGCTCTACGGAGGGTGCCGAGAACGCACCGAACCTCAGGTTACTGAGTGCATTGTTGCGACAGTGCAGCCAGTAACTTAACGGAGGGATGTATGGCGAAAATCAGCTATGGCAGATCTGTTAAACCTGTAGCCAAAAACAATGCCCGGGCACGCCGGCATATGCGGCGCATGCTTGAGGCGATTGCGTGCCGCAAGATTGAAGAAATTCTGGCTTCAGAGCTGGGATGGGAGCCGCCAGCACGGGCTACTGAACTCTGCCGGGCGGAAAACCATTGCAGGCGAGCAGTAACCGATCGCGTAAGTAAGGCCGTGGAGACGGAAACCGAATATCACAAACAGATTATGGCTGGCGCTGCGAAGTATCCTGATTACCGAATGAACTCTCAATTCACCAAAGTTTGCAACGAGGCAGGTCGACAAATACACGCCGTCCAGAAAAAATGCCGATTCGGTAATAACTGATATTTTATTCACTAATCTAGAGCGGCTAAGTTATGATATTAAATAGCTAATTCTATTTATAAACAATTACGACACTAATTACATCTAAAACCACGAAAGGGTTCAATCACAAAAATTATTTTTGCTTATTGCTTTTACTTCGCTCAAGTGCAAATAGAGGATAACAAAGCAATGCCATCGCAAAAACCGTATAGCTAGTCAATAGATTTACAGTAACCTTGTCATCTGGCCCCGAAAGCATAAAGAAATCAAAATAGATAGAAAGGAAGACCCCTACCATCACATTCATAATAAAGTAAATTATAGCTGCTATTTTTTCTTTATATTTAAAATACGGGAAAACATAAAATACTCTGGCGAGCCTACGTTTAGGGAAGTACGATAAAAACCAGAAAAAACCAATGTGTATGGTAGCCCATATCATTGAATCAGGAGGGTTATTGAAATCAAGTTTTCCGGCCATCCAATTATAGACAATTAAGCCAAGCAAGCCATATACCATGGCCATAAGTATAGAATAGAGATTCTGAAAGTATGTGGAACTAGTTTCCTTGTTGATATCCATATCGAAGCCTCATTGCAATCAAATAAAAGGTCACATTATTGATGTGTGCTTTAAATTAAAATTTCATAAAACAGAAAACCATTATTGTCTCAAAAGAATGAAGATTCAAGAAATGTTTCGAATAAATTCTCACACTCTCATTCCTATGTTGTTATGACGAAACCGGAGAAAACTATGCACAAAAACAAACCTTCGCGTGTGCTGAGCCAGAAAGAAATGCGCAGCCTCGCTCTTGTTCACGTGCAGGCGTATGTCAATGCCTGTCACTGCCAGTCCCGCCGCGATGTGCTGCTTGCGCTGGCCCACTGGCAGGATGTGGGCGTGAACATGAGTGATTTCATCAGAAATACGCGCCTCATCGTCATTGATGAAAATGGCAAACACGAGCTTTAAGGAGCCGTTCCGCCAGCCCTTAGCCGACAGCATATTCACCTGACCCGGAGGTCACTATGCAACATCGTGAGACTGCAGAAAAAGCCACAGAAGCGCTGCTGAATGTGGCTTATCAGCTGTGTTCATTAATAAATATGTTCGAAGCGAGTGAGAAGGAGGGAAAAATCAGTAAAGAAGAAGGAGAAACATACCGGCGCGCCGTAATGGCCTCAATAGATGAATTACTGACTTCCATCCTCACGCCCATTGTCGACATTCACCCTGATTTACGGCCTTCAGGCTGCTGTTGCTGTGCAGATCCAGAAGCAGACAAGGGCGAACAGCCGTAACGACGTCCCTGATAGCGCAAACATAACCGCCCTCTGTGGCGGTTTTTTTACTTGGAAATTTTCCAAATGTGACGTTCTACAAGTTGGCTATATCACTTTACTATATTAGGATAGGAACAAGGAAAATGAATATTAAAAGAGAATCATCAATGGCAACTTTAAGTTTTAACACTGAAAATCAGACCTTTAGTAACTTGATGGGAAGACCTGTAAAATACAGAGTACCTCCATTCCAGCGAGATTATTCATGGGAAGAAGATCATTGGGACGATTTTTGGCAGGATACGCTCTCTCTGGTAGATTCAATAGAAGATGAATCTCATTATATGGGATATTTGGTTTTACAATCATCTGATAATGCCACCTATAGCATTATTGATGGACAGCAAAGGCTTACAACCGTTAGCATCTTAATATTGGCAGGCTTGGATTTCTTAAACCAATTAATTAACGAGGGAATTGATTCAGAAAAAAACAAAACCCGTAAAGAGGAAATAACTAAGCGGTACATCGGCTTTATTGACCCTATTACATTAGAAACCCAATCAAAACTAGAATTGAATAGGCATAACAATAGTTTTTACCAAACATATCTAGTTCTTCTGGATAAGATACCGCAACGCGGATTAAACTCATCCGAACATAAATTGCGCAAAGCATTTATATGGTTTGGAGATAAAATAAAAAACCATATTGTAATTAGCGAAGGTGGAGGTGAGCGACTTGCCTCATTCTTATTGAAGCTTCTTGATAGGCTTTTTTTTACCGTGATCACAGTCACTGATGAACTTAATGCATTCAAAGTATTCGAAACACTAAACGCTCGTGGAGTCAGATTGTCATCAACGGACTTGCTCAAAAACCTCATATTTTCCACAATCAGCAATGATGATTTGCATAACTATCAATTTAAGCAACTTGAAGATCGCTGGGAAAGAATTGTTGGTGCCTTAGGCGGTGAAGCATTACCGGAATTCCTAAGAGTTTTTTGGAATAGCAGAAATAAACTTGTAAGAAAAGCCGATTTATTCAAGGTAATCAAACGTTCAATTATTTCTAAAGAAGAGGCATCTTTGCTTCTTAGAGATTTAGGCTATACGGCTGACATTTACGCTGCGCTTCGTGACCCAACAGATAATCGCTGGAATACTGATGAAGCTAATGCAATTGAACAATTAAACATGTTTAATGTCAGGCAGCCAATTGCAATGTTGATGGCATGCTACTTAAATTACTTCGAAAATGATAGAGAGTCCTTTACCAAAACGATAAAAGCAATATCCGTCATATCGTTCCGGTATAATGTCATATGCAACCTGAAAACTTATGAGCAAGAAAAGCTTTATAGCGACATTGCTGTTAAGATTCATAATAAATTCTACAATAATATAACCAACCTAATTAGCGAGCTGAAAGTCATATATCCTGACGATAACGTGTTCAGATCAGCATTCTCTGAAAAATCCCTCAAAACAACTAGCGCCAGGAATAAAAAGGTGGTTCGCTATGTGCTGGCAGAAATAGAAAGGAATGCTTCAGGAAATGCTTACGACTTTAACGACTCAATATATAATCTGGAGCATATCTTACCAGAAAACCCGAACTCCGGATGGGAGGGTTTCGATGATCAAGCCTATGAGAAAAACGTTTACCGTATTGGCAATATGACTTTAATGAAAAAGAGCGACAACAGAGATATAGGCAACCTTCCCTACGCTCATAAAGTGTCGACATATGCTAAAAGCACTTTCAGAATCACCAGTTCAATCATTGATAATTATCATGAATGGAATCCGAGTTCTATTTCATCAAGACAACTATCTATGGCTAAAAAAGCATGCTCCATCTGGAGGATAAACTGAATACAAATAAACCCTTGTCCAAACCGCCCGCTGTGGCGGTTTTTTTTATCCTGATGGGAGACCAGACATGATTATCCCTGTAAAGAATGGCCGGTTCATTTTCACGGCCTGCACGTTAAACAGAAGCCGCAGATTTTCAGCTTCAATGATGGCGTTTCCCGTGTCCATGTACCGCGACTGGACGCAACCTGTGGCGCTGGAATGAGGTAAAGCCGATGCCCAAACCGCATGCACCCGCCCGGATAAAGCGGCGCGCCGAAGGGATTATGCGTTTATGGCGTGCAGGACAAATCCGGGCGAGGCGAACCTGTCGTGACAGATACCTCACGCTTCGGGTCACCCCGCAATGGCGACTCCTCTCCAGAGATAACGGACAGCATTGGGAGTTGCTCAGTCACGCAGATTATGACAAACAGATTTAAGGCCAGCGCTTCGCTTAAGCGCCCCGCTGGCTTAGGCAGTCAATCATCCATATTTAATCACTGGCCTTCTGCTGAGGACGGGCCAGCGCGATTAAGGAGTAACCGTGAAAATTGATTACATCACCAATGGTGTGCGTTCGATACTCACCATCAAGAGCTTCATTTTATGCCTTTCTGAGCATATCCGTGTTGTTGACGCTGCACTGGAAGCCGCCCCTGAAGCTGATGTCACAACTACCGGCATTATTATTCTCCGGACACTGATATCAGGTGATCCGGTGAGTATCTTTGCCGCGCTGAACGCCGCAAGACAAGAGGAGGAGTATTGAACTACCCCCCTTTAACGGGTTGTGGTCTTGTCCGGTAAATTTCCATTTTACCTTCTGGCCACACCTCTTTCTGACAGCCAGCCCGGCTTTTCACTAAGCGTATTCGTTTAACCCAACTGTTCAAAGGACCATTTCCCATGATGCATTCACACATCAGGGGCGATGCCGCTTTTGCTCGCCCTTTTCACGCCATCCGCGATATCGAGTTTGCACCGGATAACATTCTGACCGGAGCCAGTTTCGCGTCCTCGCCTCCGCCAGCCCTGCCGCCTCAGCCACCGCTGCTGCAGAAAGGGCTGGACCGCGTAGTTGAAATTCTTCTGCAGGAGGGTAAGCCATGATGCCGTATATCCAGCTGGAGCGCCGCCGGGATCAGCTCAGCGCGGAAGAGCTGGCCACCATAAAAAAAGAGCAGTGGATTGATGACGAAACCGCACGGCTGATTCAGCGCTTTCCGCCACAGCTTGCCGGCTTTCGTCACTGGCGGCAGGATCCGGAAGTGAAAGCATGCTGTGAACAGGCCGGTGCCGATGACGTTTATCAGGATTTCATCTGGAAACTGGCTTTCCTGCAGGCGCAGCGCAATTACACACGGTGTCACGCTGATGAACCCGTCCACCAGCCAGAGCGTCCGGCCGGGCGTAACGCCGTATCCTCCTGTCGGGGCACGGTCCGTATGCATCGGGGGACGGCGCAATGAAAAAAGCCGTTTCCCTGCAGAAGCCCACGCCCTATATGCGGCTGGCCAGGATTGCTGCTGAGGCTGAAAATGCCGGTGCTTACGGATTTGCCGCAGCAGCATGGAAAGCAGCGGCCGGCCTGGCCCTGCGTGAGAGCAACAGGCAATGGGCGGAAGAACGCTGCGCGCTCTGTGAAAACGCACTCAGGCGCGAATGGGGCGTGATCAAACCTGAGAAGGAGAAATGACATGAATGCCTCTGAGATACCTTATGCACAACTTTGCAGTACGGACTGCAGTCTGTTAGCCATCACGCTGCTGGTATTGCTGACTGTACTCGGGATCCTGATCCAGCTGGCTGTGGTCTTTTCCATCATTCATCTGGTACTGCACGACAGCACCGGCTCTCCTTCACCCGGCCGGAAAAAACATCCGCATGCCGCAGGTTACTCATGAGGAAAACATCTTATGCAGGTCTGCTCAAATCCGTTCGCCGGTTCGGCTGCATCTTCATGGTTTCCGTAACGATCGGGGCCGGGCTGATGACGGGGCTGCTCTGCGTCGCGGCATCCTTATCCATGCTGCTCAAGCTGTCCAGCCACTGATGCCGATGCCCGGTCTGTGCCGGGTATCGTTTCGGTAAATCACCACTGCCACGGCAGTTTCACTCTGAGAGGTAAATATGCTGAATCTACAGTGCGTTCCTATTTCTCTTTACTGCAGGGAAACCGGAGAAACCCCGGACGCTATCACCAAACGCGTGCAGCGGGGTTTCTGGCGGGAGGGTATTCAGGTACTGAAAGTCAGCGGCGCTAAGGAACGCTGGATCGATTTGAATGAGGTCAGTAAATGGGCACGACAGACGTCAGACTACCGCGGGGAGTAACCATCCGCCGGCACCGGAATGAAACGACAATAAACATTACCTTTACCTATAAAGGTGTGAAGTGCAGGGAGCCGCTGTCACACCTGACGGTAAATGCCAGGAACATCAGATATGCGGAGAGGTTGCTGGGTGAGATCTACAACCACATCGGAAGAGGTACGTTCAGTTATGCCGATTACTTTCCAAAATCGTCCAAGCTCAGGCTGTTTGGTAAAACCGGTAACGCCTGCCAGGTTAAACACTACCTGAGTGAGTATCTGGCCATCTGTCAGACCCGCAACCTGTCCCCCTCGACAATCCGTGGCTATAAAAAATGCATGGATGCGCTGCGGGATCTGCATGAGGTGCGCGCGGCTGAGCTGACGCCGGCGTTACTGAAAAACTGGATCAAGGCGCAGACCACCGTGCTAAAGACCATCAGGAATCAGCTGTCATTCCTGCGCTCAGCCCTGGATGAAGCGGTAATCGATGGTGTCATTCCGGTAAATCCGGTCACGCTGGTCAAGGCGTCCCGCTACCGGAGCCAGCGTCCGGAGGAGAGCCGGTATGTCGTCGATCCCCTGTCACCCGACGAAGTCAGCGCCCTGCTTCATGCTGCCGGTAATCAGCAATGGGAAAATCTTTTCCGGTTTGCTATCAACACGGGGCTGCGGAGTTCAGAGCTGTGTGCGCTGTCGTGGAAAGATATCGATGCAGAGAAGCGCCAGGCCAGCGTCCGGAACGCCAGCGTGGTTGGCATAATCAAGACCACCAAGACCCGGGCCGGCAGGCGAAAAGTGGATCTGAACGGTGATGCTCTCGCGGCACTCGCCAGTCAGAAAATGTTCACCTTTGAAAAGGGAGAGTTTGTTTTTGAAGATCCGAAAACCGGACAGCCCTGGGCGAGTGCGGATGCCATACGCAAAAAGGCCTGGGTCCCTACGATTAAGAAGGCAGGCATCCGGTACCGCAATCCCTACCAGACCCGGCACACGTTCGCCACCCGACATATCAGTCAGGGCGCAAACCTTTTCTGGCTGGCTTCGCAGATGGGACATAAAGGACCGGAAATGCTGTTCCGCCACTATGGGGCCTACCTGGAAGAGTATGACGGTCACACGGTTAAAAGAGTGCTGCGCCTCGCAGATAATCCCTCAAAAGGAGCCGCATGAACAGTCGCGTACCCTTTTCAAAAAATACTGCTTTTATTTCATTTAATTACGGAGGGTTCAGCCGTGTTCAACTCCCGCCAGCTCCACCAAAATTCTTGGTTGATGGTTACCAGAACCATCATCGAAGTCCTGAAAGCCCGCAAGGTGAAAGCCTCGCGGGCTTTTTTGTGTCTGTGATTTTGCGAATTGTCATTTATGGTGCTGGCAAACCGGGTATGGCTGGAAGAGGTTTCTTGAGGTCACCGGCGGCGACAGTGGTAAAAGCATC
This sequence comes from Pantoea sp. USHLN298, assembly GCF_037149395.1. Taxonomy (NCBI): domain Bacteria; kingdom Pseudomonadati; phylum Pseudomonadota; class Gammaproteobacteria; order Enterobacterales; family Erwiniaceae; genus Pantoea; species Pantoea sp. USHLN298. Next base: position 627,830 of record NZ_JBBCRO010000003.1, read on the forward strand.
ATGGCGGAAATCGCCACCATGCTGGCCGGAACGGACAACACCACCTCCGCGACCATCGAAACACTGGAGTCGTCGCGCGAACGTGCGGTGGTGATTGGCTACTCGCTGATTATCCTGCCCGACCAGGAAAAGTGGAGCGGCGACGGCGCGGGCATCAAGGCGATTACCGGCGGCGATGCGGTGTCCGTGGATCCTAAGTACCGCGATGCCTACTCAACCCACATTCCGGCGGTGATTCTGGCGGTGAACAATAACCCGATGCGCTTCAGCGATCGCAGCGGTGGAGTTTCGCGTCGCCGGGTAATCCTGACCTTCCCGGAGGTGATACCGGCTAAAGAGCGCGATCCGCAGCTGCTGGACAAAATCAGCGCCGAGCTGGCCGTGATTGTTCGCCATCTAATGCAGCGCTTCGCGTCACCCGATGAAGCACGCGAGCTGTTGCAGGCGCAGCAAACATCCGGCGAAGCACTGGAGATAAAGCGACAGGCCGATCCGCTGGTCGATTTCTGTGGCTACCTGATGCCGCTGAGCACGCCGAACGGGCTGTTTATTGGTAACGCCAATATTCGCCCGCTGAATCCGAAGCGCTATCTCTATCATGCGTACTTGTCGTTTATGGAATCGCGCGGTCATCAGCACCCGCTCAGCCTGACGGCTTTCGGCCAGGCAGTGCCGCAGACACTCAAAGAATATGAGCGCGTGTTACTCAAACGCCGTACTAATAATGGCATACAAACAAATTTGACATTACATGAGGATAGCGAGGCAGATTGGTTGCCCGCATGTAACGTCTAATAACATCATTTCACGTAAACCGGCTTAGGCCGGTTTTTTATATTTAATACAATTATCAATCTCAGCCAAGGTCCGTTAAGAGCGAACAGCGGAAATTAGCAACTGAGTCGCCCCGTTGACAGTCTAAAAATTAAAAAATAAGCGCCGTGTGAATTTGATGCTCTGGAGGGAATATTGAGTTTAATAGTTGATATAAGCTATTAGTAAATTTAGTACTACGCTCGCTCAGATCAACATATAATGGCTTATTTAGCCTTTCGTTTTTGTCTTTTATGTCCTCAAGAATATCTCTTTTACCTCTATTACCTAGACATAAAAGAAAATATTCATACTCGCTGAAGATTTCATTTATTGTTTCACTAAAACCCTCATCCGAACTCTCATTCGCTATATTGAAAACCCGCTCTAAGGGTGACTTTTCAAGTAAGGATGATAAATAATTAACTCTATCTTCAGTTCCAAGATTTTGATCACTAGCTGCAGCGATTGTCATTATTCCTGCAAAGTATAGTAGTTTCCTAGAGAATCTTAGCTTTATATTTCTTGTTCCCCATGACTTTCCATCGGCATCTACTTTGTGCTGGAAGTCAGTAGTTATAGTTCTATAATATCTAATTATATCGTTCAATAGATATTTGTCGATTTTTCCATCACTCGATGAATTTAAATATTTATTAATAAGTGTTTTTCTGTAGCTATCGAAAAGCAATTCATTATAAATAGCTTTTCCTTCTAATAAGAACAGCATACGCCTTGTTAAAGATTGATTTGTATCCTGATTCCCACCAATATTTGCAAGAATGCTATCGAAGACATCAACTGCATCAGCACCGAAAGTACCAGTATCTCCTGCCTCTTTTTTAATATATTTGTTTATGCATTCTTCTATGTCTTTCTTTTTTTCTAGCATAAAATCTTTCGTTGAAGTTTTATCACAAAATATAAAAAGGTCCATATCAGACTCTACGGATGCTTCATGCCTGCCAAAGGATCCTGTTGTTATAATTGTAAACTCTACATCCTTGTGCACTTCAAACATCGAATCCAAATCATGCTTAAGTTTTGATAAAATATCTTTACTATAGGATATTGATGAGTCTATATTTGTGTGTGTTTTTATCAAGTCATCATAAGACATCTTTTTTCTCCGCTTCAGTTAAAAATTTACTTCCCGGTAAATGTTAAGTTCATCATTATCTATTATTTTTTTATGCTTGCTATTTATGTATCTTTTTTTAATGTTTTCTTCATGTAACACCACTTCATATTTTCTTGTTGTGTACTCTAAATCATAACTTTTTATACAAGATGGCATATCATTGTTTTTTAATGCTGATAGCCATTTGAACAACATTGAGTACTTACCTCTCCAGTTCTTCTCTTCCGCAAAAAGATCTTTGTGTTCAATTTTATTGTATTCAATAAAGAAAATCTGGCTTGCTTTGTCAGACAAGATTCCATGCTTTGTATTTATGAAATTATTGTAAACAAATTGCTTCGTTTTCCAAAAATCGTCTAAAGTTTGTAATCTTTTTGATTTGCTTATGCAAGCATTATCTATAAATGCAGCTCTAGCAATAGATATTCTGTTTAAAACATTACTTTGATTTATCCCTTTATATTCAACACACCTTATTATTCCATCTATTGTGTCGGCATTTATTTTACTATTGAATATATCTGCGCCATCGTCTTTTGCTTCAAAATTAAGAAGACTTACAATGAAATTAATATCAAAACTCTTAGAAAGAGCGTCTTTTAGTCCACTATCCTTCCATGCACTGCCATTAATAATATTTTCGCCAATTTCATGGTGTCCATACCCAAAGTGCTTTTGGATATAAGGCTCAGCACTGTGTGATAGGGGTATATGGCCTATATCATGAAGTAATGCTGCGGCCACGATATGCTCTTTAAGCTCGTGGCTATAATTTCGTTCTGTTGCAATGTAATTGGCTATTCCTGCAACAAATAATGAGTGAGATGCTCTATTTCTATCTATATTAGATAGATAATTTCTTTCACTATAATCGATGGCACCTAAAAAGGATATATCAAATAGCCGCTTAAAAGCAGCTGTTTGAATTATACCTAACAATGTCTCGGAATTTTGTAGATCTTTAACCCAATATCCGATACTTTCTTTTTCAATGTCATTATCATTGTCAGGGATGTTAAAAAACTGTTTCATACACTCCCTCTAAAATCACCTGTGAAAAGTTGACTTTAACATCTAATCGCCTCTTTTGCGTACTAAATCTAAGCATGAATGTACATCATCATTAGAAATCATAAGTACAGATAAAAGAAAAAACACTCATTACGTAAATTATTAATTATAAATCAGATAGTTATTCATTTTAAATGTGTGGAAAAGCTTAAGATGACAAGCCTCTTTAGTGGCTCAAAGCACCCTAAGTTTATCTATAGTGGCGTACCAAATTTGTCCACATAAACAGTGCTGAAAATGTCAGCTCCTGGCACAAAGATAACCATTGACAACAGTAGCACCTCATAGCTTCAAATTGCGGATAGTAGCTTGGATAGCTTTTTTTATCATCTTGGCTAAGGTGATCACCTTAAGTGCACACTAGTGTACATCCCGCCCCAAACCATTCACCACCTAACCCAATGAATTTAATAAAAAAAACAAAATTGAACAGTATGAACACTTTTTCATAAAATCATTTTTTGGGATTTTAGGCTAGCTGTTAATAATTCTAGCAAAGCCGTTCCGGGGTATGAAATCCTACAATTGGTACACGTTTAGGTACACGCACCAAAGCTGAATTTAATAAAAACACTTAATTTCATAAGCTTGAAGAGCCTATTCAGATTCCGCCAGCCCTTCCTGGTGATGGTTACCAGAACCATCGTCGAAGTCCTGAAAGCCCGCACGGCACAAGCCTTGCGGGCTTTTTGTACCCCCAATCCGGGAATTTCAGGCAACTGGTCAACTTTTTCGATAAACGTCTTTAGTGCATCATCTCGGAAATCAATTAGTGCATCATCCTGGAAATCAAAAGGTACCGGATGGCTTTTCTGGCAATCAACCCTCTCCTACGCACCATCTCAGCGCACTGATTTTTTGCACTCCATAACATTCACTTCCCTAATCATTCCATTACCAATTGAATTTAATGACTTTTTCAAACTGGCACACATCCTGCTAATGGCTTTACGTCTACATCTGCGTATCGGGATGAAGGTTCCGGGGATTGAGCATTAGCAGGCAATTCGACAAAAAAGTGGTTAAGCAGAGCAAAGCGTAATTTTGGAGACAGATAATGGCCTTGATGAGCGAACCGGTGGTAATAGCGAAAAACAGCAAGTGGGTACAGCTTCTGCTTGGATTACTTTGCATGGCGTCAATTTCCAGCCCGCAGTATGTCTGGACGCTGTTAACCAAACCTATGATTGCCAAACTCGGCGTCGGACTGGCGGAACTACAGGTAACGTTCTCGCTGCTGATTATTCTGCAGACCTTCTTCTCACCCTTCCAGGGTCGGCTGGTAGAGCGTTTTGGCCCACGTCTGCTGATCTCTATCGGTACACTGATGGCGGGTTTTAGCTGGGTAATCGCCGCCCGGGTCAACAGCCTGACTTCACTGTATCTGGTCTATGGCTGCCTTGGCGGACTGGGTACGGGTATTGTTTATATCGGCGTGGTGGGACTGGTAATGAAGTGGTTTCCACAGCAGCGCGGTTTTGCCGCCGGAACCGTGGCGGCGGGCTACGGCATGGGGGCAATTTTTACCACCTTCCCGATTTCCATTTCTCTAAACAGCTACGGGCTGGAACAGACAATGACCCTATTTGGCCTGCTCTTTGCCGCCGTGGGTTTTCTCGCCAGTCAAAGCCTGAGACTGCCTGAAACCAGCATGACGAAGTCGGTCAACAAAATACCGTCGCCTGTGCCGGACCAGCGCCAGTTCAGCTCCGGAGAAATGCTGCGCCAGCCACTGTTCTGGCTGATGTTCATCATGATGACCATGATGTCGACATCGGGACTGATGGTGACCTCGCAGATGGCAATTTTTGCCGAAGACTTCGGCATCAGCAAGGCGGTAATTTTCGGTATGGCCGCGCTGCCCCTGGCGCTGACTATCGACCGTTTCACTAACGGTTTAACACGCCCACTGTTTGGTTTTATTTCTGACCGCTACGGCCGCGAAAATACTATGTTTGTTGCCTTCGCGCTGGAAGGTGTTGCGATGACGCTGTGGCTTGCCTGCCGCGAAGATCCGTTGCTATTCGTACTGCTTTCAGGCGTAGTGTTCTTTGGCTGGGGTGAAATCTTCTCGCTGTTCCCATCCACACTGACCGACACCTTTGGCAGTGAAAATGCTTCAGCGAACTATGGTTGGTTGTATATCTCACAGGGTATCGGCGCAATCTTTGGCGGTCCGCTGGCGGCACTGATGTATCAGCACACCCATAACTGGCACCTGGTCTTTGGCTGCGCTATTACCTTCGACTTTATCACCGCGGGTCTGGCGTTATGGGTGCTCAAGCCCTGGCGTACGCGATTCCTGCACGCGCAAAATAATCTTTCACACTGATTATCGGGTAGTGAACAAAGCTCGTAAAACCGCTTCCCCGACGACGTGCAGTGCCATTGAAAATATCCCGTCAGTCAGGCTGCGGACACAGAAAACAGCCGGGACCTCAACCGTCCCGGCCAGAACCTTACGCCAGAAACTATCATCAACCGCAGCGAAATACCTGCTGCCATCTTCGTTATAGCTATAGTCGTCACGGTTGAGATTTTTATCGGTCAGATTCAGAACCCCTGTGCGGATCTTTACCGTTTTATTCGCCTTATACGACTCGCCTGTATTCCAGATGGAGTATCCGCCCAGCGCATCGGAACAGTATAAGGACGACATTAGCCCGCGTACCACTTCGATAGGTTTGATCGATTCCGCGGGGATCCAGCTCAGATTGGAATCGTTATGTCGGAGGTGGTTTTTCTCCACCACGGCACACTAAGCGCCATATTAAGACACTCCCGCGCTGAGCCTGCACCAAAAAAGGGCATTGGACGTTGCAACATTACCGCTTTGCACCGTTTCGCTTCTTCAGATGCTGGCACACTTTATGCTTGAGTAGATTGACAGCCTTTAACGTCTGCGAGGTGACGATGCTGAATATCAATCTCTCCGCTTCACCCTTTTTTGATGAGATGCTTCTGGCTGAAGGTGAGCACCGTGACCACTACGCCGCCTACTGGCAATGGCTGCAACAGGCTGATCATCAGGCTGTACAGCGCAAGCGGGAAGAAGCCGCCCTCCTGTTTCACCGGGTAGGTATTACCTTCAATGTCTACGATGACGATAATGGTGCTGAACGGTTGATCCCGTTCGACAGCGTGCCACGTATTATACCGGCCGCCGAATGGGCCATGCTCGATGCCGGCATCCGCCAGCGTGTGCAGGCACTCAACGCCTTCCTCTACGATATCTACCATGAACAACATATTCTGAAGGCGGGAATCATTCCGGCAGAACAGGTTCTGGCTAACGAACAGTATCAACCCTGTATGCAAGGTGTTGATCTTCACCGTGATATCTATGCGCATATTGTTGGCGTAGATATGGTGCGCAACAGTGATGGCGAATATTACGTCCTGGAAGATAACCTGCGTACCCCCTCCGGCGTCTCTTATATGCTGGAGAACCGTAAAATGATGATGCGGCTCTATCCGGAACTCTTTGCGCAGCAACGTATTGCTCCCGTAGAACGCTATCCGTCGCATCTGCTACAAACGCTTCGCGAAAGCTCACCCATTAACGATCCCACCGTGGTGGTATTGACCCCAGGCCGCTTTAACAGCGCTTACTTCGAACACAGCTTCCTGGCCCAGCAGATGGGCGTTGAGCTGGTTGAAAGCGCCGATCTGTTCGTTAAGGATGGCATGCTGTTCATGCGCACAACTGCCGGGCCATGCAGAATACATGTCATCTATCGTCGGGTTGATGATGCCTTCCTCGATCCGCTGGCATTCCGCCCGGACTCCATGCTCGGCGTACCGGGACTGCTGTCGGTTTACCGGGCTGGCAATGTCGTCCTGGCCAACGCCATCGGCACTGGCGTAGCTGATGACAAATCAATCTATCCTTACGTACCGGATATGGTGCGCTTTTATCTGCAGGAAGAACCGATCCTCAATAACGTGCCAACCTGGCAGTGCAGACATAAAAATGAGCTGTCGTATGTGCTGGCCAACCTCGAAAAAATGGTCGTGAAAGAGGTTCACGGTGCTGGCGGTTACGGCATGTTGATTGGACCCGCCGCGAACAAAGCTGAGCTCGCCCACTTCCGTGACCTGTTGCTGGCTCGTCCGCAGAATTATATCGCGCAAAACACGCTGGCGTTGTCCACCTGTCCCACTTTTGTCAACGACGGCCTGGCCCCACGTCATATCGATCTCCGACCCTTTGCGCTGAGTGGTGCGGAGATTCGACTGGTGCCCGGCGGCCTTACCCGCGTGGCGTTGACGGAAGGTTCGCTGGTCGTCAATTCGTCACAGGGCGGCGGAACCAAGGACACCTGGGTACTGGAGGATGATATATGCTGAGCCGGACAGCCAGTGAACTCTATTGGATGGCCCGCTATCTGGAGCGGGCAGAAAATATCGCCAGGGTACTGGACGTCACCAACAAGCTGTCGATGATGCCAATCCGCAATGGGGGTAATCATGATCTGCTGGTACCGCTCAACCTGACCAGCACCAGCGAGCTGTATGCTGAGACCAACCTGACACTGACGATGCCCAATCTGGTCAGTTTTTTCGCCCTGGATAGCCGGAATTACAGCAGCATTTTTAGTTGTCTGCAGATGGGCTGGAACAACGCGCATGCGGTACGTGGCAGCCTGTCATCCGAAGTCTGGGAATGTATCAATGCCACCTGGATCGCGATGAAATCGATACGCCGTCAGGGCATAGGCTCAGACGGTGCCGATGCCTTCTTTGACTGGGTGAAAGAGCGATCTCATCTGTTCCGTGGTGCCATGTTCGGTACCCTGCTCCGCAGCGACGCGATGCACTTTATTCGTCTCGGGACGTTGCTGGAACGGGCTGATGGCACTGCCCGTCTGCTGGAGGTGAAAAACAGACTGATGGATATTGATGACGATCCGGTGCGCGAATATTACCGCATGGACACACTGCTGCAGGCGGTAAGCGCGCGCGAAGCCTACCATAGTATTTATAAGCAGCCGCTGAGCCGGGAGACCATCGCCGAACTGATGATCCTGCGCAACGAGCTGCCGCGTTCGTTGCTGGCGTGTATCAACGATATGGTTCAGCAACTGGAGCTGATAGGTGGCCGTGCAAACCAGCCACGCCGCCTGGCGCACATCCTGCACGCCGAGTTGCGCTTCAGTTCCATGAAAGACCTCAGCAGAATCGGGCTGAACAACTGGCTGGAAGCCTTTCTCACCCAGTTAAACGAGATCGCCGAAAGTATTCATCACACTTATCTGGAGGCGCAATGAAACTTAGCATTGAGCACAACACGCATTATCGCTACGACCAGGCGGTGCAACGCAGTATCCAGTACCTGCGGCTGACGCCTCAGGAATCGTCTCATCAACGCATACTATCCTGGGAACTGACCTTACCGGATAAGGCGGTTTGCACCACTGATGCCTTCGGCAACATCATGCATGTGCTGACACTCGATGAACCGCATGAGTCCATCACCATTCAGGCACATGGCGTGGTGGAGATTGAACACGGCATTGAAGATCAGGCTCAGGGGCATCTGTCGCCGCTAGTTTTCCTGCGCCACAGTCCGCTGACCCAGCCCGATGCGGCGATTCAGGCTTTTGCCCTGCACTATTATCAACCCCAGGCGATTCTGACCACCCTGGAAAACCTGATGGGAGACCTGCTGCTCAGGATGCCTTACACCCCAGGCTCTACCCTTGTGACCGACAGTGCCGCTGAGGCTTTCGCCGCGGGTAGCGGAGTGTGCCAGGATCATACTCATGTCTTTCTGAGCTGCTGTCGTAGCCTGAATATACCGGCACGCTACGTTAGCGGTTACCTGCACAGCAAAGATTCTGCACATGTCGCGACCCATGCCTGGGCCGAAGTTTGGGTGGAAGACCGCTGGCACTGCTTTGACATTACCAACAATACCCGTATACCTGATCAACATCTTAAACTTGCTGTGGGTATTGATTACCTGGATGCCTGTCCGGTACGCGGTTTACGCATTGGCGGTGGATACGAAGATATGTGCGCGATTGCCGCGGTACAAATGATGTAAATTGACCTGTAGCGACTTGCTGGTGGTGAAAACTTCATGCACGCTGATGGCGTGCAAATTTTTTTGAGGGGAGTGTGGTATGACCTATTGTGTGGCCATGCGCCTGTCATCCGGGCTGGTCTTTGCATCCGATTCACGTACCAATGCTGGGGTGGATCACATTTCCACCTTCCGTAAACTACATGTGTTTCATCAGGACGGCGATCGTACGCTGGTGCTTCAGACTGCCGGTAATCTGGCGACCACTCAAAGTATTATCAGTCTGCTGCGACACCGCAGCAGGAATGCCGATTGTCCCAATCTGCTGAATGCCGCCAGCCTTTACGAGGCCGCTTCCCTGGTTGGAGAGACGGTTCGTGAGGTGATCCAGCGTGACAGTGAGGCACAACAGAATGGCAGTACGACAGATTTCAGTTGCAACCTGCTGCTCGGCGGTCAAATCAACGGGGATGATATTGGTCTGTTCCATATTTACCCACAGGGTAATTTCATCGAAGCAACTCGCGATACGCCCTATTTCCAGATTGGTGAAAGCAAGTACGGCAAACCGATTATTGACCGGGTGCTGCACTACGACATGTCTCTGGAGCAAGCGATGCAATGCGCGCTGATTTCACTGGATTCGACCCTGCGCAGCAATCTCTCTGTTGGCCTGCCGCTCGACGTCATGATCTACCCTTGTGATAGCTTCAGCGATGCCCGGCAATACCGCATTACCGAAGACCATCCCTACTTCACGACTATCCGTAAAGGCTGGGGAGAAGGCTTAGTCAGCACCTTCAAACAACTACCGCCGCTCCTTCTCTAGTCAGATAAGGCAATAAAGCCGGATTCAGTCAAAAGCGAACCCCCTAACATCCAGGCTGATAGTTTTTTACACCACTCTGTATCAATACTTTTTCTTCGTTGTGGCCGACGGGGCGGTCACTTAACCCGAAATAACCGCTGTTCACTCCACATTTTCCTTCTATCTACTGACATCCACTCCCCTTTACAGCCCCCGCCTAAACACGAAATAATAACCCCGCTACTTACGCCATCGAGCGCAGGCAGCATCTGACCAGCACTTCAACTTAGCGGACTCTTTATGACTAACGACATTCCCCTCAAGTACTACGACGTCGCAGATGAGTATGCGACCGAATCCGCTAAGCCGGTGAGCGATGCAGAACGCACACCGCTGGCGCACTACTTCCAGTTACTGATCACGCGTCTGATGAATAACGAGGAGATCAGTGAAGAGTCGCAGCAGGAGATGGCCACGGAAGCGGGCATTGATGCTGAGCGTATCGATGAGATCGCGACCTTCCTCAACCAATGGGGTAACGAGTAACCTTACCCGAATGCGCCGGGCGGTCAGCAGGTGACGATAGTGACCTTGTCCGCCCGGATATACTCCCTGCGCCATAACCGCACCGTCAGCGTCATCTCCCGCGCCCTTCCCCATTTCTCTGCCGGCCAACTCATCGTGAGCACTTTCACAGCCACAGATCCCTGATGGCCCGACACCGTTCAACGCGTCACCGGATTGCTCTCTTACCGGTCAGAAATTATCATTCACACGGATATAGTCTGCGCAGGCATTGTGCTTTACACTGCGCGCTGTAAAAAACTGAGTAGATAAACGATTAAACAGGCGGTAATGGCGATGAACGGAACAATCACAACCTGGTTCAAAGATAAGGGTTTTGGTTTTATCAAAGATGAAAACGGTGAGAACCGCTATTTTCATGTGATTAAGGTCGCCAACCCTGATCTGATCAAGAAAGATGCTGCAGTGACCTTTGAACCCACCACCAATAACAAAGGCCTGTCGGCCTATGCGGTGAAAGTGGTGCCGGAAAGCAAATACATCTTTATCGCGGGTGAGCGCATCAAGATCACTGCGATCAAATCTTACCTGGTCTACAGCGAAGAAGTGCCGGTCGACACCCGCATCGATAAAGAGAATCCGGTGCTGTCGGTGGGCGTGCTGCTAAGCAACATCCGACCGAAATCAGACGTAAAGCCCGGTGAAATGCGTTCGCTGAAGAAGCTGGCAATCACTACTTTTCAGGGTTCGACCTTAATCTTCACCGAAGATGAGATCGACATCGAGAGCACGGTGAAGCTGCTCAAGGGTCTCAAGTAATCTCTGGCTGGCCGGAATCCTGCCCCTGGCCCGCGCAGGATTTCGCCATCCCGCTTCCGACCTGGTGAAGCATAACCTCCCGTCCGCTATGCCTCAGCCTGTTGTGAGCTGCCTTAGCCTCAGTGATTCCCAGGTCAGCCTGCCCGCTGACGCCACTGAATCCGCTGCTTCAGAGAAAACCATCGCGATCAGCCGAAGCGAGAAAGGATCATCTTCCTAAAACCTTTTTCCAGGGTAGAATTAGTCACTTCCTTTAGACGTTGCCAATTTTTTTCTATTATCGCCGTTAGTGTTATTGATACGAAAAGGGGCTGAAATAAGGTATAAAGCCGCATGAAAATCCCAAACAGAATCCAGCCTCTGGTCGATGATGGCCTGATTGATGACGTGCTTCAGCGACTGAAAAGTGGCAAAGAAGCTGACGTCTACACCGTGTTATGCGGTGACAAGATCCAGTGCGCCAAAGTCTATAAAGAAGCCACGCAGCGTAGCTTCAAGCAGGCAGTGCAGTATCAGGAAGGACGTAAAACCCGTAACAGCCGTAGCGCCCGCGCCATGCAGAAAGGCTCGAAGTTTGGCCGTAAGCAGCAGGAGGAGTCGTGGCAGACGGCTGAAGTGGATGCGCTGTTCCGTCTGGCGAATGCCGGTGTGCGCGTGCCGCAGCCTTATCTCTGCATTGACGGTGTGTTATTGATGGAGCTGGTAACCGACGCCAATGGCTCAGTCGCGCCGCGCCTCAGCGATGTCACGCTCTCCGAAGAACAGGCGCTCACTGATTTCAACACCATGATCCGTAATATCGTGCGCATGTTATGTGCCGGTATCGTGCATGGCGATCTATCAGAGTTCAACGTGCTGCTTGACGATCAGGGCCCGGTGATTATCGACCTGCCGCAGGCGGTTGATGCCGCAGCCAACAACCACGCCGAATCGATGTTCGAGCGTGATGTTAACAATATCACCGCCTACTACGGTCAGTTCGCACCGCAGCTGTTGCAGACCCGCTATGCCAAAGAGATCTGGCTGCTGTATGAAGATGGCAAGCTGACGCCGGAAACACCGCTTACCGGGAAGTTTGTGGAAGAGGAGCGCGTGGTCGATATGGATTCTCTGATGGATGAGATCATCACTGCAGAAGATGAATATTACGAGCGCCAGCGCGCCAGCCGTGAGCGCGACGAAGAGTAACTGCATCAAAAAAGGCAGCGAGTCGCCTCGCTGCCTCTCAATTACCACACTATTACCTCACTATCACAACGCCCTCACCGCACGATCACCGTCAGCGCAATCAGCGTTAAACCGATGATCATCACGCCGACAAACACTTTATCAATCCGGTCATTTTTCATCGTCGCCTCCCTAGAACCACTGACCAAAGCGGCGGATATATAAACGTTTCATGCCCTGCGCCACCAGGCAGTAGCTGAACAGCGTCAGCACCAGCCACGGGAAGTATTGCCATGGCAACGGCACCAGCCCGACCATCGCGCCCAGCGGTGAGAACGGAATCGCAATCCCCAGCGCCATTATCGCCAGCGTGGTCAGCATCACCGGCAAGGTGGCGCGACTCTGGATAAACGGAATCTTGCGGGTGCGCAGCATATGTACCACCAGCGTCTGAGAGAGCAGCCCCTCAATAAACCAGCCGGACTGGAACAGCGACTGCACACCAGCGTGGTTAGCCCCGAAGATGAACCACATCAGCGCAAAGGTAGTGACGTCAAAAATTGACGAGGTTGGTCCCATCCACAGCATAAAGCGTTTGATGTTACCGGCATCCCATTTGCGTGGCTGACGCAGAAAATCCCGGTCCACTTTGTCCCACGGCAGCGCCAGCTGGGAGACGTCATACATCAGGTTCTGAATCAGCAGATGAATCGACAGCATCGGCAGAAACGGAATAAAGGCGCTGGCGATCAGCAGCGAGAAGACGTTGCCAAAGTTCGAGCTGGCGGTCATGTTGAGGTACTTGATGATATTGCCAAAGGTTTCGCGTCCTTTCAGCACGCCCTCGCCCAGCACCTGCAGATCTTTCTCCAGCAGAATAATATCCGATGAGGCTTTCGCCACATCCGCCGCGCTGTCTACGGAAATACCGGTATCCGCCGCCCGCAGTGCCGGCGCGTCGTTGATGCCATCACCGAGAAAACCCACGGTATGACCATTCTGTTGCAGCAGGCGCACCACGCGGGATTTCTGCTGCGGCGTCAGCTGCGCAAACAGCGTGCAGCGTTCCGCCTCCTGCGCCAGTTGCGCATCGTCCATCGCCTCGATCTGATCACCGGTCAGCATTGCCGGATCGCGTAGCCCGACATCCTGGCAGACCCGCAGCGTGACCAGCGGGTTATCGCCGGTCAGCACTTTCACCGCGACGCCGTGGTCGCGCAGTGCCTGAATCGCTTTACCGGCGCTCGCTTTTGGCGGATCGCGGAAGGTCAGCAGCCCTTCCAGCGTCAGCTCCCGTTCGTCACTGTGGCTGAGCGGCGCCTGCAAATCGCTTTCGCGCGTCGCCACCAGCAATACCCGATAGCCCTGCTGGTTATAGCGTTGGGTCAGCGCCAGCAGTTCCGCCCGCAGGCGGTCATCCAGCGGAACGATCGCTTCGCCCTGGCGGATAGTGCTGCTCACCGCCAGCATCTCTTCCACTGCGCCTTTGCAAATCAGCAGCGAGCGATGGCGCGCGAGATCTTCCACCAGCACCGAAACCCGGCGGCGCTCGAAGTCGAACGGCAGCTCATCAACCAGGTGAAACTGGCTGCGCCGGGTCTGGCAGATCACTTTGTCGCCCGCCATCAGCACCGCCCGATCCATCAGATTTTTCGCGCCGCTCTGGCTACCGCTGTTTAGCCATCCCAGCAACAGCACCTCTCCATCTTCCTCTCCCTGCGGGTTGAGGTGGTGGGCCAGCAGAATGGTGTCCTGGGTCAGCGTGCCGGTTTTATCGGTGCACAGCACATCCATGGCACCCAGGTTCTGAATGGCGTTCAGCCGCTTCACGATCACTTTGCGCCGCGACATCGCAATCGCGCCTTTGGCCAGGTTGGCGCTGACAATCATCGGCAACATTTCCGGGGTCAGGCCGACCGCCACTGCCAGCGCAAACAGCGTGGCATCCATCCAGTCGCCTTTGGTGAAGCCGTTGATCAGCAGTACCACCGGCACCATCACCAGCATAAAGCGAATCAGTAACCGGCTGACGCTGTTAACCCCGCGATCAAAAGCGGTCTGCGGACGGCTTCCGGTCAGCGAGGCGGCCAGCGATCCAAACCAGGTTTCAGCGCCCGTCGCCACCACCACCGCGCTGGCCGTGCCGCTGGCGACGCTGGTGCCCATCAGACAAATGTTACTGAGCGTCAGTAACTCCTGGGCGGATTTGCCCTGCGGATCGACGGCGAGATTGCCGCTCTGTTTCTCTACCGGCAGCGATTCACCGGTCAGCACCGCTTCGCTGATAAACAGATTACGCGCACTCAGCAGCCGGACATCGGCAGGCACCTGATCGCCGGTACTTAACAGAATCACATCGCCCGGCACCAGTTCACGCATATCCACATCATGACGCTGCGCGGTGTCACTGTCGGCTTCGCGCCGCAGCACCGTGACCTGGGTGCGCACCAGAGACTTCAGCGCCTGCGCCGCACGGTTGGTGCGAAACTCCTGCCAGAAGCGCAGCAGACCACTCAGCAGCACCATGGTGGTAATGATGATCACCCCGGAGAGATCGGTTTCCTGACCGGCCCGCAGCGGCAGCAGATAGTCAGTAAACAGACTCACCAGCGCCAGCACCAGTAAGACGTATATAAACGGATTGTTGAAGGCCATCAGTAACTGAATCAGTGCCGGTGGCGCTTTTTCATGGGCGACCTCATTCGGGCCATACAGCGCCAGGCGGGCCGCCGCTTCGGTGTGGGTCAGGCCGTCCCGATCGCTACGCAGGTTCGCCAGCGTGACGTCGACAGGCTGGCCCGCTTCACGGGCAATCGCGAATAGTTTTTGATTTTTTTTGGTTGTACGGTTGGCGTCAGATTTGATCGCAACCTGTTCCAGTTTCATGTCGCTCATTTCGACATCTCCCTGATTTAAAGCAATAGTTGTCCTGCACGCCCAATAAGGCATGCGGAGAAAACCTGGCGTTGCCGGGTTATTTAAAAGGGTAACCTTGCGGGATCGTCCATATATCCCTCCTTTGTTCAGAAATAATGGGGCGCAGAAAGTCACGCGGCGCGAAATTAGCGCAACGTAATATCAGGCAGAAAGCGGAGATCGGGCGTAGCCTGGGCTACGCCAGACGAGGTGGAGGAAAAAGAGCCAGAATAAACAGGAACATAATGCGCACTCACTCAGCTAACAGGGTGATGAAAAAGGAGCGCAATCGTGACGAAAAGAGAGGATTGCTGCCCGCCGGTTGGCAAGCAGCGAAGAAAATTCAGCTTGCCATAATAAAAATAAATTTAGGGTGACTGTCCAACTGAATTCTCCAGAAATAATTTGACGCTATTATAAAGAGAGGAAGGTCAGGGTAAAGCGGCAATAAGAAAAATCATCATTTCGTTGAGGTGCCGTTTCCGGAATAGACGTAACGGCGCAACAAATATGTCACCTTCTTATAACCACAACCTTACTCTTATGCCTTTTTGGCATATGATTAGCCCATATTCGACTATTCTTCGCATCTGCCCTTTCGTAAACTCGCGTAACTTTTTAAGGCAAGGAAATTTCATGAAAACTATAATTCCATCACTGCTGGCGCTGACGCTGGCTGCCGCCTTCTCTGCTCAGGCTGCGACACCAAAAGATACGCTGGTCATTGCGCAGTCTACTGACGATGCCGATAGCTTCGATCCGGCCAAAGGTTTTGAACTCACCAGCGTGCAGGCCTTCACCAATATTTATCAGCGTCTGGTCCAGTCCGACCCACAAAATCCGGTCGATCTGAAACCCACGCTGGCAACCTCCTGGCAGCCCGGCAGCGACAACCGCAGCCTGACCTTTGAACTGCGTAAAGACGCGAAATTCTCTACCGGCAATCCGCTGCGTCCGGAAGATGTGATCTTCTCGCTGGGCCGGGTAGTGAAACTGAATCTCGATCCCTCTTTCATCCTGACTCAGCTTGGCTGGACCAAAGATAACGTCGATGGCTTCCTGAAGAAGGTCGATGACAACCATGTGCAGATCAGCTGGACCGCCAACGTCAGCCCGACCTACGTGCTGAGCCTGCTGTCAGCGCCGGTTTCGTCAATCGTCGACGAGAAAACCGCGATGGCCAATCAGAAGAACGGCGATTTCGGTAACGGCTGGCTGGCGACCCATTCTGCCGGCAGCGGCCCGTACCAGATCCGTAAAGTGGTGATGCATCAGGTGGTGCTGCTGAGCGCGAACCCAACTTCGCCAGCTGGCGCACCAAAAATGAAGAACATCCTGATCAAGAACGTGCCGGAACCGGCGGCGCGTCGCCTGCTGCTGGAACAGGGTGATGCCGATATCGCCCGTAATCTCGGTGCTGACCAGATTGCGGCATTGAACGGCAAACCGGGCGTGAAGACCGAAGCGATTCCAATGGCCTCGCTCTACTACATTCAGTTCAACATCGGTGCCAACGAGACGCTGAAAAACCCGGCATTCTGGGAAGCGGCGCGCTACCTGTGGGATTACAAAGGCATCGCCAACGAGCTGCTGAAAGGCCAGTTCGACGTGCATCAGACCTTCCTGCCAAAAGGTTTCCTCGGCGCGATCAACGACACGCCATATAGCTACGATCCGGAAAAGGCCAAAGCGATTCTGAAGAAAGCGGGCCTGACCAACGTCAGCTTTAAACTCTCCACCAGCAACCAGCCGCCTTACCTCGACATCGCACAGGCGCTGCAGGGCAGCTTTGCCAAAGGTGGCGTGAAAGTGGAAGTGGTACCGGGCCTGAGCTCCGAAGTCTCCACCAACGTCAAAGCGCATAAGTATGAAGCGACGCTGAACGCCTGGGGTTCAGACTATTTCGATCCCAACACCAATGCCGCCTCTTTTGCCTATAACCCGGAAGATGGCAGCAAAACCATCGCCTTCCGTTCTGACTGGCACATTCCTGAGCTTAACAAGCAGGTGATTGCGGCGACCGCAGAAAGCGATCCGAAAAAACGCGTGGCGCTGTATGAAGCGATGCAACGTGACGTGATGAAAAGCTCACCTTATGTGATTGGGATGCAGGCGAAAAACCTGATCGCCCTGCGCGACAACCTGAAAGGTTATGTGCAGGGCATTAACCCTGACATGGTCTATTACTCGCAGGTCACGAAGTAATGGCACAGTCTGTGACGACAGCCGGGTTCGCCCGGCTTTTTTGGCAACGTGGCGGACGGCTGATCGGCAGCCTGCTGTCGCTGCTGGTCACCCTGCTTGGCCTGCTCGCCTTCACCTTTATGCTGTCGCACCTGTCGCCGATCGATCCGGTGCAGCAGATCGCTGGCGATCACGCCAGTGAAGCGACCTACGCCCAGGTGCGCCACGATCTCGGGCTGGATCAGCCGGTGCTGGTGCAGTTCTGGCGCTATGTGTCCCATCTGGCCCAGGGCGACCTCGGCGTGTCGCGGCTGACCAATCAGTCCGTCAGCAGCGACCTGATGACCACCTTCCCCGCCACCATTGAGCTGGCCACCTGCGCGATGATCTTCGCCGTGGTGTTCGGCGTGACGCTGGCGCTGCTGGCGGCGTGGAAACCGGGTAGCTGGATCGATAATCTGGCGCGCTTTATCTCGCTGCTGGGCTATTCGGTGCCGGTGTTCTGGCTCGGCCTGCTCGGTCTGCTGCTGTTTTATGCGGTGCTGCACTGGTCTGCCGGTCCGGGACGGCTGGACGATATCTGGGTCTATACCCTGGAGCCGAAAACCGGCTTTGTGCTGATCGACAGCTGGCTGTCAGGTGAGCCGGAGATGTTCCGCAACGCCATTGCCCACCTCTGGCTGCCGGTGGTGATCCTCGGGCTGCTGGCGATGGCGGGCATTACCCGTCTGCTGCGCGCTGCGCTGCTGGAAGAGAGCAGCAAAGAGTATGTGGTACTGGCGCGGGCCAAAGGGGCCGGTCGGGTCCGCATCCTGCTGCGCCATATTTTCCCGAACGTGCTGGGCACGCTGGTGACGGTGATCGCCCTCTCCTACGCCACGCTGCTGGAAGGCTCGGTACTGACAGAAACCGTCTTCGCCTGGCCGGGTGTCGGCCGCTACATGACCAACGCCCTGTTCTCCGGCGATGTGCCGGCGATTCTCGGCTCTACCCTGTTGATCGGTAGCTGCTTTATTCTGATTAACACCCTGGCGGATGTTTTAACCTGGTTAACCGACCCGAGAACCCGATGACGCAACAACTCTCTGAACTCGAAACGCTGCGGCCACGCCGTCGTCGTCAACGCGTGACTTCGTTAACCGTTGGGCTGACGCTGGTGGCGATCCTGATCCTGATGGCGCTGCTGGCACCGCTGATTGCGCCGTTCGATCCCAATCTGCAAACCATGTCGAGCCGTCTGCTGGCGCCGTCAGCACAGCACTGGTTCGGCACCGACGGCTTTGGCCGCGATCTGCTGTCGCGGGTGATTTACGGTGCCCGTCCGACCCTGCTGCTGGTGTCGCTGATTCTGGTGCTGACCATACCGGCCGGGCTGCTGATCGGCATTACCGCCGGTTACGTTGGCGGCTGGACGGAACGCCTGCTGATGCGGATTACCGATATCTTCCTGTCGCTGCCCAATCTGGTGATTGCGCTGGCGCTGGTGGCGATTCTCGGCCCTGGCCTGATGAACGGCGCGCTGGCGCTGGCGCTGACCAGCTGGCCGCCGTTTGCCCGTCAGGCGCGCGCCGAAACGCTGGCGCTGCGACGGAGCGACTACCTCGCCGCGGCACGGATGCAGGGCATCACCGGCTTTCGCCTGATGTTCGGCCACATTCTGCCGCTCTGTCTGCCGACCGCCGTGGTGCGTGCCGCGCTGAGCCTGGGCGGCATCATTCTTGCCGCGGCCGGTCTCGGCTTCCTGGGTATGGGCGTTCAGCCGCCAACCGCCGAATGGGGTTCGATGGTGGCCGAAGGCAGTAAAGTGATCTTCGACCAGTGGTGGGTCGCCGCCGCACCGGGCGCCGCCATTCTGTTTGCCAGCCTGGCCTTTAACCTGACAGGCGACGGCCTGCGCGACCGACTGGATACCCGTCATGCCAGATAAACTGCTACACGCCGAAGGGCTGATCATTCGTAGCGACGATGCGCTGCTGGTCGATAATATTGGTTTTACCATTGGCCGCGAGCGCGTGGCGCTGGTCGGTGAGTCCGGTTCCGGCAAGTCACTGACCGCCCGCAGCCTGATGGGCTTACTGTCGCCCGCGCTGCATCTGCAGGCCAGCCAGCTCCAGGTGGCCGGCGAAAATGCGCTGACGCTGAGCGAGCGTCACTGGAGCCAGCTGCGCGGCAACCGCGTGGCGATGGTGATGCAGGACCCGAAGTATGCCCTGAACCCGACGCGTACTATTGGCTGGCAGGTTGAAGAGCCGCTGATCCTGCACCGTCGTCTGAGCCGTGCCGAGCGTAAAGAGAAAGTGTGCGAGATGCTGGATGCAGTCGGCCTGCCCGATCCGCGTCAGCTGATGAAACAGTATCCGCACCAGCTCTCTGGCGGCATGGGCCAGCGCGTGATGCTGGCGATCGCCCTGATTACCGATCCCGATTTCCTGATTGCCGATGAACCAACCTCGGCGCTCGATCATGCGATGCGCGATCAGGTGCTGGCGCTGATTCGCGGTCTGGTGGAAGCGCGAAACATGGGGCTGCTGCTGATCAGTCACGATTTGCAGCAGGTGTCGGAACACTGTGAGCGGGTGATGGTGATGTACAAAGGCCGTCTGCTGGATACCCTGCCCGCCGCTGAACTGCCGCGAGCGACCCATCCTTATACCCGCACGCTGTGGGCCTGCCGTCCGGGCAAAGCAACCCACGGTCAGGTGCTGCCGGTGCTGGATCGCGCGGCGCTGGAGGCCAGTCATGATTAAGTTGCAGGATCTCAGCGTCGCCCATAAGCAGGGCTACGAGTTGCGCACCGTGGTGCACGAGGTCAGCCTGGAGGTGAATGCCGGAGAATGTTTTGGTCTGGTGGGGCCTTCCGGCTGCGGGAAGTCATCGCTGCTGTGGGTGCTGGCGGGTCTGAATCCTCACTGGCAGGGCCGGATGCAGTTAGCCGGTCATCAGGTTGAGCCGGGCAAAGCCTTTACCGGCGCGCTGCGTCAGGAAGTGCAGATGGTATTCCAGGACCCTTATGCTTCGCTGCACCCGCGTCACCGGCTGCGCCGTACCCTGGCGGAGCCGCTGAAGCTGCTTAAACGCGACAATATCAACGATCGCATCGATCAGGGCTTTCGTCACGTCGGGCTCGATCCGACGCTGGCCGATCGCTATCCGCATCAGCTTTCCGGCGGTCAGCGTCAGCGCGTGGCGATAGTCCGCGCCCTGCTGTTGCAGCCGAAGATTCTGCTGCTGGATGAGCCAACCTCGGCGCTGGATATGTCGGTGCAGGCGGAGATCCTCAACCTGCTGAACGATCTCAAGCGTCAGGATGGCTTAACCATGGTGCTGGTGAGCCACGATCCGGACGTGATCGATCACATGTGCGATCGCGCGGTACGGATGGCGCAGGGCCGCATCATCGAACAGATCGGTGCCTGACAACTGCCGGACGGTCCCTGCCGTCCGTCCGGCGTTGACGGCTGCAGCGACTGTAAAGTTTCACTGCGGATCGAGCCGCTAATCTCCGCCTGCAGCAGCATGCTGCGGGCTGCCAGCATCAACACCGCTGCACTTTGCCCTCTTCTGCGCCTGTCACCCGGCGAACATTTCACGGTGGTATCGTCTTATCCAGACAACCCTGCGCCAGCTTCCTTATCCCGCAGGTAAGGCGTCGGCAGGCTCACTGTTGCACAAAGAGTCAGGCGTGGTGATGCGTTCAGTTAGTGCATCCTGCGCAATATTGTCATCTGACGGGTGCGGTATACTCGCCGCCATCTTGTAACGGAAGGAAAAGAAAATGACGGTTAAACTGCGTCCGCTTGAGCGGGAAGATCTGCACTTTGTGCATCAGTTAGACAACAACGCCAGCGTGATGCGCTACTGGTTCGAGGAGCCGTATGAGGCTTTTGTTGAACTGTCGGATCTCTACAACAAGCACATTCACGATCAGACTGAACGGCGCTTTGTGGTGGAGCACAGCGGGCAGAAAGCGGGACTGGTTGAGCTGGTCGAGATCAATCATGTTCATCGCCGCGCCGAGTTTCAGATCATCATCGATCCGGCGCATCAGGGCAAAGGCCTGGCGACCCAGGCGGCTAAACTGGCGATGGATTACGGCTTCTCGGTGCTGAATCTCTATAAGCTCTACCTGATTGTCGATCAGGAGAATGAGAAGGCGATCCACATCTATACCAAGCTCGGCTTCGAGATCGAAGGCGTGCTGAAGCATGAATTTTTTATTAACGGGGAATACCGTAACACCATCCGCATGTGCATTTTCCAGCATCAGTATCTGGAGCGCCATAAAACGCCAGGCGGAATGGTGAAGCCAACCGCGCAGTAATCAGCCGCGCGCGCCGACCGGGTTCATAAACGGACGTGGATGCTCTGGCTTGAGGTCATACATGCCGCCGTAGAAGGGATCGACCAGCAGCCAGCCGGGGAAACCGCCCAGCGGAATGTTGCCCAGCAAGTACCACAGGTTCGCGCGTGCTTCGATCGGCATCGTCACCGGCACATAGCCAGGACTCTCCAGCATCAGCAGATAGTGTTTCTTGCCGAAGTAGCGACCGGTGGATTTCGCCAGCTCAACGGTCTGCGGCGTGAAACCCTGTGCGACCGCGAAACCGCGTTCATCCTGCACGGTAAAGCGCGCACCCTGCGGCAGCGAGTCGATGCGGACCAGTTGGGTTTCATTGCCGACGATGGTGGCACAGCCGCTAAGCAGCAGTGCGGCGGCCAGAGCCAGAATTCGCTGTTTCATGAAGGGTTCCGCAAAAAGGTCAGGAAGCACAGTGTAAACCGCCCTTCCCGCCTTTTCACGCGCCTCAATCGGGCTATCATCGCCCGATTCAGCCATCTTATTGCGGTTGACAAGCGTGCGCGATAGCCGCGATGTCCTGGGGTGAGGTGCGACAGCAGCCGCCGATCAACTTCGCGCCCGCCTGTTGCCACTCATCCAGCTTGTCATGCAGGGTGCAGCCCGACGGCGCTGAATGCCAGGTTTTGCTGCTGGCGTCATACTGTTCGCCGGAGTTGGGATAGACCACCAGCGGCTTGCTGGTCAGCGACTGGAGCTGCTGCAGCGCTGGCGTCACGCTCTCCAGCGCTACGCAGTTGACGCCCAGCGCCACCACCTGCGGCTGAGTGTTCAGCCAGGCGACCACCTCTGACAGCGGCGTTCCGTCGCTGATATGGCCCGCGTCGCGCAGCGTAAACGAGAACCAGGCGGCGCTGTGCGGAAATTCGGTCAGCAGTTTTGCCAGCGCCTGCGCTTCAGCAAAAGATGGCAGCGTCTCGCAGGCCAGCAGATCGGCTCCGGCCTCCAGCAGCGCCGCGATGCGCGGGCGATGAAACGCCATCATCTCCGCTTCCGGCAGCGCGTAGTCGCCGCGATACTCCGATCCATCCGCCAGAAATGCCCCGTAAGGCCCGACCGATCCCGCCACCAGCAGGGTTTTCTCCTGAGATTGCATCGCCAGATAATCTTCGCGCGCGCGCCGCGCCAGTGCAACGCTCTGCGCAATCAACGCCAGCGACTGCGCCTGATCCAGCCCGCGTGTGGCAAAGCCCTGCGGCGTTGCCTGATAGCTGGCGGTAATCGCACAGCGTGCGCCGGCGACAAAATAGTCGTAGTGCACCTGATAGATCAGTTCAGGATTCTCCATCAGCACTTTGGCTGACCACAGCGCATCGGCCAGCTGGCAGCCACGCGCTTCCAGTTCGGTGGCCAGCGCGCCATCGAGGATCAGCAGCGGCGATTCAGACAGAGCCTGCGCGACAGGATTATGCGACATCATTAGCCTCCTCAGGCTTTGGCGATGATTTATGGGTCAGATGGTAAGCGGCATAGCAGAGCAGCACAAACGGAATGCCGCACCACAGGGCGATGCGCTGGGTCGGATCGAACGCCAGGCCGACGCAGGCCAGCAGACAGAGCAGAAACCCGAGCACCGGCGTCAGCGGATAGAGCGGCGCACGGTAGGCCAGTTGCGCCAGCGATTTTCCCTGCTGCAGATGACGGCGACGGAAGACAAAATGGGAAGCGCAGATGCTGAGCCAGACGGCGACCACCGCAAAGCCGGAGATCGCCGACAGCGCCACAAACACCGTATCCGGCGCGACCACGCTGGAGATCAGCGCCAGCAATCCGCCAATCATGCTGACGGTAATCGCCAGCAGCGGTACGCCGCGCTGATTCACCCGGGCAAAAGCGCGCGGCAGAGTATTTTCATTCGCCAGCGACCAGAGCATCCGGCCGGAGGCATAAAGTCCGGAGTTGGCGGCTGACAGAATGGCGGTCAGGATAACAAAGTTGATGACATCCGCCGCCCAGGGCACGCCGATCTTTTCAAAGACCAGCACAAACGGACTTTTAACGATCCCGGCCTGATCCATCGGGATCAGCGCTGCCAGTACAAACACCGTGCCGATAAAGAAGATGATTAGCCTGGCTACGGTGGTGCGGATCGCCAGCGGCAGCACTTTCTCTGGCTGCTGGGTTTCACCGGCCGCGATGCCAATCAGTTCGGTGCCGGAGAAGGCAAAGTTCACCGCCACCATGGTCATCAGGATCGGCAACACGCCGTTCGGCAGCCAGCCGTGCGCGGTGATATTGCTCAGACCCGGCGCGGGCGTGCCATCTTTCATCGGGATGAAGCCGAACATCGCGGCACCGCCCAGTACGATGAAGGCAACGATAGTGATCACTTTGATCAGCGAGAACCAGAACTCCCCTTCCGCGAAGAAGCGGGTCGAGATGACATTCAGCAGATAGATTGCACAGCAGAACACCAGGCACCAGATCCAGACCGGGATCTGCGGAAACCAGTACTGCATACAGAAGCCCGCCGCCGTCAGGCTGGAGCCCAGCGCCACGGTCCACGTCAGCCAGTAGAGCCAGGCCACGGTGTAACCGGTTGCCGGGCTGAGATAGCGCGCCGCGTAAACGTGGAAGGCGCCGGTTTCCGGCATCGCCACAGAGAGCTCGCCGAGGCAGACCATCACCAGCCACACCACTAATGCGCCAATCAGGTAAGCCAGCAGGGTTCCGGCCGCGCCGGTGGTGGAGATAATGTAGCCGGTGTTAAAAAACAGCCCGGTGCCAATGACGCCGCCCAGCGATAACATCACCAGATGGCGCACTTTCATGGTGCGTTTGAATTGATCCTGCGCGGGGTTTTGCTGTTCGCTCATCACTTTTATCCGTATGGACGTCTAAACATCTATAGTGGAGAGTTTTATACGCGTCACAGGCGGGAATTGCAATGGACTGGCGGGATGGGAGGATAACCGATGCGTTCAGTGCCCCGTCGCGGCGGGGCCTGATGCGTTAGCCGAAAACGCTCTGTAAATAGCGTTCCAGCGCCATGCGGGAACTGAATCCGTGCGGGATGCCGTAGTGTTCCTGTGAATCACCCGCCAGGTAGAGAGGGAATTGGGTGTAGTGATCGCAGGTCTTCATTTCAGAAGCCGGTTCAGCGAACGGCTGGCTCTTCTCTTTCAGTGTCGGGTGAATCACCAGCGCCGTGCGCCCCATGCGCGCTTCGCGATTCACATAAACGTAGTTGTCACCCCGGCGATAGCCATACGCCCGTGGCGTTATTTCGTCTACTTCAAAACCCGCTTTTTCCAGTACGCGCGCTACCTCATCTGGTCGTAAATACATGCTCGATCCTCTCCTCTTTCAAAAGCTTCGCAACCTTACAACAGCATGACAGAGTGGGCATTCGGAATTTTCCCTAAAGGCCACTCTCGCGTCTCGTTTATCTCAAGGTCGTCTACACTAGTATTACGTTTTAAAACAAAGGGAGCCAAAAAATGTTTAATCGAACCGTAAAAAACGATGACATTGATATCAATCAGGATGTTAACGAACTCGCTGATTCACTTGAAGCACTGCTGAAATCTTACGGCAGTGATGCCAAAGATGAAGTGGACTCCGCACGCAGCCAGGCAGAAGCTCTGCTGAAACAGACTCGCGCAAAACTGAACGGCGGCAGCAACCGTGTGGCGCAGGTCGCCCGTGATGCCGGTACACAGGTTGATACCTATGTGCATGATAAGCCGTGGCACGGTGTCGGCGTCGGTGCCGCCATCGGTCTGGTGTTTGGTGTACTGCTGGCTTCACGCCGCTAAAACGCCTCCACCTTCCCTGAGCCTCGCCCTGTGCGGGGCTTTTTTATGCCCATTTTTTGAGCGCCAATATTTACAAATCATTTTTTCGGCCCTGAAGGCGCAGCGTCACTGGCTTTGTCCCGTTCCGGCAAATGCAAATCTCAAAACCCTATATCTGGTGGGCTTGACCCAATAAAACGCTACATCTAGTATTTACCTCATCAGCACGACAGTCGATGTCCGCCCAGACGAAGCCCGATATTTACCACTTCTGCTTCGTTTCCCGGCATCAGAACCGCATACAGAGGGAAATACGAATCATGCGCATTATTATTTACACTAAAGATAATTGTGTCCAGTGCAACGCCACCAAAAATGCCATGGACCGTCAGGGCATCGCCTATCAACTGATCAATCTGGATAACCAGCCAGAAGCGATCGACAACCTGAAAACGCTGGGCTATCGCCAGGTGCCGGTGGTGATGGCCGATGATGATCACTGGAGCGGCTTCCGCCCGGATAAAATCGCCTCGCTGCGCCAGCTCTCTGCTGTCGGAGGCTAAGGCGATGTTCCCACTGGTCTACTTTTCCAGCCAGTCGGAAAACACCCACCGCTTCATCCTGCGCCTGGGCTTGCCGGCCCGGCGCATTCCGCTCGATGCTAAACAGCAGTTACACACCAGCCAGCCTTACATTCTGGTGGTGCCGAGCTATGGCGGGGGCAGTAGCCGTGGCGCAGTGCCGCGCCAGGTGATCCAGTTTCTGAATGATGAAGGCAACCGCCGCGGGATTCGTGGGGTGATCGCCGCCGGTAACCGTAATTTCGGTGCCGGTTACTGCCTGGCCGGCAGCATCATTGCAAAAAAATGTCAGGTTCCCTGCCTCTATCGTTTTGAGCTGATGGGAACCCCCGACGATATCGCGAAAGTTAAAGCGGGAGTAACCCAATTTTGGCAACAACAGATACCCTCAACGCCGTGACGCTGGATTACCACGCGCTTAACGCCATGCTCAACCTGTACGATGCCGACGGCCGGATTCAGTTCGATAAGGATCAGGAAGCGACGCGTCAGTTTTTCCTGCAGCATGTGCAGCCCAATACGGTGCCTTTCGCCACTACCGCTGAGCGGTTGCGCTACCTGGTGGCGGAAGGTTATTACGAAGCGGAGGTGCTGAACCAGTACGATTTCGACTTCCTGCTGGCGCTGCATGAGGTGGCGGATAACCGCGGCTTTGAATTTAAAACCTTTCTCGGTGCCTGGAAATATTACACCAGCTACACGCTGAAGACCTTTGACGGCAAACGCTATCTCGAAACCTTTGAGCAGCGCGCCTGCATGGTGGCGCTGACGCTGGCGCAGGGTGACGAAAACCTGGCGCGTTTGCTGCTGGAAGAGATGCTCAGCGGTCGGTTCCAGCCTGCGACGCCAACCTTCCTTAACTGCGGTAAGCAGCAGCGCGGCGAACTGGTCTCCTGCTTCCTGCTGCGTATTGAAGACAATATGGAGTCGATTGGCCGGGCGGTGAACTCGGCGTTACAGCTGTCGAAACGCGGCGGCGGCGTCGCCTTCCTGCTGTCGAACCTGCGCGAGTCGGGCGCACCGATCAAACGCATCGAAAATCAGTCATCGGGCGTGATCCCGGTGATGAAAATGCTGGAAGATGCTTTCTCCTATGCCAATCAGCTCGGCGCGCGTCAGGGCGCAGGCGCGGTATGGCTTAACGCTCACCATCCCGACATTTTCCGTTTCCTCGACACCAAACGCGAAAATGCCGATGAGAAGATCCGCATCAAAACCCTGTCGCTCGGCGTGGTGATCCCCGATATCACCTTCCAGCTGGCGAAAGAGAACAAGCCGATGGCACTGTTCTCACCCTATGACGTGGAGCGTATCTACGGCCAGGCGTTTGGCGATATCAGCATCAGCGAAAAATATGACGAGATGCTGGCGGATGCGCGCATCCGTAAAACCTATATTCAGCCGCGTGATTTCTTCCAGACGCTGGCTGAGATTCAGTTCGAGTCCGGCTATCCCTACATTATGTTTGAGGACAGCGTGAACCGCAGTAACCCGATCGCCGGTCGCATCAACATGAGTAACCTCTGCTCCGAGATTCTGCAGGTGAACAGCGCCAGCGAGTACTTTGACGATCTCAGCTACCGCCGGATTGGCAAAGATATCTCCTGTAACCTCGGCTCGCTGAATATTGCCCACGCGATGGATTCGCGAGACCTGGCGCGCACCGTTGATGTGGCCGTGCGCGCTCTGACCTCGGTTTCCATGATGAGCGAGATCGGCTCGGTACCGTCGGTAGCCGAAGGTAACCGTCGCTCACATGCGATTGGCCTCGGTCAGATGAATCTGCACGGCTATCTGGCGCGTGAAGGCATGGCCTACGGCTCGCCGGAAGCGCTCGACTTCACCAATCTCTACTTCTATTGCATCACCTATTACGCGCTGCGCACCTCGAACCAGCTGGCTCGCGAACGTCAGCAGAGCTTCGACGGTTTTGCTGACTCGCAGTACGCCAGCGGTCGCTATTTCGATAAATACATTCAGCGTGAATGGCGTCCGCGCACCGAACGCGTCGCGCAACTGTTTGCGGATGCCGGTATTACGCTGCCGACCCAGGCGGACTGGCAGGCGCTGCGTGACGCGGTGATGCAGCACGGTCTGTTTAATCAGAACCTGCAGGCGATTCCGCCGACCGGTTCGATCTCCTATATCAACCATGCGACATCGAGCATTCATCCGATCGTCTCGCGCATTGAGATCCGCAAAGAGGGCAAAACCGGTCGCGTTTATTATCCCGCGCCGTTTATGACCAACGACAATCTCGATCTCTATCAGGATGCGTATCAGATTGGGCCGGAAGCGATTATTGATACCTACGCCGAAGCCACGCAGCACGTCGATCAGGGCCTGTCGCTGACGCTGTTCTTCCGCGATGACGTCACCACGCGTGACATCAACAAAGCGCAGATTTACGCGTGGAAAAAAGGCATCAAAACGCTCTATTACATTCGTCTGCGCCAGATGGCGCTACAAGGCACAGAGGTTCAGGGCTGCGTCTCCTGCGCACTGTGATAAAAACTATGCAACTAAAACAGATTCAGGCAATTAACTGGAACCGGATTCAGGATGAGAAAGATCTTGAGGTCTGGAACCGTCTCACCAGCAACTTCTGGCTACCGGAAAAGGTGCCGCTTTCCAACGATCTGCCCGCCTGGCAGACGCTGGATAACCAGCAGCAACAGCTGACCATCCGCGTCTTCACTGGCCTGACGCTGCTCGACACCATTCAGAATGTGATTGGCGCGCCGGGGCTAATGGAGGATGCGCTGACGCCACACGAAGAGGCGGTGCTGTCGAACATCAGCTTTATGGAGGCGGTTCATGCCCGCTCCTACAGTTCGATCTTCTCGACCCTGTGTAATACGCAGGATGTCGATGCGGCCTACCAGTGGAGCGAAGAGAATGTGCCGCTGCAAAACAAAGCGCGCATCATTCTTGAGCACTACCGGGCAGATGATCCGCTGAAGAAAAAAATCGCCAGCGTGTTTCTGGAGTCGTTTCTGTTCTACTCCGGCTTCTGGCTGCCGATGTACTGGTCAAGCCGCGGCAAGCTGACCAATACCGCCGATCTGATCCGTCTGATTATTCGTGATGAGGCGGTCCACGGTTACTACATCGGTTATAAGTTCCAGAAAGCGCTGGAAACCGCTGACGATCTGCGTCGCGAGGAGCTGCAACAGTTCGCTTACGACCTGCTGCTGGCGCTGTATGAGAATGAAGTCGCCTATACCGAAGCGCTCTATGCTGATGTCGGCTGGGTCGAAGAGGTGAAGACCTTTTTGCACTATAACGCCAATAAGGCGCTGATGAACCTGGGTTATGAGGCACTGTTCCCGGCGGAACTCACGGCGGTGAATCCGGCTATCCTGTCTGCGCTTTCACCGAACGCGGATGAAAACCACGATTTCTTCTCCGGTTCCGGCTCTTCCTATGTGATGGGAAAAGCGGTCGAAACCGAAGACGAAGACTGGAACTTCTGATCCCTGCCGGGCGTGCTGCCACCGCGCCCGGACCTTACCGGTTATCCCCTTCCCTGCCCGCCAGTTGCGGTTTAGTTGAGCAGATGGCAGCTCGTGCCGCCTCGCGAAACCCTTTTTTCGCTGCACTTCAGCCGGTCAAAAGAGTTTTTGAACAGTGGCGATTATTCACCTGAAATTTGCGATTATTCAGATAATTATTTTACGCTGTCAGACGCCATTATTTCGGTAATATTTCCCGTTTGCAGGCGCTAATTTCCCGCCTTTGCGGCCGAAAACCGGCCAGAAGGCCAATAATTTCCACTTCCTTTCATAAAAAATTAATCTGCGCTGATCCCTTGTGAGCACTGGCGATAATCGGCATCAGCCCGCCAGCGGCTACGCCAATATCCGCCATCAGGGTTGTCAGATAATCTCAGTATGCTACGGTATGGCCTGCTCAAATTTCAGCGGGACAGGCAGAATAATATTAAATAATTCAACCAGGATTTAATGACTGCATGGCAATAAAACTCGAAGTAAAGAACCTCTATAAGATATTTGGCGACAATCCGGATCGCGCATTTAAATATATTGAACAGGGTGCAACCAAAGATGTGATTCTGGAGAAGACCGGTCTTTCTCTCGGAGTAAAGAACGCCAGTCTGGCCATTGAAGAAGGCGAGATATTCGTCATCATGGGGTTATCCGGTTCAGGAAAATCGACCATGGTTCGCCTTCTCAATCGTCTGATAGAGCCGACACGCGGCCAGGTGATTATTGATGGTGTCGATATTGCGAAAATATCGGATAGCGAACTGCGCGAAGTTCGCCGAAATAAAATCAGCATGGTATTCCAGTCATTTGCTTTGATGCCGCATATGAATGTCATAAATAATACCGCCTTCGGCATGGAATTAGCCGGAATAGCGCTGGCTGAACGGCAGGAAAAAGCATTAGAGGCGTTACGCCAGGTTGGCCTGGAGAATTATGCTCATGCTTACCCGGATGAACTTTCCGGCGGCATGCGTCAGCGTGTTGGATTAGCCCGCGCGCTGGCGATTAATCCCGACATATTATTAATGGATGAAGCCTTCTCTGCGCTGGACCCGTTGATTCGAACCGAAATGCAGGATGAGCTGGTCAATTTACAGGCCCGCCATCAGCGCACCATCGTCTTTATTTCCCACGATCTGGATGAAGCGATGCGTATTGGCGATCGTATTGCCATTATGCAGGGCGGCGAAGTGGTGCAGGTCGGCACACCCGATGAGATCCTGAATAATCCCGCCAATGACTACGTGCGCACTTTCTTCCGCGGCGTCGATATCAGCCACGTCTTCAGCGCCAAAGATATCGCCCGTCGCAGCGCCGGCGCGTTAATCCGCAAAGCGGCCGGTTTTGGTCCACGCTCCGCCATCAAACTGCTACAGGATGAAGATCGCGATTACGGCTACGTGCTGGAGAAGCAGAAATTCATCGGTGTGGTCTCCACGGATTCACTGAAAGCGGCGCTGGCAGCTGGCGAAGGGCTGGACAGCGCGCTGCTCGACGCACCCGCGGCGGTTCCTGCCGATACCTCACTCAACGATTTGCTCTCTCACGTTGCTCAGGCACCCTGCGCGGTGCCGGTAGTCGGAGAAGAAAATCAGTACGTCGGTATCATTTCCAAAAGCACGCTGTTGCGCGCATTAGATCGTGAAGGAGCCCAGCCATGAGTCAGGAAACCAGCAATCCGTGGGATACCGCCAGTGCTGCTCCCGCCAGCAGCCAGGCCGCACCGGCCACCAGCGGCGGCGCTGACGCCTGGGGCGCGCCGGATGGCAGCACGACACCGGATGCCGCCAGCAGTGACTGGCTGCACAGCGCACCGGCGGCCCAGCCAGAACATTTCAATCTTCTGGACCCGTTTCACAAAACCTGGATACCGCTCGATCACTGGGTGACTAACGGTATCGACTGGGTAGTGAATCACTTTCGTCCGCTGTTCCAGGGGATTCGGGTACCGGTCGATTATATTCTTAGCGCGTTCCAGCAACTGCTGCTGGGGATGCCCGCGCCGGTAGCCATCCTGGTCTTCGCGCTGATCGCCTGGCAGATTGCCAGCCCGGCAATGGGGATCGCAACGCTGATTTCGCTGGTGCTGATTGGTGCGATTGGTGCCTGGTCGCAGGCGATGGTGACGCTGGCGCTGGTTCTCACCGCGCTGCTGTTCTGTATCCTGATCGGCCTGCCGCTGGGGATCTGGCTGGCCCGCAGTCAGCGCGCCGCACGCATTGTCCGGCCGCTGCTGGATGCGATGCAGACCACACCCGCCTTCGTTTATCTGGTGCCGATTGTCATGCTGTTTGGTATCGGCAACGTGCCTGGCGTGGTGGTCACCATTATCTTCGCCCTGCCGCCGATTGTGCGTCTGACGATTCTCGGGATTAAGCAGGTGCCTGCCGACCTGATCGAAGCGAGTGAATCCTTCGGTGCCAGTCCGCGTCAGCTGCTGTTTAAAGTGCAGCTGCCGCTGGCGATGCCGACCATTATGGCGGGCGTTAACCAGACCCTGATGCTGGCGCTGTCGATGGTGGTGATTGCCTCGATGATTGCCGTCGGCGGACTGGGCCAGATGGTCCTGCGCGGTATTGGCCGTCTCGATATGGGTCTGGCGACCGTCGGCGGCGTCGGCATTGTGATCCTCGCCATCATCCTCGATCGTCTGACTCAATCCTTTGGCCGTGATAACCGCAGCCGTGGCAACCGTCACTGGTACCACAGCGGCCCGATTGGCCTGATCCTCTCTCCGTTTCGTAAGAAATGAGTTTTCGGGCGGCACCCGCGTGTCGCCCGCTCGCAAAAAATAAGGAATCACTATGCGCAAGACAGCTCCTCTGCTCGCCGCCGTGTTAGCCACATTGACTGTTTCACAGGCCTCTGCAGCCGATCTGCCCGGCAAAGGCATCACGGTGAAGCCCATTCAGAGCACCATTTCTGAAGAAACCTTCCAGACGCTGATTGTCAGCCGCGCGCTGGAAAAACTCGGTTATCAGGTAGAGAAACCGAGTGAAGTGGATTACAACGTCGGCTATACCTCGATTGCCGCTGGCGATGCGACCTTTATTGCCACCAACTGGAAGCCGCTGCACGATGATATGTATAAAGCCGCAGGCGGTGATGCGAAGTTTTATCGCCAGGGGACTTACGTCACCGGTGCCGCCCAGGGCTATCTGATCGATAAAAAAACCGCAGAAAAGTACCACATCACCAATATTGAACAGCTGAAAGATCCTAAGATCGCCGCGCTGTTTGATACCAACGGCGACGGCAAGGCGGACCTGACCGGTTGTACTCCAGGCTGGGGCTGTGAAGCGGTGATTAATCATCAGATCGAAGCCTTTGGCCTGAGTAAAACCGTTGAGCACAATCAGGGGAACTATTCCGCGATGATTGCCGACACCATTACCCGATTTAAGCAGGCTAAGCCGATCCTCTATTACACCTGGACGCCTTACTGGGTCAGCGACGTGATGAAGCCGGGCCGCGATGTCACCTGGCTGCAGGTGCCGTTCTCTTCCATGCCGGGCGAGCAGAAAAACGTCGATACTAAACTGGCTAACGGCGCTAACTACGGCTTCCCGGTCAACACCATGCACATTGTGGCGAATAAAGCCTGGGCTGAGAAAAACCCGGCGGCGGCAAAACTGTTCGCAGAGATGAAACTGCCACTGGCCGATATCAATGCGGAAAACGCCGCGATGCATGCCGGCCAGTCGTCAGAAGAGGCGATCAATGGTCACGTCGATGGCTGGATCAAAGCCCATCAGGCCGAATTTGATAAGTGGGTCAGTGACGCCCAGGCCGCCGCGAAATAACGCCTCTCTTCTCCCTCAGGGCGGACCTTGTCCGTAATGCTGATCGGTTAAGGTTACATTTGCAAAGGCTGTCACGGTTAAACGTGGCAGCTTTTTTTTGGGTGAGTGTGCCGGAGTGCGGGCCAGAGCACTTCTGCTGCTGCCGGGCCGTCCTCGCGCCGCTGCGCGGTTCCTTCGGCTTTGACGTCGTGCCGACGAACCGTTCGGGGATCGGCCCTCCCTGGCCGGCCCCGAACTCTCCACGCTTCCCGGCGTGGCGTTCTGGCCCAACGTCACGCCTCAGCGCTGCGGATAGCCCTTTCAGCAGCAGAGGCGCTCAGGCCTCTACCATCGTGCCCTTTTTAACAACATGCACTGAAGTTTCAGAGCAGGCTGGGGCCGATCAGGGGCAGGCAATCCGCAGCGCTGAGCAGAATGGGTCTGCCAGGAGAGCCCGCAGGACGCGGGCGAAAGGCGGGGCGGCACAGGATGTGCCATCCCCGGCGGTCCGTCAGGCAGAGGAATGAAGTGAAGGAACCGCGCAGCGGCGCGAGGACCGCCAGCCCCGGAGCGGCACCAGACTGCGTTATCACCTGCTGCTTACTGACAAGCATTACGGACCTTGTCCGCCCTTTTTTGTGTCTGTTAAGCAAACTGGTATGGCCTGTTAATAAAGATGCGTGTGAAATAGTTTTTTGAGTTATTATTACCATCTTATGATTATTAGCTGCCGTTGTTGTTTATGAATGCTTCCCGTCAGGGTCTGACGCCTGCTCTGGTTATGCTGATGTCGGTGGCCACCGGGCTTTCCGTTGCCAGCAACTATTACGTCCAGCCTCTGCTCAGTACCATTGCTCATCAGTTCGATCTCTCTGTCAGCCTCGCCGGTTTTATCGTGACCACGGCGCAGCTGGGTTACGCCTGCGGACTGTTGCTGCTGGTGCCGCTGGGTGACAGATTGGAACGCCGCAGCCTGATCGTCACCATGATCCTGCTGGCGGCGGCAGGCATGGTGATGATCGCCCTGTCGCGCTCTTTCCTGTTTTTGCTGCTCGGCACGCTAATGACCGGTCTGTTCTCGGTGGCGGCGCAGATTCTGGTGCCGCTGGCCGCCACTCTGGCCGAACCGGAACGGCGTGGCAAAATTGTCGGCACGGTGATGAGTGGCCTGCTGCTGGGTATCCTGCTGGCGCGAACCGTGGCCGGTGGACTGGCGCAACTCGGCGGCTGGCGCACGGTTTACTGGACCGCCAGCCTGTTGATGGGCGTCATGGCGCTGGCGCTGTGGCACTTCCTGCCGCGCGTCAGCGTGTCGGTGACGATGAGTTACCGCCAGCTGCTGACATCTATTTTCAGGCTTTACGCCAGCAATCGGGTGATCCGGACCCGCGCCTGGACCGGCTGTCTCTCTTTTGCCAACTTCAGCCTGTTGTGGACCTCGATGGCCTTTTTGCTTTCTGCTTCGCCTTACCACTTTTCAGAAGGTGAAATTGGCCTGCTGGGGCTGGTGGGTGCCGCGGGTGCGCTGGCGGCACGTCAGGCGGGTTCACTGGCGGATAAAGGCAAAGCGAAGCTAACTACCCGCGTCGGCCTGCTGATTATGCTGCTGTCGTGGCTGCCAATCGCACTGGGCGCGCACTCTCTGGCGGCACTGATTGTCGGCATCCTGTTGCTGGATCTGGCGGTACAGGCGGTGCATATCACCAATCAAAGCGTGATTTATGCCCAGTTGCCGGACGCGCGTAACCGCCTCAATGCCGGTTACATGACCAGTTATTTTATCGGCGGCGCAGTGGGTTCACTGCTTTCCGCCACCGCCTACCATCTGTCAGGCTGGTACGGCGTATGTAGCGCAGGCGTCGTGCTGACGCTGGTTAACCTGTTGATTTGGTTTAAAGGCCAGCGATTTGAGCAGGCAAAAATGAGCTGAAGCGCAGGCCGGATAGCTGATTGAGTCTGGTCACAAATGGTTAGGTTTGTTATGGTTAGTGATAAACCTATTCACTTCAGTTATTTTTCCTCGCGAAATTATTAAATTCGACACCTTTTTGATCACGTCCCGGCACGTTCACTGTCGCCGGGCGTACGGGTTTTTAACCCAGGGCCAGGGAATGGCCTGGAGTCGCCTGTTGGTGGCAGTGTGACCGTATCCGCTCTCACCTGCCGAAAATGTGACTACGCTTAATCTGTCACCATAGTTATTATACAAGTTGCAATTAGTGAGGTTTTTTTTAATGGAAAGTTCGTTTACTCCCATTGAGCAGATGCTTAACATCCGTGCCAATCGCCATAAGGATTTTCCGTTGCAGGAAATTATCCTGACGCGTCTCTGTATGCACATGCAGGGTAAACTGCTGGACAACCGCAACAAGATGCTGAAGGCCCAGGGAATCAACGAAACCCTGTTCATGGCATTGATTACGCTGGATGCGCAGGAGAACCAGAGTATTCAGCCGTCAGAGCTGAGCTCGGCACTGGGTTCATCACGTACCAACGCCACGCGTATTGCTGATGAGCTGGAAAAGCGCGGCTGGATCGAGCGCCGCGAAAGCGATCACGACCGTCGCTGTCTGCACCTGCACCTGACCGAAAAAGGCAATGAGTTCCTGCGTCAGCTGCTGCCACCCCAGCATCAGAGCCTGCAATATCTCTGGTCATCACTGTCGGTCGATGAGAAGTCCCAGCTGGAAGGCATCACCCGTAAGTTACTTAACCGCCTCGATAAAATGGATGAAGATCAGTTGATCGCCTCACTGTCCCGCTAATAGCAAGAAGTGCGACACAATCACCTGTCGAAACCGTTATTTTAATTTCCTTTTTTATCCGGCCAGCGCTCAGTCGCTGGCTTTTTCGACTCGGGCGCTGGCGGGAATGGATTCCTGCATCCCGACTAAATGGAAAACGTGGAGAAAGACATGAGTGCAACGGCAGAAGCACAAAGCCCGCAACCGTCAGCGAACAAAAAGAAGAAGCGCAAAAGTGTGCTCATCGTGCTGGCGCTGATCTTTGTGCTGATTGGTATTGCCTGGGGAGTTTACTGGTTCCTGGTGCTGCGCCATTTTCAGGAAACTGACGACGCCTACGTGGCGGGGAATCAGGTGCAGGTGATGGCGCAGGTTTCCGGTAGCGTCAATAAAGTCTGGTTTGAAGATACCGACTTCGTTAAAAAAGGCGATGTGCTGGTTTCGCTGGATAAAACCGATGCGGAACAGGCGTTTGAAAAAGCGCAAACCGCGCTGGCCACCAGCGTCCGCCAGACCCATCAACTGATGATCAACGCCAGGCAGTATCAGGCCACCATCACCTTACGGCAGACGGCGCTGGCTCAGGCAGAAGCTGACCTGAAGCGTCGTGAGCCGCTGGGTGCGTCGAATCTGATTGGTCGTGAAGAGTTGCAGCACGCCCGCGACGCGGTGGCCTCTGCCAAAGCTGAACTGGACGTAGCGGTACAGCAGTACAACGCCAATCAGGCGATGATCCTCAATACCTCGCTGGAAAACCAGCCGGCGGTGAAACAGAGCGCCGCGGAACTGCGTGATGCCTGGCTGGCGCTGCAGCGTACCGACATCCGTAGCCCGATGGACGGTTTTGTCTCGCGTCGTAGCGTGCAGGTCGGCTCGCAAATCTCCCCCAGCACGCCGCTGCTGGCTGTCGTGCCTGCAACGAATCTGTGGATCGACGCCAACTTTAAAGAGACTCAGCTGGCAGGCGTGCGCATCGGTCAGCCCGCCACGGTGGTTGCTGATATCTACGGCGATGACGTGGTCTACCACGGTAAAGTGGTCGGGTTAGATATGGGTACCGGCAGTGCGTTCTCCCTGCTGCCGGCACAGAACGCCACCGGTAACTGGATCAAAGTGGTTCAGCGTCTGCCGGTGCGTATCGAGCTTAACCCGCAGGATATCGCCCAGCATCCGTTGCGTATTGGTCTGTCGACGCTGGTGAAAATCGATACCACCAGCGCAGAGGGCAGCACCCTGGCGACCAGCGTGCGTCAGCAGGCGGCTTACAGCAGCAATGCGCTGGCGATTGACCTTGCGCCGGTCAATCAGCTGATCACCGATATCGTCCGCGCCAACGCCGGATGATGACGCGGAGGCTGTAATGGCACAAAAACCGCTTGAAGGGATGCCGCTGGTCTTAATGACCATTGCGCTGTCGCTGGCGACGTTCATGCAGGTACTGGACTCGACCATCGCCAACGTGGCTATCCCCACTATCGCCGGTAATCTCGGTGCCTCGAACTCGCAGGGCACCTGGGTCATCACCTCGTTTGGTGTGGCCAATGCGATCTCGATCCCGCTGACCGGCTGGCTGGCAAAACGCATCGGTGAAGTGAAGCTCTTTACCTGGTCCACCATTCTGTTTGCTATCGCCTCCTGGGCGTGCGGCATGTCAGACAGCCTGGAGATGCTGATCTTCTTCCGCGTCATTCAGGGGATCGTCGCGGGTCCATTGATCCCGCTGTCGCAAAGTCTGCTGCTCAACAACTATCCGCCCGCCAAGCGCAGTGTTGCGCTGTCGCTGTGGGCGATGACGGTGATCGTCGCACCGATCTGTGGCCCGATACTGGGCGGCTGGATCAGCGATAACTATCACTGGGGCTGGATCTTCTTTATCAACGTGCCGATTGGTGTGGCGGTGGTGATACTGACGCTGCAAACCCTGCGAGGCCGGGAAACCAAAACCGAAATCCGGCGGATCGATATGGTCGGGCTGGTGCTGCTGGTGGTGGGGATCGGCTGTTTGCAGGTGATGCTGGATCGCGGAAAGGAGCTCGACTGGTTTAACTCGTCCGAGATCATCGTGCTCGGGGTAGTGGCCGTGATTGCGCTGTCAGTCCTGCTGGTGTGGGAGCTGACTGACGATCACCCGATCATTGACCTGTCGCTGTTTAAGTCGCGCAACTTCACCATTGGCTGCCTGTCGATCAGTCTGGCTTATATGCTCTACTTCGGCTCGATTGTTCTGTTGCCGCAGCTGTTGCAGGAGGTCTACGGCTACACCGCAACCTGGGCCGGTCTGGCGTCTGCGCCGGTGGGGATTCTGCCGGTGATCCTGTCGCCGATCATCGGACGCTTTGCCCATAAGCTCGACATGCGACGGCTGGTCACGTTCAGCTTCATTATGTATGCCGTCTGCTTCTACTGGCGCGCGTATACGTTTGAACCGGGAATGGACTTTGGCGCCTCCGCCTGGCCGCAGTTTATTCAGGGCTTTGCCGTGGCCTGCTTCTTTATGCCGCTGACCACCATTACGCTATCGGGATTGCCGCCGGAGCGCATGGCCGCTGCCTCCAGCCTGTCGAACTTTATGCGTACCTTTGCAGGCTCGGTGGGAACGTCGATTACCACGACCATGTGGAGTAACCGCGAGTCGATGCATCATAGCTACCTGACGGAGTCGATCACCCCGTACAACGTCAATTCGCAGCAGATGTATAGCCAGCTGGAAAGTATGGGAATGACGCAGCAGCAGGCGTCGGCCTGGATCGCCCAGCAGATTACCAATCAGGGACTGATTATTTCAGCGAATGAAATTTTCTGGGCGTCGGCGGGGGTCTTTTTGATTCTGCTGGTGCTGATCTGGTTTGCCCGCCCGCCGTTTACCGCAGGCGGCGGTGGCGGTGGTGCGCACTGATGTGACAAAGCAAAACGGGCCTTTCGGCCCGTTTTTTTTATGCGTTCTGACGCCACCATTCGGCGAGCAGCACGCCGGTCGCCACCGATACGTTGAGGCTTTCAACGTTACCGGTACCGCCAATCGATACGCTCATATCACCCTGCTGGAAGGCGCTGTCAGACAGACCTTCACGCTCCTGACCCAGCACCAGCACCATTTTGGCCGGCAGCTCCGCTTTCGCCAGCGGCGTACCCTGATGGCTGGAGGTGGTCACGATGGTGTAACCGGCTTTCCGGAACGCTTCCAGACCTTCACTGAAGGTCGCGCCGCTGATTGCCTGCACATGTTCCGCGCCGCCTTCAGCAGTACGGACTGCGGCACCCGACTCCAGCAGAGAGGCGTCATTGACCAGCAGACCTTTCACGCCGAAATGCGCGCAGCTACGCATAATCGCGCCGAGGTTGTGCGGGTTGCTGACATCTTCCAGCGCCAGCACGCAATCTTTGGTGCCCGCCTGGCCCAGCCACTCTGATACGGCCATGCCCATGCGCTTTTTGATCAGGAAGCAGACGCCGCCATGATGCTCAGTACCGGAGGCTTTGGTGATCTCTGCATCTTCGACCACATGGTAGGCTTTGCGGTTTGCCGCCAGCCAGCGCAGCGCTTCGCGGAAACGCGGTGTCACTTCCTGAATAAACCAGGCGCGTACAATCGCTTCAGGACGGCTCTGGAACAGCGCCTGACAGGCGTTCTCACCATAGACGCGCGTCTCTTCGTTACGCTGACGACGGATCTGCTCGGGATCGACAAAGCTCTTACCGCTGATGCCACCGTGATCGGGCTTATCGCTTTCTGTCGCAGCCGGACGCTCTGACGGTGCGCGTGACACGGTACGCCACGGCGAATCGCTGTTGCTGTAAGCACCACGATTATCATCCGCGCGCTCGTTACGGCGACCTGCGCCTTCACCGCTACGGCGTGGTGCGCCACGACCGCCTTCGTCGCGACGGGCTGAGCCGCTGCGGGCGCCGTCATCGCTACGACGGCCAGCCGGGCGTCCGCCCTCTTCATTACGTTCAGTGCGGGGGCCAGAAGAACGACGATTATCATCCTGACGGGCAGCAGGACGGCCACCTTTGCCGGTACGCGGATTAGGCGCACGCGCGCTCTTATCATCCTCGCCACGTACGTACATCACTTTGACCTTGCCGCTTTTGCCTTTAAATTCGTCGTTCATATGTTCCTCCTGCATTGAGAGCGCGCAGATTACCTGATGTGCTGGCGCTTAGCTATCAACTATTGAACCTATAGAGCGATCCAGATTGAGAGGGCATTCGCCCCCTTTCATAATGGACAATATTACCAGAACGACACATTCCAACATCAGAGGTTTCTATGAATACGGTATGCGCTTCCTGTCAGGCAACTAATCGCGTTCCGGAAGAACGGCTTGCCGAAGGCGCAAAATGTGGTCGCTGTGGACACGGACTGTTTGATGGCGACGTGGTGAGCGCGACCGCCGCCACCTTAGACAAATATCTGCAGGACGATCTGCCGGTCGTGGTCGACTTCTGGGCACCGTGGTGCGGTCCCTGCGTTAACTTCGCGCCGGTGTTTAAAGAGGTCGCTGGCGAACGCAACGGTAAGGTTCGCTTTATTAAGGTGAATACCGAAGCAGAACCGGCGCTCAGTAGCCGTTTCCGCATTCGCAGTATTCCGACCATTATGTTGTTTAAGAACGGCGAGATGGTCGATATGCTGAATGGCGCGATGCCCAAAGCGCCTTTCAACGAGTGGCTCGACGAGTCACTTTAATCCGCTAAGGCCAGCCTCGCTGGCCTTTTCCTTTTCGGCGACGCTTCGATTACACTGTGGTTTTTCCTGCCCTGAATACTCATGTCTGATAATGCTGTTTTGCGCCTGCGCACCCAACGTCTTGCCCGTGCCACCCGCCCTTTTCTTGCGCGCGGTAATCGCGTGTTGCGCTGTCAGGGCTGTCTGCTGCCTGAGAAAAACTGTCTCTGCAGTGAAATCGTGCCGCAAACGGCGCGCAGCCGCTTTTGCCTGGTGATGTTCGATACCGAGCCGATGAAGCCGAGCAACACTGGCCGCCTGATTGCCGATATCCTGCCGGATACCCAGGCCTTCGGCTGGTCGCGCACTGAGCCCGACCCGCTGCTGCTCGACGCGGTACGCAACCCTGATTATCAGCCGCTGGTGGTCTTTCCGGCCGCCTATGCCGACCCCGGCCGCGAAGTGCTGACCGCCCCGCCACGCAGCGGCAAACCTCCACTGTTTATTATGCTGGATGGCACCTGGACCGAGGCGCGGAAGATGTTTCGCAAAAGCCCGTGGCTCGACGCCCTGCCGGTGATGTCGCTGACGGTAACGGCCCCGTCGCGCTATACGCTGCGAGAGGCGCACGGCGAGGGCCAGCACTGCACCGCTGAAGTGGCGGCGGCGCTGCTGGAACAGGCGGGCGATCGCCCGGCGGCCCAGGCGTTATCCCACCATTTTGAACAGTTCCGTGCCGCCTATCTGGCCGGCAAGCCGCATCATCCCACCTCAGGTTAAGCGATGCCGGTGTTGAGCGTCGTCGCCGGCTGAGCGGGTTCGATTGCTCAGCCTGCGATCTGCCCGGAAGCACTGACGGCGAAAAGCGTTTACAATCACGCAAATCCCGATCTCTGGAGGGCGAGATGAGCCAACGCGGACTGGAAGCGCTGTTAAGACCCAAATCCATTGCGGTAATCGGCGCCTCGGTAACGCCGGGACGTGCCGGTTACTTTATGATGCGTAATCTGCTGGCCGGCGGTTTTGGCGGTCCGGTATTACCGGTCACGCCCAAATACAAAGCCGTCAGTGGCGTGCTGGCCTGGCCTGACATCGACAGTCTGCCGTTTGCGCCGGATCTGGCTATCATCTGCACCCACTCAAAACGTAATCTGACACTGCTGCAGCAGCTGGGTGAAAAAGGCTGCAAGGCCTGCATTATTCTCTCTGCTCCCGCCAGCCAGCGGGAAGAACTCAAAGCCTGCGCCAGCCAGTGGCAGATACGGCTGCTAGGACCGAACAGTCTGGGCCTGCTGGCACCGTGGCAGGGGCTGAACGCCAGCTTCTCGCCGGTGCCGATTGCCAAAGGGCGCATCGCATTCATTTCACAATCCGCCGCGGTCTCCAATACCATCCTCGACTGGGCGCAACAGCGCAATCTCGGCTTCTCCTGGTTTATCGCACTGGGTGATAGCCTGGACACTGATGTGGATGATCTGCTCGATTTTCTGGCGCGCGACGGTAAAACCAGCGCCATCCTGCTCTATCTCGAACATCTCAGCGATGCCCGGCGCTTTGTTTCCGCCTCGCGTAGCGCATCACGTAATAAGCCCATTCTGGTGATCAAGAGCGGCCGCAGCCGTCAGGCGCAGGCGCTGCTCGGCAGCCACAGCGGGCTGGATGCGGCCTGGGACGCGGCCATTCAACGCGCAGGCCTGTTGCGGGTGCAGGATACTCATGAACTCTTCTCTGCCGTCGAGTCGCTGAGCCACATGCGGCCGCTGCGCGGTGAACGGTTGATGATTATCAGTAACGGTGCGGCGCCCGCTGCGCTGGCGCTGGACGAGCTGTATGCGCGTAACGGCAAGCTGGCCCAGCTTAGTGATGAGATGCGTCAGCAACTGGAGACGCTGCTGCCCGCCGGTGCCGGTCACGGCAACCCGCTTGATTTAAAGGATGACGCGACACCGGATCGCTACGTGGCCTGCGTCGAGTGTTTGCTCGACAGTCATGAGCTGGATGCGCTGATGATTATTCATGCCCCGAGCGCGGTCGCGCCCGCGACCGAAACGGCCAATCGTCTCATCGCCGCCATTGCGGCGCACCCGCGCGGCAAGCAGGTCACGCTGCTGACTAACTGGAGCGGCGAATTCTCCTCTCAGGCCGCGCGCCGTGCTTTTACCCAGGCGGGAATTCCGACCTGGCGGACGCCGGAAGGCACCGTGACCGCGTTTATGCATCAGGTTGAATATCGGCGCAATCAGAAGCAACTGCGTGAGACGCCCGCTCTGCCAGCCAGCCTGACCCAGGACAGCGCACACGCCCACCAGCTGCTGTCGCAGGCGCTCGATCGCGGCATTACGGCGCTGGATACCCATGAGGTGCAGCCGGTGCTTCAGGCCTACGGGCTGGCGACGCTGCCGACCTGGATCGCCAGCGACAGCGCCGCAGCGGTGGCCATTGCCGATCAGATTGGCTATCCGGTGGCGCTGAAGCTGCGCTCGCCCGATATCGCCCATAAATCAGATGTCCAGGGTGTGATGCTCTATCTTCGCAACGCCAGCGAAGTCGAACGCGCCGCGGAGGCAATCTTTGATCGGGTGCGTCAGACGCTCCCGCAGGCGCGGATTGAAGGCCTGCTGGTGCAAAGCATGGCGAACCGGGCCGGAGCGCAGGAACTGCGGGTGGTGGTGGAACAGGATGCACTATTCGGTCCGGTCATTATGCTGGGCGAAGGCGGTGTTGAATGGCAGGCGGATAAACAAGCCGCCGTGGCGCTGCCGCCGCTGAATATGACTCTGGCGCGCTATCTGGTGATCCAGGCGATTAAAAGCGGCAAGATTCGCAGCCGAAGCGCCCTCAATCCGCTGGATATCGCCGGTCTCAGTCAGTTGCTGGTGCAGGTCTCCAACCTGGTGGTGGACTGCCCGGAGATTCAGCGGCTGGATATTCATCCGCTGCTGGCGGCCGGTAACGACTTTACGCTGCTGGATGTCACGCTCACGCTGGCACCGTTCAGTGGCGATAACGAAGCACGCCTGGCAATCCGCCCCTATCCGCAGCATCTGGAAGAACAGGTGCAGTTAAAGGATGGGCAGAGCTGCCTGTTCCGCCCGATCCTGCCTGAAGATGAACCGCTGCTACGCGACTTTATTGGCCAGGTGACCAAAGAAGATCTCTATTACCGCTACTTCAGCGAAATCAGCGAGTTTACGCATGAGGATCTCGCCAACATGACGCAAATCGACTATGACCGGGAGATGGCGATCGTGGCGGTGCGTCAGCAGCAGGGCAAGCCAGAGATTATCGGCGTGACCCGCGCCATCTCTGATGCTGATAACATTGACGCCGAGTTTTCCGTGCTGGTGCGCTCCGATCTTAAAGGGCTCGGCATGGGCCGTCGGTTGCTGGAAAAGATGATCCGCTATACCCGGCATCACGGCTTGCAACAATTGAACGGTATCACTATGCCGCATAATCGCGGCATGATTACCCTGGCGCGCAAGCTCAACTTTCATGTTGATATTCAACTGGATGACGGTATTGTCAGCCTGAAACTGTCGCTGCAGGATGCGTTAAGCTAACCTTGTAGAGAAAGGTAAAAAACGCCCGGATCGCGACAGTTGATGTTATTATTTGTCGTTATGACCCTGATTTGATGGCAAAAGGCCATGCAATGAACAGAGAAGAAGTGCACTGTGATGTTGTCTAAATTTAAACGTAATAAACACCAACAACACCTCGCACAGCTGCCGAAACTGTCACAATCCGTTGCGGATGTGTCGACACTTTACTCGCCTGCCGAATTTCGTCAGACGCTGCTGGAGAAAATCG
Source organism: Pantoea sp. USHLN298 (assembly GCF_037149395.1). Taxonomy (NCBI): domain Bacteria; kingdom Pseudomonadati; phylum Pseudomonadota; class Gammaproteobacteria; order Enterobacterales; family Erwiniaceae; genus Pantoea; species Pantoea sp. USHLN298. The sequence continues at coordinate 672,497 of NZ_JBBCRO010000003.1, forward strand.
CGGCAGCGCAGACCCGTATCTGCATCGCGGCGCTTTATCTGGAAAACGACGACGCGGGTCGTGCGGTAATGAACGCGCTCTATGCAGCGAAACAGGCACGTCCTCAGCTGGATATTTCTATCCTGGTTGACTGGCATCGGGCGCAGCGTGGACGCATTGGCGCCGCACGCGGCCTGACCAATGCTGACTGGTATTGTGATATGGCCACTCAGCATGCTGACATTGCCATCCCGGTGTATGGCATTCCGGTCAATACCCGTGAAGCGCTGGGTGTACTGCACCTGAAAGGCTTCATTATTGATGACGAGCTGATTTACAGCGGCGCCAGTATTAATGATGTTTACCTGCATCAGCATGATAAATATCGTTATGATCGTTACCAGATTATCCGTAATCCGCAGCTGGCGGATACCATGTACGCGTGGATCAACCTTAATCTGAAGCAGGCAGAGGCCGTTAACCGGCTCGATTTTGCCGAGCGTCCTTCCAGCCCGGAAATAAAAAATGAAACGCGTCAGTTTCGTCAGGATCTCCGGGGATTCAACTATCAGTTTGAAGGGAATGCCAGCAATGAAGAGCTGGCAGTGACGCCGCTGGTCGGGCTGGGCAAGCATAGCCTGCTCAACAAGACGATCTTCCACCTGATGCCCTGCGCTGAACAGAAACTGACTATCTGCACGCCTTACTTCAACCTGCCGGCTTTACTGGTGCGCAATATTATTCACCTGCTGCGTCAGGGGAGACAGGTTGAGATTATCGTCGGCGATAAGACCGCCAATGACTTCTATATCGCCCCGGATCAGCCATTTAAAATTATTGGCGCCCTGCCCTATCTGTATGAGATTAACCTGCGTCGCTTCCTGAGCCGGCTGCAATACTACGTCACCAACGATCAGCTGATAGTGCGGTTATGGAAAGATGGCGATAACAGTTATCACCTCAAGGGCATGTGGGTGGATGATGAATGGCAGCTGATTACCGGCAACAATCTTAACCCTCGCGCCTGGCGGCTCGATCTGGAAAATGCGGTGTTGATTCACGATCCACTGCAACAGCTGGCGGATCAACGCGAAAAAGAGCTGACGCTGATTCGTCAGCACACCACGGTGGTGAAGCATTTCCGCGAGCTGGAGAGCATTGCCGACTATCCGGCTAAGGTGCGTAAACTCATCCGTCGTCTGCGCCGGATCCGTATCGATCGGTTAATCAGCCGCATCCTTTAACCTTCGCCCGCATAAGGCATTCATCCACTATGCGAATTTTGCTGTTTGCTGTGCTGTTGTGTAGTGGATGTGCCCATATGGCCGACGATCGCTGGACCGGGCGCGATAAAGCAGAACACTTTGTCGCCTCTGCGGCGCTGGCCGCGGCGGGCAGCGAATATGGTCAGCGTCAGCACCTCTCTACCCGGCAAAGTCATACGTTGGGGATCATGCTTTCGCTCAGTCTCGGGGCGGGTAAAGAGTGGTATGACAGCCGCCCGTCGGGTAGCGGCTGGAGCTGGAAAGATTTTGCCTGGGATGCCGCCGGTACCGCCAGCGGCATCGCCTTATGGAATCTCAGTCAGTAACGGGCTTATAGCTGAATCCCTTTCCCCCGCTTGTGCAGTAACAGCGACACCGCAAAAGCCACCGCGCCCATCGCTGAGACATACCAGAAGAAGGTCGTCTCTATTCCCTGTTGCTTCATCAGCAAGGCCACGTACTCCGCCGATCCGCCGAAGATAGCATTCGCCACCGCGTAAGAAAGCCCGACGCCTAATGCACGGACCTGAGGTGGGAACATCTCTGCTTTCAGAATGCCGCTGATGGCGGTGTAGAAACTGGTGATCAGCAGCGCCAGCATGATTAACAGGAAGGCGATGCCCGGGCTCTGAACATTCTGCAGCAGAGTCAGGATCGGCACGGTACAAATTGCCGCACCGGCACCAAAAATCATCATTGAAGTACGACGGCCAATTTTGTCCGACAGCGCACCGATAGCCGGTTGCAGTAGCATGAAGACCAGCAGTGCGCCGGTCATCAGGCCGCTGGCGGTTTTAGGGTCCATACCTGAGGTGTTAACCAGATACTTTTGCATATAGGTGGTGAAGGTATAGAAGCTCAGGGATCCACCGGCGGTGAAGCCCAGTACCATCAGGAACGGACGGGTATGATTGCGTAACAATCCCATCACGCTGCCCGCATCGCGGTGCTGACGGCTGCTCTTGTCAGAGGTTTCTTCCAGTGAGCGACGTAACCACAACGCAACCACGGCCAGCAAGGCCCCGAGGAAGAACGGGATGCGCCAGCCCCAGCTACGCAGCTCTGCATCGCTCAACACAAACTGCAGCACCACTACTGTCAGTACCGCGGCCAGCTGGCCACCGATCAGCGTGACATACTGGAATGAGGCGTAAAAACCTTTGCGTCCTTCCAGCGCCACCTCACTCATATAGGTGGCACTGGTGCCATATTCACCGCCGACAGATAATCCCTGGAACATGCGAGCCAGCAACAGAATGATCGGTGCCGCGATGCCAATAGCGTCATAGCCGGGTAAACAGGCGATCACCAGCGATCCAAAACACATCATGCACACTGAGATCAGCATGGAGCTTTTGCGCCCGTGCTTGTCACCGATGTAGCCGAACAGCCAGCCGCCGATAGGTCGCATCAGGAATCCGGCAGCAAATACGCCGGCCGTCTGTAAGAGTTGCGTGGTGGTATCGCCTTGCGGGAAGAAGATATGGGCAAAATAGAGGGAGAAGAATGAGTAGACGTAGAAGTCGAACCACTCCACCAGGTTACCCGATGAGGCGCCAACGATCGCCCAGATGCGCTTTTTGGTATCCTCTGTCTGACCTTTATTATTTATGGGTGTCATGCCTTGCCTCTGTTCCTTGCTGATTAGCAGCATTTAAAGAAGTGAGTAAAGCATTTAAGTTCACTACGGGTAAAGGCGGTGTATTCCGAGATTATAAATGTGAGCTACATCGCTAATTGCTGGAAAATCAGCGAGTTGTTCGGGGCAGACAGCAATAATTTTGCCCAGCAACGGTGAGGTGAGAACAGCAGCCAGCGGGGAGAATTGGCGATCTTCAGACGTAAAAAAGCCCCGCACTGCTGTGCGGGGCTTCTTCACTGATATAATGCCTGGCAGTTCCCTACTCTCGCATGGGGAGACCCCACACTACCATCGGCGCTACGGCGTTTCACTTCTGAGTTCGGCATGGGGTCAGGTGGGACCACCGCGCTACAGC